>CAIKMS010000015.1 GCA_903828595.1 uncultured Pseudomonadota bacterium | reverse complement strand
GAGGTCGTTGGCGGCGGTGGGAGCGCGGCCTTTGATCTCATCGAGCAGGCGAGCCACGTCGGCGGGCGAAATGTCACACGCCGGCAAGCGCCCGAGCTTCGGCAGCAGGTACTTGTCGAGATATCGGCGCGGCACGGCGGGGTGCTTGAGTCCACGAGCCTGAACTTCGGCGCGATACCAGTCCTCGCAGAGTGACTTGAACGATCCCTTCTGCCGCTCCTCCGCCAGCGCTGCACGACGAACGGTCAGCGGGTCCTGCTGCTTGTCGAGCAGCACACGCGCCTGGCGTGCCTCGATGCGCGCTTGCGCCAACGGCATGTCGGGATAGTTCCCAAGCGTGAGCCAATGTTGTCGGCCGGCGAAGTTGTAACGCAGGGTCCACGAGGCGCCGTCGCGCGTTTGCTTGCGAAGGTACAGCCCGTCGCTGTCGCTGAGGAGCACGGGCTCACCGGACCGATGAGCTCGCTCTACCGCCAGTGCCGTGAGTTTCGCGCGTGCCATTTCGCCCCCTTTTCTCTCCGACTTCTGTGTGGTTCGTGGAGTGCCGCAGGCACTGCACGAACCACCTTGCTCGTCGATTAGTAGCTACAGGTTTAGCTACATCTCAGCTACCTGCCTAGCTACAAGTGTAGCCCAGAGGCAGTTGGAGGCTAGTGGACGTTTCTAGTCAAAACACCTGGAAACTCAGGGGTTTATGGCAACTTCTCTGGAGGTCTGCGGACGCCCCTGGAAGTCACTCGATGTTCTGTACCTGTTCGCGCATCTGCTCTATCAGCACTTTGATATCCAGAGCAGCGCGTGTCACTTCGACATCCTGAGACTTCGACGACAGCGTATTGGCCTCGCGGTTGAACTCCTGCATCAGAAAGTCCAAGCGTCTTCCCGAGGGTTCATCGCCGCCTAAAGCCTTGTGCGCCTCCGTGATATGACTGCGTAGCCGATCCAGTTCTTCGTCTACGTCTAGGCGGGTGAGTAACAGCGCTAACTCTTGCTCCAAACGGTCCTTATTGAGTTCAAGATTCAGGCTGCTCAGCTTCTCATCCAGGCGTGCTCTGGCGCGCGCCCGAACTTCAGGCAGACGTAGGGTGACTTGTTCAACCAACACGCCGATCTGGTCGCATCGGCTGCTGATCATCTCAGCGATACGACCCCCCTCACTGGCTCGATTAGCCGCCAGAACATTCAGGGATTCGCTTAAAGTCTGAGTAGCGGCACCGAGCAACGGTGCATGGTTTTTAGTGGGTTCCCTTAATACCCCGGGCCAGCGTAACAACTCCACCGGGGTCACACGCGCTAACTCGCCGATACGGGCGCGAGCACGCGCCGTGACGTCCTGTACGCGCGCAACCAGCTCTTCGAGAAAGGCTTCATCGACCTCAAGGCCCGTGGTGGTGCCTGAGGTTGGCCGAAATTGCAGGGTGGCATCGAGTTTCCCGCGCTTGATCTGCGCTGAAATCGCCTGTCTAAACTCTCCTTCGAGTCCCCGAAATTCCTCCGGCAAGCGCAGACTCACCTCGAGGTAGCGATGGTTGACGGTGCGTAACTCCCAAATCAGGGTGCCAAACTCGCCCGCGTGCTCGCGGCGCGCAAATCCCGTCATGCTTCGAATCATTGTGTGATGCTACCGCTGCCCGAATAGGGCTATGTGTTATAAAGCTGCATAGAGTCTAGCAGAGCTTGCCAGCGACCCGTGTGGAGCCATAGTGCAGATCGAATACGCTGGCGTCAGTCACGTCGGACATCGCGATGAAAACCAAGACCGAGTTCAGGTCATAGCCTCCGACGGTGCTGCGCTGATGGTGGTTCTTGATGGCATGGGTGGCCATTCGCGCGGGGCGGCCGCGGCGCAAGCTGCGCTGATTTCTTTGGTGGCCTCTTTTCAAGCGCTGGCCCATCCCGTACTGGATCCGTTGGGTTTCTTGCATCGTGCGTTGGGTCGAGCCCATGACGTGGTGGTGGAGTTAGGGCAAGCCTTGCCTGTGGATCAGCGACCGCGCGCCACTTGTGCGATCGCGCTGATTCAGTGTGGGTACGTCTATGCGGCTCATTTAGGCGACAGCAGGATTTATCACTTACGTGACGGCCTATTGCTGCACCGAACTCGCGATCAAAGTCACGTCGAGCACTTGCTGCAGGAAGGCCTGATTAGCGAAAGTGAGGTGTACGGTCACCCCCTGCGCAATTTTGTGGAGAGTTGCTTAGGCGGCGAGGCGGTCCTGCCCGAAATGCTCATCCATGACAGTCGCCGACTGCAGCCCTCCGATCTGTTATTGCTGTGTACCGACGGTGTTTGGTCTAGCCTCACGGATGATGAGCTCTGCGCAGTTTGGCGCGATGCGCCAGACCTTGAGAACACCTTGAGAGAGCTTTGCAATTTAGCGGTACTCAGGGCGGCACCACACAGCGACAATACCTCCGCGGTGGTTGCGCGAATCGGGCAGTGATCGCGTTTTTAAAAGCGACGCTGAAATGTTAGGGCCGGTGGCCGGGCTATCCTTGTCAAACCGCAGTATTTTTATTTAGATATTTGGAGAACCCATGCGACCGAGTGGACGTGCACCCGATCAATTACGCCCTGTGCGTTTTACCCGCCATTACACCCGCCATGCAGAGGGCTCGGTGTTGGTCGAATACGGCGACACCAAGGTGCTGTGCACCGCCTCCATAGAGGCCGGAGTGCCTGGCTTCATGCGGGGTGGCGGCAAGGGCTGGATTACCGCTGAATATGGGATGTTGCCTCGCGCTACTCATACCCGTTCGATGCGTGAAGCTGCTAAAGGCAAGCAGACCGGGCGCACACAGGAAATCCAGCGTTTAATCGGCCGCAGCTTACGCGCAATTGTGGATTTAAAAGCGTTAGGTGAGCGCACCGTCACCTTGGATTGTGACGTGCTGCAGGCCGATGGCGGGACGCGCACGGCGGCTATCACGGGCAGTTACGTCGCGCTTCGCGATGCAGTGAGTCGGCTGCTCAGTCGAAATGAGTTAGCGAAGAGCCCGCTGCACGGACAAATAGCCGCCGTATCAGTGGGTATTTATGCCGGAGTGCCGGTGTTAGACCTGGATTATGCGGAAGACTCGCAGGCTGAAACCGATATGAATCTGGTGATGACCGATGGCGGGGGCTTTGTGGAGTTACAAGGCACGGCCGAGGGGCATGCTTTTCGGCGACACGAACTCGATCAATTGATTGATTTAGGCTCTAAGGGCATTGCAGAGTTGCTGGCTATGCAGGAGGCGGTGCTCGGGTCGTGATGCAAGTTGTCTTAGCCACCGGTAATTCGGGAAAAGTCACCGAAATCAGAGAGATTGTGGCCGCTTTTGGCTGGCAAGTGGTGCCGCAAACGGCGCTGGGCGTGCTGTCAGCCGAAGAGACCGGAACGACTTTGGCTGAAAATGCTCTTATAAAAGCCAGGCATGCCGCACAGCAAACCGGGCTGGCGGCTATGGCCGATGATTCGGGCTTGATGGTTGATGCGCTGAACGGCGCGCCGGGGGTGTATTCGGCGCGCTTTGCCGGACCGTCAGCTGGCGATGAGGAAAACAACGCTAAACTTTTGAGTGTTCTGGCGACCGTGGACGCACCCCGTAGCGCACGCTATCAGTGTGTGATGGCTTTTGTTGAACACGCGAACGATCTTAAGCCCGTGCTCGCCTACGGTAGCTGGGAAGGATTCATCGCCACCCAGCCGCGCGGCACGGGTGGCTTTGGCTATGACCCGCTTTTTATCGTTGCCGCCGACCCTGAGCAGCGAACAGCTGCTGAATTGTTGCCGGCGATTAAAAACCGCATTTCGCATAGAGCGCAGGCACTGGTGGCGCTCAGTGAAGCATTGCAAAAGCGTATGACTGGTTTTTCTGCGCACGACGGATGAGCGCTGAATTACCTGCCACCGTGCCGTGGGAGTTGCCTCCCCTGGGGCTTTACGTGCACATGCCTTGGTGTGTGCGCAAGTGCCCTTACTGTGACTTTAACTCCTATCAGGCACCCGCTGGGCAGTTGCCAGAGCAAGCCTATATATCCGCGTTAATAGCCGATCTGGAGGGTGATCTTTCACACGTTGCGGGTCGCAGGGTAGAAACTATTTTTTTTGGTGGCGGAACGCCCAGTTTGTTTTCGCCGGAATCTCTTTCAGTCTTACTGGATGGCATTCGCTCCCGCATCGATGTAGCGCCGGATGTGGAAATTACTCTGGAGGCAAACCCCGGAACGATCGAGCGCGGTCGCTTTGCCGGCTACTGGCAGGCCGGTATCAATCGGGTATCGCTGGGTGCTCAGACTTTCTCGCCCAGCGCGCTGCAGCGACTGGGCCGCATACACAGCCCTGACGACACGCATCGGGCGGTGGGGGAGTTACGGCAGGCAGGCTATGACAATTACAACCTGGATCTGATGTATGCCTTGCCGGATCAAACACTTGAGCTAGCGGTTTTTGACTTGCAGCAGGCCATCGGGTTGGGATCATCGCACCTATCGTATTACCACCTGACTTTAGAGGTCGGAACGGCCTTTTATCATCGGCCACCGCCACTTCCTGAGGATGAGGTGACCGCGCTAATTGAAAGTCAGGCCACTCAGTTACTCGGGTCGGCTGGCTTTGAGCGTTATGAGGTTTCCGCCTGGGCGAAACCGGGTGCGGCCTGTCGCCATAATCTGAATTACTGGCGTTACGGGGATTACCTGGGAATTGGTGCCGGTGCGCATGGCAAGCTCAGTTTGCCGTCAAGCAACGCGGTAATACGCACGGTAAAGCCTCGAAACCCCGCCACTTATGTAAAAGCTCTTTCACTGCCCGGTGGTATCGGACAGCGGCAGCACATTGATCTTAAAGATCGACCTTTTGAGTTTATGTTGAACGCCACCCGGCTCGCGGCAGGCTTTGCCCCGGAGATGTTTGAGCGCCGTACAGGGGTGAGTTGGTCGGTGGTTGCTCCGGTCTTAGCGCGCTTGCAAGATCGAGGCCTGATAACCGTTTGCGCAACCTTGGTTCAGACCACGGATTTGGGCTGGCGGTTTTTAAACGATGTACAAGAGGCTTTCCTAGTTTCCTGACGTCCTTCAGGCACCTACGAGGGGCTGGTGGGCTACGGATTGGCGTATAGCGTGGCGCTGTAAAAAAGTGCAGATAAATGCTTGACAATCGGGTAATTATTTTTCAGCGCGCTTGGGCTTTTCAATAGTTGTGCACATGCGACCGGTGATGTCATAAAAATGTGACTTAACGCACACTTCTTAGACCTGATTGTTAAGTTGGAGTCATTAAGTAATTGTTTTTTATAGTCAAAAAGCACTGTATAAATTTTAACCAAACTGACATTTACCGTTATTTTTCACATGAGTTAGGTGGGTTACTTAGCGTCATGCACAGACTTATCCACAGCATCTGTGGATAAAATTGCAGGGTGCAGCCGCTGGGGTAAAAGGTACTTGACTGGGCGATTCACCCCGGGCATAAGCAGCGACATCCGCCTGCTGGTCGCCGGGATAAGCCAATCAGGCGTAAAGCCTGGTTTATCTCGCCCCCGGGGTTCTTGGCGCGCGGGATTTGCCAAGACAGACAATGCGGGGTAGCATGTCCGGCTCGCAGTTAACTGACTATTAGGACGAGGCCCATGAAGGCAGCAACCCACCCGGATTACACGCAGATCACCGTAACGTGCACCTGCGGCAACACGTTTCAGACTGGCTCAACCTTAGGCCACGATTTGAGCGTAGAAGTCTGCTCGAACTGTCACCCGTTCTACACCGGCAAGCAGAAGAACGTCGATACGGGCGGCCGCGTAGACAAGTTCCGCAAGAAGTACGCTCAGGCTGCGGCTCGCTAACTGCTTGTTTGGTATGTGAATTCGAGAAAAACCCCGCCTTAGGCGGGGTTTTTTTTAGGCTCGCAAATCTCATCGTCCTGCTCAGCCTTCGATCGCCGCGCGCGAAGTTTATGTTCAAGCTTTGTGACAGGCATCGCGTCCTAAAGGGGGAATCCTTGATTCCGTGTTCGCGGCATGACAGTCTGCCATTGCCTTACTCGAAGCCCGGTTAAGTAAACTGGTGCAGCGCGATTCGAGAAAAAACGGAAAATCTTCGATGACAACGACCAAAAAATTTCAGATTACTAATGCGGCAACTGGAACGTCCTCAGAGCTAGAAGCCCTGTCCCCTACGCTCGGTTCGGACGTTCTGAACCTCGCGCCCCTACAAAAAGACCAGGGTGTATTTACCTACGACCCTGGATTCATGAACACCGCCGCCTGTGAATCGAAGATCACCTATATCGACGGCGATAAGGGTGTCCTGCTGTACCGTGGCTACCCTGTGGATCAATTGGCTGAAAAGAGCTCCTTCTTAGAAGTGTCTTATCTGCTGATCTATGGCGAGTTACCCGACAAGATCCAGCTCGATGCTTTTCAAAACAGCATCATGCGCCACACGATGATCAACGAATCATTGCTGCGCTTTTATAACGGCTTTCACTACGACGCCCATCCTATGGCGCAAGTCTCCGCCGTCATTGCCTCAATGGCGGCGTTCTACCATGACTCTTTGGACATTCATAATCCGCGGCACCGGGAGATTTTCGCGCATCGCATGATCGCTAAAATCCCAACCATTGCCGCGGCGGCTTATAAGCACAGCCTCGGCCAGCCCTTTATTTATCCACGCAATGACCTTCCCTACACTGCCAATCTGCTCAATATGTTCTTCGCAGTACCCTGTGAGGAATTTCATTTAGAGCCTGTGGCGGTGCAGGCCTTGGACCTATTGCTTATCTTGCATGCCGATCACGAACAAAACGCCAGTACTTCGACGGTGCGCCTAGCTGGCAGCACCGGAACCAACCCTTATGCAGCAATCTCCGCCGGTGTAGCGGCTTTGTGGGGTCCTGCCCACGGTGGCGCTAACGAAGCGGTCTTGGCCATGCTCGAAGAGATTGGCACCGTAGACAATATTCCTAAGTTCTTAGCGCGCGTGAAAGACAAGCAGGACAACACACGCCTCATGGGCTTTGGTCATCGGGTTTACAAGAACTTCGATCCGCGCGCCAAGATTATTCGTGAGACCTGCCACAAGGTGCTCACCAAGTTAGGCCGAGGTGATAATCCGCTCCTTGAGTTAGCTCTGAAGCTCGAGGAGATCGCACTTCACGATGATTACTTCGTGTCGCGCAAGCTCTACCCGAATGTGGATTTCTATTCGGGCATTATCTATAGCGCGCTGGGCATCCCTCGAAATATGTTCACGGTAATGTTCGCGATCGCGCGTACGGCCGGTTGGGTGGCTCATTGGCAGGAAATGATCGCAGATCCGACGATGAAAATCGGTCGTCCGCGGCAGTTGTATACCGGCCCCGTGCAGCGCGACTACGCTGACATCGCCAGCCGCTAAAGACCACGTTTTAGCGGGCTTGGTCGAGCAGCAATTCGACTTCGCTGATGCTCGCGCGACGCATAGGGCGCCCATCCGTGGGCGATAATGGGGCCTGACGTATGCCATCGCTGGCAAATACGACGGCCTCTATCTCAAACTCGTTGAGCGTGAAGCTGACGGAGGGGCAGTTAACGGTACGCTCGATATCCAACCGAACTCGCTTATCGCTGGGCTGAAAGCGTATGCCGGCATCAATCAAATGAAAGTGAACTGCCTCTACGGCATCGCAGAATACGTGCAGCAGAATTTCTTGATGGGGCGTGGCGCTGCCGGTCAACACCGGGCCCACCAGGCGTGGTTGAAAGTCTCGCAGGAGTTGCATCGCTTTGAGCGCGGCACGTCGCTGTTCTTGTAAAGTTTGGGGATGGCTGTCTGCGGCAAACAACCGCTGATACGACAACACAGCATCCTCAATTTCAGCATTTTTCGGCAGCACCGCTTGGTCTTTGATACCCATGCGTTCGGCCGCCTTGCGTTTAGCAAAGCCATAATCATCAATGCCGTGCTCAACCATGATCCTCGCGGCTTCTTGAGCCAGCGCACGACGTACGTCATCACCCCGAGTGTTTCTCACTAGCGCCGCTCTGGATCGCCTCATGGGCCACCTCTAATAAGGCTAACGGCTAAAATGTAGCACAGCGCTGCCTAAGCTCAGTAGATTCCATCGTCCGTCTGAGGTCGGGTCGCTTCGTTGGATTGCCCACCGGCATCTTCAGTAAGCGTATTGCTGCCTGGCAGCTTGCCGGCGAGGAAAAACTCGAACACTCCCGCGCTGTCGCCGGGCGCTGCGAGTTGCCCCGTGGTCGGTGAGATACGCGCGCTAACCACGCCTTCAGGCTGCCGCCACTGGCGAGGGCCTTGTCCGCGCAGGGCTTCGCCCATGAAGTAAACCCACATCGGCAAGGCGGTATGGCCGCCTTCCTCGTTAGCACCAAGGGAGCGTTCGTGATCAAAACCCACCCAGGCAGTTGCGACAATCGCCGAGTTAAATCCTGAAAACCAGGTATCCCTTCGATCGTTGGTAGTTCCGGTTTTGCCGGCGATATCATCGCGCTTTAAGGCTAAGGCACGACGTGCCGTGCCGCGTCTGATCACATCTTTCATCATGTCCGTCATGATGAAAGCATTAGCGGCAGTGATAGCGGCGGGCGCTAGATGTTTGTCATCCAGTCCTGAGATGCCTGTTTGTGGCCACAGATGCGTGAGGTTGCTGTCAGGACTTTGCGCTGGAGCACCTAGATCGACCGAGTCGGCTTCAGCAGACTCCTCATGCGCACACACTGAGCAGGCAATAGCCGGTTCTGCCTGAAACAAAACCGTTCCCTGCGCATCTTCAATTCGTTCGAGCACATAATTTTGAATGCGGTAGCCACCGTTAGCAAAAACGCTGTAGGCGCTGGCCATCTGCAGTGGCGTGAGTTGTGCGGTGCCCAGTGCAAGCGTCAGGTTATGGGGCAATTCCTCTTGGGTAAAGCCAAAGCGCGTTGCGTAGGCCGTGGCATAGTCCACGCCGATCGAACGAAGTAGGCGAATCGACACCAGATTTCTGGAGCGAGCCAGCGCGTCGCGCATACGCGTTGGACCGGAAAAGCCTTTTTCATCATTGGCCGGGCGCCACGTTCCAGCCCCGGGTGTTTCAAAAACCAAGGGTGCATCCAAAATAACGCTGGCCGGCGTAAAGCCGTGCTCAAGTGCGGCGGAGTAAATAAAAGGCTTGAACGATGAGCCAGGCTGTCGTTTGGCTTGGGTTGCTCGGTTGAACTTGCTGCGATAGAAATCAAAGCCGCCAACCAGAGCAAGAATCGCCCCATCCTGAGGATCCAGAGAGGCAAAGGCACCCTGCACTAAGGGGATTTGCGCCAGGTACGCCTGATCTTTCTCGATGGGTAAGACATAGACCACGTCACCGACCGAGACCACGTCGCTGGGTGCATGGGGTGCAGCACCGATCCCGCCTTTGTCATCACCCGGACGCGCCCAAGATAACCCGCCGTCCCAAGGAAGGATCAAATTTTGACCCTCTCGAGTTCGGGCCAGTGCGCTTTTAGCTTCGACTTTGGTAATGACCGCCGGGATCAGCCCGCCGACATTGGGCTTAGCCTCTAACGCGCGTTGGGCTTGGGTCGTGTCGCCCGCGTAATTGGCGAGTGGTCCTCTATAGCCGTGCCGCCGGTCATACTCCAGGAGAGTGGTGCGTAACGCCCAATCCGCGGTTCTTTGCAGGTGACTATCAATAGTCGCTGTGACGCGGTAGCCGGCCGAATAGGCTTGATCCCCGTAACGACTAACGACCTCTGCACGGACCATCTCAGCCACATAAGGCGCCTCAACTTCCACCTTCGGACCGTGCTCTTGGGATTCCATCGGCGTTAAGGCGGCTATGTCGTGCTCAGCACGGGAAATATAGCCACTATCGAGCATTCGACGTAGCACATAAGCGCGGCGTTGCAGGGCCCGTTCCGGGCTGACGATCGGATTAATCGTACTGGGCGCTTTAGGCAGGCCAGCAATTGTGGCCATTTCAGCCAGCGACAATTGATCCAACGATTTGCCGAAATACACCTCGGCGGCGGCGGCTACGCCATAAGAGCGATTGCCTAAAAATATTTTATTCAGGTAAAGCGTGAGAATTTCTTGCTTGCTGAACTCCGATTCAATACGCAGCGCCAGGAAGATCTCGCGCAATTTGCGGCGTATCTGTTTTTCCGGCGTGAGGAACATGTTTCGCGCCAGCTGCATCGTAATGGTGCTACCTCCTTGGCGGGCCTCATGACTCACCGCACTCACATACACGGCTCGCAGTAAGCCGCTGGCGTCAATCCCGGAGTGCTCGAAAAAATGATCGTCCTCCGCGGCTAAAAACGCATTGACCAAGGGTTTAGGGATTTGCTCGAAAGTCACCGGAACCCGGCGTTGCTCGCCAATCTGCGCCATCAGTCGGCCGTCGCGCGTATAAATACGCAGCGGAACCTGCAGTTTGATATCTCTTAAGGTCGCAACATCCGGCAGGGTCGGTGCCAGATAGTAGTAGGCTCCAATGGGCGCTAGCACAAGCCCGCCTACCAGCAAAATGAGCGGTATCAGCAAAAGCGCGAGAATTCGGCGTGTTAGACGCATCAGGAAATTCAACCTTGGTTATTTGCTACCGATATAACGATTATGCATAGTGAATGTCATCCTGGACTCATCGCGGGCCCGGATCGAAGATCTGCTTTGCTGATGATGCGACTATCCTCACGTTTCCTGAGCGGGCAGTGTGCCAAGCTGTTCTTCATTGTACCGGCAGGCGTTATGGCTGCCGAATCCGTGTGAGACGAGCATAAAGTGCGACTGAATCATCCGGTTTAAGGGCTTTCGTGAGGCTAAGCACGTTCTGTTTAGTGTTTTATTGCTATATAGTTGCGATAGATTCTTCTAGCTGGGTGGCGTAGTGTTGCATAACGTCCTGAAAAATAGAGAATTATGAAGCTAACGTTGCCTAGGCTGTCGTTGCCCGAGAGTTTTTCATTCGGGCGCAGAACCCGTCCCTTGATAGGGCTGGATATCACTACGTCCAGCATTAAGCTGGTCGAATTGGGGTTTTCTGGCGGCAAATACCGGGTTGAATCGTACGCGGCGGAAGCCACGCCACGCGGCGCTATCAATGAAAAAGCCATCATTGATGCCGAAGCCGTGGGCGAAGCGATCAAGCGCGCCGTGAAGCGCGCTGGCGCACGCTCCAAGGAGGTCGCAATTGCGATTTCCGGCGATGCCGCCATTACCAAGTTAATTCAGATGCCGGTTGGCCTATCACAGCGTGATCTAGAAGCTCAGGTCGAGCTGCAGGCCGATCAGTACATTCCTTTCCCTATGGAAGAGGTCAGCTACGACTTCGAAGTATTGGGAGTATCAGCGCGTGATCCTGGGATGAACGATGTTCTCCTGGTCGCCACGCGTACTGAAAACGTGGATCAGCGCCAGGTCGCGGTGTCCACCGCTGGGCTGACGGCGCACATTGTGGATGTCGAGGCCTTCGCTTTGGAGCGTGCTTGCCAATTAATGAACTATCAGATGACCGACGCCGGTGCAGGGCGCGTGGTTGCGGTAGTCGACTTTGGTGCGAGCACCACCACGTTCAGTGTGTTGAGCGATCGGCGGGTGGTTTACACGCGCGATTTCGCTTTTGGTGGTCAGCAACTCACTGAAGAAGTGATGCGTACCTACGGATTGTCGGTTGAAGAAGCCGGTCGAGCTAAAAAAGAGGGTGGATTACCCGCCAACTACCAGCCCGAGGTTCTAGATCCTTTCATTGACGACATGACCCAACAGGTCAGTCGCAGCATGCAGTTTTATTTAGCCTCGGCGAATAACCGCGAGCAACCGGAATTGATTTTGGTATGCGGCGGCTGCGCCAATATTCCCGGTGTGGCTGAGGTGATTTCAAGCCGAGTGGGCCTGCCCGCGGAGCGCGGAGATCCCTTAGGTCAGATGCAGTTGTCGTCTAAAGCCAAGGCCATGGGCGTGCGTAAGGATTCGACCGCACTGCTGGTTGCCTGCGGTTTGGCGCTGCGGAGTTTTGACTGATGCCAAGCATTAACCTTTTACCGCACCGGCAACGACAGCGGGCCGCGATTCGCCGAGAGTTTGGTGTCGCGGCGATCGGCGCGGCAGTGGTCGCCGCGCTAGTGACGATCGTGACCAGTTTTGGCTTTAGCGCGGCTATTGATCATCAGCGTGCGCGCAACGAGATTTTGACCAAGGCTATCGCTGAGTTAGAAAAGCAGATTGCTGATATTGATAATCTTGATGCCCAGAAGAAAAGAACGTTAGCGCGTATGGCTATCATTGAGCGCCTGCAGCGCAGTCGTCCTGAGGTAGTCCACGTCTTTGATCAATTAGCCAGAACATTGCCTGATGGCGTTTTTCTCACCAGTGTTAAGCAATCCGATTTGAAGTTGGAAATACACGGGGTAGCGCAAAGCTCTACTCGCGTGAGTACGTTGATGAAAAACATTGAAGCCTCCCCTTGGTTGGGTGATCCGCAGCTTCAGGTCATTGAAACGCTTAAAGGCAGCCGACCTGGCGCGGAGTTCACGATATTCGCGATGCAGCGCACGCTAGCGCCTGACGAGCCTGCCAAGGGCAAAAAGCCTGTTGTGCACGCGGCCGGTGGCGCACCATGAACTTTATTCAAGAACTCAGAGAGCTTGACCCTAAGGACGTAGGCCGTTGGCCCTTGTTGTTTAGGGCGTTAGCCATTCTTTTGGTTTTTATCTTGTTGACCGGGCTTTTGATTTATCTGTTTCCGATCAGCAATCAGCTGCCTGAGTTGACCGATGCCCAGCATACTGAAGAAACGTTGATGCACTCCTTTGACGATAAGCAACGTAAGGCTGCCAATCTAGAAGCTTATAAGGTGCAGTTAAAAGACATGGAGCGATCTTTCGGCGCCATGTTGCGGCAGCTGCCCGGCCGCACGGAAGTGCCGAACCTTCTCATCGACATTTCGCAAGTCGGCCTGGCGGCCGGTCTGCAGGAGAAGTTGTTTCAGCCGGGCGTGGAAGTGAAGAAAGACTTTTATGCCGAGCTTCCGATTGCCATTCGGTTAAGCGGCTCGTACCACCAGTTTGGTGCCTTTGTCAGTGGGCTGGCGGCTTTGCCGCGCATCGTTACGCTTCATGACATCACGATTGCACCGGATAGCAAGGACGGTAGCCCTGATCAGCTGACTTTGCAGGTGACGGCGAAGACCTATCGTTATCTGGATGAAGACGAATTAGCTGCCCTCAACAGTAAGGGCAAGCCGGGTGGCAAGCCCCCAGCAGCGGGAGCTAACCCATGATCGCTAAATTCGCATCGAGACTGTCCCTCGTGTTCTGCGTTGGTCTGATGTTGGGGCTGGCGGCTTGCGGTGACAGCACGGCAAATCTGTCTAAAGTCTTGGCGGAAAAACGGGCGCGGCCCGGTGGTCGCATTGAGCCACTGCCGGATTTGAAGCCCTACGAGTCTTTTGTTTACGACCCGAATAATCTGCGCTCACCGTTCCAACCCAGCGTCATTACATCAACTGCCGGTCCGCGTCCGGATCGTGGGCGTACACGGGAGTTCTTAGAGACCTTCTCGCTGGACACTCTGCGCATGGTCGGAACGTTACGCCAAGCCGGAAAGACCTACGGGTTGGTACAGACTAAAGATGGCTTGTTGCATCGGGTCGTGCCCGGTAATTACTTGGGCCAAAACGACGGCAAGATTACGGCGATAACCGAATCCAAGATTACGGTGCAGGAGCTAGCACCGGATGGTTTGGGTGGGTACATGGAACGAGACGCCGCGCTAAGTTTGGTGAATTGAATGGGTTTCAGGTAGGCCGCCGCCTGAGGGTAGGGCTGTAAATCAGCTCAGGCGACGGACGGTAGTGAAGTCTGGCAGGCAAGATGTTCGAGCCAGGCCACGGGGAGTAAGGGTAATGAACGTTAATTTCGTCACACAGTTCGATAGTTCGCTGATGCGCAGCAGGGTGTTAAGTCGCCTGGCGCTGTCGGCGATGCTGCTGATGTTCGGCAGTTCGGCGTTGGCCGACGAAACTAACCATTTAGAAAGCATCGATGTGGTCACCCTGGCTGGGCATCAGGTGCAACTGACCTTGCATACCAGTAAGGCTGCGCCTCAGCCTGTGGCATTTACCATCGATAAGCCCGCGCGCTTGTCTTTGGATTTTCCCGGTGTATCGCTGGCATTGGCCAGTCGCCGCATCGACGTGAAATCTTCGGGGATTGATAGCGTGGTCGCCGGCGAGGGCAATGGTCGCTCGCGCGTCGTGGTGAATATGGATTCACCAACCCCTTACACCGTTAATACCGATGGAAATACCGTGATTGTGGTGTTGGGCGCTGGCGCTGCAGACAGCTCAGCGGCCGCAGTATCCTCCGCAACCACCAAGACCGAGACGCCAGCCCTGTCTGCGGATTCAAGCGCGACGTCAGCTGTCGGCGCTACGCCAAACTCAGGCGCTTCGGCGGCTGCGGCCGTTGTGCCCGCGCGGCGCGTCTCTTCAATCGACTTTCGTCGCGCGGTGGATGGCACCGGGCGCGTCATTATCGGCCTGAGTGATCCGCGTACTGCGGTCAATCTTCGCCAGGAAGGCAGCAAAGTCCTGGTGGATTTTGTGGGTACGTCCATTGATAGCGGTCTGACTAAGCGCTATGACGTGGTGGATTTTGCGACCCCGGTTACCACAGTAGATGCCCTGCGCTCTGAGCGAAATGCCCGCCTGGTGATTAACACCAATGGTGATTACGAACAGCTGGCTTATCAGTCGGATAACCAATACGTAATTGAAATTCGCAAGGCGGCTGTGCAAGCCAAAAACGCGGCTGATGAGAAGCGCGAATTTACTGGCGAGCGCCTCACGCTGAACTTTCAGGACATTGAGATTCGCGCCGTGTTGCAGCTACTGGCCGATACCAGCGGCCAGAACATTGTCGTCAGCGACAGCGTGACCGGTAGCCTTACGCTGCGCTTACAGAATGTTCCTTGGGATCAGGCGCTGGATATCGTGCTGCGTACCAAAGGCCTGGGCATGCGTCGTCGTGACAATGTCATTTTGGTTGGTCCTGCTGACGAACTATCGAGCCGCGAGAAGGCCGAGTTGCAGGCCAAGAAAGAAGTCGAGGAACTCGCGCCGTTGCGTACCGAGTATCTGCAAGTCAACTATGCCAAGGCTATTGAACTGCAGGCCTTGATTCGTGGCCGACCGCTAACCAGTGGTGGTGCGGGTGGATCTTCGATGGCCGCCGCCCAAGGTGGTGGTGGCGCCAACACGCTGTTATCGCCGCGAGGTACCGTCTCCATTGACGAGCGTACCAACACCTTGCTGGTTCAGGACACGCCCGATCGACTGGCTGATATTCGCAAGTTGGTGGCTACCTTAGACGTGCCGGTGCGGCAGGTACTGATTGAGTCACGCATCGTCATTGTGAACGATGACTTTTCGCGTGACTTAGGCGCACGTTTTGGCACCACCTATGTAGGCGCTAACAACAACGGACTGGTGTCGGTCACGGGTGATTCGCAGTCGGCCAACTCGATTGTGGGTTCGGCACTCACTAACTTGGCCAATGGTAAGGGCGTGACGCCGGTGACCCTGCCTACTTCACCTACTTTGGGCACGTTCCCGAACTACACCGACCGCTACAACGTGAATCTCCCGGTGGCTAACCCCGCCGGCAGTATCGCGATGTCCATCCTGCGCGGTGATTATTTGGTAGACCTGGAGTTGTCGGCTGCACAGGCTGAGAACCGCGGTGAGATCGTTTCCTCGCCACGCGTGATCACCGCGAACCAGAAGGAAGCCTATATCGAGCAGGGTGTGGAGATCCCCTATCAAGAGTCCTCCTCCAGCGGTGCCACCACCACACAGTTCAAGAAAGCGGTGCTGTCGTTGAAGGTGAAGCCTCTGATCACGCCGGACAATCGCATCATGTTGGATTTAACGGTGTCCGACGATAGCGTCGGGCAGTTGGTGCAAAGTGCCACCGGTGGCCAGGTTCCGTCGATTAACACGCAGTCAATCATTACCCAGGTGTTGGTCAATGACGGTCAGACCGTCGTGCTCGGCGGCATCTTGCAGACCACTCGCATTGCTAGCGACAAAAAAGTGCCATTACTCGGGGACATTCCACTGTTTGGTCATTTGATTAAGAGTACTAGTAGGACTAATAACAAAGACGAAATTCTGATTTTCGTAACACCGAGAATTCTGCGCGAAGGCGCCAATATTTACTGAAGCAGAGCGCCCCCTGGCGCTCGCTCGGCTTAAGGTTGAGGGAGAGGCGGATGAATATCGTGAAACTAATGACGGGCATGCTTGCCACCGTTACGCTACTGGCCGGTTGCGGCGGTGGTGGTTCGGCTTTTTCCCCTAGCCCTACGCCAACTCCGATTACCGATTCGGTCGTTGCGATCGCCGTAGCCAGCAGCTCGGCGGGCATTGCGCCCGACGGGAGTACCACGGCGACGATCACCGCAACGCTTTATAACGCCAGTAACAACGTCGTAGTGGGACAGCCTGCCTCGTTTTCGGCGTCGGCAGGTGGCGGCATTCAGGTTATTAACGCAAGCAGCAATGCCGCGGGGCAGGTATCAGCCACGCTAACCGCAGTCCCGGGTGTTGCCGTGGGTACGGCTATTACGGTCAAAGTGACGAGTGGCACGATCAGCGGATCGGTCACAGTACAGGTAGTGAAGGCCGGTTATGTTGCCGGGGTGAAGGTTACCAGCAGCTCAGCAGGCATCGCTCCCGATGGCAGTACGAGCGCAACCATCACCGGCACGCTGACCGATGCGAACAACAACGTGGTTGGCGGTCAGCCTGCTACTTTTGCAGCTTCAGTCGGTGGTGTTATTCAAGTCGTTAACGGCACCAGTGATACTTCAGGCCACGTTAGTGCAACGTTGACCGCTGCCGCCGGCACCACGTCCGGCTCTACGGTTACTGTCACCGTGACCAGTGGAACGGCCAGTGGCAGCACCACCGTATCGGTGGGTACTGCCGGTCCTGTGGCATTGATTGCGCTGACCTCAAATTCCGTTGGTATCGCCTCTGATGGCAGCACGACGGCTACCTTGACGGCGACGCTCTACGACGTCAACAACAACGTGGTAAGCGGTCAACCGGCCGCGTTTGTGGCTACGACCGGTGGCGGCATTCAGGTTCTGAGTCCTATTAGTAATGCCGCGGGACAGATTAAGGCAACGCTGACAGCGATTCCTGGCGTCGCCGTTGGAACCTCGATCAAAGTCACCGTGACCAGCGGTACGGCAACGGCGAACACCACAGTTAAAGTGGGTACCACCGGTGCAGTAGCCAGCATTCTGGTAGCTAGCAGTTCACCCAGCATCGCTCCCGATGGCAGCACCACGGCCGTCATTACCGCTACTCTTTATGATGCCAACAGCAATGTGGTGAGCGGCCAGCCAGCGACCTTTATTCCGACGGCGGGTGGCGGTATTCAAGTTCTAAATGCGGTCAGTAACGCAGCCGGTCAGGTAACGGCCACGCTCTCAGCGCTACCCGGTGTTGCTGTTGGCACTACAATTACAGTGAATGTGTCCAGTGGCGCTATTGCCGGCAGCACGGCTGTTCGCGTAGGTATCGCCGGACCGGTAGCCGCGGTCACCGTTGCCACAAACTCGACCATTATCGCGCCCGATGGCAGCACCAGTGCGACCATCACTGCAACCTTGTACGACGTTAACAGTAACGTAGTCAGTGGTCAGAAGGCGGTCTTCGTGCCAACGGCAGGTGGTGGCATTCAAGTCATCAATGGCACCAGTAACGCGGCAGGCCAAGTAACCGCGACTCTCACCGCGATACCAGGCGTTGCGCTGGGTACGGTAATCACGGTTACCGTCAGTAGTGGTTCGGCCAGCGGCTCCAGAGCGGTTACGGTAGGGACACCCGGCTCAGTAGCGGCCATCGCAGTGTCGAGCAGCGCGCCCGGTGTTGCCTCCGATGGCAGCAACAGCGCCACGATTACTGCGACACTGACCGATGTGAATAACAACGTCGTGTCCGGCCAAGTCGCCAAGTTTGTGGCCTCGTCAGGCGGAATCCTTCAAGTGGTTAACGGCACTAGTAATGCCTCTGGCCAAGTGACCGCTACGGTCACTGCGGTGCCCGGTACCGCAGTGGGATCGACTATTACCGTGACGGTGAGCATTGGTTCGGTATCGAACAGCACCAATCTTAAGGTAGGCAGCTCCGGTGCGGTGGTTTCGATGACAGTGGCCAGCAACTCAGCCGGTATTGCACCTGACGGAAGCAACAGCGCTGTCATTACCGCAACCTTATATGACGTTAACAACAACGTGGTCAGTGGTCAGGCCGTTACCTTCAAGGCATCGGCAGGCGGCGGGCTGCAAGTTCTCAACGGCACCAGTAATTCGGCAGGCCAGGTGCAAGCTCAGTTGACAGTGGTACCGGGTGTAGTTACCGGAACCGTAATCACCGTGAACGTGACCAGTGGCCCTGTCGGTGGGAGTACGACCGTTAAGGTTGGTGCTGTAGGCCCTGTAGCGGCGGTTGTGGTGTCGAGTAATCAAGCGGTGATCGCTCCTGATGGGAGCAACAGTGCGGTGATTACCGCTACACTGTATGACGCTAACAACAATGCTGTCAGTGGTCAGGCGGCGACGTTCACGGCTTCAACCGGCGGTGGCTTGGTGGTCGTGAACAGCACCAGTAATGCGGTGGGCCAGGTTGTCGCGAGATTGACTGCCGTGAACAGCCCGGCGGTCAATACGCCGATCACGGTGACCGTGGTCAGTGGTTCTAGCAGTGCGGCGACGATAGTCAGCGTCGGTGCTTCGGGTGCGGTCAGTTATCTCATCGCCACCACGAGCACTCCGCTGATTGCACCGGATGGCAGCAATAGTGCGACCATCACCGCGACTCTTTACGACTCAAACAACAACGTGGTCAGTGGTCAACCCGCGACCTTCACAGCAGGTCCTGGTGGCGGATTGCAGGTCATCAACGGCACGAGTAATGCCGCCGGACAGGTCAGCGCGACGTTGACGGCTATTCCGGGTATTGCCACTGTCGGTAGCAACATCAGCGTTCAGGTGGTGAGTGGCTTTGCGACCGGTGCGGCTAATGTGAGTGTGGGTACCACGGCCCGTAATCTGTCGGTGATCACCAGTCAGTTGCAGATTCCGGCTGATGGTTCGCAGGCGGCGACGATTACCGCTTTGGTCGTAGACTCGAATAACAACGTCATTCCTGGCGTAGCCGTGCAGTTTGCGGCCACCTGTGATTTCACAGCACCTAACGGGCTGTGCGCTAATTTGGCCGTGACGAATGCAACCACCAATGCCAATGGTGTTGCTACAGCGACCTTGGGTACGGCGAACAACCCAGCGAACCGCAACATTACCGTGACTTCCTCGATCGCCGGGGCAGCGCCGGTGACCATTAAAGTCGGTGTCTCGGGAGTTAATCTTAACTTATCTGGTCCGCTGAGCATTGGGCTGGGTGCAACGGCTTCGTATTCCTTGCAGCTGAATATCAATAAAACGCAGGTGATCGCCGGTCAACAGATTACCTTGAGCTCGCTGCTGGGTAATCCGATCACGCCGGCTACGGTGACCACAGATTCTGCCGGCCATGCGGTGTTCACATTGACGGCTAACCGCGCCGGTAATGAAGTGATCACGGCAACCGACGCCAGTCTGAACGTGGTCAGCTCGCTGGGTACTGTCAGCCAGCCGATCAGCATCAGCAGTCAGTTGTTTGGATTTACGGCTCCTTCACCAGCGCCTGCAGCGCCAGCGCTGGTCAAACTGGGCGCCTCGTACACCGCGACCGTGAACTGGACTAACAACGGTGTTCCGGTGGTAGGGCAGACCATAACGTTCTCAACGACTCGTGGAACGCTCAGTAGTAACACGGCTGTGACAGACAGCTCGGGTAATGCAAGCTTTACCATTTCCTCGGCTAATGCCGGACCGGCGATCTTAACCGCCAGTGCCGTATTGCCTGGAACTTCGCAAGCCATAAGCACCCAGTCGCAGTTGAACTTTGTTGCTACTACGCCGGCAGCCATCACCCTGCAGGCCTCACCAACCGCTCTTCAAACAAATGGCACGAGTACGGTAGTCGCTATAGTGCGCGATGCAGCCGGTAATCTGGTTCAAGGCCAGACCGTGCAGTTCGTGCTAACTGATATTACGAACGGCCAGCTATCGGTAGGCTCTGCAGTCACCAACGAGCAGGGCGTGGCGGAGACGATTTACACCGCCTCATCCACCAGCAGCGCAACCAACGGCGTGAGCATCACGGCAACGGTGCTTAACACGTCCGTGACAGCTACAACCACTCTGACAGTTGGTGGACAGACGGTGTTCCTGTCGTTAGGTACTGGAAATACCATCACGCCGGTCGCGGCGACGCCACCAGCGCAGAACAGTACGGAGTATCAGCAGGATTGGTCGGTGCGCGCCATTGATGCGCAGGGCAATGCCGTGGCAAATGCTCGAGTCACCTTTAGCGTAACGTCCACACAATACGCCAAAGGTTACTGGTGCGTGCCTTCTGTCACCTGCCTGCCGAATACGGGTACGCAGTGGATTCAGCAGGTAAAGGCCGTCTGCGATAGCGAAGACGTTACTGGCAGCGGCATTTTAGCGCCGACCGATCCGCTTAATATTGATTTCAACGGTAATGGGCAGTTGGATCCGGGCTTGGTGGCTGCCGTGATCAACGGTACGGGCACCACGGATGCGAACGGCTTAGTGAGCTTCTCTATCCTCTATCCTAAAGACCATGCCGAGTGGGTCTATGTGCGGTTAACAGCCTCTACCGTGGTGGCCGGTTCGCAAAGCGCAACAACCAGCACGGAGTGGTTGCCGATTCTGTCGTCTGATATTTCCAACATCCAGGTCAGCCCGCCGGGTGTGGTCAGTCCGTACGGCGTGGCTTCTAGCTGCGCGAACCCGAACTAAAAGGGTCTAAGCCGAGGTGACGATGAGTCACCTCGGCAACTTTTTAACTCCCAGGCCTCTAAGGTGTCATGCGCTGACTCGAAGTGGGTTAGCATGCGCGCATGCGAGTATTTCTCATCGGCCCTA
This sequence comes from uncultured Pseudomonadota bacterium, assembly GCA_903828595.1. Classification (GTDB taxonomy): domain Bacteria; phylum Pseudomonadota; class Gammaproteobacteria; order Steroidobacterales; family Steroidobacteraceae; genus CAIKMS01. The sequence continues at coordinate 224,171 of CAIKMS010000015.1, read as the reverse complement.
TGGGCTCTGGCAAGACAGCCGTCGGGCGCGCGGTAGCGCGACTCCTCAATTTAGATTTCATCGACACCGATGCAGAAATTGAGGAGCGTACCGGCGTAGATATCCCGTTTATCTTTGAAAAAGAAGGTGAAGCCGGCTTTAGGGTTCGCGAAGCGGAAGTAGTAGCGGAGCTATCCCTGCGCCCGGATGTGTTGTTGGCTACCGGCGGCGGCGCTATTTTATCAGCTACAAGTCGAGAACTGCTCGCCGAGCGCGGCTTCGTGGTTTATCTGGAAGCTTCTATTGATAGGCAATTGGAGCGTACCCGTACCGGGCGACACCGTCCTTTGCTGAATACCGAGGATCCCCGCGCCAAGCTTGAGGAAATCATGCAGCTGCGCGAAACACTCTACCTGAGCATCGCGCAGCTGGTGGTGTCCACCGACGGACGCCGGGTGCCCGCCGTGGCGGATGTCATTGTGTCAGCCGTTCAGGCCCATCAAGCCACGCTCACCTAAAACGTTGCCGACAAACACCGGGGCCTGATTCAGGGAATTGCGTATTGAGTGCGCAGTTCCCGGCGCTCAGTGTCGATCAGGCACGGGTTATGTTGCGGAGTTGGGTGATGACCGATTCTGATGAGCAGGGACGCTCGGATTACGCTGGCATATCGTCCTCGGATTCGGTGGCCCGTGTCTTGGTCGTCGACGATCACGGTCTGGTGCGCGCGGGCTTACGGGAGCTCATTGATGCCGAACCGGACCTTAAGACCTGCACCGAGGCTGCTAATTTAGCCGAGGCAAAGTTAGCCGTTGAGCGTTACAGCCCGCAGGTGGTCCTGCTGGACTTGACCCTGGGTATTGAAGACGGCCGCGAGTTACTGCGCTGGCTAGCCACCCGCCCTAACCCACCGTCCGTGCTTATTTTATCCATGGAGGAGGAGGCTATGTGGGCGGCCGACCTGCTGGCTATGGGTGCTAGGGGTTACCTGCAAAAAGCCTCAACACCTACCCAGATTCTGGCTGCCGTCCGTCTAGTCTTAGCCGGAAAAATTGCCTTAAGCCCGGCGCTGACTCAGTCGTTAGTTCGGCGCATGTCAAAGGGCCGGGACGCGACCTTCGGTGCAGGCCCAACAGGCGTGACAGGCGCCGATGCCCTGACGCCCCGGGAACGGCAAATCTTAGGGCTGGTCGCCCAGGCTCGCTCCAGTCGCGACATTGCCCAAACGTTAGGCTGTGCCATGAAAACCGTGGATACCCACAAGCGAGCCATTTGCGAAAAACTCGCCCTAAACGGCTCCGCTGATTTGTTGCGCTACGCTGTGACCTACCGCCGCCTTGTGGGTGATCGCTAGCTCCTACCAACGCTTAGCGCCCAGCCCAATAAGCCCTTAGAATAGGCCTACGACTCCATCGAGGCCTCATGCAATCCCTATCTATCGCCCTAGGCGAGCGCACCTACCCGATTTACATCGGCCCTGGCTTATTAAGCGAAACCGCGCTTTTTGAGGCTAACCTGCCTGCTGGTGCGCTGTGTATTGTGACTAACGAAACGGTAGCTCCGTTGTACTTAGACACATTACGCAAAACACTGGCGCATCGACGCGTGGTGGAGTGCGTGTTGCCTGATGGTGAGCCTCACAAAAACCTGACCACGTTGGCCCGCGTTTTTGACAGCTTGATTGCCGGTCGCGTGCACCGTGACGGAGCCATCATTGCCTTAGGCGGGGGTGTCGTGGGTGATATGGCCGGTTTTGCGGCTGCTTGCTATCAGCGAGGTATTGCCTGCGCACAGATACCCACCACCTTGTTGTCGCAAGTGGACTCCTCGGTGGGGGGTAAAACCGCCGTGAATCACCCGCAGGGTAAGAACCTGATCGGGGCTTTTCATCAGCCCTGCGCTGTTTTTGCCGATACGAAGGTGCTTCAAACCCTACCGGATCGTGAGATGTCCGCCGGTTTGGCAGAAGTCATTAAGTACGGCTTGATTGAAGATGCCTCATTTTTTGCGTGGCTGGAGTCAGCGATGCCTAAGTTGCGGGCACGCGAAGAGCGAGAGTTAGTTGAAGCGATCTCTCGCTCGTGCGCGATAAAGGCACAGATCGTGGCTGAAGATGAGCGTGAGACCACGGGTCGTCGTGCACTCTTGAACCTCGGTCATACCTTCGGGCATGCGATTGAAACGGCAGTGGACTACCAGGGCTGGTTACACGGTGAGGCCGTGGGCGTGGGCTTGCTGCTAGCTACCGACCTTTCCGCCCGCTTAGGACTTATTGACCCTTCAGTGATTGCGCGCGTGAAGTCACTGTTAGAGTCGGCCGGGTTGCGCACCGTGTCGCCGCGAGTAGCCCCTGAGCAGCTTTGGGAATTGATGCAGATGGATAAAAAAGTCTCCGGCGGCAAACTGCCTTTGGTTTTGCTGAATCAATTAGGTGATGCGCAGTTGCGCCGTGATGTGGATCAAGAGCTCGTTTTACAGACCTTGAGGCACTATCAACCATGACCGAGAACCGCGCCGATGAAGGCTTGATGCCCTACGCAAGCCTGGAGGCTAACACCCGGGGGCGGCGCTACACGGAACCCGGGCCTGGCTATCGCGGCGAATACGAGCGCGATCGTGATCGCATAGTTCATTGCACCGCTTTTCGTCGACTCGTCTATAAAACTCAGGTTTTCGTGAATCATGAGGGTGATCTATACCGTACGCGTCTGACTCATTCGCTGGAGGTGGCGCAAATTGGCCGCTCGGTGTCACGGCGACTAAGGCTGAATGAGCCTTTGGCTGAGGCGATTTGTCTGGCGCACGATCTGGGTCATACACCCTTTGGTCATGCTGGCCAAGAAGCGTTAAACGGCTGCATGCGTGATTACGGTGGGTTTGAGCATAATTTTCAGTCTCTTAGGGTCGTTGACGAACTTGAAGAGCGCTACGCCGAGTTCCCGGGTTTGAATCTAACCTATGAATGTCGCGAAGGCATTCTCAAGCATTGTTCGGCACGAAACGCGGCTCTATTAGGCGACCTGGGTCAGCGCTTCATTGAGAGAAAACAGCCTTCTTTAGAGGCTCAGATAGCCAACGTTGCTGATGAGATTGCCTATAACAATCACGATGTCGATGACGGCCTTCGCGCCGGTCTGGTAACTATCGATGAGCTTTTGACGGTGCCGCTGTGTGCGCGCCATCATGCGGTGGTCATTAAGAAGTATCCGGATATCAGTGAACGACGGCTCACTCATGAGATGATTCGCCGAATGATTAATGAGCTGGTGACTGATTTGATTGTCTCCACGCAAGCGCGTCTGGATGCCGCAAAGCCGCGAACGGCTGATGATATTAGAGAAGCTTCTGGGCCGATGGTGGGTTTTAGTGATGAACGTGCTGCCGAGCATCAGGCACTTAAGCGGTTTTTGATGGAGCATGTCTACAGACATTTTAGGGTGCTGCGCATGACGCGCAAGGCGAGTCGTATCGTCCGAGACTTATTTGCAGCGTATTTTGAAGATGTGCGCTTGCTTCCCGACGAACACTCTAAAGCTGCTCTTGCCGGCGCTGCCCGTGATGGTGAATCAGGCAAAGCCCGAGCGGTTGCTGATTATATTGCCGGGATGACTGATCGGTTCGCCATTGTCGAACATGGACGATTGTTTGATCCGCGGCTGCCGGTCTCGTAATTCACGCTGTTTTTAAATTCTGGTCTTGGAATGTAGATATGAAGTCAATTAATGCCCGTGAACGTTTGATTTTTGCGCTGGATGTCTCCACCACCGACGAGGCCCGTGCTCTGGTGGAGACTTTGGGAGACTCTGTTGTTTTTTATAAGATTGGTCTAGAGCTGGCCATGAGCGGTGGCTATTTTGAGCTCTTAGACTGGCTGGTCGCGCGCGGTAAAAAAGTCTTTGTTGATCTTAAGTTCTTCGATATTCCAGCCACCGTAGCCTCGGCCGTTCGCCAGCTGAATAATCGCGGTATTAGCTTTGTCACGGTGCACGGCAATCAAGGCATTATGGAGGCGGCGGCCGCAGCAGCCGTTGATGTCAAAGTGTTGGCCGTAACCGTGCTGACTAGTTTGGATCGCGGTGATCTAGACGATTTAGGCTTTGAGTGCGACGTCAGCCATCTGGTGTTGTCTCGCGCTAAGCGAGCCTTGGCGGCTGGCTGTGCGGGTGTGGTGTCATCGGGCGTTGAAGCACAGGCCATACGTGATGAGCTAGGCGAGCGGCTATTGGTGATCACCCCAGGTATACGCCCGGTAGATAACCGACCCAGCGACGATCAAAAGCGAGTATTTACCGTTGAGCAGGCTTTTGAAGCTGGTGCTGACTATATTGTCGTTGGCAGGCCCATTCGTGATGCGATGGATCCTAAAGGTGCAGCGGAGGCGATTCAACGCAGTATCGCCACGGTATGCGGAGCTCAGACTTCGTGAGCGCACCGCTACAAAACGATATTTTCATCAAAGCGCTGCTGAGTCAGCCGACTCCACGTACGCCGGTCTGGATGATGCGCCAAGCCGGTCGTTATCTACCTGAGTATCGTGCGACCCGCGCTCGAGCTGGGAGTTTCATGAATTTGTGCATGAATCCCGAGCTCGCCTGTGAGGTTACTTTGCAGCCCTTGGCGCGCTATCCGCTGGATGCGGCAATTCTATTCTCGGATATCTTAACCATCCCACACGCGATGGGTTTGGGCTTGGAGTTTGAGGCAGGCGAGGGTCCTAAGCTCGCCCGGCCGGTACGCACGCAGGCTGATGTTGAGCGCTTGCCTATCCCCCATGCAGAAGCTGAACTTGCCTATGTAATGAAGGCGGTAGCCCTGATTCGCCGTGAGTTGAACGGCCGTGTGCCTTTAATTGGTTTTGCCGGCAGTCCATGGACCGTGGGTACTTATGTGGTTGAGGGCGGCAGCAGTAAGACCTTCAGTCACATCAAGGCTATGCTGTATGGACAGCCCGCGCTCTTACATCGGCTTCTGCAGACGTTAACGCAGGCGACCATCGGCTATCTTAATGCCCAAATTGAATCCGGCGCTCAAGCTGTCATGGTGTTTGATACTTGGGGAGGGGTGCTTACGCCCCGCGCCTATCAGGAGTACTCTCTGGCCTATATGGCGCAGATTGTCGCGGGCCTCACGCGTGAGAAGGACGGTAAGCGAGTGCCGGTAATTTTATTTACCAAGAACGGTGGCGCGTTTTTGCCGCAAATGGCCTTAACGGGCGCCGACGCCTTAGGCGTGGATTGGACAACCGATCTGTCCACGGCCCGGCAACGGGTTGGTCCTCGAATCGCTCTGCAGGGAAACCTCGATCCGTCTGTCCTTTATGCACCACCTAGTGCCATTCGCGAAGAGGTTAGGCGCGTGTTGGACAGTTTTGGTCAGGGCCATGGGCACGTATTTAATTTAGGCCACGGTATTCATCCTGACGTGAACCCTGAGCATGCCGGCGCCATGATTGATGCGGTGCATGAACTGTCACCGGCTTATCATCCGACGTTGGGTTAATCGCGAGGAGTCCGTGCTGATGAGCAGTGCTGTCTGGGTGGCTTTGGGTGGTGCGCTCGGTAGCCTTGCGCGTTATTTTGCGACGATTGCTGTGACAGCTATTTTAGGCAGCGAGTTTCCTTGGGGCACGGTCGTAGTCAACATCACAGGATGCGCATTGATTGGCGCTCTGGTAGGCGCCGGCGCGCTGATGGCTAAAGTCGCCTCGGATAGCGTTGTTCGTGATTTTCTTATTGTGGGATTGTGTGGTGGTTATACGACGTTCTCGTCTTTTAGTCTGCAGACGCTGACTCTGTTGCAGGCAGGTCAGTCCGCACGAGCCATGGCCAACGTGATTGCCTCTGTTGTGTTGTGCCTGCTCGCAACCTGGGCGGGCTATACCTTAGCGCGCGCCGTTGCCTGATGAAGTTCATCGCGTAGGGCGCGACGTAAAATTTTACCGACATTAGTCTTGGGCAACTCATCGCGGAAATACACGTAGCGAGGTACCTTGTAGGCGGTCAGTTCGAGGCGCGCAAAGTCAATGAGTTCTTGTGCAGTGAGAGAAGCCTGCTTAGGCACAACAAATATAGCGACCACCTCACCGGAGTGCTCATCGGCTTGCGGTACAGCGGCAACTTCACGCACCCCAGGGTGGCGCGCAATCACTTCCTCTACCTCGTTGGGATAAACGTTAAATCCCGACACCAAGATCAAGTCTTTCTTACGGTCCTCGATATAGACGTATCCGGCCTCGTCCATATACCCAATATCACCGGTACGCAGCCATTGCCCATGAACCATGACTTTGGCGGTTTCATCCGGTCGCTGCCAGTAGCCTGACATCACCTGCGGGCCGCGTACGCAAATTTCACCCACACCCGGTGACGGAATCTCCTCGCCATCATCATCGCGAATCGATACGTCTGTAGAGGGAACCGGCAGCCCAATCGAGCCGTTGAAATCCACACCCGCTACCGTCATGGTGGCAACCGGAGAGGTTTCGGTCAGTCCCCAACCTTGCGATAAAACGCAGCCCGTTGCGGCTTTCCAACGTTCGGCTACGATGCCCTGTAGTGCCATGCCGCCGGCCACACAAGCACGCAACGCAGAGAAGTCAATCCGACTAAAACCCGGATCATTGAGCATCGCGTTATAAAGTGTGTTTACGCCGTATAGATTCGTGTAGCGTCGGGAGGCCAGTTCTTTAATCAGAGCCGGAATGTCACGCGGGTTCGCGATCAGCACATTTTCGCCACCCACTTCCAGCCAGACCAACATGTTCGCTGTAAGAGCAAAGATGTGATACAGCGGCAATGCCGCTAAGACAACGGCCGGCGTATCGCTGGACTTTTCAAATTGCTGAAGCCACGCGGTGGCCTGCAGCGTGTTGGCTACCATGTTGTGATGCGTCAACATGGCGGCCTTCGATACGCCCGTTGTCCCGCCGGTGTATTGCAAGAAGGCAATATCCGTAGCCTGCACATCCACAGGCGCGAAAGTGGCCCAGCGGCCCAGCTCTAAGGTTTGGTTGAAGCGTATGGCCTGGGGAAGTGAGTACGGGAGCACCTGGCGCTTAACATGGCGAAGCACTGTATTAATCAAGGTACCCTTGATCGGCCCTAATTGATCACCCACGCCTGTCACGACGATATGGCGTAACGCCGTATGCTCGGCAATGGCTTCCACTAAGTGGGCTGCCTGCTCGTAGACGACGATTGCGCTGGCGCCGGAGTCTTGTAGCTGATGCAGAAGTTCGCGCTGAGTGTACAGCGGATTGGTATTAACCACGGTAAGACCGGCCCGTAGCGCGCCGAATACCGCGATTGGATACTGAAACAGATTCGGCATCATCAGCGCGATGCGCTCACCGGGCGCTAACTGTGCTTCCTGGGTTAACCAAGCAGCAAATCGCCTGCTCTTAACATCCAGTTCGGCAAATGTCAGGCTCTGGCCAAAGCTTGTATAGGCGATACGTTGCGCATGGCGCACCACAGCCTGATCAATCAGATCTACTAACGACCGGTACTTACCTGGGTTAATGTCAGAAGGGACATTAGGCGGATAGGATGCAAGCCAAGGTTTTTGCACAGCTAATAATCCTTAAATTGTGCAGCGCGTCAGCGCTGCCGCCAAAGCCAATGCGAACGGTACAACTACACGCTATCGAGGCTAAGCGGCCAGCGCAAGTACTAAACCGTCCGTCGTGCCCGTAGCAACGACTGAAAGCGTTGCGTGAACTCCGGAGCCACCCAAAAGAGCCCGCCGGTAACCAGCGCGTTGAGCAATGCCGTGACTAATAATAGTCGCGGTACGCTTAACCCAGATTTGATAGCGATCGCTCCAAAGCCTGAGGCAATCACCATAAAAACCGCGTTAATGATGCTGGATCCCGCGATGATTCGAGACATCTCGCCGGGCTTCGCCCGACTTTGCATGTGTGCATAGAGCGGGACAATAAAAAGGCCACCTGACGCGCCAATTAAAGCCAGGTCTATATAAATTCGCCAGGCGCTAACGTGAGTCAGTAGATCGGCGATTGCCAGGTTAATGCCCAGTACGTGTTCAGGCGTAGCGCCGTAAAGATCGACTCCAAACAGCGTGAGTCCTATAGCGCCGAGTGGAACTAGGCCAATTTCAATCTGGTGATTACCTAACGACTCGCAGAGCAATGAGCCGGCGCCAACGCCGACCGAAAAAGCGATCAGCATTCCCGTTACTACGGACTCGCTGCCGCCAAGAACATCCTTGCCGTAGATCGGAACCTGAGCGAGTACCAAGATGCCGTAAAACCAGAACCATGAAATTCCTAAAATAGATAAAAAAACACCCTTGTCTGCCGCAGCACACTTCAGGTTAGCGAGTGTTGAGGTGAAGGGATTCCAATCAATACGGTGCTGCTGGTTAGCGGTATTTGTGCGTGGGATCGCGCAACTTACCAACAGACCGGCGATCGATAAGCCGAGTAACGCTGTGACCATCACACCCATGTGATGAAATCCCGCCAAAATACCCGCTAACAATTGACCTAAAAGAATGGCAACAAAGGTTCCCATTTCTACCAATGCATTCCCGCCAACCAGCTCATGATGAGCCAAGACTACGGGCAACATCCCATATTTAGCCGGTGCAAAAAAAGTCGAGTGCACGCCCATCAAAAACAAGGCCAACAACAAAAGTTTCAGGCTGCCACAATAAAAACCGACCGAGGCAATACCCATGATTCCAATCTCTGCCACTTTGACGGCACGAATGACCAGCGTCTTTTCGTAACGTTCACTTAATTCGCCGGCCAAACCTGAAAAAAGCACGTACGGCAAAATAAACAGGCCACCCGCTATCTGAGTGAGCAGAGCAGGAGCCATTCCCGGGAATGCGGTGGCATTGAAAGCTACAATGATGACGATGCCACTTTTTAATACGTTATCGTTGAAGGCGCCGAACGACTGGGCCAAAAAGAAGGGTAAAAATCGTCGCTCATTCAGAAGCCGAAATTGATTTGCGGACATGCTGGGCGGTTCCCTGTTAGTGAGCCGTGGCTGTGTTGGCCGATGAACCTGGTAACTCTCGAAATAATACGGGCCAGACTGTATCTAAGAGTAGAGGTTGTGCATCTTCAGTGGGGTGTAGTTGATCGGCCTGAAAATACTTGTCCGTGAGCGCGATCTTTTCGAGTAAGAAAGGCACACAGGCGACATGTTCTTTTTTGGCGATTGCCATAAAAAGTCCCGCAAACTGCTCGCTGTATTGGGGGCCATAATTGGCGGGAACGCGAATGCCGACCAGGATCACTTTGGCCCCGCTGCGCAGCGTTTGCTGAGTAATCTTAGCGAGATTTTCCCGTATATCCTCAATGGGAAGCCCGCGCAGTCCGTCATTGCCGCCCAGTTCGACTAGGACAGCGTCAGGGTGATGCAGTTGCAGCAGATGCGGTAATCTTGCTAAGCCACCGGCGGTAGTTTCTCCACTGACGCTCGCATTGACCACGTGATATCCATAACCCTTGTCCTGTAATCGTCCAGTGAGTAGGGCAACCCAGCCAAGCTGCGGACGGATCCCGTACCCGGCACTCAAGCTATCGCCTAAAATCAACAGGGTTTTAGGCTCTGCAGGAGCTGTCGACGCATCGCTGCGTACGATAATGAGCATGGCGGTGAGGATCACCAGTAACCGAGGTAGAACGCGAAGATGAAGTCGGTGCATAACGGCCTACAATAATCTAGGGTGCAGCAGCACGTTAGTGAGGCGAGCAAACATGAGGAAAATGGATGAAAGTACCGGTGTCTGAGCAAGCCCCCCTGACGCTAAATACCGACCCGCGGGTTGTTCTTGAAGCTCGCTCACTCTGTAAAGAGGTTAGCAGTCCTGAGGGGCCGTTGACTATTATTAGTGACGTGAGCTTTTCCGTGCTGGCCGGGGAGTCGGTCGCCATCGTAGGACCTTCGGGTGCTGGGAAATCTACACTACTGGCCTTGCTCGCGGGACTGGATATTCCCACGCGCGGTAGCGTTATCCTTAAGGGGCAGAATTTATCAGCGCATGATGAGGATGGTCGTGCTCGCCTGCGTGCGCAGTGGGTCGGATTTGTCTTTCAGTCCTTCCAGTTGTTGCCGTCGCTGACGGCTTTAGAGCAGGTGATCTTGCCACTGGAGCTTCGGGGCGATAAAAATTCTCGCGCTATAGCCGAGGAGGCGCTGGATAAAGTGGGCCTGACGCCGCGCCTTCGCCACTATCCACGGCAGCTCTCCGGTGGAGAGCAGCAACGCGTGGCTATTGCGCGAGCCTTCGTAACGCGCCCGGCACTGCTCTTTGCAGACGAGCCCACGGGTAACCTAGACGCCGCGACCGGTCTTGGGATTATCGATTTATTATTCAGGCTTAACGCCGAACTTCACACCACGTTGGTTTTGGTTACCCATGAGTCTGACCTGGCTGCGCGCTGTACGCGGCGGCTCACCTTGAGTGCGGGTCAACTGATCTCATGAGTGGCCCGCTGTCGTATGGCGTACGGACTTTTATTCGTGATCTGCGATCCGGTGAGCTGAGTTTATTGCTGCTTGCCGTCGTCGTTGCCGTCACGGCATTGACAACCGTCGGGTTTTTTACCGATCGCATTAGCTCGGCCATGAATGCTCAGGCCGGTGAAATTTTAGCAGCCGACTTACGCATCGAGTCCGTACGTCGCTTAGATGTGGCCTCGCTTTATCAGAACCAGGCAACAAGCCACGGATTAGCTACCGCGCGGACCTTAGCCTTTTTGAGCGTGGTAAATGGGCGCTCGAAGGGCCAACTGGCCTGGCTGCACGGCGTATCAGACGGCTACCCCTTACGTGGCGCGCTACGTATTTCGACAGCGCCGTTCACTCCGGCGCACGTAACCCGTGAGCTGCCTGCGCCCGGTACCTTGTGGGCTGACTCGCGACTGCTGGCCATGCTGGATCTCGGGGTGGGCGACAGGTTGTTGGTCGGTACTACTCCTTTTAAGGTGAGCGCGGTCTTGGACTACCGGCCCGATCAAGGTTCCGCAATGACGGACTTAGCTCCGTCAATTCTCCTGCGCGTGGATGACCTCACCGCTACGGGGCTGATCGGACCTGGTAGTCGAGCAACGTGGTCTGAGCTATTTGCGGGTACCCCGACCGCAGTGGCGGACTTCAAACAATGGATCAATGGACACCGGTCTGCCGGCGAGCGACTCGTGGATGTCGCCCAGGCTAGTCAGCAAATAGCCTCCTCAATGGATCGTGCACAAAGATTCTTAAGTCTCGCCGCCATAGCCACGTTGTTACTGGGCGCAGCAGCCATAGCCATCGCCAGTCGGCGCTGGGCACTGGTCAGCATGGATGCGGTTGGGTTACTCAAGTGCCTCGGTCGTACTCAGGGTTTTGTGATGACGGTGGCGCTGACTGAGCTATTGCTATGCACCGTATGCGGTAGCCTCCTGGGCAGTCTGTTTGGCTATGCCGCCCAACTCGGTTTGGTATGGCTGATGCAAGACCTCATTGCCTCGATATTGCCTTCGCCCAGCTGGCGGCCCGTCTGGATAGGCTCTCTGACGGCGCTCATTATGGTTGTAGGCTATTCGCTGCCTTCCGTTATTTTATTGCGAAACACCCCACCGGCGCGGGTTCTGTCGCGAAACTTCCCCGCAAAACCAGCATCTTATGCCTTGTCTTATTTGGCTGCTGCCTTGGCGCTACTGGCCATACTGGGCGTGCTCTTACAGGACGCACGTTTGGTGCGTTACACCGCCGAGTTCGTGCTATTGACGGGTGCCGTACTCTGGGCTGCGGGCTGGACCTTGGTGCGATTGACGAGCCAGCTTCGTGGCCATGCAGGAACGGCCTGGCGATACGGACTTGCTACCCTCGCCCGACGCCAGTCAGAAAGTGTCGCCCAGATTATGGCGTTTGGACTTGGTCTTGCCGTCTTGTTATTGCTCGTTGTTGTTCGAGCAGATGTGTTGGATTCCTGGCGAAGCTCCCTGGCACCGAATACCCCAAACTACTTTTTGATCAATATTCAGCAAGAGCAAATCGCCGCTCTGAATGACGTATTTACTTTGACAGGCGTTCACGCTCCGCGTTACGCCCCGTGGGTACGAGCGCGGTTGATTGATATTAACGGTATTGCCGTAGATAAGATTTCCTACCCAACTGATCGGGCTAAGGCATTTGTCGAACGCGAACAGAACTTAAGTTGGGCCGCACGTTTGCCGGAGGACAACCAAATATTGAGCGGTCATTGGTGGGAAAATACACCTGCGCCCCATCATTGGGTCTCCGTTGCCTCCGAGTATGCTGATGAATTACATCTAAAAGTCGGCGACCAGTTGGGCGTTGATGTGGCAGGTGAACGAATTTCAGCACAGGTAGCAAACGTGAGAAAGGTCCGCTGGGACAGCTTTCGCCCAAATTTCTTTTTGCTATTTAGCCCGGGTAGCCTGGAGGGTGTAACAGGTAGTTTCATGACCAGCATTCATTTGGCTGACTCACAAAAACCCATGCTCGCTACGCTGGCGCGGAACTTTTCTAGTATCACCGTTTTTGATGTGGATGCTCTTTTGACCCAAATTCGCGGCGTGATCAATCGCGCAACGCTGGCAATCGAGTATGTGTCCTTGTTCACCGTCATATCCGGAATCGTCGTGATGTTAAGTGCAATTCAGGCTAGCCGCGCCGAGCGCTGTTTTGATGCTGCTATTCTTCGCACATTAGGCGCTAGTCGCCAGCTCATACTCTGGGGTGTATTTAGCGAGTTCGTGACCTTAGGATTTATGGCGGGTGTTATCGCTGCGGCCATTGCAACGCTGTGCGGGTATCTTCTGGCTGTGGATCTTTTTAACGTACCGTATCACTTCAATATTTGGGTATGGGTATATGGTATCTTTGGTGGCATGGTTTTAGTTGGCCTGTCAGGTCTTCTGGCAACGTGGACCGTGACCACTGCGCCGCCGTCCGTGATTTTACGTCGCTCAGCCTAGCGGCTTAGCGGTGTTGGATACCACCAGCTTAGCGACTCCAATCAGGCTTCCTTCTCCGTGTAAATTTGACTCACGCAGTTGCAGGTCATAAATGCCTGCCGCAAGCACCGAGGAGTTAATTACCCAATGAAGCTCGCCATTGGAATCCCTTAGCACATTGTCTATACGCATCACGAAAACACCGTCATCGCGTTGTAGGGACGCCGAATACAGCGTGCCTTGGTACTCATGAACATCGATTTTTAGTATTGAAAAAATTGGCGATTTACGCGAGCCAAGGCTGTAGCTGTTCGCGCTGCCCGTGGCTGGGCGCACCACTTGAACCGGTATGGTCTGGGTATTCAGAGGCTCATTTAAAAACCCTACTTCAGCCGCAGATTGCACGGATTGCATTTGATGGCGCATCTCCTCGCGCGACCCGTACAAGAAAATTGTCATAATCAAAAATACGCCCGCTAAGGCGAATGCACCCATAAAAACCGGAAGGGTTTGCCAGAACGCGAGCCTTGGCTCTCTCCATTCTGTTTGCGTGTCATCTAAAAGCTGCATCAATCGTTTGAGTACACTAGGTAGGCCAAGCGCCTCGACTAACGCGGGTTCTTTACGAATGAGCGCCTCAAAATAACGCTCCTCGGGTGGGGTCAATTGCTTAGAAACCCAGCGTTCAACGAGCTTTCGCTCCTCAATAATCTTGCGATCCATACGTATCTCGTGCGCAACAGCGGAACTTAAAACTGCCAGATAATCGATGCTAGACGTTTAAATAATAGTCAGTAACTGAGGTTCATTGAGGTGCGGCACTTCGTTTAAAGACACCAGATTCCGTTGCCGGCCTCTAACGCGAATTTCCGATAGTGAAGCATTTCGCAATACCGAATGAATGTCGATGACCGCCTCATCACTCAAACCGAGCAGCCAGCCCACTGCTGCCGATATGGTGCCACCCGACGTTACGACCAGGGTGGTTGCGTTGTTTGGCGCTTTGCACACTAAATCCAAAGCTCGCAGCGCTCGGCCTCGAAATTGCTCCCAGTTCTCGTGTTCGTGGGATGCTATTTGGCCACGGGACCAGTCTCGGATAATGCCAAGCAATCGGTGCAGCGATGCCTCTGTATTGGCCGCTGATTCCGGGATATGTGGCAATGTCTGCGGTGCGTCTTGATTGGGATCGGTTGCCAGATAAGCTTTAGCCACGCTGAGGCCTTGATGCTCATCAAGTTCCGGCACGATGCTTGCGGCGGGCGGCTTGAGTCCAGCATCAACTAGTGAGTTAAAGACATGCGACCAAGTTTGCGCATGACGTTGTCGAGGGCCTATCAATACGCGCGACAGCGTAACTTTCTGAGCTGCCAGGTATTTTCCTAGATGCTGCGCCTGGGAAAGACCCAAAGGCGATAATTGGTCGTAGTCTTCGGCATGGAAGGACGCCTGCGCGTGGCGGACCATTAAGACTCTATGCATAGAATTCCCTACAAGTCCCTAATGCAATACGGATGACTGTGGCTTGGTGCCCAGCTCGCTGGTATGAAAATCATCAACCCGTACGATATCCATGACCTTCTGATCGTAGGCGAGAAGTTGCGCGGCTTCGCAGGCACTAAGAATGCCTAGCGACTCTGCCTGCGCTACTTGACTGGGCAGATCTAACGCGGTGACGCGGCCTGTCTTGATACCGTCTGTTCGCAGCTTACGCTCAATAATTTCCGCACTGACGCATAAAGTCAGCGCCTCATGAAGCAGCCCCAACGGATTACCGTTTTCTAAGGTGGTATAAATTCCACCACATACCCTGGCTCGAGTCGGCGTGTCGTTGATCATTTTTTCTGCAATTTCTGCTGTCAGCTGATCCGAGGGCGCGGAGTAGGTTAGCCCACGTGGAAAAATAAGCGCGCGCATCAGCCACGCCAACGTTCGATTGGGAAAATTCCTCAAAAACAAATGTAGCTGCTCCTGCGCTCGATAAAGCAGGATGCGACAGCACCACTCTACTAACGGGATATCCTCCTTAGGAGAGCCTTGATCGTTGTGGTGCTTAAGGACCATAGAGGCTAGGTACATATAACTAAGAACGTCGCCCAGCCGCGCCGAAAGACTTTCCTTCTTTTTGAGATACCCACCGAGCGAAAGCATGGCGACGTCCGTTGCAAAGGCAAAGCTTGCGCTGAAGCGAGTCACATGCTGATAAAAGCGACGGGTAGGGCTGTGAGTAGGAACTGCAGAGAAGCGAGCTAGGCTTAAGGCCATAACCAGAGAGCGAATACCATTAGAGACGGTAAAGCCCATATGGCCGAACAAGGCGGCGTCAAACTCCACTAATCCCTGCTGGGCGTTGGGGTTTTTTGCAGCATTCATCTCTCGGAGCACGTAAGGATGGCAGCGCACAGCTCCCTGACCAAAAATGATCAAGTTTCGAGTGAGAATGTTCGCGCCTTCGACCGTTATCGTAACGGGAACGGCCTGATAGGCACGTGCAAGGTAGTTACGCGGGCCGATGCATATCCCCTTGCCCCCTTGCACGTCCATGGCGTCGTTAGCAACGCAGCGGCCAAGCTCAGTAACATGATATTTCAGCATCGCCGACGGCACTGAAGGTCGTTCTCCCCCATCGATAGCGCCTGCGGTGACGCAGCGAGCGGCATCCATAATGTAGGTATAGCCGGCCATTCGGGCCACAACCTCGGCGATGCCCTCAAACCGGCCTACCGGGGCGTTAAATTGACGTCGAATGCGCGCATACGCGCCCGTTGCAAATAGGGCCGCTTTGGCCCCGCCGGTGGCATTAGACGGTAGCGAAATGCAGCGTCCTACAGACAACTGCTCGACCAACATTTTCCACCCTTGGCCAGCCATCGCGGGCCCGCCAATAATGAAACTCAACGGAACGAATACATCCACTCCATGGATGGGACCATTTTGAAAGGGGATGTTGAGTGGGAAGTGCCGCCGACCAATGCTCACGCCTGGCGTATTTCTTGGAATCAGAGCACAGGTAATCCCGACATCAACTTTCTCGCCCATGAGTTTTTCGGGATCGTAGAGTCTAAAGGTCAGACCGATCACGGTGGCGATGGGAGCCAGCGTAATATAGCGTTTATCAAAATTGAGGCGAATGCCAATCACGTCGTTGCCGGCGTAAGTGCCTCTACAAATGACGCCAGTATCAGGAAGCGAGGAGGCGTCCGAACCCGCCCGGGGCCCAGTCAGGGCGAAACAGGGAATTTCCTCACCGCTTGCTAAACGAGGCAAGTAGTAGGTTTTTTGCTCGTTCGTTCCGTAATGCAGTAAGAGTTCCGCCGGTCCTAAAGAGTTCGGCACCGCAATGGTGGAGGACACCGTCCCACTGCGGCTGGCCACTTTAGCCAGCACGCAAGAATGTGCATAGGCAGAGAACCCCAAGCCGCCGTAATCTTTGGGAATGATCATCGCAAAAAAACCGGCGTCTTTAAGGTATTGCCAGACGTTGGGCGGCAGGTCGCCGCGCTGGTGGGTAATATCCCAGTCATCGCTGAGACGACAAAGCTCTTCACAAGGGCCGTCGATAAAAGCCTGCTCTTCAGCAGTTAAGGCTGGGGCTTTGGCCTTCAGCAATTGGTTCCATTGAGGCTGGCCGCTGAATAGTTCGCCATCCCACCAAACGGTGCCGGCCTCTAGGGCCTCGCGCTCAGTATCAGACATGGTGGGAAGCATTCGCCGATACGTGGTCAAAAATGGCGCCGATAGCAGGCGTCGACGTAAGGGCTTGATCGAAAGCCCCAACAGGACAATAACGATCACCCAGATTCCTATCGCCACCCCGTGGGTCAACGCTAGGCCATAAAATCCAAGAACATCAAGCACAGCGAGCACCGTAGCCCAATGCAGCAACGAACGCCGGCTGTATGCCAGGTATCCGATGCCAAGAAATAGTGTGGCTGTCCACAAAAGAGGGTTGACTAGAATCATAAGTAACTCCCTAGCGCGAACACGGAGTCAAGAGCGTGAATTATGCGGTCTTAAATCATCAACAAGACACTGCCCACCACGTAATGAATCAAAACTCGCTATTTTCGTCTCAGCTGTAGAATTACGGCGTGGCGGCTGTTTGCGTTCAATTAGGATCCCAATCCATTAACTGTTCGCGAGCAACGGCGATAGCCTTGTTCACCTCAATCGAGGTGGCTGACCAAGTAGAAGCCAGAACATCATATCGGTCTGACCTCTGGTTTTTCTCGATTTCTTCAGCCATTAACCCTATGCGTAGGGCGCCCACGTTCATGCTCGCGCCCTTTATTTGGTGAGCTACCCGCCGTATGTAGTCGTGATCATCAGCGTCCAGTGCGCTCTTAAGATCGCTTAAGAGGCGGCTAATGGACTTCAGATAGGTTTCAAGGAGCTCTGTTAGAAACTCAGCGTCACCGTCGGCTACCTCTAGGGCCCGTTGATGATCAAAAATGACCGATTGAGCCTCGTGCAGTGCCAAAGAAGCCTCTGAGGGTGAACTTGCTTTACCCACCGGTGCTGGAGTGTGCTCATTTGCAAGAGAGTTGCTCGTCGGGTCTGGTATGGAGGTAACGCTTAAGAAGGGGCGAAGCGCTATTTCAAGGGCCTCAAGCCCAATAGGCTTATTCAGGTAGCCATCCATTCCCACCGAAAAACAGCGTTCGCGATCTTCTGCCATGGCGTAGGCGGTGAGCGCGATAATAGGAACCTGAGGGTCTAAAACATCGTATTTTCCGCGGCGTATCGCCTTAGTCGTGTCATAGCCGTCAAGCTCCGGCATCTGGCAATCCATCAGCACCGCGTCAAAGCGATGTTTAGCGAGTATCGACAACGCCTCCCGCCCGTCACGAGCTACCATTACATTGATGCCTAAGCGCTCAATGAGCTTAGACTGGATCTTGACGTTGGTCGGATTGTCTTCGGCTAGTAAGACGCTTTTGCCTTGATAGGAAGCCGTGTCAACGGTCAGCGACGTAGGCTGGCTGACCTTAAGTGCGTTCATCACGGTACGTAGTAGCGATGACCGGCGCAGCGGCTTTTGCAGTACGGTATAAAAACGACGATCAGCGCTGAGCGCGGTAAATTCGTGTAAGGAGCACAGCCCTATGAGTTTTGTGAAAGCGGATTTATTTTGCACATAGGGCAAATTCGCCGATGCTGTTTTCTCCAAAGATGAATCATTGATATCAATAAAGATAAGCTCATAGAGCGGTGCATTAGAGCGAGGCTTGCTTGTGGCTACTTGCGCGGCTTCAAAGGCTTCGTCAGGTCGAGACAGCGTAATTCCTAGGTCATAAAGATCGGCCTGTAGCGTTCGGTACACGCTGGATTCAGGGCCGATAAATAACGCCTTTTCTGCTCTTGCGGCAATAGCAGCGGGTTCGCTTGACTCTGTGCCTAAGCTTAGATCAACGCGAAATCGGAAAGTTGACCCTGCGCCGACTTCACTTTCTACGGTGATGACGCCATTCATCGCTTCGACAATGCGTCTGCAAATGGACAGACCTAAGCCCGTGCCACCATAGCGTCGGGTATGCGTGGGGTCTGTTTGGGTAAATGGAGAAAAAAGCAGATCAAGCTTATCCGGGGGGATGCCAATGCCGTTGTCTGATATTGCAAACTCTAGAGTTTGTAGACTGTCGAACTGTTTGGCCATGTGCACGCTGAGTTTTATAGCTCCTTCGGGCGTGAACTTAACCGCATTGCCTAAAAGATTGATTAATACTTGGCGCAGACGTGTGGGATCACCCCAGTAGGCTCGGCGACACTGTCTGGTCATTTCGACTTCGATATCCAACGATTTTTGTGAGACCGAATGCATGACCGCGCCAACGGCTTCATCAATCGTGGTTCGTAGATCGAACTGTATGACCTCAAGTTCGAGGTTGTCTGAATCAATTTTCGCGAAGTCCAGAACATTGCTTACCAGGCTGAGCAACGTTTCTCCGGACGATCGTGCCAGCTCTACGTATTCGCGTTGCGCGGGTTCTAAGTCGGTTTGCAAAAGCAGATCGGTCATGCCGATCACGCCATTCAATGGCGTACGAATTTCGTGGCTCATGTTAGCCAGAAACATGTCTTTTACCTTATTGGCGCGATGGGCCTCGGCTATCGCGGCACGTAATGTTTGCGCGGCGGAGCGTTCGGCTGAAATATCCTGTAGCGCTCCTATTAGTCGGTGACCGTGCGCCACGTCAGTCTGAGGTGCGCCGGCCAAGCGCAGCCATTTGGTGCGCTTTTGGCGAGTGATGAACGGGATCTCCATGTCGAAGGTCGACTGCTGGTTTACAGCATTAAGGAGTTGTCGTCTTATTTCACCCCGAGCGTAGACGGGAAAATGCGTTAGCACGTCGGTGAGCGACGAGTGCTGAGGAACCGCAGCGTCGAGCAGGCCGTTAGCGCTTGCCAGCCAGGTAAATGCCTGTGAGTTCGCATCGAACTCCCACCCGGCGATCCCGGCAATCTCGCACGCGGCGCGTAACAGCTCGGCACCGCGGCCCGGCATCGGCGCTGAAGGTGGGGTCGCGGGTGGCGGCGTTTTGGGATCAGTCACGGCGCAGTTCCCTTAATCGTGGCCTCGTAAAACTGTTCGAGACGGGATTGGCGTGGGCCTGCATACGG
The DNA here is from genome assembly GCA_903828595.1 of uncultured Pseudomonadota bacterium. GTDB lineage: Bacteria > Pseudomonadota > Gammaproteobacteria > Steroidobacterales > Steroidobacteraceae > CAIKMS01. The sequence continues at coordinate 204,631 of CAIKMS010000015.1, read as the reverse complement.
TAGGGTCGGCCTTTATTTCAGGGTGCTTTGGCGATTCATTCGCGTAAAAAGTGGCGGCTAAACATTGGGTGACTGGCCGAAAGGGCGCACGTCAAACGCGAGCCTCAATATCGCCCTACTTATTCAGTCGGCCGCCATGACCGATACTTAAGCATGGCGGCCGACTTTACGGGCTAGATTAAGTCTTTGACCCCGTCGCGCTCTTCGGCAAGCTCAGCACGGGTGAGTTCCAGCCGGTTTCGGCTGAACTCGTTGATTTCCAGCCCCTGAACGATGTGGTACTGGCCGCCGGAACAGGTTACCGGATAGGAGTAGATCAAGCCTTCTGGAATCCCGTAGCTGCCGTCTGATTGAACACCCATGCTGACCCAGTCGTTGGTTGCACTGCCTAGGACCCAGGTACGAATATGGTCGATTGCAGCAGAGGCAGCTGATGCGGCAGACGAGGCACCGCGTGCTTTGATGATGGCGGCTCCGCGCTGCTGAACCGTAGGAATGAACTCATCCGCATACCAGTTCTGGGTGACACGGCTAAGGGCTGGGGTGCCAGCAATGGTGCAATGATGGAGGTCTGGGTACTGGGTGGAGCTGTGGTTACCCCAGATTGTCATGTGTTTGATATCCGTCACGTGGCTGCCGGTATGCTCGGCTAGCTGTGCCAGGGCGCGGTTGTGATCCAGTCGGGTCATTGCGGTGAAGTTGCGGGGATCGATGTCCTTCGCATTGCGGCTAGCGATCAGGGCGTTGGTGTTGGCCGGGTTGCCCACAACCAGAATCTTCACCGAGCGCGAGGCGACTTCATTGATCGCTTTACCCTGTGCCGAGAAGATTTGCGCGTTGGCCAGCAGCAGATCCTTGCGTTCCATGCCTGGGCCACGAGGCCGAGCACCAACTAATAGGCCTGCATCGCAGTCCTTAAACGCAATTTTTGCATCATCGGTGGCGGTGACTTTATTCAATGTCGGAAATGCGCAGTCATTGAGCTCCATGACCACGCCATTGAGAGATGGCAGTGCCGGGGTGATTTCCAGGAGATTGAGGTTCACCGGCTGATCAGCCCCGAGCATTTGGCCTGACGCGACCCGAAACGCTAAGGCGTAGCCGATTTGGCCAGCCGCGCCGGTAATGGTGACGTTCATCGGTGCTTTCATGGGGCTCACTCCGCAGATATTCCAAAAGGGCTGCAGAGTTTACCAGTGGGTAGCGCCCAGAGCGGTGAGAGCCGGAAGGATTTTTGCGGCGCGGCAGACATCCCCAAAGACAAACGCGGGTAAGTTAATAAATTAGTGTTGTAGTTAACTATAACACTGGTATATGATACTTCCCATCGTCAACATTCCCGGCCCACCTCAGTCAATCGAGATTCATCACATGGACTCCCAATGGAACGACACACAGCCCATTTACCGCCAGTTGCGCGATCGCGTGGTGGCGATGATTCTGGATTCGGTCTTGAAAGAGGGTGACGCCTTGCCATCGGTGCGTACCGTGGCGGCAGATTTTCGCCTAAACCCTCTAACGGTGCTCAAGGGCTATCAGCAACTGGTTGACGAACAATTGGTGGAGAAGCGCCGAGGCATGGGCATGTACGTAGCGCCCGGTGCTCAGGCTGCCCTGTTGGCCGCCGAGCGCGATCGATTCCTTAGCCAAGAGTGGCCCCGAGTACTCACTACCATTGAGCGATTAGGGTTGTCCGCATCCGATCTTTTAGCGGCTGAACTTAAGCCAACCCCAAACACGCAGAAGTCGTCATGACTCAGGAGTCCAACATGTCGCCTGCCCTACCGGTGATCCAAGCCCGAAGCCTCAGTAAACGTTATGGAGACAAGCTAGCGCTGGATAACGCCAGTTTTGAGGTGGGACCTGGTCGAATCGTCGGATTGATCGGCCCTAACGGGGCCGGTAAGACCACAGCGATAAATACCATTCTGGGTCTGATCCCGGCAGATGGCGCACTGTCTGTACTCGGGCTGGATCCGTTCAGACAGCGCAACGCATTGATGGAGCAGGTGTGCTTTATTGCCGATGTCGCGGTCTTGCCGCGTTGGATTAAGGTCAACCAAATCATCGACTTTGTGCGGCACATTCATCCTCAGTTTCGCCCAGAGCGTTGCGAAGACCTGATGCGCCAGTTTGACCTGCCCCGTAAGTCACGGGTCTCGTCCTTATCTAAAGGAATGATTACACAGCTACATCTGGCCTTAGTGATGGCCATTGATGCGCGCCTACTGGTGCTTGATGAACCCACGCTGGGTTTAGACATCGTATCCAGAAAGCATTTTTATGATCATTTGATCAATGATTATATGGATCAAGAGCGCACCATTTTGGTCAGCACGCACCAGGTTGAAGAAATCGAAAATATTTTGACGGACCTGCTGTTCATCAATCGCGGGAAGATTGTTTTAGATATGCCCATGGATGAACTTCCCAACCACTACGTGCAGCTCGTTACAGATAGTGATAAGGCAGCGCAGGCCCGCGCCTTAGGCCCAATCGCCGAACGTAATCTGTTAGGCCGATGTGTTTTCATTTATGAAAATGCCGATCAATCGTCTCTTGCAGCCTTGGGTGAAATACGTCATCCATCGGTTGCTGATTTGTTTGTCGCAAAAATGCAACCGAGGACTGTGTCATGAAAGTTATAACCCAACGCTACGTGCAGATGGCTTGGCTGGTTCGCCGTGAAATTTGGGAGCACCGCATGGTTGTGGGCGGCCCTTTGCTGCTGGCTATAGTTCTCGTTGCAACTGGCCTTATCTCGTTTTTTAGTCCATCTCACACAATGATCGATGTGAATGGAATGACCCCGGCACAGTTACTCAATACATCAGACCTGGCGCCTATACGCGCCGGCGCTTTGCTGTTCCTTGGCGCTATCGGACTGCTGTTTTTATCGATAGCCAATGCGCTGCAGTTTTTTTATAGCGCTGATGCCTTGTTTGCGGAGCGTACAGAACGGACCATTCTTTTCTGGAAATCAATGCCCGTAAGTGATCTTGAAACGGTTCTTTCCAAGTTTCTGGTGGCAGGTGTGGTGATGCCGTGCGTGGCGCTTCTCGCCGCTTTGATCACCCAGATTTTTTTGGCCGCTGTGGTTAGCCTTCAGTTTCGCGAATTCCCTGAAGCCTTAAGCGTTTTTTGGTCGCCTTGGGTTTGGGGTAACCTCATTGGGCTTTCGTTTTATATGTTGATAACCACGATGATATGGTTTGCGCCGGTGATAGGTTCGCTTCTGCTCCTGTCTGCATGGGTTCCATTGTCTGGGCCGATGCGCTTGGGGCGATCGCCCATTCAGTTGGCAATTTTAATCAGCGTCGTGTTGGTCATAGTTGAGAAACTCATTTTTCACACGACGATAATCTACAACTTGCTTATTGATCGGATTGGATTTCGCGGCTACCCGGCAGCGGCTTTAGTGAATTCATCCGTGGGCGACATACCCACGATCGGCATGGCCCCGATGACCTTTATGACGTCTGCCTCCGTTTGGGTGGGGTTGCTCGTCGCAGCCTTGACAATCACCGCAGCGGTCTATTGTCGCCGACTATCGGAAAGCCGCGGTTAAAGCTCAGTGCTGCAACGGTTAAGCACGCTGGTCATCGCTCTGAGCTGGGCGTTTGCTGGAAACGCGCAACAGGTCGCTGACTCAGGGGTCAGTGCACCGTTGCCGATTCGCGATCAAAATCCTTTGTTGCGACCCTTCTATTTGCCCGCGCCGCGAAGCGTACCTGGCCTCGGATTGGATGTTGGATTGGCAGTAACGTGGAGCAACACGGTCAATCTTCCGCATAACCGTGACGAATCTTTGTACGTGGACGAGGAAACGCGCGAAGTGGACTGGCGCGCGAAGGGTAGGCTAGGGGATTGGTTATGGGCGGCCGAGTTGCCTTTACTGTGGCGAGGTGCTGGAATTTTAGACGCGCCTATCAGTAACTATCACCGGCTATTAGGCTTTAACCCCGGATACAGACCCTACGTTGCGGACAACGTTTATAGGATCACCTACGAGCACGCCGGTGACGTGCCGGTTTCGGTCAAAGCGGGAACCGCAGTAGGTGACGTGCCCATCGAGGCCGGGCGTGTGTTGTACAGCGCGCCCGGTACCGAGCTTGCCCTCTGGTTGGGAGCTAAGTTGCCCGTGGGTCGTGTTTCGCAGGCTACGGGCAGTGGCCGTTGGGACGAGTCGATCTGGGCTACCGCAGGCCGACGCTTCTTAGATCGTTGGGATATTTTCTCCCAAGTGGGGCTGACCCATCTGGGAGGGCCGGGTGAGTTTGCGAGAGCCCGATCGTGGCTAGGTTTTGCTACCTTAACCACAACTTGGAAGTGGACCGAGCGCTTAAACCTGCTGGCGCAAGCCGATGTTCATACAGCCGTTACTTCAAGCGACCTGGCTTTTCTCAAGCCACCGGTCGTCGGGACGTTCGGTCTGCGCTGGAATCCCCGCGGCTCCTGGGCCCTGGCTGTCGGCGTCCAAGAAGATTTGGCGACCAATCGTTCCCCGGATATGGCCTTTTTCTTCTCACTGAACCACTCGGCCAAGTAACGGGCCTTTTTACTGTGCAGTAGGATGGTGAGGGTAAACGACTGGGAATGGGTCGAGCCGCCCTGCTAGGATGCTCAGGTCGCTCGCCTCCTGCACAGGATTGCTCATGACCCAGCCTTTTGTCCGAAGCACTATGCCTAAACCCGTTGATGTCGAGGCCGGGAAGACGTATTGGTGGTGCCGCTGCGGTCTTTCCAAAGCCCAACCATTTTGTGACGGCTCTCATGCGGGCACCGACCTTGCACCCTTAGAATATCAAGCTATGGAAAGCACGCGTATTTGGTTTTGCGGCTGCAAGAAAACGTTGAAAGAGCCGCTTTGTGATGGCAGCCATAAGGCACTAGAAGCAGGCAACCTGGCTCAACTTTGATGCTGATTGAATGGCTTTCCACTGCAGAAGAACAAACCGTACGGTTGAGCGGTGCTTGGTGCGCCGAGTCGGTTGGCAGCTTAGAAAAAGAAGTTGATGCGTTGGTTATTCCAAGCGCCGTGCATGTCTGGCTCGATGCCTCACAAGTTACCAACATGGATTTAACCGGAGCCTGGTTTGTCCGCCGGTTTCAAGCACGGTTGGACCAGTGCTCCACAAGCTACAGTTGGCGCGGTACACCACCACCCACGGTGGAATTCGTTCAGCATTCGTTAGAGCGCGATATCGGCTCGGATGGCAATGGCCATCGTGATGGCCTGCGTGCCCGCGAGCAGCTAGGTCGCTTGACGCTTAATCAAGTTGAAAGCTTGCGCGAGGCTCTGGATTTCACAGGGCGTATAGGTGCTGTTTTGCGCCGCGCCGCGGGTTCATGGCGTGCGTTACGTGCCGCGTCAATCACCCGCCACGTCTATGAGGCAGGATTGCTCGCGATTCCTATCGTCGCCTTGATCGCTTTTTTGATCAGCGTGATTGTGGCGTACATTGGTGCGCAGGAACTCAAACAGTTCGGTGGTGAGGTTTTTGTCGTTGATCTGGTTTCGGTGTCGGTGTTGCGTGAGCTAGGTGTCTTGTTAACCTCCATCATAGTCGCCGGGCGATCTGGAAGTTCGTATGCAGCCGAAATCGGCGTCATGCAGCTTAATGAGGAAGTCGATGCATTGCGCGCGATGGGTGTGGATCCTGTCGAGGTCCTGGTTCTGCCCCGGATTCTCGGCTTGGTGCTGGCGCTGCCTTTGCTGACGGTTATAGCCGATGCCATGGGCATCGCGGGTGGGGCCGTTTTATCTTGGCTGGTCCTGGGGATTCCGTTCAACCAGTTTGCCGTGCGCATGCAGGAGGCGCTGTCGCCGACGACGTTCTGGGCCGGTCTGATTAAAGCGCCAATCTTTGCCATTTTGATTGCCGCGGTGGGTACTTATCGTGGGTTGCAGGTTCGCGATTCATCGCGTGAACTGGGTAGGCTAACCACGCAGGCCGTGGTGGAGTCTATTTTCTTGGTGCTGCTGGCTGATGCCATTTTCGCCGTGGTCTATTGGGAAATAGATTTCTGATGGCCGAAAACAACGCGAACCTAATGGAATCAACTAAGCCACCTCTGATGGTTTCGGTGCGTGGACTGGTGAATCGCTTTGGTCAGCAGACCGTACATGACGATTTGGCTATGGATGTCTATCGTGGCGAGATCTTCGGGCTCATTGGTGGGTCAGGTACCGGTAAGTCCGTGCTGCTGCGATCAATCCTAGGCTTACGCAGTCCGCAAAGTGGCAGCATCGAGATTGAGGGGCGCGATATCACTCAGATGAATCGTGCGCAGCTGCTTAAAGTAAAGCGCTCCTACGGGGTCACTTTCCAGCATGGAGCACTTTTTTCGGCGTTGACCGTTTCACAGAATGTCCAACTGCCGCTGGCTGAGTACTGCGATTTGCCAAGTCAGGTGCTTGAGTCTCTGGCATTACAAAAGATTCGATTGGTCGGTCTGGACGACAGCGCCGCTGATAAGTTTCCATCGCAATTATCCGGTGGCATGATTAAGCGTGCCTCTCTGGCGCGTGCCTTGATTCTTGATCCCCAATTATTATTTCTTGATGAGCCTACATCCGGTCTTGATCCGATTGCCGCCGCGGCGTTTGATGATTTGCTGTTGTATCTGCAAAAAAGCTTACAGCTGACTGTGGTTATGATCACCCATGATTTAGATAGTATTTTTCGGACCTGCAATCGTGTCGGAGTGATTGTGGATCGACGTATGATCAGTGGTACGCTGCCCGAGGTGCTCAAAGAGGAGCATCCGTGGATTCGTGAGTATTTCCACGGACCGCGCGCTGGAGCGGTGCGTGATGCGGTGCTCTCCAGTAGCGTCTCAAGCGGAGTTTAGATGGAACGCGAAGCGAATTATGTAGCGGTTGGCACCTTTATGTTGGTGGTAATCGCTATGGCCGTGGTTTTTGTGTTGTGGTACTCCAACGCGCGTGAGCGGCGGGAGTATCAACCCTACGAAGTCTATTTTTCCGGTAGCGTCAGTGGTTTAAACGAAGGCAGTACGGTTCGTTATTTAGGCGTCAATGTGGGGCGTGTATCGCACATCCGTTTGGATTCTAGAGACCCGAAGCGAGTCCAGGTGATTATCGAGTTGGATGCGTCCACACCGGTGAAGCCTAGCACTCTGGCGCGTTTGTCTATGCAGGGCGTGACCGGCTTGCTGTTTATCGATTTGTCTCAGGCTACTGTTGATTCGCGAGGTATTAATCCCTCCGTGCCTAGCGATCGCTATCCGGTGATCCGGTCGGTAGCATCGGATTTGGATTTGTTTTTGTCCGGTTTGCCGGAGTTGGTCACACAAGCAACCTATGTGACCAACCGGCTCAACAAGGTTTTGTCGGATGAAAATCTGGCGGCTTTGGGTGACTCGCTTGCGTCAGTCAAGGCTGCGTCGAAGAGCCTGCCGGCCTTATCGCAGGATGCGCTAAAGATGACCGGCGATCTACGGCTGTTGATTCAGGCTGCGCAGCAAAGTGCGCAAAAGCTTGACAGCACTCTAGGTAAAGCTGGGCCCGAAGTCGTGGCAACAGCGGAAGGCTTGCGGGCGGTGGCTGATCACTTGGCATCGACAGCTACGCGTATTGATGGGCTGGTGACGCGTCATGAGCCGGAACTGGATCGCTTTACGGGTCAAGGGTTGAATGAGCTTGAGACATTGGTGCGCGAGAGCCGTGCCGCGGCCAGCGAAGTTCGCAGCTTGGCACGCTCGCTGCGCGAGAACCCCAGTCGGGTTTTATATAACGACCAAGCCCCCGGAGTGTCGATTCCGCCATGAAGAATCTATGGGTTTTATTGACCGTCACGGCCTGTTTGTCCGGTTGCGGCGTGTTGTTTAAGTCGGGCGCACCAGCCGCCACGGTTTATACGCCATCACCGCAGGTTCACGCCGATACGGTTACACGATTAAATAGTGTACTCGTCGTGGGTGCTCCCGAAGCCGGCCCTGGGTTGGATTCGGATTATTTAATGGTCAGCTTGCCCGGTCAGCGGCTTGATCACTTGGCAGGCGTGCGCTGGAGTGCGCCGGTGCCCGAGCTGCTGCAAGCCTATTGGGTGCACAGTTTAGATAGCGGCGGCTGGCGTGCTGTGGTGTCGGATCGATCGGCCTTTGCCGGTACCTATCTGTTACAAACCCAAATTCGAAGCTTTACGGCTGTGTACAGGCAACAGGGCCAAGCACCCGTGATTCGGGTCGCCTTACATGCGCAGCTGGGGCGCTCTTCGGATCACGTATTGCTCGCAAACATTGACGCAGTGAGTGAGGTGCAAGCCAGTGCTGATCGGCAAACAGCTATCGTTCAGGCCTTTGACGCCGCTTTAGCCGCAGCAAGTCTCGAGTTGGGCTCTAAAGCTTATCAAGCCTGCGCTGCCGCCGATGCCTTAAAGGCACCGGCCGGCTAGCGTGGCTTTAGTAGGGTCTAAGCGCATTAACCCTGTTTATGGGCACTAATCAATAGTTCGATTTGGCTTTCTAGAGCGGTCAAGTCGGCAAGGATCTGGACCCGTGCGGCCACATCTTTGGCGCTGAATTCTTCAGTGGCTTTGCCGCCGACCCAGATGTGGATATTCTCGGGCAGCTCTTTGGCGAGTGTCGCGAGTTCTTCTAACACCAGCGCCGTGTGCTCCGTGTTGACGAAAGCCAGAGCGACCGCATTTGCGCCCACTTTACTGGCAAAGGTCGCTATTTCTGTGCCTGGGATGTCTGGCCCCAGATACTGGCAGCGCACACCGCGGCTGGAAGCCAGTAGTGCGGCAATCATTAGACCCACTTCGTGCCTCTCGCCGCTGACCGTGGTTAGCACCAACGTCGGTCCCTTTGCGATCTTGTTATAGGCCTCAATCACAGCACCCACTTGGCGACGGATGGTATTTGTCAGGATTCTTTCCTGGGCGATGGAAGCCGAACCTTGATGCCAGCGCTCGCCAATTTCATGTAGAACCGGCGACAGCACGCTCTTTACCACCATATTCAGCGGTAACAGAGCTAACGCCATGGAAAGTGCCTGTTCGCAATCGTCAGGACGGTAATTAAGGGCAGCGGTTAGCATCTGCTCAGAGTAGGACCGCGATGCCACTTGCGAGTCGCTATCGCCGGCAGACTGCGCCAACAGTCGACCGATCTCCTCGTCACTGAGTCGGGCCAGTTTGGATATGGCGTGGCCCCGGAGGGTTGCCTCGTGCAGCTTACGCAGGCGGATAACATCTTCCGGCGCGTACGATCTACGGCGGTTGGAATCGCGTTGCGGGACCACGATCTGATAGCGACGTTCCCAGGCGCGCAGGGTCTCAATGCTTACGCCACTGCTTTGCGAAACCGCTTTAATGCTGAACATGGTTGTACCTTTTTCCCATTCGGACCGATCTAGGCTCCGTAAAATACAACATTGGGATAAAAAAACACAGTACAAGACCTGTACATAAAGAAAAACTAATCCGTTAATGCTGTCCAGCCATGGAGCGCTCCCATTCGTCGGAGGCCTGCAGCCAGATTTCTTCCTGCTGGGTCAGAGTCTGCTGGGCCGTGCGCTGTTCTAGCAAAGCCCGCTCCAACTCCGCCCGGGCAGAGGCCTCATAAATCGCGGGGTCCGCCAGCCTTGATTCCAAGCCTTGAAGTATTTTCGAGGCCTCTTCCATCTTCGCTTCAGCCTTTGTGATCGTCTGTCGCAGCGGGGCAAGCCGCGCGCGCAGGCTCGCCTCCTGCCGCTTACGTTCGCGCGCCTCATCTCGAGATTCGCTGTTGCGCGTGCTGACCGAAGGCGCTGTTAGCGTTGCCGCTTGGCCGGCCGAGGCGGCGCTACGTAACCAAGCCGAGTAGTCTTCCAAATCCCCGTCAAAAGGCTCGGCTCTTCCGTCGGCCACTAACCATAAGCTGTCAGCAACTAAACGTAATAAATGTCGATCATGCGATACCACAACGATCGCACCCTGAAAGTCCTGCAGAGCCATAGCCAGCGCGTGACGCATATCCATGTCCAGATGGTTGGTAGGTTCGTCTAGCAGCAATAAATTTGGCTGCCTGGATACCACCAGAGCAAGGACTAGGCGAGCCCGCTCGCCACCTGAAAAGGGCGAGACCGGCTCGAATACGCGGTCATTTGAAAAACCAAAACTACCGAGAAAGGCTCGCTGCTCCGCTTCCGCAGCGGCTGCTATCTTCGGGCCCCCGTAGCGGTTGAGATGCCAGAGGGGGCTTTCCTGTCCGTCGAGCTGCTCAACCTGATGTTGCGCAAAGTAGCCGATGGCTAGATCGGAAGCTTCCATGCGCTCACCGGACAGCAACGTGCCCTCACCTGCTAGCGTACGTGCAACGGTGGACTTACCCGCGCCGTTGCGGCCCAACAGAGCAATGCGATCGCCCGGCTGAATGCTTAAGTTGATCCCAGAGATGACGACTTTTTCACCGTAGCCCGAGGCGCTGTTACGCAATGACAAGAGCGGGCGAGGTAATTTTTGCGGCTCAAGAAAAGAAAAGGTGAAAGGAGAGTCCACGTGAGCCGGCGCTATTTTCTCCATGCGCTCTAGCCACTTGATTCTGCTTTGCGCCTGTCGTGCCTTACTCGCCGTGGCGCGAAATCGCTCAACGAACGCCTGCACATGCCGCCGTTGTCGCTCTTGTTTTGCCTGTGCGGCGGCTCGCTCGGACAGGCGAGCGGCTCGCTCAATCTCGTAGGCCGAATAATTACCACTGTAAAGACTGATAGTTTGTGACTCGATGCTGGCGATACGCGTGACGACACGATCGAGGAATTCCCGATCATGACTGATCACCAGTAATGTGCCGGGATAACTCTTTAGCCATTCCTCCAACCAAACAACGGCATCCAGATCCAGATGGTTAGTCGGCTCGTCGAGCAGTAAGACATCCGAGCGGCACATTAAGGCTTGTGCCAAGGCTAGGCGCACCCGCCATCCACCCGAAAACTCACAAGCCGCTCGCTCATGGTCTTGTGCAGAAAAGCCCAGTCCGTTGAGCAGACGCGCAGCCCGAGCAGGGGCGGTATAACCACCGATATTTTCGAAAATTGCGTGTAACTTGCCTAACTCCAGGCCGTTATCGCTGTTCTGTGCCAGGCGTATGGCTTCTTGTACCGAGCGAAGTTCGGCATCACCGTCTTGCACAAACTCGACGGCAGGTCGCTCATCTGCCTCAATTTCCTGGGCAACGCCGGCGAATATGAGGGACTTGGGTCGATCAAAATCGCCTGTTTCCGGGCTCACCTCGCCGCGGATCAGTGCAAATAGGGTGGACTTACCCGTGCCATTAGCACCAACAATCCCCACTCGGTCGGAGCGAAAAATGCTGAAGCTGCTGTTTTGAACCAGCACACGAGAGCCACGACGTAGCGAGAGATCACGGAAGTTGAGCATGAGGCTATTTTAGCCGCCTGCGCCTGTGTACGTCGGACTTGCTCAGCGAAAAGACTCGCTATGGGTCAATGCTAGCGCCCAAGCTCCCGTGCAGGTCAAAATTGCCACAGCGCCCCCAAGCCTATCCTTCCACTGGCTGACAAAAGGCGCATCGCGCAGGGGCAGGCCGAGCATCAATCCGGTGGCAAAGCCTAGGGCATGACCAAGGATATCGGTGTGCGCATCGCCAGTGCCCAGCAAGGCGAGCAGTAAAACACCGGCTATTAATGCCGCGTAAAACTCCCGGAACCAGCGGTGTCCATGGTGCGGCGTACGTCCCTTGGCGGTGACTAACCCCAGCGCTGCAAACACGGCCGTTGATGCGCCTAGTGAACTCATGCCCGGTGGCATCCACCAGGACTCCGCCATATTCGCCAGCGTGCTGGCCATTAAAATTAGCAACCAGCCCCGACCAGGGCCATAAAGTGCGGCGCAAGCGCTCCCGAATACTAAGCCAAACCCGGCATTTCCCGCCAAATGCGCTAAATCCGCGTGCAGCGTCAAAGCAGTAATCACGCGCCACCACTCGCCGGCTTGCACCTTAGAGCCGATGAGCGCGCCCACCTCGTACCAATCATGGCTCAGCCAGCCGTGCGTAGACAGCCCGGCAATAGTGAATAAAAACATCAACGCGATTGCACTACCGGTAAGCGCGCCACGATGCAGCGGATAGCCTCTAGTTTGCGCAGGAGCTGGCGCAGACTCTATGTTGTAACGATGCAGCTCAACGCGTGCCCTGGCCGCCTCAGCGGCCGGTACGAGAACGGTATAGTGACTACCTGATTGGGTCATCACGGCCGTTATGCCAACGGCGGTGAGCATGAAGCTACGGTCGCTGCCGATGGAGGGCTCTGTGGTGTAGAACACCTCTACCCACAGCTCGCCATCCGAAGCAGTATGGCTGCCATTCACGAACGGCGTACTAATGAGCCGTGTCTTGGTGATTATTGAGTACTTTGAAATAGCGGGCCAGTGGGTAAACGCCTCGCTCTTGGGCCTCGAGCAGAGTCAACAGCTCGTCAGCTGTCAAAGGTTCGCCAAACAGCCGGCCTTGAACAAAGGTACAGCCCCGCTCACGCAGGTAGGCAAGCTGATCGGTAGACTCAACTCCCTCAGCAACTACCTCCATCCCTAAATTACGGCTCATCTCGATGATGGTTCGAACCAGCGTGGCGCTGTCTTTATTGAACGAAACGTTTCGTACAAAAGACTGATCCATCTTCAGTGTGCCGACTGGCATCTGCTGGAGTGCTGATAGGGAGGAATAGCCGGTGCCAAAATCATCGATTGAAAGATGGATTCCCATGTCATGCAGTTCCGTAAGTAAAGGTACCGTGGTCTTGGCATCTTTCATTAGGGTGGTTTCGGTGATTTCAAGTTCGAAGGAGCTCGGGCTGACGCCGGCTTCCTTAAATACTGATCGACACTGAGTAATAAAGCTCGCCGTGCGTAGCTGTCGTAAGCTCAGATTGATTGATATGCGTCCTGGCTCTCTGACATGTTTTCGCCAAGCGCTGTAATCGGCACAGACCTTCTTTAAGACCCATTCTCCGATCGGCAGAATCAGATTGGTTTCCTCAGCCAAGGGGATGAAGTGCGCCGGCGAGATGTCGCCATGTCCAGGCAGGCGCCAGCGCAGTAAGGCTTCTGCTCCGCAAATTCGCCCCGTTCGCGTATCAACCTTGGGTAAATACCTCAGCACAAACTCATCGCGATCAACCGATCGCCGTAATTTGCTCTTCAGCATTAAACGTTCTACGCCTGCTGCATTCATTTCAGGGGCAAAGAATGCATGACTGTTGCCGCCGTTTCGCTTTGCATAATACATCGCGGCATCGGCGTTTCGGATCATGTCTAAGGTGTCGCTTGAGTCACCCGGATACATGGCCAAGCCGATGCTGGCCGTTAGATACAGCTCGGTGTTGTTGAGGAAAAAAGGTCGGCTCACATCATCAAGAATTTGGCGTGCCAGCGTCGCTAAACTGGTTCGAGAACCGGGATCGCGTGATAGGTTCTCCATAAAGATCGCGAACTCATCGCCGGCCAGACGGCCGATCACACATCCGGTCGGGAGGCTTCTGGCCAGGCGCTCCGAAAGAATCTCCAGTGTTCGATCGCCGGCCGCATGACCAAAGGTGTCGTTCACATCCTTAAACCGATCAAGGTCTAGGTATAAAACGGCCACGCTGGTTTGATTTTTTGTAGAACGCAGAACAGCCTGATTTAGGAGGTGTTGATATTGCATTCGATTCGGCAATTTAGTCAGCGAGTCGTGGCGCGCCAGGTAATGAATGCGCTTTTCTGCCCGCTTCCTCTCGCTAATATTTCGTGCGACGAAGATGAAGCCACCCGGCGCCGGATTTTCCAACGACGATTCAGCCTTTGACAGCTCCGAGCCTGAAAGTGACACGGGAACCCACGTGCCATCTTTTGCCTGAAGCGTGGTCTCACGAGTGTTATCGGCTGCAGCGGCTACGTCAAAAAGCTTGCTGTGGTCCGGATCCATCAGCGAACGAATGTCACGGCCTTGAAGTTCTTCTTCACTCCAAAACAGTAACTTGGTCGCAGCCGCGTTGATGTGGGTTATGCGGCCATCGCTTGCGGTAACTAGAACCGCGTCGTTCATGCTGTTGAGGACGGTATTTAAATAATCACGGCTAATTGTAGTTTGACTGAGTTTCTGACGTAGGCGTTCCAGGGCGATTGCCAGATCACCGATCTCGCCCTTAGCGCTGGTCTCAACGGGTAGGCTGAAGTTACCCTCGCCAATGATTTCTGCACTGTTGATCAGGCGCATAACCGGTTGGCTGCGGCGGCGGCGCGCACGTGCGACAAAGTGAAAGGCGGTCATCAGGATGATAACCACGCAGGACAGCAGTGCGATCAGCCTGCACAGCATTACCCCACGCAAAGCGGTGAGCTTTTCATGATCAAACCTGGCCAGGTCTGCGCGCGTACTGGGCAGATCGGTGCCGATTAGCAAATTGCCTCGATGCCCTGAAGTCGGCGAGTCGATAGGCACGCTAGTCCAATACAACGCACCTTCGCCGGTCGGTGTCGTTGGTCGCCACGGCGTGCTGCCATCGGTGAGCACTATCGCGACATTTTGGATCGAATCCTCCGGGACGGCGTCGTGATAGCGTAATCCGACTAAGCCCGTGGCTAATTGTTGGGCGGTGGCCATGTTGCCTTTATCCAGCGCATCGGCAATCGCCAGGCGCGTGGTGGCGGTGTTGCGCTGCGCGGAGTGAAGGGCGGGTTCAATCAGGCGCTGCTCCAGCTGATTGCGAGCGGTGTCCGAGTGGCTGTCGATCACCTCGCCAAATCCTGCTTGCAAGTGCACCGCCAAGCCGCCCACCAGGGTGACAACCAAAGCAATGCCAACGGTGCGAAGGACAGGCCTTCGGTCGGGGGTGATAATGGAGGTGGACATGGGTCGTATAATACCGGCCTAAAGCCCGATCTCAGTCTAAGGTGGCGTTTTTGTTGGAATTGGCGAAATCTCGCACCAAAATAGTGCATCGTCGCCGCTGTGAGGAGTCGTCATGAGTAGGCTTGAACCGGACCGTAACGCTCTAGGGTTCACCATTGCGCAGCTCACCGGGAGTAATCGTGACCATGTTCAGCCATTGCCCGGTTTGGAAGTCTTAGCGCACGCCCAAGTGATTGAGCCGTTCATGGCAATGCGGCGCGCAGCAGCGATGGCCGGCATTGATTTGGTGCCGGTTTCCGCCTTTCGGGATTTTTCCACTCAAGTACGTATTTGGAACCAGAAGTGGACGGGTCAAAGGCCCTTATTGGATCGGCTAGGGCAAGCGATTAACGTGCATTCGCTGGCTCCGTCAGCGCGGGTGGAGGCTTTGCTCATATGGTCAGCCGCGCCGGGTGCCAGCCGCCACCATTGGGGCACGGAATTCGATGTCTATGACCGAGCGGCGGTACCGGCAAACTATCTTCTGCAATTAATCCCAGACGAATACCGAGCGGATGGGGTCTTTTCCAAGCTCACGGCGTGGCTGGACTTAAACATGCACACTTATGGCTTCTATCGGCCGTATCGTATTGATCGGGGTGGTGTCCAGCCCGAGCCTTGGCATCTAAGCCATTGGCCCACCGCCAACATAGCCTCCCAGCGCCTACGCATTGGTATGCTTCATCGCGCCATCCAAAATTCTCAGCTAGAGGGAAAGGCTGATCTATTGGCCTTGCTGCCGGAAGTCTATAAACGCTACGTTCGTAACGTGGATAGAGCTCCTCGACGTGTTTAGTTGGTACGCCACAACGACTTGAGATGCTTAAGCATTAACGCGCGCACATTCGGTAATGGATTGGGCTGCGAGGTAAAGCACGGCGGTCTACGCCGTAGCAGCGGCCAGCTCTCACTGCGTAATACTTGCTGTAGAAAGGCTTGGTTCTGTCGCATGGCTTCGAGGTAAGGATTGCGACCTTCGAACAGTGCCTCAAGATAACGGTAAGCGCTCTCAAACTCACCGTCGAGCCGATCGCGCATTGTCGCCGCGTAGAAGGCTGGCGTTTTTCGCAGAAGGTCCAGTCCTGAACTGAATCTTACGATCAGTTGGCCCTTCTCATCGCGAGTTTGCGCAACGTTAGCCAGCACAAATTCCGGATAGAGGCGATCCCGGCATTTTTCCAAATAGCAGCGGTCCGACATCTGCGCGATGAGATCAGCAGTACCTATCAGGTGACCCACTTTGCGATCTCGCAGGTCCGGTACGTGAATTTGTGAAAAGGGAACCTCATAGCCGGTGTAGTGCACGATGCGCGTTGCTACGGGTATCCAGTGGCTCAATCCCGCCAATGGAAGCACACGCGCCAGAATTCTCGCTGAGCGACTGACATGGCTCGCGGTGATTTCTGCGCCATTGCTATGCTCTTGATCGTTGCTTTCGCGAACATAGCCCGCATCATGAAAAAGCGCGGTAATCAGTCCGGCCACTGCCCGTGGGCCACCTAATTGGCTTTCTTCGGGAACTGATTTTTCATAAGCCACCATGAGTCGCGCAGCGGCCAGGGTCATGTCAAGCGTATGCTGCCGATCATGATAGACGGTGTCTAAGCTGGAATAACCCGGCCAGTCCCCGTCGAAAAGACGCTGCAACTCAGCAAACGCAATTTTTGCTGGCGCGAAACTCTCCTGTGGCCATTGCTCCAAGTACAGCAACTCGCATGCGCGAGACACAGCCGAAAAAGAACTGACCTGTACCGTATTGGTGACATCGTAGTCGGAGCGGCGCTGTTTACCAGGTGGCTTCAGTGGTCCCGCCAAAGGCGAACGTTCTGTTGTGCCAGCAGAAGGCTTTGCCGTTAAAGACAGCATGTCAGGCCATTCAGTGCTTTTCGACGTGCTGACCAAGAGCGGTGTCCGTGAAAGATTTATCGTGTGCTCAGAAGCGTGCATAGCCTGCCTCCTCGCCATGGATGAATAGTGAGAGTTTCCGGGTAGGCCAGGTGTGCATATTGAACATTAGCCACTTTCTGAACCAAAGAATGCGGGTTAAGCCGGGTGTATATGTAAGCTTGATGATAGGAATATTACTTTATCTCGAACGAGGCGATGACGGGTGCGTGATCGGAGGGACGCTCCCAAGCGCGAGGTTCGCGGTCAATGCGGCAAGAAACCCCAGCTTCGGCCAGGGATGGGGTTGCTAGTATCAAGTCTATTCTCAAACCGTTATTGCGACGAAAGCCGCCAGCCCGATAGTCCCACCAGCTGTATTGACCCGCCTCGGCGCTCAGATGTCGAAACACATCAACCAGCCCAACCCCGCACAGTTGCTGGTAAGCCGCGCGCTCAGGCGCCGATACCAACACCTGATCACGCCAGGCTTCCGGGTCGTGTACGTCCCGATCATCGGGCGCGATGTTGTAATCACCCATGACGAGCACCTGCTTGTGCGCGCTCTTAAGCTCTTCAACATAACGCGTTAAATGTTTAAACCATTCGAGCTTGTAAACGTACTTTTCACTATCAACGGCTTGCCCGTTGGGCACATAAACACCAACTACCCGGGTTCCGTTTACTGTCCCTGCTATGACACGCGACTGAGGATCGTCATAGCCAGGGATCCCACGGACTACATCAACAGCCGGCGTCCGTGAAAGTAAGGCAACACCGTTGTAGGTCTTTTGGCCGTACCAAATGCTGTGATAGCCGAGTTCGCTTAATGCCGCTTCCGGAAAATCCTTGTCCTCAAGTTTTATTTCCTGAAGTACCAAGGTGTCGATCGACTCTTTATTGAGAAACTCTATAAGTTGCGGAAGGCGAACCCGCAATGAATTCACGTTCCAAGTGGCCACGGTAAAAGTGTTCATGCAGCAAAACCATCCTTGCGAAGCAGAGAGCCAATGTCAGGTTCTCTACCTCTAAAAGCAATAAAAGCCTGCATTTGATCGCAACTGCCGCCACGAGACAAAATTTCATTTAAGAATTTCTGTGCCGTGGGCTGATCGAAAATATCACTTTGTTCGAACGCTGAGAAAGCATCCGCCGCCAGCACCTCGGCCCACTTGTAACTGTAGTAGCCTGCCGCATAGCCGCCCGCAAATATGTGCGAGAAGCTATGTGCGAAGCGATTAAACTTTGGAGCGGGAATTACGCTCACTAAGGCTCGTACCTCTGACAGGACTCGTGCGACCTCGCCAATGGCCCCAGGGTCAAACTCAGCATGGAGCTTAAAATCAAAAAGCGCGAATTCCAGCTGTCTCACCGCCGCCAGCCCGGACTGAAAAGTCCTAGAGCGTAGAAGATTATCTAGCTCCTCGGTTGGTAACGGATCACCGGTTTCTACGTGCCCAGACAGCAGCGGTAAGACCGAGGGTTGCCACGCCCACTCTTCCATCAACTGGCTGGGCAGTTCCACGGCATCCCACGGTACGCCATTGATCCCCGCTAAGCTCGGGTAATCCACTTGAGTCATTAAGTGATGGAGTGTGTGGCCAAATTCATGAAACAACGTGACAACATCAGAGTGACGAAGCAGTGCCGGCATATTGGGTGCCGGAGGCGTAAAATTACAAACCAGGTTGGCAATCGGCAGCGCCTGATGTGTCGAAAGTTGGATACGGTTGGTAATTTCTCCCATCCATGCGCCACCTCTCTTATTTTCGCGCGAATAAAAGTCAGCGTAAAAACCGCCCACGTCGGTGTTTAGTGCGGTCTTTACGCTGTAGTAGCGTACGTCACTATTCCAGGTGCTAATACCGGGTTCCTCACTGATCCGAAGTCCGTACAGGCGTCGTGCGACTTCAAATAATCCGCCGAGTACCTTCGGTAGTGGGAACCAGGGTCGTAAGCGCTCTTCTGAAACCTGAAATCGCTCACTGCTGAGTTTCTCGCTGTAATAAGCCACATCCCATGCGTTTAACGGGCTGCCGGCATATTGCTGTAGCTCGTCAAATTCTTTTTTCGCGCCTGGCAGGTAGTTTCGTGCGAGCTCTTCAAGGAACTTCAAGACATGCTGTGTGCTGGGTGCCATCTTGGTAGCCAGCGACAGCTCGGCGTAGTTCTTAAAGCCCAGCAGCAAGGCTAACTGAAGCCTTTTGTTCAGAATATCCGACATGATATTGCTGTTGTCATATTGGGACGATTCGGGTGACTGATCCGATGCGCGAGTGCTCCACGCTGTGTAGTAAGCGCGGCGTAACGCCTGCGAATCCGCGTGGGTTAGGACACCCTGATAGTTCGGATAGTCGAGCAAAAAAACCCATCCGTCTAATTGGCGCTCAACCGCAGCCGACCGGGCGCGCTCAATAAGATGGTCAGGGAGCCCTAACAGCTCATGCGAGTCGGTAACGTGATAACTCCAGGCTCGAGTCGCATCCAGGACATTTTCCTCAAAACGTGCCTGTAGCGTCGAAAGCTCTTGCATGAGTTGCGTGTAGCGCGCTTTGTCATGGTCGTTGAGGTGCACGCCTGCCAGGCGAAAGTCACGCAGAGCGAAGGAGAGAACTTTGCGCTGGTCATCAGAAAGTTGTTCTGCCTCGGTGGCCTGAATTTTTTCATAGGCTTTATACAGCTGAAGGTTCTGGCCAACTTCGGCCTGATACTCAGCAAGTAGCGGTAAGCAGGCGTTGTAGGCTTCACGCAGCTCGGTGCTGTTGGTTACTGAATTTAAGTGCGCAACTGGCGCGAAAACACGGGCAAGTCGATGCTGCAGCGTCTCAAAAGGCTGCACCAGATTGGTGAAGGAGGCCTCAGGTTGATCCAGGAGCTTAGTGATTTGCGATCGGCAGCGCGCCAACTCAGCGGTCAGTGCCGGTAAGACGTCTGCCGCTTTGATGCGGCCATAGTCGGGGAGTCCATCGATCATTTGCAAAGGGTTCATTGTTCTACGACCTCATCGGCAAAGGTGAAACGCCGAATAGCCACAGATGCAACTGCGCAACAACCAGCGCATAGAGGATTAAGCCAACGGCTAGTGCGATGATGTCGTGACTGGTCTTGGGAACGAAGGATGCCGGTTGCTCGCCGCGTTTTTTTATCGCGATGCGGGCCATGACCCCCCAGGCTAAAAAGCTGCCGAACAGAGCAAGATCTGCCAATGTTCCGTTCACTAACAGGTGACCAGCTGCCCAAAGCTTCAATGCAGCAAGCATCGGGTGCTTAACGCGGTATTTGATGTGCCCCTGTAAATAGGTAGCGATCAGCAACGGGAAAACGGGAATCATTAGCGCGAGCATCAAGTGTCGTAGCCACGTTGGTGCCACGTAAACGATGACCGGATCCAGCCGAGCTCGGGAAAAACCCAAGAAAATCAGTCCTAGTCCCAGCGTCGAGATCAGACTGAAAACGCCACGGTAGGCGCCCACGCCCAGACGCGTCTTTAAGCCTTCGCGCAACGAAGGGGCCCAATAAATCGCCAGATGCAGACCGATGAAAATCACCAGCCCCAAGATTAGAATCAACACTGATCTGTCCCCTTTAACGTCAACTTGCCGCGGGCTTTACGCGTCTTTGATAGAACCGTATCGGCACTGTGGGATATCATCGCCTGAATTGAGCTACCCGGCACAGCCTAAGGATTAATTCCATGTCCGATGCCTATGATCTTATCCTGATTGGCGGCGGTAGCGGAGGCCTTGCCTGCGCTCAACGAGCTGCCCAATACGGCCAGCGCGTCCTCGTCATCGAGCCTAAACCTTTAGGCGGAACCTGCGTTAACGTGGGCTGCGTGCCCAAAAAAGTCATGTGGAATGCGGCCTGCGTCGCTCACGCTATTGAGGATGCCGGCGAATACGGATTTGCCGCCACACCAGGCGCCCATGACTGGAACGCTCTGAAGCTTCGGCGTGATGCCTACATTTCCCGGCTTAACGGGATCTACGAGAAAAATCTCGAAAAACGCGGCATTGTCTGGGTGCGTGGTTTGGCTGAATTTCACAAGCCGAATACCGTGATGGTTGATGGACACGAATACAGCGCGCCGGCCATCGTGATTGCTAGCGGTGGACAGCCCCAGGTTCCGGATGTTCCGGGTGCTCAGTTGGGAATCACCTCAGACGGGTTTTTTGCCCTAGATCAGTTGCCGCAGCGCGTTGCCGTCGTAGGCAGCGGGTATATCGCGGTAGAGCTTGGATGTACGCTGCAGGCCCTCGGCGCTCAGGTCTGCCTGGTGGTTCGTAAGGATTACGTGCTTCGCGATTTTGATTCGATGCTGTCGCAGGCTTTGATGACCGAAATGAAGGCCGATCATATCGATATCGTCACTCACGCCGCGGTGACCGGAATAACGTTAGATTCTCAGGGTAAGCGGCACCTAAAACTAACTGATTCTCGTGATCTGGGTGGATTTGACTGCGTGATTTGGGCGGTGGGCCGCGTACCTTGCACGCCCGACTTACACTTGGATCGAGTGGGTGTGACGACCAATCAGCAGGGTTTTATCGTCACTGACCCATTCCAGGCCACCAACGTTGCCGGAATCTATGCTATCGGCGATGTGACCGGACGAGAGGCGCTTACCCCGGTTGCTATCGCCGCGGGCCGACGCTTATCTGATCGGCTGTTTGACGGGCAGGTTGGCCGCCATCTTAACTACGACTTGATTCCTACCGTTGTCTTCAGTCACCCCCCGATCGGCACTATTGGCTTGACGG
This sequence comes from uncultured Pseudomonadota bacterium, assembly GCA_903828595.1. Lineage (GTDB taxonomy): Bacteria > Pseudomonadota > Gammaproteobacteria > Steroidobacterales > Steroidobacteraceae > CAIKMS01. The sequence goes on along the minus strand of CAIKMS010000015.1, from coordinate 183,089 downwards.
AGGCCGCAGCTAGGCAGCTGCACGGCGACGAAGTGAAGGTTTATCACTCCGGGTTCGTGCCGATGTATCACGCAATGACCGCGAGAAAGCGGCGTGCTGAGATGAAACTGGTGTGCGTTGGCAAGGACGAGAAGATTGTGGGCTTGCACGTGATCGGCGCCGGTGCTGATGAAATGCTCCAGGGTTTTGCGGTAGCGGTGAAGATGGGGGCACGCAAGGTCGACTTTGATGACACGGTCGCCATCCATCCCACGAGTGCTGAAGAGTTGGTAACCATGCGCTAACAGGCGCCCTGACCCGATTTTCTCTGGTGGCTATCGTCAGGAGGAGCCTATATGACGACATTGCAGGCCGGATTACGTGAGTTTGAAGGTTTTTACCCCACGTTAGGCAGCGGTACCTACATTGACGCGGCAGCCTGCGTGATCGGCAAGGTAACCGTGGGCGATGATTCTTCCATTTGGCCGATGGCGGTCATTCGGGCTGATGTCAATACCATCGCCATCGGTGCCCGAACCAGCGTTCAGGACGGTGCCGTGTTACACGTAACTCACGACGGTCCCTACGTCCCCGGTGGATACTCCCTGACGGTGGGGGACGATGTGACCATCGGGCACAAAGCGATGCTGCATGGCTGCCGGGTGGGAAATCGCTGTCTGATAGGGATGGGCGCCATCCTTCTGGATGGTGTGGTCGTTGAGGATGATGTGATGATTGGGGCCGGCGCGTTGGTCACCGCACGCACAAGACTTACTTCCGGGTCTTTGTGGTTAGGTAGCCCGGCAAAGCAGGTTCGTGCGCTTTCTACTAAGGAGCGCGAAGCTCTGCTGTACTCGGCGCAGCACTATGTACGCGTTAAAGACCGCTACCGCGCCTTTCAGGCTGTCGCGTCCGGCTAGTTATTGCGGTGGCTTTTTCGCCGCGCCCGACTGAAGTCTCTGCAGTACCGTGGCTGTCTGCGGTCGGATTCCGCGCCAAACCCTAAATGCCTCCGCGGCCTGTTCAACGAGCATGCCCCAGCCAAGAATACTGCGCTGTGCTCCACAGGCTGTCGCGTGTTGCGCAAATACGGTTGGTGCTGTTGCGTAGGTCATGTCATAGGCTAGGGTTTCAGGTCCTATGCAATGTGCCGGAAAATCCGGGACGGCAGCGTTAAGGCCTGCTGATGTAGCGTTGATGAGCAAATCGAACGGTCCTTGAGGAATCTGTTTCAAATCGCATCCGATAATTGATCCGTCGCCATTAAAGACAGCTGCCAGCTCGATGGATTTTTCGCGAGTGCGGTTAGCAATAATCAGCTGGGATGACTTTTCATCCAGAATCGGACCTATGACTCCGCGTGTTGCGCCACCCGCTCCCAGAATGAGAACTCTCTTATTCATGAGTTCAAATTGAAGGTTGTTTTTAAGGTCGGCGATAAGGCCGATTCCGTCGGTATTATCTCCACGCAGCTGCCCTGTGGAGGTTATTGACAACGTGTTGACAGCACCAGCTCGTTGCGCGCGATCGGTTAGGTCATCCACTAAACTAAAAGCGGACTGCTTGTGGGGCACTGTAACGTTGGCGCCTAGGCCGCCGGAGTTGAAGAAGTCCATGACGACCCGCTCGAAGTCCGCAGGCGGGGTCTCGATCAGGCGGTAATCTAGGTGTTGTTGAGTGGCATGCGCAAACTCACCATGGATATAGGCAGACCAGCTGTGCGCTACTGGAAAGCCGAACAGCGCGTATCGATCCACGCTATGGTTCTCGGATAGCGAAGTAGCCGCTGTTTTACCCATGGCGTCAGCGCGAGCCTGACTCGTTAAGCCAGATGGCCGCATCCTTAGCGTAATAGGTGAGAATGCCATCGGCGCCAGCGCGCTTAAAGCTCAGCAGCGATTCTAAGACTACGGCTCTTTCGTTCAGCCAGCCATTCATGCAGGCTGCTTTGAGCATCGCGTACTCGCCACTGACTTGATAGGCAAAGGTCGGCGCGCCAAATTGCTCTTTGACTCGGCGAACAATATCCAAATAGGGAAGACCTGGCTTGATCATGACCATATCAGCGCCTTCTGCTAAATCCAAAGCAACTTCATACAGCGCCTCGTCGGAATTAGCCGGGTCCATCTGATAAGAGTACTTGTTTCCAGAGCCTAAGGTACCGGCAGAGCCCACAGCATCGCGAAACGGCCCATAAAAGGAAGACGCATATTTTGCGGCATAGGCCAAAATCCTGGTGTGGGTATGCCCAGCGGCTTCCAGAGCTGTCCTCAGCGAACCGATGCGACCGTCCATCATGTCCGATGGGGCAATAACATCAGCACCGGCCGCAGCATGGGATAAGGCCTGATTTTTCAGGGCGTCTACCGTAATGTCGTTGAGTACGTAACCGTGCTCATCCACAATGCCGTCCTGGCCATGGCTGGTGTAAGGATCCAGTGCAACGTCGGTGATTACGCCTAATGTTGGATGTGCTTTTTTGACAGCGCGTACGGCGCGCTGCACTAAGCCATCCGGGTTCCAGGCTTCACTACCATCCAACGTTTTGCAGGCAGCGTCTGGTACTGGGAACAACGCAATTGCCGGGATCCCGAGTTTTACTAACTCGGTGGCTTCGGCGAGCAGATAGTCGATAGAAAGCCGGGCAACGCCGGGCATCGACCCAATCGACACCCGCTGCGCCTCACCTTCAGTGACAAAGATAGGCAATATCAGGTCGTCAGTTGTTAAGCGGTTCTCGCGCATGAGTCGGCGGGAAAACTCATCTTTGCGCATGCGTCGCATGCGGCTATTCGGAAAGCTGCCGGCGATCGGGTTCATGGCCATCCTAAAGTCCATCCTTAGTTTGATTTCAATAATACAATCAGGGGCCTAGCGGGTTCGATCAGATGCAGCTGCCACCGCTGGGGTGATTATTCCGGGACTAACCACTCCACCTTACTGCGCCCTTCGTTAGGACTCAGCAGCGTTGCCAGCCAGCGAAGCCCCGCCGACACCGTCTCCTCTGTCTTCCACGGAGGGTTAATCAGCAACATGCCCGCGCCATTAAGACCTACCGGTGAATCTTCCCTGTGGATCATAAGCTGGGCAATCAGCTGTCGACGAATGCCACTGGACTTTAATGTGCTGAGGAACCGCGGCGCCCCGTTGTCGTGGGTAATCGGGTACCAAATGGCATACACACCGGTGGACCAGCGACGGTGTGCATGGATAACCGCATTCGCTAAATAATCAAATTCCAGAGAGTCTTCGTACGGAGGGTCGATTAGAACCAGTCCTCGCTTTTCTGGTGGTGGCAACAAAGCCCCTAGAGCTTCATAGCCGTTACGCTCATGTACCGCACAGCGTCGATCACCACGCACCGTGCTGCGCAGCGCTTCCGCCTCCAGAGGTTCAAGCTCGCAAAATGCCGCGCGGTCATCGGCTCGTAACAGGTCGAGCGCGATACGTGGCGAGCCAGGATAGGCCACGAGTTTGCCGTTTTTCTCACCCAGTCGCCGGATCTGATTGCAGTAGGGCTTAAACGGTACCGGCGGGTTGGCTTTCGCCAGTACCGGTAAAATTCCGGTACGGAACTCCCCGCCACGCTGGGATGCGATGTCATCCAGCGGGTAATAGCCGCGGCCCGCATGAGTGTCGAGGAAAAACAAGGGTGCATCTTTAAGCAGCAAGCGCGAAATCACTTCGCCAAGTACGAAGTGTTTGAGTACGTCTGCAAAATTGCCCGCGTGAAAAGCGTGACGGTAGTTCATTGCCCACAAGCTTAACCTGTATCGGGTGATCACAGCTAATGCGTCGCGTTCAATGAAGCCACGCGCGCCTGATGGTCAGACTGTGACTGCTAGCCAGGCAACACAGGCTACCTATCGGGAACTTTTATGACAGATTTTTAAGCGGAGAATTATGTACGTGAACTGTCCATCACTTTTCGCGTGCGGCAGCCTGCCAGGCGAAACACCGGTCATACTTGATCGGCAAACGGTACGAGGGATTTGCAATGCTGTTGATGGAAGGTTCTCAATTATTGCGCGCGTTAACTATTCAGCATGCCCTAACGGCGGTGCCGGAGGAGCGCTTTAATCGAGTGGCCCGACTGGCCGGACGCGCCCTTAACGTTTGCCTGAGTTACGTGATCCTGCCAGATCGAGGTCGCCCTTGCCTCAAGGCTACGCATGGATTCACGCCTACTGATCCAGACCGTTGGATTGCTTTTACTCAAGCAGTGCTCGGCGGTCGCACCCAGGCGGTGATTGCCGACTTGCGCCGCGAACCGCTCTGCGCTAACCATGGTTTTGTACTGTCTGATCCTTATTTGCGTTTTTTTGCAGCGCAGGCCATTTGCGGGCCCGACGGGTCCATCGTGGGTGCCTTGTGCATTGCTGACCGTGAGGCCGATCGTCTTAGGCCTCACGACTTACCGATATTTGCTGACCTGGCTGCTATCGCAGATCGAGAGATCTCGATGGTTGAGAGTGCAACGACCGATGAATTGACCCGTCTGTCCAATCGACGTGGCTTTACCCTGATGGGTGAGCATGCCCTGGCGCTGTGTCGACGTAATCAGCAGTGCGCGACCGTAATTGGTATTGACCTAGATCGATTTAAGAGCATAAACGATAATTTTGGACACGCCGCTGGAGACGCGGTCTTAAAGACTTTTGCTAAACTCTTAGTGCAACGCTTTCGTACTGCGGACGTCGTCGCTCGCGTGGGTGGCGATGAGTTCGCCGTTCTTTGCAGTGGTGCCACGGCAGATTCGATGAAAGCCACTATTTCACGGCTGGCACGCGACTTTTCCTCATCGTCTCTGGCACACGATTATCCAGAGCTGTCGTGGAGTGCGGGCGTTGAAGATTTTAACTGGAAAAATAGCGCGACTTTGGATGATTTGATGCGCGCTTCAGATCGCCGTATGTACCGGTCAAAAGTCAGCAAGCGACGTTTGCCTGCAGTCACTCAGTCGGCAGTGGCCAGTAACGGCTAAACGTTATGGGCAAGCTCAGTGAGCCAGTCCCTAGGCCTTAGGTAATCCTGGTATAGCCGAGCCTCGGCCGACCCAGGTTCGGGCTGCCAATTATAGTCAAAGCGCACCAATGGTGGCATCGACATCAGAATGGATTCGGTGCGCCCGCCGGACTGTAAGCCAAATAAGGTGCCGCGATCTAATACCAGATTAAATTCGACGTAACGGCCGCGCCGATACAACTGAAACTGGCGCTCGCGATCGGTGTAGGCCATCTGCCGACGTCGCTCTACGATAGGCAAATAAGCTTCCAGAAAAGCATCGCCAACGGAACGTTGGAACGCAAAGCATTGATCAAATCCGCCATCATTCAGGTCATCAAAAAATATCCCGCCTATGCCACGAGTTTCGTTGCGATGAGTAAGTAAAAAGTAGCGATCACAGTGTTCTTTGTGTTTTTTATAGACGTCAGCACCGTACGGGCTACACGCCCGCTCAGCTATCTGATGCCAATGTAAAACATCTTCATCATAAGGATAGTAGGGCGTGAGATCGAAGCCGCCGCCGAACCACCAGATGGGTGCTTGGCCATCAACCTCAGCAATAAAAAATCTCACATTCATGTGAGTGGTGGGAATGTGGGGGTTTCGTGGATGGAAAACCAACGACACTCCCATGGCTTCCCAGCGCGCGCCCGCTAATTCGGGGCGGGCTTGGGTCGCAGAGGGTGGCAAGCCTGTGCCCATTACGTGTGAAAAAGCGACGCCGCCTTTTTCTAGTAACTGACCACCGCCAATAGTTCTGGTTTCACCGCCGCCCCCGGCAGCTCGTTGCCAAACATCGGCCTGAAACTGCGCTCCGACCTCAAGACGGTTGATCTGGCTGGTGATTTTATTTTGCAGTTCCCGCAGGTAGACCAATACGGCGGATTTGTCTGGCTGCATGCATTACTCCGAGGTCGTCTTGGCTTTCGCTGCCTTTTTCTTCGCGATGCTTTTTTTCTTAACCGCCGTTTTCTTTTTGGTAGCTTTTTTCTTAGCAACCGTCATCTCGCCGGTTTTTTTAGCCGTCTTGGCTTTAGCTACGGGGGCCGGTTTTGCTTCAACCTTCGATGGTTTGCGACCGAATCGGCCTTTACCTTTTAACGGTGCTGCAGCAAGCAAGGCTTGGCACTCTTCCAAACTTAAGCTTGTCGGCTCCCGATCTTTGGGCATACGCGCATTACGCTGTTTGTCAGTGATGTACGGACCAAATCGCCCGTTCAGAATTTGAATGCCTTCCTGCGGAAAGTCCCGAATTAAGCGATTCGCGTCGGCTAATTGCTTCTCGGCAATCACTTCGATAGCGCGCTCAAAGCCCAGGGTATAGGGATCATCACCCTTCAAAGACACGTACTTGGCGCCGTATTTGATATATGGGCCAAAACGTCCGATCGCAACGACAACTGAATAGTTGGTGTCCGGTAGATAGCCTAGAGTCCGTGGTAGGGAAAACAGATCCAGGGCCTCAACGAGGGAGATCGTATCCATTTTTTGCGTGGGTCTGAGACCCGCAAATTTAGGCTTATCTTCATCGTCCTTGGTTCCAATTTGGACAAATGGTCCATATTGACCAATGCGCACGCTAACAGGTCGACCGCTATCGGGATCGATACCTAATTGCCGTGACATGGCGACTTCTTCACGCGAAACATGGGACTCAACGTAACGCACACGGTCAATGAACGGCGACCAAAATGCCTGCATGACCGGGATCCAAGCCTTGTCACCGCGTGAGATCTCATCCAGCTCATCTTCAAGTCTGGCGGTGAAACCGTAGTCCACGTAGTGCGGAAAGAACTTGGTCAAAAACCCGTTAACAATCTTGCCGGTGTCTGAAGGCACAAAGTTTCGCTTTTCGTTATCGACATACTTTCGCGCGCGAAGAGTTTCGATAATCGAAGCATAGGTCGAGGGCCGGCCAATCCCGGCCTCCTCGAGTGCTTTCACCAGGCTTGCTTCGGTAAAGCGTGGCGGTGGTTGGGTAAAATGCTGCTTCGGTAAAATGGCCTTAAGATCCGGGCGGTCGCCTTCGTTTAAGGGCGGCAAACGGCCGCTTTCTTCGTCATCATCACCGTCTTCGCGATCGATTTCATAGACGGCCAGAAAGCCGGGCTTCAGTAAGGTTTGACCGGTAGCGCGAAGCTGCGTTGAATCATCGTTGCCACTTTGACCCGGAGTTAGTGTGATGGTAACCTGGCTGAACAGGGCATCACTCATTTGTGATGCAACGGTGCGCTTCCAGATTAGGTCATACAGGCGCCAAAGATCGGCATCAATCTTGCCTTTTAGCTCGTCTGGTGAGAGCGCGGCAGAGGCAGGGCGAATAGCCTCATGAGCTTCCTGCGCATTGGCCTGTTTGTTTTTATACGTGCGTGGCTGCGGCGGAATGGCCTCTGCGCCAAACTGTTTAACTGCGACTTCGCGCAACTGCTGAATTGCCTCAGCGCCGAGCGAAGTGGAGTCGGTACGCATATAGGTGATTAAACCCACCGGCCCTTCACCAAAATCCACGCCTTCATAGAGCTTTTGCGCAAGCTGCATGGTCCGGCGTGCCGATAAGCCTAAGCGATTTGCGCCGGCCTGCTGCAAAGTTGAGGTACGGAACGGCGCTTGAGGGCTCCGAGCCTTGGGTTTGGCTTCGACCGTCTTGACGCGCAATGAGCCTGCACAGGCTGTCTGTAGCTTGCTCTCGATCGCGCGCGCTTGATCTTCGGAAGTGATCGAGAATTTACTATTTTTAACGTCGGCTTCGATTTTTTTGCCTTCAAACTGCACTAGTCGTGCAGTGAAAGGCTGTGTGCTTTGTTGGGCTTCAACTTCGACAGTCCAATATTCTTGAGACTGGAAGGCCACCACTTCAGCTTCGCGGTCACAGATCAGTCGCAGCGCGACGCTCTGGACGCGGCCTGCTGACAGGCCTGGCATGATCTTTTTCCAAAGTAGCGGCGAAAGATTAAATCCAACCAGGTAGTCCAGCGCCCGGCGGGCTTGCTGGGCATCAACTAGTGCCTTGGATAGGACTTCAGGCTTGGCGATCGCTTTGAGAATTTCGGACTTAGTTATCTGAAAAAATTTAGCACGATGCACCGGCTTGTTCTTCAACAGCCCACGTTCGGCCAAGATTTCGTAGAGATGCCAAGAGATGGCCTCACCCTCTCGATCAGGGTCAGTGGCCAGATAAATCGTATTGGCTCTGCGCGCCGCCTTATCGATGAGTTGCAGGTACTTATCTTTGTTGCGCTCGGTAATAATTTCATAGCGCATAGCAAAGTCATGTTCAGTATCTACGGCACCTTCTTTAGCTACCAAATCGCGCACATGGCCGTATGAAGCAAGAACTTCAAAGTCCGTGCCAAGATACTTCTTGATGGTTTTGGCTTTCGCCGGTGACTCAACGATGACGAGATTATTGGCCATGACCTACAACAGCGCTTGCGAGCGCAAAAACGTGATCTGAAAAAAAACAAAACCGCGGATGGCCGCGGTCTGTCTGCCTGGCGCCGCTTTAGCAGCGCCTCTGCTGATGTTAGTGCAGCGAATCAGACTGACCTTCAAAGACCAGATCTTCCATGCGTTGATAGGCCTGCTCCTGCCCGGGCTGGCTGAACAACACCATTAGTACAACCCATTTCACCTGTTCCGTGTCAATTTCCTCAGAATCCAGTGCCAGTAGCCGGTCTAAAACCAGTTCGCGCTGTTGTCCTGAGAGGATGCCCACGTTCTCAAGATGGAGGATGTAGCCTCGTACTTCAAGGGTCAGGCGAGTTTGCTCATGGCCGTTGAATATCCGGAACGATCGATTTTGCGGATGATCCGTTCCACGCACAGAGTCTGCGGACAGGCCTTCTAACCATTCCAAGGCTCGGTCAATACCCGATTCTGCGAAACCCGCCATCTCGAGTTCTTCTCGGAGCGTGTCTCGATTGGGTTGCGGCTCATCCTCGACGTCCAGATAGTTCTCAAAAAGATAAATCAGGATGTCGAGAACACTGTCGTTTACAGGATCGTTCACGCCCACTCCTTAAGGGAGTTGTCCACCCAATAGTGCGTTATTCCAATGACCAGTGCCGGAGCTTTGGAATGCGTCCTACGGGTGTAGTTTGCCCCAAGATTTGCCGTACTAAAGCCTAGACGTCGACTCAATGGTAAGAACCACAACCTCAAAATAATACGATCATCTAACCGTATTTCTGCGTCGTTGTCCAACCGCCGTGTTCTAAAAGTCCCCGGCGCAGGGTGCAATCATGTCTGTCGAAACAGACCCAGCCCGTAACAGTAATTCCTTGTTGTTTAAGGGTTTCGTACGGGATCGTTGACTCGTGCGGACGTATTTGAAGTCATCATTAAAGCGTACGACATCTTGTCATAAGTTTTAAATATCATCATCGATCCGCTGCGCTCGTCGGGCAGCTGGACGTGTTTGGTTATCAGAGACCTAAACTCGCGTTGGGCACCTGGCCCACGTCCTTTGCGGTCAACGGCGACGTCAGAGCGCTGCCAGGAAATCAGTACATGTCCGGGCTCTAGACCGTGTGCCTTGCCGCGGTTGATGACCACAACCTGATACTGGCCAACCGTGGCGATGCCGTTGACTACCGCGATGATCTGACCGTCGATCGTTTGGTCGGGTGAGTGCGGTATGAAGTCCGCTTTGAGCTCAGCCTCGTCAGCTACTAAGCGATCGCCCTCGACAATTTCGCGCGCCGAGTTGGTGATGGCTAGGGTCGCAAGCTCAGTCGGCTCACGGTCGACCGTTCCCTGGCCCAGCAGACGTACCCGTCCGTTATATACAGCCATGTAACCCAAAGCGCTGTGATCTACCGGATCCGTCAGCTTCTTTTCCAGGCGCACAACGTCATACAGTCGGCCTGGTTCTGAGCCGGTCACACCGCGAGCATAGATCTGATCACCGGTGCCACCAATGACGTGACGGTCGCGCAAGGCAACCACGTAAGGCAGCGCATCCGCCTCGTCGATAGCCACAACCGAGGGTTTAGTCATGAACGCGGCAATGATGTCGTAGGGGATGGCCGTGATGGCATTGCCTAGCGGTGAGGTACGTACCTCCGGGCTCAATGTGACCGTGTTGCCGCGCTCTAAGCTCAGTTGCGGCTGCCCATCGACCCAAATCAAATGCAAGATGTCACCGGGGTAGATCCAGTGTGGGTCTTTAATAGACGGGTTCACTTTCCAGAGCTCTGGCCAGCGCCACGGATGGACGAGGTAACGTCCTGAAATATCCCACAAAGTATCGCCTCGAACGACCACATAGGTCTCCGGCGCGTCAGCCGCGAGCTTGAGCGGTCCTGTCGGAGCGGCCCCGGCTATGGCGGGCGGGGTCATCAGACAGGCGCTCAGCGCCATTAGCGCAAGAATCTTAACTAATAATTTCATAAAGTTACCTTGCCTGACCCGGGTGTCCCTCGGGTTATAGGGGTGAATCCTACGCTCCCCGCGACTATACTTACTCATGATTAGGCCTAAAGATAGGCCGACTGCATCCCCCAGCAACCCAGTGTTAGCCTAGGTTCTTGAGTGTGCACCCAGCGGCGTCGATCGGCCTTTGTCGGCTGGCTTCTACGTCGAGATCGCAGAACTAAGTCGAATATTCACCAAACTTTAGCAGCAATAGTGCACCTGATGCACGACTTCAGAAGCCGAGAATCATGACGCGCCTCACAATCCTTGAATATCCAGACCCGCGATTGCGTACGGTAGCCAAGCCCGTTCAGGTCGTTGATGCGGCCTTGCGCCGCCTTATCGACGATATGCTGGAGACCATGTACGACGCCCCAGGCGTGGGCTTGGCGGCTACCCAAGTCGACGTGCACTTGAGGTTGTTAGTAGCTGATGTCTCAGAGGATAAGAATGAGCCGCTGGTCTTCATCAATCCCGAGTTGATAGAGCAGCAGGAAATTGAGGTTAGCCAAGAGGGCTGTCTATCCGTGCCCGGCGTCTACGAGGATGTGACTCGGGCCCAGCGCGTGCGGGTTCGTGCGATGGATCGGTTTGGCAAGGTCTTTGAGCGTGATTTGACGGGCCTATTGGCTGTATGCGTGCAGCACGAAATTGATCATCTGGATGGCAAACTGTTCGTAGATTATCTCTCGGATTTGAAGCGTACCCGTATTCGCAAGAAGCTCGAAAAAGAGCGGCGCCAGAAGCGCGAGGCGCCAGCCTCGTCGCGCGCACCCTCAATTTGAGCGCGTAGGGTCCGGCCGTGCGAGTTGCCTATGCCGGAACCCCGGACTTTGCTGTGCCGGCTTTGGACGCCCTGATAGCCGGCGGTCACGAGGTCGCCGTGGTGTACACCCAGCCTGACCGCTCAGCGGGGCGAGGCCGCGAGCTACGTGCCAGCCCGGTCAAAGTGCGTGCCCAGGAGCGCGGGTTGCCCATTGAGCAGCCACTGACCCTCAAAGATCCTGCAGCAGCTAGCCGGCTGGCTGCGTATAACGTGGATGTCATGGTGGTTGCAGCTTACGGATTGTTGTTGCCGCCGGATGTCTTGGGCACGCCTCGGTGGGGCTGCCTTAATATTCATGCCTCACTGTTGCCTCGATGGCGCGGAGCGGCGCCCGTGCAAAGAGCCATTGAAGCGGGCGATTTATCAACGGGAATCAGCATCATGCGGATGGAGGCGGGACTCGACACCGGACCCGTTTATGAGGTTTGCGAGATGCCTATCGCTGCCGATGAAACAGCCGGCATGCTAACCGCTCGGTTAGCTGACCGCGGTGCGCAGTGCTTGCTGCATGTGTTAGCTCAATTACAGCGTGGCGAGGCTATTGCCGTGCCTCAAGAGTCCCAGGGTGTGGTCTATGCTCACAAGCTGGAAAAGCGCGAGTCTGTACTTGATTGGGCCGATAGCGCTGCCGTACTCGCTGCAAAGATACGTGCTTTTGATCCGTGGCCGGTCGCGCAAACGCTCTGCGCGGGTGAGGTGTTGCGTATCTGGGCTGCTCAGGTGTGCGCCGGTTCTGTCGCGCCGCCCGGTACGGTCGTTGCGATTACTCCGGCTGGGATTGATGTGGCCACCGGAGCGGGTTGTTTGCGATTGACTCGCGTGCAGGCAGCCGGCCGTAAACCGGTAACAGCGCGAGAATTTATGAATGCAGCCGGTGGCAGTTTGGCGGTCGGAACCGCGTTGGGCCTGTGAACGATACTGCCTCCGGCAAAGACGTGGGCGCGCCGGTTCGGGCGGCGGCAGCCCTGGCAATTTCTATGGTGTTGGGTCCTGGTCGCACGCTGGATGCGGCGTTGGCGGACTCGCGGGTGCAACAGTTAGGCGCCAGCTCACCGGCCGCAACGCAGGCCTTGGTCTACGGATCGCTGCGTTTTGGATTAAGGTTAGTTGCTGCAGTCCAGACCCTGCTGGCTCGTCCCTGGGAGCAGCAAGCCCCCGAGTTGCGCGGATTGTTGTTGTTAGGTCTTTATCAGCTGGAGTACGGGGACGTGCCGCCTCACGCAGCGGTAAGTACCGTAGTCGGTGCGGCACGATTGATTGGTCAGGCCAAGGCGGCCGGATTTGTTAATGCTGTACTGCGGCGCTACCAGCGTGAGCGGGTTGAGCTTTTGGCGCGTGCGGACGCTGTTTTGGCCAACGCAAAAGCGCATCCACAGTGGCTGGTGAACGCCTTCCAGCGCGATTGGCGGCGAGGCATCGAGCCGATGCTGGAGGCGAACAACGAGCAACCTCCTTTGTGGCTGCGGGCAAATCGTCGGCGAATTAGTGCCGCAGATCTTGCTGATCGATTAACTCGTGCGGGTCACGAAGTGAGCCTGTGTGAGTTCGCCCCAGATGCGCTGCGTTTGGCACTGCCAGTGGACGTACGGCACTTGCCTGAGTTTGTTGACGGGCTGTGTTCGGTTCAAGACGCCGCCGCACAGTTGGCAGTGCCCTTTTTGGGGATGAGTGCAGGCCATCGTGTGCTAGATGCCTGTGCTGCACCCGGAGGCAAGACCGGCCATTTATTAGAGGCTGATGTGGAACTGTCCGGCCTTGTTGCGGTCGAATTTGACAGCAGCCGGGCAAGTCGCATCAACTCGAACCTTGTTCGACTTGGCCTGAAGGCTGACCTGCGTGTGGCAGATGCGAGTCGAACAAAGGATTGGTGGGATGGAGTACCTTTTGACCGCATTTTGCTGGATGTGCCGTGTTCAGGTACGGGTGTTATCCGCCGTCACCCGGACATCAAGTGGTTGCGCCGGCCTAATGACATTGCGACGCTGGCCGCCAAGCAGCGGGCTCTTTTGGCAGCGCTATGGCCGCTGCTCGCGCCCGGTGGTCGCTTGGTTTACGTGAGTTGTTCGGTTTTACGTGCCGAAAATGCTGACCTCATCGCCGGCTTTTTAGCCGGCGATCATGGAGCGGTTGACGTCACGGCGCAGGTTACGGCACAAACCGCTAGCTTGCCCGAGGCGCCAGGGCCAGGTCCGGGGTATGCCTTATTGCCCGGAGCAAAGGATACCGACGGGTTCTTCTACGCGTGTCTAGAAAGATCGTGAACTGCATGCCTGGTTATCAGCGACAACGCCTACGTTTGGCGTCTTGGCTACTGCTGTGTCTGACGATGATCGTGTCGTCGTCGCATGCACAGGACACGTCCATGTCTTTGGAGGACGGTGGAAGATTTGAAGTGCGCTCAGCGTACCTGGAACCGGTCGACGGCGTACTTCGACTGAGCGGCGTTTTAGACCTGGCGCTATCGCGTGCCGCCATTGCGGCTTTAAAAAATGGCGTGCCAGTTACGCTTCAGGCGGAGCTGGTGGTTAATCGCAAGCGGCATTACCTACCGGATCAGGGTGTTGCGCATTTAGTGCAGCGCTGGAAGCTGCAGTACAACGCTTTATCCGAGCATTATGCAGTCACTAACATTAACAGCGGCCAACAGACATCCTACCCCTCTTTGTCGACGGCACTTACGTCTCTCTCAGAGATTCATGCAATCCCGGTTCTCGATGAGGCTCTGACTGAAAAGCACCAGCGCTATGAAGGCTCTCTGCGTCTATCGGCTGTGATTGATGGCGGTTTGCCCGACGCGTTACGGGTCCTGATGTTCTGGGCTGACTGGGTGCGCACCTCGGAGTGGTACACATGGACCCTGCGAATCTAACTCACTGTGCTGCCGAATCTGACCCAGGATCTGACTCCGACGTCGGTCAGCCAATGACAAAAGACATGAATGCTGCCGGTCGGACGCGTCGTCTGGCGATGTCAGCTTTGGCGATTTTAGGTGCGCTGACCAGCATCGCTTCCCTGGTGGCCCTCGCAAGTACCGCTGAAGATGCCCGCCTGTTTAATGAATTTCGTACGGGATTGTTGATTGTAAATCTGGCCAGCGTTGCTGTGCTGGTGGTGTTGATTGCTCGTAAGCTTTATCAGTTGCTAAGCGACTGGCGCGCACACGTTCCAGGCTCACGCATGAAGGCACGCGCCGTGCTGGTCTTTAGTGTGCTCGCGCTGGCGCCAGTATTGTTGGTCTACTCCTTCTCCTTGACAGCAATTAATCGCAGCATCGACAGCTGGTTTGATGTGGACGTCAAACAAGGTCTAAATAATGCTTTATCACTATCGCGTGCCGCCCTGAGCTTGCGTACACGTGAGTTGCTGTCACGAACTACCACCGTTGCAGGTGAGTTGCGAAATTTTGACGACTCGCACTTGCTATCGGAGTTGGAGCGCTATCGACGATTGTCAGGCGCCACTGAGTTCATGGTAATTGGTGCAGGTGGTCGCATCGTTGGTACGAGTATCGACCTGGCTTCTGACGTGCTGCCGGCGGTTCCTGCGGAAGAGGTTTTGGTGCAGGCTCGAAGTGGACGTCCATATGCCAGTTTAGATCCCGGTGTCTCGGGTGGCTATGTGCTGGTTACTGCTGCTGCAATTGACTTGGCTTCCAGATCCGACGGCCGTGTGTTGGTGGTGAGCTACAGCGTTCCTGAGCAGTTGGCGGATTTAGGTGATGCGGTGCAGGTCAGTTACGCAAAGTACGGCCAGCGCGTGTACCAGCGTCCGTTTTTAAAGTCATCTTTTATTCTGACGCTAAGCATCGTGTTGTTACTGTCAGCCCTTGGCGCCGTCTACGGCGCTTTTTACTGGGCCACTCGACTGATACAGCCCGTACAAGACTTAATTACCGGAACTCGCGCGGTAGCCAAAGGAGATTTTGCTACCCGTATTAAATTGCCTTCGCGCGATGAGATGGGCTTTCTCGTTCATTCTTTTAACGACATGACCAAGGGTCTAGCCCGGGCCCGCAGCGACGCGGAAAAATCACAAGCAGAGGTTGAGCGACAACGCGGTAGCTTAGCCGTCATTTTGGCGCGTTTATCGACAGGTGTCATTTCTCTAGAGCCCGACTTACGTATTCGAACCGCTAACACCGCTGCCAGCCAGATTTTGGGCCAAGACTTAGAAGCTCGAATTGGCCAGTCTATTGACGAGGTGGCGTTGAGTTCGCCGATTCTCGAGCAGTTTTTTGCAGCTTGTCGTGAGCATATTGCCGCAGGTAAGACCGAGTGGCGCGAGCAACTGCACATGCGCACCGAGTCCGGCCGTCGGGAGCTTACCGTTGCCTGTACGCCGTTACCCGGCGAACGAGCCGAGCGGGGTGGCTTGGTTATTGTTTTTGATGACATCACCACGCTGCTTCAAGCCCAGCGGGATGCCGCTTGGGGTGAAGTCGCTCGCAGGCTGGCACATGAAATTAAAAATCCGCTGACACCCATCCAACTTTCCGCCGAACGGATTCGCCGAAAATTCCTCAGCAGCATGGAGGAAAAGGACGCCGAGGTTTTAGCGCGAGCAACCGATACCATCGTAAATCAGGTTGAGGCAATGAAACAGATGGTCAACGCATTTAGCGAGTATGCACGTGCGCCGACCATGCAATTAACGGATTTTAAACTGAACGACTTGTGCAGCGAGGTCGTCGAGTTATACCGCGGGCAAGACGCGCACGTTCGGATTTGCTTAGAGGCTGACCCGGCTTTGGGCCTAGTTCAGGGTGATCGGGGCCGGCTGCGGCAGATTTTGAATAATTTGCTAACTAATGCGTTTGAGGCACTGGAATTAGTCGCCGACGCGCAAATTACGCTCAAAACTGCGCTTCTAGCCGGCGAACCCCTGTGCTTTAGTATTGCCGTGGTGGATAACGGGCCTGGATTTTCCCCCGACATTATGGACCATGTATTTGATCCGTATGTAACCAGCAAGCCTAAAGGCACCGGTTTAGGTCTGGCTATTGTGAAGAAAATTGTTGAAGAGCATGGTGGGCGCATTGAGGCGGAAAACTTGGAACCCTGTGGGGCGAGGATTCAGCTGATTTTTCCTGTCGAGGCATCAACCGATGCCGCAACGCGTGCCAGCGTAATTGGGCGCGAGATTCGTAAGACCGAGCAACGGAGAGAGCGGGTATGAGCGCATCACGGATTTTGGTTGTCGATGACGAGGCAGATATTCGCGCCACTTTGCGCGAAGTGCTGATTGACGAGGGTTACGAGGTCGACGTGGCTGCCGACGCGACGCAAGCGCGCGCGGCACGTCGCCGTGCCGCACCTGATCTGGTCTTGTTAGATATCTGGATGCCAGAAACCGATGGCATCACGCTGTTACGCGAGTGGTCGGCGCAGGGCGCGTTAGAGTGTCCGGTCATTATGATGTCGGGTCACGGTACTGTTGAGACTGCTGTGGAAGCGACTCGCCTTGGGGCTCATGACTTCGTCGAAAAGCCATTGTCATTGGCAAAGCTGTTGCGTGTTGTGGCGAGTGGCTTGGCAGCTGGCCGAAAATCCAGAGTAACGACTCGAAGCTCTTTGTCATCGTTTGTCGTTCCGGTTGGCAAGAGCCGAGTGATGCAGAATTTGCGTGATCAGTTGGCTCAGGTAGCGTTGCGCGAGTCACCGGTTCTGTTGGTAGGTGAGGCCGGCACTGGACGCGCAGCGTTGGCTCGCTACATGCACAGCCTGAGCTCGCATGCCTCGCAGGAATTTATTGCAGTTCATGCCAGTGGGCTTGATGACTCCAATGCGGCGGAGAAGTTGCGCGGCGTTGAGGGGGCTGGTCCGGGATTCTATGAACGTGCCGAGGGTGGAACGCTGTTTATTAATGGTCTCGAGGATCTTCAGCCAGGCGCTCAGCGTGTTTTGGCAGCGGATCTCCAGTCCGGACATTACATGCCCGTTGGGGGTACGGCCGAGAAAAAGCTCGGGTTTCGCTTGATCAGTTCATCCAAGCCTCACTTTGATGCGGGTTCAGAGCCCGACGGATTTAGGCGGGATTTGCTCAATAAGCTGAACGTAATAACAATCACGGTTCCTTCGCTGCGTGAATACGCCGAGGATGTCCCTGAGTTATTACGCCATTTTGTAGATCAATTGGTCGATGAGGAGCGATTGCCGCTGCGCCGCTTCGGAGTGGCAGCCCAAAATCGTCTGAGACACTACCCATGGCCTGGTAACGTTGGAGAGTTAAGAAATCTGGTGCATCGGTTGCTTGCGCTAGGTGGTAGTGAAGAGATCGTTCTTGAAGATATTGAGCGAGAGCTGCCCAATCGCGCCGCAAACAATGAACCCTTGGTCAAGCAAGACCTGCTTTCCTTACCTCTCAGGGAAGCACGAGAGGCTTTTGAGCGTGCTTATTTGCAGCAACAACTGCAGCTTTGTAACGGCAAGGTAGGTGCCTTGGCTAAACGAGTGGGCATGGAGCGTACGCACTTGTATCGAAAGCTTCGCTCTTTAGGGGTTGATTTTCGTCAGGGGGGCGACGAGTAGAGCCAAGCGAGATGTCTGCTCAAGCCGTGAGCACCGGCGTGGTTAAATGAGCCTGATCACAAGTATTTTCATGGCAACGACTTCTCAATTTCCTTCTGATAACCTCAGGACGAAATAGCGCTACGGCAAAAAGGTTCAGCGATGTCCACGGCAGAGTTAGGTTCGTCGAATCGATCATTCGCCGTGCTTAAAAATAAAGGTTTTAGCGCCTTTATCTTTCTTTCCGCCATGGCGATGCTCGCGGATAACGTCGAGCACGTAATTTCTTATTTCGCTGCCTTTCAAAAATTTCACTCCGCGACTTTAGGCGGATTCGCGGTGATCGCGCACTGGGCTCCTTATTTGATGCTCTCCATTCCTGTTGGGATTCTTGCGGATCGTACCGATACGCGCCGTCTCATGCAGGTGGGGATGGTCATATTTATAGGTGTCTCGGTTAGTTGGGGTGTTCTGCTGACAAGCAATTCGTTGCAAATTTGGCATGCGGAAGTGTTGCTGGTGTTGCACGGCGTTGCTGGGGTTTTATGGATACCCGTTACGCAATTATTGATCTATGACATTGTGGTGCTCGACCAATTGCCAAGTGCTGTACGCCTTAACGCAACGGTCCGGTACCTGGGTCCGTTGCTCGGGCCTGCCCTAGGCAGCCTTCTCATGTTGTTTTTCGGTGCAGCAACCGGCATGTTTGTTAACGCGTTCTTGTATTTGCCCTTGTTTTTTTGGCTAGCTAAAGCACCCTATGGTTCGGCGTACCGGAAGACTCCTGCGCCTAGGCCAGGCGTGCGCGGATGGGCAGATATACATGAAGCACTTATTGCGGTGAAAGAAAGTCCGACCTTGCTGGCAATGATGCTGATGTCGGGTTCGGCTGCCTTTTTAATCGGCAACGCCTATCAGGCACAAATGCCCCGTTTTGCTTCGGACTTTGGGCAAATGAGTGTGGGCATGACTTACGCGATCCTATTGGCTGCAGACGCCTGCGGTGGTCTTGTAGGGGGCATTGCCCTGGAAAGTAGCAACCGGCTACGCACGCGGCCTGAGGCAGCATTAGCGTTGGCAATGGGGTGGTGCGTTTGCCTTGCTGTCTTTGCGCTAACTCACTGGTACCTGCTGGCGGTTGTTACCTTGTTCATGGCAGGGTTTCTCGAGTTGTCGTTTAATTCGATGGCCCAAGCGTTAATCCAACTTCGCGCGCCTAGCGAAATTCGTGGTCGGATCATTGGCGTTTACTCTATGGCAAGTCTTGGGGCGCGAACCTTTAGCGGTGTGAGTGTGGGGTTGTTCGGTGGGATAGTCGGTGTTCACTATTCACTGTGCTTGAGTGCTATCGTCTTATTCTCGTTTCTTGCTGTTGTTCGCAGCAAGATGGCGGTTCAAAACCACTATCTGGTTTGATCCCAATCGTTTAGCTACAGCGCGCTAATCGCCAGCTCGAATGACTAAAGCGTCGATGTCCGAGCGTCTTAATAACGATCTCACGCGATTTAGTTCATCAAGGTTTTTCAAGGGGCCGACCCGGATGCGAAGCCAAGTATCTGAATCGACAGAGACCTTTTGAATGACTGAGTCAACTCCTGCTAAGGCTAGTTGTGCGCGCACTCGGTCTGCATCGGGAAACTTTCGATAGGAGCCAACCTGTAAGAAGTAGCTGCCGGGTCGTGTTTCAGGCTCGGATTTGAGATCTCGGTGTACGTCTTTTTCTTTTTCTGGGACGACAACTTCGAAGTTTTTTAATTTGTTGTAGAACGTGTATTCACCGCTTGCAGGTGGCTCTGGCTCCGCGGCTTCTTCGCGAGCGGATAAAGGCGCCTTTTCTTTGGTTTTGGCAACGGCCTGTTCAGCTGGCGCCTTGGTTTTGTAGTGCCAAGTGAACGCTACGGCGACTGCGCCTATCAATAAGCCGATCGCAAGACCAGTCCAGCCAGAGAAACTCGAATCGGTCTTGCGCCGGCCGGCACTGCGTCGTTTAACCGCAGCCTGATTACGTGAACCGGATCGGCTATGAGTCACATGCTCTCCGGTGCGCTAACGCCGAGTAAAGACAGTCCATTTTTGAGCACCTGGCAGCTGGCAGCAACCAAGCACAGCCGAGCGTTACGTACAGCTGCATCATCAACGATGAAACGCGACTCAGGGGTTTCATTGCCTGCGTTATAAGCCGAGTGGAATTGAGTAGCTAGTTCACGCAGGTAAGTTACCAGCAAATGTGGCGAGCGATTGTGAGCAGCCGCGAGAATGACTTCTGGATAACGAGTCAGTTGCGATAGCAGCAGGCGTTCATGTGACGAGCTCAGCTTGGCTAGCGATTGGATACCGCTAGTCTCCTCATAGGCATAGCCGCGGTCTATGATTTGGCGAAAGACGCTCTGGCCTCGAGCGTAGGCATATTGCACATAGTAAACCGGGTTTTCTGATGAACGGGATTTTGCCAGTTCGAGGTCAAAGTCTAAGGCCTGGTCGTGGCTTCGCATGAGATAGAAAAAACGACAGGCATCGGATCCGACCTCATCGCGCAGCTGCTGAAGCGTGACGAATTGGCCTTCTCGCTTGCCCATAGGGACTTTTTCGGTGCCACGATACAGATTCACGAATTGGATCAGGCACACCTCCAGACTCTGTCCGGGTTCGCCCATGGCTTCTAATCCGGCTCTCACACGTGCCACGTAGCCGTGGTGGTCAGCACCTAACACGTCCAGCAGGCGCTCGAAACCGCGCTCGCGCTTATCAAGGTGATAGGCGATGTCGGAGGCAAAATAGGTCTTAACACCGTTCTCGCGCACAACGACTCGGTCTTTTTCGTCACCAAATTCGGTGGCGCGGAACCATGTAGCTCCGTCCTTCACGTACAGTCGGCCCTGCGCCTGCAGTCGGGCGAGGGCTCGGTCAATCGCGCCATCCGTGCCCAGTGCGCGCTCCGAGAACCAGCGCTCGAATACCACGCCGAAGTCAGCCAGCCCTTTGCGGATACTGTCGATCATCGCGGCCAAAGACAGCTCAAGAACTTTTAAAAACCCATCATCGCCGAGTAAGGCGCGCATCCGATCGATAAGAGCATCAACATGCAGCTCTTTATCGCCACCCTGTGGCTCGTCGGGCGGGATGTCATTAGTGACCTGTGCATGAGTGGCCATAAGGCTGGTGCCGTGAGCGGTAGTCAGGGCATCAGCCAGATCATGCACGTAATCGCCGCGGTAGCCGTTGGAGGGAAACTCAATGTCTTGACCGTGTGCGGTGAGATAACGCAGCCAAACGCTAAGCGTCAGGATGTCCATCTGTCGACCGGCGTCGTTGACGTAATATTCTCGCGTGACGTCATAGCCGCTGGCGGATAACAGCGCCGACAGTGTGGCGCCAAAAGCGGCTTGGCGGCCATGACCCACATGCAGCGGACCTGTTGGGTTGGCTGAGACAAATTCAACTAAAACCTTCTCGCCCTTGCCGGAGGTATTTGTACCGTAGCGATCAGCCAGGCGAAGGATAGTCTCTAGTTCCGCATGAAAAGCTGAATCATGGAGATGGAAATTAATAAAGCCTGGGCCCGCAATTTCAACCTTACGTATAAGGTCATTGGCGGGGATTGCCTCGATAATCGCGCTGGCTAAGTCACGCGGGTTTCGCTTGGCCGCCTTGGCATGGCGCATCGCCACGTTGCAAGCATAGTCACCGTGCGCGATGTCACGTGTGCGCTCGACGTCAATAGATTCGTCAGCGGCTGAGCTTGGCAGTAGGGTGCCGGATAGGTTTTTGACCGCTGTGTGCAGCAGTCCTTCGAGCGTTGCTTTCAAGGCAGTCCAGCCAAAATACAAGGGGACTTAGAGTGTACCGGAACCGAAGCGCACTGGTGTAGGTGCCGCATCGGCTTGATCTCATGTGATTTCAATAGGGTCTATATCGAGTGACCAGCGGACGCGTCTAGCTTGCGGTAAGGCTTCCAGTTTGAGTGCCCAGGGGTCTAAGAGTTGCTTAAGTCGACTGCGATCGGCGGCCTCTAAGAGCAGTTGTGCTCTATAGCGGCCAGCGCGACGTTCCATCGCAGCGGGTGCGGGACCCAGTAGGCGCACACCGGGGTGTCCTGCTTGCTCAGCAAGTGCGCGAGCGGCGTTTAAGAACGCCATGGCAGTTGCTGCGTCAGCCGCCTCCACTCGTAATAAAGCCAGGCGACTGTAGGGTGGCCATCGCGCCGCTTCGCGTTCAGCCATCGCGGCTTTAGCGAAGCCCTCGTAACCGTCTGTCAGCAGCTGTTGCAGTAGCGGGTGTTCCGGGCATGAGGTTTGGATCAGGACCTCACCTGGACGTGAGGCGCGCCCGGCTCGGCCTGACACCTGCACAATGGTTTGGGCGAGCCGCTCCGCCGTTCTAAAGTCTGTACCGAACAGCCCCTGGTCGGCATTGATGACAATCACCAGGCTCACATCCGGGAAGTCGTGCCCCTTGGTCAGCATCTGGGTGCCTACCAGAATGCGAGCTTCGCCACTGCGCACCCGCTCTAGCACCCTATCGATGTCGCCACGGGCACGTACCGTATCGCGGTCAACGCGTACTGCCGTAATGTCCGGGAAGACGGTGGCAAGCGTGTCCTCAATGCGCTCGGTTCCTTGGCCCATGGGCAGCAACTCGTTTTCGCATTGAGGGCAGGCAAAGGGAAGTGGGCTCTGGGTGCCGCAGTGATGGCAAAGTAACTGCTGCCGGTGACCGTGCACCGTCAGGCGGGCATCACAGTGCGGGCAGGGTGCAACCCAGGCGCAACCGGGGCAAAAAAGAGTCGGCGCGAAACCTCGTCGATTCAGGTATAGCAGTACCTGGCCGCCGGCTTTCAGGTGACGCTCCATGGCAATCACACTGGGTGTAGACAGTCCTTGGCGGGAGGGATTGGTTCGTAGGTCCACCAAAGAAATCGAGGGTTTTCCTGCGCTTCCCGCTCGAGTGGGCAGATTCAGCTGCACATAGCGTCCAGCTTCAACGTTAGCTAGTGACTCCAACATCGGCGTTGCCGACCCCAAGACGACGGGTATAGACAGTCTGCGGGCCCGCCACACGGCAAGATCTCGCGCGGAATAGCGAAAGCCCTCTTGTTGTTTGTAAGAAGCATCATGCTCCTCATCGATGATGATAATTCCAGGCCTGGGCAGTGGCGCAAACACGGCCGAGCGCGTACCGATGATGACCTGAGCCGTGCCCTGACGGGCTGCGCGCCACATGTGCAGCCGTTCAGAGTCAGTCATACCCGAATGAAGAACGGCCAGCGGCACTCCTAAGCGGCTTTTAAATCGCGCTATAGACTGTGGGGTCAGACCGATTTCAGGCACCAAAACCAGCGCTTGCGTGCCGCGGGCCAGTGCCTGAGCGATAGCCTGTAAATACACTTCTGTTTTGCCACTACCCGTCACTCCGTGCAGGAGAAAACAGGCGTACTCGCCCAAGTGACCTCCAATAGTGTTCACGGCTGCCGTTTGGTCGAGATTGAGAGCAGGGCCGGGCACGGGTAGTGTGGCCGGTTCTAGCTGGCTTCGGGCCTGTTCGACATAGCTTTCGAGGATGCCCCGGTCGGTAAGCAATCGAGCGCTGGCCTTGGCCGTGGGTCCTAACTCATCAAGGTCGTCTTCAGTCAGGTGTCTGCCATCACCTAGGCGCTCTAGGATGATCCGCTGTTGAGAGCCTAATCGTCTCGGTGAGCCCTGGTTGCTGGCTAAGCGCCAACAGGTATGACTGGGCCATAAACTACGGCCTTGGCGCAGCAGCACTGGCATGGCAGCCGCGAAGCTCTCACCCAGCGAGGCTTGATAATAATCCGCTGCAAATTCAATGAGTTCTAGGGTTTCTGTGTCGAGGATAGGCTCCTCGTCAAGTAAACGCGACGCGCGTCGAAGTTTGTCCGTTGGTACCTGCGATGTGGCGCTAATGCGCGCGATTACCCCCAGTTGGCTCCCGCGTCCGAAAGGCACCTCCACACGCATGCCGGGCTGCGGGGGGCAGGGCATGTCGGCCGGTGGCAGGTAGTCGAACAGCCGTCGCAACGGGTTGTCGAGGGCGACCTGCAAAAACAGTTCAGTGGTGTTGGGCAAGTTCGGTGAGCCAGCTTCAAGAGCCAATGGAGGCATCGTCAGACGGTGCGTGGAATTCATTGTGGCGTATTTTAGTCTGCCAGGTTCTGATCCTTAAGCTTCGCGTCAACGACAGGAGCGTTCTGACGTTTTATGGGTAGTGCCACCGCGCGTGGTTTTTTCTAGGTGACTAGTCATGTCTGCTACCCTTGCCGCTCCTCGATGGACTGCTGCCGCTGGTGAGCGGTACGGGGATCAGCTTAACGCGGAGGCATTTCTGGATCAGGCTCAATCTCAGGCACTGGATCGATTTTTGGCAGACGTCGAGCAACGAGCGTTGCGCATTGCGCAAATCGCGGTCCGCGATCGTGATGACGCCCTGGACATTGTGCAAGATTCGATGATCCAGTTTGCGCGCCGCTACGCGAGTAGGCCTGTGGACGAGTGGAAGCCTATTTTTTATAGGATTCTGCGCAATCGTACCTATGACTGGCAGCGCCGGCGCAAGGTGCGGGGGCGCGTGATTGCATGGTGGACTTCGGGTGCCACGGTTGATGAGGAAGAGGCGCCCGATTTTATTGAACAGGCGGTGTCTCCGGACTCGGGTCCAGACGCTAGGCTGGAGTCGGCAGAGGCTATGCATCAGCTGGAGGGTGCGATTCGTCGCCTGCCCGCTCGTCAAGCTGAAGCCTTTATGCTGCGTAGTTTGGAAGGATTGGATGTAGCCCAGACGGCGCAAGCCATGGGTTGTTCAGAAGGTAGCGTTAAGACGCATCATTTCCGGGCTATTCAGGCCCTGCGTGCAGAACTTGGGGAGCATTGGCCATGAACGAGCATTTGGACGTCAGCTCTGATGCTGAGTTTGAAACCCGTGCACAGCAAGCCTTCCATGCCAGCGTCAATCGACTTGATGCCGCTAGTCGCTCAAAGCTCAATCAAGCCCGACAGCGCGCGATGGCCGAAGCCTCGCAGGGTTGGCGCTGGCAGTGGGCTCGAGTTGGGCTGCAAAGCCGGGCTCTAGCGGGCTTGGCCGCGCTAGGCATGGCGGTTTTCTTCATCGCTCCCAACGCGGCGCTGCATTATGGCGCTGAGTCGGCTTTAGCCGAAGAGATGGAGTTGTTATCCACCAATGATTCTTGGGATCTTTATGCTGAGGAACCTGAGTTTTTTGAGTGGGCCGGGCAGGACAGTAACGCGGCGGCGCCGAATGAGATCCCCGGAAGCACTTGAACAGATGAGCAGGAATTAAAGTAACGGCCATGGTTTTTAAGACACAGGCTGTCCGATGCACGAGTTATCCGTCCGAGGCAGGACGGATTCTTAGCGTGCACGGTTTTTTTCTTGGCATGTGCCTGGTGGTCAGTACCGCTTTGGCACAAGCACCTCAGACCTTGCCGTGGGCTTCGCTTTCGGCACAGCAGCAGCACCTGCTCGAGCCTTATGCTCAGACCTGGAATGACCTGCCAGCCGCGCGTCAAAGTCGTTTGAGCGCCGGTGCAACGCGCTGGCTGTCCATGACGCCAGAGCAGCAAGCGCAGGCCCGAGAGCGCATAGCCCACTTTAAAACCCTTCCACCGCACCAAAAAGAGGCGGTACGGGAACGTTTGAAAAGCTTTCAGGATTTACCACCCGCTGAGCAAGAACATATCCGGCAAAGCTATCAGCGTTATAAAGCGCTCACGCCGCCAGAAAGAGAAAATCTGCACGAGCAATGGAGGCAAATGCCACCGCAGCAAAAAGGCGATTTGCGCCAACAGCATTTGGCCCACATTCCTGCGTCGCATTAACCTTTATGCAACGGTCGCCGGCTGGCGACAGGTTATTTCTCACCGAAACTCGCTTTTGGCTGGAGAATGGGCCGGATCCTAAAGCTGGCGCTTTAAACAGTCGATACTGTCATCTGGGCGGGCTACTTTGGGCTGGCACTGCACAGGAGAATGGCATGAGTCGTTTGAGGTTTTGTTTTTTGGGTTGCGCCGCGTTTTGGGTCTTTGCGGATGCGCAAGGCCATGCCCCCAGTCCGTTTGTAGATAACTTTCTAGACGATCGCTTTGAGGTCGGCGCGGATCTGATAGCCAGTTCCAGCACCACCCACCTGCGCGCCGATTCGAGCCTAGGCATACTAGGTACCCCGCTAAGTGCCGAGAACGACTTGGGTCTGCCTAGTCGAAAGCTTTTGGGCTCTTTAGAGGTGCTATTGCGCCCGGCGTCGCGGCACACCGTGAGAATTAATTACTTATTTTTGCCTTTTGATCGTAGTGGCAGCACGGTGCTGACGCAGGATGTCGATTTCAAAGGCAGTCATTACGCGAAGGGCAGTGTAGTGACGTCCGAGTTTGCTGTGCAGATGGAGGGTGCTGAGTACACTTATTCCCTGCTGCATTCGGATAAACACGAGTTAGGCATCGGGTTTGGTGGCGAGTTGGTTGAGCTTTATGCCATAGCCAGTGGACCCAATCATTTCCAGCAGCAACGTGCGCAAACTTCAGCGCCGGTGCCTTTCGCCAGTCTGGAAGGAGCGTACCGATTTTCATCGGATTGGTATGTGCAGGGCGAGTGGCAGTATTTGCGCGGCGCTCTACGTCATGTCGAGGGTAATGCATCGTTATGGCATGCGGCTGTGTTCTATCGCTTGAATCCAAGCGTGACTTTTGATGTGGGATTTAAATCCTTTAACGTATCGGTTGACTCACGACGATCGGGTCAGACTGGCAATTTTAATTTGCACACGGCCGGCCCTATGCTGGGCGCGCGCGTCGGTTTTTGAGGGCGTTGTGTAAGGTCTGTAGTAGGGTTTCTTATCTATGAGCAATAGACTTGATAGGGTGTGGATGATCGGCGCTGTATGGCTGTGGTTTGCGCTGATAGCAAGTCCTGTGCAAGCACTGACTTCGCCGACCTATTCACAGATCCTGAAAGAGTTACCGGACAGTGATTGGGTGGCTGTTCCCTTAACCGATCTCCTTTATATGGATATGCCTGCCGGCCGGGTGGTTATTCAGTTGGCCCCCAGCTATGCACCACATCACGCGGACAACCTGCGAGCGTTGGCACGAGCTCATTACTTTGACGGCTCAAGTGTTACTCGAGTACAGGATGATTACGTGACCCAATGGGGAAATGACGAGTCAGTACGAGCGTTGCCTGCCGGTGTTGCAAACCTGGCGCCGGAGTTTGATCGACCTATCGCTAGGGACCTTGCCTTTACCTCATTAAAAGACGGTGATGTCTACGCGCCGAGCGTGGGCTTCAGCCAGGGATTTCCTGTGGCGCGAAACGCTAAGCTTAAAAAAACCTGGCTTGCCCATTGTTATGGGATGGTTGGGGTCGGTCGCGACATGGCCGTTAATAGCGGCAGTGGTGCAGAGTTGTACGTGGTAACCGGCCATGCGCCGCGGCACCTGGATCGTAATGTGTCCCTCGTTGGACGTGTTCTGAGCGGCATGGAGCTTCTGTCGGCCTTGCCACGTGGCACTGAAGCGATGGGCTTTTATAGTGAACAACAGTCTAAACCGGCCATCCTATCGGTTCGTCTGGCGGCGGACCTGCCGGCCGCCGAGCAGGTCACCTACGAGGTTATCAACTCGCAAAGTGCGGGCTTTGCCCGTTTGGTTGAAGCCCGGCGCAATCGCCATGATGAGTTTTTTCGTGTGCCTGCCGGCCGCATCGATCTGTGCAACGTGCCGCTCCCCAGCCGGGTACGTCCCCGCGAGATCACGCCCTAGCCCAAGCCGCGACGTGGGAGAGGAGCTCAAAAATGACGACTGCGTCACAGCTTTAGTTGTCGGAATCTTTTACATTGGCTTGCGTCTGAAGACTTATGCCTCCACTGAGGTGGTGTTCAGCTCACGCATTGGCCCCTAGCACTCCGCCTTTGAGCGGAGAGCACTTCGCCCCGAGCATGCTCGGGGTTTTTTTTGTCCAGCGTTTTTTAAAAAGCGCTTAAAACCCAATTAACCAACTGATTTTACTGACAAAATAAGCTGGTTAACCGCGGCTTGCGCGTCCCCATAGAGCATTCTGGTGTTATCCAGGTAGAACAACGCATTTTCAATACCCGAGAAACCCTGCCCCTGGCCGCGCTTAATCACAATGACGTTCTTCGACTTATCGGCATTCAAGATCGGCATCCCATAAATAGGGCTCGACTTATCCGTCCGCGCGACTGGATTGACAACATCGTTGGCACCGATGATCAGGGCTACATCACACGTCTCAAACTCGGCATTGATCTCTTCCAGGTCGCTGATGAGGTCATAAGGGACCCCCGCCTCAGCGAGCAACACATTCATGTGTCCAGGCATACGTCCTGCCACGGGATGAATGGCGAACTTCACGATGACCCCGTGATCGCTGAGTAATTGCGCTAATTCCCATACTTTGTGTTGCGCTTGGGCAACCGCGAGCCCATAGCCGGGAACCACGATGACTTTCTGTGCAAAAGCCATCATCACGCCTGCATCGGATGCTTCGATAGGCTTTTGTGAGCCGGTGGTAGTTCCGGCCACGGCCACCGAGGACTCGCCAAATCCTGCAAACAACACGTTGGCAAGAGAACGGTTCATGGCTTTTGCCATTAATTGGGTGAGCAGAGTTCCGGCTGAACCCACGACGGTTCCAGCAATGATCATGGCGGCGTTATTAAGTACGAACCCTTCAAAAGCGACAGCTAATCCTGTTAACGCGTTGTAGAGAGAAATAACCACCGGCATATCCGCGCCCCCAATCGGTAGCGTCATGGTGATGCCAAGCACTAAGGCGGACAAAAAGAACAAGGTCACAATCATCGGTTCGCTGTGCGCACCGGTGGCGATAAGACCACCTAGAATGATTGCCGAGGTCACGATGGCCAGATTGATAATTTGTTGGCCGCTAAATCTAAAGCTCTTTCGAATCAGTCCCTGCAGCTTGCCAAAAGCAATGCCGCTGCCGGAGAAGGACACCGCACCAATCAGGCCACCTAGCACGGCCAAGGTTCCTGCAACGAGGCTGGTGTTATGTCCTGAGTACAACTCAACGGCCGCGATCGCTGCGGCCGCACCACCACCCATGCCGTTATACAAGGCGATCATCTGTGGCATATCGGTCATCGCGACCTTTCGACCTGAGTACCAAGCCGCGGCGCCGCCAATAGCGATGGCAAGGATCACCAAGACCATATTGGTGCTTAGTGTGCTGCTAGCTAGAGAGTGATCGCTGGGCGCTAAAAACGTGACAGCGGTGGCAATGAGCATGCCTACGCCTGCCCACAGTATTCCTCCTCGGGCAGTAGAAGGCGCACTCATGCGCTTGAGTCCAAAAATGAATAAAAAAGCGACCAGCAGATAGGCAGCATTGATAAGGTTGGCGGCGACGTCAGGTGAAAGCGAGCTCATGACTTCTTCCTCCCGCTGGCCTTAAACATTTCGAGCATTCGCTCGGTGACCACATAGCCACCGACCGCGTTGCCAGCCGCTAAAATCACGCCGACAAAACCGATGGCGCGCTCCAAGGTAGTTTGCGCATGGAACAACGCCACCATGGCTCCCACGAGAACGATGCCATGCACAAAATTTGAGCCTGACATGAGTGGCGTGTGCAAAATCACAGGAACGCGTGAAATGACCTCGTAGCCAGTGAAGGCGGCGAGCATAAATATATAGAGTGCTAGGAACCCATCAATCATTGTTGACCCTCCTCATCGCCTGCTTTGATTAGCTCGGCCGTAGCCGCATGACGGACTTGCCCTGCGTGGGTCAACGCCGTCCCAGCAAACACCTCATCGCTCCAATCGATCTGAATTTCGCCGCCTTTGAATGCTGGCGCCAGGAAGTTATAGAGATTGCGTGAGTACATCTCACTGGCGTGGTAGGCGAGCTGGGAGGGAAGATTAACAGGTCCGATAATCGACACGCCGTTGTGCGTAACCGTCTCACCGGCCTTGCTGAGTTCACAATTACCGCCGTTCTCGGCCAGTATGTCGACAATGACGGACCCAGGCTTCATCCGGGCAACGGCTTGCGCAGACACAATCTGAGGCGCTGGTCGTCCCGGCACGCCGGCGGTAGTGATGACCGCATCGGCTACTGCGATTCGGTTGTCCAGTGCGGCTTGCTGCTGGGCGCGTTCCTCGACGGTCAGTTCGCGGGCATAGCCACCCACCCCTTCGGCGATGACGCCGGTTTCAACAAACTTAGCTCCCAACGACTTGACCTGCTCGCGGGTCGCGGAGCGCACATCGTAAGCCTCTACCATTGCGCCCAACCGCTTTGCCGTAGCAATGGCCTGCAGTCCGGCTACGCCGACACCGATGATCAGCACTTGGGCAGGTCTAATCGTCCCGGCTGCCGTGGTCAGCATGGGTAGGAATTTTCCCATGGCATTGGCGGCAATTAACACCGCTTTATACCCAGCCACAGAGGCTTGAGAGGACAGCGCATCCATGGATTGCGCCCGGGAAATGCGCGGCACTAGCTCCATGGCGAAGCTGGTCACATGGCGGTCACGTAATCCCTTCACTATATTTAGATGGTGGTGCGGCTGCATAAAGCCTACGTGGATGGCGCCTTGTTTTAAGGACGTCGCCTCGACAAGGCTTAAAGGCTGTACTTTGAGCAGTATGTCCGCTCGGGCCAGAATGTCCGCGGCAGCTGCAAATTCAACGTTTTTATAGGATTGATCGGGGAATTGCGCTGCTAGACCGGAGCCTGGTTCGACCAAGATATTTGCGCCTAGGGCGGAGAATTTTGCGGCGATCTCGGGCGTAAGTGCGACGCGGCATTCACTGGGACGTGTTTCTCGGGTAACTCCGAGGGTGATAGCCATCTGCAGCTCCTGTTAGTCTGCGTGACTAAGACCCCAAAACGCGCTGAATGATCTGGGAAAACGACAGCGGAGAAGGGCTAGTCGAACAGCGTTGTGTGTTTGCTTCCTGGATCTGTGGTTAGTACATTAGTCAAAAGTTAGTGCCGGTGTAGATTATCATGACGGCTATACATAAATACGGCAAGAGAGAAAAAGTTCGCGGCGAAGGTGCGCCTTTGCCGCGCTTTGTGCCGTTGCCAGAATCCTACCAAGATCCCGATCTCATCCCGATAGACCATTCCGCCGTTTTAGGCCTCAGCCAACAAATTTTACGGACCGACATCGCGGGAATGCCGCTGGAGTGGATCGACTACAAAGAAGCAGCACGGCTGTATCACCTAGATCAGGTGGCCTACTCTTGTGGCTCGTTACTCTATCGCCTGCGTGGCGGCACCAATGCCCGCAGCGGAAATCAGACGATAGTCGAGGTTAACTCGATTATTGCCACGGTCGGTCACGGTGCGGCACCAAGCAGTCAGCGGGGCGACTATGTGCCGCCTTTAAATAACCAAACGCTGTTCAAGCGTGACGGCTTCGTGTGCATGTATTGTGGCGGCCGTTTTCCGACTCAATTGCTGTCACGGGATCACATTCGGCCGTTTTCACGCGGCGGACAGGATATTTGGACTAACGTGATTACAGCCTGCCGGCGCTGCAATAACGCTAAAGCTTCGCGAACGCCTGAAGAGGCCGGTATGCAGCTTTTAGCTGTGCCTTTTACACCGACTTTTGCTGAATACATCTATCTGAAGGGCCGGCGCGTGCTGGTAGATCAGATGGCGTACTTGTTGGCCCACTTTCCTCGTACCAGCCCGCTTCATGCGCGGCTTCGTCGGTGGTTGCCGTAGAACCGTTTTATCTAATTGATGCCAGCGTTTTTATTTTTCGCGCGTTTTACTCCATGCCCGAAGATATGGTCGACCCGGAGGGGAGACCGGTTAATGCTGTGTATGGGTTTGCACGGTTTTTGGGGGATCTTTTAGAGTTAGCTCGTCCGCGCTATGTCGGCGTTGCTTTCGATGAGAGTCTGAAAGATTCCTTCAGGAATCAAATTTACCCGCCTTATAAAGCTAATCGCGAGCCGCCGCCGCCGGCTTTGGCCGAGCAGTTCGCGCGATGCAGGCAGCTCTGCCTGCCTCTAGGGCTCACAGCACACAGCAGTGATCAGTTTGAGGCCGACGATATCATCGGAACCTGGACCGAGCAGGCGCGTCGCCAGGGTCATCCTGTTGTAGTTGTTACTAAAGACAAAGATCTTTCGCAGCTTATTAGACCTGGTGACGTTTTTTGGGATTTTTCTGGCTCCCAGCGCTACGCTTACGATGATATTGCGCCGCGTTTTGGTGTAGTTCCGGAGCGAATGGCTGACTATCTCGCTTTAACGGGCGATGCCGTTGATAACATTCCCGGTGTGCCAGGTATTGGACCTAAAACTGCCACGCAGCTGCTCGAAAGCTTCAGTGATTTGGAATCGATTTATCAAAACCTTGAGGCAGTCAGTCGATTGCCTCTTCGTGGCGCGGCGCGCGTACAAGCTAAATTGCTTGAACATCGAGATAAGGCTTTTCAGGCTCGCGAACTGACGCGTATATTTTGCGAGGCGCCATTGCCTGATGAAGCTCAAGCTTTAGCGCGCCGAAAACCTGATTTGTCTGATCTGGACGCCCTTTATAGCCAAGCAGGATTTGGTACTGCCCTGCGTCGTCAAGCCGAGCGCTTTAGTGCACACGCTTATTGGCCAGAGTAATTCAACGAATTAAGCCGATAGGTTCACTCTGCGATCTTCCAGTTCTTGAAGAATCGCACGCCGCACCAGCTTGGCGGTAATCGTCTGCGTTAAACCTGCGGGTGCGTTTAGCTCAAGCCGCTCTAGATAAGGACGACTGGAATTACATAGCGGTCTAGATAGGCTCGTCGCGATAATTGCACCGAATTTGCGCAATGGTGTGCGCGTATCGGCGTCGAGACGACGCAACGCACTCATCAAGACAATTTCTTCCTGAGTGAAATCAGTGCCAAAAGGAAAGCTTGAGAACAAACCTTCGTGGCGGAAAGGCTTTAAAGCCTCTTCGAGTCGCTGCGGATAGTTGTTTTGTGCATATCCAGGTATCTCGTAGCTGGCCTCAATCTTTCCGGCTTTTTTCGCCTCTTGGAGTAGGCCTGCCTGGAAGCGTGAGTCCGCTATTTCAAGCATTGCCACTATGCAGTCACGATCAGATCGGCCACGAAGTTGAGCAATGCCATACTCGGTGACCACAATGTCGCGTAAGTGACGGGGTATGGTCGTGTGACCGTACGACCAGACGATATTAGATCGCGTGAGGCCACGCCTGGTGTGAGTACTCCTAAGTAGAATCACCGATCTGGCATCTGGCAAATCGTGGGCCATTGAAACAAAGTTATATTGGCCTCCCACGCCACTCACCACTTGACCAGACTCCAAGCCGTCAGAGGTGACGGCACCTAGCAGTGTGACCAGCATGGCGGTATTAAAAAATCGCCCGTGCCGGCGTTGTGCCGTACGCAACTCGGAATCGGCGCCGCGTATCTGATTGACAAAACTCACCGCTGTCATATTGATTCGTTGTCGATCAACTTCAGGCAGTTCACGAAGCGCAGAGTAAAAGCCGCGGGGCCCGAGGAAGAACGCCGCATGAAGCAAGGTGCCACCATTAAGGCGTTTAGAAAACGCTTTGGCTAAGAGCGCCTCCCGTGCCTTAGGATCCGTGAGGTCTGTTGACAGCCGCTCCCCGCTAGCCGACAAGATTGTGCGTGCCTGGTAGCGCGTGCCTGGATTAAAGGCCCCACCCGCCTCTAAAGCAGCAAATGTTTTGCCATCGATCGTTTCGAGTCCCGCCGCTACCAAGCGATCAAGCCAGTCTTTATCAATACGTTCCGTGATCGCGCCAGAGTCCAGTAATTTCTGCAACTCAATATTTTCATACACCGGCCGCTTCAAGACGCCGGTTTGGAAGAGGTCTAAAAAGCCATCAACGAACATTTCGCTGCAGCCATATAGGCCGCGGTTCAGGCTATCGATTCCGCCGTTTTCTAAACAGGCTTTTTCGGCTGCAACAGACGGGGCGAGTGCGCGATAGGCTAGTTGAAATTGGTCATTGCGCTGCTGGCGTAGTTGTAACGCATAGACAATCGAATCAGCCAGTTCGCCGATGCCCAGCTGCAACGTGCCGCCATCTTTGACAAGGCTCGTAGCGTACAGTCCTAAACAGTAATCCTGCGTGTTGATTGGTGCACTGGGAACAGCAAACGGTGCTTGCTGATAGCGAGGGTGGTCCAGGAGAAAATCAAACGTTTCCTCCGAAATAACTGCATCACCCAGCATAAAGGGAAGACTTTTATTCAGACTGCCGATGAAAGTTGAGGGCCGACCGGCCGCGCGTTCAGCCAGTAGATGGGGCAGAAGATCAAGGGTAAGGTCTGGATTGCTGGAAAGACTGTACTGAGTCTCTCGTCCCAGAGAACGACTGGCGACAGACTGCACGATGACATTAAGACCCAAGCTTATGATGTCACGCGCTACATGGGTGTAGTTTGAGCTCAGGTAGGTTTGCTGTGCCGAGGCTATGCCTAGGTAAGCGCCGGCACGCAGATAAAACTCATGTATTTTGATATTGCTTGGAACGCGCCCTTCGCGTTGTGCGCTGATGTAGTCGAGCTCAATGTAGTCCGGATAGAACCGCTCTGCTAAGGGGCCAACTAGGCGTCCTTCAAGCTCACTCTTGGCACGAGGCTTTGCCAATGACAGCGCGGTCACGATCGTCAGGCTGATTTCAGGGTTGCGAGCGGCTCGTCGATAAAACTCATTAATAACCGCATTGGGCTTGCCTATGCCAAGCGGAGTGGCGAGTACAATGCGATTGCCGAGTCGCCGCAGCGTTGTTTCGACAATCTCGCCCACATCATCGAATACCTGAGTCATAAAATTTAGACCGCCTATCTACGCTAAATGATCAGATGCTTTAAAAGTAACGAAAAAGTTATGCACTTATTCGGCCTAGACGATTCAACCAGAAACCAAGGCAGCCGCTCATTACTGTGGATGGTACTCACGCTCGATTTTGCCCTCTAAGTCTGACGGGTAGAAGTAAACGGGTCGGAGTGCTCCTTGCGCATAACGCAGGGTCTGATCACTAAAGTGTACAGAGGTGGGATCGCCGCTTTCGCCACCTATGGATACGGCTCGTGCGGATATTTTTGATCCAAATTCCACAATGGCTACAAAGCTGTTTCCGCTGGTGCCGTAGTACTTATTGGTGCCTGGGTAGCGATGCGCTCCAAATGAAGCCAGTGATCCCCAGCGTGCTGAGGCAAATGGGATAGCAACGCTGGGCGCGCTGTCACTAAAATCCTGAGTGATGTCAGCTGTGCGCCGTTGGAATCGATTCATAAGCCCAAAGCCGACTTTCCAGGTCCCAAAGTCGCGTTCAAGTCGTTCCCACACGGACTTCAAAGCGGCCAATTTCTGATCAGCACTGGTGTGATCAGCAATTTCCTCATACACCGAGACATTTTCAGCATCGGCGTCTTGTTTTGCGGTGTCCCAGAGTTCATCTCCCCAAAGTACCGCTAGGGTGGTCTCAATCGAGTCAACCGACCAGCGATAATCCCAGGTGCGAAGTGCAGCAACTGGAGCGCTAAGCGAGGATTTATACGCACTTTGAGCATCAAGCGAGTCGTAGGCTTTGATTAGACTGGGGATGAGACGAGCAAATGCAGGAAGATACGGATCAAATGCAATTGCATTGAGTGAATCCTGCGTAATGCCCCTCTTGTCCTTTAAGACTAGGGTGGCATGCAGGCCACGTGGATTTTCCCCGGCCGTATCCATGTAGCGAGGGTAATCACTTTGTTTAGGTGAGGCCTCACCAGCTGCTGAATATGGCCAATTGTTCGTATTCATGATCCATCCGTTAGATGGATTTAGTAGGTGGGGCGCCTCGCTAAGGCCGTGTAATCCCTTCCAGTCTGTTGCTGGGTCGGCCCCATCAACGGGATGGGTATAGTCAAATCGGTCGTTACGTTTGGGTATGAATTGAGGATGCAGGTAGGCGATGTTCCCAGCGGCATCGGCATAGATCGTGTTGTTGCTGCTATTAGCCTTGAGTTCCATGACTTTCATGTACTCGGCGTAGTTTTTCGCCTTGGTTAATAAGAACGACTGGCTCAGTGCCTCAATAGGCTTTTGCATTAAGGCGATCGTGAGCCACTGCTTTCCGATTTGTCCTATCACTGGACCGTGATGGCTTTTGTAGACAGTGAACTGCTGGGTGTTTAGCCCACCCGCGGCGGTCCGATAAGAGAGGCTTATTTTCTCTTTTTTAAGTGCCCTGAGCTTAGATCCGTAGCGGTAATAAGGCGCGCCATTTTTTCTTACAATGGTTTCTTTAAAGAAATCGACGTTGTCGATTCCGCTGGAGGTATGCATCCAGCCTAAGTGTTCGTTAAATCCTTGGTAAATAAAGAACTGACCCCAAGTCACCGCGCCATAAGCGTTCAGCCCTTCGTCGCTGGTAGCTTGTAGCTCAGAGCGGAAGAAAAATGATGTGTGAGGGTTAATGAGGAGCAGGGCATGCCCGTTGGCGCTGATACTGGGGGCAATAGCGATGCCGTTAGAGCCGGAAGGCTCACGCGGATAGTGTTTTTCAGGAATCGCATAAGCCACGGCATTCGGTCTATAAAAATCATGTAGGGGAGCCAGCGCGACTCGCTCGATATCTCCGCCAATGCTGCCCTCACTGAAGCTCAATGCCATCCACGGTTCGAAGTGCTTAAGAACCTTAGGCGCAGTATCTGGATGGCTCGTTAAAAAACAATTAAGGCCGTCCGCCCAGGCGACCATGAGTTTTTTTAGCCACGCCGGGCTTTGTTGGAACTGCTTTTTTAGGTCGGTAGGATTGATGAATAGACGCATACGCAGATCTTGGTCTATTGCACTCTCACCGCTAGCCTCGGCGAGTCGACCTAAGGCAGTTAGGTAGTTGGTCTCAACACGATTAAAGTCATCTTCAGCCTGGGCGTAGGCCATGCCGAATACGGTGTCTGCGTCGGACTTGCCATGAATATGAGCAATACCCCAGTTGTCACGGGTGATAGACGTATTGACGCTAGCCTGCTGCCATCGTGTGATCTCGTTGGAATCAACGGCATGACTCATAGGTTTAGCGGCCAAGGGCAGGGCAGCCAACAGTAAGGTGGCCAGGGTGATCGTAGCTAAGGCATTTTTCATCGCGTTTCTCCTAAGAGTCGTGAGGCGATCGTTGATCCTGTCTTGTACTTACACAGGCATCATTGAGTCGATGGCTTCACTGAGTGATTTGTTAATGAGTCTATCTCAGATAGGTCTAGTGGCCGCCACTGCCCTTTAGCTAAAGTGCCCAGCACCAGCGTGCCGATGGCAACGCGCATCAGGCGAACAACGCGGATATTGAAATGGCTTAGCAGGCGACGAATATGGCGGTTTTTGCCCTCGTTTAATACAATTTCAAGCCATGAATTGCGTTTGCCGCTGCGCAACACGCTTATGGCGACTACGCTTAAGAACTCGCCCTCCACCTCGGCACCCGCGGCGATTTGCGCTAACGCACTGTCATCCAGATTGGCGTTGACTTGGACGTGATAGGTCTTGTCAGGCCGAGCAGGTCCGTCGGTGATCTGTGCGGCCCAAACCGGGTCATTACAAAACAGTAAAAGACCTTCACTGGCTTTATCCAGCCGCCCTACTGGAGCGAGCCATGGCAAGTGGCTGTTTGCAAAACATTGGTAGACCGTGTCGCGGCCTTTCTCGTCGCTGGTGGTGGTCACCAGGCCGCGCGGCTTATTGAGCATGATCACGTGTCGCGCGGCCGACTGCGGGCGCTGTCCGTCAACACGTACGTCATCTACGCCCTGAACTACCGGGTGCTCGGGGTCACGCACGATTTGCTGGTTGACCGTGACACGGCCTTCCCGCACCCAAACCGAGGCTTGGGTGCGGGAGGCAAGGCCCATTTTCGACAGCACTCGGGCCACGCCATGCCGGACGACTTGAGTGGCGCGCTCTTTACGCTTTTGATCCGCTGACAAGTGTTAGCTCTGCACCGGGATTAGGGAGGCACTTCCGCGCCGACTATAAAGTGCGTCGATCATAGCAATCGTTGTGGCCACAGCCACCAGCCACGCGATCGGCAGAGGAGTGTTGGTCGGTACACCCGACATGGCCTGTACCGCCCCTGCCGCTACTACCTGTTGAATAAAGCCCAGCAGGCCTGAGGCCGTACCGGCAGCGCCCGGGTTTTCGGAGACAGCTGCTGCGGTGACATTCGGCAGAATCAACCCCTGGCCCAAGGCCAAAAACATCCATGGACCGAAGACAGCGATCGGATGCCAGTAATGCAACAGTGCAAAAAGCAGCGCCACTAAGGCTGCGACGCATTGTATGACCGTGCCAGCGGTAAACAGCCGCACGAGTCCATAATGAGTAGACAACCGCGCAATGGCATAGTTACCCGAAAAATAGCCTGCCGGAATAAACAGGTAGCACAGGCCATAAGTGGTGGGTGTACCGCCCATGCACGAGGTCATCACATAGGGCATATAGGCGGCAAACACCATAAACGTGGCGTACACGATAGCGGTTTG
Source organism: uncultured Pseudomonadota bacterium (assembly GCA_903828595.1). Classification (GTDB taxonomy): domain Bacteria; phylum Pseudomonadota; class Gammaproteobacteria; order Steroidobacterales; family Steroidobacteraceae; genus CAIKMS01. Next base: position 144,813 of record CAIKMS010000015.1, on the reverse strand, counting down.
TAGCGCATAACCCCGATAACTGGGTTGTTGCAGGAGGTTAATTAGCGTCCTGCTGGTGGAGACCCTTCGCGTATCGGGGTGGCTTGATGGCAGGGTCTCTGGCAAACACAGAGCTGCCCAGGTCATGACACAGAGGCTGGCCACTAGTAGGGCGGCAAATACCGCGCGCCAGTGAAAAACTTCGGTGAGTAGCCCACCCAAGGAAGGCGCTAAGGCGTTGGCAACCGCTACCACCATGGTGAGGTAGGCGAGATTGCGGGCGATATCTTTAGGGGGCCAGCGGTCGCGTACGACGGCTCGACCGACCGTGACGCCGGCGGAACTGCCCAAAGCCTGCAGGATTCGACCGGCAATCAGCATGGGCATGGATATCGCGCACAGCGATACCGTAGTGCCGGCTATAAACAGCGCTAACCCCACCATAATGGCTGGACGCCGTCCATATCGATCAGAAAACGGTCCATACGCTAATAAGCCGCAGGCAAAAGCCAAGCCAGCAAGGCTGATCGTTAAGCCCGTGCTGCCAGTGGTGGTGTGAAAGTAAGCTTGTACCGCCGGGCGTGCCGGAAGGTAAATATTGAGTGTGATAGCACCAACGGCTGTCACAGCCGCCAGCAGCGCCAGGAGCGAGGTTCCTGACGCTGCGCGAGTCTGGCTGACCGAAACGTCAGCTGCCATTAAAATTTGCGCTGGTCAGCAACTCGACTCAAGACGTGAGTCCACCCATGCACACGTATTTAATTTCCGTGTAATCGGTGATTCCGTGGCTGGATCCCTCGCGGCCGATGCCGGATTGCTTGACGCCACCGAAGGGTGCCTCGGTTGCACTGATGATCCCGGTATTAACGCCGACGATGCCGTATTCCAGAGCTTCGGATACTCGCCAGACGCGGTTGATATCACGGCTGTAGAAATAAGCAGCCAGTCCAAACTCCGTGTCGTTAGCCATCGCAACGGCCTCGGCTTCAGTCTTGAATCGGAACACAGGGGCAACCGGCCCGAAGGTCTCTTCCCTGGCGACCTTCATTGCCGGTGTTACGCCGGTAAGGATCGTTGGTTCAAAGAAGGTTCCGCCTAAACGGTGCCTATGGCCGCCTAAGGCCACTGTCGCTCCGTGAGCCTGCGCGTCTTTAATGTGGTCCTCGACTTTCTCCACGGCCTTTTCATTGATCAGAGGGCCTTGTTCGGTGGGTCCCGCAAGACCATCGCCTACTCGCAGTTTGCTCGTAGCTTCGATGAGTTTGGCGACGAAAGCGTCATAGATGCTGTCTTCGACCAGCAGGCGATTAGCGCAAACGCAGGTCTGGCCGGCGTTGCGGTACTTGCTGATCATGGCTCCAGCGACAGCAGCCTCCAAGTCGGCGTCAGCGAACACAATAAAGGGCGCGTTTCCGCCAAGCTCTAAGGAAACCTTCTTGACCGTTGTGGCGCACTGAGCCATGAGTCGTTTACCGACTGGCGTTGAGCCCGTGAAAGACACCTTTGCCACCGTGGGGTTGCTGGTGAGCTCCATGCCGATGTCATTCGGCTGCCCGGTAATCACATTAAACACTCCGGCTGGCACGCCGGCGCGGTGTGCCAGCTCGGCTAACGCGAATGCTGAATAGGGGGTGGATTCCGCGGGTTTAATGACGATCGTGCAGCCGGCTGCTAACGCCGGGCCTGCCTTGCGCGTGATCATGGCCGACGGGAAATTCCAGGGCGTGATCGCGCCGACGACGCCGATCGGTTGGCGAAGGGTTAGAAAACGCTTGTCAGCCATCGGGCTAGGGATAACTTCTCCATACAGACGGCGGCCTTCCTCGGCAAACCAGTCAAAGAAAGACGCCGCGTAGCCAACTTCACCGCGTGCCTCAGCCAGTGGTTTACCTTGTTCTGCGGTCATCAAGCGGGCGAGGTCTTCTTGATGTTCCATCATCAGGGCGGCGAGTTTTTTTAAGATTTTGCCGCGCTCAAGAGCGGACCGGGCAGCCCAAGCCGGAAGGGCTTTTTGTGCCGCTTCAATGGCTCGGCGGGTCTCAGCCGCGCCGCATTCAGGAACATGGCCTAAGACAGATCCATCGGCCTTGATATGTACGGCGAAAGACTTTGCCGAGTCGGCCTGTATCCACTGCCCGTCTAGGTAGCAATGCTCACGGAATAACTGCGGATCGGCAAGCTGAAGCATCGGATTCATAGTGTGTTCACTCGTGTGTCAGAACAAAAAAGGCGCCTGTGCGTTGGGCTATTATCGCCGGGTTTTGGCCAATTAGGGTTTGTTCCCTGCAACTATTGCATCACCCCAGCGATTGAAAAGTCTTTTTAAGGCCCGAGCTTCCTGCTTAGCGCTCTAAAATTGCTGTGACGCCCATGCCTCCGGCAGTACAGATAGAGATCAGGCCCCGCCCGCTGCCACGCTGGGCGAGCAGCTTCGCCAAAGTGGCAATGAGGCGGGCACCGGTCGCGGCAAAGGGATGGCCCAGGGCCAGAGACGAACCGGTAACGTTCAGTTTCGCTGGATCGATGCTGCCTAAGGCGCGGCTGAGGCCCAGGCGCTGGCTGCAAAAAGTCTCTGATTCCCAGGCCTTTAAAGTACAAAGTACCTGCGCGGCAAACGCCTCGTGGATCTCGTAGTAGTCAAAGTCCTGCAGCCGTAAGCCGGTTTGTGCGAGCAGGCGAGGGACTGCGAAGGCCGGCGCCGTGAGTAGGCCATCACGTCCCACAAAATCCACTGCTGCACTGGTTGCCTGTGTCAGGTATGCCTGAACGGATAGGCCACGTCGCTCAGCCCAATCATCGGTAGCCAACAGTACGCCGGCAGCGCCGTCGGTTAACGGGGTCGAATTGCCAGCGGTGAGCGTACCCTGGCGTGGATCAAAGACAGGTTTAAGCGCAGCGAGTTGCTCAAGGGTGCTGTTAGGCCTGAGGGTGTTATCCGCCTGAAGTCCGGCTACTGGAACCAACGACCCGTTAAAAAAACCCTCATCGTAGGCACGAGCCGCGTTTTGGTGGCTTTGCCAGGCCAAAAGATCCTGGTCTTCGCGACTAATGCCAAACTCCCGCGCGGTTTGCTCAGCACTCTGGCCCATCGACAGACCGGTTCTAGGCTCGGTTACAGACGGGGTCAGCGGCTTTAACAGGCTTAGTCGGAACCCAAGCCAAGGCCGTAACCTTGCGGCTAAAGTTTTGGCTCGGAAGCTGGCTAGCAGCAGTTGTTGGTAGCTACGGGGATACACAATCGGTGCGTCACTGGCGCTGTCCACACCGGCGGCAATCCCGCACTCAATTTGCCCCAGGGCTATTTTATTGGCGATTCCTACAGCGGCCTCTAGACTAGTGGCGCAGGCTTTTTGCAGGTCGGTGGCTGGCGTTGTGGGTGATAATCCGCTGGACAGCAGGCATTCGCGAGTTAAATTCCACTGACTCGAGTGCTTTAGAACCGCGCCGGCAACCACTTCGCCCAGTTCTAGCCCTTGCAATTGGTAACGATCAACCAATGCGCGTAACACCGCAGTCAGTAAGCTTTGGTTGGTTTCCAGTGCGTACGCCCCATGCGCCTTAGCAAAGGGGCTTCGCATACCGCCGATCACGGCGACTCGTCGCGTGTGGTTACCAATCAGCATGGGTAATTCCTGATCTTATAGAGAACTGGCGTTGGCGCGCTTGGCGGGCACGATGCTCTAGCGCTAAGTGCCTAGTCGAATTTCGGGTTATCCGTACCGGCAGCGAAGACGTCACCATTTAGCGATCGTAACCAAAGCCTAAGGTTTGGTTCTCGGTAACCACCCCATCGATGAGCAGTAGTTTTTGCATCAATCGGCTGGAACCAAAGTTATATATCCACCATTCGCCGCCCGATTCAACGACTTCATCCCATCCAGCGCCCGTATAAAGTCGGTGCCGAACCGAGGGTCTGAGCTTAATTTCAGTGGGCTTGCCGCAGGCGGATCTGACTTCACCGGCGCTCATGCCGACGCTGATGATCTTATCGTTACACCAAAAATCTTCTGCATAGGCTGACGTGTAAATTGCGTCGCCAATGAAAAAGAAGGCGACGCTTGCGCATAGGAGGGATAAACGGATCGTTTTCATAGGTCTATTATCATGACATTCTCACTAATGGGGATGGATTTGTGATGAAAACCGGTTGCTGCGCAGCGCAAAAATTCATCTTTTAGCATTTAGCATGCGCCGCCAGGCGGTGCGTTAGTATGTCAAAGCGCGCAAGGCGCTCATCGGCGTTATAGGTCGAGCGGCACGTTATTTGTGGTCAAGCTTTAGGGAGTCAATACTTTGAATCAATTCCCTGTTCTTCGGTCTTTCATGAGGGCGCCATGGCTGGCACTTTGCTTAGGTTTGGTTGGGTCTTTGCTCAGCGGCTGTGAGGCTCAGCAAGAGCCACCCTCTCGGTTTCGCAGTGCTTATCACTTAGGTGATTACGAGGCGAATCTGGGCTACTCCCAATCCATAAAAATCGGCAAGACCATTTATATTTCGATGACCTTACCGGTCGATAAGGAAGGAAAACTGATTGCGCCGGATGACATGGCCGGACAGCTGGCGGCTGTCTATACGAACTTGGGAACGACGTTGAAGATTAACGGGGCTGATTTCGAACACGTCGCCATTGAGCGTATTTATACGACGGATATGCCGGGTTTTTTGAAGTACGCGGATCAGCGTTTGAAGATTTATTCTGGCGAAAGCGCGCCTGCCGCGAGTTTCATAGAAGTGAAACATCTGGCCGATCCTGGGTTTTTAGTCGGCATTGAGGTCGTTGCGGAATTACCTTAGCCCCTAACTATGAGTGAAGGCCTCGGCTACAATACGTTTTTTGGGTCGGGGCGAGCAGCATGACGTTATCTTCATTCGGTCGCTCTTATGATCAAGCCTTAGCGGCGCTTCTGAACTCTGGCGAGCGCGCAGTCTTAGTCGGTGGTCGTAAAGGCGTAGAAAAAGAAAGCCTGCGGGTCACGCCAGACGGTCGGTTGGCGCAATCGCCTCATCCGCAGGCGTTGGGGTCTGCGCTCACCCACTCGGATATCACGACGGATTATTCCGAGAGCCTCATTGAGTTGGTAACACCCACTTTTCTGACAAGTTGGGAGCTGCTGCAATACCTTACCGATCTGCATCAGTTTGTTTATCGCGCTCTGGGCGATGAACTGCTGTGGGCAACCAGCATGCCCTGTGCCATTGACAGTGATAGCAGCATCCCACTGGCCCAGTACGGATCCTCTAACATCGGACGTATGAAAACCGTTTATCGTAACGGTCTGGGATTACGCTACGGCCGAATGATGCAGGCAATTTCGGGCGTGCATTTTAACTATTCGTTTCCTGAGAAGTTTTGGGCTGTTCTAGCAGACGTTCGTCAGCATTCACGTGTCGATAGTGACTTTGTGTCCGACCGATATTTTGCTTTGCTTCGAAACTATCGACGCCATGGCTGGATTGTTCATTATCTTTTTGGCGTCTCGCCAACCGCGCCAGCTTCTTTTTTAGGCGATCGTACAGATCATGGTTTAGAGCTGTTAAGGCCTGATACGTTTTACGCGCCGTATGCGACTAGTCTGCGCATGTCAGATCTGGGGTACCGCAATAAAGAGCAATCCGCGTTGTCAATCTCAGTGAATAGCTTGGATGAGTACATCCGGGATTTGACAGCTGCAATCTCGACTCCCAGCCAGGCCTACGCCGCGCTAGGCGTTAAGGTGGATGGTGATTGGCGCCAGTTAAATGCCAATATTTTACAGCTGGAGAATGAGTACTACGCGTTTATTAGGCCTAAGCGCGTGGCGCGATCAGGAGAGAGGCCCACCAAGGCGTTGCGTCGTGGCGGCGTCGAGTACGTGGAAATGCGTTCACTGGACGTTAGCGCCTTGGATCCGGTTGGTGTGAACCAGGATAATTTGCGGTTCCTGGAGACTTTCGCTGCCCTGTGCGTGTTAGCGCCGAGTCCGCTTTTGGGAACTGAGCAGAACGCCGAGCTAGACCGCAATCACGTGGTGGTAGCGCGTGAGGGTCGGCGCCCTGGCTTGTTGCTGCAGCGTGAGGGGCGGCCGGTAGCCATGCTGGACTGGGCGGCTGAGATTCTTGATGCCATGCAAGGTGCGGCAGAGATGTTGGACGAGGGGGATGCCAAGCGGCCCTACTCAACGGCCCTAGCCGTGCAGCGTCGCAAGCTGAAAGATGTAGAGGCCACGCCGTCGGCACGCCTGCTGGCTGAAATGCGTTCGACCGGTGAGTCGTTTGGTGATCTGTCCTTACGTATGTCGATGACCTATAAGCAATACTTCGGTGAGCTGGAGATTACCAACGAGTCGCGCTTTGCTAAATTCCAGGTTGCCGCTGAGCAGTCTGTGGAAGACCAGCGCGTTCTCGAATCCGCAGCCGGGCCTTCCTTCGATGAATATTTAGCTGCTTATTTAGGTTAGCCGACGCGGTTTAAGCTGCGTTTCTAGTCCTCATGCGTGCTCATGCCTGCTTAAATTACATAACAGCAAAAGCTGCATCACAGTTTTAATATTTCTCGTTTAAAATTTGAGCAGACATTAAGGCTATCGGACACCGTGCATGACCCTTGTTCCTGAAATTGATTTGCTGGATTCAGTACGCACCAACGTTAAGAGCGTTGAGAGTCTGCTGCACGGTGAGATCGGCTCGGCCGCCAATGATGATCTGGGCCTTCCCGCAAAGGCTCGCTCGGTAGCCAGCGAAGGCTGGGACCCATTCGCAGTCTGGGTGGCGCGGGTTCGAGATCCACGCAACCTCGACCTTAAGTCTGAAGCCTAAGAGCTTCAGGTCGCGAAGCCGGCTTTATCGGACTCGCACGTACTCCCCTGGCGCATCACCGATCACCGGGTAGCCTGCCTTTTTTGACCCGAGTTTAGGCGGGGCCACCCGTTTGCCAGAATGCGCGGTGATCCACTCTTGCCATACCGGCCACCAGGAACCAGCCTCTGGCGGGGTTTGGGTGATCCAATCTGCTGGCGCCAGATGCGGGTCGGTTGGCGCGCGACGGCGAATTCGGTGGCGACGCTTGGGGTGTACCGGACCGCTGATGATGCCCGCGTTATGGCCGCCGCTGGTGAGCAGGAAGGTGTAATCCTCAGAGCGCACCAGTTGGCCAATTTTGTAAACGCTCTTCCAAGGCGCTACGTGGTCGGTTTCGGTCCCCACCACAAACAAAGGAACGCGGATATCCGAAAGCTGCACAGGCGAGCCTTCAACCGGGAAGCGTCCGCTCGCTAATTCGTTATCCAGATACAGCCTATACAGGTACTCGGTGTGCATCTTCCAGGGCATGCGCGTGCCGTCGGCATTCCAGGCCATTAAATCGATGATCGGTTCGCGTTGGCCCTTCAGGTAGGTATTGATCAAGGGCTGCCAGATCAGATCGCGAGGTCGCAGCATTTGAAAGGCGCCGCCCATCTGCTTGCTATCCAGCACCCCTTCTTCACGCATTTTGGCTTCGAGCATCGCTAGCTGCGATGGATTGATAAATAACGAAAGTTCGCCAGGTTCTGAAAAGTCCGTCTGGGCAGCCAGCAGCGTCACGCTAGCGATCCGGTGGTCGTTTTCACGGCCCAGTGCTGCCGCCCCGATCGCCAGTAATGTGCCACCGATGCAGTAGCCCACGGTGTGGATTTTTTGCTCCGGCACTAAGGCGGACACCGCGGCCAGGGAGGCTCGCAAGCCCAGTTTGAGATAAGTGTCCATATCGCAGTCGCGATCGGACGGCTGCGGGTTTTTCCATGACACCATAAAAACGGTGTGGCCCTGATCAACCAAGTATTTCACCAGAGAGTTCTTGGCGCTTAAATCCAAGATGTAATACTTCATGATCCAGGCCGGCACTATCAAAATAGGCTCGGCGTAGACATCGGCTGTGGTGGGGGAGTACTGGATGAGTTCGATAAGCTCGTTTTGAAGAACCACTTTGCCCGGGGTAGCGGCGATATTGACGCCCAGCTGAAAGCCTTCGGTGCCTACCGGGCCTAAGCCTTTCATCGTACGACCCGTATCCTCGAGGTAGTTCTGAAGGCCGCGCCGTAAGTTCTCGCCGCCTTCGGCACGCGTGAGTTCGAGTAACTCCGGGTTGCTGGCGAGGAAGTTAGCGGGCGCTAGAGCCTCCAGCCACTGCTGAACCGTAAAGCCCACCAAGTCGGCCTGGGAAGACGGCAGGCCATCAACGCCCTGATTGAGAGATTGCCACCAGCCTGCTCCTTGCTGAAAGGCATGAGCCCAGACATTAAACGGGTACTGGCTCCAAGCGGGAGCTGCGTATCGCGAATCCGGCGCCCCGGGCAGCCCCTCGTTGGGCGGTACAGGCTGCCCTGACATGGCGCGGGCGGCGAATTGAAATGTAGCCAGCGTTCGCGCTATGGCATCTTGCTGCAGTTCGGACTGTCGCCCCGGAGAATTACTGAGCTGATGAGCCCAGTCGGCCCACGCATTGGTATAAGGCAAGGTTGACAGTCCGCCGGTCATTTTACCCAGCGCCGCTCTGAAGGCCTTGTCCAAGTCATCGGTCGAAGGGGCGTTACGAGTCAGGTCGTGCATCGGGAACTCCGGCAGCTATCCAATGTGGCAACGCAGCATAAAGCATTTTCGGCCAGTTTTACCCATCGATGATGCGTAAATTGCGCGATTTAGGGCTCAGCCCTGTGCCGTTGCCTCGCGCAGCGGCACGCTGATGTCGGCCAAACGCATCAGATCCATCGAGGTTCGATCGGCAATCAGTCTCTTGGAGGCCATGTAATCTTTGGCTTGATTGATACAGTCCACGGCCAAAAGTTCATTGCCTCGCAGGTAACAGTAAGTGAAGCTGCGTGTGCTGGGGTCGCCCCGTAGAACGCCCTGGTCAAAATCCATATTGATTCCGGAAATCAACAGCTTAAGGTCGTATTGGTCGGACCAGAACCACGGGATCTTATCGTGTGCTAGCGACTTGCCCAGAAGGTTTTGTGCCGCTGTTTTGGCCTGCTCAAAGGCATTGTCAACTGACTCTAGCCGCAGGCGTCGTTGGTAGTGGGTGCTGAATTGGTTAGCGCAGTCACCGGCGGCATACACATCCGGGTCGCTGGTCTGGCAATACAAATCCACGGCAACACCGTTATCGATCGTAAGGCCCGCCCTGGCGGCAAGTTCGGTGTTGGGTAACCCGCCAACGCCCACCAGCACAAGGTCGGCCGGCCATTGAGCGCCGTCCGTTGTTTGTACCGCGCACACGCGCCCCTGAGGATCTGCTAAAAAACCGGCCAGGGAATGTCTTGTGTGAATGTTCACCCCAGCCTTTGCGTGCTCCTGCGCAAAAAAGTCCGATACGGGCGAGGCGACCACACGGTTCATGATTCGCTCAGCCATTTCCAGTACGTCGACCTGCAGGCCTAACTGGCGGCAGGTTGCGGCCACTTCCAGGCCGATATAGCCAGCACCGACGATGACGATGCGCCGATTGGCCGTAAGCTCGTGGGCTAACCTAGCCACATCCGATTTAGAGCGCAAATAGTGAATGCCCTGCAGATCATGGCCAGGCACGCTGACTCGCCGTGGGCTGGACCCGGTGCATAACAGGAGCTTCGAGTAATTGAGAGTTTCGCCGGTGTCCAGTGTCACCGTGCGCGTCTGGGTAGAAAGCTGTGTCGCGCGGGTGCCCAATCGTAAGCGCACCTGATGGGAGTCATAAAAACTTTGTGCTTTCAGCAGCAGACGCTCTTCGGCCAGTTCGCCGGCCAGAAACTTCTTGGACAGGGGTGGGCGCGAGTAGGGTAGCTCCGGTTCATCGCCCACTAAGGTGATCTCGCCGGTGAAGCCCTCCTTGCGCAAGGTTTCTACGGCCGTGCTTGCGGCCTGGCCCGCACCAATAACGATCACGCCCTGCTCCATCTCGGTGCTCCTCAACAAATAAATGATCAGCCGCCTCCATGAGACGGTGCGATGATCCCACTTTATAGCTGGGATCGTTATGCTGTGCGAGTGGCAGCCGGTTGGCGCCAGCCGCGAGTACGCGGACGGCTTAACGTTTGTTACTTTTAAGGATTTAGGATCATGAAACTTATCACCGCGATTATTAAACCGTTCAAATTGGACGACGTACGCGCCGCCTTGTCGGAGATAGGCATTTCAGGAATGACGGTGACGGAGGTCAAAGGCTTTGGCAGGCAACGCGGCCATACCGAGCTGTACCGTGGCGCCGAATACGTCGTGGATTTCGTTCCAAAGACCCGCATTGAGGTTGCCGTCAAAGAAACCCTGGTGGATCAGGTGGTCGAGGCGATTGTCACGGCGGCCAAAACCGGCAAGGTGGGAGACGGCAAGATTTTTGTCTCGTCCTTGGATCGGGTCGTGCGGATACGCACTGGAGAAACCGACGAGCAGGCCCTGTGAGGCTCGGCTCGGCGGTGGATCCGTTAACTGTAGAGGCTATCGATAAGCGCTACTTGAAAGACGGTCAGCGACACGTGTTTTTATGCGTGGCGGGGAAGTGTGCGCCTAAAGAAGAAGCCGAAGAGGCTTGGATTTTCCTCAAAGCTCGTTTGCACGAATTAGGGTTATCTGATCGAGCGGGCGGAGTTCTGCGTTCTAAGGCGGACTGCTTGCGTTTGTGCCGTGACGGACCGCTGGCATTGGTCTACCCCGAGGGCACTTGGTATGGTCGTGCCAACCCGGCTAATCTTGAGCGCATTATTCAGAAACATTTACTGCGCGGTGAAGTGGTTGAGGAGTTGCTGCTGATGGCCAGCCCGCTGCAGCCGCTTTGAATGGTAGCGAAGCGCTACCCCGTAGAGAATTCAGGAGATTGATGACATGAGCGCACTCGAAATCATGGGACAAGTGATGCATGCCCACGGCGGACCGGAAGTCATGCAGTGGGAGAGCTTGCGCATCGGCGATCCGGCCCGCCATGAAGTGCGTGTGCGTCATACCGCTATAGGCGTCAATTTAATTGATACTTATGATCGCAACGGCTTGTATCCCATGGCATTGCCTTCCTGCCTAGGGCGCGAGGCAGCGGGTGTCATTGAGGCCCTGGGCGCGGGTGTTAAAGGATGGCAAGTTGGTCAGCGCGTGGCTTACGTCAGTACCGTTCCAGGTTCTTACGCGGAAGCGCGTAACGTGCCTGCTGATCGATTGGTCGCTGTTCCGGATTCGGTGAGCGATGAGCAGGCGGCTGCGGTTTTGCTCAAAGGACTCACCGCGCAATACCTGCTGCGCCAAACGTATCGCGTTAAAAACAAAGATCCGATCGTCGTTACGGCGGCCGCTGGCGGCGTGGGCTTGTTGCTGTTGCAGTGGGCGCGCCATTTGGGCGCACACGTCATTGCGGTGGTAGGCAGTGACGCAAAATCAGCGATTGCCATTGAAAATGGCGCGCATGATGTGATCGTGTCATCCCGCGAGGACATGGCGTCAAGGGTTCGTGCCCTGACCAAGGGCAAGGGCGTGCCAGTGGTCTATGACTCGGTAGGCAAGGATACTTTCACCGCTTCGTTGGATTGCTTACGCCCGCGTGGCCTAATGGTTTCGTACGGTAATGCCTCAGGACCTGTGGATCCCCTGTCTTTATTGGAGTTGGCGCGGCGTGGCTCACTGTTTGTTACGCGGCCCACGCTATTTCATTATTTTGCCACCAAGAGAGAACTGGCTCGTGGTTCGGCGGAGTTGTTTGATGTTCTGAGCCGAGGCATTGTAAAAATTACGATCGGCCAACGACACGCTCTACGCGACGCGGTTCAAGCCCATCGTGAGATTGAGTCGCGTAAGACCGTAGGCTCGCTGGTTCTGTTGCCTTAACCTCGGTCAGGTCACCCTTTAAGGCGCGGTGATTGGTGCCCATTGAGGTTGGTTCTCAATGGCGGTGATCCAGCGACGAATGCTCGGGTACGGATCTAAATCAAAGCCCGCCTCAGGTGCTACGTGCGTATACGCATACAGGGCAATATCAGCCAGTGAGTAGCTGTTGTTGACCAGGTAGTCCTGGTGGCTCAGCGCACGTTCTAAAACTGCCAGAGCCTCATGGCCCTTTGTCATCTTGTCGACTAGTTTCTCACCTAACTCGGCAGGCGTTAGGTGCAGGGAGCAAAGCCAGTAGCGCGCGGTGCCTATGTCCGGTTCGAGACTGTATTGCTCAAAACACATCCAGCCGGTCATTTGCGCGCGCGCGTATCGATCTTGCGGAACTAACCAGGAGTTTTCGGCTAGGTAGCTGATGATGGCGTGGCTTTCACTGAGGTAGCCATGACCCGGTACTTCCAGTACGGGAATCTTGCCGTTTGGGTTTTTCTCGCGAAACTGTGCCGTTCTTGTGGCGCCGTTTTTGATATCAACCTCAATCAGTTCATACGGCAGATTTAGTGCGCGCAGTACTAAGCGGACCTTATAGCCATTGCCTGAGGGTAGATAATCGTACAAGCGATACATTAGATACCTCTTAACCGTCAGCCATGCCGGTTGTTGCCAAGGCCAAAGCCCCGCTGCGAACGACTTCACGGATCACTCCGTATCGACTAACCGCTGCAATAAAGAGATTCACGTCCGCTTCACTTTGCGTTAACTCGATAACAAAGTTATCGGGCTCTTGGGCCAGCACTCGTGCGCCATGCTCTTGGGTAAGCTGCTGTAAAGACTCGAGGCCGTTCGGCGAGACTTTCAAACGGATAATCAGCAGTTCGCGCTCTATATGCTGCCCATCGGTCAGATCCGTCACCATCACCACGTCGATTAGCTTTTGAATCTGGGCCAGTAACTGAGTGATGGCGGACTCGTCACCGGTTGTGACCAGCGTCAGGCGCGACAGGGTCGGGTCATTGGTCGCTGCCACGGACAAGGATTCAATGTTGTAGCCGCGGCTGGCGAAAAGGCCGGCAAGGCGGGTCAGGGCGCCGGCTTCGTTTTGCAGTTGAACGGCAATGATGTGACGCATCCGTAAGCTCCTGACAGGTCAGTCCTGTGTGTTGATAGTGGCAGAGGATAGCCGCAAATTTGCTGCATTGCATGGACGAAGTCGGTCTAACGTTGATACTCTCGAGGGCCCACCGCTTTTCAGTGGGTATCCTTTCTCAAGCGATTTTTTTCGGGAACTGCATCGTGAATCACCCTGAATCCCTCGAATCTGCCAAGCACCCACGCGCCGGACAGGTGTTGTCGGGCGCCGAAATTATTGTCCAAGTTCTGGCTGATGAAGGCGTTGAGGTGATTTTCGGTTACAGCGGCGGCGCGATTTTGCCGACTTACGATGCCATCTTTGTACATAATCGCGACTCTGCGCAGCCATCCATGCCTCTGGTCGTACCCGCCAACGAGCAGGGAGCCGGATTTATGGCCGCCGGTTATGCGCGAGCCAGTGGCAAGGTGGGGGTTTGTGTGGTCACCTCCGGTCCGGGGGCCACCAACACGGTGACTCCGGTACGTGATTGTTTAGCGGACTCGGTGCCGATTGTCGTGATCTGTGGGCAAGTGCCTACCGCCGCCATTGGCACCGACGCGTTTCAAGAAGCGCCGGTGACCGCGATTATGGGTTCTGTGGCAAAACACGTATTTTTGGTCACTGACCCTACCTTGTTAGAAGCCACCGTGCGCACGGCCTTTGAAATTGCCCGCACCGGACGCCCCGGTCCTGTGGTGATTGATGTGCCTAAGGACGTTCAAAACTGGAAGGGACCTTATCAGGGCCAAGGTGCCTTACCCATACCAGGCTACCGGCGACGATTGGCGTTGGTGGACAAAAGCACGTTGTCCGATGCGTCAGCCGCTGAGTTCTACTCACTGTTGTCTACCGCGCAGCGGCCGTTGATTTATGCCGGCGGTGGCGCAATTAACGGTGAAGCTTCCGTTGAGCTCACCCACTTTGCGCAGCATTTGCGTATTCCAGTCGTGACGACTTTGATGGGCATAGGCGCTTTTGATACCACCGAGCCGTTGTCCATGCGGATGCTCGGAATGCATGGTGCGGCCTTCGCCAATTACGCCGTTGACGATTGCGACTTTTTGATTGTTCTGGGTGCGCGTTTTGACGATCGGGTTGCTGGCGTGCCGGCCCGGTTTGCACCTAATGCACGGGTGATTGCCCACTTTGAAGTTGATGTATCGGAAATCAACAAAGTAAAGAAGGTGGGGTTTCACCACATAGGCCCATTACGGCAAACGTTAAGTGCTTTGCTGCACTATGCAAAGACCAGTAATTTTTCAGTCGACTGGTCTGCGTGGCATGCCCACTGTGCGCAGTTACGTAGCGTTCATGCGTTTAATTACGATCGTGACAGCGAGCTTATTCAGCCCTATTACGTGATTGAAGAGATCAATAAGCATGCCAAGGGCGAGGCCATAATCGCTACCGGTGTTGGCCAGCATCAAATGTGGGCGGCTCAGTATTTTGACTTCAAGGGGCCACGGCAATGGCTCACCTCCGGCAGTATGGGCACCATGGGCTTTGGCCTGCCGGCAGCGATTGGTGCGCAGTTTGCGCATCCGTCACGAGTCGTTATTGATATTGATGGTGACGCCAGTATTCGTATGAATCTGGGTGAGCTGGAGACAGTGACTACCTACGATTTGCCGGTCAAGGTTGTTGTTCTGAATAACTGCGGCGACGGTATGGTGAAGCAATGGCAGAAGCTTTTCTTTAAAGGTCGCTTGTCAGCCAGTGACAAATCACTGCACAAGAAAGACTTCGTTCGTGCCGCGCTTGCTGATGGGTACGGGTTTGCCAAGCGATTGGATAAAAAGGCTGACGTGCCTGCTGTAATCAAAGAGTTCATGGAATTCAAAGGTCCCGCGTTTCTTGAGGTGATGATCGATACGGATGCCGGGGTATACCCCATGGTGGGGCCCGGACAGTCTTACGAGGAAATGATTACCGGCGATCATATCGTGTCGCGTAAGACAGACCACGACGTCACGCCGCCGGATACGGCAGAGATGTTTTAGGGCATATCTTAGGGATCTGGGTATTTGCTACGAGTCCAAGGCTGCGAGGGAGCGTCTATGAAGTATCTACACACGATGGTTCGCGTGACGAATCTCGATCAATCTATCGATTTTTATTGCAATAAGCTCGGCTTGGTTGAATTGCATCGTAAGGATTTTGAAAAGGGCCGCTTTACGCTGGTCTTTTTAGCTGCTGCTGGTAATCACGAAGCCCAGCTAGAGTTAACTTATAACTGGGATCCTCAGGCACCTTACGGCATGGGCCGTGCCTTCGGGCACTTGGCTTATGAGGTCGACAACATTTATGAGACCTGCCAGCGCTTGATGGACGGCGGTGTGGTGATCAGTCGCCCACCGCGGGATGGGCGTATGGCTTTTGTCCGTTCGCCGGATTTGGTCTCGATTGAGTTGCTGCAGAAAGGCGAGGCACTGCCTCTAGTCGAGCCATGGGTCTCGATGCCTAACGTCGGTGAGTGGTAGCTTTACTTAAGGCATTTAGATTCGCAGCGTTCTGCACAACCTGCAAAAGACTGCGACGCGCTTCGTGTTTCGAAGCGTTAGTCACGGCTAGTCTGCGTACTATCTCCAAGGAAGGCGGACTATGAAAGCTAAAGCAGTTGTTAGGGCTCCAAACTTGCGCCGAGCGTACTTTGAGTCGCGCTTCGGGCAGCTACATTGTCGAACCGCATTTCCTTCAACGGGCGGATTTGATGAACTAACGCCGTTGGTGGCGTTGCATGACGGGCCGGGGTCATCAGTCAGTTTAGCCCCGTTGCTACCGAGGCTAGGGCAGGATCGGTCCATTTACGTGCCGGACTTGCCGGGCTGCGGGCAATCGGATGCCCCGCCTGGAATTATCTCCTTAGCTGATCATGCAGCGGCAATATCTGAGATGTTGCGCAGCCTGCGGCTGCGCTCTGTGGATGTGTTGGGCGTGGGTGTAGGTGCTGCCGTCGCGGTGGAAATGGCCCATTATTTAGGTACTGCTGTACGTCGCTTAGTTCTCATTAATCCACCGACCGAGACAGTTTCCTACGTCCCGTGGGGCCTACCTGATGCGTCGGGCAGTGGGTTGGCATCCTTGTGGGCTGCGCGTGCGCCGTTGGATTCTGATGCCGATGCGCTGCGAGCGTATTTGCCAGTATTTGGTGAGCTGATCGCTGGAGGTCAGACTGGCCAATGGCCGGCGGTAGCCTTATCGCGGTGGTCATGGCGTGACCGCACGGCTGGTTTAACCGCTCCCGTTTTGGCCCTAAGCGCTAATACAGCCGTTGCTCGTGCGCTTCCCAGTTCATGGGTGGTGGAGTCTATCCCTGCCCATCTGGACTTGGCGTTGGGTGATGCGAGTTTGACCATTAAGAGCATACGGCAATTTCTTGATCGCTGACAGGTAAGCCTTAATTTTTTAACTCGGCTGCCCTAGGCAGGCTGGGCGGCTGGCCCACGCCGTTGAAAGTACACGGCGGCACCGGCGACCAACAGCCCCCCCAAAAGGCACGTTGCGTAGATACTGGTGATATAGACCTGTAGCCAGGGCAACGACGGCAGCGCGAAGTTTCGCCAGATGAGAAGCGCGCAGCTGCCGGCATAACCGGAGGCGTCGGCCAGATAAATCAGAAAGCCGGCAGTGCCAATTCGTCCGCTTACCGCAATCAGGCGATCAAACAACATCGCGTTAAACGGCGTGTAAGCCATGTATAAGCCCGCGCCGCTGATGATCATCCAGCTGATGGGGCCGATGAGACCCGCCTGAAAGGCCAGGGTAGAGCCACCTAAAAGCCCGAGGCCGGCAAGGATCACACTGTGAATGACTAGAAGAGCCCGTTTGTTGTCCTTGATGACAATGATCAGCCCTAACACGAGTAAAGCGATGGCGGCGACCGGAACTTCGCTCGCCGTAAAAATGGCCGCACCGTTGCCATAACCAAGATTAGTCCATAGCTCTGCGGCAAAATTGTCGCGAAAGTCGCGCAGCGCAGTGGTCATCACGTAACTGATGACCAATAAAGCAATCCCTAATCCGAAGTCCTTGAGAAACGCCGCGCGAGCGGCGCTATTCATCGGAGCACGTCGCACACGTGCTGATTCATCCAGGGCGCTGGGGGGAGGCAGTGCGGACAATGCGGTAACCGATAGTAAGACGATCGGAAAGAACACCGCGCCGGCGGCGGCGGGCATCCAGAATGGACTGATGTGCCAGACTGACATCAACAACTTGCCCACCGTTTTGACGGCACCGGATGACAGGATAAAGCTGGCGCAAAGAATGGCGCCAAGTACCTCGGAGGTGCGTCGTCCCTCCATATAGCCAAATACCAGACCCCAAATCATTCCCAGTGGCAATCCGTTGAAGAACATCGCGGCGACATTCCACGGTGCTGGAATAATGGCAAAGGCTATGAGCGCCAGCCACGCCAGCAGGATCAGCCCCACAAAGGCTAATGAGCGGCGTGCAGGGTCAAGTTCGGAAATGACCTTAATCCCAATTAATTTGGATAAGGCGTAGCCCAGAACCTGAGCTAAGACTAGGGCTATTTTGTAGTCCACCGCTAAGTTCCAGCCGGGCACATCGGTAAACGTGGCAGCTGAAAAAGGTTTGCGAAAAGCGTACATCGCAAAATAGGCCGAGAAACCCGCTAAGCCGGCGATGACCGTGAAAGTCACGGGACCGGATCGCTCAAGAAATCGACGCAAGGGGCTGGTCACTGTGGAGGCCTTTAGATTTGGGATGCGTGGCGAAGAAACGGATCTTGAATGATAAGGTTAGAGCAAAACATGAACACTGAATATGCTCGCAGCAACCGGTAGACTAATGCGTGATACCGTGCCGGTCAGCCGCGATCCAAAGTTAAATGAAGGAATTTTTCGTATGAGCCTGAGCAAACGCTTTGATCTGGTGATTTTCGATTGGGCTGGCACCATGGTAGATCACGGCTGTTGCGCGCCTGTACTCGCGCTGGTCGAGGCATTCGCCAATCACGGAGTGAGCCTCACCGACGCTCAGGCGCGTAAGGACATGGGTAAGGCCAAAGCAGATCATGTGAGCGCCTTACTGGCCGATGCGGCCGTTCGTGAGGCATGGGCGAAAGCCCAAGGACGACTACCCACCGCGGCAGATGCCGCTCAGCTGGTGATGGAGCTTGGGCCACTGATGCGCGATCAGGCGGCGGTAGTGGCAACGCTGATTGAGGGTGCGCGCGAGGCGGTTGATACTTTGCGGAGTGAGGGTTTAAAGATTGCCTCATCGACGGGCTATACGCGCGAAATGATGGAACCGGTGCTTGCGCGCGCCGCGCAGCAAGGTTACGTACCCGACCATCTGCTGTGCTCGGGCGACACCGTGCAGGGGCGGCCCTCACCGCTAATGATTTATCGGGCCTGTGCGGACTTAGGCGTCTGGCCCTTGAGTCGTGTGGTCAAGGTGGACGATGCTGAGGCCGGAGTAGCCGAAGGCCGTGCCGCGGGTTGCTTCACCGTTGGATTGGCGGCCTCGGGTAACGGGGTGGGTTTGTCCGCGGCGGCTTTGGCGGCTTTGAGTGAGACCCAGCGCCAAGCACGAATTGAAGCATCAAGCCGCGCCCTGTACGCCGCCGGCGCAAATCTGGTGATCAATAGCGTTGCCGATTTAGTCTTTGCCTTGCGAAATCTAGACTAAGGCGGTTCGCGGCGCTGACGATGGGGTCGCCACCGCGCATGGAACGATTGAGCCTACTGAGGTCGGGTGATGATCTGCCTTTCGATCATCGCTCGATAGTCGTCCAGTTTGCCGGCTTGCAGTCCTTCGACTTTGGCGCGCTCGTCCCAGAGCCGAAGCTTTAGCGCTTCTCGAAAAAAGGGCTGCTGCTTAAATAGTGCTGCCTCATGTTCTGACATGGGTCCGCCTTGCAGTTCCAGAGTCAGGCGAGAGGCCGCGCTTAAACGCTCAAAATAGCTCGCCGCCGTGGCGCACAGGTAACGTTTGGCCGCTACGTGCATGCGGATGGGTTCGGTCACCGCCGGTCTTAGCCACTGGGAAAGCCACTGGCTGCCACTGATTTCGTGCTGGGCATCATGGCGCCAGGCAGACAGTGAGTCTGGCGCCGGAACGACCAGGTGACCCACGTCATGCAGTAGCGCCGCCAGAATCAACGGCTCCTCTGCGCCTTCTTGGCGGGCGAATAAAGCGGCCTGCAGGCCGTGTTCAACCACCGAGACGGCCTCGCCGAAATAGGCACTCTCGCCGCCGCGATCAAATATCCCAAGAATCGTCTCGACGTGGGGCATGGTTGGCTCTGGATGCAGGTGGTGTTTTAAACCGGCTTCGCATCTTAACACCCCGGTGACTGCTCTTGTGTTCATCGATCGCGGATGGGCAGGTGCCGTGGTACGGCTTGAACTAGCTGCGTTGTTTTTTTACTACAAAAATCACCACCTAAAACCTGTTCCGGGCTTCAAGGTGCCGTTTTAATTGTGTTTAGCGTAGCAAAAATAGCGAAATGTTGAGCGGACACAGGTGGCTGTCATCAATACGTAACTTTTGGGAAGTTAAGATGATTAGTACGTTTTTTGCAATGCGTCATTGTTGTTTGTGACCTTCGGTCGGGGCGTAGCTGAGGGTGCAAATGCCTGCGCCGACGGACGCCGCCTCAAGGCGACCAAGGATCAGCGACCGTTGGGCGACGCTTTTCTATGCAGCATCATGCGTAACTCCTTTTGAAACTTTAGTTTTGTTTGTTACATAACCTCTGAGAGGGCGTTTATTTTGAAAACCAATGTAAAGCTGACTTGGGCTGTTTTGGCTGCGCTGGCAGCACAAAGCGGAGTGACTTTTGCGGCGGATACCGACCCCTCCACCGGTCTCGACGAAATCGTCGTGACGGCTCAGCGTCGCTCGGAGTCCATTCAGAACGTGCCGATTACCATTCAGGCTTTTTCCGGTGACCAGCTCAAACAGTTGGGACTGGCTAACCTCGACGATTTCGTTAAGTACTTGCCAAACGTGACCATGCCGACCAACGGTCCAGGTCAAGGCAACATTTACATGCGCGGATTGAGCGCTGGTTTTGCCGGTAACCAGTCGAGCTCGACGATTGCTCCGTTCCCCAACGTCGCTCTTTACCTCGACGATCAGGCGATGCAGTTCCCTGCCCGCAACGCTGACGTTTACATGGTCGACATGGAGCGCGTTGAGGTTCTAGAAGGTCCTCAGGGCACTTTGTTCGGCGGTGGTGCCGAAGCAGGTGCTATTCGCTACATCACTAACAAGCCAAAGTTGAACGTCACTGAAGGCAACGTGGATGCCGGTTATGGCGTCACTGCCGGTGGCGATCCGAATACCAATGCCAACATGACCCTGAACTTGCCTTTGATTCAGGACAAGCTGGCTGTTCGTGCCACAATTTATGATGATCGTCGCGGTGGATACATCACCAATGTTCCAAGCACGTTCACTCGTCGTAACTCGGATACTGGCGCCAGCGTTTATTTCAACGGCGTTCCGGATATCAATCAGAACGGCAATAACTTCACCATCGCAGGTCGTGCTCAGAATCCACTCTCGTACAGCGGTATTCGCGTATCGGCTCTGTATCAGATTAACGATGACTGGAACGCGCTGGTCACCCAGAGCTACCAGAACATGGAAGCAGACGGTTACTTCGCTCAGTTCCCTCGCGGCTCGGATTACACCCCCGGTACGGCGGCTACGGCTTCAACACCGCAACTGTTAGGTCCTTACCAGATCACGGCGTTCTCCCCGGCCTATGACA
Source organism: uncultured Pseudomonadota bacterium (assembly GCA_903828595.1). GTDB lineage: Bacteria > Pseudomonadota > Gammaproteobacteria > Steroidobacterales > Steroidobacteraceae > CAIKMS01. Next base: position 124,156 of record CAIKMS010000015.1, on the reverse strand, counting down.
AGGATAAGTACTCAAACACGGCCTGGACGGTTAACGGTAAGTTTGGCGACTTGCATGCTGTGTACACCGGTGCATTTATGTCCCGTGACATTGCTCAGCAGCAGGATTACACCAACTATAGTCGTACGGCCTACGGCTACTACTACTCGTGCACCGGTGGCCCCGCGGCCCTCGGTGCGTTGGGTGCTGGCACTACGCCACGCTGCTATTCGCCGATAACCTCGTGGGAGGATACGGTCCACAACACGCATCAGAGCCATGAGTTCCGCCTCAGCACGCCTGATACCTGGACCGTGCGCGGTATCGCTGGTGCGTACTGGGAAGACTTTAAGATTGAAGACAACATGAACTTCAACTACAAGACCATCCCGGCTTGTAATCCAACGACCTTGCCGAATTCTGCAACGGTACCTTGCGTTGCTAATGTCGCACCAGCTCCGGGCTCAACGGCTACCGATCCTTCGGTACGTAGCGATTTGACCGCGTTCGGTGAGGACGCGCAGCGCGGCTATAAGCAGACTGCACTGTTCGGTTCGGTCGACTACGATTTGCTGCCAAAGACGTTGACCTTCACGGCTGGCACCCGCTGGTATCACTACAGTGAGTTCGAGACGGGCTCGGTGTACACCACCGGTGGTCGCTGCGTGAACCTGGCAACGCCCTGCTACGCGAACGCTGCTCATAACATTGATGCCGAAGGACTGCGGTCGACCTATAGCGGGTTCCGCAGCAAGGCGAACCTGACCTGGCACATCGACGCCAATACCATGGCGTACTACACGTTCTCACAGGGTTTCCGTCCGGGTGCATTCAACCGTACGGTTGCCGGTGTAGCAAAAGATGCTAACGGCCAACCACAGTTTGAGAAGCCACACGGTTATGGCCCCGATCAGCTGATCAACAATGAAATCGGTTTAAAGACCGAATTGTTTGACCGTCGGTTGATGCTGAACCTGTCGGCCTATCACATGAACTGGAACGATGTTCAGGTTCTGTTCTTCAACCCGGTCGCTCTGGGTAATACGACCTTTGGTACCAACGGTCCTAATTACACGATCAACGGCGTTGAGTTGCAGTTTGCCAGTCGTGTGACGGACGCCTTAACGGTGCAGGGTTCAGGTTCTTATAACAGTTCTAAGCAGACGAACTCACCTTGCTTGGTTAGCAACATTCCAGCTAGCCCAACCTACGGTCAGTGCATCACGGAAGTGAAGGGTAAGCCTTTCAACAATCCGTTTGGTGCTGAGGGCGGCACGCCGGCTAACTCGCCTAACCTGCAGTTCAACTTGCGTGCCCGTTATGATTGGATGGTGAACGAGTACAAGTACTACGCCATGGTCGGTGCGAGCTACATGGGCAGTTCCTTCAACCAGCCAGCCACCGCATCTAGCGGTGAGGGTGTGTTGATTCCGACGACCACTTTGCTGCGCTACGAGATGCCGTCTTACACGACTTATGATGCGGCGCTCGGTGTTGCGAAGGATCGTTGGACGGTGCAGGTAATCGGCAGCAATCTGTCGAACTCCAACGCCAGCCAATTCACCTCGTCGGCACAGTTCATCGAGTCGCAAGTTCCATTGCGTCCGCGCGTACTGGGTGTGAAGCTGGGTTACAAGTTCTAAGAACGGGTGACCCTAACGCCAGTGACCTTCGGGCTCACTGCGGTAGAATCGGAGGCGGACAGCGATGTCCGCCTCTTTTTTTGGACCTGTAAACCATGACCAGCGCGGCTTCCACCTCTGAAATCTCGGCCATTGAGGCCCAGGTTCTTCAAATTCGAACTTGGGTTCGTAACCGTGATTTTTTGCTCGCCGCAGAATCGGCATCGGCCTTGGTGGCCCACGCGCCGGAAAATCGCGATGTGCTTTATTTGCTGGCGCTTAGCCAACGAAATCTCAATCAGATTGCTGAGGCTCTGCAAACTTTGGCGCAGTTGCAGGAGCATCACCCCGGTTTTAGCCGTTTGTATCAAGAGCGTGGCCACTGTTATGTAGCGTTACGCGACGCGCCTAAGGCTATCGAAGCATTTTTGTGGGGTGTGAACATAAACCCTGCGCTGCCAGCAAGTTGGGGCATGCTGGAAGGGCTGTATCGATTAACCGGGCAGCTTGAGAATGCTGTGATGGCAGCTGAGCATGTCGCGACGCTGAAGAAACTACCGCCTGACGTGATGACCGCCACCGGGTTTTTTTGTGATGGCGACTGGACCCTGGCCGAGAACCTGATTCGCGCTTACTTGTTGAAGCACGGTAATCATGTCGAAGCCATGCGCCTATTGGCTCGGATAGGCATGGCTCGGCAAGTCCATGACGATGCGGAGTATCTTCTAGAAGCGGTGCTTGAATTAGCCCCCGACTACCGAGCAGCCCGTCATGACTACGCGAGAGTGTTGCTAGAAAGGCATAAGTTCGCGCAAGCCCGCATTCATCTGGATCAACTGCTGAAACTTGACCCTAATAACAGTGACTATTGGACTCTGTATGCCAATGCTCTAGTAGGTCTGGGCGAATACGAGCAAGCCATTGTTCTTTATCGACGCTTCTTAGAGACAACGCCACAGGCGGCGGACGTCAATTTATGGCTTGCGCACGCCTTGAAAACGCAAGGGCAAACACAAGATGCCATAGCCTCTTATCGTGCGGCTGCGGCGGCAAGGCCCAATTTTGGTGATGCGTATTGGAGTTTGGCTAATTTAAAAACCTATCAATTTACTGATGAAGAGATGCAGCGCATGCGTCTGGAGGAGGCGTCGAGTAAAACTACGCTGATCGACCGTTATCACTTGTGCTTTGCCTTAGGTAAGGCGTGCGAAGATCGCGGTCTTTATGAGGAATCTTTTGTTTATTACTCACGTGGCAGCGAATTAAAACTCACAGAAGTGCGTTACAAGCCAGCGTCCATTGAGCTGAATACGTCGTTACAGAAATCGGTTTGCACCGAGTCTTTTTTTGACAGTCGGCGAGCGTATGGAGCGCCAGAAGCCGATCCTATTTTTATTGTCGGACTGCCACGTGCGGGCTCCACCTTGCTCGAACAGATTCTTGCATCGCATTCACAGGTTGAAGGCACTCAGGAATTAGCTGAGATACCGCGGCTTGTTCTGGAAATGCTTGGCCGCGACTATGATCTTGATAATCCACGATACCCAGGCATTTTAGAGAGCATGTCCGAATCTGATTTCGCGGAATTGGGTCGTCGGTATTTGCGCGAGACAAAAAGCTACCGATCCGGAAAGCCTTTTTTCATCGATAAGATGCCCAATAATTTTCGCCACATTGGTTTGATTCACTTGATGCTTCCCAATGCCAAAATAATTGATGCCAGACGTGAGCCGATGGCGTGCTGTTTTAGTAATTTTAAGCAGCTGTTCGCGTCCGGTCAGGAGTTTACTTACGGTATTGAGAACATCGCTCGCTACTATCGGACTTACCTTGAGTTAATGCGACATTGGAACGCAGTGTTGCCCGGACGCGTGTTGCGCGTCTTGCATGAGGATGTGGTGGATGACCTTGAATCCAGCGTGCGCCGAATTCTGGATTTTTGTGGGCTGCCGTTTGAGCCCGGGTGCGTGGAGTTTTACAAGACCAAGCGCAGTGTACGCACGGCGAGCTCCGAGCAGGTGCGTCAGCCTATCTTTAGAGGTGGCCTGGACCAGTGGACTCATTTTGAGCCTTGGTTGGATCCTCTTAAAAGTGCGCTGGGCGATGCTATCAGCCGTTATCGCGATTGATCATGATTGATCACGGTGGCGTGGATCGGCGGCGGCGCTAGGCTAGTCGAATAGCTGACTGACCAGTTCCTCACCGATCGCAAAGCCCGTGGAGGCACCGGCGCCGCACGTGACTATGCCCAGCGCGACACCCGGCTCAGGGTTGTCAATAAGGACGGGATCCGGTGCTGAGGCGTAGGTTCCGGTCCATCGCTCGATGGTTGGTGGCGGATCAATGCCTAGGGCCTTTCTGAACTCGTCTAAAATGAGCGCGTCGACGTCGTCGTGCGAGAAGGGATCGGGTGTTGTAGCGTAATGATGGCTATCCCCCACCACCAGACTGCCGTCCGCGCTTTGCACGACGATCAGGTGAATCCCGTGCTTAAGATGCCCCGCCTGTTCGTTCGCCAGGCGTTTTTTTAACGCCGTCGCCGCGGGTAACGCGGCATAGCCCTGATAGCGGCCTAGTCCTAGATCTGACATTAAAGCGGCTGGAATCTTAAAGCCCGGATTGGCCAATCGCAGCATTTGTAGCTTGCACCGAGTGACCGGAAAATGGGCTAATCGGCGTGCGTACAGGCCCGAAAAATCATCACCCGGGCAAACGGCAACCCGCTCGGCTCGCAGGTTGCCACGGGAGGTCTGCACTGTCGGTAGCTCAATGCCCTGCACGGTCGTATTTCGCAAAAAGCGCACCCGGTGGGCCTGCTCTAGCCATGCCGCCAAGCGCGGGATGGCTAGTCGGGACTCAACGCGAAGCTCCACGGTACTTTCGAGTACGGCGGACAGGTGCGGAGCCCTAAGCTCGGGACAGGTGGCACGAGCCTGCGCCGGGCTCAACAGCCGACAGCCTTCAGCCATCTCGGTTGTCAGGAATTCTTCCAGCACCCCCAGAGACTCCGGATGCCTGACCATCATCCAAAGGCCGGTATGAATCACCTCAATACCAGCCGCTGCGGCTACCTCTTTCCAGATGGCGCGTGATTTAACGGCTCGGCTCCACATGGCGCCACGCTCCTGGCCAGTCACCGTCACAAAGCCAAAGTTTCGCACCGAAGCCCCATTGGCCTGAGCGTCTTTATCGATCACAACAACCCGAAAACCGCGTCGGGCGGCCGCCAGTGCGGTGGCTAAGCCTAAGATGCCCGCGCCAACGACAGCCAGATCAAAACTTTCGCCCGTTGCGTGCTGCGTCATGTGAATACCCGCCACTAAGAAAGGTTAGGAGTATAGGCAGCCTCCAAGGTCTGTGGCCATCTCAGGCTGTCTTAAAAAGTGCGATACGGCTTGCGATTTCAAGGTGGCTCCCGGCAGACTGCGGGGGTGAAAAACAATTACCTAGAACTAATATTGAAGGCGCGCGTTTATGACGTTGCCATTGAATCCCCGCTAGAGCCTGCGACGCGATTGTCGGCAAGGCTGGGTAATCACGTTCTTTTCAAGCGGGAAGACCTGCAGCCCGTGTTCTCGTTCAAGCTTCGTGGCGCCTACAACAAAATCGTACATCTATCTCCCCAGGCAGCGGCTGCCGGGGTGGTATGCGCGTCGGCTGGCAATCACGCTCAGGGGGTCGCCCTGTCCGCGCATAAGCGAGGCATCAGTGCGCTGGTGGTGATGCCGCAGACGACACCGCAGATCAAAGTCAGGGCAGTCTTAGATCTGGGCGCTGAGGTTGAGTTATTCGGTGATGACTACGATGCAGCCTACGCCCGTGCGCGCGCTTTAGAAAGTGAGCGCGGGATGACATTTATTCATCCGTTTGATGACCCGTTAGTCATCGCTGGGCAAGGAACCATCGCCATGGAGATTTTGCGTCAGCGCGGTGATTCCATTGACGCAATTTTCGTTCCCATTGGTGGTGGTGGTTTGATCGGTGGTATCGCAGCCTATGTTAAGGCGTTGTATCCGCAGATAAAAATCATCGGCGTTGAGCCTGAAGATTCCGCCAGCATGCATGCTTCACTGGCGGCGGGTAAGCGAGTCACCTTGGATCGTGTGGGCGTATTTGCGGATGGCGTTGCTGTTAAGACGGTAGGCGAAGAGAACTTTCGCCTAGCCCAGCAGTATGTTGATGAGATTGTTCTGGTAACGACTGACGAAATTTGTGCCGCCATTCAGGATGTTTTTGAGGATACCAGAGCGATCGTCGAGCCCTCAGGAGCCTTGGCGGTGGCGGGCATCAAGGCTTACGTGAAACGAACGGGTGCTGTGAACCAGAGCTTTGTTGCGATTAACTGCGGCGCCAATATGAATTTTGATCGGTTGCGCTATGTCGCCGAGCGGGCTGATTTAGGCGCAGCGCGTGAAGCCTTATTTGCCGTAGAGATACCTGAGAAACCCGGAAGTTTTCTGCAGTTTTGTGAGCTTTTGGGTCGCCGCTCAGTGACCGAGTTTAACTATCGTTACGCCGATCCTTCAAGCGCTCATATCTTTGTGGGCATGGCTGTTGCACCCAACACCAAAGAGCAAGATGGTTTAGCGCAAAGCATAAAGTCTGCTGGTTTTAACGTGGTTGATCTGAGTCGAAACGAGTTGGCGAAACTGCACTTACGCTACATGGTTGGGGGTCCTGTGAAGGACCTCCAGCATGAGCGGATCTTTCGCTTTGAGTTTCCTGAGCGTCCTGGTGCCTTGTTAAAGTTTTTAAAGGGCATTGGAACCACTTGGAACATCACGTTATTTCATTACCGTAATCACGGCTCAGACTACGGCCGAGTGCTCGCCGGAATACAGGTACCTCCAAAGACCGAGGCTGAGTTTGATCGCCATCTTCAGGAGCTCGATTACCGCTATGTTGAAGAGACGCATAACGATGCTGTGCGGCTGTTTCTCGGTACCGACTGAGCCTGCCTTCAATGAGCAGTCATTCTGTGTATCAGCCGCGTTATCTACCTCGATACGAGAGGCGTCAGATTCGAGGGCTCAATGTAAACATAACCCGATGGGGTGAACCTGCGGCTACCCCATGGGTTTTTTTGCATGGTTTTTTAGATAACAGCGCGACTTTTCAGTTTCTCGTTGACGCTTTTTCCGAGCCTATGGCGGTAGCTGCGCCGGATTGGCGAGGTTTTGGGGATAGCGATTGGGCACCGCAGGGATATTGGTTTCCTGATTATTTAGCTGACTTAGACGTGCTGCTAGATGGAATCTCACCGAACCGGCCGGCCGTGCTGGTGGGTCACAGCATGGGCGGCAACATTGCCACCTTATACGCCGGCGTGCGCCCAGAGCGGGTTCGTGCGGTAGTCAGTCTCGAGGGATTTGGACTGCCGCGCACGTCGCCGGATGAGGCACCGGTGCGTTTGCGACGGTGGCTCGCGGAAATGCACAGCACTCAGGCCTTCAGGCGATATGCCGACCTGGCGGAGTTCGCCGCGGGATTGCAGCGTCGCCAGCCGTTTTTAAGTGCCGAGCAAGCGACTTATATGGCCCTAAAGCTGACCCGCCCGAGCCCGGATGGGGGCGTGGTTTTTGCTGCAGACCCTGCCCATCGGGGCTTAAATCCGGTGTTGTATCGGCGTGAGGAGGCGCAGGCCTGTTGGCGAGCCTGTACGGCGCCGGTTCTCATGATGCTGGCTCAGAACTCGGAGTTTCGGCAGTCACTAGGCTCTGATGCCGAGCCTGAGGTGCTGCAAAGTATTTTTCCTAATCTTCAGGTTGCAACGATTGCCGACGCTGGTCACCAGCTGCATCAGGAGCGAGCAACTCAGTGTGCGGCCCTGATCGCGCAGTTCCTTAAAGACTGGATTTGACTACATTCCGGGAACTATTAGGCATTTGCCTTAGGCATTAATCCGACTGCACGGGTTAAACTACCCTTATCAGCCATTTGTGGCCCCGCGGCTCAATTTGGCTTCACTTGGAGTAGTTTCAGTGACCTCTAGTTTTAAGATCTATCGACCTTCTGCGTCTGGTTTGGTGGCCGGTGCCGTGGCACTGGTCCTAATCTCCAGTCTGGCGGCGTGCGGCGGAGCAAAGCCTGCTGCTGAGCCGGCGCAGACATTGCCTATGGTCAGTCTGATCGTGCCCCATCCCGTTGCCGTGGATAACCCGCTGAGTTTCACCGGGACCATAAGTGCGCGCTACGATTTACCCATTGGCGTTGAAGGTGAGGGTGGGCGTATTGCCAGCGTCACCGCCGAGGCCGGCGATCGGGTGCATTCGGGCCAAATTTTAGCGCGTTTGGACCCGGCCGTGGTTCAGGCACAGGTGGCCAGTCTGAGAGCATCCTTGGAGGAAGCAAAAGCTAACGCAGAATTAGCCCAAGCAGACTTTCATCGCGCCGAAGCAGTTGCGCCGGCCGGTGCTTTATCCAAAGAGGAAGTTGAGCGCCGCCACTCGGTTGCTGCGACCGCCGCGGCCAAGGTCAAAGTGGCCGAAGCCCAGCTAGCAGAAGCACAAGGACGTCAGGCTCGTCTTGAGGTTAAGGCGCCCGCCGATGGCGTGGTACTGACCCGCCGAGCGGAAATCGGACAGAGCGTGATGGCCGGTGGCGAGCCGCTATTCCGGTTAGCTAAGAATGGTGAGGTGGAGTTGCGAGGCCTGGTTGCTGAGCAAGATATGCCCAGTTTGAAAATCGGGCAGGCGGTCTCCGTGCATATAACGGGTGTAAGCCGGGCTTTTGAGGGCACCATATGGCAGATCGGTGCGGTGATTGATCCTCAGACCCGACTAGGCTCGGTCCGCGTGGCGTTAACGCCAGATCCTGAGTTGCGACCCGGGGCCTTCGCGCGCGCGTCATTATCCGTGGATCACGATGCGCGTATTGTGATCCCGCAGACGGCCGTGTTGGCGGATGGGTCTGGAACCTATGTGCTTCTGGTTGACGCTAACGACAAAGTAGTTCGTCAGCCGATCACCGTTCAAGGCACCGGTGCTACCGGTGTGATTGTGTCGGGCGGATTGACGGGCGAAGAGCACGTCATCGCGATAGCAGGTGCTTTCTTGCGCGAAGGTGAGTCCGTGCGTCGAGCCCCAGAAGCTGCCGCTACGCCGGCGGCGCCGGCCGTCGCAGCACATTAAGGATAACGCCATGAAAAATATGTCGGCATGGGCGATCCGTAATCCCATCACCCCTCTGGTCTTGTTCATGGTGCTGACTTTTGTGGGCGTTGTTTCTTTTGTGCGCTTGCCGATTAATCTAAACCCCGACATCTCTTTTCCATTTATATGGGTGACGATCTCCCAGCCAGGCGCGGCGCCGGTTGAAATCGAAAAACAGATCCTACAAAAAGTCGAAGGAGCAGTGGCCGGCGTAGTCGGCGTGCGCAACATCACCTCGCGTGCTGTTGAGGGCCAAGCCTGGACCGGTATCGAGTTTCAGATTGGTACACCGATTGATCGCGCTGTCAGTGATGTGCGTGACGCGGTTTCGCGAATTCGCTCGGAATTACCGCAGAGTATTCAAGAGCCGCAGGTTCAGCGTGAGGATTCTGACGGCGATGCGATCGTGCGCTATGCCGTGAGTTCATCCAGCATGACGCTGGAGGGCTTGTCCTGGTTTGTGGATAACACGCTATCAAAAACTTTGCTGGGCGCTGGCGGCGTCGCCAAAGTAGATAGGTCAGGGGGTGTCGATCGCGCCGTGCGTGTGGATCTGGATCCTGCCCGTATGGAAGCATTGGGCGTAACCGCGGTTCAGGTTAATGACGCTCTACGATCCCTCAATGTGGATGCACCCGGTGGTCGAGCTCAAATTGCGGGTGGCGAGCAGTCTATTCGTGTGTTGGGCGCAGCAAAAACCACTCAAGCTCTGGCGGCTACCCAGATCCAGATTTCGGGTGGTCGGTTTGTTCGATTGTCAGATATTGCTGACGTTCGCGACGGTGTCTCTGAAGTGCGCAGCCTGGCTCGACTCAATGGACGACCCGCAACGACTTTTGGCGTATACAAAGCCAAGGGATTTTCGGACGTCTCCACGCTGGCTGCGGTTGAGAAAAAAATCAATTTGATCCGAAAAGAAAACCCGCAGGTCACGATCTCACAGATCTTCACTACCGTTGATGAGACCAAACAGTCATACCATTCTTCAATGGCTGCATTGCTTGAAGGCTCGATCTTGGCGGTTGTCGTGGTCTATTTCTTTTTGCGCGAGTGGCGTGCCACCGCTATTTCCGCGCTGGCTATTCCGCTTTCGGCAATTCCAACTTTCGGCTTTATGTACGCTATGGGCTTTACCCTTAATGGCGTGAGTCTGCTGGCGCTTTCGTTGGTCGCCGGTGTGTTGGTTGACGATGCGATTGTGGAAATTGAGAACATTGTGCGGCACATGCGCATGGGCAAGAGTGGCTTTCAGGCTGCCTTAGATGCGGCTGACGAAATTGGCCTGGCGGTGGTAGCCACCTCAGCCACCATTATCGCCGTGTTTCTGCCCGTGAGTTTTATGGGTGGCATCACCGGGCAGTTTTTTCGTGAGTTTGGTCTGACGGTGGCCTCAGCGGTATTTTTCTCACTTCTAGTAGCGCGCCTTATCACTCCGCTGATTGCCGCATACACCCTGCGCCCTGATCGAATGCATGTCGCTCACGATGGCGCTGTTATGCGCTGGTATCAGCGGATACTGGCAGTGTCGATTAGGAATCGGTGGAAAACCGTCATCGGTGGAGTCGTATTTTTCTTTGCATCGTTGGCCCTGTTTCTGACATCTATTTCAACGACTTTTCAGCCTCCGTCAGATTCGTCTTATTCGCGCGTGCAGATTGAATTGCCGCCCGGTGTGCGATTGGAAGACACCGCTCGTATTAGCGCCCAAGCGGCAGCCATGATCCGTCGTCACCCGGAGGTGACGGCAGTCGTCGAAACCATAGGTGCTGATGATGACGGACAGGTTCGCAATGCATCACTGCGTGTATCGCTAGTGCCCATCGCTGATCGTTCGATGAGCCAAAAGCAATGGGAAGAGTCGGTTGAGCCTGAGTTAAAAACCATTCCTGACGCGCGCATTAGTTTTGGTGGCGGCGGTGGTGGCGGTGGTGGCGATCTGGATCTTTACGTTGTGGGTGACGACCCGGCACTGACCGAGGAAAAAGCCCATGAGTTGGTCACTCAGATGCGTAAGTTGCCGATGCTGCGCAGTGCGGTGATTAAAGGGGATATGGCAAGACCTGAAATCGTAGTGCGCCCCCGCTTTGACATTGCAGCGCAGCTGGGTGTTTCGGTAGACGCGATTAGTCAAACGATTCGCATTGCCACACTTGGTGACCTGCCGCAGTTTGGAGCGAAGTTCTCCCTTTCTGATCGACAGGTTCCTATACGCGTTAGCCTAGTGGAGTCAGCACGTCAGAACCTTGAGGTGCTTGAGAATATGCCGGTGCCAACCTCTACGGGCCATACGGTGCCGTTGAAAGCGGTGGCTGATGTGAGCTTTGGTCAAGGTCCGGCGGCGGTACGACGGTATAACCAGAGTCGGCGCATGATGATCAATGCTGACCTCGCAAATGGTGCAGCGCTGGGCGATGCGACGACGGCTATAAAGGCCCTGCAGGTGGCTAAGAATCTGCCACTGGGCGTTCGACTGGTTTGGGCTGGAAACGCCGAGTTCCAGGATGAGTTGTTCAATAATTTCCTGCTCGCCATCGGTGCCGGTGTTTTGATGGTTTTTGCGGTGCTTGTCTTGTTGTTCGCTAAGGTTTTCCAGCCAATTACCATTCTCTCAGCGTTGCCTCTCTCTCTAGCCGGTGTCGCAATTGCTTTGCTTGTTACGCACAACCCATTGTCACTGCCCGTTATCATCGGGATTTTGATGCTGATGGGAATTGTAGGAAAAAACTCAATTCTGCTCGTTGACTTTGCTATCGAGGAAATGAAAAAGGGTCTGCCACGCGTAGAGGCGTTGATGGAGGCGGGACATAAGCGTGCGCAACCGATTGTCATGACCAGTATCGCGATGATTGCCGGCATGTTGCCAACAGCCATCGGTTTGGGCGGCGACAGTTCGTTCCGACGGCCCATGGCTGTGGCGGTGATCGGTGGAATCATTACCTCAACCGCGCTGACACTGGTCGTGGTTCCCGCTGTGTTCTCTATCATGGATCAGTTTGAGTCTTGGGTTGGACCTTGGGCCTCGCGCATCCTGTCGCCAGAGCGACAGGCCGCTGATGGTCAGGACTCACACTCCGGCTAAGGCATAGGAGCTCATCAGGTGACTATGCAGGACTATGCGAGCCAAGTCGGTACAAGCCAAGAGCTCCCTGGCGGCATGCTGGCATTAGGTTATGCCGGGCTACTGCCTTTTGTGGCGCTGGTCATCGGCTTGTTTTTTATCCATGATTTGGCGCTGCAAACCCTGTTAGCCAAAGGGCTGCTGGCCTACGGGGCCGCCATTCTGTCGTTTTTAGGCGCGGTGCACTGGGGATGGATTTTGGCCCGTAAGGGCGAGGGTAACGACTCTGCAGGAGCTCTAGCGGTTGGCATTCTTCCGGCTAGCTCTGCTGCCCTGTCTTTGATTCTTTCCATCTCGTACGGGTTGGGTCTGCAGATCATATCCTTTGCCGCATTCTGGTTGTATGAGCGACGTGTGGCCGCTCAGTGGCTGCCGGAGAGTTATCTGGCCCTACGCATGCGATTAACTTTAATTGTGCTCGGATCGTTAGTTCTGGCCCTTATGGGGCCGTTAGCAAGTCCATGAAGGCGCACTCATGACTTCTTTAGATACTTTGTTGGCGAGCCTGCCACAGCGGGGTCAGGTAACTTGGATGGGAGTTCGTGCAGCCCGACGAGAGCCGTTGGTTACGGTAGAAGAAGTTGATGTTCGCATCGGTACGGGTCTGACGGGTGATCGGTTCTCAGGTAATGCAGCCAGTACCCGCCAGGTGACTTTTATTCAGGCGGAGCATCTGGATGTGGTGGCATCCGTTATGGGCCTGTCAGCGATTGATCCGGCGCTGCTTCGGCGCAACGTTGCCGTACGTGGCATTAATTTGCTGTCACTGATTGGGGCGCATTTTCAAATTGGTCCGGTCGTTTTTGAGGGTACCGGTCGGTGCCATCCTTGCTCGCGCATGGAAGAGTACCTAGGCCCTGGTGGGTATAACGCGATGCGGGGGCATGGTGGCTTGACGGCGCGTGTCCTGCAGCCCGGCGTGATGCGGATCGGCGATTCCGTGCAGTTGATTCGGCCGGGTAAGTTGGGCAACGAGGAGCGTGAGTAGCGCATGCATAACGCCAGGTTGAACCAACGCGGTGCGGTCGGGCACGTCCCTGTTTTATGATGAATCAAGGTAGCAGGCCGAAAACCGGTTTTTCCGCAGCCATAAGCTATCAATCGTTTACTTTCTTTCAAGTAGCGAAAATTCTCTCGTCGCTAGCTACGCAGATCCAGACGGTTGCTGTTGGCGCACAGGTCTACGCGCTTACCCATCAACCGATGGACTTAGGCGTGATTGGCTTATCGCAGTTCTTGCCGTTTCTGTTGCTGGTACTACCGGCCGGCCAAGCAGCCGATCGATATGATCGGCGTGCCCTTCTAATGGGTTGTTTTGCTTTAGAGTTGATCTGCGGTGCGGCACTGTGGTGGTTTACGGTAGCAGGACTTGCCAGTCCACTGCCCGTCTTTGCGGTGATGGTGCTGTTTGGTGTCGCGCGCGCTTTTAGTTCACCGGCCGCCTCCGCCTTGATGCCCAACTTAGTGCCACCTGAGCTGTTTAGCACGGCAGTAGGTATCAGCTCATCGTCTTGGCAATTATCGGTCATTGCAGGGCCTGCGCTCGGCGGACTTCTTTATGCGTTTGGCGGTCCGGCGATTGCCTATCTTACGGTCGCTGCTTTGATGGTGGTGGCGGTCTTTTGCATGCAGTGGGTGAAGTCACCCTCTCAGAGCGTGTCACACGATTCAACCGGCATGAAAGGCATGATGGATGGGTTGAGTTTTGTGCGCAGTCGGCCTGTTATTTTTGGTGCGATATCACTGGACTTGTTCGCCGTGCTTTTTGGTGGCGCTACGGCGCTATTGCCTGCTTATGCGATGGATGTGCTGCACGTAGGCCCGGCGGGTCTAGGCTGGTTGAGGGCCAGTCCCGGCATTGGCGCATCTTTGGTGGCGATGGGTCTGACAGCGCGGCCTATTGAGCGTCGGGTTGGCCACGCTATGTTTTTAGGAGTCTTGGTGTTTGCTGTCGCGACGGTGTTGTTTAGCGTATCAGTGAATTTCTGGTGGTCACTGTTTTTGTTAGCTGTATTGGGCGCTGCTGATATGGTGAGTGTGTTTGTGCGCCAAATGATGGTGCAAATCGAGACTCCCGATCACATGCGTGGCCGAGTAGGTGCCGTGAGTTCGATGTTCATCGGTGCAAGCAACGAGTTGGGCGAGTTTGAGTCGGGTGTAACCGCGGCTTGGCTTGGTTTGGTGCCTTCGGTGGCGTTGGGTGGCATCGCCACACTGGTGGTGGTGGCCGTCTGGGCTATGGGTTTTCCGGCTCTGCGAAACATGGATCGGTTTGCGGATATGAAAAGAGATGATGCAGGGTGCTGACGCAGGCAGTTATAAACCTTCACGCAGAAGGCACGTCGAAGTTTCTCGAGCTCGCGCCCTAGGTTGGGTTTTCCAAACTGAAGTTCATGTGCTGGTCATCATAAGCAAACACCTCACCGTAGCGGCCCCAGCTCACGATGTTACGTAGGGTCTGCTCTGCCGCTTCGGGCGTCATATAGTCTTCGAGTTCGTTTAGGAATCGGCTGCGCGGTGCCATATGGGAGGCGCGTTCGTCGAGCACGCGCCGCACGTGCGAGGCTAGGGGCACGAAGCTAAGCAAATGTTTGGCGAAGATACGCTTGCGCTCATCCACTTCAGCGTTAGCAAATGCCATTCCGTCTACCGTGAGGTTCAAGTCACCACCCTCCAGATCGGCGAAGCGAAGTAACTGCAGGGCTTCAACTACAGGAAACAGGTCATCAATCTCCATCATCAAGTCGGAGGCGATGACGGGCAGATCCGCTCGTCCGTGATACGGCGCTTCAGCGACGGCCTCAATCAGACCGGAGATCAAATTAGTCGAAACGTAGTAGGCGAGAATGACGTCCAGGTTTGCCACCGCGGGTTTGTCTTTTTGTCCGCGTGCCGCTTTCTCATTAGTCGTCTGCATACGTTTGGAGGTCATCTCTACATATATTTTCTCCACGAGATCGCGAAAGTTGGTGTCTAAGCGATTGCGCGGTTGCGGTAGAGAGACCGAAATCTCTGTCACGATTCGACCGGGGTTGGTGGAAAAAACCAAGATGCGGTCGCACATCTGGACGGCTTCTTCGATGTTATGAGTGACCAAGATCACGCCCTTGATGGGCATTTGTTTGGCGCCCCAAAGATCCAAGAAATCCGTACGCAAAGTTTCCGCGGTGAGTACGTCCAAAGCCGAAAAGGCCTCGTCCATTAGCAGAATGTTAGGGTTCACCACCAACGCCCGCGCGAAACCTACTCGTTGACGCATGCCACCGGACAACTCGCGTGGATAGGCGGATTCAAAGCCGTCCAAACCGATTAAGTCGATGGCAGCCAGTGAGCGGCGGCGGATTTCGTCTTCCGGTAAACGCAAGGCCTCAAGGCCTAAGGCTACGTTCTCGTAAACGGTCAACCAGGGAAACAGGGCGAAACTCTGAAACACCATGGCCACACCGGCGGCAGGCCCATCGACGGCCTGACCCAGGTAGTTCACTTCGCCCGAGGTGGGCTTGGACAGGCCGGCAATCAATCTCAGGAGGCTGGATTTGCCCGAACCCGATCGACCCAGAAGGCCGACAATCTCGCCCTCGCGAACACTTAAATTGACTTGATCAAGCACCAAGAGACTGCCGCCATCACCTTTAGGGAAGGCTTTGATAACGTCACGGACCTCAAGCAGGGAGTTAACAGCGTTCATCAGGGCCTCACGACAGTCGGTACTTGCGTTCCGCATAAAGGTACAGCGGACGCCAGAAGATACGGTTAACGATGACGACAAAAAGACTCATGACCAAAATGCCCAGAACCACGCGATGCCAGTTTCCGGCATCCGTAGCATCAGCAATATACGCTCCGATACCGGCGGCTCGGACTTGAGTGTCACCCCAATTGGCTACCTCAGCGACGATTGCGGCATTCCAAGAGCCGCCTGACGCGGTAAGCGCTCCAGTTACGTAAAAAGGAAACACAGCGGGTAAGGCAAATCGTTTCCACCACAGCCAGCCGCCCAGCCCTAGATTGCGCGCGGCATAGCGTAGCTCAGCGGGCATGGAAGAAGCTCCTGCGATCACGTTAAACAAGATGTACCACTGGGTACCTAGAATCATCAAAGGTGATAGCCAGATATCGGGGTTGAGTTTCCAGCGAACGATGGCATAGACCGCAATGGGAAACAGCAAATTTGCCGGAAAAGCCGCCAGAAACTGAGCGATGGGCTGCACAATTCCAGCCGCGCGCGGTCGTAATCCCACCCACACACCGACCGGTACCCAAATAACGCTAGCCAGAGCGATGAGCACAAACACGCGTAGCATGGTAATTAAGCCCAAGCGAAATGCTTCAAGCGTTTCCGCTACCGACAGGCCGCTGGTTAAGAACGTGCTGGCTTTGTAAGTCGCCAGAAGCGTCACTATCAGAATGGACACATAGCTTAGGATATCGGCGCGGCGCTCTTCGGCGGGCGTGGGTTCTCGGAATTTTGGTGTGGTCAAAGGCTGTAGATAGCGCAAGGGTCGTAGTATAGATCGCCACAGGGTGTGCAGTGCCTTAAAGACGCCACTTAGCAGCTGTGAACTGCGCAGCATCTTCAACGCCCACGAGCTCGGCGCTTTGATGCCGGGTTCGGAATCAAATCGGAATCGATCCGACCAAGCGACCAAAGGACGGAATAACAACTGATCGTAGATGGAGATGACAATCAACATCGTCAGAATCGCATAGCCCACCGCGCGTAGGTCTTTTTGCTCGATTGCTAGAGCAATGTAGGCACCCATACCCGGGAGCATGATTTTGGTATGCCCGACGCTGATGGCTTCGCAAGTTGTCACAAAGAACCAACCGCCGGACATCGACATCATCATGTTCCAGACTAGTCCCGGCATCGCAAAGGGGACTTCTAAACGCCAAAACCGTGACCAGGGGGAGAGTCGAAACGATCGCGCCGCTTCGGTTAATTCAGCTGGTACGGTACGTAGGCTTTGGTAAAAACTGAACGCCATATTCCACGCTTGGCTTGTGAAAATAGCGAAGATGGCGGCGAATTCAGCGCCCAAGACACGCCCTGGAGCTAGCGACATGAAAAACACGACCGTGGCGGTCAGAAATCCGAGGACAGGGACGGATTGCGCGACGTCAAGTAACGGCACTAAAAGGCGGCCGGCACGAGGGCTTTTGGCGGCCCACGTTGCATAGGTAAAGGTAAAAAGTAAGGACAACCCCATGGCCGCCAACATGCGCAACGTGGTGCGCGCGGCATACCAAGGCAAATTGCTCGCCGACAACGACATAGTCGTTGTCTCCAGCTTATCTAATGGTTCAAGAATGCCGCGACCGGCGTCGCTGATGAACGCCAGCAGGCCCAATACCACTAAAATCGCAATTAAGTCCCAGCGTGTGAACAGGCGCCGACTGTCGGCGACCCGTGCCGGCAGTGTCCGTAGCATGGTCCGATATCCTTAAGGCGCTTGTCTTGACGCGGCCACGGGATGCCGCTGGCATAGTTTGCCATAGTCAGGCTCCCATTTTTCCGCTTAAAGCGCCTGGGGCCTGACTCGGGGGCCTGCCGGGGCGAGTGACCCAGTGCTTTAGTTCGGGGGCCGCCCCGGGCGTTAGGGCTTAACGAACCGGTAGTGCGAAACCAACCACTCGCGACCACCCTGAAACCCCCAAAGCTCGGCGCATGACATGAAAAAAACGCGCCAGTAGACCCACCAACGTTGTTTTTGAGCTTCCCCGTAGGTCTGCGCCAAAATCGGCAGGATTTCTGTTTTGTGACGGTCCATGTTCTTAAGCCAGTCTTCGGCCGTGCGCTGGTAATGACGGCCATCGACTCGCCAATGTTCGGTGATCTTCAGATCCCGTTGAAAGTAGTACAAGAGGTGATCGCTGGGCATCACACCACCGGTAAAGAAATAGCGAGCCATCCAGTCTGAGGCATCACGAACTTCAAACGGATAGGCATATTCCCGATGAGTGAAAATATGGACAAACAAGGTGCCCTTAGGCTTAAGCCAGCTGGCGACACGCCCTAACAAGGTCTCGTAGTTACGCATGTGCTCAAACATTTCAACTGAGACCGCACGATCGAACTGGGTCCCCTCAGGGAAGCTCAGATAATTAGCGTCAGCGGTGATGATCTGCAGGTTTTTTAAGCCTCGGCTTGCCGCTACCCCTTCGATGTACTCGCGCTGGGGGCGGGAGTTGGAGACTGCTGTGATCTGGGAGTTGGGGTATTTTTGAGCCATCCATAGGCTCAAACTGCCCCAGCCACAACCCAGCTCGAGAATTTTATCGCCGTCCTGCAACCCGGCGCGCTGGCAGGTTAGATCCAGCATCGCAGCCTCTGCTGTATCCAGCGTGTTCCCACCCTGCGTGGCCGTGGTGCCTTTATCTAGATCGTAATAGCAGCATGAATATTTACGATTCTTACCCAAAACCAAACCGAAGAAGGCTGGCGGAAGCTCATAGTGCTGCGTGTTGGCTTCCTCGGTATGAATAGCGACCGGACTCTGTCTAAGTTGCTCCACAAAGGAGCTAAGTCGGGCTTGCTGATTTTCGATGCTGTCATCAGCCTCAGACTGCAGACGCTGTTTTAGCAGGCGGCGAATAGCTATTCGAATGATCCAATCCGGCAATTGATCGCGTTCAAGCAGCGTGTACGGAAAACGCGTTTCCTCAGCTACAGCAATGACAGGTGTTTGGCTTGCGGTCATATTCGAGTCCAACAGTGGGCGCAGTGAGCGCGGTTTATAGCGGTCTATTTTTTCACAAACCAGGGTATGAAGGCGCTGGTTGTACGCTGGTATTCTCGATATGCGTCACCGCGGCTCTTAAGCGCCTGTTCTTCGGTGGCTTTGATGCCGGTGACGTTCAAAAGAAAATGTAGCATCAACGCGGGCATCAACACGCTCCAGTATCCGCCGGGTGAGGCTAAGCCAAAAACCGCATAGGCGACCCAGATGGTCCACTCAAAGAAATAGTTAGGATGTCGCGAATAGCGCCACAGCCCGGTGTTACACACCTGACCCTTATTGGCGGCATTGGCTTTGAATCGGCGCAACTGCCCATCAGCGATGGATTCTCCTAAAATGGCTATTACCCATAGGACCGCACCAAGCAGCTCCAGCCAATGCCAGCCCACCGCTGGGTTTTGACAGCTGATCAGCAAAGGAAGCGCCAGAAAGACGTTTAGCCCAGCTTGTAACTGGAAAAAGCCGTAGAAACGTAGATCAACATTACCTTTTGCAGCCCACTCTTCCCGCAGCTGCACGTAACGACCCTCTTCAGGTTCACCGATAATCCGATGTGCTAAATGCAAAGCCAAGCGCAGGCTCCAAATGCCGTACATCGCCGCAATCAAAATGCGACGCTCAGGCCAGCCCGTGGTCAACAAAGCATAGAGCACGGCGAGCAGAGCAAAATGCGCGGACCAGCCTAAATCAACGAACGAATAGTTATGGCTTCGACGTCCCAGTAGCCACAAAAGAGTCATGCTCAGTACGCACAGGCCGGTGCCTAATAAAAAAAGGTGCAGCGAGTTCATGGGGTTTTCCGCAAGAGTAAGTTTTCCATCGTACTGCCCTTGGGTAGCTGATAAAGGGCAATTAATACGTAGCTAGACATCGCAATGTTGCCAAGTAACAGTATGCCAATAAGCCAAAGAGCGCGGCTGATCACGGCACGCTCGCGATAAAAAACCCAAGCATAAAAAGTAAGGAATCCGCCAAATGCATCGGCAAGTGTTGCCCATGTCCAGGCGGCATTCACCCCTGAAAGGCCGCCCCAGTTCCAGACTGGCTGCCGAAAGCTCGCCCAGGTGGTCACGCTTAACATCGTAATCAAGATCAAGCTAAAGAGTGATTTAAGAGCAGAGTTTGCCGTCATGTGGGTTCCCGTCAGTCGTGACAGATTGGATAAGCCTAGCAGGTAACCCCGCCACCACGCAGGACACGCATTGGTGTCCTGTACTTTACGTGTAACAGACCACCGCTCCAAGAGGCTGTATGTTGCTTCAATTTAGGCACC
Organism: uncultured Pseudomonadota bacterium; assembly: GCA_903828595.1. Classification (GTDB taxonomy): domain Bacteria; phylum Pseudomonadota; class Gammaproteobacteria; order Steroidobacterales; family Steroidobacteraceae; genus CAIKMS01. Next base: position 104,273 of record CAIKMS010000015.1, on the reverse strand, counting down.
GGCGCGTCGAAATGTCAGGTTAAAACGGCGCGCGCCACAAAGCGGGTGTAGTCCGGCTTTTACCGGGGCAACGGAGTGAAAATGCAGTCGCGCCGGGCCACCCCATATCAAGACGTCCCCACTATGCAGTTCAATGCGCCGCCGTGTACCGGAACGCGTCTCGCCATGGAACGCAAATGCCGCACTCAGGCCTAGGGATATCGAAACGACAGGTTGAGAAAAATCCAGCTCATCACGATCCTGATGCGCACCCATACGGGCGCCGACTTCGTAGCAATTAACCAGACAGGCATCCGGGCTAAAGCCGGCAAAGCCGCCACGCTGGGCGGCCTGCGCGGCATCGCGTAGCCAATGCTCCGGCATGGCGGGCCACGGCGCTGATCGCGTGGGATCAATCGCGCTGTAACGATAGCCGCGGGTATCACTGATCCAGCCTAGCTTGCCGCAGTTGGTAATGGCGACCGACATGGTTCGCCCGCGGGGAACTTGCATGTTTCGAAATGGCGCCCGCCGGGCTAAATCTTCGATGTCACTAACATAGCGAGCAACATCAATGGCCGAGCGCCATAAGGTAATCCCCTCGCCCAGAATCTCCAAGCCGGAATCGTTCGCAAAAAGATCATTCATGGACATTAGTCGCTCGCATGGCTTCAGGACTGAAGAAAATCCCTGATGAACTGCTCTTGGCAGTGACTATTCTTTTGAGACCTGGCTATCTGAGACACTCGCGCTGCGTTCGAGTTTTCCCCAGCCAACTTTAGGCCCCTGAATGGCGGTAACCAGCGCCTTAATTGCTACATAGTAAATTAACTGCCGATAGAAGAAGCGTTGCGGCAACAGCCAAGGCAGTAACGACCATTGGGCTTTACGATCTAGAGCAAAGCCCAGAGTTGCTGTGCCGCAGTCTAAAAGGGTGAATAGTGCATAGAACCAAAGCGCGCGCATGAACCCCGGATCCCAATCCGCCAGCGGGTGCTGCCAGTACCCAACCAATGCATGTATCCCGGTCCACACCAAGAGCAGGTCCATGATAGGTGAAATCAGTGGAAATAAGATTTGGAAAAAAAGCACGTTAGGCAGCGCGACCGAACCTAGTGCACCGGTTTTCGGCCGAAACAGAGCACCACGATGCTTCCATGCCGCCTGCAGGGTTCCAAACATCCAACGGAATCGCTGTTTAACGAAGTCTCGAATACGCTCAGGAGCTTCGGTTAAGGCTTCTGCGCGATCTTCATAAGCGATGCGCTTGCCTTCGCGTAACAAACGCAAGGTCAAGTCTGCATCCTCAGCTAGCGTGTCATTACCGAAGCCACCGACATTAAGAATCTCCTGCCGACGCCAGGCGCCTACTGCTCCAGGCACGACCGCGATGCAGTTTAAATAGGCAAAGGCTCGGCGATCGAGATTCTGGCTCGTGATGTACTCTAAGGCTTGCCAACGGGTGATTAAATTAATGATGTTGCCGACCCGCGCGCAACCGGCAACTGCCGCAATTTTTTCATCGGTAAAGCCATTCACCAGGTGACGGATCGTGTCGCTTTTAAACACGGTGTCAGCATCCAGTGCCACCACGATGTCTGCGCTAGTAGCAGCAATGCCACGATTTAAAGCCTCTGGCTTTCCGGCATTAACCTGTTCGATTACCTGAACCCTCGGCTCATCGCTAAAGGACTGACGAATAAGCTCAGCGGTGCCGTCGGTTGATCCGTCATCAACAACAATAATAGAAAAGTCCTTACGATCTGAATTAAGCACAGAGCGCACTGTGGCGACGATGACGGCACGTTCGTTAAAGGCGGGAATAACAACGGCAACCGACAGCTGCAGGTCTGGTTTGGGGGCTTTCTTTTGCCACTGTCCTAGAGCCAACAAGGATAAAGCCAGTACGCGCGCGACTCCCAGCACTAAGCCCAAAGCAAACAGTACCCAAAGCAGGCGTTCGACCCAGGTAATCAGCGCAAACCCCGCGCTTTGTACGCGAGCCGTCATATACTCATCCGGCGGCAGCACCGGATTGACGGCATTTTTCGGCAGTCCTACCAGTTCTGAGAGGGATACAAACTCATAGCCCTCATTGCGCAGCGCATCTATCAGTCGCGGCAACGCATCCACGGTTTGCTGTCTGTTGCCACCGCTATCATGCAGCAGTACCACGTGGCCCTCGTTTTCATCAGCCTGCTCGATGGTACGATTGATGATTGTCTCAACGCCCGGTGAAGCCCAGTCATTCGGATCAATCAGCAATCCAACGGTGTAGTAGCCCAGTCCGCTGGTAAGTAGTAGCGGGCGAACTTGATCGGGTGTTTCAGGTTCTACGTCCTCAGCATAGGGAGGACGAAATAGAAGTGATCGTCTGCCGAGGCGACTTTCAAAAAGTCGCTGCACGGCATTAAGTTCGAGCGTCAGATGTTCATCACCAATCAGGCTTATATCTGGATGTGTATAGGTGTGGTTACCAATCTCATGGCCTTCAGCAACAATACGTTGCAGCAGCTCAGGGTATTTTTCTGCCTGAGCTCCAATAACGAAGAAGGATGCGGGTACCTTTTTGTCCTTTAAAATATCCAGAATTTGTGGGGTATAAGCCGCATCGGGGCCGTCGTCAAAGGTAAGGACGAGTTGTTTTTTATTCGTAGCGCCCCAGCGCGTAATCTCGTAATTACGCGGATAGGTTTCTACTACCTCATCAGTAATTAATTTAAGCGTTGGGTCGTAGCTTATTTTACGCAAGCCCGGAGTTGGCGTGCCGGTAACACGCAAGATTTCCCCGGTTCCTTCATAAACGATGTCGTAACCGCTGTTGAGGGTCGCTAGTTTTGGGATCGTGGAATCATTTAGCTGGCTCGCAGACTCCAAGACCTGCCAGATTGCAGGATCTTCAGATCCGAGTCGCCAAAGAGCGAAGCCTCGAGGTGGGCTTCGTCGTGCTGCAATCACTTCGTTGAAGGCGGTGACCGCATCTAAAAACCAGACTTCATGGTGGCGAGCCTGTTCATCATCGTAGTCGAAGAATGGATTGGCGGAATCGGTTGCGAATTCAATATTGGCAAAGGATTCCCGGGCACGCTGCAGGCTATCCTGAAAGGAAAGCTCCTCCGCACCCTTCTGGCCTTTGGTCCAGTCATAGCCGTAGCTACCTAGGCCTACAACCAGCTTGTTAGCTGGCACTTCAGCGAAACGTGATCGCAGGGTGTTTGTGAACCAAGCCTGCGATGCAATAGGGCCCGGCTCGTTATCGGCAGCGTTCTCGTCATAGGCCATCAAAATTAGATAGTCATTCGCAGCGGCGAGATCCTTGAATCGAAACGCACGGTCATCCACAGGAACTGACTGGGACACAATGAGTCCATCGGCATGAAAAACGGCATAGAGTTCCTGCATAAAAAGCACCAAGTTTCCTTGGGTCTCAGCAGGCACTGATTCAAAATCAACACTGATTCCTTGGTAGTTTCTTAGTCGCACGTAGGAGTGCAGGTCTGAAATCAGGTGGCTGCGGGTTGCTGCCGTACTGAGCGTTGAGCGAAGCCAATCCGATCGCCAGTTGCCGCCGTCGATATTGTTGACCAGTGGAATGATGCGCGTGCTGGGATGCGTGGCTCGCACAAAAGCCGCTGCTGTCTGCTCCTTGACCGCATCATCAACTTTGATGTGGCCGGCGCCATCAATCAGATGCAACCACTCGGGCACGAGCGTATCTATTGAGTTTATGTTTCGCTTGAGTGAAACAAAGCTGTTGTCGTCCCAGTTAACGTAAAAGGCTAGACGTTCGTAGGTGCTCACAGGCACGGTTGTTGCGTCCGGATCAATGGTTTGGGCCAGGTAATCGCGCGAGTCTAAAGCGGGTCGCGCCGACCCTGCGCTCAGCGCTTTGGTTTCACCCGTCTGTGTGTCGCGTGCTGTGCCACCGGGCCGTAGATGGTGGGCTTGTGGCAAATTGGGATTGCTATGGAGCCCTAAGCCTAGTTTGGGCAAAACGGGGTTGACGACAATGCCAACCACTAGAGCGCCGAGCAGGATACCTACGATGGCGCCAATGGCGATTAAGATCTGGCGCGAGCGCCGCCATCGTTGCTCGGTAGGATCATAAAAAATCGGTTTCATGGATTGGACAGCATCGTCATTCGGTTTTCAATTTTTACATTCAGCGGATGGGTCGCTTCGGTTACGTAATGAGTTAAAGCGTCAATATCCGGCATCACGTCGACCGCATCAGTCACTTCGCTGAAAACCGGATAAGCATCGCCACCGCCTAGCAGGTAATCGCTGGCGGCTACGCTGTAGCGGTGCTCGGGCTGCAGTTCAGCGCCGCGACTATCGTAGGCAGCAACGACGCGGTGTTCGGCCGGACGTTTTCCGTTATAGAGATAACTCATGCCGGAGATTTTAAGGATCGTAGGGCGCTGCGCATGTGTACCTGACCACTGGCTTTCCAGCAGGCGCATGATCTGACTGCCCGACAGCGTGCACTTCATGACATGGTTACCAAAGGGCTGTACGGCATACAGCGAGCCCCAGGTGATGGGGCCGGCGGCCAGATCCGCACGCAGGCCACCCGCGTTCATAAAGGCGATATCCGTATGAGCGGCCGCACGCTGGGCATCCGCTACGAGGTTGCCTAATGCGGATTCGCCGGCTGTCGAGGATGCTCGGGTGATTGCCGTCTCAGCGCTACCTACCACCCGGTCGATCATCGGCGCCGTTGTTTTGGCAGTGGCGGCAATCAGTTTTTGCACTTTTTCATCGGGCCGCATGCCGGGATAGCCTGCTGTCCAGACGGTTTCAACCACAGCGCTTTTTTCGACCACCTGGTGTTTGGTCCGATCAATCAGTAACTGAATCGTGGCATAGGACGTGCCATCCACCCGCGCCTGAGTGACCAGCATGGGGCGTGGGCCTTTACCGCGAAAGAGCAAATTGGTGAAGCTGTGCGAATGGCCTGAGACAACCAGATCAATGCCCGGATCGATATCGCTGAGGATTTGCGCTAAGCGTCCGGAGACCTCATCGGCCGTAACGGGTAGGGTTTGTGGACCCAGCGGGGCCGTTAATCCTTCATGGATAAGCAGAACAGTAGCATCAACCTGCTCCGTCTTCAGTCGCGCTAAAGAGGCGTTGATTGTCTCCACTTCGGGTAAAAATCGCAGATCATCGACTTTACCGCGAGTTTGCAGCACCGGCGTTTCACTGGTGACAACTCCAATCACTCCCACGCGGACGCCAACCATCTCTATGACCGCCGTGCCCGGTAAGAACGGTAGGTCATTGGCTTTGACCACGTTGCTGGCTAACCAAGTCAGATGTGATCCCTCCCAGGGGCGGCCTAGTCCAGGCCCATCGGTAGCTGCCCCGCCGTAGATTTGGCGTTCCAGCTCAGCACTGCCTCTATCGAATTCATGATTTCCCACTACGGCAGCGACGCGACAACGCGTAATCAGCAGCGGGTTACCCGGCACCTTTTCACCCGCGGCGGGTCGCTGAGTCCGCGGGCAGTCCCGGTCGGTAAGGGTATTGAGAAACGTCAGGGTGGGTTCGTCGTGCAGTAAACCCGATAGCGGCGGACTGCCACCAAAGGAGTCGCCGGCGAGCAGCACCAGGGTGCGCGCGGGGTTGCTCAATCGCTGCGCCTGAATGATTCCGGCCAATGCAGCCGCCCCACCGGCTTTTTTGCTGTCAAAGACATCCTCTAGCTCGACAGATGACGTTAAATGCCCGTGCAGGTCGTTAAGCCCGATGATTTGTACCGCAACGACAGGTCCGGTCGGGTTCGCGTTTCGCCAACTGACGGTGCCCTCAGTGCCCATGCGATCCATGACGCTTTCGGAATAGCCCGGCGTTGATAGGGGCAGGCTGGCACACAGGGCGAGTAGACTGAGTCGCCCAAACCGGCGCAGGGTCAATGGCAATTGGGTTTTCATGCGAACTCACCTAAAACGCCAAAGCGGTACGGATCTCTATTATCAGGTATGTTTCGTTGATTGGTATGTGGTTGGCAAGGTAAATAAAAGGGTGGTGCTGTGAAGGAGTGGGTAGCCTCGTTGGTCAGTTGGTATCTAGGCGCGCTAGAGCAGGGTGGGTATGGCCTGGTGGCATTAATGATGGCCTTAGAGAGCACCGTATTCCCCTTGCCCTCGGAGCTCGTCATCCCACCGGCGGCGCACCTCGCAGCAATCAACGGAAAGATGTCCGTCGTCGGCGTGGTCATCGCCGGCACGATAGGTTCCTGGGTTGGGGCGGCACTGATGTACTGGGCCGCTCGTGGTTTGGGGCGCCCGGTTTTAAATCGTTATGCCGGGTATGTGTTGTTATCAGCCGAGAAAATTACGGCCGCCGAGCATTTCGCCTCACGTTACGGTTCGATCGGCGTCTTCGTAGCGCGCTTTCTGCCGGTGATTCGCCACTTGATCGGTATACCCGCCGGTTTAGTGAGGCTGGATTTTGGGCTTTACAGTCTGATGACGCTGCTGGGCTCTGGCTTGTGGTGTGCCGTGCTTGCCTATATCGGCATTAAGGCGGGCCAGGACACAGCGCTGCGCAATGGTAGCTTGCACGAGTTGACCCTGTGGTTGGTCGGGTCGGCGGTGGCTTTGGGTTTGCTCTACGTGTTTTTCGTACGTCGTCACATGAAAGCACCGCACCGGGCTTAGCCGGGGTTCTTGGTTAGGTTGGGCGAGGCCGCGCTCGCGCCGTGGGTTCGGCGGTGAGCGGATCTTCAGGCCAGTAGTGCTTGGGATAACGACCTTTGAGCTCCTTACGCACTTCGGCGTAGCCGCGCGCCCAGAAACTGTCTAAATCCCGGGTGACTTGTACGGGTCGGCCGGCCGGCGAGGTCAGACGCAAAGTCAGTGGCACACGCCCACCCGCCAGTCGGGGTGTGCTTTTTAGGCCAAAAAGCTCCTGTAATCGCACCGATAGCGCCGGGCTGTCACCTTCATAGTCGATAGGCAGTCTGGAACCGGATGGTACGGTTAAATGCGTGGGCGCCCACGCATCGAGTTTTTGTTTTCGCTCATAGCCGAGTAAGGCCTCTACGATGTGACTCATGTTCAGGCGACTTAAGTGGCTGCGACGCGTACAGCCACTAAGCCATGGGAGTAGCCAATCGCTCAGACTGGCTAACAAGCCCTCATCGCTCAGATCAGGCCACAGCCCTTCCTCACCGGGTAGCGCCGCGATGAATTGCGCACGCAGCTTGAGTGCGTTGCTATCTCGGCTCCAGGGTAAGGCGTTTAGGCCCATGGCCTTCATTCCCTCTAGCATGGCTTGCGTGAGAGCTTCCTCGGGTGCTTCCGGCCATGGCCTGTCTTCCAGCACCAAAGCGCCCAAGCGGCGCTCACGCCTTGCCATGACAGCTTGTTCTCGGTCATCCCAACTCACCTGATCTACCCACTGCAGGCGGTGACCCACGGACTCGGCTAACGCCGCGAGCGACACCGGTGCGGCTAAAAAAATACGTGCATCACGATCGGCACCGTCGAGCTCGGCGATAACCAGTAAGGGGCAACGGCTCAGCGCATCGACGTCCTTAAAGCTCGCGCCGCGACCGTTGGCCAGCAGGTAACGTGCCGTGTCACCACGGCGCATTGCAATCCGATCCGGATAGGCTACGGCTAACAAGGCCCCTGCATAGTCGACGTGATCACGTTCGGTTAGCCCACTTGCACCGCTGTGCTTAACCAGTTGACGCGCACGTGCCAGCGCTGCGCGATCAGCCTCCAGGTGCGCTACGCCGTCACCGCGCAATAACAAGATTCGCTTGCGCAGATCCGCATCACGTTCTTGCGGACGTGTACGCACAATATCGCGCTCCATGAGCAGGGCGGCCAGTTCGGCACTGAGTCGCTCGCAACCCAGAGCACGGCCAGCCACGTTTAAGCGCGCTAGACGCGGATGCATTCCCATGCTGGCCATTTGGCGGCCGGTCTCCGTCAGCCGGTATTGGTCATCTAAGGCATTGAGTTCTTTAAGCAGCGTCTGCGCTTGATTTAAATGCGGTGCGGGTGGTGCATCTAACCAGGTTAACTGACGCGCCGGCGTGCCCCACACGGCCAGCGCGAGAGCTAGAGGTGCCAGATCGGCCTCCAGAATTTCAGCCGGGGTGTAGGTGGCTAAACTGCTCTCAGCGCTTTGCGTCCAGAGTCGATAGCAAACACCAGATGCTGTTCGTCCTGCACGCCCGCGGCGTTGTTCGGCGCTGGACAGCGAGGCACGAACGGTGACCAGGGCATTCATTCCGGTGACCGGATCAAAGAGGTTGCGACGTGCGAGTCCTGAATCCACCACGATGCGCACCCCCTCGATGGTCAAAGAGGTCTCAGCAATGGACGTGGCTAGAATGATTTTACGGCTGCCGGCCGGCGCTGGGCGCAAAACCGCATCTTGAGCGTCGCTGGCCAGCTCACCGTATAGGCTCAGTACGTGGATGTTGGACGGTAACTGCGACGAATGCAGGGCCGCTTCGGTTTGGCGGATTTCACCGGTGCCGGGCAAGAAAACCAAGACATCACCTGACGCCTCCGTTAAGGCTTTACGAACGGTGGCGGTGACAGCTGGCACCAGCCTATCCACGGCCTGCGCGGCATAGCGCACCTCAACCGGATAGCGACGACCTTGCGCGCGAACGATAGGTGCACCGCCCAGTAATTGAGCAACGGCCAGCCCGTCTAAGGTGGCTGACATCACCAGTATTTTAAAGTTCGCGTCGAGCTGCTTTCTGGCGTCTAAACACAAAGCGAGCCCCAGATCCGCCTGCAAGCTGCGTTCATGAAACTCATCAAATACCACGAAAGCGACGTCAGCCAGGCTGGGGTCTGCTTCCAGCAGGCGCAGTAAAATGCCTTCTGTAATCACCTCAATACGCGTGCGGGCACTGACTGCTGTATCGAGTCGGGTGCGATAACCTACGGTTTGTCCAACGGGCTCACCGAGTGTTGAGCTCATCCGATGCGCTACCGTTCGCGCCGCCAGTCGTCGGGGTTCTAACATTAGAATGCGCTGATTGCCTGTTAGCTCACTTTGTAGCAACGCGAGCGGCACCACCGTGCTCTTGCCGGCCCCGGGAGGGGCTTCTAAAACCACACCGGCGTGGGTGCTTAACTGAGAAAGCAGCTCCGGCAGCACGGCGCACACGGGGAGATCGGGCAGAGTAAAGCGCGGCGTGGACATCGGCATGCAAGGTAGGACACTAAAGGCTATCTGTCGATGTAAAGCGTGTGGCCGCGGCCAGCCGCTGGCTTGAGATAGACTCTCAGCATGCGCCTTATCCGTATTTTGCTCCTCGCCGGGTGGCTCTTAGTGGGCTGTAGCAGCGCGCCACCCCGGCGTCCCGTGCCAGAGCCAGAGTCCGCAAGGATAACGGTGCCTGGTATGCCGGAGCCCAGCCCGTCGGCTTTAGGCAGCCGAGCGGCTGCCAAGGCGCGTAGCTTGGTCGGAGTGCCTTATCGTTACGGTGGTCAGGATCCGCAAGGGTTTGATTGCAGTGGTTTGGTTTGGTACGTCTTTAAATCGCTGGCAGTGGACCTGCCACGGCAAGCCGGCCTGCAGCGAGATCGATTACCTGCGGTGTCCTTGGCTAACCTGCAACCTGGTGATCTGTTGTTTTTTGCCACGCCGGCCGATCACGTCGGGATTTATCTGGGCGGCGGCGAGTTCGTGCATGCCCCGCGTACCGGCAAATCGGTGTCCATCGCTCATTTGGATTCGCCCTTTTTTGAGCTGGGCTTTGCTGGTGCGGCGCGCGTGACCCCGCCCTAAGCAGGCGAGCGTCGATTGTCGGGTTTTTTTACAAGCCCATGTTCCGGTCCGATCGCGTCAGTAGCTCTTGTTCATTAAATAGCTGTATTCATTGAATTTTACGCGTGTTGGCATGGGACTTGTATTCGTAATAGGCAGGACCGCCACTCGATCACAAAGAATTGGGGGCAGGGACTAAGGCGGCAACGCCACCGTTGAGTCCGGGTTGATCGGCAGTAAGTCGACAGCTACGAGACGCAACGGGCAGACGAGCGATCAGGGCGAAGAATGGGGTCGTGAACGGCCGGCGAAAGCCGGCCGTTTGCTTTTGTGGATCTAAAAACTCACGCGGCCTTACGTTTTCGGCTAACCACGGTTCCATCCAGCGCTTTGAGCAGCGGCGCATCCTCGTTGTAGACGTCCGGTTTAAATACCGTGGCGCCCGAGGCATCCTGATCCACGGTCCAATAGATCAGCAGCACGGGGATCTTGCGCTTTAAGTTGACGGTGCGCGTCTCCCCCGAAGCTACTACCGCGTCAATAGACGCAGGGTTCCAGGCGGCTGGGTCAGCCAGGACACGCTCGGCCAGTTCCAAGGGCTTTTGAACGCGGATGCATCCTGAGCTGAAATTGCGCCGGTCCTTCTCGAACAGCGAGCGGCTCGGTGTGTCATGCAGGTATACCAAATACGGGTTCGGGAACATGATTTTCACGCGACCCAGCGCATTTTCGTCGCCGGCATCCTGACGAAGCATGTAGGGAAAATTTCTCGCGCTGTAGTGCGACCAGACGATGCTCTTAGGGTCCACGGGTCGGCCCTGATTATCAATGACCTTAAGATGCTTTTTATCAAGGACGTTAACGCCCTTTTTCATCATAGGCAGGATGTCTTTTTCCAAAATCCCTGGAGGCACCGTCCACGTCGGATTAAACACCACGTACTGAATTTCCGCGCGAAACGATGGTGTTTTGCGAAACGGCTGACCGACTATGACTTTGGACTGCCAGATTGCTTTTTGTTCGTGCATATAGCGCACGCCGTAGCCGGCGATATCCACGAGCACATGATCCTCATTGCCAATCTCGTGCAGTACCCAGCGAGCCCGTTCTAAATTCACGCGTATTTGATTGACGCGCTCCTCGGCAGACAGGTTGAGCTCTTTTAGAGTACCCGCGCCGATGTTTCCGTCCGCTTCTAATAGGTGCCGCTCCTGAAACTGCTGAACGGCTGTTTTTAAAGCAGGGTCATAAAGAGTTGAGGTGTCCGTGCCATCTTTAATAAAGCCTTCGGCCGCTAAACGTGCTCGCAGTGCGGGCACCCGGGAGTCGGTCATGCCAGGCTTTAACGCCGGGCCGTTAGCGATATGTGGCCAGCCGCCACGGGCGGCGATTTGGCGGTAGCTTTTTAAGAACTCGCGCCCACGCCCGTACATGGCGTTGCCAGGCCGTGCCGCGTCTAGTTCACCGGCGATGTTGCCAGTGGATAGGGCATGTTTTACCGCCTCAAGCACTGCCGCATCGGTTACTGGCTTGCTGTTGAAATTCCAGTTGGGATCCAACGAGCGTGGATCCACTTTGCCTGCATACAGATGCGTGATGGCCAGAGCTAATCCGTCGCTGGCCAGAAGGTCCAGGCGCGCGCGGTCTGAAAAACTTTTGCTACTGTTTTGATTCAGCTCGCGCAATGCGCTGAAGTGATAGTCGGCTGGATTGAGTCCGTCATCACGTAACTGCTCCAGCGCGTTCAGCAGGTTATTTACCTGTGCAGGCACCCATTGAGGTTCAAAGTTGGCCTGCGTGTAGAGCGTTGACAGCAGGCTTGTCGATAGCAGGGCTTCGCGGGGTGCTGCCACTTTGGCTGTGGCCGCGCTGCTGTCGAGTTGCTCACGAATTTCCTCGCGCACATCAGCCGACTGCGCAGTGGTTGGGCTCATGCTGAGGATCAACACGGCTAAGGATAGTAAGCGCAACAAGCACAAGAGGCGTGGCATGGTGACCCTTTGACGATGGGTGAGGGGGGGGATGGCGGTGGCCCGTGGGTCACTAAGCCCGAAAGAACAAGGTTTATTTGAACCCCGATCTACCAAGATTTTGTTGGATTATTTCAAAATTCGCCAGACGGATAGGGTGATTTCCGCTCTAGCTAAGACTGGATGGTGGCACCACCACCACCCAGCCCTCAAAGTCACACCACTAGGCTTAAGCCTTTTTGGCGTAAACCTTGCACCAGCCGTTGGCGGCGACTAGGTTGCCGGCGAAAATCATGCAACCGGCTTCAGCGTCGGTAGGCTTGCCCTGCCACTGCACGCAGCTGACGCACTTAGAGCCTGCTTTGTAGCTTGGGGTTGCAGCTGCATCGATCTTGCTGGAGTCAGCAACATAGCCTAAAGCCTTAGCTTGAGCGCCCGTTGGGTCGACTTTAGTGGCGGCTTGCGCTTCGCCGATCAAGGCTACAACGGGAATGGCGGCGAGACCGGTCAGCGCACCTTTAAGTACGGCTCGGCGGGGGTATAGCGATTGGCTCACAGTGATACTCCTGATGGATACAAAAATACTCACGTAATCTACGAGCGGTGTTAAGGCGCCCTAGGGGAACTACGTCGTTTTAAAAACTGTCGCTGCATTTTAAGGCGCTGCGCGGCCGTTGTCGCCGGCTGTGCTGACTGTTTATCTGTGTATTTTCCGAAGATGAGGAATAAAACATCATCGCCTGAACAAACGAGAATGATTCGCATCATTCTCGTCCTGTACTAGGCGGCGTTTTAACTCGTTACTGTCTGATCCACGCCATCCTCGTCGGCCTCGATCTCGTGATATCCGCGGCCGATGACCCAGGCTGGCATTTGGGTCGCGCTCATAACAGAGACAAGCACCGCCGATAGATACGGAACGGACTGCACCAACATCACGACCACCCAAGCCCGCAGATCCGGACTGTCCATCAGCGCAATGCACGATACGGCATAGGCACCAAGCATCAGGGCAATAGCCATCAGGCCTTCTTCACGACACGCCGATAGCGCGCCTAAGATGGTCTGCGCGTTGGCATTCTTGGGAGTACGGAAGAACGGCTCGTTATTGGTGAATAAACCTTTGAGCACCGCAAGGCCAATAGTGTGAGCCAGCCCCAAACCGGCGATACACGCCGCAATGGTTTGCCGCGAGTTAGCACCCACGCGCACGCTATAAAGGTGCATCAGCTTGGCGAGCTTAAACACGAACAAAGACAGCGGTAAAACCGCAAAGATAGCCAGGGGTGCATCAATTTTGGTGGGGAACGCCACCATCAAAGTTGTCCAGATAAGCGCACAAAAATTAAACCCGAGGTTCAATCCATCAGCTACCCAAGGTAACCAGCCAGCTAAGAAGTGATAGCGTTGACCCGAAGTCAACGTCGAGTTCTTTTTACTGAAAAGCTGTGCGGTATGCGCTCTGAGGATCTGCATTGCGCCATACGCCCAGCGAAAGCGCTGCTTTTTAAAGTCGATGAAGGTATCTGGCATCAGGCCCTGGCCGTAACTGTCCGGTATGTAGGTAGCCTCCAAGCCTTCCTCAAAGACGCGCAGACCTAACTCGGCATCCTCAGTAATGCACCATTCTGCCCAGCCTAATCGATCCAGCACGGATCGGCGTACCAAGGTCATGGTGCCGTGCTGAATGATCGCGTTGCGTTCATTGCGGGTGATCATGCCTATATGAAAAAACCCGCGATATTCAGCATGACACATCGCCTTGAAGGCGCTCTGGCCGTCATCACGGTAGTCCTGGGGTGCCTGTACAATGGCCAGCTTTTGGTTGGCTAGCGCCGGCACCAGGTCGCGCAGCCAGTTGGGCTTAACCATATAGTCGCTGTCAATAACACCAACGACCTCAGCTTTAGGATCGGTATGGGCAAGGGCAAAATTCAGTGCTCCGGCCTTGAAGCCGGCCAGTGGGTCAACGTGAAAGAAACGAAAGCGTGAGCCTAAACGCACGCAGTATTCTTCTACTGGCCGCCAGACGGATTCATCTTTAGTGTTGTTATCGATGATAAGGACTTCAAAGTCGGCATAGTCAAGCGCCGCCAGAGCATCGAGCGTCTGGATAACCATGTCCGGTGGTTCGTTATAGCAAGGAACATGAATAGACACTTTGGGTAAGTACGTGGGTTGCGCATCATCAGCAGGCCCTATCAAAAGACGTCTATGCCGCTTCACCCAGTGCGCCTCGGCCCACTCATGGGCTTCGGCCAGCAGGACTGCGATCACACCTAGCATGCCGATAAATAACAAAATACCAACGCTTAAGCTGGTGAAGGTCATGTACTGCTGCGAGTAATCGTAGATGATCCAAGTCGTCAACGCTGATGTTGCATAGACGATGAGAGCCAGAAAACTACGTCCGCGGTTACGCAGGCCACCCGAGTGGGTATAGAACCAAGACAGCAGCACCACCGAAAGAATCACGGAAACGCTCGCTAGCAGCACCCACTGCGGCGTGCGTACGATGGGTTTGGTGAATTCGAATTTTGGCTGGCGGTTGGCGTCATAAACGCCCCAGTAGGCGCCCACACCGCTTTCAATCTGCCGCTTCCACGGCTGATCAAACGCCTCCATGATGTAGTAGACGTACTTTTCACGCTCAGCCCACGCCAAGAATCGGCGAAGAAAAAGCGCTTCATTGGATTCCGAAGCCACTGCATTTTCGCGGGTCCTACCGTTCGACGGCCAGCCAACCTCACCAATAATGACGCGTTTGCCCGGATATTTGGCCTCAACCGCCTTAAGCATGTGAATCGAGTAATCCACCGCTTTATCAACTTTCAGGCCTTCCCAGTAGGGCAGTAAGTGCACGGTGATGAAGTCGACGTGATCGGCAAGTTCTTTGTTGTTGAGCCAGACATGCCAGGGCTCTGCCGTGCTCACCGGTTGATCAACCGCGCCTCGCACTCGATCTAAGTACTTCACAAAATCAGCAAGCGGCATGTCGCCACGCAGCATCGATTCATTGCCTACCATGACGCGAACAATGTTCGGGTACTGGCGAGCCAACTCAATGCCCTTGGTAATTTCTTCTTCGTTGTGCTCTAGGCGCGAGTCTAGCCAGATGCCCAGGGTGACTTTGATGTCGCGCTGCTGGGCAAGTTCTGGAATCAGCGCCATGGTCCCGTCGACATCGTAGGTACGAATAGCGTGGGTCTTTCCTTTTAGCAGATCCAGATCTTTGGCGATCTGCTCCCGGGTTGGAAACTCCTGGGTCATGGCATTTTGATCAGCCTGATAGGGCGAGAAAGCAAACCCCTGGACCTCGTGGGGCCACTCCGGCTCCGCTTCTGGTTGGTTAAAGTAGGCCCAGGTGGCGATCGTGGCGATGGCGAACAACAGGGCGATAGGCAGGCCAGGAATCTTCATAGAGTAGGATTTCTCAAATAGACTTAACTGAGCGACCGGGGTGTTTTAGTACGGCCAAGCTACGCTATCGGCTCGCAACATCCCACCCTTGAGTCTGCCGGGGACGCGAGGGCGACGAAATGCGTTACTTTGAGTATTAATGCAATTGTCATTGAGGCCTCGGGTCTGCAGCCACAGGGGCGAACTTTTAGGCCATTGGGCAGCGACCCTCTGGCAAGGATAGGCTTATGAGTGTGGCGGTAATGGTGGCCCTAGGCTCCTTGATGTTTTGTTTGCCACTCGCCCTGTGGCGGATAGGAGGTTGCCGGCACTTGCGGTATCTGCCGACGGATGATTTGCCCGACCCGTCGGGCTCTTGGCCGAGAGTATCTGTGATCGCTCCAGCGCGTAATGAGGCCCGCAAAATTGGAGAAGCCCTGGATACTTGGCGACGTCTGCAGTACCCCAGTTTTGAGGTCATCGTTGTTGATGATCGGTCCACCGACGCGACCGCCGCCATTCTGGCGCGTCAGGCGATCCACTGGCCTAACCTAAAAGTACTCACGGTGACTACCTTGCCGGCCGGCTGGTTGGGCAAAAATCATGCGAATCATTTGGCGGCTGCCGCCGCGGACGGGGATTGGATCTTGTTTACCGATGCCGATGTCCTGCTGGCTCCCGAGGTGTTAAACCGCGCGATCGGCTACGCCGAGGAGCAACATCTGGATCATCTGGTGGTCGGTCCGCGCGCCACCATGCCCGGTTTTTTCTTGCGGCAGTTTCCGCTGTATTTTGGTTTGTTGTTCGTGACGATTACCCGACCCTGGGCGTTGCGCAATCCTCGGTCCACGGCCCACATCGGTATTGGTGCTTTTAATTTAGTTCGCGCTAGCGCATACAAGGCTATCGGTGGTCATGAGCGGTTGAAAATGCGTCCTGATGACGATCTTAAATTAGGCAAGGCGCTAAAATTTTCCGGGCACACCCAGGACTTTTTGATCGGTGGTGGGGCGGTGAGTGTGGAGTGGTACTCCAATTGGCGGCAGTTACAGACCGGCCTGATGAAAAACTTATACGCAGGTGTGGATTATAAAGCGGGGCTGGTTTTGGCCGGTGTAGCGGCTAACCTGTTGTTTCTCGTATGGCCACCGGTGGCACTGCTGTTTTTGCAGGGTACGGGCTGGTGGTTGAATGCGGGACTGTGTTTGATTGCTTTTTTAGAGGGTTTATTTTTCGCGCGACAGTTTGGCACAGCGCCCTGGGCCGGCTTACTGCTCGGCCCGTTTGGTCTTGTGGGTGCGTGGTTAATGCTCAGGGCCTTAGTGTTGACCCATTGGCAGGGCGGTATCCGTTGGCGCGGAACCTTTTATCCGTTAAATGAGTTACGCGCAAATCACATGGATTAATGCGCAATCGCTCGCAGGCGGGCAGTTGTTATTGTAGGACCGTGCCCTTGTCCCCGGGCAGCAGCAGTTGCCGATGAGCCCACCACGGGGCGATGCCGTTGGTCATCACTTTTTGATGAAACTCCGCAAGGCTAAAATCTTTGCTGTGCGCAGCTTCGTAGTCGTGACGTAACTTAAGCGCCGCCATCTTGCCCAGGAAGTAACCGCCGTAGGTGGGATCATAGGTGCCACGTTCGGCCTCGCGCTGGGCCTGCGCCTTCGGCAGGTAGGCTTGGGTTACGAAAAAATCGCTGGCTTGAGTGATCGTCCACTGCCCGCTGTGCAGTCGCAAGCCGACTATCAAGCGGCAAATGCGGTTTAACGCTTCGGCTATTTGCGCCATTTTGTAGCGTGGGTCGTCGGCCTTGAAGCCTTCGTCAGAGACTAATTGCTCAGCATAGTGGGCCCAACCGTCTTGGCCTGAGGATGGTTGGGGGAACGGGTTAAGGCCCACCCAAATTCGGCGAATCTTGCCAGGGGTGTGGCGCATAAAGACGCTGTGAACGTAATGCCCAGGAGCTACTTCATGCGCAGTAATGTCAGCCAGTGTCGCGTAATTGAAGGCTTTCAGCCATTCATCCTGGCGAGCGGCAGGCCAGCTGGGGTCAGCATCTGTCAGGTAGTAATAACTTTGAATAGGTTTGGGTTCTAAGGGTGGTGAAGAGTGCATGGAGGCCAGGCCAAGGTCATAGGCCGGCGCAGGGGCCACAATAATGTTTTCGTTGGCCGGCAGATCGACCAGATGTCGATCTTTAATAAAGGTCAGCAGTTCATCAACTAGTACCCGTGCTGCCGGTACTAGCTCGCCGGTCTTGGGGTGAGCGTTCTGCACTTCGTGCCAGATCTCAAGCGGGTTACGTTTAGCATCAATACGGGCCGCGGCTTCGGCGAAAGCTGCCTGCTGGACAGCGAGTTCGCGAGTGCCTAGGTTAAGTAGTTGATCTGCCGTCATATCGATTAATTCTTCGGCTTTATAGCGGGCGAGTACGTTATTAGTGCCCATCATGTACAGCCCAACCGCGTGCGGCAGAACTTGAGTGGTCAGTTCCGTTCGGTAGGCCATAACGGCTTTGTCTGCCTTGGCTGCTGCCTGGCTGAGTTGTTTTTGCAGCGTGGTGTTGCTCGAGGTTGCAAAAGCCAGCGCTAGATCATGGGTTAGAAGGTCGTGTAACCCATCAGTCATCTCAATGGCGTGCTCGACATACACACGTGGCGGGTAGGCGATATTGACGCGCGCGCTGTTCAGTAGGACAGATACGCCCTGCAGTTTGGCGATGGCCTCGCGCATGCGCGACTCACTGGGTGAGGAGTCCATGGTCATCAGGTTATGCAGTCCATCGGAGATGGCAGATACATAGATCATTGGATTGCGTCGCCAGGTCTTAATCGTGTTGAGGTCCAGCAGCCAGCCTTCAATAACGCCTAATACAATCCGTCTATCGACCCTTTCATCTGCCGTTAAAGATTTAGGCTTGATCGAATCAAAACGATGATGCCAATAGTTCAGCCAGGCTACTTCCGCACGTATCTTGGGCGCGGAGAAGTCTTCGAGTAGGCCATCGTGTTGGTGCAGTCCGTTGCCAGCGGCAATCGAGGGATGAAAGCGAGCGAACTGCTCAAGATACTCATCCACGCTTTGTGAGAACGACGGTTTTTTGCTGCCCGCGGCGTACGCGGCAGGACTCATCAAGGCACAGGCACTCAAAGTCCATAAACAAAGGGTCGCGGCTCTAAAAACGGCAGCTACGCGCAGGGTACTGGTTCGCATACTTATGATCCCAGGGCGGCATGACCCTTATGGGTCGCGTTAAACGGTTATTTTGCACCGGTGCAGGCGGCGGCTGCTAGTTTTACTCAAGCTTTGGATTTTTGGCTTCAGGTGCGCGACCATACACGGGCACGGGCTGAGCTTGGCTGTAAACGGATGACCTTGAGGCGGGAGTGACAACATGGCAGCAACAGATTCTGAACTTCTGGGCTCGGCGGTAACCGGCACCAGCCGAGCGGTCGTTCGTACGGTCGTGGGTATGCCGACCTCAGACGGCGCCGGTGTCAAGCTAACCCGTGTTATTGGTACGCAGGCGCTGTCGTATTTGGATCCGTTTTTGATGCTCGATGAGTTTGGCTCAGATGATCCGGCAGCTTACATTGCGGGATTCCCCAGCCACCCGCATCGTGGCTTTGAAACCATTACCTACATGCTCGATGGGCGTATGCGTCATCGCGATAATCACGGCAACGAGGGGCTGCTTACCGCCGGTGCGGTGCAGTGGATGACCGCCGGCCGCGGCATTGTCCACTCGGAGATGCCTGAACAAGAACAGGGTCGCATGCGCGGCTTTCAACTGTGGCTGAATTTGCCCTCGGGCGAGAAGATGCGACCGGTGGAGTATCAAGATATCGAGCCACATAAGGTTCCCGTCGTCGAACTGCCGCAAGGCGGGCAGGTCAAGGTGATTGCAGGGCACTTTGATGGTGTGCGCGGTCCGGCACCTGAACGCACGACTCAGCCCGTATATCTGGACGTGCGACTGACCGCGGGTTCACAGTTTCAAAGCGCGATCCACATCGCTAAAAGCGCCTTTTTGTATGTTTACGAAGGCGAAGTCAGCGTTGGTCCGGGTTCGGGTCACGCTGTGACCGCGCCAAAACTAGCGGAGCTCGCGGCGGGTGACTACGTGCAAGTGACCGCCATGAAGGACGCCCGCTTTCTTGTGATTGCCGGTATCCCGGTGCGCGAACCGGTTGCTCGATACGGGCCTTTTGTAATGAACACGTCCGAGCAGATTCATCAGGCCATCGCGGACTTTCAGCAGGGTAAGTTCTAGCCCAGAGGGTCGTGGGCTATTGACGCGACTACAGCCGGACGCATTTCATCGGACTGCAACTCCCGGGGTATCAGATCCACGGTTTTGAGTTCTTCCGGCTCTTTAGCGTCCTGGGCTACTTTGAGCTCCCGAAATTTTCGGGCGGAAGCCATGACGCGGCTGTCTAGCGATCCGACCGAATCATTAAAGGCACTTACTGCTCTGCGCAGATTAGTACCTACAGAGTTCCAATGGCTGGCTAAAGTTTGCAGCCGTTCGTAGAGCTCTTTACCCAGCTCGGCAATGTGCTTGGCGTCATCTGCTAGTGCCTCTTGGCGCCAGCCGTAGGAGACGGTGCGCAGTAAAGCGATTAGCGTGGTAGGTGTCGCCAGAATTACTTTTTGCCGTACACCGATTTCAATCAGCTCAGGGTCCTGCTCCAGAGCGGCGCTATAAAATACCTCGCCGGGGATAAACAGCACCACGAAGTCAGGGGTATTGGGAAACTGTTCCCAATAGGCTTTGCGAGAGAGTTTGTTGATGTGATCACGAAGCTGCCGGGCGTGATCAGCTAACTTGATCTTAGCTAGCGCCTCATCGGGCTCTTCAATAGAGCTTAAATAAGCATCTAGCGGCGCCTTGGCATCGATAACCAGGCTTCGCCCGCCGGGCAGGTGCACCACTAAGTCAGGTCGCAGGTCGCCATCCTCAGTACTGACTGAGGATTGTTCGTGAAAGTCGACATGGTCAAGCATGCCCGCCATCTCCACGACCCGTTTGAGCTGCAGCTCGCCCCATCGACCGCGCACTTGAGGACGGCGCAAAGCGCCTACCAGATTGGTGGTTTCTCGGCGCAGTTCGCTCTGCCCATGGGTGAGCACCTTGACCTCCGCCATTAACGACGAGTAGGCCCCTAAGCGGTCTTTTTCGACATCACCAATCTTCTTTTGCACCTCGTCGAGTGATTTACGTACCGGCTCGACGAGTTGCGTGATCGCCAGTTCACGCTTTTCCAGCTCGCTGGCTGACTGGTTGTGCAGCGACTGAAATTGCACGTTAGCTAATTCAATAAACTGCTGATTGTTAGCCTGCAGGGTTTGCGCAGCCAGAGACTTAAAGGTGTCTGTCAGGCTGGATTCAGCCTGCTTAAGCAGTTCGCGCTGCTCGGCGATGGCGCGTGTGCTTGCCTCGAGTTCGGAGGCCAGCTTTTGTCGGCTTTCAGCCAGCTCGCGCAGTTCTGTGTTGAGTGCGCTTAAGTCTGTCTCGCGGCTCTGTAACTGCGCACGCAGCCCTGCAATTTGCAGCCCGGTGGCTTCGGCGGCGGCGCGTTTGCCGGTTTCTTCCCGCAGTTGGATTTCCAGGGAGTGCGAGGAGCTTTGCGCGGCCAAAAGTCGCTCGTGGAGCGCGTCGCGCTCTGCTTGTAAGGCCGACAGGCGGGCGTTTTGCGCCAGGGTTTCTAGCTCGGCTTGACCGGCTCGTTGGGCATGGCCGAGCCAGTAGCCCAAGGCGGCGCCGATTACCAGGCAACCTAAGGCGCCGATTCCAAGCAACAGTTCAAAAGGCATGAAGGCTCCGTATGCCCGCGTCCTAGGGATGGGGGTGTAGCTTAAACTGATTAGGCGGGTAGTCGGCATGCCCGACCTAGCGGTACACTGCCACCGTGCGGGCCTGTAGCTCAACGGTTAGAGCAGGGGACTCATCAGAATAATGGTGCCTTCACGGCGAAAGCCGCGAAGTGGACGGGACGAACTCAGGGAACCCTTCAGCTTAAGAAATAAAGCTGGTGGCAATCCTGAGCCGAGCCGACGGTACACCGTCGGAAGGTGCAGAGACTACCTGAGGGCTATAGTGCCCTTAATAACAGGCTAGAGCATCCCGCACCCTACCGGCCTTGAAGGTCGCGGGTGAAGAGATAGTCCACTCCCATCGGAAACGGTGGGGCAGAGTGAATCCCTTGGTTCTCGGTTCGAATCCGAGCAGGCCCACCAACCCACCCTCCATCAGCTTCATGGCGGGTCGTCTGCCATGCGTCGGTGTCGACTTTCCGGCTTCAAAGAATAACAAAGTGAGTGCTTTGTGAAAGGCGCTGTACTTTAAGGTTGGCGGTTAGTTCAGGGTCACAGACCTTAGGCAACGGCTACCTGACTAGCCGAAGCCAGGCACACGTAACGCTACCTCGGACGCAACATACGCGGCTACTGCGCGTTCAATGTTGTTGGTGGCGTGCACCGAATGGGCATTGGACATTCCTATCCATTCCCGTCCCGCGACAACAGCAGCGCCCGCGCATAGCGGCCGTGTAGTGGGCCTATGGCGCGCACCAGATGCAGCGTGAGAGTCATCACGACGATACCACCGGCTGCAAGGAGTAGCGTCAGCGGCCACCACACGGGCTGGCCGTCGATCTGAACGCTCGCATCGGTGATCAGGCCAAGGCCACTGAGCATCGTAAAGACTGGCGCAAGCAGCGCGCCCAGGCCGACGCTTAGGCCCACGAGCGCCGTGGTGAAATAGAGGATACCCAGCGGCAACATGGTCAGTAGGTAGATCAGAGTCGTCCAGGTGCGTCTATCAACGAGCATTTCCTTGATTCGTTCGAAGAAGGGCGCGCCTGATGACGACCGCAGCGGGCGGCGCGGCATACGCACGCCCAGTAGCCCTTCTACTATGCGTCCCTCGACCAGTGACAGCACTCGAGTGAGCCCAATAAATGTCAGGAACACCGGGATGCCGATGATCAGGATCGCAAGCCCCGCGGACAGCGACAGGCCGGTCACCGTGATTGTGAAGTAGCAG
This sequence comes from uncultured Pseudomonadota bacterium, assembly GCA_903828595.1. GTDB lineage: Bacteria > Pseudomonadota > Gammaproteobacteria > Steroidobacterales > Steroidobacteraceae > CAIKMS01. The sequence continues at coordinate 82,127 of CAIKMS010000015.1, read as the reverse complement.
ATGCCGGTTACCAGCGACATAAGCATATAAAACAGTGCGGCCCATGCACGGCTGTCGGTATAGACGCCGAAGAATTGACCCAGCAGGGTCGAGCGGGCTCGCGGTGCCAGCGGGCGGGTGGCATCGCGCACGGTTTTTTCAGTGGTGCGATACGCTTCAGCGACTTCATCCGGCGCGCCATAGGTGCTGGCGATGAGTTCGAGGACATCGGGCTCGGATTTGCCCGAGTGTTGGGCGACTTCGGCGCGCAGGTATTCCTCAGCGTCGTAGAGCGCATCCTGTACGAGCGCGGGGTCCTCGCCCCGTAGGGCCTCCCGCAGTTGGCTCAGGTACTGGTCGATCGAGCGGGGAGATGACGGGCTCATGGGGCTCACTCTGTGGGTGGGGTGGTGTTCGGTGCCGTGCGGGCAGCCACGTTGTCGACGAAATCGCGGGTCGAACTCCAGATCGTGTTCCAGCGCAGTAGCGCCTCGCGACCGGCCGGCGTGATCTTGTAGTAGCGCCGCGGTGGGCCAGCGTAGGAGGGCACGACCCGGCTGGCGAGCAGTCCGTGGGCCGACAGCGTGCGCAGCACCGGATACAGCGCGCCCTGTTTCATCGGGATGCCGGTGTTGCCGTCGCCTTGCAGGCGCTTGGCGATCTGGTAGCCGTACAGGTCCTCTCCGGCGCGGGCTAGAACCGACAGCAGCACGAGGCTGATCAAGCCGGAGTTCAGTTCCTTTTGGAATTTGCGCGCGAGGCTCTCGACATCCAGGCTCTCGGCCGAGACATCGTCAGGAGGCAGGTCACTTATATCAGTTGGCTTCATAGTGAATCTAATAATACTATCTATCTAATACTAGTCAATACCTAATAGTAGTATTTAGATCACAGTTGTGACCAGGTGATGGCTCAATAGCCACCCCAGGCACAGGTAATGCCAGGCTCCCTTCCCGTATCCGCTTATCCGAACCGGCCGAAGTCGCCGGTTTAACCCTACTGGCCGTTTCGGTTTCTCACGATCCCGTTTCATGGTCTTACCTTTCACAATGACCCTAAGCCCGTGAGATTTCCGAGCAGGTAGTGCGGCGGGCGATGCCAGCACCTTGCATCTGGCCGCAAACGCTAAGGCACTGCTATGCGACTATCGACCCTGGCGACCCACCGATTTTTGGATCGGTTGTGGCAACGCGTAAAAAACCATCCGCTGGCACGCCTGGGTCCAGGCTTGATTACCGGGGTCGCCGACGACGATCCCAGCGGCATCGCCACCTATTCCCAAGCCGGTGCGCAATTGGGTTTGGATGCGCTATGGACCATGCCACTGGCTTTCCCGTTGATGGCGGCGGTTCAGATCATCTGTGCACAGATTGGTCGTGTCACCGGTATGGGCTTAAGCGCCAATATCAAGCGCGTTTTCCCGCGCTCGGTGTTGCTGGGTGTGGTGCTCATTTTGTTGATAGCCAACACCCTGAATATAGCTGCCGACGTCGCCGCGATGGGGGAGGCCGCTGAGCTAGTCAGTGGCTTTGATCGTCACTGGATGACAGCGGGATTTGTGATACTGACCTTATCGCTGCAGCTGTTTGTGCCTTACCACCGCTATGTCGGCTATCTGCGTTGGCTGACGTTATCGCTATTGGCTTATGCCGGCGTCTTATTCACCGTGGCCGTACCTTGGGCAGACGTTTTACGTCGTACCCTGTGGCCTCACATGGCGTTGACCTCGGATACGGCCATGGTTGTGGTCGGGGTCCTGGGTACGACGATCAGTCCGTATTTGTTTTTTTGGCAGGCATCAGAAGAAGTTGAAGATCTGCAGTTGCACAGCAACGGGACATTACTGGTTGATTCGGCGTCAGCTCCCAAAGAATTAAACCGAATCAACTGGGATACCTGGAGCGGCATGTTTTATTCGAATGCGGCATCCTACTGCGTCATTTTGGCCACGGCCGTGACCTTGCATACGGCTGGTATCACCAACATCACCACAGCCAGTCATGCCGCCAGCGCTTTGCGGCCGCTGGCCGGTTCGTTTGCCTTTGAGCTATTTACTCTGGGTATCGTCGGAGTCGGATTAATCGGAGTTCCGGTGTTAGCCGGTTCAGGTGCTTACGCGTTGGCGGAAGCCATGGGGTGGGTCTTTGGCTTGGAGCGGGCCGTGTTAGAAGCGCGTGGCTTTTATGGGGTTATTGCGATCAGTGGGTTGCTGGGCTTTGCCCTGCAGTATTCGCCGATTAGCCCAATGAAGGCCTTGTTCTATAGCGCCGTAATTAACGGCGTGGTTGCCGTACCTTTAATGATAGTGATTTTGCTTCTGGCCAGTCGCAAAAGCGTTATGGGCGATTACGTCCCTCACTTATGGGTATTGATCTTAGGTTGGATCGCTGTTGGGGTAATGACCGCAGCCGCTTTGTTTATGGTTTTGCCGCTGTGAACAGATCGTCGACCTACCTAGCTTAAACGCAGGTTACTTCAGCAACACGTCTAAGGTCGTGTTGCTGAAGTAACTTAAAACTAACGTTTCTGAATCCAGGTCAGGCGCTTGGCCGCGGCGGTGGCGTTAGGGTTGTAGCCGTAAGTGACTGGAAGACCTGCTGAGGTCTGAGTCACCAGCGTGTTCTGATTCACGATAGACACCGAACCGGTACCGTTCAAGGCAACTGCTGAGACCGGCACACCATTCTCAAACAGGCCGTTAAAGTTATTGTTGCTATCGGTAAACACAGATTTACTGGACGATCCGCCATTGGAAATATTGATCGAATAAGTCCAGCCTGTTGTGTTGCTTGGCGTGCAGTTCAGCGGTGAGGAGTTGGGTGGAATGGTGGTGTTCACGATAATTTGTCCATTCACCAAGCTCGGGTTGTAGAGGATTTGCTCATTCGTCGTTGTGCTGACTCCCTGAACAACGTAAGTCAAAGTGCCTGGCAGCGTTAAATACCAGCCAAACTGGGCGGCGCTATTGGCGCAGGAGGTAGTGCCCACGGTGGTTCCCGACCAACAAATCGTGTTGTTTGAGACGGTCCGATACGCGTTGCCGGCGGCATCAGGAACGGCGGTATCGTCGTTCGCGTTGGGAGCATAAGAACCGGTGACAGACTGCGCCTGCAGGTGTGCGAAATTAACATTGGGTTGTGGCCCTGGAAGGCTTGCATACAGCGTGCTGCCCTTATTATTCCATGCCACCATGTTCCAGTCCCAGATGCCAAACAGGTACTGCTGGCCCGTCACGTAAGACGTTGGCGTCACAACGGTGAACGGGGTTTGTTGGCCGGTGCCAAAGGATACCATCACCCGGTTAGGGCCCGTGCTGGAAGGAATGGAGGCAACCAAGAGTTTGGTGGTCACCGGCTGTTGATTGGGCGTTGAGAACAACGGGGCCGACGGCGCCGCCCAGTTGGCGGGTAGGTTGGATGTGAGATCAAAACGCCAGATGTTGCCGTACAGATCGCCTGCGTAAACGTAGTCAGTGACATGGTCACCGTCCAAATCAACAGGCGACACGTACGCAATGCCGTTGGCTGAACCGTTGCCGCTGACGCTGGGGGCTTGTAGGAAGTACACGTTAGTCGGCGTTCCACTGCTATTGAGTGTCATGATGTAGATACCGGCCACACCGGTAGAGCTCTGGAAGCCATTACCAAAAATGATGCCCCAGCTGCCGTTGTGCAAGCGGCGAATCTGTGGCGTGCCGTAAGTGTTGCCTAAGTTGCTGCCGCAGGTCGAACCGCTTCCGCACAATTTGTTTAGTGCAGCAGCATCCCACTCGCCCTTGACGATACTGGACGCATTACTTTCTGAAAAACTGGCGCTGGTAATGTCTAACGCATAGATCGCCGCACCCCCAGCACCTAAGCCTCCGACCAGCCACGTGTGCCAAGCGCCGCTGTAATAGAGATCTTCAGTATCCGGGGTCGCATCCACGTAGAAGTTGTGGGAGTACTGCGCGTTGGAGTAGTCCAACTCAACACCGCCGATTCCGGTTGTATTGTGAATGCTATTAATGACGGCTGATGGCATATACGCCATAACTTCATAGCCGTCGTTTGGCGTAGCTACACTGTTCACCAAATTACCGGTGCTAGGATCCGTGCCGCCTGCCCTGAAGCCATGCAACAGGCCATCGTTGGCACCGACGTAAACAACGTTCAATCGGCTTGCATTCGCACTTGCGAAGGTGCCGTAGGTTTGGCCACTGTTTTCTAACGGGACCGGGCTGGAATAAAGACTGTCTGCCCAGGTGTTTGGGTAGGGCGCCTCCGGTGGACCTACCCAAGTAGGTGTCGAATTAATAATATCGCCTAGTATGCTGGTTCGACGGCGGTATAGGCCAGCACCAAGGCTGGTGATGTTGTTGCTTGTATCGCCGCGCAGGTAGTTCGTGCGATTGTTACTCGGCGTGGTATCACCAGCTGTCAACGCTGCTTGCTGAGTGGCACTAAGGCTCGCGTATTGGAACGGGATGCCGGTTGTGCCGTTCCAGCTGAGAATGTTTCGGGAGTTAGGCCCTTGAACGGCGACTACGGTATTGCCGGTAGGCCCGCAGTTATTGGTGCCGGTTAAACCACAGGCAGCATCCCAGTTGGCGTTGGTTGCGATGGTTACCTGATTGGTGGTCGTATTGATGCCTAGGCTAGAGGCGACCAGAGAACCGGCATAGGTCGTTGGATCGTAGTACGCGAAGTATACCTGCGAGGTCGTTTGAACCTTACTCGACAGGACCTGGTTTAGGCCGGCGGAGCTGGCAGAGGTGGCGGCCGGAGCCGCAGCAAAGCACGAGATCTCGTGAAAGTTGGTTCCTATACCGCCGGTGGTGCCGCCGAAACCAAGATAAAACGCGCTGGGTAACGGTCCGTTCGACTTGGTGATGTCTTGGCCGGTTAGTACGGGTTGGTAGGCTCCGCCATTGTACGAATACGACAGGCTTAAAAGGCCGTCGCTGGTCACCTTCAAGTTGTAGGCGATTGGAATCGCATTGACGCGAGTAGAGGCATTAATTGTGGAGATCGGTGTGGCGGCGGTCAGGGTTTTGTAGCCCTGGGGAAAGTAACTGTAGTTCGGCACAGAAATACCGGTGTTGACTGCCGATCCGCCGGTGAGCACTGGGGCGTAATTCCATAGGGTCCCGCTCTTGCAGGTTGCCTGAACGGCCTGAGCTCGTTGGGCAGAGGACAGGGCGGTGGGGTAATTGGCAGGAGACTGGCTATTTAGTGCGAACCAATTGATGCTGCCATAGCCGCGCAAGCCGATAGTGTTACCTACAGGGACATCAATCACGTTGCCATTAATGCCCGTATTGGTGTTGTCGACGCCGTTTAAGAAGTCGCCCTTTTCGTCAATGCCAAGGCCAATGTACGCGCCGATCATTCCATCGTAGCCGCGAGTCGCCTTGTTCGGGTGCAGGTCCGCTTGGTCGTTATTTCGATTCGAGCAGTCGTAGCCTAAGCTACCACCCCACGCGCCCATGTCATTGGGAATGGTCACGCCCGACACGTAATAGCTGGAAGCCGGGTTGTAGACAGCTTTTGTTGGATCGTACACGTCGGCATTGATCAGAAAGAAGAGCAGGCCGTCGGAACCTAAAGTGGTTCCGCTACCGCCATAAATATACGAGACAAACTTGATCTGAATGCCCTGATCGTTGGGTAGGGCGAAATTAGAGATTAAGCCACCAAACTCGCTGAGCACCGGTGCGGTGAAGCGTAGGGCGCCGCTTCCGGTCGCGTCAGCCGCTGTATTGGCGTACGGCGTCGCGCTGTAGTACGGCATGCCTTTGCAGCCCGGAATCGTGCTGCTTGAGCTGACGCTGTATGTGCCGGCTGTCAGACAGGCACCACCAATGGGGGTCCAAGAAAAGTCTGTGGTCGGGGTGTTGAAGGTTTCACCGACCGCAAACTGAGCCTGCGCAGGGCTATTGAGCAGCAGGGCGCCGAAGAACAGCACCAGCAGGGTACTCAGCGAGTGCCATGTTCGGCCGTGAGTCGTGCGGTTAGCCGCTAGCGTGGGCGAGGGGTTTCGGGATGTCGTAGTCACGCAGTTGGTAGGAGTCGTCATCTCTTTTCTCGTTCCTTACATTGTGTAGGTACGTATCCGTCCAATTATTTACGGCGCGTTGCCAAGTGCTAATCGTTCACGATGCCCAAGTACCGAGCTATCTCATTGGTTATAGGCTAACTTTAAGGCAGTTTGCGCTTAAATTTCACGGTAGTGCGTGCCAAGTATCAATAATTCGGCCGGATGCTCGCAATCCCTCGCGCGCAGCCCGCGTTTTTTCACTTGAGTAGGGATATTGTCAAATAGTGGCTTGGTTCAAAGTACCTACCCCTCTTCAAGCTGGGATCCGTGATCTCGCCGCAGGCACCTTGGTTTAATCCGCCATTCCAGTTCCTGCGTTCATGCAATCTAAGCGGCGGCCAGTGGCGTAAATCCGGCGCGCCAGCATTGCATCGGCTGGCCGTGCTGTTTTACTTAAAGTTTGGCTCAGTCAGTGGTTGCGCGAGGTTAATCGCAGTTTGGAGTCGGCGGGCAGCGCGCCCTTTGCGGCTGCGGTACACAGATGCTGACAAACTTAGGTTCTTTAGAGGGTAGCCATGCACTCCAACCTTTTATGCCATCGAGCGGACTACCCGCTGGTTCGTGCGTCGCGCGTGGCGCGCTGGATGCCGGCTTTAATGTTCGTAGCCTCTGCGTTCACGATGTCGGTGGTACGCGCCGACTCCGTACCCCTGGCTTTTGGTAGCGCGATTGAGCGCGCCCACCACTTGGCTGGAATTTTCCGATAGCGCAGATTTCTAGACTCCTTGCCCGCCGGGTCACCGGATCCTGCTTTTTTTAAGCGCTGAGCCAGCTACGGGCATGACGCGCTACAGAGCCGCGGGCTAACTGTTTTAGTTTCAAGCTGCCGCTACAACAACCGACGCAGTTAGAAACGGGTGGTGTAAGCGCCGATTAACGGTTTGGCCTATCCACTTGCCAGAGGTCGCCGCGCACACGCCGGCGCTTTTTTGTTCGGCGCGTCAAACCCTCACCTTAGTTTTTTGTTGCTAGGCGCTAGGGTTGTCCGGACAATCTCTAGGTCTTGAAACAATCTGGAGTCTTTTTATGGCGCGGTTGTGGTGGATCCTGTTGGCTAAGGCGTTGAGTTTTTTGCTGCTGTTTGTGGTGTTGTCATCACCCACACAGGCTAACCCCCGCGGCTTGACGCCGGATGACCTGGTGCGCCTGCGGCGCGCGTCGGGGCCGGTTTTATCACCGGATGGGCGTCGTGTGGCCTTCACGGTTCGCGATACCGACATGGCCAAAAATCGGGGTCACACGGAAATCTATGTGATGACGCTGGGCCGTACGCCCACTCTGCAACGCCTGACGCGCGAGGTGTCAAGTAGCCGTGACCCGCGCTGGTCAGCCAGTGGCGATGCGCTGTATTTTTTATCGAGTCGGTTTGGATCAAGCCAGGTTTGGCGGCTGTCATTTAACGGCGGCGAGGCTGTGCCAATTACCGATTTGCCGTTGGACGTGGAGAGCTTTGAGCTAGCGCCACAGGGTGATCGGTTGGCGGTTTCTTTGTCGGTGTTTCGCGATTGTGAGACGTTGGTCTGTACGCGCGATAGGTTAAAAAACCTCGCTGATGCTAAGAGTCAGGCGCGCCTGTATGACGCTTTGTTTGTGCGCCATTGGGACACGTGGTCGGATAGCCGCCGTTCGGTCTTGTTCACGCTCAAACTAGACGCTGAGGGTCGCACTCAGGGTGAACCAATCAATATTTCCGGCAGTTTGGACGGGGACGTGCCGGGCAAGCCCTTTGGTGATGAGTCGGACTACACGTTTAGTCCCGATGGGAAGACACTGGTTTATGCGGTGCGTGTTGCTGGCAAAGCAGAAGCCTGGTCAACAAACTTTGATCTGTATCAGTCGCCGGTCACGGGCGGTGCTCCCGTTAATCTAACGCCGGATAACCTGGCGTCCGATGCCGAGCCTCGTTTTTCTCCCGACGGCCGTACTCTGGCTTACAAAGCGATGGATCGAGCCGGATTTGAGGCAGACCGATTTCATTTGGTGTTGCTGGATGTCGCTACGGGTAAGCGTCGAGCGCTGGCTAACGATTGGGATCATTCGGTGGCGAGCTATCGCTGGACCAAAGACGGCAGTGCACTGATCGTGCAGACCGCAGACACCGGCCAAGAGCCCTTGTTTCGGATTGATGCAAGGAACGGCGCAGTACTGCGATTAACGCAAGCTGGCACGGTAGAGAGCTTTGATGTAAGCGCCGAGCAAATTCTCTACACGCAGAGCCATTTAAGTTCCCCGGCCGAACTGTATTCGGTGGATCTAAAGGGGGGTAATGCCCTTCGTCTTACGCAGGTGAATCGTGAGGCCTTGTCGGACGTTCAGTTTGGCGCTGCCGAACAATTTAGCTTTCAAGGGGCTGCTAACCAGACTGTCTATGGCTATGTGATGAAGCCCTGGAATGCCAAGCCCGGACAAAAATACCCCGTGGCTTTTTTGATTCATGGCGGCCCCCAAGGATCGTTTGGTAACGGCTGGAGTTATCGCTGGAACCCACAGATTTATTCCGGCGCCGGTTATGCCGTAGTCTTTATTGATTTTCATGGATCCACCGGCTACGGGCAGGCGTTTACCGATTCGATTAGTGGCGACTGGGGTGGAAAGCCTTTAGAAGACCTGAAAAAAGGTTTGGCGGCAGCCCAAAGCCGCTTTGATTGGTTAGACGGTGATCGTGTCTGTGCGCTGGGGGCAAGTTACGGCGGATACATGATCAATTTGATTGCCGGAAACTGGAGTGATCGCTTCCGCTGCCTGGTAAACCACGACGGCATTTTTGATTCGCGTGCCATGTACTACAGCACGGAAGAGTTGTGGTTCGAGGAGTGGGAGCACGCAGGCCCGGCTTTTGCTGCACCGGAACTCTATGAGAAGTTCTCTCCCTCCAAGTTCGTCGCTAACTGGAAGACGCCCATGTTAGTGATTCAGGGCGAGCAGGATTTTCGTGTACCGCTGGAGCAAGGCCTGTCGACGTTCACGGCCCTGCAGCGTCGTGGCATTGAGTCGAAGCTATTGGTGTTCCCGGACGAAAACCATTGGGTTTTGAAGCCTGAAAATTCGCTGCGCTGGCATCGTGAGGTTTTGGGTTGGTTGGATCAACACCTAAATCATTAACAACCAAAAATTTAAGCTGGCCGACCGCACCTGCCGGTCGGCCTTAGCCTGCTTAATTGCTTGTAGAGCGTGCTTCGAGCTCTTCCCAGCGCGCCAGCTTGCTTTCAATCAGCGCGGGGATCGCATCTAGGCGAGCGCGGTCGGTTTTCTTATCTTCGGCCGGGCGGCGGTGGTAATCGGGTTGACTCATTTGAGCGGTTAAGGCCGTCTGCTCGGCTTCTAGCGCTTCGATCTCCACCGGTAGGCTAGCCAGTTCACGGGTCTCTTTGTAGGACATTTTCGGGCGCGTGCTGCGCGGTGCTGGCGTGCCTGCACTGGTGCTGGATGTCGTGCCGGAGCTGGCTTTGATGTCGTTGCGATTAGCCGTAGCTTGGCGGTCGCGATGACTAAGCCAATCACTGTAGCCGCCGATATATTCACCCCAACGGCCGTTACCCTCTGACACTAGAGTTTGAGTGACCACCGCATCGACAAAGGCGCGGTCATGGCTGACCAGAAGCACGGTGGCCGCACATTCTTGAAGAACCGACTCCAAAAGATCCAAGGACTCTAAATCCAGATCATTGGTTGGCTCGTCTAAAACGATCAGATTGGCCGGTTTGGCAAACAAGCGAGCCAGCAATAACCTGTTGCGCTCCCCGCCGGATAAAGCATTGACCGGAGTGGCAGCACGTTTAGGTGAGAACAGAAAGTCGCCTAAGTAACTGGTGATGTGCCGTTTCTGGCCGCCAATTTCCACCCAGTCCGAGCCCGGCGCGACGTTTTCCGCCACGCTCTTATCCAGATCCAGGCCTGCACGCATTTGATCAAAGTAGGCGATATCTAAGTTGGTGCCTAAACGCGCACTGCCGGTATCAGGCTGCAAACCGCCCAGTAATATCTTAAGAAGCGTTGATTTGCCGGCGCCGTTAGGGCCCAGTAGACCCAGCCGATCGCCGCGCATGATGCGCAAACTTAAGTCATTGACGATGACCCGATCACCAAAGCTCTTGGTGACGTTTTCCAGTTCGGCAACTAACTTGCCTGAGCGAGTCGCGGCATCAATAGCCAGATTCATTATCCCGGTGCGCTGACGTCGGGCGGAGCGTTCCACGCGCAGTTGCTCTAGCCGCTTAACGCGGCCTTCATCGCGGGTACGGCGTGCTTCCACACCGCGCCGAATCCACGCTTCTTCTTGCGCCCAGAACTTATCAAATTTTCGATTGGCTGTTGCTTCAGCGGCCAACTCTTCCTCTTTGCGATTGGAGTAGGCGGTGAAATTGCCCGGATAGCTGCGCAGATAGCCTCGATCTAATTCGATGACGCGGGTAGCAACACGGTCTAAAAACCAACGGTCATGGGTGATGAGTAAGCAGCAGCGACTGCGTTGAATGAGCTCTTCTAGCGCAGTGATGCCGTCCAAATCCAGGTGATTGGTAGGCTCATCTAGCAGTAATAAATCCGTATCCAGCGCAAAAGCACCGGCTAAAGCGGCACGCTTTCGTTCACCGCCAGAGGCTACTAGCGGGTCACGGCTAGGATCTACGGACAAACGATCCATGTATTCAATAATTCGCGCTTCAATACGCCAGCTGGTTCGGTCATCACCATGATCACCATCCGCCCGCAGGCCGCAGCGCGCACGTACGCTATCGAGCAGGGATGGCGCCTCACCCAATGCCGGTTCCTGTTCAACCAGCGTGATGGACAGGCCGTCTCGGCGTTGTACTTCGCCCGAGTCCAGCCCGCGACTGCCGGCGATAATGGACAGCAGCGAGGATTTACCCGTGCCGTTACGACCGATCAGCGCCACGCGTTCGCCGCTGCGGATGACCAGTTGGGCGCGATCGAGCAAGGGAGTCAGGCCGTAAGCAAGTTCGGCATCTTTGAGAGTTACGATTGGCATGGCGCGAGGATACCGACCTTGCGGCCTTTACGCCTAACTCTCGGAGCGGTTTTTAAGCGTGTGCCGTGGAGAACTGTAAGGCCGCTAAGCGCGCGTACAGGGGGCAACTGCTCAAAAGCTCGGTATGGCTGCCGGAGGCGACAAACTCACCCTGATCCATCACGATGATTCGATCTGCCTTAAGTACCGTGGCTAGGCGGTGGGCGATGATCAGTGTCGTGCGGTGCTGCATGAGCCCCTCTAAGGCGATCTGCACGGCTTGTTCGGACTCAGCATCCAAAGCGCTGGTTGCCTCATCCAGTAGCAGGACTGGCGGATCTTTTAAAATCGCGCGTGCAATCGCAATGCGTTGCCGTTGGCCCCCGGATAGGCGGGTTCCTCGCTCCCCTAAAAAGGTGTCATACCCTTCAGGTAGGGCACGAATAAACTCATCAGCCGCGGCGGCTTTAGCGGCGGATTCAATCGCCGCGTCGCTAGCATCGGGTCGGCCGTAACGAATGTTGTCGCGCGCGCTTGCGCCGAACAACACCGTGTCTTGGGGGACAAACCCTACTTGTGCACGTAGCGTTCGCGGCGCCAGCTGAGTCAGATCGATGTTATCGAGCCGGACGTGACCGGCTTGCGGGTCGTAAAATCGCAGCAGCAGTTGAAACAAGGTGCTTTTGCCGGCCCCTGAGGGCCCGACCAATGCCACGGTTTCACCGGGGCTTATCATCAACGACAGGTTTTTTAAGGCAGCGGTATCCGGTCTGGAAGGGTAGTGAAAAGTCACGGCTTCCAACTGAAGGCTACCGGTTACCCGAGCCGGCAACACGGTCGGGCTGGCAGGTTCCCCTAGCGCGGGTTCTGCCACCAGTAACTCGGCTAAGCGCTCCATGGCGCCGGCGGCGCGTTGCAGTTCACCCCACATCTCGATCAGATTCGCCGCTGAACCTCCAACGAGGACGGCGTAGACCAAAAACTGCGTGAGCGCACCACCGGTCATCTGCTTGCTCACCACGGCCTGCGCGCCCAGCCACAGGACAAAGGTGATGCCACCAAAGACTAAAATCATGCCAATAGCGGTCAGCAATGCGCGGACCTTGATGCGACGAATAGCGGTGCTAAAGCCCGACTCCACGGCTTGCGTGTAACGATTGGCCTGCAAGTCTTCCATGGTGAAAGCCTGCACCGTCTGAATGGCATTGAGCGTCTCATCAGCCAAGGCGCTGGTATCGGCAATGCGATCCTGCGAATCGCGTGAGAGTCCGCGGACCTGCCGAGCCAGCGTCATCAATGGCAGTACGATCAGCGGAATGACAATCACGATAATGGCCATCAGTTTGGCGCTAGTCAGGGCGAGCATCACCAAGGCGCCTATACCGTTGAGTATCGAGCGCAGCGTGATTGACAAATTCACCCCGGCAATCGACTGCACCAAGGTCGTATCGGTGGTTAGTCGTGACAGAACCTCACCCGTACGGGTGACCTCGAAAAAGGTGGGGTCCATCCGAATCACGCGTGAGTACACACGGCTGCGCAAATCCGCAACGATTCGCTCGCCTAGCCAGCTGACTAGATAAAAGCGCAGAGCAGCGAATACACCAAAGATCACAGCGGCGGCTAGAAAGCCGAGAAAGTAACGATTGATCGTGCCGGAGTCGCTGGCCGTCAAACCCTGGTCAATAAGCTGGCGCAGCGCTACCGGCAGGGTGAGCATGGCCGCGGCGGCAACCAGGAGCGCCACCAGGGCGGCAATCATGGTCATGCGATAGGGTTTAAGAAAAGGGTACAGCGCTCGTAGAGGGCGTAAGGATTGGCCTTTAGGTCGATCGGATGGAGATTTCATAGCGCTATGATCCCACGTAGGGTCATTGGATCCCAACTGTTTGGGCGTAGAATGGGGCAGATTAAGCTACGCCTGCGGCAAACGCATCGGCGTCAGTTTTTAAGGTCGTTGATGGCGATTATCCAGAGTATCCGCGAGGCCTTTTATGCTGTATCAGTTTACTGCGTCGTGTGGTCCTACCGTGACTTACACCGGTGAGGTGGGAGAAGCCATTTTGCGCCATGCCGGCAGAGCGCCTGGCGAGCGAGGGGTTATTGTCTGGGCAGATATTCCTACGCTGCTGACGCGTCTGCGCGCAGCAGTAGCGACTGAGGCCGAACAAGCTCCGGTGGCAGTAGGTGAGGCTGACGATCAGGAGGCTGACGACCGGCAGGCCGATGATCGGGCGCCGCCGCCTAGCGTGCCGCTGGCGACGCGACTTAACCCATTCATGGACTTGCTCGAGCGCGCCTTTAACGCTCAAAAAGACGTAACGTGGGGTATTTAGTTGTTGAACGGCGATTAAGGCCTTAAAAAGGGCGCTGACTTAGGCTTTGCAGAACTTTACGGGGTCAGGTCTGTCCGTGTAATAGGCAGACACTGGCGAACAGGTCCAGACTTTGGCGTGCGACGACCCGTTTAGGCACAGTCAACCCTGGCGGTCACGACGCGTTATATACGATGGTTATAGGTTTCATGAGGTTTGTTATGAATTGCCCGGTTACGTCTTGGATCCTGCGTGGTGGCGCTGTTGCGACAATGACGCTAATGGCCTCCGGCTGCGTCACAACCGTGCCCCAGCATCGACTGCCACCCCCACCATCACCCTTGGTGATGCCCGATACGACGGTATATGCCGCACCGGCGCGTGGTCAGACGCCAGAGCAGCTCGATCGTGACAAGTACGAATGTGCCCAATGGGCCACGCAGCAGACGGGATTCGATCCGAGTCGGCCACCGCCACCGCCACCGCCGGTGGGGATGCGCGCCGTGCCCGTGGGTCCGGCGCCTGGTTCCGGCGTGGTGACCGGTGCGGCAACCGGTGCTTTGGTGGGAGCTGCGGTGGCTAATCCCTGGAATCCGGGTCCCAGCACGCTGGTGGGTTTGGTCGCCGGTGCCGTGTTAGGCGGGGCCGTAGAGTCTGCGCAGAACGATCGGGCGCACGCTGCGGCCGCGCAGGCTAACGCCCAAGCGGCACAGAATGCGCAAAACCTGCGGGACGGTAACCTGGCAGTTCAAGCGATTAATTACCGGCGTGCGCTGAGCGCGTGCTTGGACGGACGCGGCTATACCGTACGTTAAGAGCGTGGGATGCATAAAGAGTCTGGGCCTTAGTGCTATCGAGGTAATTGTTATGAAGGCTTTCAATTCTCGCCGCCGGTCCTTGCGATGGGCACGCCCGATGGGCGTGGCTGGGGTTTTAATAACGGCGACCATGGTCTTTTCGGTGGCGGCTCACGCAGAGCCGCACGAAGGCTCCGGTCATCATCCCATTGGTGGCCATCCCGGCGGCGGTCATGCTTGGGCAGGGGCAGGGATGTCGCAACCCGGCTATGCGTCGAATGCCGGATACGCGGTGCACGCGAGTGGTGGCCACTATTGGTATCAAGGCGGTCACTGGTATCACCCTTACGGCGGGCGCTGGATTATTGGCGGGCCTCCGTTTGGCGCGTTCGTTCCGTGGTTGCCGTGGGGCTACAGCACCCTCTGGGTGAGCGGAACGCCGTACTACTACTACAACAACGCCTACTACGTGTATCGCAATCCCGATACCGGCTATGAGGTCGTGCCACCACCCGAAGGGGCTGCAGCGGCACAAGAGGGCGGCCCGGGCCCTGAGAGCGATAACGTGTTTGCGTATCCGCGTAATGGGCAGTCGGCAGAACAACAGGCGACCGATCGTTATGAGTGCCACAAGTGGGCCAATGAGCAGACCGGTTATGATCCCACTCAAGCGGGTGGAGGTGTCAGCGGATCCGATGCTGCTACCAAGCGCTCTGATTATTTTCGGGCCATGATGTCGTGTCTGGAAGGCCGCGGTTACAGCGCTCGATAAGCTAAAGCGCGCGGTGAGCCTTTGGGCCTCATCGTGTGCGATTCACCCGGGTAGAGCATGGTGCTAAAAGACTCTCGCCGATTCGGGTTGTGGATCGCTAGCCTGGCAATAACGACTGCTCTGAACGGATGTTTTAGCAGCCCGCTTCTGACCCAGTCTGCGCGCAGCCACGACTGGAGCGGCCGGTGGATCTTAGATCCGACGCTCAGTGATGACGCGAACAAGTTGATTGCCGCAGCAGCCCCCAAGCCCATCAAGCCGCGCGCGCCAAACGTACCGGACCCCTATGCCTTCGGCGTACCCGTTGACCAGGACAACCGTGCGGATGATTCACGACGTGGCAGTCGGCGCTCGCAGTCCAGCGCTGATCAAGTCGTGATCATCGATGACAATGGACCCCGACTTAGGCCCTCGGATCGTGCTCAGTTCGTGCGCTCCATCGTGGTGCCCTCAGGCACGCTACAAATTGAGCAGCAGCCGAACCTGTGGGTGCTGGTCCAAGGTGACAGTCGACGAGAGTTCGCGCCTGGAAATGCGGATGCGGTGAGCATGACGGACCGGTACGGATCGCGACGGGTGAGGGCCGGTTGGTCGGGTGATCGCTTCGTGATCCGTAGTGATGACCCGCGCCATGTGTCCATTGAGGAGGTAGTGCATGAAGGCGCACTGCCAAAAACCCTTGAGCTAGAAGTCACCTTAGAGGCCTGGAATTACCACAAGATTCACTCCCGGGCGGTTTATCGCTGGTCTGATGGTAAGGATCCACTGCCTTCTGCGGGCGATGGTCCACCGGTGCGCGGTGTTCGCTAAAAGATGGCGCGTTTTTAAAGCTTTGGCCTCTAATCATTCTAATTTGCCAAAGAATGAATTCTCCAAACAAACAAAAAGCCCACTGACGGGCATCAGTGGGCTTGATAGCAGGCTTTCCAATACCGACTCTCAGTCGGCTTGCATAACGCTAACTAGTCTTCCATCAGGAAGCTGCGTAGCTGCTCCGAACGACTAGGATGGCGCAACTTACGTAGGGCCTTAGCTTCAATCTGACGTATACGCTCGCGCGTGACGTCAAACTGTTTGCCGACCTCTTCCAAGGTATGGTCGGTATTCATGTCAATGCCAAAGCGCATCCGCAGGACTTTGGCTTCACGCGGCGTGAGTTGAGCCAAGACCGAGTGCGTGGTTTCCTTGAGAGATTCCATGGTCGCCGACTCCAGCGGCGATTGCACAGCGGTGTCTTCGATGAAATCACCCAAATGCGAGTCCTCGTCATCGCCAATCGGAGTTTCCATCGAGATGGGTTCCTTGGCGATTTTGAGTACCTTGCGGACCTTGTCCTCAGGCATTTCCATGCGCACCGCTAACTCTTCAGGTGTGGGTTCACGGCCCATTTCCTGAAGCATTTGGCGCGAGATACGGTTCAGCTTATTGATCGTTTCTATCATGTGCACCGGAATACGAATGGTGCGGGCCTGATCGGCGATAGAGCGGGTGATGGCCTGACGAATCCACCAGGTGGCGTAGGTCGAGAACTTATAGCCGCGACGATACTCAAACTTATCAACGGCCTTCATCAAGCCAATATTGCCTTCCTGGATCAGATCCAAGAATTGCAATCCGCGGTTGGTGTACTTCTTGGCAATCGAAATAACCAGGCGCAGGTTGGCCTCAACCATCTCTTTTTTGGCGCGACGGGCTTGCGCCTCGCCAACAGCCACTTCACGGTTGATTTCCTTGATCTCATGAATCGTCAGATGCAGCGCTTCTTCCAGAGCAAGAATGTGAACCTGGCGCTCAATAATGTCGGGTTTGAGCTTCGCCAGCGGCGCCGAGTGCTTACGCTTCGCGCGGATCTGCTTGTCGATCCAGTCTGGCGTCGTCTCATTCTTTGGGAAGATCGCGATGAAATCCTTGCGTGGCATGCCAGCCTGACGAATACAGATCTGCATGATCTCTTTCTCCAGACCACGGATGGTCGTGAGGTATTCACGCAAGTTGCCAATCAGAATTTCAAACATCTTAGGCGCAAGCTTCAGTTCCAAGAACTGAGCGGCCAGCTTTTCGCGGGTTTTCTGGGTTTTGGAGTCGTTGCTACCCTTCTCATCAAGTGCTTTGACAACCTGCTGGTGCAGTTTGGCAATGTCGGCAAAGCGCTTGGCGGCTTCCTCCGGATCCGGACCGGTCTCTAACGCTTCCTCTTCTTCGCCGCCTTCCTCGTCCTCACTCTCAGCGTCATCGGCCTTTTCCAGCGCCATGAGCTTAGGATTCTGCGGCTGGGCGATTTCATCCGGTGCGTTGGGGTCCACAAAGCCAACAATGATGTCTACCAGACGACCCTGACCCGCTTTGACGGGCTCGTAAGCCTTCAGCAGCAGGTCAAAGGTTGCCGGGAAGTTGGCCAGCGCACGACGTACAGCATCCAGACCTTCCTCGATGCGCTTAGCAATCCGAATCTCGCCCTCGCGGGTCAACAACTCGACCGTGCCCATTTCACGCATGTACATGCGGACAGGGTCGGTAGTGCGGCCAAATTCAGCATCCACTGTTGCCAGCGCGGCAGCGGCTTCTTCTACGGCTTCGTCGTCGGTGGCGACCGGGCCTTCTGACAGGATCAACGTCTCGGCGTCAGGCGCCTTCTCGTACACGGGAATTCCCATGTCATTGATCATGTTGACGATGTCTTCGATCTGCTCCGGATCGACGATTTCGCTAGGCAGGTGGTCGTTGACCTCGCCGTAGGTCAGATAACCCTGTTCTTTGCCTTTAGCAATCAGTCGCTTGAGCTGCGATTGGCGCTCGTCAGCAACATGGGTAGCCCGCTTGTTATTTTCGCTCAAGAGGAAGACCCCCTAGTCCGCAGAGAAATTAGCCGAATAGATTAACAGACAACGCCCTGCTCGCGCAGGTTCCTGTTACGAATTTTTTTCCTACCCCCTTGCGGCAAAGCGGCCTGGCCAGGGGCGATTTAACGCGCCCTCGCCTTTGGTCGTTAATGCCGGGCTTGGGTCGCCGTGGCGCGGGCTTGCCGTTGCAGGGTCAGCAGTTCAGCTTTTTCTGCTTCGTTTAGCCCCACGGATTCGGCCTTGGCAATTAACTCGCTCCAGCGACGCTCGGGCCCTCGCTCGGCGCGTATTTTTTCGATGATCGCAGCCAGTTCAAGGCCGATCGCCTCTTCTTTAAGCTCAGGCAAGGGCATGCTGGTGAGCTCGGAAAGCCGCTCGTGCTCCGGTCTGTCGCGCCAACGCTCCACCAGCTGTGCAGAACTCAGGTGGGGCTCGCCATGTAAGCACTGAACCAATTCCAGCAGAACCTCCAGGCCACGATCCTCAACGCCTTGGCGCAACGACTCCACCGGGCCTAAGTAACGGGCGGCTCCGGGGTTTTGCAGCACCCGGGCAATGGCCTGGCTGGTTAGATTGCCCCGTCCGTAACTGCGAGTGGGGGCTAGTGGCCGGGTATAGCCACCGGTGGTGGTGTTGCCTGACTGGGTCTCGTTTAATCCGAGTAAGCCGGCTAAGCGCGGTGAGGGCATTCGCACTTCGCTGGCCAGTCGATCAATCAAAAGTTCGCGATAGACACCGGCCGGCAGTTTTTGAACCAACGGGCGAGCAAGTTCGGCGAGTTTGGCGCGACCGTCGACGGTATCCCGATCGATCTGCTGGGCCAGGTGGGTTACCAGGTATTCGGACAGCGGCATGGCCTGTGAGAGTCGCTGCTCAAAGGCCGCCTTGCCTTCCTCAGCCACCAACGTGTCAGGGTCATGGCCGTCTGGCAGAAATAAGAATTTCAGTTGGCGGCCATCACGAGCGTGGGTCAATGAGGTTTCCAGGGCTCGCCAAGCCGCTTGTCGCCCCGCGCGGTCGCCGTCAAAGCAAAAAACAACGTCACTGCAGACCCTGAACAAACGGTTCAGATGTTCCGGGGTAGTTGCCGTGCCCAAGGTTGCCACGGCGTAGTGAATGCCGGCCTGGGCCAGGCGCACCACGTCCATATAGCCTTCTACGATCAGTAACTGGTTGATCTGGCGCAGTTCTTGGCGGGCTTCATACAGTCCGTATAGCTCGCGACCCTTGTGAAATAACGCAGTCTCGGGCGAGTTCAAATACTTAGGCTCGCCCTGATCAATCACCCGTCCACCAAAGCCGACGACTCGACCCCGCGAATCGCGAATCGGGAACATGACCCGGTCTCGAAAGCGGTCATAAAAGCCGTTAGACACGGCCTTATCGCTATCGCCGGAGCGCTCGATGATTAATCCGCAGTCACTTAAGGCGGTGCGTCCTGCTTCCGTAGCGCCAAACTTTTTGAGGACGGCATCCCAGCCCGGTGGCGCGTAGCCTAAGTGGTAGCGCGCGGCCGTCTCGCCGCTTAACCCACGGCCTTTTAAATAGTCTTTGGCTCGGTCGCTGTCTCTAAGGCACTCACGAAAGTGCTGGTCGGCCTGAGTCATCAGCGCAAACAGATCGCTTTCCTGGCGATCCCGATCTGAAGGGGTGCTGGGGCCCTCGCGCGGAATTTCCAGCCCTGCCCGGTTAGCAAGGTCTTCCACCGCCTCCACAAAGCTCATTCGGTCGTGTTCGATTAAAAAGCCTAAGGCGGTGCCGTGCGCACCGCAGCCAAAGCAGTGGTAGAACTGCTTGGTTTGGGAGACTGTGAAAGACGGAGTCTTTTCGCCATGAAACGGGCAGCAGGCTTTCCATTCGCGGCCGGCTTTTTTGAGCGCAATGCGCGTGCCGATGATCTCCACAATATCGGTGCGCGCAACGACTTCGTCTATGAAATTTTGCGGGATACGGCCTGCCATGACTAAAGCATACCGCTAAATTTCTTTGGATGATGCAGCCTCAAAGGCTGCGATTCATCGAAATTACGGAGTCAGCAGGGCTTTAACGCGAGCGCTGACCGCGCTCATGTCCGCACGGCCTGCGGCCGCCGTTTTTACGCAGGCGACGACCTTGCCCATGTCTTTCATGGAGGTAGCACCGGAGGACTCAATGGCGGCCTTAATGACCGCGTCTAATTCTTCGGCGCTAAACGGCGTTGGCAGATAAGCCTGCAACAACGCGATCTCAGCGGTTTCTTTGGCAGCCAGTTCCGGCCGATTACCGGCCTCGAATTGCACGACCGACTCGCGTCGAGTTTTGACCATTTTTTCAACAACGCTGAGCACCTGGCTGTCATCGAGCACGATGCGCTCGTCGACTTCCCGTTGCTTTATCGCAGACAACAGCATACGAATCAGACCGAGACGGTCTTTTTCTCCGCTGCGCATGCAGGACTTCATGTCCTCAGTGATGCGTTCTTTTAGGGTCATGAGACTGGCCTTTAAGCCAGCGCACCGCGTTAACGCGGTGCGCGCATCGTGTCGCGAGACTGACGCTTCAGGTGGCGCTTTACGGCAGCCGCCTTCTTGCGCTTACGCTCTTGGGTTGGCTTTTCGTAGAATTCGCGGCGCCGTAGCTCCGTCAGAACACCCGCTTTTTCGCAGGCGCGCTTGAAACGCCGCAGGGCGGCATCGAAATACTCATTCTCACGGATACGTACACTCGGCATTAGGGTCGACCTTCCTAGGCTTGCGCGGGATTAAGACCCGGCTAAAAGGCCGATTAGTTTAAGGATTTCTGAGATGAAAATCAAAGAGGCCCCTCGCCGCGGTACTATGAGGCCATGAAAGTACTCGGAATAGAGTCATCCTGCGATGAGACAGCGGTGGCGATTTACGCCTCCGCTGGGGGGCTTTTGGCGCATAAGGTGCACAGTCAGACGGCTTTGCACGCACCTTGGGGTGGAGTGGTTCCGGAACTCGCCTCGCGTGATCATGTGCGTAAATTGCCGCAGTTAACCCGTGAGTTACTCGCCGAAACCGGATTAACCGGCGCGGATCTGGACGGTGTGGCCTACACCGCGGGCCCAGGTTTGGCCGGCGCTTTACTGGTGGGTGTGGGTTTTGGCCGGTCGCTGGCTTATGCCTGGGGCTTGCCGGCTGTGGCCGTACATCATCTGGAAGGGCACTTGCTGGCACCGTTACTGGAGGCGGATCCGCCAAGCTTCCCCTATTTGGCCCTGTTGGTGTCGGGTGGGCACACCCTGTTGATCGACGTAGCGGCGCTGGGCTGTTATCAGGTGTTGGGCGAGTCTTTGGATGACGCTGCTGGTGAGGCCTTTGATAAGACAGCGAAATTATTAGGACTGCCGTATCCCGGTGGAGCTGAGCTAGCCCGGTTGGCGCTGACGGGGCGGGACGGCGTCTTTAAGTTTCCGCGGCCGATGCTGGATCGACCGGGGCTGGATTTTAGCTTCAGTGGATTGAAGACCGCGGCGGTGGTGGCGCTACGAAATTGCGATGGAAGCGAGCAGACCCGCGCAGATTTAGCCCAAGGATTTGAGGCGGCTATTGTGGACACGTTGGTAGCGAAAACGCTGCGTGCCTTGAGTCAGACGGGCCGGCGCACGCTGGTCATTGCCGGTGGCGTGGGCGCTAATCGACGGCTACGCGATCAGTTAAGACTCAAGGCGGCAGAACGCGGCGTAAAGGTGCATTATCCGCGCGCTGAGTTTTGCACCGATAA
Organism: uncultured Pseudomonadota bacterium; assembly: GCA_903828595.1. Lineage (GTDB taxonomy): Bacteria > Pseudomonadota > Gammaproteobacteria > Steroidobacterales > Steroidobacteraceae > CAIKMS01. The sequence goes on along the minus strand of CAIKMS010000015.1, from coordinate 60,654 downwards.
CGCGGCCATGATTGCTCTGGCAGGGCACGCAAGGTTAGTTGCCGGCGAAACCAGTGATCTGTCTATAGAGGCTCGTGCTCGTTGGTCTGTGGCGGATTTGGTGCCGCCCGCGAAGAGTTAAAGTGTGCGAGTGCAAAGTTGCCGGTGTGGGTTTTAAATCGTAACAACAAGGTACGCGAGTGCGTCGCGACCGTGCTTGAGGACTTTTATGAGCGACCGAATTTTTTTGCGGGATCTTCGTGCTGAGGCCATCATTGGTATCTACGCTTGGGAGCGCAAGGTAAAGCAGACAATTAGTTTGGACTTTGAGTTGGCCGCTGACATCCGTCGCGCCGCGGCCACTGATCGCATCGAAGACACACTGGACTACAAAACGCTGGCAAAGCGAGTGTTGGCCTTCATTGAAGCCAGCCATTTCGAACTGGTCGAAACGCTGGCTGAGGAGTTGGCGCAGATTATCCTCGCGGATTTCGAGGTGCCTTGGGTGAAGCTGTCGGTGAATAAGCCTGGTGCTATCCGCGGCAGTCGTGATGTGGGTGTCCAGATTGAGCGGACTCAAGCTGATCGCAGGCCCGCGGTTGCGGTCACACCGTGATTACAGGCTCGGTGATGCGCCAGGTATACGTGGCGGCGGGCAGCAATGTGCAGCCGCGCCCCAATCTGCAGCTAGCGGTGAAGTTACTGAGTAACGAGTTTGAAAATTTCGTTGTATCCAGAGCCTATTCGAATGTTGCTATCGGCTTTGAGGGTGAGGATTTCATCAATCTGGTGGTTGGCTTTACCACGGCGCTGGAACTTCCCGAGCTACTGCAAACACTGCACCGCGTGGAAACTGCGTGCGGACGGCCACGGGATGCGGCGAAGTGGGCGCCCCGCAGTATGGATTTGGATTTACTGCTCTACGGTGAGGTGGTGGGACAGTTTCCTGGTGCTCAACTGCCACGCCCGGACCTGTTGCGCCGTGCTTTTATGCTCGGACCGTTAAGCGAGATTGCTCCTAACGTTCGTCACCCTACCGAAGGCATGACCATAGCGCAGCTGTGGGCCGCGTTCGATCAAACGGCACACCCGATGACCCCGGTAGAGTTGTAGGGCTTAATGCCCGCTGGTGCTGCGGCCACCATCAACGGCCAGAATTTGGCCGGTGATGTAGGGCGCATCGGTCATGAAGAACAGCGCTGTGCGGGCAATATCTTGCGGTGAACCGACTCTTTTTAGCGCGGTACGCTCAATGATGTTTTCTTTGACTTGCTGGTCCATGACTTGTTCAGGCCAGAGTACCGGACCTGGTGCGATGCCATTCACGCGAATGTGTGGCCCAAGCTCACGAGCCAAGGATTGCGTCAGCATGATTAATCCGGCTTTTGCGGCACAGTAGACCGGATGTTGCTTTAAGGGTCGGTAACCGTGGATATCGATGAGGTTGAGAATTAAGCCGTTGGATTGCGTCAGAGAGGGTGTGGCTGCTTGTGCCAGAAAGGCTGGAGCCCGCAAGTTAGTACCCATTAAATCATCCCATTGGCTTAGGGTGATGCTGCCGACAGGCGTGGGATAGAACGTGGACGCATTGTTCACCAAGACGTCAAGCCGACCGAATTGAGACAGCACCTGACTAACCAGCTGCTGCGGTGCCATGGGATCCAGAAGGTCGGCGGCTAGAGCCAGCGCAGAGCCTGCGCGTTGTCCATTTAGCTCGCTCACCAGAGCCGCCGCCTCGTCGGTTGATCGCCAGTGATGAACCGCCACACGTGCACCGGCCTGATGAGCCTGTCGTACGATCGCGGCCCCGACGCGTCGAGCGCCGCCAGTGACGAGCACGACGCGGCCTTCTAAACCGGTAGGCTGGTTGTCTATCATGCGCTTAGTATAAAAGAAGATGCCCGTATGATCCCAGTAGACCTTCCGCAACCCGATCATCAGCAGGAGGCGCACAGCGCGCGCCTGCAGGCGATGATTAGCGCCGAGTTGGCGGCTAATCAGGGCTGGTTGTCCTTTGAGCGTTACATGGATTTGGTCCTGTACGCGCCCGGCTTAGGCTATTACTCCGCCGGTTCGGCGAAGCTCGGTCAAGCCGGTGACTTTGTCACAGCCCCCGAATTGTCTCCGGTCTTCGGCTGTTGCGCGGCCGATGCCTTAGCGGGCGTGCTCAGCGAGTTAGGAGGCGGGTCTGTGCTGGAGTTAGGGGCGGGCACTGGGCGCTTAGCCTTCGATGTGCTTTGCGAGTTGCACCGACGCGACTGTCTGCCCCAATCCTATGAAATTCTTGAGATCAGCGCCGATCTGCGGGAGCGCCAGCAGCGCTGTTTAGCTCAGCTTCCGGCATCCATTCGTGATCGAGTGATCTGGCGCGACCGGCTACCGGATTCGGGGTTCTGTGGGGTGATACTCGCTAACGAAGTGGCGGACGCCTTGCCGGTGCAGCGTTTTTCGCGCCTGGAATCTAGTGTGATGGAGTTAGGTGTGATCGCGACCGCTCAAGGTTTTGGATGGTCGCCTCGCCCCGCCTCAGACGCTCTGTGCTTGGCCGTTGACGCTATCGAGCAGGCCCGTGGTGAGCGATTACCCGAGGGCTTTGTTAGCGAGGTGTCGCTCTTGGCACCGCGTTGGATTACGTCGCTTGCGCAAAGTCTGCAGCGCGGCGCCGTGTTTTTGATTGACTATGGATTGCCGCGAGTGGAGTACTACAACGATCAGCGAGACGACGGCACGCTAGCGTGCTTTTATCGTCATCGATTGCACGCGGATCCGTTTGTGTTGCTGGGTCTGCAGGACGTCACCGCGTGGGTGGATTTTACTGGATTGGCTGAGGCTGGCACTCAGGCAGGCCTGGATGTGGCTGGCTACACCAGCCAGGCGCATTTTTTAATGGACACGGGATTTGATAGTGCTCTGGCTCGCCATCTTAAGCACGCCGATCCGCTAAAAAGTTTGAGCCTGCGACAGGCGGCGCTGACGCTGGTTTTACCTGGTGAGATGGGCGAGCGTTTTAAATGTTTGGCCCTATCTAAAGGCGTTGAAGTGCCGCGTGGATTTCGCCTGCGAGATTTTTCTAGTCGGCTTTAATGGGTCGCATGAGCGACGAGTAACGCCTGCAGCGCCGATAGGCGGCGGGCCCGCACGGCAGCCCCAATCGCTGGCCCGTTTAGCCCCGCGCGCTGCTCAGCCGTCAGTGCGACCTGGCCGGTCAGCTGTTGAGCCTGCCGTAAGCCTTCTAAGCGGCTTTGTTCAATTTGGCACGCGCTTAACCCCTTAAGCGCCTCGCTGAAGCGATCCGCACGACGCCAGGCGTCGCAGCTTTCCAGCACCAACAACAGATCTTCTGCGGTTAATTCAGGGATTTGCGCGGCAGCCGCGCGTAGTCGCAGCATGACCAAAGCCAGGTCGCGGCAATCGTTTGGCACCTTTCCACGTGCACACAACTGCTCGGTGGCACGGATTGAACCGAGTTCGCACAACAGCACCGCAAACCGAGTTTTTGCATCCAGTTTCAGTTCAGCGCTGCAGTGGAGAGCCTCGCAAGCACCAGCCCAGGCTAAGCTGACGCGATACAGCTCATCAATTTCTGGGTAAACAACCACGAGCGCACCGCACGCCGCTAGGATTTCAAAATACACATCCGACCTAGATTCCTGCAGGGCCTTGTGGGTTTCCGTCCAAACACGTTCAGCCACCAAGGCTGCGGCTTCGCCGGATAGAACCATCGCACTCATACGCTGCAGAGTGTCTGGACTGACCTGAAAGTCCATGGGCTTAAAGCGTGCGGCGAATCTCGCTACCCGCAGTATTCGCACCGGATCTTCGTTAAATGCCTCGGAAACATGGCGTAGCAGGCGTCGCGAAATATCCTCTCGGCCGCCATAGGGATCGATGATTTCACCTTGGTCGCTTTGCGCCATGGCATTGATAGTGAGATCGCGACGACGCAAGTCTTCTTCCAGCGTGACTTGCGGTGAAAACTGCATCGAAAAACCGTGATAGCCTGGCGCTGTTTTGCGTTCCACCCGCGCGAGTGCGTACTCCTCATGTGTTTGCGGATGAAGAAACACCGGAAAATCTTTGCCAACCCGCGTGTAGCCCGCATCTAGCAGTTGTTCAGGAGTCGCCCCTACAACCACCCAATCCCGCTCTTTGACGGGTATGCCCAGCAAAGCATCGCGAACAGCACCACCCACTAGATAGATTTTCATGACGCTATTCTAGGGTGGGTTGAGTCGTCCCTGCATCTTTTAAGTCCAACATCTCACTGCCTAGACGCCGGGCCTTCAAGCTGGCACCGTGTAAGGTATCCAGGCTAAAAAATGAGGACGGCATCATGACTAGGGCTTTTCAGTTAGTGGATGTATTTCACGATCAGCCGTATTCGGGTAATCCGCTAGCCGTGGTGTTTGACGCTACCGACTTGGATACGGATCAGATGCAGACCATTACACGATGGCTCAACCTCTCAGAAACCACGTTTTTGCTGCCACCGACTACAGAGCAAGCCGACTACCGTGTACGCATCTTTACGTTAGACCGTGAAATGCCCTTTGCTGGCCATCCCACCATCGGCACCTGCCACGCTTGGTTGGCTGCGGGAAACACACCGCGCAATCCGCAGCAGATTATTCAGGAATGCGGCGCGGGCTTAGTGCCCATACGCCGTGTCGATGACCGCCTGGCGTTTGCAGCGCCCGCCTTGCTGCGAGGTGGCGCCGTCGATGAAGCCACTGCCCATGAGGTGGCGCAGTTTTTGCGGATTGATCGCGCCGAGATCATCGATATTCAATGGGCTGATAACGGCCCTGGCTGGATTGCTGTGTTGCTGGCATCAGCCGAGGCGGTGTTGGCGCTAGAGCCGCACGGTGAACATCATCGACGATTGGATCTAGGGGTTGTAGGTCCGTACGCTCCGGGCCATTCCACAGCTGTAGAGGTGAGGGCTTTTTTCTCGGACCCGAATGGTCGCGTGCTAGAGGATCCTGTCACCGGTAGTTTGAATGCCTCGGTCGCCCAGTGGCTGCTGGCTAGCGGCCGTATCAAGGCCCCGTATGTCGCAGCCCAAGGCACGCGGCTGGGTCGTCGCGGGCGTGTTTATATTAGTCAAGATAGTCACAGCGCGGTATGGGTCGCAGGCAGCGCCACCAGTTTGTTTGCTGGCACTGTCTTATAGGCAGCGTCCGGGTTGAGTGCGGCGTGTCGTCAGGCACGCCGCTGCGTACGTAGTTGATCTAAGCTTGCTGACAGTCGGCTCTTCCCGAAATATAACGGCACGACCTCATCAAGGGCCGTGGCCTTAATGCCTAACGCCGCTAAGCCATCACTGGCGCAAACACTCGGTGCGGCAAGTGAGCGGTAGTTGTCTACCGATAAGGGCTTGCCGGGCAAAAACTCCATCAGCGCCGCCTGTAGAAAACCCAGGCTATCGGGGAGTCCGAAAATGATTCTGTGCAGCTTTAATTGGTGCTGTACGTAACGCACGGTGTCACCCAGCGTCATGACGTTCGGACCACCCAAATCATAAGACTGGTAGGCAGTGCTTGGGTCATGCAGCGCTTTGATAAAAGCGCTGACCACGTCTTCAACATAGACGGGCGAGAGTTTGGCGTTGATCCGCGCCAGAGGCATGACCGGCAGCAGGCGCAACAGACCGGCAAACCGGTTTAAGAATGAATCACCAGGCCCAAAGATCACCGATGGTCTGAAGATGGTCCAGGCAACGGTGTTGGGCGAGTGACGGATTTCAGCTTCCGCGCGACCTTTGCTGCGCAGATAGTGGCTGGGGCCGTCCTGCGCGGCGGGTAGGCCACTCATATGAAGTAATCGACCCACTCCGGAAGTTTGGCAGGCAATCAGCGTTTTGTGGGCCAGTTCAAAGTGGGCGTGCTCGAAGCCTTTTCCAGATCGGCCCTTTTCGTTAAGTATGCCGACCAGGTTGATCAACACATCCGCGCCTTCGGTAGCACTAATTAACGTGGGCAAATGATGAACATCGCCACGAATGAGGCTCAGACCTGGCAGCACTCGTAAGGCTACGGCGCGCTCGGGGCGGCGAGTGATGACCTTAACGTTATGGCCGTCGGTAACCAGTCGAGCGCAAAGATGGGAGCCGACAAATCCGCTTCCACCGAGGACCACGATATTCATTGAGCGCATGACAGGACCTTTGGACATAAAGATATGTCGCTAAGTATAACGGCAGCTGGCCTGATGAAGTGCGTAAAAGACCTTAAGCGGGTGCCGGCAGGCACCCGCTTAAGGTCGCGGTATCGTGATTTTATACCAACACCATTGGGTCTATTAGTGCAGTGGAATCACCAGCATAGTTGCGCCGCGACGTAGCGTCAGTAGCACGGCCGTTTGGTCTTTAATAGCCACCTTCAGGTCCTTAAGTGAACCAATTCGAGTCGTATTGAGTTTCACAATGACATCGTTGGCGCGCAGACCTAACTGTGCCGCGTTGCTGCCGGCCTCGACAGACACAATGTTCACGCCGTTGGCTGCTGGTGTGTCGGCAAGCTCCGCGCCATCAAAGCCATGGTGCAGCTCACTGATCCCTGCTGAATCGCTGGATTCAGATCGTGCTTGTACCAGAGCACTGACCTTGCGCTGTTTGCCGTCGCGTAGATAGCTAATGTCTACCGACTCACCCAGACGCAGTAGGCCAATGCGATTGCGCAGTTCAGCGCCACTCTTTACCGCTTGGCCATTGATACTGGTGATGACATCGCCTGCCTTGAGGCCTGCTTTTTCGGCGGCGGAGCCCTCGACAACCTGCGACACCAGAGCGCCCTGAGTGTCTTTTAAGCCTAAGTTATCCGCGTAGTCTGGAGTTAGTGTCACCACCTGCACCCCGAGCATGCCGCGTTTGACTTCGCCGTACTTAACCAACTGATCCATCACGGATTTGGCCATGTTGGCCGGAATTGCAAAGCCAATGCCGATATTGCCGCCCGAGCCGGAAATAATGGCAGAGTTAATGCCGATCAGCTCACCGCGTAAATTAATCAGCGCACCGCCCGAATTGCCTGGGTTGATGGAAGCATCGGTTTGGATAAAGTCCTCATAGCCACCGTCTTGATTGACGCCTGAACGGCCCAGCGCACTGACAATGCCAAAGGTGACCGTGTGTTGCAGGCCAAAAGGGTTGCCGATGGCAACCACAAAGTCGCCGACCTCTGCTTTAGAGGAATCACCGATGGGCAACTCACTGAGCTTGGCGTTTTTGACTCGTACAACGGCGACATCTGACCCGGTGTCGGAGCCAACCACTTCACCTTTGTAGTCGTGACCATCCAAGGTGGTTACGGTGATTTCGGTGGCGTGCTCTACAACATGCGCATTAGTCAGAACCAGTCCTTTCTGGGCATCAACCACAACGCCAGAGCCGGCGCTTTGGAACTGACGTTGTCGGGGCGTTTGGGCACCGGCACCTGGGCCTTCAAAGAAGCGGCGAAAGAAAGGATCATCCATCAGCGGGTTGCGCTGCGATTTTTCCGTGACCGTGCCACGCGTAGCGATGCTTACCACGGCTGGTGACGCTTTTTTGATGATGGGCGCCAGGGAGTTCAGTGGCGCACCGGCACTATCGGTGGGCAGGCGCGTTGCCTGAGCTTGTGCTGGAGCAATGGACAGCATCGCGCTGCCGGCCACTAAGACCACGGCTAGGACTGCGGTGCGACTGATGTTGGCCCATGAGGGGCTTACGGGTTGCTTGGTCATCGTCCTTATTTTCCTTCGAGACGGTTGCGACTGTGGGGATCATTAAACCGGTGCGCTGCGCATAGCTGCCGCAGGCTCTTTCCTAGACTCAGTGCGTTTGGAAAAGTTCCAACGATTCAGTCTTTGAAAACCTGGAGCGCCCGGCTGGGCGCTCCAGATGGGATTTACGCCGCTTCAATCGTGATGCGCTGAGGTGTGAGTTCGGCCTGTTTAGGAATCGTGACCTGCAGCACGCCGTTGCTGAACCGAGCGCTGATCCCCGAGGCATTCGCCGTATCGGGCAAATTGAAGCGGCGGTGAAACGCTCCGGTCGCCCGTTCAGTGTGCCTGAAGCCGGTCTTTTCGCCTTGTACGCTGCTCCCGCGTTGTCCGCGCAAGGTCAGCACCCCTTTTTCTAAGGTGATCTCAATGTCCTTGACCTGCAGCCCAGGCAAATCGGCCTGTAACACAAACTGCGTGTCCTCTTCTTCGATGTCGACCGCTGGTATCCAGGAGGAATCAACGCCGTGGTCAACGGTAGGTGCCGCTGGATGTTTCAGGGCATGCGCCAAATCACGCTGTAATCGATTCATTAATACCCAGGGTTCGTAATGCAAAACGTTCATAGTGGTCTCCAAAATTAAGGTGTTTACAAATCCAGCCCTGCGACAGGCTTGGGTTTGCCATGAACCCGATCTGGTGTTGCCGATTGCAGGTTTCAAGTGATCTGCCGTTACCCGCCGACCCCCGGGTCGCTCAAATCAAGGGGGAAACCTGTGGATAACCTGTGGTCTTGCGGCGCACAACTCAAAAACACTACATGTTGTGCTGTTAGGGGTTTGGATTAGTCTACTGGCTGAGTAATTTATTCGACCCAAATATCCAAGCACATATTCATAATCTATTGAATTAATTAATAAAAAAACAAAAAACTATTCGACATAAAGTCCTTGACGGCGGATGCACTGTCATCCTAACGTAACCACTCGCAGCACAACATCTAGTGGTAGCCTCTTTGGAGGGGTCCTAAGGTTGGCATCAGCGACGTGGAGTGGGGTCTCAATTACAAGTCGCGTTGTCGGCAAGCCGATATCGAGAACGGCCGTCTGAATGGCCGGACTCCGAGGACAGGGGTCTTGTGATGGGTGATTTGTGCAAGAAGTAACAAAAAAACGCGCGTGAGCGGGAGCGTAAAAAAAAGATGAGCACGGCTTTCAAGATCGAGCTTAAGTCAGCAAACGAGGTTCCTTTTCAGGATGCTTCGTTAGACATTTGGGAAAAGAAGTATCGTTTGACCGCTAAAGATGGCACTCCTGTAGATGCCACGATGGATGACACCTATCGCCGTGTAGCCAAGGCGCTAGTCGAGGTTGAAAAGCCTGAGCTCCAAGATCACTGGCACGAGCGCTTTTTATGGGCGCTGCGCAAGGGCGCGATCCCGGCCGGTCGTGTGACCTCTAATGCAGGTGCGCTGGCGCATAAGCCGGCGACCTCGACGATCAACTGCACCGTGTCTGGAACCATCAGCGATTCGATGGATAACATCCTGGAGCGCGTGCATGAGGCTGGCCTTACTCTGAAAGCCGGTTGTGGTATCGGTTATGAATTCTCAACCCTACGCCCACGCGGTGCTTACGTGTCCGGTGCCGGTGCCCACACCTCCGGCCCGCTGTCTTTCATGGATATCTACGACAAGATGTGTTTTACGGTGTCATCCGCCGGTGGTCGGCGTGGCGCGCAGATGGGCACTTTCGATGTCGGTCACCCCGATGTCTTGGAGTTCGTGCGAGCCAAGCGCGAGAGCGGGCGTCTGCGTCAGTTCAACCTGTCGTTGTTGATCACCGACGGTTTCATTGAAGCCGTGAAGTCAGATCGAGAGTGGAAACTCGCCTTTCCGCTATCCAAGCGTGAGTACGAGGCAGAGCAACCTGATGTTGCCGATACCACGAAGTACCTGTGGCGTGAGTGGCCGCAGGCTGAAGGCTATGTCACTCGAGATGACGGCTTAGTGTGCTGCAAGATTTACAAGGTTCTACCCGCGCGTCGCATTTGGGATGTCATCATGACATCTACTTATGACTTCGCTGAGCCGGGTTTTGTGCTGATCGATCGTGTTAACGAGATGAACAACAACTGGTGGTGCGAGAGTATCCGTGCCACGAACCCTTGCGGCGAGCAACCGCTACCCCCTTACGGTTCTTGTTTGCTGGGTTCGGTTAATCTGACGCGTTTTGTGAAGGCGCCATTTACCGATGAGGCCGTATTTGACTGGGACGAGTATCGCGAGGTAGTCCGGGTCTTTACTCGCATGCTGGACAACGTGGTAGAGATCAATGGCCTGCCGTTGCCGCAACAGCGTGATGAGATTACCCGCAAGCGTCGGCACGGCATGGGCTTTTTAGGTCTGGGCTCAGCTATCACAATGCTGGGTATGAAGTACGGCTCGGCTGCCTCGGTAAAGTTCACCGAGAGCATTGCTCGAGAGATGGCTGTAGCCGGTTGGGAAGCGGGCTTGGACTTGGCTAAGGAGAAGGGTCCTGCGCCGATCATGCTCGAGGAGTTCACGGTTACCGCGAAGATGTTGCGCCAGCGCCCAGAGATGCGACGCGACGGCTGGAAACTGGGTGACACTATTCCGGGCCGTGTTTTGCACGCTCGTTACAGTCGTTACATGCAAAAAATCTCGGACGTCAATCCTGAATTGGTCGCTGAATTAGAGAAAGTGGGGGCGCGGTTTACGCACCACTCATCCATTGCGCCTACCGGGACGATTTCTCTGTCTCTGGCTAACAATGCGTCCAATGGCATTGAGCCATCCTTTGCGCATCATTACTTCCGAAACGTGATTCGTGAGGGCCGTAAGAGTAAAGAGCGCGTTGATGTGTTCTCGTACGAGTTGCTGGCCTATCGTGAGTTCATCAACCCTAAAGCGATGCCTAATACGACGAAGGCCGACGAGCAGCTGCCTGAGTATTTTCTTACCGCGGATGACATCACACCCATTCAGCATGTAGACATTCAAGCTGCGGCGCAAAAGTGGGTGGACTCATCGATCTCTAAGACCGCTAACGTACCGACTAACTTCCCTTACGATGACTTTAAGAACATCTACCTGTATGCCTATGAGCAGGGTTTGAAGGGTTGTACGACGTTTCGCTTTAATCCGGAAGCCTTCCAGGGTGTTTTGGTTAAAGAAGAGGACCTTAAGAATACCAATTACGTATTCACGCTCGAGGATGGCACTGAAGTGTCTGCTCGTGGCGACGAGGAAGTCGAGTACGACGGCGAGAAACACTCAGCGGCCAATCTCTTTGATGCTCTCAAAGAAGGCTATTACGGCAAGTTTTGACGGTAGGTCCTATGACAATCAAGATTGAAAAGCGTATTGCGAAGTATCGAGTTGAGAAGCCTGAGGATAAGGCGGCTGTCAAAGCTGCTGAGGAGAAGCGGGCCGATACAACGGAATACCGTAAGGATGGTGGCAAGGTCATCTGGATGCACGAGAAGCTCGAGCGTCCTGAGGTCCTGATCGGTTCCACCTATAAAATAAAAACGCCGGTTTCAGACCATGCGATGTACGTCACCATTAATGACATTGTTCTTAATGAGGGCACGGAGCATGAGCATCGGCGTCCGTTCGAGGTCTTTATTAACTCAAAGAACCTCGATCATTTTCAGTGGATCGTCGCTCTAACCCGAATCATCTCGGCGGTTTTCCGTAAAGGTGGTGATGTGACGTTTTTGGTGGACGAGCTTAAAGCCGTGTTTGACCCGCGCGGAGGCTACTGGCAGCCCGGTGGCAAATTCATGCCATCAATCATCGCCGAATTGGGCTACGTGATTGAAAAGCATTTGCAGATGATCGGCATGATCGCGCGTCCTGAGATGGATATTCATCACAAGAAACTCATCGAAGAAAAGCGCGCTGAGTTTGAGGCGCGCAAGCAGCAAACCGACGCGTTCGCGCGCGCTGACTTTCCGGAAGGCGCTCAGTTGTGCTTAAAGTGCAGCACGGCCGCCGTGGTGATGATGGATGGATGCATGACTTGCTTGAACTGCGGTGATTCTAAGTGCGGTTGATTTGACTGCTACTCATCCGCTGGTCTTTTACGCTCAGCTCACCTCAGTGTTTAAGTCGGCCAAGGCTGCGTTCCAATACATGACCGTAACGGCGGTAGTGCCCACGTAGCCCGGGGCGAGAGTCTTCCAACCCAGTGAGCGATAAAGCTCGCTGGGTTGTTTCGTCCACAAATACAGGTCATCTAGTCCGCAATCTCTTGCAAACCGTAAAGCATGCGTGAGCAGTGCACGTCCAACGCCTTGGCCACGCTGCGAGGGAATGATGTAAAACGACGCTAGCCAAGGTCCGGGATAGCCCGAGCCGGGCAGGTCATCAAGGTCTATCGAGACCGACCCAATAGGGGTATTGCCGTGCAGCGCGACCCAGGTGACCGGGATACGATCGGCATTCATATTCTCGTCAAGTTGGTTTTGAAGGGTGTCTAAGGGGATCCCTTCAGTACTTACCCACTCGTCATAAAACCACTGAGCTAATATGGGCTTCAGTTCCGGATGATCTGCCAGAAAGGCGATTCGAACCCTCACCACGTGACCGCAGTTACGCGCCAGGCGTTGACCGTGGCACCGGTCTTTTGGCCGTGACTTCGATCTCAATCAACATTTTAGAATCTACTAGTCCAGCGCTGATCATGGTGGCAGCCGGACGTATCTCCCCGAAATAAGCGCGAAGCACAGGCCAGCAGCTTTTGAAGTCGCCGGCGTTTGGCAAAATATAGGTGACTCGTACAACGTCACTTAACGAAGCTTCAGCTTGCGCTAAGGCGGCAACAACGTTTTTTAGTGCTTGCTCGCACTGGCTCCTTACGTCAGGTGCGATAGTCATATCCGCGTAGTTGTATCCGGTTGTGCCGGATACAAAGACCCACTCCCCATCGACGACGGCGCGCGAGTACGCTACCTCGTGTTCAAAAGTAGAGCCTGTAGAAATTAGCTGGCGACTCATTGGTGTGCGTTCCCTGATGCCATTTAGCGGGCAGGCTGATGCGACGACTCGGGTGGCGGTCCAATGCGAATAGTGCGGGTTGCGATTCGCACTTCAACTAAAAAAGCCAATAAAGCGCCCACCAAAGACAGCATCGATAAGATGAACAGCGTGGCCACCGGAACGCCAAGCTCAAAGGGCACAAAGTTACTCGCAAAAAGCAACGCAACGACCACGGCGACTAAAAGGGCGGCTACCGTTGATAGCGTGATGGCCAGGTTGATGTGTCGTCCGCGCTGGGCAAGCCAGATCAATCTCTCGCGTAGATCGATGACTTCTATCTCGGTGGCAGTTTTTAGCCGTTCAGTAAGTGGTTGGGCCCTATCCACTATGCGCGCCAGGCGGTTAGTCAGAACACCCAAAAAGACCCCGATGCCGGACAACAGGAATACCGGTGCTACGGACAGTTGGATGGAGTGCGCGACGGTGGTGACTTCAACAGCAGGCGTTAGCATGGGCGCTTTTTCGTAAGAGCTCTAAACTTTGTAGGATGAAGGCTTTAGTTTACTCAAAGGCGGATGCCTTTAATGCGCAACGACCGCTTCATTTGTGTTTGATTGTTAGCGCTTAGGCTTGTTCACGGGTTTGCCGCCCGTATCGTAGGGATTAAAACCACCGTAAGGATCAGGGCCCGGTGCGGGCCGGTGGGTAGTTCCGAAAGTCGGCCGGTCTTTGGTCGAGGCAGCCGCACTCGACCGGTCGCTCACAGATGGATTATTCCCGCGTGCGGGCGCAGTCGACAAATCGTGGCTGCCGTAGGGACTAAATCCGCCGTCTTTGCCGGTGCTCGTCGTGGTGTCCGGCGCGCTGAGACTCTCCTGCAGCGCCAAATCGCTTTGCGTGAGTACACGTACACGCTGGGTATCCGCATTCAAGTCAAACTGCCCGGTTTGAACTTGCCATTGCCAGACTGTTTGACCGCGCTCGTCAATGACAGGCCGCCCTGTCACGTGGGGAGTGTCAGGAGTTTCGTCCTCCACCAAATCAGTCGGTGGGCGAGATCGGCCGTGGCGATTAGGGCCAGACATAAGCGTTTCGCTGCGTGAAGAATTACAATTCCAGTGCTGTGTAACGCTACACTAAAACCTCACCGGCGTGAACACCTCTAAAACATGATGTCGATCAAAGTTTTTGCTCAGTCTTGGGGTTGCCGGCTCTGGTCAGAGCCCAAGGTCTGGCAGGCAGTCCGACGCTTAAGTCGGCAGTCATCACTTCATCCTCGCGTGCCAATCAAGGCCCGCGTGACTAAGGCTGGGCTAACCATTAGCCGGGCTCTTCGCGCGGCTGATGGCATTTTTTTGACGCTGTTTTTGGTACTGGCGACGATGCACTGGTCGCCAACAGTCGCTGAGACGCCTGACGCAGTGGCGGACGCGTTCGCGCGACCACCGGAATTAGAGCCTGACATTCGATTCTGGGAACGCATTTACGCCAGTGTCACTACCCAAGGCGGCCTGGTACATGACGACCGGCATTTGGGCGTCATTTATGAGCAGATCGACTTTTCGGCCTCCGTTGACCCCCATACTCGCCTGACAGCCATTGAAGCTACTCGAGCCAAGTACCAGCGAATTCTTACTGAACTGGCCGACGGTGGTGACTTGCCCTTATCCGAGGAGCACCAGCGAGTCCTGGCGTTGTGGCCGGTCGGTGTATCGGCTGATGTATTGCGTGATGCCGCCTCGCACGTGCGTTTTCAATTGGGCCAGGCGGATCGATTTAGGGAGGGGTTGGTTCGCTCAGGGGCTTGGGAGTCACACATCACGGAGGTTTTGCATCGTGAGGGGGTCAGTGCTGAGTTGGTGGCTTTGCCGCACGTTGAGTCATCATTTAATCCGTTGGCGCGATCTAAGGTGGGCGCCGCTGGCATGTGGCAGTTCATGCCCAGTACGGCAGCGCACGCGCTGACGATGGATCCGTTAGTGGATGAGCGTCTAGACCCCTATCAATCGACAGCAGCGGCGGCCAAGTTTTTGGCTCACGCACATCAAATCCTCGGTTCTTGGCCGCTGGCGGTAACTGCCTACAATCACGGGATCAGCGGGATGATGCGTGCCAAAGCATCGCTAGGGACCGATGATATAGCCACCATTGTGAGGAACTATCAAAGCCCGAGTTTCGGTTTTGCATCCCGAAATTTTTACGTGTCTTTTTTGGCGGCTTTAACAATCGCGCGACACTATGATCGCTATTTTGGCTCTTTGGATCGACTACCACGCGACACCAGTCACCCCATACGCTTGCCTCAGTACGTGCCGGTGCGGGCGCTAGAGCGAATATCAGGCGTGGATCGAACCGTATTGCGCCAGCTTAACCTCTCACTATTGGACCCCGTCTGGCATGAGGAGCGTTTTGTCCCTAAAGGCTATGAGTTTCGTGTACCCGCCAGTGCGGGCGACCCTCAACAGGTGCTCTCGCGGTTGAGCAATCAAGACCTCTACGCGCAGCAGCGGGTGGACCCGATTTACCGCGTGGCCCGTCATGAAACGCTGTCTAGCGTGGCTCATCGCTTCGGGACTACCTCCAAAGAATTGCTAGCTCTGAATAATTTACCTAGTCCTAAAGCGGTCAAGGCCGGTATGGCGCTGCGCTTGCCGGAGCCCAAGCCAATCGGTTCGCTTAATGAGTCGGCTGTTGATCGGGCCCCAAAGAATAGTCACCACGAGGTTGATCACTGATGAAGATTTTTCTATCGGTTTTTTTGCTGCTAATCAGTACAGCCTGCGCGACAGCTCACTTGGGACGTGATGCGTCAGGCGTTGCGCAGGCTACTCTGACGGGGGACCCGCAAATCAGCGCGGGCCTACCGATAACAGTCGCATTACGTAAGGTTGATGACACTGAAATTAGAACTTTTTACTCCCATGTCAGCGTGTCCCCGGGTATGCATCGCGTGATCGTCGATTGCCGGGTAGCTTCGTCAAAATCCAGTACTCGCTTTGCGCTGGATGTGGATGCCTTAGCGGGCACTCACTACCGATTGATTGCGCAGTTAGCGCCGGGCAACCAGTATTGCGACGCGGTGCGCATTGAAACTCGGTGAACTAACCTAGTTTTCTCCAGGAAGGCATGTCTTTAGACGTCTGTTTAATCGGTTGATATTTTACATTGTTACAAGCACAGGATTAAGACTGGGATCTATGATCGGAAGTTGCACTTTGTCACGGATTTTTCGGATTTTTGCTGTATTCATTTTGCTTTGCAGCAGTCCAGTGCAAGCAAGCAGCAGTGAGTTCCAGCCAGCCGATGGCATTCTTGTCGTTAAATCTGAGCACCGCCTTTATCTATTGCGCGATGGAAAACCGTTTAAGGCTTATCGCATCTCGTTGGGTTTAGATGCGCAAGGCCCCAAGTATCGTGAAGGTGACTTTCGCACGCCCGAAGGGCATTACGTCATTGATGGTCGAAACGTGCACAGCGAGTACTACTTATCGCTACACGTGTCTTATCCGAGTAATGTAGATCGACAGCGAGCAAAGGCTTTAGGCGTTGATCCGGGTGGCGCTATCATGATTCACGGCTTGCCCAATACGCCGAGACGTTCATCATCTTACTATTTATCCAACGACTGGACTAACGGCTGCATCGCTCTTTCTAATGATGACATGTTGGAGCTTTGGCTGCTAACGCGTACCGATACCCCCATAGAGATACGACCTTGAAAATGAATAGCCCGGCTGCAAATAGTTCAAGTGACAATGAGGAGCTGATTTCGGCGGTGGTTTATCCCCGCGGAAGTTTGGAGTTTTTGTCGCATCAAGAAGTAGAGAAACTGTTTAATCGAGGGCAGGGCAGTCTTTACCCTTTGCTTCGCAGTTGCGCTCTGGCTGTCTTGAACTCGGGGAGCACTACCGACAATCATCGAGAGCTGTTCGAAAAGTACAAGACTTTTGATTTTAAGATTGTCTCAACTTCAGCGGGGCTTTTGTTGGAGCTAACCAACTCGCCGCCTCAATCTTTTGTTGATGGTGAAATGATCGAGGGTATCCGCGAACATTTGTTTGCTGTCTTGCGCGATATCGTTTTTATCGATAACGAAATCATCCAGAGTGGCCTCTTTGATTTACAGCAACCTGAGAGTATTACGAACGCCGTTTACTGTATTTTGCGACACGCCAACGTGCTTCAGCACAATGAAAAAACTAACTTAGTCGTTTGTTGGGGTGGCCATTCGATTTCCCGCGAGGAATATGATTATTCAAAGCTCGTAGGTTATGAGCTGGGCTTGCGGCAGTTTGATGTATGCACCGGTTGCGGCCCGGGCGCTATGAAAGGCCCCATGAAGGGTGCAGTGCTTGGTCATGCTAAGCAGCGTATAGCCAGTGGTCGATATATAGGCTTAACCGAGCCGGGTATCGTTGCTGCAGAGCCGCCGAATGCCATCGTTAATCGTTTGGTGATCATGCCTGACATCGAGAAGCGGCTTGAGGGCTTTGTGCGACTTGCGCACGGCATCGTCGTGTTTCCTGGCGGCGTGGGCACGGCGGAGGAGATTTTATATCTTTTAGGCACGTTGCTGGATCCGGCAAACAACAGTCAGGTGATGCCCCTGATCTTCACCGGTCCGGCATCGGCTGCGGAGTATTTTTCTCGTATTGATGACTTCATTCATTTGACGCTGGGACCGGCAGCGCAGTCACTTTATAAGATCATTATTGATGATCCGGCCGCGGTTGCCCGAGAGTTGGTCACCGGAAGCCGTGCTGTTCGCGACTTTAGGCAGGCCAGTGGTGACTCCTATCACTTCAACTGGAATTTGCGCATTCCGCCTGACTTTCAGATGCCCTTTGTCGTGTCACACGAGTCGGTCAAGGCTTTTCCTATAAGCCTTGAGCAGCCGTTACATGTTCGCGCCGCCAACCTGAGACGGATTTTTTCTGCAATTGTTGCTGGTAATTGCAAGGAGCAGGGTATTCGGGCGGTGGAAGCGCATGGGCCATTTTTAATTCACGGCGACACGCGTGTCGTAGTGCCTTTGGATGCTTTGTTAGCTTCTTTTGTGGCTCAAAATCGCATGAGCTTGGCGGGTAACTATAAGCCGGTCTACCGCCTGATTGGGTGATGCGCGCGGTGTTTGTGGCCTATTCGGCATTAAAAAACTTCTAGCGTGGCTGTGACGCAGTTCCTACCGAGGATCAATGGCTGAGTTTAATGTCTCATTCACTTAAGGTGGGTGGGTACTATGAGCGACAACAAAATTATTCGTGGCGCAGCGGCGATAGGCGTTGCACAACGATCGTCTGGGCCTAGCTTGTGGAGTGATTACCAGCGTGGCACTCGCGGCTGGGCGGATCGTTTACCGGCCACCCCAGGGCTACAGACAGCAGCTACGATCCCGGTTGGTGGCGATGCGGGCGTTAGTCGCCACTCGGCGATCACGAACAGCCTGCAAAGTTACGCGAACTACAAAACCTGGGCTGATCGCATGCGCACGAGTTGGGAGCCTGATAAGGGCAAAGTCGGCTAAGTTTACAGCCATGCTGCGCCGCCGCAACGGCGGGCAGCTATAGCCGGGTAGGAGTTCCCTCTGACTGCCCGAGCGTTGTCGACCGGCTGCCTAATGGGTAAGCCCTTCCGAAGTTTCTTCTTTTTTTAAGCTTATCGCCCCGGTTCGCCTTGAATACTGGCGCTCCTACCCTCATCTACGCTCATGCCGGAAGCGCGTCCGCGTCGGCGCGATGCTCAATATTCTTCGATCGAGAGGCCCGCATGTCCGAGACAACTACCCGTCAGACCCTTGGTTTTCAGGCTGAAGTCAGTCAGTTATTAAAAATGATGATCCACTCGCTGTACTCCAACCGCGAGATCTTTTTAAGAGAACTGATTTCCAACGCATCTGATGCCTGTGACAAGCGCCGTTTTCGGGCGGTCAGTGATGCCACCTTGGGTGCCGAAAGCCTCACCATTGACGTGGAGTTCGATGCCGAGGCCAGCACGGTAACGGTTACCGACAGTGGCATTGGCATGTCGCGCGAGGATGCGGTAGCGCAGCTAGGTACTATCGCGAAGTCAGGTACGGCGGAGTTTCTGGCCGGCTTAAGCGGCGATCAGGCCAAAGACTCGCAGTTGATTGGTCAATTTGGTGTCGGCTTTTATTCGGCCTTTATTGTCGCTGATCGCGTCGAGGTATACACGCGACAAGCCGGCGTAGCCTCAGATCAAGGCGTGCACTGGGAGTCTAAAGGTGAAGGTGACTTCACCGTTGAGACCGTTGATCTAGAGCATGTTGGAACGCGAATCGTGCTGCATCTGCGCGAGGATGCTAAAGAGTATGCCGACGGATGGCGACTGCGCTCCTTGGTCAGACGCTACTCGGATCACATCTCATTTCCCGTTCGAATGCGCAAACAAGATGATGCAAGTCAATGGGATACGGTCAATTCGGCCACCGCCCTTTGGACTCGGTCACGCTCGGAAATTACTGATGAGGAGTATACCGAGTTCTACAAGCACATATCCCATGACTCCGGGGCGCCATTGGCCTGGTCGCATAATCGAGTGGAAGGTAAGCGAGAATATACAACCCTGTTATACGTGCCTTCCCGCGCACCATTTGACATGTGGAATCGCGAGGCCCCACGCGGACTGAAGTTGTACGTCAAGCGCGTATTTATTTTGGATGAGGCCGAACAATTCCTTCCTAACTACCTGCGTTTTATCAAAGGTGTGGTGGACTCCGCTGACCTCTCGCTAAACGTTTCTCGCGAGTTGTTGCAGCAAGACCCGGAGACCGAGGCAATGCGCAGTGGCATTGCCCGTCGTGTCTTGGATATGTTGACTAAATTAGCGGAGTCGGAGCCGGAGAAATATCAGACTTGTTGGTCCGAGTTTGGCCAGGTTCTCAAGGAAGGCGTAGCCGAAGATACGGCAAATCGCGAGAAGATCGCGAAGCTGTTCCGCTTCTCAACCACTCACACCGACCGCGAGATTCAAGATCAGTCGCTAGCGGATTACGTATCGCGTATGAAGCCTGGTCAGAAGCATATTTATTACGCGTCGTCGGATACCTGGAACGGTGCTCGTCGCAGTCCGCACCTTGAGAAACTCAAGCAGAAGGGCATCGAGGCGTTGCTTTTGCACGATCGTATCGATGAGTGGATGACCAGTTATCTGTCGGAGTTTGATGGCAAGACGCTGCGCGATGTCGCACGGGGTGACTTAGATCTTGGGGAACTGGCCACTGAGGATGAAAAGAAAGCTAAAGAAGATACCAGCGAGGCGGATTTGGCCTTATGCAGCCGTCTTAAGGAGGTTTTAGCAGACCGGGTAGAGGCGGTGCGAACGACTCAACGATTAGCGGAATCGGCGGCATGCTTAGTGCGCTCTGAGCAAGAACTGGGCTTGCAGATGCGAAGAATTATGGAAGCGGCGGGGCAGAAAATGCCAGAATCGCATCCATCGCTGGAAATCAATCCGGAGCACGCGCTGATTCGTCGTCTGGCAGCGATGCCCGACTCAGCGCACTTCCGCGATCTGGTTCTTACGGTATTTGACCAAGCCATTCTGGCCGAGGGTGGTGTGCTCGCCGACAGTGCGGACTTCTGCCGCCGATTGGATCGTTTGCTGTTAGGTGAGTGAGTCATTCTGCATGGGTTCAAAGGGCGATCACTCAGGGCAATTTAGAGCGGAGATAACATGCCGATCAATGATGACTTAAAGAGTCGACTTTCAGCGGAGCAGTGGCAGGTAACGCAAGCCAAAGGCACTGAGCGTGCCTTTACCGGGCGTTACGTCAATCACAAGGCTGACGGCGTTTATAGCTGTGTTTGTTGTGGAAATGAGCTCTTTGCATCAGACACCAAATACGATTCCGGTAGCGGCTGGCCGAGTTTTTGGATCCCGATGGCGGGTGACCGGGTGAACACCCATCGTGATACCAGTCATGGAATGGTCCGCACCGAGGTAACCTGCGCGAAATGCGAAGCGCACTTGGGTCATGTTTTCGAGGATGGACCGAATCCCACCGGGCTGCGTTATTGCATTAACTCTGCCTCGTTAGATTTTAAGGATCCATCGAACACTAAGCAGGAGACATGAAAATGCGTCAGCTAACCCTTTGCGCGATGCTTTTGATGTGCGTTACGGCTTGTTCGCTAGCGCAGGCGCAAGATACGCCATCGCCTGCTCCACAGGTGGCTAGCGAGGCGACGACCAGCCCGTCTCAGGTGGCAAAGCAGGTCGCTGTCGATGCAGGGATGACGGTCACCGATTTGAAAGTTGGTAAGGGAATGGTGGCTGCTGCACCCGGCAAGGCGCGCGTCCACTACACCGGATGGCTTTATGACCCGACTGCTCCCGAGGGTAAGGGTAAGCAGTTCGACAGTTCGCGTGACCGTGGGCAGCCGTTTTCCTTCTCTTTGGGCGCGGGGCAGGTCATTAAAGGCTGGGATCTGGGTGTAGCTGGCATGCAGGTGGGTGGCCGCCGAATGCTGCTTATTCCGCCCACTCTAGGATATGGCGTGCGGGGTGCAGGCAATATTATTCCGCGCAATGCGACGCTGCTTTTTGACGTTGAATTGCTCGGGTTTATCCCCGATTGAGTGATTTGCCTGCCTTAGTTAGCTCACCGACTGGCGTCGCTTTGCCGGCGGTCGCCACGGAGCCTTTGACGGTCAGCGGTCCGGCCGGTCCGCTAGAGGCTTTGGTTGAAATTCCCGCTGGGTTTGATGGCGCGCAGATTGCCCTTGTGCTCCATCCCCATCCCCTGTTTGGGGGAACGATGACTAATAAGGTCGTCCATATGGCCGCGCGTGCGCTGCATGAGCGTGGCTTTGCAACGTTGAAATTTAATTTCCGCGGGGTCGGCTCCAGTGCTGGCGAGTTCGATCATGGTATCGGTGAGACAGAGGACGCCTTGGCAGCGGTTGACTATGTAGTCTCGCGATGGCCAGGTGCGCAGTTGTCGCTCATCGGATTTTCATTCGGTTCTTATGTGGCTTTTCGCGCGGCGCTGCGCTGTGAAATTCGACAGCTGATACTGATCGCACCGCCCGTTAAGCGTTTTGAGTATGGGAGCCTAAGTTTGCCAACGGTTCCTTGGGTGGTGATTCAAGGTGACAACGACGAGGTCGTGTCCTGCGCGGATGTCCGAGCTTGGGCTGCGCAGCTTACGCCGCCGCCAAGATTGGAAGTCATGTCAGGAGCGGGTCATTTTTTTCATGGTCGACTGTTAGACCTCAAGGCGCTTGTGCAGGCAGTCTTGGTGTAGTCTTGATGTGGTGATTAACCGCATCACAAAAACGGGCGCAGTAACGCGGGTATGCAACGCGGAGATTTTACTACCAGGGTCTTCTCGCGACTGGTCTGCCCACGTAGCAGTTGTACACGCGATGCAGCGACGTCAAAGACGCCAGCAAGGTACCTACACAAGTACCCGTTAGCTACACCATCGACTGGCGGAGCCATAATCCGAACTCGCAGCCTTTCCGGGTCGGCTTGGAGACCGTCCTTACTGGCACGCGGTTGTACTCGCAGCGTCAGTATCAGATCGTCATTGTCCCAGCGGGCCCAGGCACACTCAGAGGGTCAGGCTCTGAACCAGAGGTTCAATGCGATAGCTGACGATGATCTCTAAGAGTTGCAGGACAAAGAGAGTCACCAGCGGCGATAAATCCATACCCCCAATCAGAGGTACTGCGCGCCGGAATGGCGCCAGCACGGGCTCACAGACTTGCCTTAGCAAACGGCTGGCCGGGTTGTAATGATCCGTGTTGATCCAACTCATCAATACGTAGATAAAGATAACAATTTTATAAAGACCAAGAGTCGTCAGAGCGAGTTGCACTACCGAAGTCGCAATCAAGGCCATCGGTGGTAACCACCCGCTACCGCTGAACAACGAGCCTAAGAGTGTTATCAAGCATTGGGCAGCCAGCACTGCGACAACCGAAGCCGTATCCGTGCGTCCGACCGGCGGTAGAATTTTACGCAGAGGAAGAACGACAGGGTTTGTAAAGCGCACGATAAATTGAGCCACTGGATTACGAAAATCCGCGCGCACCACCTGTAAAATTAGGCGCATCAAAAACAGGCTGACGATGAAGCGCAGCAGTCCTAGAAACGTCTGTAGTATGAAACTCACTTCAGGCATGTTCTTCCCTTTGGTGACAACGCCACCGCGAACTATTCAGCGCTCAATTTATTAGCTAGCTCTTCGGCGCGTGATTTAGCAGCATGCACGGCTTTGATAACGATATCACGCAGGTCGCGGTTCGCCATAACCGCCAATGCAGCTTCCGTCGTACCGCCTTGGGAGGTTACCTCAGCACGTAGTCGTGCGGCGGTCTCATGCGTCCCATGTAACAGACTTGCACTTCCCCAGGCGGTCTGCCTGGCAAGTAGGCGTGCGACCTCAGGACTTAAACCTTGTTGTAAAGCCGCTTCTTCCAGTAGTTCCGTGAGAAGGAAGAAGTACGCTGGACCACTGCCGGAGATCGCTGTGACCGAATCTATATCCTCATCTGAGTTCACCCAAGCCACGCGACCTACGCTGTCTAAGATGGCTTGGGCTGTCTGGCGAGATTCAGGACTTACGGAATCTGGCGCGTATAAGCCGGTCATGCCTGCATTCACCAAGGCTGGCCGGTTTGGCATGGCGCGCACCACCGCTGCCTGCGGGCCTAGCCATCGGCAAAGCTCAGCAGTCCGAATGCCGGCCGCAACGGAGATCACCAACGGCGAATGGACGCCGGCTATGTCGGCCAGCTCTCGACAGACCAAAGCCACATACTGAGGCTTAATAGCAAGAACCCATACTTGCGCCATGCCTGCCGCGTCGCGGTTGCTGGCGGTCACGCGTACTGCCGGGAATTGCGCCTGTAATTCTCCGTGCAGTGCCGTGTTGGGTTCAGAAACCACGATTTGGTGCTGATCCGAACGAGCCAGCAAGCCGCCCATTAAGGCCTTTGCCATGTTGCCGCCCCCAATGAAGGCGATGGATAGCGGATTAGTGAGGATCATTTCAGGCCTTTAGATTGACGCTGCTGGAGGTCTGGCTCCAAAAATGGCGGTACCCACGCGAACGTGGGTTGCCCCTTCTTTGATGGCGGCCTCAAAGTCACCGCTCATTCCCATCGATAACGTATCCAGAGAAAGCCCCGACCCGTTGAGCTCCTCGAGCAAACCCCGTAGCCGCGCAAATCGAGCGCGCGCCAGAGACTCATCTGTCGTTTCGGGGGGGATGCACATGAGTCCGCGCAATCTAAGGTGCGGAAGCTTAGCGACCGCCAAAGCGAGTTCACCCAGCGCCTCAGGGACAACGCCGCCCTTGCCAGGTTCAGTCTCCAAGGCTACCTGAAGGCATATATTGACAGGCTTGAGATCGGGCGAGCGCTGCTCGGACAAGCGCTGTGCCAGCTTAAGCCTGTCCACGGTGTGGACCCAATCAAATGCCCCGGCCACGACCCGCGTTTTGTTCGTTTGGAGTTGGCCTATGAAATGCCAAGTGAGTTGATGGTTCTGCAGTTCGGGCTGCTTCAGTAACGCCTCCTGGACGTAATTTTCACCAAAATCAACGAGGCCGGCGGCATAGGCTGCCGCTATGGCCGAGCTTGGCTGAAGCTTGGAAACCGCGATCAGCGTCACAGACTCGGGCTGGCGGCCAGCAGACCGAGCCGCTGCGGCAATGCGATTTTTGATGGCGGCGATGTTGTCTCGATAAAACTGCGGACTCGTTAACATATTGATGAAGCCCTCACACGGCTATACTGACCACTAACCAGACCCCAGTGCGGCGCGTAGGCTTGCACTGTTTCCCTGGCACCCGGAGTACGCATGTCCGTTGATGTCGCACAGCTGTTGGCTTTCGCAGTAAAAAACAACGCCTCGGATTTGCATCTTTCCGCCGGCATGCCTCCAATGATTCGCGTCGACGGCGACATGAAGCGGCTGAATATGCCGCCGCTGCCTCATAAAGAAGTACACGCCATGGTGTACGACATTATGAATGACAAGCAGCGTAAGGCATATGAGGAATTTTTCGAAACGGATTTCTCTTTTGAGATTCCCAAGCTGGCCAGATTCCGTGTTAACGCATTCAACCAGAACCGTGGCGCCGGCGCCGTTTTTCGCAATATTCCCTCGGTAGTGCAGAGTCTTGACGATTTGCACGCACCAAAGGTTTTCAAAGACCTCTGCATGTTACCCCGCGGCTTGGTTTTGGTGACCGGCCCAACAGGCTCCGGCAAGTCCACCACCTTGGCGGCCATGATCGATTACTGTAACGATCAAAGACCTGATCACGTCATTACCATTGAAGACCCCATCGAATTTGTTCATGAATCACGTAGTTGTCTGATTAATCAGCGTGAGGTGCATCGCGACACGCTGGCTTTTGATTCCGCTCTACGCTCGGCTTTGCGTGAGGATCCTGACATTGTTCTGGTTGGCGAAATGCGTGACCTGGAGACGATTCGCCTTGCTTTGACCGCGGCTGAGACCGGGCATCTGGTATTTGGTACTTTGCATACAAGTTCTGCGGCAAAGACCATCGACCGTGTTGTTGACGTTTTCCCGGCTTCAGAAAAAGAGATGGTGCGGTCCATGCTCTCAGAAAGCTTGCGCGCCGTGATTTCCCAAACCCTCCTGAAGCGAATTGGCGGTGGACGTATTGCCGCCCATGAAATCATGATTGGAACGCCAGCTATTCGGAACTTGATTCGCGAAGGAAAAATTGCGCAGATGTATTCATCAATTCAAACTGGACAATCAGTGGGAATGCAAACCTTGGATCAGTGCCTGCAAGAGCTGATCACTCGTGGAGCTATTAGCCGTGAAGAAGCGCGCTATAAAGCTGCTAACAAAGACTCAATATAAAATTGCCTGCGCCTGTTGCGCGAGATGGACATGAAATCATGATGGATCGCGATCAAGCTATAAAGCTCATGCAGGATTTACTGCGACGAATGGTTGATCTTAAAGGATCCGATCTATTCATTACCGCTGGAATGCCGCCTGCGATAAAAGTCGACGGTGACATTTTCCCGCAGGGTGGGGCCGCGTTAACACCAGAAGCCGCAGCTGTCTTAGTGCGTAGTGTCATGAATGACCGGCAGACCCGTGATTTTGATGCAACCAAGGAGTGTAATTTCGCCATTGCGCCACCGGGTATTGGCCGGTTCCGCGTCAGCGCGTTCGTGCAGCAAAGCATGATTAGTTGCGTTATCCGAACCATTAACGTTCGAATTCCCAAGTTGGATGAATTGGATTTGCCACCGGTCCTGAAAGACGTGGTGATGTCCAAACGTGGCTTGGTCATTATTGTCGGTGGAACCGGCTCAGGTAAGTCAACAACGTTGGCGGCCATGCTGGATCATCGTAATGAAAATACCCGCGGTCATATTGTTACCATTGAAGATCCTGTCGAATACGTGCATGCGCATCGCGGTTGTGTGATTACTCACCGCGAAGTAGGCGTTGATACGGACAGCTGGGCAGTGGCTCTGAAGAATACGTTGCGCCAAGCACCGGATGTTATTCTGATCGGCGAAATTCGCGATCGAGAGACCATGGAATACGCCCTGCAATTTGCTGAGACGGGACATTTGGTGTTGGCTACCCTGCATGCGAACTCCGCAAACCAGGCTCTTGATCGCGTTATTAACTTTTTCTCGGAAGAAAAGCGCGAGCAGGTTCTTATGGACCTGTCATTAAATATTCGCGGCTTAATCTCACAGCGGCTTATCCCACGCGAAGAGGGAATAGGGCGAATTGCTGCGATGGAAATTATGCTGAACTCGCCGTTAATCGCGGATTTGATTTTCAAAGGTGAAGTAGCACAAATAAAAGAAGTGATGGCGCGATCAACTCGAATGGGGATGAAAACCTTTGATCAAGCGCTGTTTGATCTTTACGAGTCGCGTCAGATTTCGATTGAAGAAGCCTTGCGAAATGCCGATTCGAAAAACGAGCTGCGACTTCGGGTTAAGCTTGAGAGCAAGCGCAAGGACGCCTACCTCGGTGAGGACGCAAGCCACTTAAGGATTATGGAAGATCAATGAGCAAAGCGCCCGTTGAAGTCCTGGCGAGCGAACCCGACGCCATCGTGGCGGGGTCGCGACTTAACACGAAACCACTGTTTCGACTGATGGTGGAAAAAAAGGCATCGGATCTTTTTTTTACCTCATTCGCACCTATTAAAATCAAGATTGATGGACAGATATATCCTGTCAATAAACAGATTTTGACGGCAGAAGTCGTTAAGCAAACGGCTTTTGGCTTGATGACTAAAGAGCAGATTGCCTATTTGGAGCAGGAATTTGAGATCGATTTTGCGATCTCAGAGCCAGGTTTAGGCCGGTTTCGCGTCAATATCTTCTATCAGCGCGGCTATCCTGCAATCGTGCTGCGATATGTCACCCACGATATGCCGCGGCTTGAAGCTATGAATTTGCCGGATGTGCTGCCTGATCTGATTATGCAAAAGAGAGGGCTCATTTTGATGGTGGGTGCAGCCGGTGCGGGTAAATCAACAACCCTTGCTGCCATGATCAATCATCGAAATGAAAATGCCTCCGATCATATTTTGACGATTGAAGATCCTATTGAGTTTTTGCATAGCAATAAAAAGTGCATTATCAATCAGCGCGAAGTGGGTCTTGATACGAAAACCTATCATCGCGCCCTGCGTAGCGCGATGCGTGCTGCGCCAGACGTTATTATGGTCGGTGAAATTCGCGATCGGGAGTCGATGGAGGCTGCATTGACGCTCGCCGGTACCGGGCACCTTTGCGTGGCCACGCTGCATGCTAATAATGCGGCTGAGACAGTTGATCGTGTGATTAACATGTTTCCGCGTTCGCAGCATGAGCAGATCTATTTGGATTTATCGCAATATCTGCGCGCTATTTTGGCGCAACGATTGGTCCGCGATGTCAATGACAAACGCGTTGCCGCGATGGAAGTTCTGCTGAATACGCCTTACATCAGTGAGCTGTTGCGCAAAGGTGATATACCGGGCATGAAAGAAGCCCTGCGCACGAGTAAAGAGCGCGGTATCCAGAATTTTGATACGGCGCTCTATGGGCTTTACAAGGCGGGGCGCGTGACCTTGGAGCAGGCCCTAATTAATGCCGACTCGCGCACCAATCTCGAGGCACGAATCAACTTTGGCTAGTGGCTGAAGTTGACGTCGTCGCTGGGTGCGAAGGTGGTTTTAAGCGAGCGGTGGAAATACGCTGTTGGCTTCAAAAACTGGGCCATCAACGCACACCCGTTTCATGGCGATCCCAGCCTCTGTGGTAACCGGCACCGTGCATCCAGCACAACCGCCAACAGCACAGGCCATGTACTCTTCCAGTGATACTTGCGCAGCTACGCCAAGTCGCTGAGCTACTCGTGCACAAGCTTCCAGCATAGGCGTAGGGCCACAGGCAAAAATCTCCACTTCGCTTAATTCTTTCGCACCAAGCGTTGCCAGCCAATGGGCGGCTAGTTCGGTTACATACCCGTCAAAGCAACCGGCACGACCTGCGCGGCTGGCCAGGCGGCTGGGAATGCCCCAGTCCTCAAGTAGCGGCATGGAGGCTATCGCTTCACGGGGTATTCCTGGCACTAGGAGCGTGGAGGGCCGCGGCGTGAATGGGAAGGGTATCTCCGAACCCATCAGTACTAGAGGCAGGGGTATGTCTTTCGGCTCTTGGGTGAGGTGCTCAGCCAAAAAAATCATGGGTGGAATGCCTACACCACCGCCGATTAATAGGCGCCGGGGCTTATTGGCATGCACGGTAAAGCCGTGCCCTATCGGGCCCAGGCAACTAACGTGATCCCCGGCTTTAGCAGCCGCCAAGAGCGACAATCCTTTACCGACGGTTTTATAAAGTATTTCGATCCAGCCCGCCTCTGGATTACTGCGCTGGATAGACAGCGGGCGACGCATCGGCAATTCGTTTCCACAACGGATATGCACAAAGCTTCCGGGTAGCGCTCGTTTGGCGCATTTGGGTGCGGTGATTCGAATAACGTATTGCTCATCTGGCCATTGCTCCTGGCCGATGACGACACCGTCCTCGAGGAAAATAGTACCGCGGTGCGACTGTGGCGAGGTATTCATGGGCGACTCCCACGGTCAAGTCGGTTCTCAATGAGAGTTTCAAGCACGGCCATCCTGATGGCAACGCCATTAGATACTTGATTTCGAATCACCGAATGCTTTCCATCGGCAACATCGCTGGCAATTTCGACGCCTCGATTCATAGGGCCCGGATGCATCACGATGACTTCAGGCCGCGCCAGCTTCAACCGTTGCTGATTAAGACCCCATTGGGCGAAGTAAGCATCGTCGCTGGGAATGGCCAGACTTTGCATTCTTTCTTTCTGAATTCTTAGCATGATGATGACGTCCGCGTGAGCGATGCCGGCGTCAATATCATGGAGGCGCTTGGCCTGATGCATTTCATCTGGATCTGGCATGAGTTCAGCAGGGGCTACTAACCGGATTTCACCAACGCCCAGTTTACTTAAAGCCAGATACGTCGAGCGCGCAACGCGCGAGTGGCGGATATCGCCAACGATGCTCACCACCAGATCTCTAAAGCCGCCTTTGAACTGCCAGATGGTTAGCGCGTCCAGCAGTCCTTGGGTTGGGTGGGATAAATGGGCTTCACCGGCAGACACGATGCTGACGTGATCTTGAACGTGCTCAGCAACGTACTGACAAACTCCCGGTTCACGATCGCGGATCACGAAGACATCAACAGCCATGGCTTGAAGGGTATAAATCGTATCCAGCACGGTCTCGCCTTTTTGGCGGGACGAAAGGCTGATGTCGAGATTAATGCTGGTGCCACCCAAGCGCGCAGTCGCCAGTTCAAATGAAGCGCGCGTTCGTGTCGACGGCTCCGTGAACAGGTGCGCTACGGTAACGCCATCCAGAGTGTGCGAGCGCGCAGGCGCGGCACCGGTTGCTCGCACAAAACGCTGGGCTCGTTCCAAGAACTGGTGTACCTCATCGGCCGAGAGTCCGTCCAGTGTTGTCAGATGGCGCAGGCGGCCGGTGGCATCGTGTTGTGAGAAAGGCATCATGGCAAGCGAGCTCCCTGTCTTAACCATTGTTCCAGCAGTACGCAGGCTGCAATGGGATCAACGTCTTCGTGGCGGACTTTCCGGCGCCTTTCTCCGCTAGCGCGGCTAGCGCGTAACCGGTCTTCTGCCTCACGCGACGACAGTCGTTCATCAACTAAAATAACCGGTAGAGCATATTTGGCAGTTAGCTCTGCACAAAATTCGCGTACCCGCGCGGTGAGCGGACTTTCCGTTCCATCCATATTATAAGGTATGCCTACGATCAAAAGATCAGGCTTCCACTGATGAAGATAGCGCTCGAGTTCGCGCCAATCGGGTTGACCCTGATCGGCACGCACGGTGCCTAAGGGTTGAGCCGACCCGGTCAGGGTATGACCAGAGGCGACGCCTATGCGCTTGAGTCCGAAATCCAGCGCCAGGGCAAGCTGCGGCGCTGAAGTAGCTTTCGTTTGGGTGTCAGGCATGCCCAGCAGATGGCGACAGTCGCCCGAGATCAACCCCTAACAACTTAGCAGCGGCCTGCCAGCGTTGTTCAAACGGCGTATCGAAGATAATGCTCTCATCGGCCGGGACATTGAGCCAGCTGTTGGCACGAATTTCATCTTCCAGCTGACCTGCTTCCCAGCCTGCATAGCCCAAAGCCATCAGTGCTAAATCCGGGCCATCGCCACGCGCTAAAGCCACCAGAATATCCCGCGACGTCGTCACATGGAGCTGTGGGGAGATTTGCAGGGTTGAATCCCAGGCGCCGCCGCGATCATGGAGCACAAACCCGCGCTCACCCTGCACCGGGCCGCCGCGTAAGACGCGCTTATCGCAAAGAGGCTTATTCTCGCAGTGGAGGTCAAGCTGATCGAAAACCTCTCCTAGGGCCATATTCAGTGGCCTGTTTAGGATGATCCCTAACGCGCCACGCGCACTGTGCTCACAAACCAGAGTCACGGTTTGGGAGAAATTAGGATCGGAGAGCGAGGGCATCGCAATCAAAAACTGATTTTGTAGATAGGGGCCGGCCATGTGCAAAGTATCCGGCCGGTCAGCCTTTCAGACAAGTGAACTTTAGATCTCTTTAGTGTCCAGTGGGTACCGAGATCTTCATGGTGGCTCCGTCTTCAAATTGCCATTCGTAACTTAAACGTAAGGCATCGTGCTTTTGCTGAAGCTCGCTGGGAAATGCGGGGAACGGAGCGGCCAAATGCAAAATGCCCAGAGCGGCCTGGTCCAGTTCGGGGGAGCCGCTGGAGCGTTCAATCCGTGCTTCGCCCAAGGATCCATTGGCCAGTATTTGCACGTCCACGATGGGATTGCCAAAGCCGTGGCGCTTACGTGCTGCCTGCATCGGGTAATTCATGGTGCCCAGACTCTCAATGCGGTGGCGCCAGGCATCGAGGTATACCGCTGCGCTGGACTCTCGGGTGTCTGCCGTAACCTTTAGCTCTCGGCGTACCGGACCCTTAAGTGAGGGGCTAGTCTCGGGGGGGCGCATCTCGGTGTGCGCCGCCAAGTGCTGCATGACCAGATCAGCCTTAGGCGTGGCTTGAGTGGCGTCGGCGCCCTGCGCCACCGGGTGGGTGGCAGGGCTGTGGGTTTCAACCACGCGATCCACGGAGTCGGCGCGGATTGCCGGCGGCGCATCGTCGTTGGCCTGGCTGTTCGTATCTTCTTCGGGCGCCGACTCTGGTAAGGGAATGGCATCACGATCCGTGGAGGTGTCAACCTTATCCTTAACACCGCCTCGTTGAGTGACCTGGGCTACGTAGGTGCTCGGGTCATTGCGGCTGGTCGATTTTTGCGGATTTTGAACGATCAGCACCTGCACGGAGGGTGCCGTCGGAGCGTGTCTGGTGCTAGCGGTAAAGGTCAAGCCTAAAATCAAAAGCGCGTGGATTAAGCCCACCAAAAACAGGGCTATGGTCAGTCGGTCTGCAGGCGGTGTTGGGCGGCGACGCGCTGACAGTTCAAGGGCAATAAGGGTTGCCGATTTGATCGTGGGCGCTTCCGGCATTTTAGCCGCGTCGCGCCCGCAGGCGCCGTGAAATAGCCTCAAACACCTGAGCGCCGATATCCAGGCCAAATTGTTTGTCCAGTTCACGGATCCCGGTAGGGCTGGTCACGTTGATTTCAGTGACGAAGCCGCCGATCACGTCAAGACCCACAAAGAGCATTCCCTGCTCGGCCAAGCGGGGGCCAATCTGTGCCGCGAGCCAGCGATCCCTATCATTGAGGGGGCGGCCGATGCCGGTGGCGCCGGCGGCAAGATTGCCGCGGTGATCGCTGTCGCTGGGAATTCGAGCCAGCGCGTAGGGCACGGGTTCGCCGTCAACCAGAATCACGCGGGAGTCGCCGGTGGTCGAAATTTCCGGCAAATAGCGCTGAACAATCGCGAACTGGCGGCCATAGTCAGTCAACGTCTCGAAAATAACGTTCTCATTCTTGTCCCCGGCCTCGATGACAAAAATCGACTTGCCACCCATGCCGTCCAAGGGCTTGCAGACGGCTTTCCGGTGTTGGCGCACAAAGGCGCGCATATCGTCGAGGTTTCTCGAAATAAGCGTATCGGCGCAACATTGAGGGAACCAGGCCGTGTAGACCTTTTCGTTCATGTCACGCAATCCCTGCGGATGGTTAAGAACGAGTGTTCCCGCCGCTTGCGCCCGATCGAGAATGTAGGTGCTGTAGATGTATTCGGTGTCGAACGGGGGATCTTTGCGCATGAGTAACACGTCGAGGGTGCCCAGCGGCGCCTCCTCCTGCGGACCCAGTTCATACCAATGCGTCAGGGAATCGTGCACGGTAAGGCGGTGCAACTTGCCGAAGGCCTCACCGTTGCGAAGAAGCAGGTGCTGCTGCTCTAGGTAATACAGTTCCGCCCCGCCGCGCTGGGCGGCCAATAGCATGGCAAGCGTAGAGTCTTTAGCGGGTGTAATTCGGGCAATGGGGTCCATGACGACGCCCAGACGAATGCGAGCAGGCATTAGTAGTCTCCGTTAGTCGCACGGTTTAGCAAAAGTGTGCGCTGCGTAGGCCCTTGTGGGTACACGGTCATAGTACACCGGTACTCTGGGCGGTGGGTTGTGCACGCACGATGAGATTGACGGCAGTCTTTGAAAAACTGTGACCGCTGTTCGTTTTGCGTCATGGCTTATCAGGCGGCTGATATGTTAAAAACTACTATGAGTTTCAGGTGGTTGAGTGACCTTAAGGCGCCAACCGGTTTTCGGGCTTGAGACTAGCCCCGAGGAATGTGTGTGATGGAAAATTCAACGACATTGGGAACGGCCAAACCCCGGCTTGCCGGACTGAAAGTTCTGGTTATCGATGACAGTAAGACCATCCGCCGGACAGCCGAAACGTTGCTGGCAAAAGAAGGCTGCGAGGTGTTCACGGCTATTGACGGCTTTGATGCTCTGTCGAAGATCGCCGACCATCAACCAGACATTGTATTCGTTGACATCATGATGCCGCGTCTGGATGGCTATCAAACGTGTTCGCTGATCAAACACAACAAGGTTTTTCGTTCGATTCCGGTCATCATGCTCTCCTCTAAGGACGGCCTTTTTGACCGAGCCCGCGGACGGATTGTCGGCTCAGAGCATTATTTGACCAAGCCCTTCACGCGCGACGAATTACTCAGCGCGATCGAGAATCACGTTTCTGCCGCACCCTCGGCGGCCTAGGCGCATCGGAGTCTATCGGCATGGCACTTATACTGATTATTGATGACTCACCAACGGATGTGCACGTCATTCGGCGCGCACTCGAGCAGCACGGGTTTCAGACCGCTGTCGCTGTTGATGGCACCGAGGGCATACGACTGGCGAAGGAAATCAAGCCCGATCTGATTTTCATGGATATCGTGATGCCCGGGGTTAACGGTTATCAGGCAACTCGAACCCTCGCCCAGGATCCTGCCACCAGCGGCATACCGGTCATTATGGTGACCAGCAAGTCGCAGCCTACTGACCGCGTGTGGGGTATGCGCCAAGGCGCTTTTGACTACTTGGTTAAGCCAGTGCCGGCGCAAATGTTGGTTGAGAAGGCTCAGGCCGCTCTGGCGGGTTAACGGGATGACTGTAGCCTCGTCACTTCGTGCGTTACGTGATCAACCCTATGCCTTGTTGCTCGAGTTGGAGCGACTGGGTCGGGTGGCCGCGTCCGGTGGCAAGCAAGGTCCGTCTGGTCGTGAATGGGTAGGGGTCGCTTTTCGCCTAGGTGCCGATACGTTTTTAGTGGCTCGCGAGGAAACTCGAGAGGTGCTTGCCGCACCGGCAGTGGTTGCGCGCGTGCCCGGGGCCCGACCATGGATTCGCGGCTTGATTAACGTACGTGGCCAGTTGCTGCCGATCATTGATCTGCGTCAGTACCTTGGCAGTGGGGCAACACCTAGTGCTCGCAATGCGCGAATTATTGTCGCAAACCATCGGGATATTCCGGCCGGTTTGCTAGTTGACGAGGTGCTAGGGTTCAGGCGATTTGTCGATTCTGAATTCACCAATGAGCCGCCACCTACGCTGATTCGCTCGGAGCGATATCTGGCAGGTGCATTTCGCCGTGGATCGGAAACTTGGCCGGTGATGAGTTTAAAGCTTCTGGTGGAAAGCCCGAGCTTTATGCAGGCAGCCGTCTGAGCGTGCGGTTCGGTAAGGAGAATTGGATTTGAACGAACAGACTCAGTCGCCGGATATTGAATCAGGTGCGCTGCCGTCGCTGCTGGTTGTAGCCCTGGGCGCATTAGGCGCATGCGCCGTACTTTTGGTTTTGCTGGCCTGCTCCCTTTTAAATGGTCTACGCGAGTATGCGATCTGGGGTGGCGTAGGTCTGGTCGTGTTGGCGTTGGTTATTGTGTGGGCCGCTTTGCTTAAATTTAAGAGTGGATCCGGACAGCGTGCTGAGGCGTTCAAGCAGGCCCGACAGAGTGAGAGGAATCAAGAAGCTATTCTGAAACTCTTGGACGAGCTAACCAGTTTGGCTGATGGTGACCTCACGGTGCAGGCGACAGTCACTGAAGACATTACCGGCGCAATTGCTGACTCTATTAACTATGCGGTTGAAGCCATGCGTAAATTGGTGGCAACCATCAATGACTCGGCTATTCAACTGGATGCGGCAGCTAAATCAACTTTGGCTGCTGCTGCCCACTTGGCAAAGGGCAGCGCGGGTCAGTCGCAGCAAGTATCGGCAGCTACGGAGTCCATTGCTGAAATGGCAGCCTCTATCGAAGAGGTATCCGGAAATGCTGAACGATGCTCTGATGTCGCGCGCCACTCGGTTGATGTTGCTCACAAAGGCGGTGATGCGGTGCGCCGTACCATTGACGGCATGAACACCATCCGTGAAACCATTCAAGAGACTTCCAAGCGGATTAAAAGGCTGGGCGAGAGTTCGCAAGAAATTGGCAATATCGTTGAGTTGATCAATGACATCGCTGAGCAGACCAATATTCTTGCCTTGAATGCTTCCATTCAGGCATCCATGGCGGGCGAAGCTGGTCGTGGTTTTGCGGTAGTGGCAGATGAGGTGCAGCGCCTGGCTGAGCGAGCCGCCGCAGCTACCAAGCAAATTGAAGTCTTAGTACGGACGATCCAGGCAGATACCAATGAAGCGGTGGTATCCATGGAGCGTAGTACAACCGATGTCGTGGGTGGTGCTATGTTGGCTGAAAATGCCGGCGCTGCCTTGGGTGAGATTGAGCAGGTGTCTAATCAGATAGCAAACCTGGTTCAGAATATCTCGGCCAGTGCTCGTGGCCAGGCTCTGGTTTCCGCCAATATCTCACGCAACATGCAAGTCCTGCGTGAGATCAGCACTCAAACGGCGGAGGGCACCACAGCAACCTCACAAGCTATTGGCAAGCTATCGGACTTATCAACGCAGTTGCGCCGTTCAGTTGCTGGTTTTCAGTTGCCTGCGGCGGCGGTAAAGGTTCCTGGCGAGCTGCGAGCATCGCGGTTTATCGCAGACCATGGCCTAGATGGCTCCTCTGGCGATAGGGTCTGAGTCGTGACGACGGTGGCCCAGCAAACTCTGCAAATTGTTTCGGCGGAACTAGCCGTGACGTTAGAGTCGGCACGGGCGGCGCTGGAGCGTGGCGCGGAACGGGCTGATGATGCAGCGTCATTCGCCATTTGTGCGGAACGATTGCATGAAATTCGCGGGGTTCTTCGCGTAGTAGAGGTCGATGGGGCGGCACTGTTAGCCGAAGAGATGGAGTATGTGGCGCGCTATCTGCAAGAAGGCGCTACCGAGGGTAAAACCAACCCTGAAGGCATTGAGGCGTTGATGCGGGCGATGGTGCAACTGCCAGCGTATCTCGACCGGGTTGTCGGTGGTGGGCGCGATCTGGCGCTGATCCTATTGCCCTTGCTCAACGATCTGCGCGCCGTGCGCGTCTCGCCGTTGCTGTCCGAAGGTACGTTGCTGCTGTTGAACCTGAGTTCGGATCGGCAGGCAGAGCCCACTCCTTTGGCTCCGGGAGAGCCAACTTTAAGTGTTTCTGCTTGGGCACGAAGACTGCGGCCGCGTTATCAGGTGGGCTTGCTTGGATATTTGCGCAATGAATCGCCCACTAAACATCTGCAAGTCCTGGCCACCGTAGCCGAGCGTATTGAGCACATCGCGACTCATCAGTCGGTATTTCAGCTTTGGTGGGTGGTTG
Source organism: uncultured Pseudomonadota bacterium (assembly GCA_903828595.1). GTDB lineage: Bacteria > Pseudomonadota > Gammaproteobacteria > Steroidobacterales > Steroidobacteraceae > CAIKMS01. The sequence goes on along the minus strand of CAIKMS010000015.1, from coordinate 24,238 downwards.
GTGCTTTCATTGAGGCGTTGTTAGATGGTGGGATCGAGAACGGTTCCAGCGTTAAACGTCTAATGGGGCAGACAGACCGTGAGCTGAAGCGATTATTTGAAGAGGGTGAAACGGTATACGCAGAAACCGCGCCCTTAGAACTGATCAACAATATTCTGTATTACATTTCCCGAGCAAAATCCAACGGCCCGCGCCTCAATGCGGTCCGCGCATCGTTCAAGCTGCAGGAGTTGCTTCCCGTCTCTGATCAAGTTGAGTTAGAGCGGGAAAGCCTTTCCGCGCCTTCCGTGAAGCTGATGCACACGGTGGCTGAGGCAATCAAAGAAGATCTTGGCCGCGTTAAAGATGTGTTGGATATTTTCGTACGTAAGGGTGGTCTGCAGGTTGATGACCTCGCCACCCAGTTAGAAATGCTGCGCAAGATCAGCGACACGCTGGGAGTGCTCGGCCTGGGCGAGTTGCGGCAGAAAATCCAAGCGCAGGCAGCGCGTTTAGCAGACATCGTGTCTGGCCAATTAGTAGCCGATCAGGCGGTTCTTGTAGAGATCGCTGCCAACTTGATTAGCGTCGAAGACAATCTTGATGCTCAACTGGTTCGTATGATTCGGCCGGAGCAGGCCGGGTTGCCGATGGAGGTCTTCGAGGATGGAGAGTTCCGTCTGGTTAGAGACGCGGTGCTGCGTGAGTGTATGGTCAACCTGTCGCGGGTTAAAGAGATCATCACTGCAGCGATAACAGAAACAACTGCGGGCTCAGGTCCGGAACAAGTCGCGGGTTTGTTGCGTGGCGTGCAGGCGGGTTTGCTGATGTTGAGCAAGCCGCAGGCTGTGGATATCGTTGCGAATATAGGCAAACACATAGCCGAGTTTTTGCCCGCTAATGGCCCCAATGCCGCATCACGTCTTGATCGCCTGGCCGACGCTATTGTCTCACTGGAGTACTACATGGAGACGCTGCAGAGCGGCCGTGCAGACCCGTGGTACATGTTGGAAAATGCGGAAATGTGTTTGCGCGCACTGGGTGCGCCCGTTATCGTCGAGCCCGCGGCGTTACCGCCGACCGCGCAGCCGGAGGTCACTCTAGGCAGCGAGACGTGGGTTCACGGCCAGGGAACCGGGACGCAGGTTATCACCCCACCGGCCGCCACTGCGGTTATCCCCGAAGCTACTCCTGTTAGTCCGGCAACCTCTGCCGCCGCTAGCCGAATGGGTTCGGTGCTGGCCACAGCGACAGCGTCGGCGAATGCCGTGCTGGCAGAGCGCGACAATCTAGATCCCGAGTTGGTGAGTTTGTTCGTGGAAGAAGCGCGCGAGGAAATCGCGCGTATTCAATCGGCCTTCCCGGCTTGGTCGGCCAACCCCGAGGATGCGGATGCTCTGACCCGACTGCGTCGCTCGTTCCATACCCTCAAGGGCAGCGGAAGAATGATAGGCGCCAGGACCATTGGTGAGTTCACCTGGTCGGTTGAAGCCCTGTTAAACCGGGTTATCAACGGCACCCTGCGACGAACCACCAACATGATGGATGTGATGGCGGCCGCTATCGGCGCGCTGCCGCGTTTGGTGGACCAATTAGAGACTGGACTACCCTCTGGGCTAAACCTCGTTGACCTTTCCGAGCGTATCGATGCTTGCGCGCAGGGGTTAGATGTAGAGCTGCCGGATGATAGTGCCCAGACCGAAGATACCCGACAGTCCGATCTTGAGCCGCCGATCGTGGGTACAGAGCCTGCACCGCTGCCGGAGGCGGTAGAGCCGGTATCCATGATCGATCCGGATGCTCTTATTGCCGACGATGACCAGCTACCCGTACGGCTTAGCGCTGAAGGTGAGCAACGTCGATTTTTCCGCGCGGTGATCGATCCTGCGGCCGAGCCGGCCGCCGATGGATTTGATCGCGTGCCGCCACCACCCGCGTCACCGGATAATCTGCGCCAATTTGCTCCCGATCAGATGGCTCAGCCATCTTCGCCGGTACAAGCTCCTGACGATCCTGTGCTGCGCGAAATCTATCGCAAAGAAGTTACTGGGCACTTGGCGACTATTGGAAGTTTCCTTCTAGACTGCGAAGGCCGGTTCCCACCGTATACGGTCACCGATGCGCTGCACCGCTCCAGCCATACGCTGGCTGGTGCCTCAAAGATGGCCGAAGCCCGTCAAGGCATCAAAATAGCGGTGCCGTTGAACGACTACATTCGCAAGTTATACGACCACCAGTTGGGGATGCCCGAGGCCGGGCGCCGCGTCTTAGCCGACGCCTCAAAAGCCATGGAGTTCGTGGCCGATCATCTCAGTGAAGAGTCGACGTTTTTTGCTTCTCAGGCAGATCTGTTGCTGCGGCTCAAGTGGCTGGAGCAGGACGCCGATCGCGAGATCAACTCTCGTGGTTTATCACCACGAGAAGAAGCCGGCGCAAGTGACGATCTTCTGTCAGCGACCGGTGAAATGCTCGCGCCGAATATTTTGATGCAGCCGACAGAGTCAACCTCGCCGCATTCCGCAGAAACGGCCGCCAGTTTGCCGATCAACCTCGCGGCTGATTCGGCCTCAGAGTCGGCTGAGTTGACAGACCCCGCGCAGGAGCCGACCGAGCCTGAATACGATCCTGAGATCGCGGCTATATTTTCCGAGGAGGCTACCGAACTTCTGGAGGCCGCCGATGCGTCGCTGGGCCAGTTGCGCGCGCATCCCAACGATCAGAATCATCTGATGGGTCTGGCGCGGGTATTGCACACGCTCAAAGGTGGCGCGCGCATGGCAGGCGTCATAGCGATGGGTGATCTGGCGCATGAATTTGAGTCGTTACTGGTTCGAGTAGCGGGCGCAGAGTTTCTTCCTCAGCCGCAGGTCATGGATGTCATGCAGGAGGGCCTGGATGCCTTGCATGTCATGCGTGAGCAAATCAACCAGAGCAAAGCTGTAGCGCCTGCTCATGCGCTGATTAACAGATTACGATCTTTCGCCGAGCAGGCGACGCCTGAGGGGAGGCTTGATCCCGGTCAGCCGCCGCTGAGTTCCGATGTGTTAACCGGTATGCCGGTGATGCTCGCAGGTGCTAGCGTGACTGCGGCAGATGTTTCGGCCTTGCCGGTTGTTACGGATATTGAGGCAAGCGGTCCGGGAGTGCCTTTCGCGCGTCCTGTTGAACCGGCGCCGACGACTGAAATACCGCGCCTGGTGCCAGAAGGTGGGGCGGTTGAGGCCAAGCCGGCCGCACTGCCTCCGGGTCGGGAAGCCGCTGCAGCCAGCGCCGATCGTGAGGTCCTGGCGCGCGTTGATGCTGAGTTGCTGGATGACATGCTCAATTCAGCGGGCGAAGTCAGTATATTCCGCGCGCGCTTAGAGCAGCAGTTTTCATCGGTTGAATCGAACTTAGGTGAGTTGGGTCGAGTCGTGCTGCGTCTGAAAGATCAGATGCGCAAGCTCGAGTCAGAGACTGAAGCGCAGATTCTCAATAAGCATGAAGGCCAAGCGGCGGCCCATCCTGGGTTTGATCCTCTAGAGTTGGATCGGTATTCGTCTTTACAACAGTATTCACGCGCGCTCGCTGAGTGTGTGAGCGACGTGGAGAGCGTGCAGTCTTTGCTGGAGTCTCAGTCGCGTGATGCGCAAACGCTATTGATGCAGCAGGCACGATTGGTGACCGATTTGCAAAATGGGCTCATGCGTACTCGCATGGTTCCTTTTCAGCGGCACGCTCAGAGGCTGATTCGTGTGGTGCGTCAGGTTGCCAGCGAGAGCGGCAAGCAAGCTGAATTGCTGTTTTCTGGTGCCAGCGGTGAACTAGACCGGCAAGTATTAGAACGCATGCTGCCACCCTTTGAGCATTTGTTGCGTAATGCCGTGGTGCACGGCATTGAAACTCCAGAGCTGCGTCGTCAACTAGGTAAGCCCGAAGCGGGTCGCGTTGAGATGGCGCTGCGCCGTGAGGGCTCCGAAGTTGTCATCGTGGTTAAAGACGATGGCGCGGGCATGAATTTAAAGGCCATCCGTGACAAGGCCATCTCCTTAGGCATGCTCGATCCGCGACGCTCGATCGCTGACGAGGATCTGGTTCGGTTCGTGCTTGAGCCAGGGTTTAGCACGGCAGCGGCCATTACTCAGGTGGCCGGTCGTGGTGTTGGCATGGATGTCGTGGCCAACGAAATTAAAAAGCTGGGCGGTGCCTTACATATCGAAACGCAGCCAGGCGGTGGTACGCAGTTTACGATTCGCCTGCCGTTCACACTGGCGATCAGCCAGGCACTGATTGTGCGGATTGGTGTGGAAGTCTATGCGTTGCCTTTGCCTACGGTTGAAGGCGTTGTTCGCCTGCCTAAACAAGAGGTCTTAGCGCATCTGGCGGATGATCAGGCCAGTTTTGAGTATGCCGGGCAGCGATATCGCTTTCAGCACCTGGGTGCTTTTGTCGGAGGTCCTTCCTCGCAGTTGCCGGAGGCTGATGTACAGATCCCGGTGGTTTTGGTGCGTGCCGGTGAGAGTTCTACAGCGCTGGTAACCGATGAGTTACTGGGTAGCCGTGAAATTGTCGTTAAGTCTGTGGGCCCTCAAATCAGTAGTATTCGTGGCATCTCCGGAGCGACCATTCTGGGTGACGGTCGAGTCGTTATTATCTTGGATATCGGGACTCTGGTTAGAGGCGATCTGCGATCAAGATTTACCAGCGACAATGCCGCCGATCAAGTTGATCGACGGACTTTCGCTCTGGTGGTTGATGACTCGATCACGGTCCGACGAGTCACGCAGCGTTTGTTAGAACGCAATGGTATGCGAGTGATGACCGCTAAAGACGGCATCGATGCCATGGCGATCCTGCAGGAGCACCTGCCGGATATCATTCTGTTGGATATTGAAATGCCACGCATGGACGGCTACGAAGTTGCCTCTCAGGTACGTGGTGATCCGCGCTTAGCTAAAGTTCCCATTGTGATGATCACTTCAAGGTCTGGAGAGAAGCATCGCGCGCATGCCATTGCGTTGGGCGTGGATGATTATCTCGGCAAACCCTATCAAGAAAATGAACTGCTTGACGCCATTGAGCCTCTCGTTCGTCGCCATCGGGAGGCTCAATGACTGAATTAATTGAAGATCTCTACGGTTTGTTAATTCCTGTAAGGGATGAGCGATTGCTGGTGCCGCGGTCCTGCGTAGCTGAAGTACTAGCCTGGGTTGAGCCGGCGGTGATGCACGGTGCGCCGGTTTGGTACCTGGGCACCATTAACTGGAGCGGTCGCGCTATCCCGGTGATTTCTTTCGAGGCCACTATGGGAGCTCAGTTGCCCTCCATCACGGGGCGAACGCGCATCGTGGTGTTACGAGGCCTGACGGATCGTCTGACGGCCGGTGCCTTTGGCATTATTACCCAGGGTTTCCCACAGCTAGTCCGGCTGACCGAAGAGGTGGTCAAAGCGGATCCACGACGGGCCCAATCTTCCGACTCGCCGGTGCTTTGCGGGTTACGAATGGTGAACGAAACGCCCGTGGTTCCGGACTTTGAGTTTTTAGAAAACCTTATCGCCGATGAGACAACGCTAAGCGCCCTATAAATAGCTTAGGGTTTGTTGTCGGTATAGGGTCTGTTGCTACGTGCCTCGGCGGCCGCGGCTTCGGCGCCGCGATTTAAGCCCTTCAACGCTAATGCCAGCGTTTTCCACGCTTCGTTCGAGGTTCGTTGATCTCCCTCGGATAGAGCGATCGCTTTTTTGGACACCGATTCAGCCTGCGTGAAATCGCGCATAGCCAATTTTATTTTTGCCATCTCAATCCACACTAACGGATTAAGCGGTTCAATATGCACGGCTCTTTCTAGAGTCGATGAGGCCGAGGTGTTATCGCCCTTGAGGCTGGCCGCATGAGCTTGTGCTAACAACGCGGTCGTGGCCGGACTGAGCTGATAGTGACGGGTACTGATCGCCGGTGTAGGTGGCAGTGGGGTATTGGGGCTTTCGGTAGCGGCCGGTGAGGTGGATTTATCGTTTTGTTTAGCCGGTTCAGGCGGCCTGGCAATCGGCGCTGGCGCCGGCGCAGGAATCACAACCGGGGTCGGCGATGGCACTGCAGTCGGTGGCTCGTAGCGCTCGGGTGGCGAGAGCAGAGAACAGCCCGCCAGGGTGTAGGCTATTGAAAGTAGCGTGAGCCCAACGGTTAGCACACGTAAAGGCGTTGGGGGCGGGGGCTGACGGGTCATCGCACGAAAATTAGCAGACACGAAAACGGCTCCCTCGCTGTACGCCGGCTCGTCACCGAGCCGGCCGCTGCGAAATGCTATCAGGCTAGCAGGCGTCAGGTGGCGGGAAATCGGCATTACCCGGCAGAGCGACCAGTAGCGGTACGCCCGGACAGTGCGGGCCGCTTAGCTGCCCGTTCTCAAAATCAATGTAACGATTGGTGACTCCCTCAGGCGGTGGCGGTTCCCAAGAGCTAGGTCTTACGGCCAGCATGGTCTCCGTCCAAGCCGGTAACGCACCCAGCGCGCCGGTGAACCCGGTGACGCGATTATCGTCATAGCCCACCCAAACCACGACCAAGTGTGAACCCGAGAACCCGGCAAACCAACTGTCTCGGGTATCCGACGAAGTGCCCGTCTTGCCGGCGGTGATAACGGGTGCTAGTCGCAGGCCACCGGCTTTGCCGGTGCCGTGAGTCATAACCGCAGTCATCATATGGCTAAGCTCATACACACTAGCCACTGAGGCTGCCGATTTTACCTCCAGTGAGAACGTCTTTAGGGGTTTTCCATCCTCACCGAGGACCGCGCGTACCGCACGCAGCCGCGTCTGAAAACCGCCGTTAGCAATACTGTTGTAGATCTGTGCCACTTCGATAGGCGCCATATCCACAGCGCCCAATAACAAAGAGGGATTTGCTGCCGGTGTGCGATCAAGGCCCAAGCGAGGAAACGTCTCGGCGACTTTCTTCACGCCAATATCCAGTCCTAAGTGCACGGTGGCTAGGTTCATGGACTCCGCCAGCGCATGTACCAACGTCACAGGGCCATAAATTTGATGGGTATAGTTTTCTGGCTGCCAGTGATCGCCATTGGATAAGGCCAGATCCACGGGTGCATCTTCAATGATGCTTCGCGCGGTATAGCGACCGCTTTCCAGCGCCGTTAGGTAGACCACCGGCTTAACCAAAGAGCCGATGGGCCGCTTGGCATCCAGGGCACGATTAAAGCCATCGAAACCCACTTCGCGTCCGCCAACAATGGCCACCACATCGCCGGTTTCAGGCATGGTCACCACCACCGATCCTTCGAGTGGATCACCTTTACGTTTTGCCGGTGGCTCTAGTTTGCCGAGTTGGCGGGTCAGTGCGCGCTCAGCGGCGATCTGCGCGTGAGGATCAAGGCTGGTGTAAATCGACAAGCCGGCTTTAGCCAGATCCGCCTCACGATAGTCACGCTTTAGATTGCGCCGTACGAAGTCCATGTACGCCGGATAATAGCTACCCGAGCTGGGTGGTCTGATGCCTAAGGGTTGCGCTTGTGCGGCTTCTGCCTCGGCTTTGCTAATGACACCAGCCTCGACCAACGTCGTCAGCACACGATCGCGGCGCGCCTTAGCCGCTGTTGGGTGTCGACGCGGGTCGTATACTGAAGGACCGCGCACCATGCCGGTTAGCAGGGCCATTTCAGCCAAGTTGAGTTCATTGAGAGGTTTGGCAAAGTAGAACTGGCTGGCTAAGCCGAAACCGTGAATTGCACGTTCTCCGTCTTGCCCTAGAAAAATCTCATTTACGTAGGCGGTGAGAATGTCTTTCTTACTAAAGTGTGCCTCCAGACGCATGGCCATGATGGCTTCTTTGAGCTTTCGGCCCAGGCTACGCCGCTCGTCCAGAAAATAATTCTTTACCAACTGTTGGGTTAAGGTACTGCCACCTTGCTCGAGGTGTCCTGCGCGTACGTCGACCCAGACAGCACGCAGTAAGCCTTTGGGATCGACACCGTTGTGCGTGTCAAAGCGTCGATCCTCAACCGCTTTTAAGAGCAAAGGCAGCAGCGGTGGAACATCTTCAGGAGCCAGCACGATCCGGTCTTCACCGTGAATGGGGAAGATGCTGCCAATGAGCAGCGGATCCATGCGAAAAATCGGCACATCCACCTGACTTGAGTCGGTGATTTTTTGGATTCCGTCCTTGCTCAGCGCAACGTTCAGGCGCGCGGCTTCGCGCACCTCATCGGTAAAGATCGCTCGTCGGGCATAGACTTCAATTGTTGAGTCGCGCCGGTGATAAGTGCCTGCTTGGTTGGCGATAGCGGCTTGACGATAGTTAAGCTGGCGTAATTCCTGCTCTAAGTCGTCAGCGCTTAGGTGGGCACCTACGTAAAGTTCCGTGGGTATTGCATATACGCGGGCCGGCACGTCCCAGCGTCGTCCCTCAAACTCGCTGCGCACCACGCGGTCGAGATACAACACATAAATAACCAGTGCGGCCAGACCGGTGCCCAGCAGTGCGCCTAGCGTGATCAGGATTTTGCGATTGGGCCACTTCACAGAGCAAAGTCTCCATACAGTGTTTGTAAGGCCGCCAGCGTGGCAATGGCAGCTGTTTCGGTGCGCATAATGCGGGGTCCTAAACGTAGGCCGGTGAAACCATTATTCAATGCTAGCCGAAGTTCATTGGCGGATAGGCCACCTTCGGGTCCCACCAGCAAACTGGCACCACCGGAAAGACCGCCCAAGGCATGCAGTCGCACGGAGGATTCCGGATCCAGCGCAAGCTTAATGGCCGATGAGGGATCGTCTTGGCGAAGACGGGCTAAGTATTCAGGCAGCGTGATCGGTGAGTCCACCGACGGCACAACGGCACGGCCGCATTGTTCGCAGGCCGCCGCGGCGATGGCTGCCCAATGAGCGCGTTTTTTTTCGCCAGCCTGTGCATCAAGGCGCACGATAGTGTGCTCGGTCTTGAGCGGCACGATGCGACGTACACCCAATTCAGTGGCTTTTTGTATAGTCCAGTCCATCCGCTCTGCTCGCGATATGGATTGCAGCAGCGTGAGCGATAAGGCGGATTCGGTAACGCTGTGGCGTAAGCCTTCCAGCACAACGGTAACCCGGGTGCCGCGAATGACGCTGATGTGCGCGTCCATCTCACAGCCTCGGCCATCGAATACCGTGATTTTTTGACCTACAGTCAGGCGCAGAACACGAACCAGATGCGCGCCGGCCGAGTCCGATAATTCCAGTGAGGATCCCAAGGTTAAAAGGGCGTCGGCGTATACGCGGGTTAGTCTCATCGTAAAGCACTAGGGTCGGATCGGATCATTCGGTAGTTGCAGCCGACGGGGCGAATACGGCGCTGAGTCGGTAGCCGTTTGGCATTGAGTTTACGGATATCTACCACCGAGCTCTCCACAGGGCATCGTTACAAAGTGCGTGCGGTTGCCTTCACACGTGGGACAGTTTAGCCGAGGCAAGGCTACGGATGCGTTGAGTTGCCGGTTACGTTAAGCTTTTGTCATGGATTTCAGTGGTATTTTCGAGGTTGATCGGGGCACCGGGCTGCTAGCGCCGGCCGAGCTTTGCTTGTCACCGAACCGGGATTCCAGACCGCCGGGTGCAACCCTCGATCTTTTGGTGGTACATGGGATTAGTCTGCCTCCGGGGCAGTTTATCGGGCGCTATGTCGAGGATTTTTTCCTCAACCGCCTGGACCCTACGGCAGATCCTTTTTTCGTCACCATAAAAGACCTGCGCGTCTCGGCTCATTTGTATATCCGCCGTGACGGTGGCGTGGTGCAGTTTGTGCCTTTTCACGAGCGTGCCTGGCATGCAGGTAAGTCCGTGTTCGAGCATAGAGATGCGTGTAATGATTTTTCGATCGGCGTCGAGATGGAGGGCGCGGACGATGTACCCTACACAGCGGTCCAGTATTCGGTGCTCGCCGCTATCATCGGGGTCTTAAAGAAAAGTTATCCCACCTTAAATGCTCTGGTAGGCCACAGTGATATCGCGCCGGGGCGTAAAACCGATCCAGGTCCTGCTTTTGACTGGGCAACGCTCGCACAGAGGCTGCCAGGCTAGTGGCTTAGCGTGCGCGATCAACGCGTGCGCGAGGATTCCCAGAGTGTTTCGGTGCCGTCGTTCTTGCGCGCCAGCACACGGGCAATCACAAACATCAGGTCAGACAACCGGTTGAGATAGTGGCTGACTTCAGCAGCGATGGCTTCATTAGCTGCCAGACTGACGACTCGACGCTCAGCGCGGCGAATGATGGTTCGCGCTAGGTGAGCTGCCGCTGCACCGTTTGCGCCTGCCGGCAGGATGAATTCTTTAAGGGGCGGCAACGGGTCATTGAATCCGTCTAAGTCGGCTTCCAGGCGCTCAACATGCGATGCCTGCATCGCCCGGTATCCAGGAACACACAGTTCTGAACCTAGGTCGAAGAGTTCATGCTGAATTCGCGTGAGACAAGCGCTCACGGCCGTATCAAGATCCGGTGTCGCCAGTATCAGGCCGATAGCGCTGTTGGCCTCATCCACTGTGCCGTAGGCTTCAACTCGCAGAGAGTCCTTCGCTACACGGCTGCCGTCACCTAAACCGGTGGTTCCGTCATCGCCGGTTCGGGTGTAAATCTTACTCAGGCGATTGCCCATGAGGTGTGCTCCGGATCGGGGTTGACGGGAAGTGTAGCGCTAGGCTGCAGTGTGGCAGTATGCCCAGCAGGGCATGGCAAATAGCAGAGGCTGGGCATGGTGCGAGGCGCGCATCACGCTGTCAAGTCAGAGTTGGCGGTGGGGCCTAAAGCTTTTGGGTGCTTTGCCTATCTGCCATCACGGATAGCTTTTTTAGGAGCCGGCTGATCATGAGCCTTGAATTACAGACTGACGAGGTCGTATCGGATAGCCGGTCATCAAAGCATCAACCCAGCCTAGAGCTGCGTGCCGCCTTGGAAGCCGCCACGCTCGCCGCTTCAGTCATCAGGGCCGCCTACGGACAGAACCCTCAGGTCACCATCAAGGCTGATCAATCGCCGGTGACCAGCGCGGATCTGGCGGCAGAAAAGGCCATCAGGGCCTTATTAAGCGATCGATTTCCGACCCATGCGTTTTATGGCGAGGAGACCGGTCGCAGTCTGGGCTCGGAGTCTGCACCGCTTTGGATTGTCGATCCCATCGATGGGACCCGTTGTTTTATCGCCGGCTACCCGATGTTTTCTACACAAATTGCGCTGGCTCATCAGGGTCATATGCAAATCGGTGTTTCCTCAGCGCCTGTGTACGGGGAACTCGCCTATGCCCAACGTGGGGGCGGCGCCTATCTCAACGGTGCGGCGATTCACGTCAGTTCAGTAGCCGACCTGAACCAGGCGGCTATTTCAGTGGGCAACATTCGCCGGCTGGCGGCGAGTCCGCGCTGGGCGCAATACGGTCGCCTGGTGGAGCGCGTGGCTTACAGTCGCGGTTATGGAGATTTTCTGCACTACCATTTGCTGGCAGCCGGCAAACTCGATGCCGTCATCGAAGACGGTATTCAGATCTACGATATCGCTGCTCTGGTGGCTATTGTTGAGGCTGCCGGTGGGTGTTGCACGCAGATAGACGGAGCGCCTATTACTGAATCCAGTACCTCTGTGATCGCCACCAACGGCTTATTGCACCCTGAGATCGTTAACGCGCTGAACTAGCGCAAAAGAATCCCGAGGCCTGGCGCGAAGGCGCGAGTCAAGGTTGAAGTCGGGTTGCGTGCCAGGGCGTCGCATGAAAATGCCCAGGACTACCCACTGCCGTTAAGCGACGCGTCCAACGCGCGCGATCATGGATGCGGTACTCGCCTTCCACCCAAAGCTCTACGGTATCCGCCCAAAGGCGATAGCCACCCCAATGCGGCGGGCGGGGTATTTTCGGACGGGCAGCCAGATCATCGAGCAGTTGGTGATCATCACCAACGCTGTCACCGGCGTACTGGCGGGCAACCGCTTTGACAGACTCTAGTAACGCACTGCGGCTGGCCACGGGTTGGCTCTGGTGACTCGCCCAGGCACCGATGCGGCTTTGCCAGGCGCGCGATTCAAAATACTCATCACTTTCCGCCACCGGTGATGGCACGATCAGTCCTTCAATACGCACCTGACGATGCAGCACGTCCCAATGGAAAATGGTTGCCGCGCGCGGGCGAGCAGCCAATTCAGCGCCTTTACGGGACTGATAGTTACTGAAAAACAGCACGTAGCCTTCGGGCAACACAATATCTTTGCACAGCACGATCCGCGCGGACGGTTGCCCATCCGGTCCCACCGTAGCCAGCGTCATTGCGTTCGGATTAGGGGCTACGCTTTCATCGTAGGCTTGCTGTAGCCAGTGGGCCGCGGTCTGCAAAGGATCCTGCGGCAACGGGTCGGGCAACGTTTGGGGGGGCAGGCGTGTCATGAGGTTAGTTTATCAATGTAGACCGCTTCACGGCCATAGTCATAATCCGTAAAACCCTGCATCGGGTGCGGCATTGGACGCTTCTTTGACCAAGTTGTGACTGCCATGGTTGCAACGCGCACAGCGCTCGCGCTAAATAGCAGACGCTGTTTTAGTCACAAGTTGATTATGTTATGACTTTAGATGAACTGCGTGACCGATTGACGGTCATTGATCGCGAATTGGTCGAAAGGATGGCCGAGCGCGAGCGGCTTTCTCGACAGGTAGCGGCGGTTAAACGAGCCACCGGCTATCCAACCCGAGATTTTCAGCGCGAGCGCGACGTTTTACTTCGTGCCCGCACCAACGCCATGCAATTAGGAACCTCGCCGGATCTGGCTGAACAGATTTTGTCGTTGCTGATCCGTGACTCGCTGGCCACGCAGGAAAAAGCCCAAGTGACCGCCAAAGGTGCAGGGAGCGGCAAACGGGCCTTGGTCATCGGCGGCCACGGCAAGATGGGCGGCTGGTTCGCGGAGTTTTTGGCAGCGCAGGGCTATGAGGTGGAGATCGCCGATCCCCAAGGGCCGGTGGGGCACTTCTTGCATCGACAAGATTGGGCAGTAGGTGAGTTAAATCATGACGTGATTGTCGTGGCCACCCCGTTGAGTGTGACCAGCGATATCTTGATGCAGATCGCCGCACGCAAGCCACCGGGGCTGATTTTTGATTTAGGCTCAATTAAATCCCCGCTGCGTCCGGGTCTGCTCGCTGTGAAGGCGGCCGGTCTGAAGGTGACCTCCGTGCACCCGATGTTTGGTCCGGATACCCATTTGTTGTCCGGTCGGCACGTGATTTTTGTGGATTTAGGCAATTCGGCGGCGCTGGATGAGGCCCAACAGTTGTTTGTTTCAACCATGGCCGAGCGCGTCGTGATGTCCTTGGACGAACACGATCGACTGATTGCCTACGTGTTGGGCCTATCGCACGCCCTGAATATCGCATTTTTCACGGCTCTGGCTGAAAGTGGTGAGGCTGCGCCGCGTTTGGCCCGCTTGTCGTCGAGTACGTTTGACGCGCAGTTGGATGTGGCTACGCGAGTGGCACAGGAATCGCCGGCTCTGTACTTTGAGATTCAAGCGCTCAATGAGTACAGCGGTGAATCGCTGGCGGCATTGCTGTTTGCGGTTGAGCGATTACGGGCGACGGTTCGTTCCAAAGACCACGCCGGATTTACCGCCATGATGACCCGAGGGCGGGAGTATCTGGGTGGTCGCCCATCCAGCGCTCCGGGCGCTACGGTAAACCCCGGCTAAGGCCTCCAGGTTCTAGACGTTGTGGCGCAGCCCTTGGGGAGTTGGCCTGCGCCGATGGCTGTGAAAGAATCCTTACGGTTTTAGACGATTGAGATCGGGCACATGGTCGATTACATCGACGAGGAAGGCTACCGCGCGAATGTCGGCATTATCCTGATGCGTGGCGACGGGCAGCTTTTCCTGGGCGGCATGACCGGTGGCCGTGGGTGGCAGTTCCCGCAGGGTGGCGTGCAGCGTGGCGAATCGCTCACCGATGCCTTATATCGAGAATTGCATGAAGAAGTCGGGCTGCACCGCCATGACGTGGAGCTTTTGGCGCAAACGCGCGGCTGGCTACACTATCGTCTGCCGTCGCGTTACGTCAGGCGTACCAGTTTGCCCCTGTGTATCGGGCAGAAGCAGCGCTGGTTCTTGTTACGGCTAAAGGACGAGGAATCGCAATTTCGCTTTGATGCCAGCCCCGTACCGGCGGAGTTTGATCGCTGGCGTTGGGTCTCATACTGGGACCCTATTCGTGAAGTGGTGTATTTCAAGCGCCAAGTCTACGAACGCGCCTTGCATGAATTAGGGCGGCGAATTTATCCCAGTGGTCTGCCTACTTATCCGTCTTGGTGGGCCGATGAAGCGACGACTAACCGCCGAACGGGCGCACGATCACGAGTACCACGATCCCGATCAGCAACAACGACGGAGCCTCGTTGAAGTAACGGTACCAGGTGGCGCTGTGTCGATTTTGATCTCGCGCAAAAGCGCCAACCAGTTGCCGGCACCAGAGGTGGTAGCCAATGAGGCAGACCACCAGCGTCAGTTTTACGTGCATCCAGGGTAACCGCAGAATTTCAGGTTCCAGCCACAGCAGGCATAGGCCGAAGGTCACGGTCAGCATCATCCCTAACGACATGATGGTGTAAAGGCGGCGCTCCATGACCTTAAAGCGATTAAGACTTATGTCATCTACCGTGTCGGCGTGATAGACAAACAGTCGCGGCAGGTAAAAAAGACCCGCAACCAAGTCACCATGAAGATCACGTGTAAGGCTTTGATCAGAAGCATAGTGTCGCCATCCCCTTGTTGGCCGCTAGTCTAGCGAATGTAATGCCAAGCAGTGCATGCTGTAGCCTATGACAGAGTTGATGCACCGAGTTCAGGCGGGATCCAGGCGCCTGTGGGTTCTAGGGGCGGCAGGCTTGCTGGTTGCCCTGTTCCTGGCCTTTGCGGTTGGACGCATATCGGCCGGCTCTTCCGGGGGCGTGGCGTCTCGAATGTTGGGCTTGCCAGACCCGGCACTAGAGCGTGCCAATAAAACCGCGCAAGAGCTGCAATCCCGGCTAGCGGCGCTGGAGGTCGCTCGCCAGGTGGATCAGGCGGCCAGCGCGCAGTTAGCGGCGGCGCAGGACGGATTGCAGGCGAAAATCGAGGAACAGGCTCAAGAGCTCACCTTTTATCGAAATATTGTCAGCCCCGGTGACTCCGCGGCGGGGCTCAACATTTTGCGGGTTCAGGTGCTGGCGGGCGTAAAACCGCAGAACTATCGGCTGCGAATCATGCTCATTCAGGCACCTAAGCCGGCTGCTGAAATCTCCGGGGGCTTAACGATACGCTTGGAAGGGGTGCGTGCTGGGCACGCGGTGAGCCTGCCTATAGTCTTTGGTGGCAGCTCGGCACATAGTGAAATTCCCTATTCTTTCAAGGCCTTCCAGGAGCTCAGTGCCTCATTTGATGTGCCTGCAGATGTGAAGCCTGCGCGCCTGCAGATCGAGGCTCGCACGCGCGGCGCGCCGACGGTACTCAGGCACAGTGCACTATGGAAAGTCGACGCGGGTTAATGCCTTTGACCGCGTGCAAAGCCGGGCCTAGACTTCATCTACTAACCGAATTTGGGAAGCTCTTATGAGCGTTAATACTGTTTCTTTGACGGCCGGCGCATCAGACCTGCCGTTACTGTTCACCGACGCTGCCGCCAACAAGGTCGGCGAGTTGATTCGTGAGGAAGCCAATCCCGCGCTGAAACTTCGAGTCTACGTGCAGGGCGGTGGCTGCTCCGGTTTTCAATACGGCTTTACCTTCGATGAGACGATCGAAGACGGTGACACCACCGTGGAAAATCAGGGCGTTACTCTGATTGTGGATCCGGCTAGTTTTCAGTACCTGAACGGCGCTGAGATCGATTACCGCGAAGGCCTGGAAGGCGCACAGTTCGTCATCCGCAATCCCAACGCGAAAACCACCTGCGGTTGCGGTTCCTCGTTCGCCGCTTAGTAGCGGCTTAGTTTGATGCAGGGGTGGCCGGGCGCCACCCTGTGGGAATATCTATGCCCCGAACTCCCGTAAAAGTCCCCGATGTGCTCGCGGCTGTTGATCTGGGGTCAAACAGCTTTCACATGATTGTTGCTCGCTACTCGCACGGCCAAATCACTGTGGTCGATCGCCTGCGTGAGATGGTGCGGCTGGCCGCGGGCCTAGATACGCAAGGTCGATTAGACAAAGAGGCCGAGAATCGTGCCATTGGCGCCCTGGAGCGCTTTGGCCAGCGGCTGCGCACAATGCGTGCCGAGTCGGTGCGCGTGGTAGGCACCAACACCTTGCGCAAAGCCCGGCGTAAGGCCGGCTTTCTGGAGCGCGCTCGAGCCGCTTTGGGTCACCCCATCGAAATTATTTCCGGTATCGAAGAGGCGCGCCTGATTTACAGCGGGGTCACGCACACCATGCCTTTAGGGGTGGGGCGGCGACTGGTCGTTGATATCGGCGGTGGCAGCACCGAGTGTGTGGTGGGCGAGGGCTATGAGCCGCGCTTACTGGAGAGCCTGTACATGGGCTGCGTGGGTTTGTCCTTGCAACATTTTGCTGACGGGCGAGTTTCAGCCAAGCGTTTTGAACGAGCGATCGTGCACTGCGAAGTGGAGCTGGAGCCTATACAAGCCCCCTTTCGCGCGCTGGGATGGACGCAGGCGGTGGGCAGCTCGGGGAGTATTCGCGCCATTTCTGATGTGATTCGCGAATTGGATCCGGGTGCAAATTTCATTACGCCCGAGGGATTAGCGGCCGTGCGAGAACGGTTGATTCGTGCGGGCCAGGTTCGAGATGCCGGTTTTTCGTCTCTGAATGAAGAGCGCTGGCCGGTGTTTCCCGGTGGACTGGCGATTTTGTCGGCGGTATTTAAGTCATTAGGCCTTGAGCAGCTAGCCATCGCGGATGGGGCACTGCGTGAAGGTCTGCTCTACGACATGATCGGCCGTTACACCGACGAGGATTCGCGCGAGCGCAGCGTGCGTTCGATGGCCGCACGCTTTCACGTGGACATCGAGCAGTCCGAGCGTGTGGAGGCCACCGTCATCTCTTTTCTGCGCCAGGTCGAAGACAGCTGGTCGTTGACCGATCCTTTAGCTGAATCGGTGCTTCGCTGGGCAGCCCGGCTGCACGAGATCGGTTTGGATATTTCCCATTCCAGTCACCACAAGCACGGGGCGTATTTGCTAGAGCATGCCGACATGCCGGGCTTCCCGCGAGAAGAGCAGCAATTATTAGCCTGCCTAGTGGGGAGCCACCGGCGTAAGTTGGCCTTGGATCGTGCGGAAGAGTTGCTGCCGCCATGGCATACCAAAGCGCTGTATTTGATTGTGCTGCTGCGCTTATCCGTGGTGCTACATCGCGGCCGCTTCCAAAGCCCGTTGCCGCCGGTGCGAGCGATCGCACGGCCGCGATCGCTGGAAATTCACCTGCCGCGCGACTGGCTTAAAGACCACCCACTATCGGCCGCTGACCTGATTCACGAGGTGGAATTCCTGCGTGCGACGGGTTTTCGCTTGCGGGTCTTTTAACTCCCGGCAAGGTCGGCAAGCAGTGCTGATTGGGCATTAAACGCCTCCACGCCCTCCGGCGGAGTTTGCCGCGTGTAGCGGCCATTGGCCTGTAGTTGCCACGCGTTGACGTTGTCGGCCAGATAGCCTTCTAGATCACGGATGATGCGCTCGCGATAGGCTTCCACCTGAATAGGGAAGGCGACTTCGATGCGGCGAAAGAAGTTGCGCTCCATCCAGTCGGCACTCGCGCACCATAGTTCAGCGGCACCGTGGTTATGAAAATAATAGACGCGGGAGTGCTCTAAAAACCGCCCGACAATGGATCGCACACGGATGTTGTCAGACACTCCGGGGACTCCTGGCTTCAACGCACAGATGCCACGCACGATCAGGTCAATCTGCACACCCGCGCGTGATGCTTGGTAAAGCGCCTCAATGATCTTAGGCTCGATGAGCGAATTCATTTTGGCGATGATTTTCGCTGGTCGGCCACCACGAGCGTGCTCACTTTCTCGGGCGATTTTCTCGATCAGGGCGCCATGCAGGGTGAAGGGTGACTGCAACAGTTTTTTGAGCTTGGGCTGTTGCGTCAGGCTGGTCATTTGCAGAAACAGCTCATGCATATCCTGACCAATTTCCGGGTCACAGGTGAATAGCCCGTAGTCGGTGTAAAGGCGTGCCGTGCGAGCGTGATAATTACCCGTACCCAGGTGGCAATATCGACGCAGTCCGCCGGTTTCGCGGCGCACCACCATAATCAGCTTGGCATGGGTTTTATAGCCCACCACGCCGTACATCACGTGAGCGCCGGCTTCTTGCAGTCGCCGCGCCAGCTCTAGGTTGGCCGCTTCATCAAAACGCGCCATCAGTTCGATAATCACCGTGACGTCTTTGCCATTGCGCGCGGCGTCGACTAAAGCACTGACCACTGAGGAGTCGGAGCCGGAGCGATACAAGGTCTGCTTGATGGCCAAGACGTCAGGATCTCGTGATGCCTGGCGGATGAAGTCAGAGACGGGCGTAAATGACTGATACGGGTGATGAACGATGATGTCGCGCTCACGAATCACATCAAAAATATTGGTATCGGCGCTCAGGCGTGGCGGTTGGCCGGCCGTGAAGTGAGGGTATTTAAGGTCTGGCCTGTCGATCAGGTCGTAAAGGCCCATTAAACGGTTCAGATTGACCGGGCCGCGGACTTGATAAAGGTCGGCCGCAGTCAGATGAAATTGGTCCAGCAGGAAGTCAGTGAGATCGGCAGGGCAGTCGTGGGCTGTTTCTAGCCGGACTTCTTGGCCGAAACGGCGGTGCTCCAACAGTTCGCCCTCGACGGCGCGACGTAAATCGTCGACTTCCTCATCGTCTACGAATAGGTCGGAATTGCGGGTCACGCGGAACTGCCAGCAGCCCACGACCTTCATGCCTTCAAAGAGTTTCTGAATCCAACGATGAATCACCGTCGACAGGTAACAGACGTGGGTGACCGTCGCTTCATGCTTGTTGTTTTGAATGGGTACAACGCGGGGCAGCGAGCGCGGTACTTGGACGATCGCCAAATGGCTGTCTCGACCGAACGCGTCGGTACCTTCCAAGCGCACAATAAAATTAAGGCTCTTATTCTGGATTTTCGGAAAGGGGCGCGCCGGATCTAAGGCTAATGGCGATAACACCGGTTCGACTTCGGCCTCGAAATACTTTTCCAGGGTGGCCGATTGTGCACTGGTGAGTTTGGGCAGTCTGGCCAGATTAATGCCCTGCTTGATCAAAGCGGGCACCAGTACGTAATTTAAAACTCGATACTGCTCATCAACCATGGTCATGGTACGAGCGCGGATTGCGGCTAGTTGATCGGCAACGGGCTGGTTATCCTGCCCTAAGGCGACAGCACCGAGCTCTTGTTGCTCTTTAAGGCTTGCGACCCGGACTTCAAAAAACTCATCTAAATTAGAACAGCTAATGGAAAGAAATTTAGCCCGCTCGAGCAAGGGTACAGTCTCGTCTTTGGCCAGATCCAATACACGCTGGTTGAACTCTAAAAAAGACAGCTCACGATTGATGTAAAACTCAGGGGAGCTTAAGTTGATCGCCTTATGATCCGCCGCGTGATCCGCCTCATGAGGCGCCATAGTTGTTTCGACACGGTATTGTTCTTGGATTTCTTCCACGCCGTCACCCTTGAAATTTCGTCAGAACCAAAAGTCTACCGTAAACTTTAGGTCGCAGTTTGCCGTGGCTACTGGGCCGGGTAGATAGCGCCTAATCGCCGCGCGCCACGCGCACCCGTGACCTGTGGAAGATTGCCTGATAACCCGTCGATGGTACGACTGGCTAACCAGGCAAAGCCTGCGGCTTCGATGAAGTCTGGGTCCAAGCCAAACATCGCCGTCGACTCCACCGATAGATCAGGTAAATGATGTTGCAGTCGTTGCATGAGGTGACGGTTGTGCACCCCTCCTCCACAGCACAGCAAGTGGCTTGGTCTATCGATGCCCGACGGTAGCTGATCGGCGACTGTCATCGCAGTGAGTTCCGCTAAGGTGGCCTGTATATCGGCGGCATTGCGGTGCTCTAAGGCATCGCCGGCGTGGGCGGCTAACCAACCTCGGTCAAACAGCTCTCGGCCCGTGCTTTTGGGCGCGGGTTGTGCAAAGTAGGGCTCACTTCGCAGGCGAGCCAGTAAGGTGGCATCGATCTGACCGGTAGCGGCCCATTGGCCACCGGGATCGTGAGTGCCTAAGCCGTGCTCGGCGTACCACAGGTCCATCAGACAGTTGGCGGGTCCGGTATCAAAACCTAAGACACTGCCATCACGATGCAGCAGGGTGATGTTGGCAATCCCACCGAGGTTGAGAACTGCCCGTGTTTCATTCGGGCTACTCAATACGCACTGATGAAACGCCGGTAACAGCGGAGCGCCTTGCCCTCCGGCGGCCAAGTCGCGGCCCCGGAAGTCCGCGACCGTGGTGATGCCGGTACGCTCAGCGATCGTGTTCGGATCACCAATCTGCAAGCTGAACGGCAAGGCGCGATTCGCGCCGTGCCGTACGGTCTGCCCGTGACTGCCGATGGCGGTAATCGCACGCGATGAGAGATTTGCCTGGGCGAGCAGCGCGTTCGCCGCCGCGGCGAACTCCACACCGACGGCCACAGACAGCTCGCCTAACTCATCGAGGCTGCCCTGACCTTGAGTTACCAGTTGGTTCAGGCGGGCCTTGAGTTGCGGGCTGTACGGGGTGAGTGAGCTGGCTATGACTTGCGCCGAAGCGCCCGTCTTTAGGATCACCGCGTCGATGCCGTCCATGCTGGTGCCGGATATGAGCCCCAGATACAGCGAATCCGTCAACGGATCACTCCCGCTCGGCTTCAGCGGGCGGCCAGATGCGTAGCCTGACGCGCGTTATCCAACTGCGCCAGCAGGGCCGCGCTACGTTTATCGAAGCTTGCGCGCTGCGAGGCAGCAATGGGCTCGGTCGGTAAGGCTTTGATGCCGGCCGGGTTGCGGTGTTCCCCGTGTACTCGGTATTCGTAGTGCAGATGCGGTCCGGTGGCCATACCGGTCTGACCCACGTAGCCAATGAGCTCACCTTGATGGACGTGGCGGCCCACCGCCATGCCGGCCCCAAAGCCTGACATGTGGCCGTAGAGCGTTTGCACATCGCCCGAGTGGTTCAGAATGATCACATTGCCGTACCCGGACTGGATGCCCCGGAACTTGACGCTGCCATCGCCGGCGGCCCGAATCGGAGTGCCGGTGGGTGCGGCGTAGTCGATGCCTTTGTGAGCGCGCATGTGGTTAAGAATGGGGTGCCATCGCAGACCGAAGCCGGAGCTGATATGCGAAAACTCCACCGGCGCGCGCAGGAATGCTTTGCGTAACGACTTGCCTTCAGGCGTGTAGTAGTCGCTGTGGCCGTCCGGTGTGGTGTAGCGAACCGCGCGGTAGGTTTTGCCGTTGTTGATGAACTCAGCGGCAAGAATGTCCCCGTCGTGGACGAACTTGCCGTCGCGATAAACCTTCTCCAGCACCACCGTAAACTGGTCGCCACCCTGCAGTTCTTGGGCAAAATCGATGTCGTAGCGGAAAATTTCCGCGAGTTGGGCGGCCACAGCATCGGTGGCGCCGGCATCGTTCACTGAGCGGAATAAACTCGAGACGATCTCACCGTGCAAAGGTGAGGGTCGAATATCCAGCGTGTTCTCCACGATATGGGCCGCAAAATTGCCTTGGGGGCTACGCGCTACGGTCAGTGTCTGTCGGTCATTGACCCGACGCTCCAGCGACGCGAGCGAACCGTTCAGCAGGTTCAAGTTAATGACATCCCCCGGATGAAGGAAGTCCAGACTCTGGCGAATGCCGGGCAGGTTGCGAACCACCGCCAAATCATCCACCGACAGCTTTAAGCGCCTGAATATGCCATCCAGCGTGTCATTAGGCCGCACCGTTACCGCGATAGCGCGCTGCAGCAGGCTCGGCGCGGGCGTTGCCGCCGGATCGGCTGACGCGTTGATCGGCGCCGGCAAGCGAGTGGTTTTTAGGGGCGGATGGCTGTTTAACCAGGAAAAAGCCGCGCCCACCGATAAGGTAGCTGCCAAGGCGAACTTCAGCGAGGGGCGCAACAAAGGTCGCAGTGGGCCAATCGCCGGCACCGCGGGGGACTCTGTGGTTTCATCGTTGAAGGGGTTGTTTTGCAAACCGTAGCCTTTAAAAGTCAGGGACCCGACCGGATTGCAAAAGCTACGTAGCTCGGGGCGGTCGGTCAAGGCCTAAAACATTAAGTCTGCTCCGAACGGTGACGTCGGGCCCGCCCCGCAGCGCCCGTCAGCGGTCCGATCGTGGTGGGGTGGCCTTTGGCGCAAGCTAGCGTGAGGGGTTTGCGTGAAACGGCGCCGCCCCCTACATTGACGGCCTTCGTTGTCTGGGGGTGTTATGGAGTCTGCGGCAGAACAGTTGGTGGAGTTACGACGCGGTACGCAGGAAATCCTGCTGGAAGCGGATTTGCAGCGCAAATTAGCCCGCGGTGTGCCGCTGCGCGTAAAAGCCGGGTTTGACCCTACAGCACCGGATTTACACCTCGGCCATACGGTGCTTATCAATAAGATGCGCCAATTTCAGGAGCTCGGCCACGAGGTGATCTTTTTGATCGGCGATTTTACCGGGATGATTGGCGATCCCACCGGGAAAAGCGCAACTCGACCCAGGCTTACTCCCGATGAGATTGCCGCTAACGCGCGCACCTACCAGCAGCAAATATTTAAAATTCTCGATCCGCAACGCACACGGATCGACTTCAACTCGCGCTGGATGACACAACTGGGTGCGGCCGGATTAATCGAGCTGTCGGCCCGCTACACGGTCGCGCGCATGCTCGAGCGTGATGATTTCGAAAAGCGCTACCGAGGCGGGTTACCGATTGCTGTGCACGAGTTTTTATACCCCCTGGTGCAAGGCTATGACTCGGTTGCCCTAAAGGCAGACGTAGAGTTAGGTGGCACCGATCAGAAGTTTAATCTGCTCGTCGGGCGCCACTTACAAGAGTCCTACGGCCAAGAGCCGCAGGTGGTTCTGACCATGCCGCTACTCGAGGGGCTGGATGGCGTGCAGAAGATGTCCAAATCCTTGGGCAACTACATCGGCATCAATGAGCCGGCTGGCGACATGTTTGGCAAGATAATGTCCATCTCAGACACCCTGATGTGGCGCTACTTCGAGTTGCTGTCGTTCCGTCGCACGGCGGAAATTACGGCACTGCGTCAGGCGGTCGTTGATGGTCGCAACCCCCGCGATGTGAAGTTTGAGCTCGCGATTGAATTGGTCAATCGCTTTAGTGGGCCAGGCGCCGGCGAGGCCGCGCGTGATGAGTTTATTCGCCGATTCAGCCAGGGCGCCTTGCCCGACGAGGTTCCCGAATTAACACTGCACAGCGTCCTGCCTGAAATGAAGCTGGCGAACATTATGAAAGAAACGCAATTGGCGCCGAGTAGTTCAGCGGCCTACCGGTTGCTAGACCAGGGAGCCGTGCGTGTGGATGGGCACAAGGTGGATGATCGAGAATTAACGTTGTCCAGCCCGGGTACTTACCTGCTTCAGGTGGGTAAACGCGGCGTGTGCCGAGTCACTTTAGCGTCCAGCGACAAGGGTTAACGACTTAACCGTAGTCATCCGAGTAAAAAAAGCGTCACGGTACTGTTGACAGTCTTTCATACCGGGATATACTGCGCGCCCTTCGACGCAAACCGCGTCTGAAAGGCGGTGTCGCAGTAGCCGAAAGTGGTTTCCACTCAATGTTCGCGACAACGAAAAAGTTTGAAAAAGGTGTTGACGGAAACTAAAAACCGTTCATACTAGTTGGCTCTCCGGCGCTCACTGAAAGGTAAGCGCCACCCCCCGAAGCCCAGCGTTTCGGGCGCTGTTTAAAAATTTGACAGGTAACTTGTGTGGGGACTCACGTCATGCGCATTAGCGCAAATGTTGAGTTCCAAGCGTCCTAGACAATTTGAAAATTCCTTATCTTCGAAAGGGATAAGGGTCAGTTTGTTCAGGAAGAGCTTGGGGTTTTGTTCTTCAAGTATATAACTGAAGAGTTTGATCCTGGCTCAGATTGAACGCTGGCGGCGTGCCTAACACATGCAAGTCGAGCGGCAGCGCGGGAGCAATCCTGGCGGCGAGCGGCGGACGGGTGAGTAATGCTTAGGAATCTGCCTATTAGTGGGGGACAACATTCCGAAAGGAATGCTAATACCGCATACGCCCTACGGGGGAAAGCAGGGGAT
>CAIKMS010000014.1 GCA_903828595.1 uncultured Pseudomonadota bacterium | reverse complement strand
CCGCGGCGGATCCGGCAACGCTGTTGAGTTTGGCGCTATCAATTGTGATCTGCTGGGTTGCTCCACCGCGTTCAACGGTAATGGTGGCCTGCGGCGCACTGCCAAGGTTACGCAGTATATCCACGCCATGTTGCGCATCCGAGATGGGCACGTTATTCACCGCTGTGACCAAGTCACCAGGCTGTAATCCCAGCTGGGAGAACTTGTTGCGATCCGTACCCGGGTAGAGACGGATTCCGTGCAATTGACCGTTGGCAAAAACCGGCTGCGGACGCATAACCTGACCGATCAGCGCGGAGTCTTGGGCCATCATCTTCACGCTCTCAGCGATCGGCGCGGTACTGGCAAGATTAGCGTTACCCAAGGGTAAGTTACTGCCTTTGATGGCCGTGTGCGGTAACTCGAGCACCTCCCGCGTGCCATTTCGCTCAATAAAGACCTGCGTGGAGTAGACCTCTAGCAGACGGATGCCCGAGGGCATCGTGGTGCCGGCCGCAAACAGGTGGGCGCTCAAGGCGTTCTCGCCGATGATGGCCCAGCCGTGCTTGGGGTCAGGGGTCGCCATGGTCCCGGTCAGCACCAAAGGCGCGCTACTGACCTGCACTGGGCCTTGCGCGACCGGCGCGGTGCCAAATAAGTGGGCACTCAACAGGCTTTGCGAATCCAGCCGGGGAATGCTCAGCGGGGTTAAGGTCCCAGCCGGTGCGTGATGAGCAGCGCCCGCCAGCCAATGCGAGGCGGCGAAGGCTAATTTGCCGGCCAGCAGTGCCGCTGCGGTGACCGCCAAAAGATCCGGCGCACGATTCTGCAGCCAGGCCGCAACGCTCGGCGGTAACCCGGCTGTGCTCATAGTCGGCATCGACGACCGGCTAACAGGTTATGGCCCCGTCGCCCACCGACGGTGGACGAGCGGCGTTTAGCGGCCAGTACGCCTAACTTTTCAAGTTCGCACGGTGCAGTCATGGTGATCATCATAAGTCGCCGCGAGCAGTAGCCTCAAGTTATTGTTCAGACTAATGAAGTCATCAGTGCGTCATGGGTGAATAACTCGCGCGCAGGCGTCCGGTCTGGGGTGCTAATTTTCCTTTTTGCACACCTTGTCTTATGCCGCACCGGCCCCTATAAAGAACTAACGCGCCAGACGGTGCGATTCGCTTAGAGGCAGAACGATTTTCAAGATGCCAAGTCAGAACACGGTCGGATTGTGGTTTGTAGAGTGCGCTACGGCTCAAAGGTTCCCTAACGGGTCGTTACTCGGTTCGTTATCCAACGTGTCTGCGGCGGCGCGCAACCTGCCTGCGCGCGCTGCCGGCGAGCCCGAGGGCCCGGATGACGGTCGAGTCGGGTCGGGTCTGGGTGCGGTGGTCGAAGAGGCGGCACCGAAGCTGAAAAAACCGCCACTTTACAAGGTGTTGTTGCTCAATGATGACTACACACCGATGGAGTTTGTCGTGGATGTCCTGCAGCGTATTTTCATTTTGGATCGCGTATCCGCGACCCGAGTGATGCTGGAGGTACATACCAAGGGTAAGGGCGTTTGTGGCATTTTCACCTATGAAATTGCTGAGACTAAGGTCGCTCAGGTAATGGCTTACGCACGGCAGCATCAACATCCGTTGCTGTGCACTATGGAAGAGGCGGACTAAGTGCTTTCCAGTGAACTCGAATTTTGTCTAAACGAGGCCTTTGCGCGGGCCCGCGCGGCGCGTCATGAGTACATGACGGTCGAGCACCTGCTCATCGCCATTCTCGATACCCCCAAAGTCCGCGAAGTCTTGCGTGCTGGTGGTGCGGATTTAACGAAGTTGCGCACCGAGCTTGAGGAGTTTGTGGATAACACCACCCCGCGCTTGCCGGCCGATGATGAGCGCGACGTGCAACCCACCCTAGGTTTCCAGCGTGTGCTACAGCGCGCCGTGTTCCACGTCCAGTCCAGCGGCAAAAAAGAAGTGGCCGTCACCAACGTGCTGGTAGCTATTTTTAGTGAAAAACAAAGTCACGCAGCCTATTTGCTCAGTCAGCAGGACGTGGCCCGCTTGGACGTGGTCAATTATCTCTCGCACGGTCTATCCAAAGCCAAGGAAGAGGGTGCTGAAAAAGAGGATTCCGCACCCAGTGAGGCGGGTGAGCGTGACGCGGAAGGCGGCAGTGCTTTGGATAAATACTGCAGCAATCTCAACAAACTGGCTCAGGATGGCAAGATCGATCCACTGATTGGCCGAACCTTAGAAGTGGAGCGTACGGTGGAGATCTTGTGCCGTCGCCGCAAGAACAACCCGCTCTATGTAGGGGAGGCCGGTGTGGGCAAGACGGCCATCGCCGAGGGCTTGGCTCGGCTGATTACCGAAGGCAAAGTCCCGGATATCCTATTGGATTGCACGATCTATTCGCTGGATATGGGCTCATTGATCGCCGGTACCAAATACCGCGGTGATTTCGAAAAACGCCTCAAAGGCGTGCTGTCGGAGCTTTATAAGCAACCCGGAGCGATTCTTTTCATTGATGAAATTCATACCGTGATCGGGGCGGGTGCAGCCTCGGGTGGCGTCATGGACGCTTCTAACCTCATTAAGCCGGCGCTATCCAATGGGCAATTACGCTGCATCGGTTCAACCACCTACGCCGAGTACCGCGGGATCTTTGAGAAAGATCACGCCCTGGCACGTCGCTTCCAGAAAATCGATGTGGTCGAGCCTAGCGTGGCGGAGACCGTGGAAATCCTCAAAGGCTTGAAGTCCCGTTACGAAGAACACCACGGGGTTTTATACCTGGATGAAGCCTTGCAGGCGGCCGCTGAGCTGGCGGCGCGGTATATCAATGACCGGCACCTGCCGGATAAGGCGATTGATGTGGTCGATGAGGCCGGCGCCAACCTGCGCTTAAAGCCGCCTTCGGAGCGGCCAACGAGCGTGACCGTCGAGCAGGTTGAAGCGGTCGTGGCGCGCATTGCGCGAATTCCGCCTAAGCAAGTCACCACCTCGGATCGGGAAGTCTTAAAGAATATCGAGCGCAACTTAAAACTGGTGATTTACGGTCAGGATGCCGCCATCGATGTGCTGGGGGCGGCCATTAAAATGGCCAGATCCGGGTTGGGGGATGCCCGTAAGCCGGTGGGCTCCTTCCTTTTTGCCGGCCCCACGGGTGTAGGTAAGACCGAGGTCACTCGCCAGTTAGCGTTAGCGTTAGGTGTGGAGTTAATTCGCTTTGACATGTCCGAGTACATGGAGCGCCACACGGTGTCACGCTTGATTGGTGCGCCTCCGGGCTACGTGGGCTTTGATCAGGGCGGCCTTTTAACGGAGGCGGTGACCAAACATCCGCACGCGGTGTTGCTGCTCGATGAAATCGAAAAAGCCCATCCGGATGTGTTTAATTTGCTGCTGCAGGTCATGGATCATGGCGCTTTGACCGACAATAACGGGCGTAAGGCCGATTTTAGGCACGTCATTATTGTCATGACCACCAACGCCGGGGCCGCCGACATGGCGCGCACCGGGATCGGCTTTGCACCGGGGGATAACAGCCCGGATGCCAATGAAGCGATTAAGCGGATGTTCTCACCGGAGTTTCGCAACCGCCTGGATGCCGTGGTGCAGTTCGCACCGCTGGGCAAGGCGGTCATTGAGCGGGTTGTGGATAAGTTGCTTCTGGAAGTCGAAGCGCAGCTGGAGTCTAAGGGGGTGCAGATCAGCATCGACGAGGATGCCCGTGGCTGGATCGCTCGGACTGGCTACGATCCCACCATGGGTGCAAGACCTATGGCCCGGGTGATCCAAGAGCACGTTAAGCGGCCGCTGGCTGAGGAATTGCTGTTCGGCAATCTGGCCCACGGAGGTACCGTGCGCGTGCGCTTAGCCGCTAACGGCAACGGCCTGACCCTGGAGTCCAAGCCCAACGAGGAACCGGTGCTGAGTTCTTAAAAGTCAGGATGCAGCGCGTCGCTATCGGCGCGCTGGCTCTATCTCGCCCGCCTTCAGGGCAGGCAATCAACGCCCGCGATAGACAATGCGGCCTTTGCTCAGGTCGTAGGGAGTCATCTCAACCGTTACCAGATCGCCCGTCAAAATGCGGATGTAGTTTTTTCGCATCTTGCCTGAAATATGGGTGGTAACAATGTGACCGTTTTTTAGTTTCACACGAAAGGTCGTATTGGGTAGGGTCTCTACTACTTCGCCTTCCATCTGAATCGCATCTTCTTTAGACATGCATCTCCAAGCGTTTGTTTCGCGCGCGCATTGTGCCCAAAGGGTGCCAATAGCGCAAACGGATCGTTAGAGCACTGGCCTTATTAAGGGCCGGCTAAACGACGCACTCGGGCTAGAAACTCCGCTCGCGATAGGGTGGTGGCACCCAAACGGGTCAAATGATCGGTCGGAAACTGGCAATCAATCAGCTCAATACCCGCCTGCGCACAGCCCTGAACGAGGTCTAGCAGCGCGATTTTTGAGGCATCGGCTACCCGACTGAACATGGATTCGCCGAAAAATACGCCGCCACGCTGCACGCCGTACAGGCCGCCCACCAGCGTGTTGTCCGCCCAGACCTCCACGCTATGGGCTAGGCCTTGTTCATGCAGTACCTGATACGCCCGGCGCATGGCCGGGGTGATCCAGGTGCCGGTGTCCTCACCCCGGGGAGCCGCACAGCCGTCGATCACTGCCGCAAAATCCGTGTTGCGCTTTACGCTATAGCCGCGATTTCGGGCGGCCTTGAGTAGGCTGCGGTGGCGCTTGAACTGCGCCGGTACAATGACGCAGCGTGGATCCGGGGACCACCACAGTATGGGTTGCTGCGGTGAGTACCAGGGAAAAATGCCCTGCGAATAGGCATGGCAGAGCCAGTCAGGGGTTAGCGCGCCACCGGCGGCCACCAGACCCGCCGGGTCGTCGAGCGCGTGCTCGGCGCTGGGTAGCTGCGATGGCGGACCCTCAGGATCTAGCCAGGGTAATTTCATCCGTAGCTCGTTCTCAACGTCGCGCCGGGCTGGGCTCTAAGCCAATTAGGTTTGTCTTTTAAGCGTGAAGTAATCAATGTAGTTGATTGAATTATATGCATTAAATTAATTGAGTTAGCCATTGATTCTGGCGCTTAGAGTGGATTTTTTATTTAAGAGTCCAATGACAGTTCGGCAGGTTCGTGTTTGAAAGGTGTGTGGTGCTCGGTGGCTTCCATGTACTGGCGAACCGACGCCCGTTCCAGGCGCAGATGATCGCCAATGGCTTTGCGGTAGGCCGGATCGGCAATGTAGTGACTGGAATGAGTGGTAGTAGGCGAAAATCCCCGCGCAATTTTGTGCTCGCCTTGGGTCCCTGGCTCAAAATGACTTAAGCCGGCCGCGATGGCGTATTCAATACCTTGGTAGTAGCAGGTCTCGAAATGCAGGCTGTGCAATTCGGCGGCAGCCCCCCAATAGCGACCGTAGAGGGTGTGCTCACCTTGAAAACAAATCGCGGTCGCCACGATTTGGTTCTCATGAAGCGCTAATATAATTCTCAATGATTCTGGCATCTTAGATGATATTTCTAAGAAAAATTCGAGGTTTAAGTAAGGCTCATGACCGTGCCGATGGAAGGTGCTGGCCTTGAGCGCGTAGACCGTTTGCCACTCCTGGTGACTCAAGCTGGCTCCGTCACGAATTTCAAAGCGAATGCCCATCTCGGCCACGCGGCGACGCTCACGTTTGGCTTTTTTGCGCTTTTCAGCCGTAAAAGTAGCCAGAAAATCCTCGAACGTCCGGTAATTTTGATTTTTCCAGTGAAACTGGCAGTCAATTCGTGACAGCCAGCCGCTGCGCGCCAGAGCCAGGGCTTCAGCCTCGGTCGGAAACTGCACGTGCACGGAAGAAGCGCCTAAGTGCGAGGCCGCATCTTCCAGTCCCTGAATGAGCAGTTGCGTGGTTTCAACGCGCGGCGCCGCAGGGTGGATCAACAGGCGAGCCGCGGTAGCCGGGGTATAAGGACTGGCACTGACTAACTTGGGGTAATAGCGATCGCCGTAGCGTTGGTAGGCCTGAGCCCAACTAAAATCAAAGACAAACTCACCCCACGAGTGCGTCTTCTCGTACAGGGGAACGGCCGCTAAAAGTTGGTTGTCGGACGACCACAGGGTCAGGTGCCGCGGTTTCCAGCCGGTGCTTTCACCCACGCAACCGGTTGTTTCTAAAGCCAGTAGAAACTCGTGCCTTAAAAAGGGCACGCCGCCCAACGACAACGCGTTCCAGGCTGCAGCCTCCACCTCACTCAGCGACTCGATGAGGCGCAGGGCGTTCATTGGCCGTGGCCGGCCTCGTGCGATTCCAGCCAGCGATCGGCGTCCAAAGCAGCCATGCAGCCGGTGCCGGCTGAGGTAATGGCCTGCCGGTAGACGTGATCAGCGACGTCTCCGGCCGCGAATACCCCAGGCACGCTGGTAGCCGTGGCAAAGCCGTTAAGCCCACCGCGAACGATCAGATACCCGCCGTTCATGTCGACCTGACCTTCGAATAACCCGGTGTTGGGGCTGTGGCCTACGGCGATGAACACCCCGTGCACGCTAAGATCCTGCGTGGTTCCGTCCTTGGACAGTAATCTGGCGCCGGTGACACCCGCCTCATCGCCTAAGATTTCTTGAACCGAATGGTTCCAAAGTATGCGTACTTTACCTTCACATTCGCGTTCAAATAACCGATCCTGAAGGATTTTTTCGGATTTGAGTTTGTCTCGACGGTGCACGAGCGTGACGTGGCTGGCGATATTGGCCAAGTACAGCGCTTCTTCAACGGCGGTGTTGCCACCGCCGATCACGGCCACCGGTTTGCCGCGGTAGAAAAAGCCGTCGCAGGTGGCACAGGCGGACACGCCGCGTCCTTTGAAGGCAGTTTCCGATTCCAGCCCCAGGTAACGGGCGGAGGCCCCGGTAGCGATGATCAGCGCATCGCAGGTGTAGCGACCGTTATCGCCCTGCAGTACCAGGGGACGCTGGTTCAGATCCACCGATACGATTGTGTCGTACTCCAGCTGCGTGCCGAAGCGCTCGGCATGGGCTTTCATTCGATCCATGAGTGCCGGACCCATCAGGCCGTGCGGGTCTCCGGGCCAATTGTCGACCTCGGTGGTGGTCATCAGTTGGCCGCCCACTTCGATGCCGGTGATCAGCAAGGGTGCGCGGTTGGCGCGGGCAGCATAGACCGCGGCGGTGTAACCGGCGGGTCCGGAACCTAAAATGATCAGGGGGGCGTGGCGGGGCTCAGTCATGGGATCAGCCTGCGAAGGGTAAAAGAGCGTTCATAAAAGTCGCTATCGAAGCGGGATTTAAATTGGCGAAACCGCCGGTCGTCCGTACGGCCGTCCTTGCCTGCCATGGGAAAACCTTAGGCGGCCTTTAGAATCAGATGCCGTATTGTATCGGCACTTAAGGTGATAGGGCAGAGGCTATGCCGGTCCGATCCAGACCCACGGTCTTAGCGTTGGGTCGGTCAATCGCACTGCACATATTCTCAAGTATAAGTATCATCAAGTTAGGAAAGTAGTCCGGCGGATCGGTCAGCTAAGGGGTTATGTGCTAGTGCGTAAAAAAGGGTCAAACCCGTGAGTGAGTCCCTCCGAAAAATCGCCAGGGCCGGTGGTTTACCGCCGGTCATGGTGCGTTCTCTTCGCGAAGGGGCGTTGTGGGTGTTTGGCGCCATCGCACTGGTTCTGACCTTGGCGCTGGCCAGTTTTGATCCGCAAGATCCGTCGTTCTCCTACACCGGTGAGCCCGGGAGAATCGCCAATCTCACCGGCAAGGCTGGCGCGTGGATTGCTGATGTTTTTTTGCTTTTGTTCGGGATGCCGGCGTTTTTGTTTCCGGTGCTGATTGGCTTTTCAGGCTGGCTGTTGTTTCGCCAGCCTTCGGATCATCCCACCAGCGCGGGTCGGCGCTTTCAGGCGCTGCGAATCGTCGGCTTTGTGCTGACTCTGGCTACCAGCTGTGGATTGGCCACGCTGCATTTTAGTGCGCCGACCTACCCGAACAATGCCGGTGGTGTGCTCGGCTCGTGGGTGGGTGAGGGCTTGCAGGACTCCTTCCAGTTCTTAGGCGCTACTTTGTTGTTGCTCAGTGTCTGGTTTGCCGGCGTGTCGATGTTTACTGGCGTGTCGTGGCTGACCGTGATGGATTGGTTAGGCCGTCTGGTCTTAGGGTCGGTTGCCGGTGCGCGGGCCTGGCTGTCCTCGCGGCGCGATGTGAAGGCCGGTCGCGAGAACAAGGAAGCCCGCCAGGAATCGATCCGGGTCGAAAAGAAGAAGGCCGAGTTCAGACCGGCACCGGTTATTCAAGAAGCACCTAAACTCATCGAGCGCAGCGAACGAGTACAAAAAGAAAAACAAGTACCGCTGTTTGAACGCGCGGCCAATGCCGTTTTACCGCCACTCGACCTACTCGATGACGCCGGCCCTCGAGTAGCCAGTTACTCCGCTGATGCCCTAGAGGCCATGTCGCGATTAGTGGAGATCAAGCTGCGTGACTTTGGTGTGGAAGTGGAGGTGGTGGCCGTACATCCGGGGCCTGTGGTCACGCGCTTTGAGTTACGGCCTAACGCCGGTGTCAAAGTCAGTCAAATTAGTAACCTGTCTAAAGATCTGGCCAGGGCGCTGTCAGCGATCAGCGTTCGCGTGGTGGAAGTCATTCCCGGTAAATCGGTGGTGGGTCTGGAGATTCCCAATGAAAAGCGTGAAATCGTAACCTTAGGGGAGATTTTAAAATCCCGCGCTTATGACGAGGTGCCCAGTCCTTTAGCGTTAGCCTTAGGTAAGGATATTGGCGGCAATCCCATGGTGGCTGATCTGCAGAAGATGC
Organism: uncultured Pseudomonadota bacterium; assembly: GCA_903828595.1. Lineage (GTDB taxonomy): Bacteria > Pseudomonadota > Gammaproteobacteria > Steroidobacterales > Steroidobacteraceae > CAIKMS01. The sequence continues at coordinate 23,638 of CAIKMS010000014.1, read as the reverse complement.
CCCACCTGCTGATTGCCGGTACCACCGGTTCAGGTAAGTCGGTGGGCATTAACGCGATGGTGCTCTCGCTGCTCTACAAGGCGACCGCTGAGCAGGTACGCTTGATCATGATTGATCCGAAGATGCTGGAGTTATCGGTTTACGAGGGCATTCCGCATCTGTTGTCGCCGGTGGTCACGGACATGAAGCAAGCGGCCAACGCGCTGCGCTGGTGCGTGGCGGAGATGGAACGCCGCTATCAACTCATGGCGGCCATGGGCGTGCGTAATCTCGGTGGCTATAACCGCAAAGTGACCGACGCCATCGCCGCCGGAAAGCCGATCCCCGATCCGATTCAGCAAGCGAAGTTACAAGCCGGTGAGTTACTGCTCGATGCCACCGGTAACGTACCGCCGTGCGTGGTGTTGCCGCACATTGTGGTGGTCATTGATGAGTTAGCCGATCTGATGATGATTGTGGGTAAGAAGGTCGAGGAGTTGATTGCGCGACTGGCGCAAAAAGCGCGCGCTTCGGGTATCCACTTGATTCTGGCCACCCAGCGCCCTTCGGTAGATGTGATCACCGGCCTTATCAAGGCCAATATCCCGACTCGTATTGCCTTTCAGGTCTCAGCCAAAGTCGACTCCCGAACCATTCTGGATCAAAGCGGTGCGGAGTCTTTGTTAGGTCACGGTGACATGCTCTACCTACCGTCGGGGACCTCGGTACCCACACGAGTGCACGGTGCCTTCGTCTCGGATCAGGAAGTGCACCGCGTAGTTAACGCGTTGCGCTCGGCCGGCCCACCGGATTACGTGGAGGAAATTTTAGACGGACCGGCAGGCTCTATCCCCGGATTAAGTGGCGAGCCTAATGAGGCTGACAGTGCCGAAGAGGCTGACGTGTTGTATGACGAGGCCGTTAAAATTGTTTTGGAAACGCGTAAAGCTTCGGTCAGTGGCGTACAGCGGCGGCTAAAGATTGGTTACAACCGTGCGGCGCGTTTGGTGGAGTCCATGGAGGCCGCGGGCTTAGTGGGTCCTTTACAGTCCAACGGCTCGCGTGAGCTGTTAGTTCCTCCAAGAGCGGATCAGTAATGCGTTATTTCGTTGGATTACTTTTAGGAATGGCTTTAAACAGTGGCGCTTACGCTTCCAGTTTGGATGACGCAGCCTTAGCGCGCACCGAAAGTTATCTCAAAAATCTGACAACCGTACAGGCCCATTTCACTCAGGATCTGATCAGTGCGCAAGGCAAAATGCTCGAGCATTCGGAAGGCGTGATGAGTCTGGCGCGTCCTGGTCGTTTTCGTTGGGACTACGTCAAGCCGGCTAGTTTGATTGTCAGTGACGGACAGATGCTCTGGCTATACGACCCGGAGTTAGCGCAAGTTACCCAGCGCAAAGTGTCGCAGACGTTGTCGCAGACGCCGGCTTTATTATTGGCGGGCACCGCGGCCGTACATGACGGTTATCAAGTTCGCGATGGGGGTAGTGCAGAGAATTTAAGCTGGGTGGTCTTAACGCCCAAGCAGGCCAGTTCGGATTTTAGCGAGTTGCGTTTAGGCTTTACGGGTAACGATTTAGCGCGCATGGAATTTAAGAGCACGCTCAATCAGACCACCAAAATTCTGTTTCAGCGCATAGAGCGCAATCTGCATCTGGACGCGTCGTTATTTAGCTTTACGCCACCGCCCGGCGTGGATGTGGTGGGACCGGCGAGCGCAGGATCCAAGCCGTAAACTCGATGACGGCAGCGCACGCGTCAGTTGCTTACCGACCTTTGGCTGATCGCATGCGGCCAGAGTCATTGGCTGAGTTTGTCGGTCAGGCGCATTTGCTGGGTGAGGGCAAACCGTTACGACGGCTGGCGCAAAGTGGCGCCATGCACTCCATGCTGCTGTGGGGGCCACCGGGCACCGGTAAGACGACCCTGGCGCGTTTGATGGCACGTGCTTCCGGTGCCCAGTTCCAAATGCTTTCGGCGGTACAAGCCGGTATTAAAGACGTGCGCGCGGCGGTGGACCAGGCTAAAGAGGCTCGCGAGCGGGGCTTGAGCACGGTCTTGTTTCTTGATGAGGTGCATCGCTTTAACCGCAGCCAGCAGGACGCCTTCTTACCTTTTGTTGAAGACGGCACCTTGGTATTCATCGGTGCGACCACCGAAAACCCCTCCTTTGAAGTGAACGGTGCTTTGCTGTCACGGGCGCGCATCTACTTACTGAAATCCCTAGAACTCACCGATCTCGCGGCTCTTTTAGAGCGTGCGTTGGTGGATGATGTGCGCGGCTTGGGCAAGCAGGGATTGGTGCTGGAACCCGGCGCTACGCAATGGTTGGCGCGAGCCGCCGACGGGGATGCGCGGCGCGCCTTAAATCTGTTGGAAGTCGCCGCGGATCTTGCCTTAGAAGGCCCTGACGGTCGATTGACGATTACCCTTGAGGTTGCCACCGAGATTGCCGCCGGGGGGCATCGGCGTTTCGATAAGGGCGGCGATATTTTTTACGATCAGATCTCAGCCTTGCACAAGTCCGTGCGCGGCAGCGATCCGGATGCGGCCCTGTACTGGTTGTGCCGCATGCTCGATGGGGGCTGTGATCCGCTGTACATCATTCGTCGGGCAACCCGCATGGCCAGTGAGGATATCGGTAATGCCGATCCGCGCGCTCTGGCTTTAGTCTTATCGGCTTGGGATACCTTTGATCGACTCGGTAGCCCTGAAGGTGAGTTGGCGATTGCCCAAGCAGTGGCTTATTTAGCGGTCGCACCCAAAAGTAACGCAGTCTATGTCGCCTACAAGGCGGCACTGAGTGATGCCCGCGAGGGTGCCTCGCTGGAGGTACCGATTCACTTACGTAATGCCCCGACAAAGACCATGGCTGATCTGGGTTGGGGGGCTGGTTATCGCTATGATCACGACGAAGCGGGCGGGGTAGCGCTAGGTCAGCGCTATTTTCCTGAAGCCATGGGCGAGCGGGTCTATTATCATCCTGCCCCGCGGGGCTTAGAAATTCGCATTGGTGAGGCGTTGGCACGCTTCAAAGCGGCGCGAGTCGCCGGCGAACCGCCCAAAGTCTAAGACTCTGATCGATTAAGTTTAATAAGGAATTGCAAGCGTGCTGGATCCTAAGTTGTTGCGTAGTGAGCCCGCCCTGGTAGCCGCCAACCTTGCCCGTCGCGGCTTTGTCTTGGATGTGGGCGCGCTAACGGCGCTGGAAGAACGACGTAAAAGCGTGCAGGTGCACGCCGATACCTTGCGTGCTGAGCGTAACGCGCGATCTAAAGCGATCGGTAAAGCCAAAGCCAGCGGCGAGGATGTGGCTCCCTTGTTGGCCGAAGTCGACTCTTTAGGCAGTCAGCTAGAGCAGGCCGAAGCGGCGCTGGCTGCGGTGTCTGCCGAAGTAGAGGGTTTAGCGTTAACCCTGCCCAATCTGTTGCACGAATCCACACCAACCGGCTCTGATGAGACGGGTAACGTCGAAGTGCGTCGCGTGGGTGTTCCGCGCCACATGGATTTCACGCCGCGCGACCACGTAGCCCTGGGTGAGTCGCTGGGTATGCTGGATTTTGAGCGAGCCGCCGCCATCTCCGGGGCGCGTTTTTCCGTCTTAAGCGGTCCATTAGCCCGGCTGCATCGGGCGTTGGCGCAGTTCATGCTGGATCTTCATACCCAAGACCACGGATATCGTGAAGCCTACGTGCCGTATATGGTTTCGCGCCAGACCCTAACCGGCACCGGTCAGTTGCCGAAGTTTGAAGAAGACCTGTTTCGTATTCCCGGTGAAACGGAATACTTCCTGATTCCGACGGCCGAAGTGCCATTGACCAACCTGGCGCGCGATCAGATTTTAGAGGCGGCGGTACTGCCCATGAAGTGGGTTGCGCATACCCCTTGCTTTAGGGCGGAAGCCGGCTCGCACGGGCGTGACACCCGAGGTCTGATTCGCCAACATCAATTTGATAAGGTGGAGTTAGTCAATGTCGTACGTCCTGAGGACTCCTATGCCGCCTTAGAGGCCATGACAGCTTGTGCTGAGGAGGTCTTAAAGCGCTTGGAGTTGCCGTATCGGGTACTGGCACTGTGCAGCGGGGACATCGGGTTTGGGTCGACGAAAACCTACGATTTAGAGGTTTGGTTACCCGGTCAAGATAAGTACCGTGAGATTTCGTCTTGCAGTAACTGCGAGACCTTCCAAGCACGGCGAATGCAGGCACGTTGGCGTAACCCGCAGACCGGCAAACCCGAACTGGTGCATACGCTAAACGGCTCGGGCGTGGCGGTGGGTCGGGCCTTAGTGGCGGTTCTGGAGAACTATCAGCAGGCGGATGGCTCGGTGGTGGTGCCTGACGTACTACAAAACTACATGGGCGGCGTAAAACAGCTGCAGCCTAGCGCCTGATTTCAGGCAAAATCAGCGACCCATAACCAAGGGTGATGGTTAAAAACGGAGAGGTGGCAGAGCGGTTGATTGCTCCAGTCTTGAAAACTGGCGAAGGTTAACGCCTTCCGTGGGTTCGAATCCCACCCTCTCCGCCAGACAGTTGAAGTACGAAGCCGGCTAACGCCGGCTTTGTGCTTTTTACGGGGAAAATAGGCCTATTGGGTCCCTCTGTGACTCTGGCTAAGACCCTATCTGGGCCGTGTGCGGCTTCACCCAGTTCGCTTTCCTCTCTTTGCTAAAAGACACAGTCGAATCGGCCTCAGTGCCGTCGGGCGTAGCCCATGTCGAGGGTTCAATCAGGCGTATCGGGTTCGCTGTTCAGACCAGGCCAGCGGCACGGGGTTAGCCCGGATCGCCGCAAGGGAGAGCCTCGCTGATTGGCGGCCGTCTAAAATGGCCTCGGTCAGATCGGGGCTTAAGAAGGCGAGCCCAAGCAGTCCAGGCCTTTCGAGCCGAAGCGATCCTCAAGCATCTGCGTGACCCACAAAGTCAGGCAATCTACGATCAGAACGTGTCCGGCAGCATCCGCCCGTCGCAGGGCCAGTGCCAAAGCGTAAGGTTCCTCCACCACGTTCCAGCCTTTAGGCCGGCTGGCACGGTGTGAATCGATGCCAGCCACCGTGCCCTCATCCAGCTCCAGAGCGGTAGCAACCACCTTTACCGGCTACCCGCTAGCCTCAGGCCTTGGGTTTAGTCAAAGCGGCTTTTACCGCAGCGGACGTCACCAAGCACTAGGGTCTTCATAGGCTGTAGCGGGTGCCGACAAAAAAGCCGCGACCCAGCGTCCCGTACAGGTAGGCCACTTCATACTGTCGGTCGGTACTGTTTTCGACCCGACCGTAGACATCCCAGCGTGGACTTAGCTGATAGCTCGCGCGAAGGTCGACCACGTAATAACCGCCCATCTTGATGGTGTTAGCTGCGTCATCAAAGGCCGGGCCTGATTGGCGTATCGCAGCGGTTGCGGTCAGTCGCTGCGTGGCACACCAGCTTAATGAGGCATTAGCCAATTGGCGTGGGCGTCGCGGCAAATCCAGCCCGTAGGTGCTGGCACCGGCCGACCGGTCCAGATCTGTCATATAGGTGTAGTTCGCATTGAACGTCAGGGCCTCGCTCAGCGGCAAGGTCGTCTGCAGTTCTACGCCACGCACATTGGCGCCGTTGATATTGGCGTAGTACCCAAACGGTTCGGTAGCGCACAGCGGCGAGGGCGTGGAGCAACTAAAAAAACCAATTAGGTTACGACTGTCCCGCTGAAAGTACGTTGCGCTAGCCCAGGCACGTGCCGTCCAAAAGTGCTGCTCTATGCCGGCATCCCAGTTGCTCGAGCTTTCAGGTCGCAGGGCCGTGTTGCCATACTGACTGTAGAGTTGATAGAGCGAGGGCGCTTTGAAGCCTTGCCCAAAGCTGCTGCGCAAAATGGTGTTACCTTGATTTAACGAATAAGCGGCTGAGGCTTCCGCCGTGGTGTGCCGGCCAAACGCACTGTGGTTATCCACTCGGGCACCCAGGCTTACGGTTAGATCTTTTACCAAGGTAGAAGTGAACTCGCCGTAGCCACTGTTGATTTGTGCACTGGCGCGTGACAGACCGGGCGCGCCAAAGTCATACGCCGGGCTATCCGTGTTTAACCGAGCCCGCGCATTCTCGACACCGAATACCAGGTGATTATCGGCGTTAAAGTCCCAGTTCCCTTGGTACTCAAAGCGTCGATTGTTCCCGTAGCCGTAATACGTCTCGTTAATAGGCGTGAGCATAGGATCAAAGCTTTCGCGATCGGTTTCGGTGACCTGCGCTGACAGTTGATGGTGCAACTGTCCATTCAACGAGCTGCCCTTAAGGCCGGCGTAACCGATGGCTTGCATAACGGTGTTGAATTCTAAATCGTTGCCGAACGCACCAGTGGGCGTGTCATAGCCGTCAAAACGTGAACGAGCACGCACGTAGTAGCCGTTGAAGTTCACGCTCCAGTTGGTGTTCAGTGCGTAACTCAGCTTACCGCTGAAGCTGTTGTTGCTACTGCGATCGCGCGTCGTGCCGCCAAAATTCTTGTCAAAGTCTGGAATGCCGCCGGTCTGAAAATGCTGGCCGCTTAAGCGCCATCCCAGATCACCGACCGTACCGCCCATGCCGGCATTGGTGAGCCACGTGTCTTTGGAGCCGCCTTCTGCCGAGTAGGTGCCGGCTAGATCCTTGGAGGGAGCCGCCGTGCTGATATCAATCACACCGCCAATAGCCTGGCTTCCATACAGGGCGGAGTGGGCACCGCGTAAAATCTCTATGCGCGTGATATCACCGGTATACAGATTCGCGAAATCAAAACCGGAATCCGGATGGGTAGGATCATCAAACGAGACCCCGTCGATGCGCACCAGGGTCTGACCGCTTTCAGCACCGCGAATAAAGACCGACGTGATGCCACCGATGCCGCCATTGCGAGCAACGTTTAGGCCGGGCGTTTGTGCCAGCAGGTCCGAAATCACAACCGTTTGCGAGTCTACGATGGTGGCTTGAGTCAGTACGGTTACGGAGTTGCCGATTTTGGAGAGCGGCTCGGGAGCTCGGGTGGCCACGACCACCACAGGATCCAAGGGATCAAAGCTGGTGTCAGAGTTGTCGGAGTTGGCGCTTTCCGCTAGCGCCAGAGGTGACGCGGCAATGTGCAGTGCCAGCAAAAGGCTGGAGCGAAGCGTTAAGTTCGAAATAAAGCTGTGCATGTAATGGGCATCCAGAGGTAAGTTCGTCAGCAAAAGCCAAACGTACCGCCGCTTTTTACAGGCGTGATCATCACGGCCCTGTTAAACCGGGCGCACGACAAACACGGCTGCACAGCCTGCAGTCCGTCTCCCGTCGCCGCTTAGGAATACCCTCTCTAACGGCGCACCCCGGCCGCTCGATGGACGACCATAATCAGCAGGTCTCCTGGCTCACGGCGCTATCTCGACCTCGCCTTCCCGCATTCACCAAGAAACGCAGTGGCATTTGAGGCTGAGCCTACCGTTTACAGTTGCGGGGGCAGCCCGGGCATTGAACCCGAGTTCCCTTTGAATCCCTATTACGGGAACTGACTATGTACGCGGCATGCTGCCGCAGTGACGATCAGTCGTCAATAGAGACAAGACGGTTTGGCCCGTGACCGCTTATCGGTTGGTGGCGGTTTGCCAGTCGGTGAGCCTTGAATCAAATTGCGCGCAGCCAGACGTTTAACTGTAAGCACGGTGCGATTTAAGGTTTCTGACGTAGGCGCGCGTCTGGATGCGATACAGTCAGCAGTGGGACTTGTATGTGAAGGCGTATGCCAAAAGTAGAGCCAATGGAAGTAAAGCCAATCATGAGGAGTGGGCAATGACAACGCGTCGTAGATTTTTGAGCGGTGGTGCGGTTCTGGGTGTGGCCATGGCCGGCTTACCGATCACGGCGGACGCGGCGAAGTCCGACTCGCTGCCAGCCCCCATCAAAGCACTGCGGTCGCGACGCCACGAAGCCGTGCCCATCTCAATTGCTGAGCGGGCGATGCGTCAACAGCGGGCGCGGGCCCTCATGCTTGAAAATCATGTGGATGCCATTCTAATTGCTGAGGGTACTAGCCTTGAGTACTTCACCGGCGTCTCCTGGTGGGGCAGTGAGCGACTCTTTGCGGCGGTGATCCCGGCCTCGGGTAAAGCGTTTTACGTGTGCCCGGCGTTTGAGGAGGGTCGCGCCCGTGAGCAGCTCATGAAAGGCCCGGATGGTGCTGACCCCGACGTTCGGGTCTGGCAGGAAGATGAAAGTCCGTACCTGCGCATTGCGCAAGGTTTGGCTGATCGCGGTTTGTCGGCTGCTCGTTTGGGGCTGGAAGAAAATGTCCGCTATGTATTCTCGGAAGGAGTCGCTAAAGCCTCGCCTAGCCTTAATTTTGTCAGCGCCACGCCTGTGACGGCCGGTTGCCGCATGATAAAAAGTCCGGCCGAAGTTGCCTTGTTGCGTCTCGCCTCACAAGTTACGTTAGCCGCTTATGAAGCGGCGCATCAGTGTCTGCGTGAGGGTATGACCGGCCATGAGATCACTGAACTTACCCGTCAGGCGCATGAGCAGTTAGGTTTTGAGGGTGCGGCGGATCTGGTGCTGATCGGTGAGGGGTCGGCGTTCCCGCATGGAACCGTAGCGCCGCAAAAACTGCAGGCCGGTAAAATTGTGTTGATGGACGGTGGTTGTACGGTGCACGGTTATAAGTCGGATATTTCCCGAACTTTTGTGATGGGCAAGCCCACGGCAAAAATGAAAACCGTGTTCTCTTTAGTACAACGCGCACAGAGTGCGGCGTTAGCCACCGCAGCACCCGGGGTGGCTTGTGGCGCGGTGGATGCCGCGGCTCGTGCGGTCATCACCGAGGGTGGATTTGGGCCGGATTATCGGTACTTAACTCACCGGGTGGGTCACGGACTGGGTATGGACGGCCATGAGTGGCCGTATTTAGTGCGCGGCAACGAGTTCAAGTTAGTTCCTGGAGTGACTACCAGTAACGAGCCCGGGATTTATATTCGCGGCGAGTTTGGCGTCCGGTTAGAGGACGACATGCTGATTACCCAAACCGGTGCACAATTGCTGACACCGCAAAGCCGCTCACTCGAAGAGCCGTTTAAAACGATGTAGAAACGTGGAGTTTTTTAAAGATCGAACCGGTGCCGCCACAGGCGGCACCGGCCGGGTTCTTTAAGAGGCGAGGTTTAGATTAGGGTGTGAGCGCGCGCCCGCGACTGCCCTTAACCCATGCATCCCAAATCCCTTGGGCTTTCATTTGTTTTTCCAGGCCCGTCTCGATCAACAGACGTTCGATCTGCGGTCGTGCCAAACGCGGCCCCACGGGGTCGCTGTCGCCCAGGGAGTAGACCAAGGTGGCGGCGATCGCCACGTGTTGAGCTAACTGGCGTAAATCGACTTTATCTAAAGTGTCTGAGGCGGCATGATAATTTTTCATGTACTCAGCGGCTTCCTGGCGCGCTACCAAGGTAGGGACACCTTCCAGCATAAACTCTACGTTATCGGTACCTAAGTCACCGTCTAAGCTGTTGTTAGCAACATCAAAGGCGGCCAGGGGTTGTAACACTTTCGTGAGAGCCGCTTGCACCTCGGCACGGCCGGACAAATTAAAGCCGTAAATGCGGCCCATGCCTGAATCAATAGCAATCATCGCGCGGGTCTTATCCAGTTCGGCCCGGTGCGCGCGCACATAAGCCCGTGATCCTTGCATGCCTTCTTCTTCACCGCTAAAAAGCACAAAGCGCAGCGTGCGCTTAGGGTGCACGCCTGACTCTTGAATGGCTCGTGCCGCCGCGATGACCAAAGCGGCGTTGCAGCCGTTATCCAGAGCTCCGGTGCCTAAATCCCAGGAGTCTAAATGCGCACCGATCACGATGAACTCGTTGGGCAGTTCAACGCCGCGGATCTCACCCACCACATTATTCTCTTCGACCGCACCACCCACCTGATTGGGCATGGTTAAGCGCACACGCGTGGTTGTGCTATCGGCTAGTCGTGCCAGGCGCTGGGCATCCTCACGGGCAACCACAGCCATGGGTAGGGTGGATAGCTCGCCATCAACCGTATCGGTGTGGCGGTACATCAGTCGTTTTGCGCGCGCGGCGGTCCACAAAATCGCCTTGGCGCCACCAGCGATCGAGCGCTCGATGATCGGTGCGACCCGATCGTATTCATCATTGAGGTCCGCCCACGACTCGATAACTTCGCTGTCCACTAAGACGATGCTGCCTTTGATCGATGCTGCTTTGGCAAAATCAGCCTCCGAGCCTGCGCCTACGTGAACTAAAGTCGCCTCAATACCGTCCACGGGGGTGGATGCCGACCAGCCTTGTGAAACGATGGAAACCGGGAAGCCTTTTGCGCCAACCACTTCCAGCTTCGTGGCACCCTCAGCCCAGGTCAGTGGTTGGGTGTAGCTTTCCGCATGCGCACTAATGCCGGCGGATTTGAAGGCGTTGAGTCCCCAGTCCACGGCTAATTTCATCTGCGCAGATCCAGAGACCCGACCTCCCACCCCGTCGGTCAGGGCCTGCAGGTCAAGGCCTAAAGGCGAGGGCGATAGCGCTTGGCCAATAATGGCCGGTGCCGCCGTGGCAAGCGCAGTGGCTGATACTTTCGTGGCGCTAGCGGCCTGCGCACCCGGGGCGATAGTCGTTAAGGACAGTAAGGCGATGGCGGCGCCAAGGCGCAGGCGGGCAGTCGGCATAAACCCTCCGGAAGGTCGGTCAGTTAATTTCCATACAGCGACGGATCATAGACTGTGTGGCAGGCACGTACCACGCTGTATTGAGCCCGTTTATGTGGCAGCGCAGCGTGCAGTCTATGGTGCAGTACATCTTAAGTCAGCCGCCAAAGTGAGCTAGTCTGTGCCACGAGTCGGTGAGTCCATCCAGTCTTACGTTATGAGGATCTTCCATGATGCGATCTGCGAACCTTCGTTGGGCACTGTGCGTGTTGGGCGTATCAGCAACCACGGCTATGGCCGCCCTACCGGCGGCTGACACGGTGTACCGCAACGGCGCGATCTATACCGCGGATGCCAAAAACTCTGTGGTGGAAGCCATTGCCATCAATCAAGGTCGCATCGCTTACGTGGGTACAGACAAAGGCGCGAAGGCATTGATCGGTTCACGTACCGACGTGATTGATCTACACGGCCAGATGCTCATGCCGGGGTTGATTGATGGTCATATGCACCCGCTAGGCGGTGGCGCGTCTACGCTCAAGTGTGACTTGAATTACGAGCGCCTAACCGTTGCGCAAACACAGGCTCGTATCCAAAAATGCCTGGATGATTCGGTATCAGCGGAGCCCAACGGCTGGTTAGAGGTTGTTAACTGGTTCCAAGAGGGCGCACTGCCGGCCGGTACGATTTTCAGCAAAGCCGATCTGAATGTCCTAAAGACGCAGCGGCCTATACAAGTGTTTTCGTCATTCGGCCACACCATGCTGGTCAATACACGGGCCTTGAGCCTGGCCGGTATCTCCGCCAAGACGGCCGACCCGGCCGGCGGGCGTATCGCGCATGATGCGACCGGTGAACCTACGGGTATTTTGGAAGACGCCGCTTATGAAGCGGTCAATGCGCAATTGCCGGCACCGACGGCTGCGCAAAACGAGGCTGCTGCCCGCGCCGCGTTACAGGCGCTGAATCGTCAGGGAGTTACCGGATTTTTGGATGCGTTGGCCTCGCCTGAGTCACTACAGGCTTTTACCGACGTACAAAAGGCCGGTGCGCTGACAGTTCGCGCGCATTTTGCCTTGCCGATCGTGCCGGCTCAGGCTTCCGATCCGAAGGCCGCAATCCGTGGCGTGGTGGCCTTAGCTCATCAGTTTGATCAGGGCGCGCTTCAGCCAAGCCCGGGTATCACGGTGCATAACGCAAAGCTGTTTATGGATGGTGTGATCACCGCACCGGCCCAGACTGGGGCATTGTTGGAGCCGTATTGGGTGAACACCGGTACCGCTAGCACCCCTCACTACGCGCCGGGCAGCAACCGTGGACCGGCCGTGTATTTCGCACCTGCGGTGCTCAAAGAACTGGTGTTGGGTCTAGCCGCTCAAGGACTCGAGCCGCACATCCATGCAGACGGCGATGCGGCGGTACGTGGTTCGCTGGATGCCTATCAAGCCTTGCGCCAGCGCTATCCGGCGAACAAGATCCGCGCGGCAATTGCTCATAATGAGATGGTGAACTCTAAAGATTTCCCGCGATTCGGCCAACTGCAGGTCGTGCCGGTGTTATCCATGCAGTGGGAAAAGCAAGCCGCTGATACGGTGGATGGCTTAGAAAACTTCGTGGGTCCGGCGCGGTATCCGTTGGTTGAGCCTGCAGGATATTTAAAAAATGCCGGTGCTCGTATTGCTTTTGGCAGTGACTGGCCGGTAGATGCTTTGGATGAGTGGTTCGCTCTGAAGGTCGGCGTGACTCGCGTGGGAGCACCGGACGGCGGCGCTCAATATCAGGGACGTTTAGGTACCGATCCGGGCCTGACGGTGATCGACGTGCTGCGCGCGGCCACCATTAACGCCGCCTATGAGTTGCACCAAGACCAGCAGATCGGTTCGCTGGAGGTCGGCAAGCTGGCTGATATGATCGTGTTGGATCGCAACGTATTTAAAATTCCGGCTCAAGACATTGCACAGACCCACGTGCTGCGCACGGTGGTGGGTGGCCGAGTGGTTTATCAATCGAATTCAGGGACAGGACATTAATCATGAAAAATTTCCTTCAACAGGCGATGCGTCGCGTTTCTCAAGCTTCGGCGGGCTGCTTAGTGGCCGGCTCTTTACTGATCAACCCTGCGCTGGTCAGTGCGGCAACCGAGAGTGTCTCGGCGCATCAGTGGCTACGCTGCGGTGGAATTTGGGACGGGCGTGCCGCCAAAACCCAGGGCGCGGCTTTAATTGAAATTGAGGGCGATAAGATCGTTGCGCTCCATCCGGCCACCTTTTCAGTCCCTTCACAGGCCACGGTTACCGATCTGTCGGGGTTGATCTGTTTGCCTGGGCTGATCGATACGCACACCCACGTACTTCTGCAAGGCGATATCACTGCCGAGGATTACGATCAGCAATTGCTCAAGCAGTCGACCGAGTACCGAACGATCTTAGCCACGGTCAACGCGCGACGTGCCTTAGGCTATGGCTTTACGAGTATCCGCGATGTGGAAACCGAAGGTGCTGGCTACGCCGATGTGGATGTGCGCAATGCCATTGATCGTGGTGTGATTCCCGGGCCGCGTATGCAGGTAGCAGGCCGCGCGATGGATGTCACCGGAGCTTACCCTCCTTTAGGCTACGCACCGGGAGTTGTTTTCCCTAAGGGTGTTCAAGAAGTTGATGGCGTGGAAGGCGGACGTTTAGCGGTACGCGAGCAGCTTTCGCATGGCGTGGATTGGATTAAGGTCTATTCCGATCGCACCTACCGATTAGCCGGCAATGGCGTGTTGGATGATATTCCTACGTTTACCCAAGATGAACTCAAAGCCATTGTCGACGAGGCGCATCGGCAGCGCCATCACGTCGCATCTCATGCCATGGCGCTGCAGGGCGTGCATCTGTCGGTGGAAGCGGGTGTAGACAGTATTGAACACGGCAATTACATCGCCGATGCGGATATGAAAACCATGGTGCAAAAAGGCATCTATTACGTACCGACGATCTTCGTGGGTAAATACGTTGCTGAAGGACGTGCCAAAGCCGGCGCCACAGTTTGGGCGCACATGACGGATATTCATGAGCACACGTTCCGTCAAGCCTTAAAGACGGGTGTGAAAATTGCCTTTGGCACGGACGTGGGTGGCTTTGACTGGAATATCAATCCCGCCGTGGAATTTGACGAGATGGTTCGCTTCGGTATGACGGCTGATCAGGCGCTTCGCTCAGCCACTGTGGTGGCGGCAGAGCTGCTCGGCTGGAGCGATCGGGTCGGCACCTTGGAGGCCGGTAAGTACGCCGACATCGTGGCTGTTCCGGCGGATCCTTTAAACGACATTCATCAGCTAGCGAATGTGCGCTTTGTGATGAAAGGCGGGGTCAGTTTCCCGGCATCGGCACACTAATGACGTCCGGCCTTTTTGATTTGGATTGGTGAGGAGTTGAAGACAATGTATGAACTGTATTACGCGCCGGGCAGCGCGAGTTTGGCAGTGCATTGGCTGCTGATTGAACTGGGTGTAGAGCATCGCTTACATCGAGTCAATCTAGCCGCCGGTGAGCACAAGACCGATCATTATCGTGCAATCAATCCGGCCGGCGTGGTGCCTGCTTTGGTCATCAATGGCCAAGCGGTGTCGGAGTCGGCGGCCTTAGTTCTGGCACTAGCCGATCGTCATCCTCAGGCAGGGCTCGCCCCCGACCTCGATTCCTTAGAGCGAGCTACTTACTATCAATGGGCGTTTTTCTGCGCCAACACGCTGCAGCCGGCGTTTAGGAACTGGTTCTATCCGCAGGAGGCCGCCGGCGTTGAGTGCCAAGATCACACCAAAGAGCAGGCTCGTCTGAAAATCGAGGCAGCCTTTGCTCAGGTCAATGCTCACTTAGACAGCCGGGGTCCTTATCTGTGCGGCGATCAGCTACGAGCGGTGGATTTTTCTTTCGCCATGCTAACGCGCTGGTCGCGAGGAATGCCCAAGCCCGCACGTGAGTGGCCGGCGATAAAAGCCTATACGGATCGGCTCTGTGCCCTACCTTCGTTTGCGCAAGTTTGTGCTCGCGAGGAATTGACCGGTTGGCCGTGAGCAGCCTGGGACGTTTGTGCCGTTACTTGATTGACCTTGATGCGTAGGAGTTGTCCGATGAGAAAGCGTAGTGTGTTTTTAGCGGGGGCAATCGCCGCTTTTCTCATCGGGTCGTCACTGGTGAGGGCCGAGGAGGCCGCGGGTACCACCGCATTGCGCGTTGGACGACTGATCAGCGCAAACTCCCTGCGAACCAACCAGATCGTGTTGATCAGCGGCACCCGTATCACGGCCGTCGGCCCCGCCTCGCAGGTGGCCATACCGGCTGGCGCTAAAATTATCGATTTGAGCAGCGGTACGGTTCTGCCCGGACTGATCGACACTCACACGCATTTGTTTTTACAGGGTGAGGATCCGGCGCAGGGTGGTTATGACGTGCAGTTGTTAAAGCAGCCGTTGGCGTTTCGGGCCGCACGAGCAACCGTGGCTGCCCGTATTGCGCTGATGCAGGGATTTACCACCTTAAGAGATTTAGAAACCGAAGGCGCCGGCTACGGCGATGTAGGTATCAAGCAGGCGATCGACGGTGGCTATATTCCCGGGCCCCGATTGCAGGTGGCGACGGTGTCGATATCCACAACGGGTGGTTATAACTTAGACGACTACGCACCCGAGGTGGCCGTGCCACGCGGCGCCCAACTCATTGATGGTCCGGTTCAGGCACGTCAGGCGGCACGCGAGCAACTCAGTCACGGCGCCGACTGGATCAAAGTTTATATGACCCATCGCTCGTGGTTGGACCGTGAGGGAAATCTTGTGTCGCAGCCCACCCTAACCGTGGATGAACTCAAAGCCATTGTTGATGAAGCGCACGGATGGTCTCGCAAGGTGGCCTGCCATGCGTATAACGGCATCGGTGTGCAGCGTGCGCTGGACGGTGGTTGCGACTCACTCGAGCACGGCTTGGAGCTAACCGACGCGCAGATCAATCAAATGCGCAGCCAAGGCACCTGGTATGTGCCCACGCTGTCGGTCTATTACTATGACTGGTCACCGGCTGACAGCGATGCCGGGCGTAAGGATCGTAAAGAAGTGGCACTGCATGGCGTGTCGTTTCGTAAGGCGCTTAAGGCGAACGTCAAGATCGCTTTTGGCACCGACGCCGGTGGCTTTCCCTGGGGTGATCCCATCGCCCAGGAGTTTGGGCGTGAGGTGGAATTTGGCATGACGCCCCTGCAAGCTATTAACTCTGCCACCACTCAGGCTGCCGAGTTATTGGGCATGAGTGGGCAGATTGGCGTGATAAGTCCGGGCGCTTACGCCGATATCATTGCGGTGGATGGCGACCCTATGGCTGATGTGGAGAGTTTGAAACACGTTCGCTTTGTCATGAAAGACGGTAAGGTCTACCGCTCAGAGGGTGTAGCTGCTCCTTGACGGGTGATGGCTTACGACAGTCGAAGGATGGCGTATGTGTGGAATCGCGGGCCTGCTGGGTCCTAAGGCCAGTGCGGAAGCAGTAGGGCGCATGAACGCTCTGCTGCATCATCGTGGACCGGATAGTCAGGGTGTTTGGAGCGAAGAGGGCGTGGCCTTAGGCCACACGCGCTTAGCCATTATCGATTTGTCGCCGGCCGGGCATCAGCCTATGGAGTACGGCGATTACGTGATCACCTTCAACGGTGAGATCTATAATTTTAAGGCCCTGCGTGAGTCGCTGCCGGGTCCTTTTCGATCGGCCACCGATACGGAAGTGTTACTGCATCTCTACGCTCGTGACGGTGCAGCGTGCGTGGAGCGGTTGCAGGGTATGTTTGCTTTCGTGATCTGGGATCGGCGTCGGCGCACGCTATTTGCGGCACGCGATCGGTTAGGCATGAAGCCGTTTTATTATTCTGCGAATGGCGAACACTTCGCCTTTGCCTCCGAGCTTAAAGCCCTGATCGGCGAGAGCCGACCGGCGTTGGATTTAACGGCTCTGCGTGATTACTTTACCTACGGTTACGTACCGGCACCCAAGAGCGCCTATCAAGGTATTGGCAAGCTGCCGGCAGGGCATCGCCTGACGTGGACGGCCGGGCGCTTATCCATTGAGCGCTATTGGCAGCCCTGCCCAGCAATTGAATTCACCGAGGAAGGCGAAGCTGAAGAGGCCTTAGATGCGCTGCTGCGCGAGGTGATTGCCGATCACACGCTAAGTGATGTGCCGGTCGGCGTCTTTTTAAGCGGCGGTTTGGATTCAGCGACGATTAGCTATTACCTAGATCACCCTAAGACCTTCACGCTGGGCTTTGATGTGGCGGGACGATCAGAAGCCGATGCCGCCCGCGACACGGCCTTACATTTTGGCACGGACCATCGTGAGGCCACGGCGGTGGGCGCTGACGTTGAGGCGGCACTGAACGTGATGCCGCGGCTTTTTGATGAGCCATTTGCAGACAGTGCGGCTTGGTCTAATTACCTAATCTCGCAGGCCGCTAGACGCGAGGTCACGGTGGCCTTGTCCGGTGAGGGTGGCGATGAGCTTTTTTGCGGTTATCCGCGCTACTGGCAGACCGTGGGCGAGGGTCACTGGTGGGCCCGTGCATTAACCCAAGTTCTTCCGCCTTTAAGTCCGTTCGCGCAATCCATGGAGCGTCGCGCGCATGACGGATTGCCGGGTTTTGCGGCTAGGTTCAGTTCGTTGACGGGTCCACAGTTACCGGCGCTGGTGCATCCGCGCCTGCTGCCCGAGGGCTACGACGACTTATGGTTTTATCGGCTGCACTGGCGCCCGGATCTGGATCCTATTCAACGCATGCGATGGTTGGATTTACACACCAATCTGGCTGAGGGGCTGCTGACTAAAGTCGATCGATCCAGCATGGCGCACTCCTTAGAAGTACGCCCCCCCTTGCTAGACCATCGCCTGGTGGAGTTTGCGCTGAAGTTGCATCCGGATTTGTTGGTGGATAAGAAAGCCCGCCAAGGTAAAGGTCTGCTGCGCCGATTAATGGGCCCGCGTCTGCCCGACGGGCATCTGCACCGCCCTAAGTCCGGTTTTGGTTTGCCGGTGCGCCGTTGGATTGCTCAGAATCCCGCGTTACTGGGCAAAGCCAGTGAGCGCTTGATTCGGGCTGAAGTCTTGCGCCGCGCGCTGCCCGCGGATTTTCGCCGCAATTGGTCGATGCTGACCTTGGATCGATGGTTGGTTTCTATCGGTGAGGCCTAAAGGCGCGCGGTGATCCCAAACCGCCACGCAGGCTTAACCGTTGGGCTTGTCGCAATTGCTCGGGAGTGTCCAGATCGAGGCTAGCCTGCTTGATAGTCACCCGCTGACAGTTCAGGTTCGTTAGTTGTGAGCCTGCGCCACGATCACCGGATAGCTGTTTAAGCCTGTCAAACCATCGGCGCGGAAAAATCACCGGTATGCCGGCGCGTCCGTGGTAATCCGTGGCAATAGGGGTCGGCCCGGCGCGGAGTAGCAGACGGCGCAGAGGTGCCTCATGCAATTGAAACTGATCCACGGCGATCACCAGCAGGTGATGCGCGCTCACCGGCAGCGTTTTAACCGCAGCGGCTACGCTGGTGCCCTGACCGAGTTTCCAATGCCGATGCCGGATCAGTCGTACCGGTAGATCGCCCAGCGTCGCGGCGATTCGCGAGGCCTTGGCACCAAGGACCACGTGCAGCGCCGCCGGCCGCAGCGCCAGTAACTTTAGGCTCTGACGACGAACCAGCGGCATTCCAGCCAGGCGCACCAGCGCCTTGGGTCGGCCCAGGCGGCGGCTGCCGCCGGCGGCTAGTAACACGATGTGCAGGTGTGCGACGGTTCGTAACTTGTTATGAGATAAACTTAAGCCCATGCGTAAAGAATACTCGACTCTGCGACGCAAGCCCTTTCTTACGCCGGTCTGGTTGTTGGCCATGATGGCGTTGGGCGGCTTGTTGGTGCTGGTGTGGGGCTTGATGGCTGCCTCCACCACGCTGGTGCTGGTGCTACCCGCGCAAACCTCCTCAACGCTGTCGTCTGAGGCTGGCGCCTTGAGTGCTTTGCTGCAGAACCAAGCCGTTGCCGGGACTACGGGTGCCCAGGTCGTGGTGGAGGTCTCGCCGGCTCCTGTGGGTTCATCTGCTACTGCCTTGGCCCGACGTGTGGGTGGGTCGGTGGTGGGGGTTTCAGACGGCCGTGCGGCTGCGGCTTTGATTCTAAACGCCTATCGCGGCCAGCGAGTGGTGGTGCTTGGCGGTCTGCGGGATCGGCAGGTGATGGTCGAGCGTTTGATGGGTGGGGATGCTCTGCTCGGTGAGACATCGGGTCCGTTGTTGATTGCGGTACCGCGTTTTAGCCGACCTTCGTTGCTGTCCTTAGGTCCGCCGTAAAAACGCCTTCCGTACGGTTCTTAGTGGCAGGCGCGGTGTGCGGGTTTCGCGCGCAGCCAGTCGGGTGATAGACTGATTGCTGTCAGGTGGGGGGCGGTAGCTCAGCTGGGAGAGCGTCGCGTTCGCAATGCGAAGGTCGGGAGTTCGATCCTCCTCCGCTCCACCAAATTGTCGAGTTTGAATGGGTTTATTGCGTTGACGGTGTGCTGACTTTTCTGCGGCGCACAGGCAAGTTTGATCAAGGCCTCGGTAGCTCAGTGGATAGAGCGGCCGCCTCCTAAGCGGCAGGTCGCAGGTTCAACTCCTGTCCGGGGCACACTTTTACGGTCACTGAGCTCGCGCCGTAATCCTCGCCACTGCGTCTGGCGGCCAGCCTGCCACGCTCGCGAGTTCATGAAGCCACCCACCCGATTGGACCCTATCGCTCGCCGCAGGCTGGAGAATGGACCAATTTACTGACCATTCGGTCATTAACTATCGTGATCCGGGTCACGAGTTTCGCAATTCGTGGCTTTTCAGGGGCTAAGCGCTTTTGTTGCGGTCCAGTAGTTCCGTTAGACTATGGATTAATTCAAACGCGACGGCTTCAGGAATATCCTGAAGATCGTTTTTACACTGGCAGTGCCTGCGGAGCCCCCCACCTCAATGAGCTCTAGTCCTACCGATTCCTCGCTGAGCGCTTTGCTCGCCTCGACCCCTCTGTCTGGAGGGAATGCCGCCTACGTCGAAGACCTGTTCGAGCAGTATCTAAGCGACCCTACGACGGTGCCCTCCGTTTGGCGGGATTATTTCAAAACGCTGACGGCAGGGCGGGGGCGTGAGGTCGCCCACGGTGCCGTAAAGGACAGCCTGCGTCAGGCGGCCCGCGCGCCGCGTGTGGCCAGCACCCAGTCGGTGTCCCAGGAAGAGGCCGCTAAACAAGGTGCGGTCGCGCGGATGTTGCAGGTGTACTCCAACCGCGGGCATCTGATCGCCGACATCGACCCCTTAGGACTGATGACGCGCGAGCGGCCGGCCGTTTTAGAGCGTGAGTACTTTGGTTTAAGCGAAGGGGATTTAGAACGAGAGTTCTTTACCCAGTCGCGCACCGCGGCGATCCCGCCGCGTATGCGCCTGCGCGACATTATCAGCCAGCTCAAACAAATCTACTGCGGCACGATTGGAGCTGAGTTCGCGCACGTGTCATCGACGGCCGAGCGATTGTGGCTACAGGATGCTTTTCAGGCAGGGCGTCTCACCCAGCGTTTTAGCGCTGAAGAAAAGCGCAACATTCTTTGGCAGCTCACAGCTGCCGAGGGTTTGGAACGTTACCTGCACACCAAATACGTGGGCCAGAAGCGATTCTCCCTTGAAGGTGGGGATTCGTTAATCCCCATGTTGGATGAGTTAATTCAGTACGGCGGGCAACGTGGCGTTGCTGAGTCAGTGATCGGCATGGCTCACCGCGGACGTTTGAACGTGCTGGTGAATTTGCTGGGTAAAGCACCGTCCGATCTGTTCTCGGAGTTCGAAGGTCACTACGACCTCGATCATCTGAAAGGCTCGGGTGATGTGAAATATCATAAGGGCTACTCGGCGGACCTTCGCACGCCGGGTGGTAATGTGCACGCCGCATTAGCCTTTAATCCCTCGCATTTAGAGATTGTGAATCCGGTGGTTGAGGGTTCGGTGCGGGCGCGTCAGGAACGGCGTGACGATGAGCTTGGAGAGCAAGTCTTACCGGTGCTTATCCACGGCGACGCGGCGTTTGCTGGTCAGGGCGTGGTCATGGAGACTTTGCAGTTATCTCAGGCCCGCGGTTTTTATACCGGCGGCACCGTTCATATCGTGATCAACAACCAGGTGGGCTTTACCACCAGTGATCCGCGCGACGCACGCTCCACGTTGTACTGCTCTGACGTGGCGAAGATGATCGAGTGTCCGATTTTTCACGTCAATGGCGATGACCCGGAAGCCTGCGTGTTTGTCACTCGACTGGCGCTGGATTACCGCCTGCGTTTTCACAAGGATGTGGTAATCGACTTAGTCTGCTACCGCCGCCACGGGCATAACGAGGCGGACGAGCCTTCAGCCACGCAGCCGGTGATGTATCAGCGCGTGCGCGCGCACTTAACCACGCGACAGTTGTATGCCGAGCAGCTGGTTAAAGAGCAGGTAGTGGCTGCGAACCTGCCGGATGAATACGTGTTGCGGTATCGCGATGGCCTAGACTCGGGTAAGCCTCAAGCCCGTGCCGCGCTGGGTATGCTGGGTAATCAGTACACCGTGGATTGGAAGCCGTACCTGGAGGCAGATCCTGATGAGCGACCCAGCACCGGAGTGGATAAGGCCACGCTCACTCGCCTAGGCGAGCTGGTGGCTGCCGTGCCTTCTGATGTCGTGCTGCACCCTCGGGTTGCCCGCATTTATGAAGATCGGGTCAAGATGTATGCCGGTGCGACACTGCTGGATTGGGGTGCGGCGGAAATACTGGCGTACGCCTCGTTACTCGACCAAGGGTATGAAGTGCGGATTACCGGCCAAGACAGTGGCCGCGGTACCTTCTTCCATCGGCATGCGGTACTACACGATCAAGCCTCCGATCGGGTTTATACCCCGCTTGCCCATCTCGCGGATCGGCAACCTCGCTTTACGGTGACCGATTCGGTGTTGTCAGAGGAAGCCGTCATGGGCTTTGAGTACGGCTACTCCACGACCAGTCCTAACGTGTTGTGTGTTTGGGAAGCGCAGTTCGGAGATTTTGCCAACGGCGCTCAGGTCGTTATCGATCAATTTATTAGCTCGGGTGAGGCGAAGTGGGGTCGCGTCAGTGGTTTAACGCTGCTGCTACCGCACGGTTATGAGGGCCAGGGTCCTGAGCATTCCTCAGCGCGGCTGGAGCGATTCCTGCAGTTGTGTGCCGAATGGAACATGCAGGTCTGCGTGCCTTCGACGCCGGCGCAGATGTTCCACATGCTACGCCGACAAATGGTGCGCCCGCTGCGTAAGCCGCTCATTGTCATGACGCCTAAGAGCTTGTTGCGACATAAATTGGCGGTGTCCTCTTTAGACGATTTGAGCACCGGTTATTTTCAGACTTTGATTGATGAGACCGATCCTATGGAAGCGGCCGGCGTCAGTCGTGTCGTGCTATGCAGCGGCAAGGTCTACTTTGATTTACTCGAGCAGCGTCGCGCCAGTGGCCTTACGGGCGTGGCAATCGTGCGCGTCGAGCAACTGTATCCGTTCCCGTCCGATGAGTATGCGTCCGTTCTGCGTAAGTATCTCAATGCCAAGGAAGTCGTTTGGTGCCAGGAAGAGCCGCAGAACCAGGGCGCCTGGTATCAGATTCGACATCGTCTTCAGGAAAAACTCGGAACCCGACGTAGTTTGTTGTACGCCGGTCGCTCCGGTGCGGCAGCCCCTGCGGCCGGTATCTCAGAGTTGCACGTGCAACAGCAAAAAACCCTAGTGAATGCCGCTTTGCAGGCGGCCGTTACTGAGCCCTCAGCGCGACAAACCACGCGCTTAACCTCCAAGTCCATCAGGAAGCCTTCATGACACTCGAAGTACGTGTGCCCCAACTGCCCGAATCCGTCGCTGACGCGACGCTGGTCACCTGGCACAAAAAGCCGGGTGATCGCGTGTCACGCGACGAAAACCTCGCGGATCTCGAGACTGACAAAGTGGTCTTGGAAGTGCCGGCTATGGCGGCGGGCGTCTTAACCGAAATCAAAGTGCCCGCCGGGTCAACGGTCACCAGTGGTGTCATCCTCGCAATTATTGAAGAGGGTGAGGCGACAGCCTCTGTGGCGGCACCGGCAGTCGTTGCCGATCCAGCCGCAGCGTCAAGCGATCCGGCTAAGGCGGTCTCTGAAGCGAAGTTAGCGCCGGCGGCCAAGCGCATCGTGGCTGAGAATCAGTTGGATGCGACGCAGATTGAAGGCTCTGGTAAGGACGGTCGTATTACCAAGCAAGACGTGGTGCGCGCTATCAGCGAGCCGGTTACCGCCCATGTCAGTTCAACGGCCAGTGCCACGAACAGTGGCACAGCCGCTGCCGCCGTTGGCGATGCGCGAACCGCCCGCCAGGAAAAGCGGGTACCCATGACGCGCCTACGCACCCGTATTGCCGAGCGTCTGGTGAATGCCCAAGCCAGCCAGGCTCTGTTAACCACCTTTAACGAGGTGGATTTAAACGAACTCATGGCATTGCGCGCGCGTCATAAAGATCGCTTCGAAAAAGAGCACGGCGTGAAGCTTGGGTTTATGTCGTTCTTTGTGAAGGCCACCATTGAAGCGTTAAAGCGTTATCCGGTGATCAATGCCTATGTCGAAGGCACCGACATTCTCTACCATGACTACTACGACATTGGCGTTGCTGTTTCGACCGATCGTGGGTTGGTGGTGCCTGTTCTGCGTGACGCGGAGCTGATGAGCTTTGCCGATGTAGAGCGCTCGGTAGCCGGCTTTGGTAAGCGCGCGCGTGAGGGGGCGATTACGCTGGAGGAGTTGACCGGCGGTACCTTCACTATTACCAATGGCGGCGTCTTCGGTTCGCTGATGTCCACACCCATTGTAAACGCACCCCAAAGCGCGATTTTAGGTATGCACAAGATTCAGGAGCGCCCGGTGGCCGTTGATGGTCAGGTGGTGATCCGACCGATGATGTATCT
>CAIKMS010000013.1 GCA_903828595.1 uncultured Pseudomonadota bacterium | reverse complement strand
TGCCGCGCGTTGGGCATACAACGATCGAGCATCCGGTACGTGCCGGAACCAAGAAGCGACGAAGGGCCCCTTCGGGCGTCGATCGTTCGCCTGGCGGCGCAGTATGGGCGGTACGGCTATCGGCCAGGAGCGGACAACTCACCGTTCAAATTGAATGGCTGTTAGCGGACTTTCAAGTCTTGCGATACGATGTCGTAACGTGAGGCCTGGCGCCAAATCGATCGATGAGGGTGGCCCTCGCATTAGGTGTCGGGCTAGTAGTTGAGTGTGCCATGGACGTTCGCACGTTTTTTTCTTTGACATTTCTTTTGCCAGTCGCGTTTGGCATTCTGGGTCTCGTAGCCCCCGCACTTAGATTTTTTACGTTAGCGATTATTCTTGGAGGCTTTCCTTACACCTTCGTTGTAGTCGTATCTCTAGTCCTCATCTGGTCGGCTCGAGCGAGGTCGCGAATTGTCATCGTGACGCTGGCTGCTCCCATCACATTCGTCGTAATGGAAACGGCGTACTTAGCTCTACTGACCAGCAGTTCCGTAACTCACACTCAAACTCTTGCAGAAAGTATCGGCCCCCTTGGTTTTTTTGGGGTGGTCGCGCTGGTGACCGGTTACGCGTTCGTCGCATGCGCATGGGGACTGTGGGCTGTCGCGACCAGGTTCGACCTTGTTCGCCGCGATCTGTCTCCCTAAGTTTGTAAGCCCAAAAAGGTGGTTCGCGCACTTTGGGGGAAGTTCGGTTGCTCTGGATAGAAATCGGGTATTTGATGCGATGATTGTCAGAATCTGGGCGGACGGGAAGATCCGGGCAGTTACAATCATTTCGCGCGTCGGCGAAACTGGCAGTAGGCTGTCCGCCGGAGACGCGATAAGCTAAGGCCGCTTCGGTTTATTTCTCCTGTGGGAGACACTCTGAATTGGGAAGATATCTGAAGTTGGCAGCCACCTGTTTGGCTCTGATCGTTGCAAGCTGCACGTCAAGCCGGGTTGACGAGCGAATGACCTACTGGTCGAAGGTCGTTGCGAATCAAGTACGCGCGGGATCAACGATTGAAGGCGCGAAATCGGTTATCGCCGCGCAAGGCTTGACGCTCACGTGTTGCGTCTCAGGTCCCGATAACAAGCAGTCTTATTTCGCGCTGGAAAAGCACGTCGGCCGCTTCCTATTCACCGAATACGATATTGCAGTGATCGTCAACGTGTCCAACGACAACCACGTTACAGACGCCAGGGTGGAAAGATGGGGCCTGGGCCTATAGTTCGGCTCATCGTGGCACCAACACTGTCCACCACTTCCCGCCGACAGCGTCTTTTGAGTGTGGCGTGTGTTCTAGTGATCGGCCTTGCTGCCTGTAATGCATTGAACGTGGCACCGGGCGACAAGGACTATCCGCAACCCAATCCTCACCCGCTCCATTTTCTGTTCTTACACGGCACCATCGACAAGTCGCTCGACCTCAATTTTCGCGTTGAATGGCACTCCGATATTGCAAAGTGTCGGTACGCGGTCAGCCGAACCGCGGGTGTGTATTCGTGGCATACGGCATTCACAGTTCTCGACATCGCAAGAGTGGGCGACGATTTTACGGCGCGCATCCCGATCGACGGCGTGCTTCCGGGGCGTTGCAGGTGGACATTCGGTGGCGTCACCTATGGACCCGTCACGGGTTACAGATCCGATTTGATTGCAGCCAATTCGTATCCACTGAGGCCCAGACAGTCGGCGAATGGAATCGTTGTACTTCATTGCAAATGGCTAACGATCAATAGTCCGGGCTTTACGAATCCGAATTTGGAGTGTCATCAGTCCAATAAGGTTGACGCAAATTCAGCGGTGATCGGTGGGACGTTGTGGTGGCACCCGGAAGCCACGGACTTGGAAGCGCACTTCTTTGCGGACTGAGCCGGAATCATGCGTCTAGCCGGTCGACAGACGACCCACCCGAAAGCCGCCGCTCGCCAGCGACCGGTTGGGGTCAAGAGCTGCCTAAAGACATCGTGATGGATGGGCGGCCGAGTAGTCGGCCCAATCGTTCGCCAGGGAACCCAGGACGTCGGACGCTATGAGATTGGCTGCCTCCTACATTGTCGCCTTATTGGCGTCGTCGTCGCTTGTCGCGGGTGAGGTCGACCTTGTGCCCCCCAAGCGAACGACTCTCCGTCTTGCCCACGTCGATATGGAAGGGTCTACGGCGAAGTACACCGGCTACGTCTATGTCACGGGGACGCTAGTCGCCGAATGGCATGACGAGGAAGTTGAAGTGGAGGAAAAAATCGCTCCAACCATGGACTACACGGTGCTGCTGGACGAAAAGTCGCAAGCCGAGCTGCCGCACTTCGATAAATACAATATCACCTCTATCGCTCCGACCAACGGCCCGTCTGCGGAGCGTGCGAAAATTTAATTCCTAATCCTCGCCAAAAGCAAACTCACCGTCTTTAAAGCCCGTAGGGCGTGCGGACTTGGGCTCTGCGGCCACCGCGGTTCCCTCGATAATATCCATAGACGGCGGGACAATGAGTTCTTGAACCTCTTTGTGCGTCCCATAAAGCCAACGATCCGCCTGATCTAACTCAATCGCCACGACCGATCGCTTATCCTGCTCGTCGGGCCCGAACTTAGGATCCGGTTTGTGCATTCGCCCCATCAACGGGTGGGCGTCCGCATTAATGGTCAGCATGGTGTAGCTCTCATGCAACTCGCCCGTTGCACGATCCAACCAGGTGTTCCACAACCCGGCGAGCCCCCATGGCATGGCGTCCTTGCGAGTAAAGCGCCACCAGACATTGCGACCCGTTTCCCAACTAGGCTCGTCAAAGGAGATCGCCGGGACAATGCAGCGCTGAGCGCGCGCCCAAGGCTCACGGTAAGAGGGTTTTTCAGATAACTCCTCAGAGCGCGCGTTGACCGTCAGGTAGGGCAGCTTGGCAGCGGTCGCAAAAAAAGGAATCAGTCCCCACTGACCCAAAACACATTCACGGACGGGAGCAACGCAACTGCTGACGGCTCGGATGAAAGGCCCGGGGGCCCGTGGATACATCGCGCCGCTGTGCCAGGCTTGCTTAGGGCGAACCTGCCAATAACTCTCTATGGCGGCGCTATCGGCACTGATGTACTTGGTACACACCTACAGTTCAAGCCGAAGGAAGAGGATGCTCTGCCCCAGAACTCGTCTGGGGCAGAGCCGTCGTCATCAGAACTTAAAGCCAATATCCACGCCCAGTAAACGTGGCTTGATGGGAATCACGTTCACTAGCGAGCACACTGACGGCACGCAGGTGGTGTATCGCGTGACATCGCCGCGGCGGTCGAAGGCATTTTGAATATAGAACTCCGTACTCCAACTGCCCCAATCACCGCCAATAGCCGCATCAATCGTACCGTAGGCCGGCAGATCACCGATGACGCGCTGCTCTGACGTGCGTAGCGACGCATAAGCGTTGGTCTGATAAACCCCAGCCAGCTGCGAGTGCCAACGGATGTTGTCGGTGCTCCACTCGTAACGGCCAATGAGGTTGCCTTTAAACTTCGAGGAGATCGGCAACCGGGCCCCACTGGGCGCTAAGAGTGGATCCGGTCCGTTGGGATCGTTACTCGCCGAGCAGGGCAGATCGCTGCGCTTACAGACGTTAGTGCCCAGGGTGGCGTTGTTGAGCGTGAAGGAACTGGTCAACGTCAGCCCTTCAGTGGCGCGCCAGTGAATCTCTCCCTCGACACCCTGGCTTTTCGCTTGCGCCGCGTTGACGAAAATCGACACGCCCTGCGGGCCCGAATAGCCAAACTGTGCATCTTTCCACTCTTCGTAGAAGACCGCGCCATTGACTCGTAAGCGGTTATCGAACCACGAAGTCTTCGTACCAATCTCAAAGTTCGTCAGATAATCCGGCTGGAAGGGCCCCACCGGACGAGTCGGTGTACTGGGTATACGGTTGATACCACCGGGCCTAAAGCCGGTGGACCACGTGCCGTAGACCATCCGATCCGCATCAATCTTGTAGGTTAGGTTTACCCGGTGTGTGTTACTAGATTTAGTCGCTCGATAATCCAGGTTTTGGCACGGGATCTCAGGGCTCGTAGGATTGATCGGCGTGGTGCAGATGTTCTCACCCGCGTAGGGCCCACCGTAGTCGGGGCTCGGGTAGTTCAGGCCAAAACCAAAGTACCCGTTAATGGTGTTGTCGTAATGGAAGTAGCGTACGCCCGCCGTAAGCGAAAGTTTGGGGCTGATGTCATACGTCCAGTCGGTGAACACGGCAGTATCGCGATCGGTACGAAAGGCACGCTCGTACCACGACGTCCCCGGGTGCCCATCGACCGACACGCTGGCGGCAAGACCGGGAGTGACGTAGCCGTAATTGATCTCGTCACTTTGTCTTTGCGCGTAGAGACCGGCTACACCGTGCAATCGCCAGGTCGTGGGCGTGGCCACCCGTAGCTCATGCGTCAGTTTGGTAAAACGATTGATGCCATAGACATACTCAGTAGGGCTGATCAGCTTGCCTTGGTTGTCAACGAAGTTGCTGCCAAAGTATCCCGGGGCACCGGCATAGTGCACGTCATAGAACAAGGCATAATCCGAATAGTCCTGGTTATCGTGTACGTTTCTTTTGATATAGCTGCCGGAATACGTCAGATCCAAATCGCTGATTTTTCCTTCCACCACCAGGCTTCCGGTAACCCATCGGTCCACGTGGGATTCCGGATAATACCGGGCGATATTTAAATCGCCGTTTCCACCTAAGGTCATGGGCGCGCCGGTGCTGTTATCCGGGTACGTGGGCTGGACCGTGACCG
This sequence comes from uncultured Pseudomonadota bacterium, assembly GCA_903828595.1. Lineage (GTDB taxonomy): Bacteria > Pseudomonadota > Gammaproteobacteria > Steroidobacterales > Steroidobacteraceae > CAIKMS01. The sequence continues at coordinate 38,933 of CAIKMS010000013.1, read as the reverse complement.
CAAAGGGCGTATACGCATACTGACCACGGGCAGTCTGCTCTTGTGCCATCACGGTCGGTGAGATCGTCCAACGGTCGTTAAGATTCACTTTTAACGCCGCACGACCGCCGGCCGTGTCGGTCGTGTTCGAGGCATGCTTCACTAAACTGGCGTTGTCACGGGCAATACCTGACGTCGGAAAGTACTGGTTTGAGCCGCGAACCACGTTGATATAACCCGGATCGTGTTCGGCCCAACCCACCAGACGAATAGCCGCCTGATCATTAACCGGCAGGTTCACGTAACTTTCCAGTTTGCCGCCAGAGTCCTTGCTCGGCGTGTAGTACAAGCCAGAGACGTCAACGCTGCCCTCAAATTTCCCAATTTCAGGCTTGTTGGTGATCATGCGTAGAGTACCGGCCAGCGAACTGGCACCGAACAGCGTGCCCTGGGGACCCGACAGCGCTTCCACTCGTTGCATGTCATAGACATGGATATCGAGATTCTCTGAAATCGTGGTGACCGGCATGTCATCCAAATACAGACCCACCATGGGTGCGGGCCCTGTATGAGTACCATCGCCTCCGTTGGTAATGCCGCGCATGTAAACCTGCGATTGACCCGGCCCGAACGTCTGGTAGCTCAAGCTCGGCAGGTAGCGCACGTAGTCTTGAAAGCTGGTGACCTGTAATTCGGATAGTTTTTTCGCATCCAGTGCCTGGATACTGATGGGTACCGTCTGTAGGTTCTCCGAGCGGCGCTGCGCTGTCACAACGACCTCATCCAGGGCCAGTGCGGAGTTGGATAGAGCAGGCTCTGCCGCTTGCGCGGCCAGGCTTGCGGCCAGTACCGAAGACACGGCCAGCAGGATGGGGGTTCGACCCGCGCCCGAATGATGCAGCGTTGCAACAGGTTTTCGCATAAAAATCCTTTTTCAAACAAGCCTAACTCGGCGCCCAGTCTAATATGAGCCTGCATCGATGTGCTAGCCATGCAGGAGGTGCCACCCTGCCCGATAAAGGGTGCGGTTTGATTACGACGGCCCGCGCAAGGCGTGTAGTCGCGCTGCGGTGTTAAGCCACCGTGTTAGCCGCGTAATCCCCTTAACGCTTCGTCAATTCGTTGCCAGTGTCCGGCCCGAAATGCTCGGCAAGATAGCCGGCAATGACCTCAATCTCTTCGTCAGACACCGTCGCTCCGCGCGCAATCATTTGATCAATTTTGGATTCCCACTGGGCCCGGGTCCGGCGACTGTTCACCACGTTGTCTGCCGAATGACATTGCGTGCAGGCCCGAGTGACTTCGGCCTTGCCCACGCCCTCGGGCAGTACCAGCTTGTCATCGGCAACCGCGGGGTGGGCACCACTAAGCGCCACCACCAGTAGCCCTGCCGCCACGGCAGTACGGCAACTCATCACGCCCCCATACCGGCAGGGGCTCACAGACTAAAAGCCAGTAAGGTGGCCCCCGTCCCAGGCCCACCAATGGCAATGACGATGTACTGCTTACCGTTTTGGCGAAACGTCATGGGCGAGCCGTTGGTTTTAATCTCACCGGTAGGATAGCTCCACAACGTCTTACCAGTGCGCTTGTCAATCGCATGCACCGCGGTATCCCCGCTGCCCGCAAACACCAAGCCGCCCGCAGTGACCAGCAGACCCGCGTTACCGGCGCCGCCGAGTTGTTCTGGCAGTGCCGCGTGAGCCAGCGCAGGGGATTTTCGGATGCTTAAGTTATCGCCATAGGGCCGTTGCCAGGCCATGCGGGCGTGGCGCAGATCCAAAGCGTCAAGGTAGGCATAGGGTGGTTTGAGCACAGGGATACGATGATGCAATACCAAGGACGCATCGCTGGAATCGTTCGGGCCCACTGCCGGCACGTTACCTTGCTCATCGGTCAGATCCGGAAACAACAACATCGGGTCATCGTTGACCTTCACGTAGAGCACGCCGGTTTCCGGGTCAAAGGCCCCTCCGGCCCAGTCCGCACCACCTTCCAGACCCGGCCTGATCAAAGTGCCTTCCCGGCTGGGCGGCGTGAACAGCGGCCCCAAACGCATTTTCTTCAGTGCGGCAACCGCTTCCTCGTGCAGTTGGGGCGTCAGATCGGTGGCATCATCCAAGGTCACACCTTGTGCGACCAGAGCGGGTAGTACGGTCTGTACCGGTTGCGTAGGCCAGGCCGTCTCACCAGGCACATCGCTGGGCGGTACCGGACGCTCTTCAATAGGCCAAACGGGTAATCCCGTGACCCGATCAAAGGTAAATGCAAAACCCTGCTTAGTCAGTTGGACAACCGCGTCCACCGGTTTGCCGTCATGGCTGAAACGCACCAGCATGGGCGGGCCCGGTGGGTCGTAGTCCCAAAGACCGTGATGCACAAGTTGATAGTGCCAGCGCCGCTCGCCCGTGGCGGCGTCCAGACACACCAGCGAGTCGCCAAATAACCCGGCACCCGGACGATTACCGCCATAGAAATCATTGCTCGGCGTGCTTACGGGTAGGTAGAGCAAACCTCGATCGGCATCAAGGCTCATGGGCGCCCAGACATTAGTGTGTCCGGTGTAGTGATTGGAGCCTTCGCCCCAGGTTTCGGCGCCGAACTCGCCATCGCGAGGTACAGTGTGAAAACTCCACGCGGGCTTGCCAGTGCGCGCATCGTAAGCCCGCACATCCCCGGGGGGATCGTGTCTGTAGATCAACCGGTCCGCCACACCGTTACCGACGATGACCAGGTCTTTATAAACGAGTGGGGGTGAGGTGTTGGTGTAGTGTTTAGGGTTCACGGGCCATTGCAAGCCCTCCAATAAATTGACCACGCCGTGGTCGCCGAAGGACTCCACCGGCGTACCGGTTGCTGCATCCAACTCGATCAGTCGGTAGCGACTGTTAATCAAAATCCTCAAGCGCCCGGTCTTTGAGTCTTTCCAGGCAGCCACCCCGCGATGCACAAAGCCCAAGCCGTTAGGAGGCTGACCATCGAGGTAGGCCTGAGGGTCGTAGGCCCACAACTGCCGCCCGGTCGTCGGCTCCAAGGCAACCACACGATTGTAAGGAGTGCTCAGGTACATGACGCCGTCGATGACTAGTGGCGTGGCTTCAAACAGGCCGGGTGAAGTTCCGTACTGCGCCATCGGCGCCTCCTGGGTCTGCCATTGCCAGGCCAGCCGAAGTCTCTGCACGTTGCCGGTGTTAATATCCTTAAGCGCTGAATAGCGCATGGCACCCGGATCGCCGCCGTTGACCGGCCAGTCACGATCCTTAGGCGCCGCAACAGCCATCACGCTGCTAAGAACGCTAACCAATGCCAGAGTCGTGAGTTTGATGGTGCTGTGTTTCATGGCATATGGCTTGTTTTTGAGTACGTTCATGGTGTTGAGTCAAAGCGCGCGGCGTTTGATGGCAGCCACTATAAGCCCGTTCATAGGGCGCGGCGTTTCGCCCCCCGCCATTTATAAATCACACCCCCGCGCATGACAAAGACCACTCGTCGCACCGCCGTCAGATCGGTTAACGGATCCCCGTCCAGCGCGATGATATCGGCGTCATAACCAGGCCGCAGCCGACCCAGTCGGTCGCCCATGCCGATCGCACCGGCCGCTACGCTGTTCGCCGAGACCAGGGCCGCCATCGGTGACTGACCGCAGTGCTCGACACGGCCGATGAACTCTTCGGCGTTACGACCGTGCGCCCCGGCCGTTGCGTCCGTTGAAAAGACGACTTTGGCACCCGGTGACTGAACCATGAGTTTGCAAATCTCAAAGTCGTAGTGCAGGTCGCGTTGCATCGTCGCCATGCCCTCGGCGGTGTAGTTTCCCACGCCCAGATAGCGGGCCTGGTTCTCAATGTAGTTCTGTACAACTAAACCCACCTGAGGGCTTAGGTACGTACCAGCCGCAATCGCCACCTGAACGTCCGCTTCACTGGCATAGGTCGCGTGCTCGACCTCGTCACAACCCGCGCGTGCCGCGGCGGCCACCTGCGAGCGGTACGCATGCACCATCGCGCGTAAGCCCTGTGCGTGCGCCTCCTGACACAACACGCGCAGCTGATCCTCGCTACGGGTCGGTGTGGCGCCCACCCGCTGGCTGCTGGAGGCAAAAATTTTAATGAGGTCAGCGCCGTGTGCTTTGCGCTCACGCACCATGTCACGCAACGCATCAGTGGGCGTACTGGCATCTCCCTCAATCCAGGCCAGTGAGGTGAGTACTCGAGGTCCGGGAAACCCGCGGTCGCGTATTGCATCACGCAGCGGCTTTTCGCTGTCATCGCCTACGCTTTGTACGGTGGTAAACCCCCCCATCAGATCGTCCCACGCATTGGCAGCGATACCCAACGCCGCATCGGCTATTGGCTCTTTCTCGGTCGCAATGCGGCCGTCACGGTCAAAGTGCGAATCCAGATGCACGTGCACATCGATCCAACCGGGCATGACGGTATAGCCGCGCAAGTCAATCACGGCCTGGCCAGGCAACGCCTTACCTGCTGCGGCTTTCAGCGATGTGATGCGTCCGTTGGACACACCAATACGAGCGGCTTTAAGCACCGCGCCGGCACCGTCCAACGCCCGGTCGGTTAACAAAACCATAGCCGGTGCCTGAGGAAGGGGTGGGGTGGATACCTGCGCTTGCGCGATAGAACTGCCCAGCAGTACTACCGGGATGAGCCTGAACAACGTAGCGAGGATTTGCATGTCTGGCACCCTTAAAAACCCATAGGAAAGAACCATGGCAGGCGGAACAATCGACACGCTCGATCCTACCACGCCTAATGCATAACCTAGCCTGCCTAATAGCGCCTCGCGACCGGTTGGTATGATGAGTAAAAACCTCCCGCCAGCCCACGCCGATTCAGCGTTGACTGGCCTTTGGCCACGGGCTTAGCCACGGCAAAACTTATCTTTAAAAGCGTCGCTGGTGGACTGTGGCGGTTGATTGAGTATTCTAGGGTCATGAAAAAGCGCTCTTCGACCACGCCGGTTAAGACCATGGCTGACATCGCCCGCATCGCCGGCGTCTCGTCGTCTACGGTGTCTCGTGCGCTAGCCGGTAGCGCTTTGGTGGAGGACTCGCAGCGCGATCGCATCATCAAAATCGCGCGCGAGGGCGGCTACGTCATCAACAGCACGGCGCGCAATTTGCGCCTACAGCGTACCGAGACGTTGAGCGTAGCCATTCCCTTAGGTCATGAGTCCAGCCAGCCGTTGAGCGATCCGTTCTTTGTCGAGATGCTAGGGTATCTGGCTGAAGAAATTACCCGCCGCGGCTATGGCATGTTCGTGCAAAAAATCAGTTCACCGATGGATGACTGGATGTATCGCCTGATTGCCGCGCATCGCTCTGATGGCATCATCGTTATCGGCCAGAGCACCGAACACGAGGTGATTGAGGCGGCTTCCGTGTCTTATAAACCTTTGGTGGTCTGGGGTGGCCATGATCGTCAGCAAAGTTATTGCACGGTCGGAACTGACAACGTGGCCGGAGCCCGCGCGGCTGTGTCGCATTTGATTGCGCTAGGCCGCCGAAAGATTGTGTTTTTCGGTGATCCCAAGCTGCCGGAAATCCGACTGCGCCACGACGGATACCAGCGCGCCGTCGCCCAGGCCTCGCAGGTTGAAGCGATGCCTACCGTGCCTACCCACCTCACGGCCGATGCAGCTTATGAATCCATGCGCGCATTCGCGAGCTCTGGCATCGCTTTTGATGGTGTGTTTGCCGCCACTGACGTGATTGCGATGAGTGCGATTAGGGCGCTGACCGGCGCCGGCTTACGGGTCCCGGAAGATGTGGCGGTGGTGGGCTTTGATGATATTGCACTCGCCGCGCACTGCAACCCGGCACTGACTACCGTGCGCCAAGACATACAGCGCGGCGCAGAAATGATGGTCGATTTATTGCTGAGGCGTATTGCCGGCGAGGACACACCGTCCGCCACCATGGCTGCTGAGCTGGTCGTCCGTGAATCGTGCGGTGCAGCACGCGCCAGCTGAAGTTTCTTATTTCGCCTTATCGCTAAACCCCGCAATGCAATCGATTGCGTGACCCGAGGCTATGGGGTATACAAAGCGCCTGTTTCACGAACCACGCGTGGGCCCGGAGGAAGATGTGACGGACTTCGACAGTGGCGCAACCGCAGCTAGCGTTCGCGCGGTCCGCTGGCTTACCTACTTGATGTTTTTCATGTTCGCGATGACCACCGACTCGGTCGGGTTGATCATTCCCGAGGTCGTCAAGGAATTTCATCTGTCACTGACCTCGGCCGGTGCGCTGCAATACGGGTCCATGCTCGGCATTGCGTTGGCCGGCCTAGGTCTGGGCTTTCTGGCCGATGCGATGGGCCGCAAGCGCACCATTTTGCTGGGCTTGTCGTTGTTTGCTATGACGGCTTTTTTGTTTCCGGCAGCCCTGAGCTTTCCGATGATTTTAGCGCTGATCGCCGTGGCCGGTGCTGCGATTGGTATCTTTAAAACCGGCGCGGTGGCTTTGGTAGGCGATGTCTCCGCCTCCCAGGTTGAACTGACTGCCACCATGAATCTGGTGGAGGGTTTCTTTGGCGTCGGTGCCATTGTAGGCCCGCTAATTGTCGCGCAGCTGATTCTCAACGGCGTGTCGTGGCGCTGGCTTTATGTCATTGCGGGCATCTTGTGTGTGCTGTTGATTTTGCTTGCGCTGACTGCTCGCTACCCGAAAACCGCTCTGCAAGCCGGGCCCCGTGCCGGGCTGCTGCACACGTTACGGCTGGTGCCAAATCCCTATGCGCTGGGCTTTAGCGGTGCGGCGTTCACCTACGTGGCGGTGGAGAGCGCCATCTATGTGTGGATGCCGACGCTACTAGAAGGCGTGCAGGGCCCGGCACGGGCTCGCGTGGCCTACGCCTTACCTGCTTTTTTTGTGCTGCGGGCTCTGGGTCGTTTCGTAGGCGCCTGGGCTTTGCAATATCTCAACTGGACGGTGGCCTTAGCGATCGCCTCACTTTCGATCTTTGCGTGCTTTGCGGTTGCGGTTGTGGGCGGAGTAAACGTCGCGCTTTACGCGTTACCGCTCTCGGGGCTTTTCATGTCCATCGTTTACCCGACCGTGAACTCCAAGGGGATTGCCTGCTTTGTCGCCTCCGATCATGGGGCTGTAGCGGGAATTATTTTGTTTTTTAGTTGTGCCGGTGCTTTTGTCGGGCCGTTGATCATGGGCCTGGTCGGTGATGCCTTTGGCGGGGCACTGTACTGCTTTTATTTTGCCACGGGTCTGGCCGCGATCTTTTGCGCAGCTGCACTCATTAACTGGATAGTCCAGCCCGCCAAACGCCGCCTCGAGCGGGTGTCGGCCAGTTCAGGGGTCGTGTGATGAAGAATAAAGTTCAGTTGATTACCTACGTAGACCGCCTGGGCGGCGGTAACACCCACGATCTGCAGAACTTGTTGCAAGGTCCGTTAGCCGGACTGTTCGGCGCGGTTCACCTGCTGCCGTTTTTTTATCCTATAGACGGGTCGGATGCCGGCTTTGATCCGATTGATCACTTACAGGTCGATCCACGCCTGGGCGACTGGAGCGATATTCAAATGCTCTCGCAGACGCTGGATATCATGGGCGATGTGATCGTCAATCACATGTCTTCAGAGTCCCCTCAATTTAAGGACTTCCAAAAACACGGCAGCCAATCCGACTATGCGGGTCTGTTTCTCACTTTAAATTCGGTTTTCTCGCAAGGTGCTACCGAGAGCGATCTGGCGGCGATCTACCGCCCCAGACCCGGCATGCCCTTTACACTGACCACCTTAGCCAGCGGTGAGCGGCGCATCTTGTGGACCACGTTTACCCCACAGCAGATTGATATTGACGTGGGCCACCCCCTGGGACAGTCGTATCTGCAGCGTATTTTAGATACCTATGCGCACAACGGCGTGGGTATGGTTCGACTGGATGCGATCGGCTATGCGGTGAAAAAACCCGGCACCAGCTGCTTCATGATCCCTGAAACCTTCGAGTTCATTGATGAGTTTTCGCAGCAGGCCAAGCAGCGCGGCATTGAAGTGCTGGTTGAGATCCACGCGTACTATCAAACACAGATACACATCGCGCGCCGGGTCGATTGGGTATACGACTTTGCCTTGCCACCCTTAGTGCTGCACGCCATTGCGTTTCAGACAGCGCGCCACTTAAAGCACTGGCTGGCCATTCGTCCAACCAATGCGCTAACCGTTTTGGATACTCATGACGGCATTGGTGTGATTGATATTGGCGCGGATGCAAGCGATCGCGAGGGCCGACCGGGATTGGTGCCTGACCACGAGCTGGATCGTCTGGTTGAAATTATTCATGAGCGCAGTGCCGGTACCAGCCGTCTGGCTACCGGTGCAGCGGCCTCCAATTTGGATCTTTACCAGGTGAACTGCACGTTCTATGACGCCTTAGGAGGCGACGATGCGCAGTATTTAATGGCGCGCGCCATTCAGTTTTTCTTCCCCGGTATTCCACAGGTTTATTACGTGGGTTTATTAGCGGGACGCAATGACGTTGAGTTGCTGACCCGCAGCAAGGTGGGACGGGATATTAACCGCCACTATTACGCGCCGGATGAGGTGATCGCCGCGCTCGATCGTGCGGTGGTCGCGGACCTGTGTGAGCTGATTCGTCTGCGTAATTCCCACCCGGCATTTGAAGGGACGTTTGAGTTGCTTAAGTCAGACGACACGGTTCTGCATTTACGCTGGACGGCCGGCGATGAAGTCGCGCAACTACAGGTATCGCTGAGTTCGTCGGAATTTGTGGTGTTGCGAACCGTGGCCGGCGTGCTGCAACCGCTCACGCTGCGATGCAGCGAAAATTCGGTCGGCGTTCAGAACGTAGTTGGCTACTAATAGGTTGCGTGTAACCCGTTGTTATTGTTGCAATGCAATCGTATGCAACATCCATTGCAAACGATTGCATAACTGAGTAAATTCGCGATCATTGCTGCTTGTGGGAGCGCTGTGCGCTGGCCATGGAAGCGACCTCGCACCGCGGACCGACGGGTCGAGTGCGACTTGGGTACCAGAGCAGACCCGCGATAGCTCTGGTGCGCTTTGTGCACCGATCGGTTCGTTAACTCGATAAACAGGAGAGTAACTTAATGATTCGTTTCCATTCTGGGCTCGTACGTACGGGTAATTCCGTGGCGATGGCCGTGTCCTTAGTTTTAGCTTCCGCGGTTGCGGCGCATGCCGAGATGCCAAGCTCGGCCGCGGCCAGCGCGAGCAATACTCTGAATCTTGATGAGATCGTGGTCACCGGCCAGGCCGTCTCCACCACAAAGATGAAGACCAGCACCTCGGTCAGTACCTTAAGCCCCGATGAGATCGCCCTGGCCGCACCAAACAGCGTGGCCGACGTGTTGCGCGATATTCCGGGCATTCACTCGGAGGCCTCGGCAGGTGAAGGTAATACCAACCTGACGGTACGTGGAATTCCAATCTCGGCCGGCGGTACCCGTTACGTGGGCTTCCAGGAAGATGGCATGCCCGTGCTGTTGAACGGCGACTACGCGTTCGTCACGCCAGACATGTACGTCAAGCTGGATAATTCCATTGAGCGCATTGAGGTTGTACGCGGCGGTTCGTCGTCGGTGCTGGCCTCTAACTCACCGGGTGCCATTATCAACTTCATCTCCAAGACGGGCGAAGAAGAGGGCGGCAGCGTTTCGATTGGCAAGGGCCTGGATTTTGATGAGACGCGTTTTGATGCAGGCTACGGTCAGCACATCTCCGACACGACCCGTTTCTATGTCGGTGGTTTCTACCGAGCCGGCGATGGCCCGCGCAGCGGCAGCGTGCCTATTGAGCAGGGCGGTCAGATCAAGTTCAATTTAACGCACGATCTGGATCAGAACGGCAGCTACGTGCGCGTCAGCTTCAAGCATCTGGACGATCAGTCGCCGCTGGATATGCCGGTCGCGTTCTCGTTAAGCAATTCAAGCCCAACCAAGGGCAACCCGGCAACCATCAGTGAGTACCCGGGCATTGATCCGCGCACCGCGAGCTACTACTCGCCTTACTGGCCGAGCATCACTCAGCGCAGCCACGACAACAATCTGGCTGTGAGCAACCTCAACACCGGCTTGCGCGTCAAAGAAGATGCGCTGGGCCTGCGTGGACATTTTGAACTGGGTGAGGGCTGGAAGCTCGATGAGAGCTTCAAAACTTCGCAGAAGTCAGGTTCGTTCTTAGTGGCTTATCCTACGGGCGCACCATTCGCACCCACCTCGCCAGTCACCTATGCCAGCGGACCCGACCAGGGTAAGGCGTACAGCGGCCAGGTGATTGAGCTGTCGGCATTTGACGCGTCCTTAGACAACCTGAACAGCGTGTCGAACGTTCTGCGTGTGAGCAACCACTTCGAGCTGGGCGACGGCATGAGCGTCACCCCGGTCGTGGGCTGGGACATCAACAACCAGAAGATTCACGTAAACCAGAACTTGCCGCACTACCTTTTGACGGCCAGCGGCAATATGCCGGTACCGGTAGTGGGTCAAAACGCCAATGGCAAGCAGACCGATGCTTCGGGCTTGCTGCCAGATTCATCGAACTGGAGCGAGCAGAACCGCGAGCTGCAGTACAACATGAACTCGGTGTATCTGAACGTCGGGGCAGAGTACGGCAGCTTCAGTTTCGACGGTGGCGTGCGTAACGACAAAGAATCGGTAACCGGATTCCAGTCCAACACGCTGCCAGCGGCTGCCGCAACGCCTTATCTGCCAGGCAACTTCCCAACCGTGCCTAACACCACGGTGGCCTACAACGTGTCGCACACGTCGTGGTCGGTGGGTGGCAACTACCAGGTGAACAAGGACTTGTCCGTGTTCGCTCGCGAGAGTGAAGGCGCCGCCTTCAACGTGGTCGAGCGTATGGGTGGACCGTTCATCGGCGGCGCGCCAATTCCGTTGAACACCGTGGATCAAACCGAGGTGGGCGTGAAGTTCCGCTCCAGCGGCTTCGAGTCCTTCGTGACGTTCTTCTCCGCTCGCACGGCAGAAGGTAACTACGATGTGACCACGCAGATCCTGTCGGCCAACCACTACTCGGCGAAGGGTGTGGAACTGGAAGGCGGTTACCACTTCGGTGGTTTCCAAGTTCGTGGTGGTTTCACCTACACGGATGCGACGATCACCGGTTCGAACGATGCGACGATTATCAACAATCAGCCGCATCGTTTGGCGAAGTACATCTACCAGGTGTCGCCTTCGTACACGGTGAATGCGCTAACCATCGGTGCCAGCTTGGTGGGCACGGATAAGTCGTTCGGTGATGATCAGAACTCGATCATTCAGCCGGCGTTTGCCACCGTCAATGCGTTTGCGCGCTATGACATCGGCTCGCATGCGTACGCCTCGATCAGTGCCAATAATCTGTTCAACACGATTGGTTGGACCGAGTACGACAACGGTCAGGGTGCGCGTTCGATCAACGGACGTACGGTCCGTGCCACTCTCGGCTATAAGTTCTAAGACCGCTTAGACTAGAGACGGCCATGGGTTTAAAGACCCATGGCCGTTTTTTTATTGGGTGAACGAAAAGTTAGAGCGTCGTGTTAGCCGGCAAAGTCTTGTCCATCGTAGTCGGGGATTGCGCCGTGTTGGGAGGCGACGAAGGCGGCCAGACGCGCCGCTTGTTGCATGGCTTTAGCCGGGCTTTGACCATGAAGCAAGCCGACAAGCAGTCGCGCCAGAAACGAATCACCAGCACCGACCGTATCAGCCACTTGCGTCGGAAAAGCGGCCTGCTCAACCCAGCCGCCGTCGTGGTACAGCAAAGCGCCTTCAGCGCCTAAGGTGATGCACAGTGATCCGGTGCCAAAGCGCTGGAAAAGTTTTGCGCGAACCGACTCTGGTTGAGCGTCAACCGCCAAGGCATCGGCGAGAATCGCCAATTCCGTCTCGTTGACCTTCACAAAATCCGCGCGCGTCAACGACTCCATGAGCAGGCTCAGATCGTCGTGGGGCGCTCGCAGATTAACGTCCAGAATCCGCCATGAAGCGCTATCCACCAGTTGATAAATCGTTTGCCGGCTGACTTCGGTGCGCTGGGCGAGTGTGCCAAATACAACGGCTGAGGAGTGTTGAGCCAGTTCTTGGTCGTGGGAGGTCAAAGCAATGGCATCCCAGGCGGCTGGATGTGTGAAGGTGTATTCAGCCGCACCATCGGCCTTGAGTGTGGCGCGCGCTTCACCGGTGGGAAGTACCGGATCGATCTGTACCCGGTCAGTGCGCAAGTGCAGCGCTTTAAGCCTGTCTAGGGTTCTCCGGCCTCGATCATCGGCACCGACGCGGCTAATCATCACCGCGGGCATACCAAGTTTGGTTACATGCGCCGAGACGTTTAAAGGCGCGCCACCTAAAAACTCGCCGGATGGCAGAACATCCCAAAGGGTCTCACCCAGGCATAAGATGGGTCGGTCGGTCATAGGCGGCTGGCCTCAATCTTGGCTTATGTGGGTTGAAATCATGCACGAATCAGCGTGCGAATAACACCCAAGATCCACTCACTGCGTGTCGATGAGTCCAAAGCGGTTAAGCACTTGGCGTGGCGCTCATCGGGTGAATTACTTATGGCGTCATGCGCCGTTTAGGGCGAGACTTTTAAGGACTTACCGGTTGGAAGGCTGGCCAAGAAATTAACGTAGCTAAGTTACTTTGCTTTCAAGCCAGTCGCGCTGCGCGCTTTCATAGAATTTCGATTTTTTAGACTGAACCCATTGCAAGGATGGGCCCGATGACCCACTCACCCGCCAGGGTTACGACATTCGATCCTGAAGCGCTGAACCGTTTGATGGCCGACGCAAAAGTGTGGTCGGTGGATGTACGCGAGCCTGCTGAATACGCGGTGGAGCGAATTCCCGGTGCGTCGCTTTGCCCGCTGTCATCGTTTGCGCCGGGGGCCCTGCCGCACGATCAGTCGCGTTCATTGGTATTTCATTGCGCGGGGGGTAAGCGCTCTTTGGCGGCCGCGCAGCGCCTGCTCGCGGCGGGTGTGAGCGAGGCGACCCATTTAGGCGGTGGAATTGCCGCCTGGAAAGCCGCTGGGCTACCCGTCATAAACTCGGCCGGCTAGCTCGTATGTAAAAGCCTGGAGCTACGCTTGAGCCTATACCGGCTTGCCCGGATCGGTCTCAATCTCAGGATCAGCGGCAATCTCATCTTGCAGCCAGGTTCGAAACGCACGTATTTTGGGCTCTTTGGATCTGGCTTTGCGGCAGACGAAATACCAATCACGATCTAATCGAACGCGCTGGCTGGGAAACGGTTCCACCAGTGTTCCTGCGTGTAAGTCCCGCGCGACGTAGGGTTGCATGGCCAGCGGCACACCCACGCCTTCGCGGGCCGCTGATAACGCGTGATCGTAGCTGTCAAAAATTAGACCCGAGTCCGGATCGATGTGACTGAGTTGCAGATTGTCCAGCCAGTAAACCCAATCGCGGCGTGAGGGATAGACCTGCAAAATCGTGTGCTGCGAAAGATCACTCGAGTTTGCCAGTAACGTGGAACGCTTTAGCAAGAGCGGACTGCACACGGGAAACACGTCGGTCGAGAATAAAAACGTGTAATCCAGCTCGTCGTTGTTTTTTTGTCCAATCATGACGCTGGCATCGACGTCCTCGCGATTAAAGTCCACGTCCAATTGAGAGCTGTTGAGCCGGAAACGAATGTGCGGATGTTGGGCTTGAAATCGTGGCAGGCGCGGGATAAGCCAGCGTACCGACAGAGTTGAGTACAAGCGGACGGTCAGCACGTCCTGAAGGCGCGGCGCGACGCGACAACGGTAGACCGGGGGACCAAAAACGTATATCTTTTAGATATATTGACGAGAGGTGTGAGCATGGCCACGGATGCGGAGCGACTGCTGGTACGTTTTCGGGGCGCGGACAACCGCTTCGGTGTGACCCGCGCGACGCTGTCTAAACTCGCGCAGGAGCTTGGGCTAAATGAGACTCAGGTGATCCATTACGCGCTAAGGCAACTCGCGACGAGCGTGCTGCCGGCTTATGAGGCCGACGACGGGCCGTTGAAGTCCAGTGAGCTGAAAGTCGTTGAGCAGCTTGCTGGGGGGCGGCGCGGCAAGTCTGTCAAGTCGTCCCTCTTTTGACGCAGCAACCGCGCTCGTGGGCGGCGCCGGACGCCGGTCAAATAGTGTGGTGCCGGTTTCCGGAGGACCAGCGCTTCCAACCATCGCCCAAGCCCCGGCCGGCGCTCATCCTGACGGTCTTCGACGATGAGGATCCAGACTTCCGCGTGCTGGTCGCCTACGGAACCAGTCAAAAAACCGAGCGTCTCTACGCCGGGGAGTTCCGAATTACGCCGGCCGAAGCGGAGGCTTACGCGCTGGCGGGTTTGAGTTTTCCCACCAAGTTCAACCTCAAAGCGGCTGTCGAGTTGCCTTACGACACGACGTGGTTTGCCATACCGCCCGCAGCTCCGTTCGGGCAGACGCCGAAGCTTGGCGTACTTCATCCGTCGCTGCATCGTCGCGCTGCGGCGGCCTGGAAGGCGAGCCGCGCGCCACGATAGCACCACGCGCCGGCCGCTTCAGCGCCTACGCGATCTGCCTCACGCTGCGCCAGCCTGCCAGCCGCCGCTCGATCTACTTGCATCGATATCTGGGGCTCGGACGTCGTGAAGTTAAAAACGATCGAGATCGGTACGGGAGTGATGGCCGCACCCTCTACCTATCGAGTCAACGGAGTGCAGTATAGCGTTCAATAATCTGCAGCGATTTTTGCGAGAGGGTGAGTATGCGTCCGTTCACCGCAGCAACAATCAACTGTGGATGATTCGGTTGACGCAAATGAATCATCAATGTGCTTTAACCACCACCCGCTACTATTACGGGATGACGACCATGACCGTGGACTGGTGGGCGTTGGATTCGACGACGACGGTCATACAGGCCTTGAATTTCTAAGAGCTTGGCTCCCTGGGTCGGGTTCATCGGACCTCGATGAAGTGCGCCGCTGCGGCCGCGAGTGGTGTGAGAAGCGTTAGACGCGCCCGACGCAGCAGGACTTGCGCCTCGGCAAAGTGCCTGACCGTAAGACTACAGATCGGCCCGCGCAGCCGGCCCGGCTCATAAGCGGGTTGCAACTCAGTGCGCTGCTAATGGGCGAACCCACTGGAGTGAAATCAACGCGCCAGCCTTTCGGGGCGACTGGCCGGTTCCCAATGCGATTTCATGTGCAAGATCCGCGGCAGCATGTGCGCCTCAGGCGTGTGGGTCGGGCAGGTCCTGATTACTTGGCAGTTTAATTGCGAGCGGACAGGGTTAGAGCGCGCCCGCCTGTGACCGCTAGTGGCTGATTGGTTACCGCGAAACCGTCATCGGCAAGTTTTACGCTTACCGCTCTGGCTGCGTTTGGCGGTGGTGTTTCAAACAGGAAAAGGCGGCAGCGCATGAGAACAGTAGGCCATAGGCGTTGGCGCGACGCATGGCGGCGAATTCGAACATTCATGTCGCCTCGAGTCACCGTCACGCCACCCCCAGAGACTGGCCTGACCATCGAGTGGAACGTGCCTATCTCCCTACGCGATGGAACCGTGCTTCGCGCCAACGTGTTTAGGCCAGCAGCGCAGGGCCGTACATCAACGCATCTCATGCTTCGCATAATATATCTTATGTAAAATAGTCATGCGTTATAGGGTGCACCGATCCGATTCTGTTATTCCAGGAATATAGATGCCCCCAGTCTTAAGATCTAAGACGGTCAGCGCGAGACGACGTTGTTATTTCAATCCATTGTTATGGACTTGCTCCAGGTAGCGATAAATTTCCGTGTGATCGCCCTGACCTGCAAACTCTTCTGCCGCCTTCGCCCACACCTTCGCCATTAGTTTCAAAGAAGGTAAGTCCAGACCCAGTTCCTGGCCTAAATCAGCCGCCGTGCTCACATCCTTGGACATCAATCCAAGCCCAAATCCTGAGTTATAAGCCCCTGAAAGCACGAACTGCTTCATCTTCAACTCCGTCGAGTTATTCCGCCCCGACGAAGCATTTAACACATCCACAATCGTGTCAGGATCAAGACCGAATTGGCGGCCGATGATCATGGCCTCCGCGGCAGCCACAAGCCCTGCCGCAGAAACGAAATTGTTGAGAGCCTTCATCGCGTGAGCCGAACCCAAAGTGCCGGTGACAAATAGTGAGCTTCCTAACACCTCAAAAATCGGCTTAGCCCGTTCGATGGCGTCCCTATCGCCCCCAGCCATGATAGCGAGCTTTCCTTCTCGGGCTCGCTTAACACCGCCTGATACCGGCGCATCGATCATCACAACGCCGTGCTGCTGCAATTCCTGGCCTAGTGTCGCCGTGCCCAGCGGTGCGGAAGAACTCATGTCAATCACCAGTGGGCTAGAAACACTTAACTGATCGAGTGTTTCGCGATCGGTCAGCACGGATCGGACAATTGATCCATTAGGCAGCATCAGGATTAAGGCGTCGGCACCGCGCAATGCGTCCTGCATGCTGGGCATGATTTGACCACCGGCACAGGCAAAGGCCTCGCGCGCTGCTGTTGAGGCGTCATAGCCCCGCAATGTAAAGCCTGCCGCAGATAAATTAAGTGCCATGGGTACACCCATTTGACCCAGACCCACAAACGCAATGGTTGCAGGTGAGTTGAGGATCTTAGTGTCAGTGGGCAACATACTTAAAACTCCAAAAGAAGGTTGGGTCGGCCTGAGTTTATTGCACGGATCGGTCGCAGACTCGCCTGTCCGTGCTAACTTGTGAGGCTGCAGTGGCTCGGCTAGGATCGTTAATTAAGCTTCCCCACGAGCACCAACTCACGGGGCCGGTTATAAGACATTGATTTAGGCCCTCTGCACGCGTTTCATTAGGAATCTCCTTCATGGCTCAATGGGAAGTTTTTGCCCTGCGGTATGCGCGTCACGACAAGCGCACGGCCCACGAGAACTTTCTGGTGCCCGCCGATCCCCACGATACAACTCCCCTGGATTATTACGTCTGGCTGCTGCGGCGCGACAACCGGGTCATTGTGGTGGATACGGGGTTTGGTCCGGAACAAGCGGCTAAGCGCGGTCGGCAACTGTTAATGCCCGTGGATGCGCTGTTACGCGAATTTGGAGTGGAGCCGGCGCAGGTTGAGGACGTGGTCATCACGCATCTGCATTACGATCACGCAGGAAACCTCAATCTGTTTCCCAAGGCTCGGTTTCACCTGCAAGACAAAGAGATGAGCTATGCCACAGGCCGGCACATGCGACACGCCTGCATCAGTGCCCCGTTCGAAGTGGAAGACGTAGTGACAATGGTGCGTGCGGTGTATGCCGATCGGGTCAGCTTCCATGATGGCGACGTACAGATTGCTGATGGGGTCAGCCTGCACCGAGTCGGCGGCCATACGGATGGCTTGCAAATGGTGCGCGTGGCAACCCAGCGCGGTATGGTAGTTCTGATGAGTGATGGCTCTCATCTTTATGAAAACATGCAGCTCGGTCGGCCTTTCCCCATATTCATCGACCTGGGCGGGATGACCGATGGATGGCGCCGAGCCCTGGAGCTGGCTGATTCCCCCGACCATCTGATTCCGGGACACGATCCCAAGGTCCGTGAAATCTATCCTGTCGAACCCGGCTGTGGCGGCCATGTGGTCGCCCTGCATATCGCCCCCACCTACTCCTAAAGGGATCCACCCGTGACACCCAAATCCAACTGGTCAGCCATGACCCTTACCGCTGCGCTGCTGCTGGCCCCCTGCACACAGAGCCTGAGTGCTCCCACCAGCACCGCCCTTAGTTTGGAAACGATCATGGCGCATCCGGATTGGATTGGTCCGCCGGTCCAATCCGCGTACTGGGCCGCCGATACACGCTCGGTGTATTACTCCGTTAAACGCGCCAACTCCCCGTTACACGACCTCCATAAAATCACGCTGCCTAAAGGGGATGATCGCGTCATCGATGCATCTGCCAGTAGCGACGCCGATGGGCCACCGATCTATGATCGCGCCAAACAGCGTGCCGCCTTTATCCGGCAGGGGGACGTTTTTATCCGCGATCTTCGTTCCGGAAAGTTGAAGCAGTTAACCCGATCGACGGAAAACAAATCGGATCTGCAATTCTCAGAACAAGGGGTTCTTAGTTTTCGGGCGCAGAACGACTGGTTTGTTTTTCGCGAACCGGAGGGCGTGATAGCCCAGGCGGCGATCCTGCGACTAAGCAAGGATCCGGACGCTGCGCCTAAGCCGGATGATTTGCGTGACATGCAGTTACGGATATTTTCCACTCTCAAAAAACTGCATGACGATGCCCAAAGCCTAAGACAGCAGGATCTTGCCGATCGAGCCGTCGATACAACCCGCAGCGCCGCGCCGTTTTATTTAGGCGATGATCTCAAACTCGTAGATACCTCGCTGTCGCCAGACGCCAACTGGATGCTGGTCGTCACCGAACCCAAAAACGCCGATAAGGGTTTTGAAGGTCAGTTGACAAAGTACGTCACGGAGTCCGGCTACGAAGAATTTGAAAAAGAACGGACACGAGTTGGCCGCAATCGTCCCGCACCTCAATCGCTGCTGTTATTGAACTTACGCGACCATACGATGAACGCGCTGGCGCTTGATACGCTACCCGGCATTCACGAAGACCCTTTAAAGGCGATTCGCGAAGAAAACGCAGCGTTAACCCAGGCTGCGGCAAAAGCTGCGCCTGACGAGCACAAGCCAGCCACAGACAAAACCACGCGAGACGTGCAGATCAGCTCGGATGACACCGAAGACGGCATTGGCAACGGCACGATGCGCTGGAGTCACGATGGACATGAATTAGCGTTCTGGGTCTTTTCTTTGGATCATAAAGACCGTTGGCTAGCGCGCGTGGACTTAAAAAACCATAGTCTTCAGAGCGAGCATCGTCTCAGCGATGCGGCGTGGGTTAACTCAAACTTCAATGAATTCGGCTGGCTAAACGACAACCAGACCCTTTGGTATCAGTCGGAAGAGTCTGGTTTTTCCCACCTTTACACCAAGTCTAAACAAAGTCTGCCACGGCAATTGACCCAGGGCACCTTTGAAGTCTCCCAGCCCTTGTTGTCTGCAGACGGCAAATGGTTTTACTTTCGTGGTAATGCTGAAGCGCCCTATGTCTATGATGTCTACCGGATCGCAAGCACAGGCGGAACACCCTCACGGATCACCACTTTAAAAGGCGTTGAGAGTTTTGCGCTCGATCATTCAGGACGCCAGGTTCTGGTGACCCACTCGGCCAGTTACATGCCCTCGCAACTCGCGCTCGTTAGCACCGACAAATCGGCTCAATTGCGTGAACTGACCGATACCCGAACAGCCGCGTATCGCAACATCCATTGGATACAACCCGAAATCGTTGAGATTCCTTCAACGCATTTCAATGGAAAGATCTACGGCAAGGTCTACCGAGACGTAGCCGCACCCGGACCGCATCCGGCGGTCGTTTTTGTGCACGGAGCAGGCTACACCCAAGATGTCCATCTCATGTACCCGTACTACTTTCATGAGCAGATGTACCACAACTGGCTGGTGAGCCGTGGTTATGTGGTTATCTCCATTGATTACCGGGCCTCTGAAGGGTACGGACGCGACTGGCGTACGGCCATTTATCGCCAGATGGGCACACCGGAGTTAGAAGATCTTCTGGATGCTAAACAATGGCTGATGGCCCACGCAGGAGTTGACGGCAAACGCGTCGGCATTTACGGCGGCTCTTACGGTGGCTTTATGACACTGATGGCGCTGTTCCGTGCCCCCGGACAGTTTGCAGCCGGAGCATCCCTGCGCCCGGTTACCGATTGGATGCAATACAACCACGATTATACGGCCAGCATTTTGAATGAGCCGCAGGTTGATCCGGCGGCCTATCGCAAATCGTCACCTATCGAATACGCCGAAGGGCTGGCCGATCCTCTACTGATCGCCCATGGCGTGATCGACGACAACGTGCTGTTCGCCGACTCCATGCGTCTTTACCAACGTCTGATTGAGTTACACAAAGACAACTTCACGATCGCGCCTTACCCGCTGGATCGCCACGGGTTTAGCAACGCCGATTCGTGGCTGGATGAGTACAAACGGATCGATCAACTCTTCGAGCAGCATGTTCGACGCGCGCCCTAGGCGCGCCTAGAGCTTAATCACGAATCTAATCGCTGTTTTTGCCGGTTAGGCTGCCGGCAAAAACAGCTCTGCGAGCATGCAACGCACGCCACCACCACCAACCCTCTCAATGGTGGGGATGGGTACCGCGACAATGCGCGCATGTCGCCCAAGTGCCTGCTGCTGGTCTGCTGTCAAAGCGGCCTTTGCTCGGGTAGACATCGCCAGTACGCGATCTCCTGTGGGGGTGGCTAACTCTAAGATGTTGCCGCAGAACTCCCCCATCTGGGCTCGGGTGATCAGAATTAATTCGCGGCCCGACTGGCGTAGGCTTTGCTCTAGCGCCACGCGATCGGCACCCGCCGGGACGGACTCCAGGCACACCACCGCAAACGCCGTACCCAGAGCCAGCATGACATTGGTGTGGTAGACCGGTGCGTCATTACTGTCGAAGGATTCAAAGGTAACGACTTGATAGTTCATCGCTGTCGCGAACGCCCTTATCGCCTCAGGACACGAGCGCGTTGACCGGCAGACGTAGGCCACACCCGACAGACGGTCGAGAAGTAACGATCCGGTACCCTCGAGAAATACGCGCTGGTTCTCCAGGTGGCTTAAATCCAGTGTAGCGTCATGGAACAGGCAGTACTCGCGACTCAGCCGCTCAATGATATCGGCGCGACGCTCCCGCCGCCGGTTCGGCGTCGACATGGGATACAGCACCACGCGACCGTCGTCGTGGGTGCTGAACCAGTTATTGGGAAAAAGTGCATCGGGCGTATCGTCCATCGCTCTGGCCTCGACCACGTGCACCGTAACACCGGCGTCGCTTAAGGCAGCAGCTAGACGATCAAACTCAAGGCGGGCCTCGCGAAGTAGGTCGTGGGGCGTTAAGCCCTCGAGTATCTGTTGAAAATGGTTGTCGCCCGCGGTTTCCGCATTAGGATAAAAAGCGGCAGGGCGCACCATCAGCACGGTATCCGTGGACTGACGGGGCGCCGGACGTAGGCGATCACTCATCGCGATGGACGGTATCCGCAGAAAACGCCGGGCGACAGACGGCGATGTATTCCGCACCACCGGGTTCTGGCGTTGAGTAACGTACCCACTCACCCGCCGTGGCGATGGCCAGTTCTCCGGCACGCACCACCACCGTGGCGGCCTGAGTCTCAATGCGAATGGCACCCCGAAGCACCAGGGTGTACTCATCAAAAGTTGGCGTCTGCGCGGGTTCTTCCCAGCCCTGGGGGCTTTTCATAACCGCAAGACTTAATTCTGTATCGCCGGTGGCGACTCGACCCGCGTATTCAGCGATGCGCTTCGGGCGCGTGCCCACCGAGGGCACAATGACGGGTTCTCGAATGACTCTGACCATGGTGTGATAGTGCTCCGTTCGTCCTAAGCTTAGTGTCACTCACAATTCGACGCTGTTCCAGTCTACAGACGACCGGCCTTGAGAAAAAAACGCCACGCGTCAAACCTCACGCAACAAATTAGTCATTTCCGGCCGCTCCGCGACAGGCTAATTGGCCTGAGCGATCCATTCGTGGTGTCGGGACCGCTAGTGGACTGCCGCGGCTGTACTGGCAACAGGATTAGGCGCCGGGTCTTTAACATACTGATCGAACCACCGAATCATTTCGTAGACCTCTTGCTCGTTGGACTCTAAGGCCGTGTACCAATGCGGCTCGTGCGGCAACATGACCAGCCGTGTGGTACCGCCGTTGCCGCGGATTGCCTCAAACAGTTTTATAGACTGCAACGGCGTAGTGCCCGGGTTCGCGTCCTCGGCGCCGTGGATGAGCAGCAACGGGGTCTTAATCTTATCGGCCATAAAAAACGGGGAAACTTTCAGATAGACATCCGGCGCATCCCAAACGGATCGCCGCTCATTCTGAAAACCAAACGGCGTCAGTGTCTTGTTGTAAGAGCCGCTGGTGGCAATGCCGGCTTTAAACAAATCCGAGTGAGCCACCAAATTCACCGTCATCAACGCACCGTGACTGTGCCCTGTAACACCCACGCGCAGCGGATCCGTGACTCCCAGCCGAACGGCTTCATCCACCGCCGCCTTAGCATCAGCCACCAACTGCTCCAGGTACGTGTCGTAGGCTTTTTTAGGATCACCCACAATGGGGAAGGACGCGTTATCAATGATCGCGTAGCCTGCTAACAGCAACAAGCGATACTGGCGTAACTGGGTAAAGGTCATCTGCGAGCCGCTGACCTGCCCGGCTTTGGATGCATCCGCGTAGTCCAGCGGGTAGGCATACAAAATCGTGGGTAGCCGCGTGCCGGGCTTGTACCCTGGCGGCGTGTAGAGGGTAAAAGACAAATCCAGCCCATCGGCCCGTTTGTATTTAACCAACCGTTTTTGGATACCACGCACCGCCGGCGCGGGATCCAGCATGCGGGTTACCGGCATAGCGGACGAGCCAACGATCGCCTCGCCTGCAGATGCCGCCACCTTAGGCCCCAACGTGCGTAAGTAGGCGTTGGGCGGATCCATGACGGACTGGTGCCACGTTAAAAATGACTGGGCAGTGGGTCCCGCGAAAGCCAGAAAACGCTCATAGGCTTGTTTGTCTGAACGGAACAGTCGCTGCGTTTTGAAACTCTTCAGATCTAAACGGTCCAAAAAGGGTCGATCACCGTCCGGGGACGCGCCGACGCCACTGAGATAGATCGAGCCGTTATCGACTTTGATCACGCGGGTTCCGTTCGCACGTTCCTCCATTACCGGATCACCCGGGTTGGCGTAACGTTCGTCCGATGACAGATCCCATAGCAGGCGCTTTTTAGTCGGCGCATCCACATCAATCACGTAGGTTTGATGCCAGTGCCGATTTTGGTCCTCCTCATAAAGAAAGGCCGTTTGCGGCTGATCACTCCACTCAAACCCGATGAATCGTTGCTCAGTCCGAACGATCTCGGTGGGTGTCGTGCTGAATGGGAACGACTGCATCATCAGTCGATCGCGAAACGGCACTTTGACCTTCCAGTCGCCACCATCCAGCGCTTCGGCCCACACCAGCGTCGCCGCAGCGGTGGCTCGCCACGTAAAATCGCGGGGGCCCAGGGCCACCCCGTGCACGGGTACTCGATCCGCCAGCGGTAGCGAGGCAATCGGATGGCGAACCATTTTGGCGCTGGTCGCTACCAGATCCCAGACCTCAACCTCGTGGGGGAAACGATCGTAGGTCGTAATGTACGAGTAGGGCTTATGAATATAGCTCAACAGCACGTGTTGCCCGTCAGGCGACGGCATCACGTGAAAGTAATTAGCCACCGGACCGATGGGTGTGATCTTCAGTGAGTTCGCATCCACCAAAGCCAGCTGTGAGGCGGCAAAGTAATCAAATACCTCCTCATCGTGCGTGTTATTTAAGGTGTCACGAACTTCATACGTGCTGCTCTCGCCTTTTTGACCCAGACTCTCTTGAACACTAGGGCCTACAGGCATAGCCGATGCTGCCGGTACCGCTCCTAAATCGCCGGGCACCATCTTTATCAGGAGGGTATGTTGGTCAGGCATAAAGCTCAGCTCATGCTCAAACATCGGGTTTAAGCGAACCCCAGGTACCTGCTGCAAAGCGCCGGAGCGGCCGTCACCCACCCAAAGCTCTACGGAGGTCTTTGCGATATTGGCGAACGCGAATCGCTGACCGTCAGCACTCCAAATAGGTGCACTGGCACAGACCCCTGCCGGCAGCGCAACAGGCAAGGGCGTGCCGTTAGGAACTGAAATCAACTCAAAGCGGATAGCGCATGGCGTGATGCCATAGCCGTTGGGGGTATCGTGTTTGCTGTGGTTAGCCGGCTCGATACGAGCCCCTGCCAGCCGTAAAAAGGGCGTGCTGACCCTGTCGATGGAGGGATACGGCTGCCAGGAAACCAACAACAGTTGTTTATGGGTAGGGCTTACCACCGGCATCGGCGGAGTCGGCGCCAGCATCACATCCAATATGTTCTTTGGCGGCAGGTTATACCCCGCGCCGGTCTGGGCCGCCGCCGTAGCCTTGGTGATGCCCAAGGCAAAACCCACCGTAAAGAGCAAACCCGCAGCAAGCGATCGGCGGGCAAACACCAGGCTAGAGACACGCGTGTTCATAAAGTCCTCACTGGCATATTCGGCGCTAACACTAGGCCTAACCATACGTGAAACGACCGGGCTTGCGCTATACGCTGATCAGTCCGATGGGTAGTATGCGCGGATCGCCTTAGTTCAACTAAATCGCACTTTTGGAGCCCCAGTCTATGATGACCCCTCAGGAAACCGCGGCGGTCTTAGCGTTACGGGATCGCTGGTCTCGATTATCGCGCCATCAACAGGCCATCGAATTTACCCGCCTGCCCCGGGGTGCTCAGGATGACTATTTTTTAAGCCTGGAAACCGCCGCGCAGGCAGAACTGCTTCGGCTAGTGCCCGAATCCGAACGCCGGGTCTGGATCCGACTGTTGGCTCCGGACGATGCAGCTGACGTGCTGCAGAGCATGGATACCCGTGACCGTAGCGGCTTTCTGGACATGGTGGATGAAGCCACGCGCAATGACATCAATGCGCTACTCGCTTTTAAAGAGGACGTCGCCGGTGGCCTGATGAATCCGCGCTTTGCGCGGGTGCGCGCCGAAGTACCGGTCGAAGAAGCGCTATCGTATTTGCGACGTCAATCGGAGGCTTTAAAACGCGTAGACCAAGTCTTTGTTTTAAACGAGGATCAGCAACTGGTGGGAACCGTCTCGTTGGCAACGCTGTTTTTGGCCGATCCCGCGGAGTCTGTCAGTACGGTGATGGACGCGCAGCCCGTCAGTGTCGCTGAAGGGTTAGAGCAAACCGAAGTTGCCCGTGTGCTACGGCACAGCCGACTGGCCGCGGTGCCCGTGTTGGATGCCCAGAGACGAATGATAGGCGTGGTCACCATCGACGATATCGTGGATGTGATCGATGAAGAGGCGAGCTCCGACATGCAAAAAGTCGGTGGTATGGAAGCGCTGGATCAACCCTATCTGCAGACCAAGTTTTTTGATCTGGTCAAAAAACGCGCCGGCTGGCTGGCCATTCTTTTTGTCGGTGAAATGCTTACCGCAACCGCCCTGGGATACTTTGAGGGTGAACTCGACAAAGCCGTGGTTCTCGCGCTGTTCCTGCCGTTAATCATCAGTAGTGGAGGTAACTCTGGATCGCAGGCAACGACCTTGGTGATTCGTGCCATGGCATTAGGTGAGGTCGCGCTGCGTGACTGGTTTCGGGTTATCGGCCGAGAGATTTTTGCAGGCCTGGCGCTGGGCTGTATTTTAGCGGTGATTGGCGTCACCCGTATTTATGCCTGGGAGCATCTGTTTGGAACCTATGGCGAGCATTATGGGATGCTCGGATTAACCATTGGTTTTAGTTTGATTGGTGTGGTGATGTTTGGCACCTTCGCCGGTGCAACCCTGCCCTTTATCCTGCGTCGCGTTGGCTTGGATCCTGCCAGCGCCTCGGCGCCGTTTGTTGCCACGTTAGTAGACGTTACCGGGTTGATTATCTATTTCACGGTGGCGCGACTGGTGATGACCGGGACGATGCTATAGAACAGTCGTCTTGCAGCTTGATCTGACCAAAAGACGGGTAATAGGGTCCGTTGCGCTCCAGTCGACCGCCCAGTCCTGACTGGGCTACACTGATGCCTTGATCGCTTGGGCTACGCAGGGACCTTTTATGAAGTGTTTTAACAACGCGGCCGACGCACTGGCCGGAACCACGTTCGATGGCATGTCGATCATGGCCGGTGGCTTTGGTCTGTGTGGTATACCCGAAAACTTAATTTCAGCATTGCGTGACGCGGGTACGAAAAACCTCACGGTCATCAGCAACAATGCCGGTGTCGACGGCTTTGGATTAGGGATCTTACTGGCCACCGGGCAGATCAAAAAAATGATCTCCTCCTACGTGGGTGAGAACAAACTCTTCGAACGCCTGTATTTATCCGGCGAACTGGACTTAGAATTTAATCCACAGGGCACACTGGCCGAGCGTATCCGTGCCGGTGGTGCGGGCATACCCGGTTTTTATACCAAGACCGGCGTTGGCACTCTGGTGGCCGAAGGCAAAGAACACAAAGACTTTAACGGTCAAACCTATTTGCTGGAGACCGGTCTGGTGGCAGATCTGGCCATCGTGCATGCGTGGAAAGGCGATCGCGAGGGCAACTTAGTATTTCGTAAGGCGGCTCGAAACTTTAATCCTCTCATGGCAACAGCCGCCCGCATTACCATCGCCGAGGTCGAGGAATTGGTCGAAGTGGGCTCACTGGACCCTGATCAAATCCATACCCCTGGCATTTTTGTGCAGCGTATTTTTAAGGCGCAAGGCCTGGAAAAACGCGTTGAACAACGAACCGTACGAAAGAGGAATTAAGCCATGCCATGGACACGTGATGATCTGGCTAGCCGCGCTGCCAAAGAACTGAAGGACGGGTACTACGTCAATCTCGGCATTGGTATACCTACCCTGGTCGCGAACTACATTCCGCAGGGTGTTGAAGTCACCCTGCAGTCCGAGAATGGCATGCTCGGCATGGGCCCGTTTCCCTTCGAGGGCGAAGAGGATCCGGATCTGATTAATGCGGGTAAGCAAACCATTACCCAACTGGCAAAAACCAGCTACTTCTCCAGCGCCGACAGCTTTGCCATGATCCGTGGCGGCCACATTGATATCGCTATTCTGGGTGCCATGCAGGTATCGCAGAAAGGTGACATCGCCAACTGGATGATCCCCGGCAAAATGGTTAAGGGCATGGGCGGAGCCATGGACCTGGTCGCTGGCGTCAAGCGAGTCGTGGTGGTGATGGAACATGCCGCTAAAGACGGCACGCCGAAGATTCTGCCGGCTTGCGATCTGCCACTGACCGGTCGGGCCTGCGTGAACTTGATCATCACGGATTTAGCAGTGATGGAAGTCAGGGCCACGGGTCTGGTGCTGACCGAACTTGCGCCCGGTGTCACGCTTGAGATGGTGGCTGAGAAAACCTCCGCAGCTTACACGGTAGAACTCAAAGGGTAATCCTTCAGGCGCCCAACGGCGTGGGCGGTCACGCGTCGAGGACCTGGGTGCTTAGTTAGGCTTACGCTTTCGGGCTTCAATGCGTAAACGCGCTGACAGGTTGTAGGAGTGTCACCATCATTAGGGATATCGATCAGACACCACGCCCCGATCGGTTAGCCCAACTCGCCGGTTCGTTCACGCACTGGGCGGAGCGCTGGTTTCCCGACGCTTTTGTCTTTGTAATGCTCGCGGTGGTAGTCGTATCCATCGCGGCACTCCTCGCCGGCGCTTCAGTTACCAGCATCTGTCTGGCGTTCGGTACCGGTTTCTGGAGTCTGATTAACTTCACGATGCAGATGGCTTTTGTGGCCATCGGCGGCTACGTCGTGGCCACCTCACGGCCCGCGGCCTTTTTGATTGAACGACTGGCCGCCTATCCTCGCGATGGTCGCACAGCGGTTGGACTCGTTGCTTTTATCAGCTTAAGCACGGGCCTGATTAATTGGGGCTTAAGCCTGATTTTTAGCGGTCTTCTAGTTCTGGCTTTAGCGCGCCATAAGGCCTTAACTTTGGACTACCGGGCCGCCGGTGCCGCCGCCTATCTGGGTTTGGGCACGGTATGGGCGCTAGGCTTGTCATCCTCGGCCGCGCAACTACAGGCTAACGCGGCGAGCTTGCCCAAGGCTTTACTGCCCATTACCGGGGTAATCCCTTTTAGCGAAACCATTTTTTTGTGGCAGTCCCTGACAATCGCCGGCATCGTCAGCCTCACCGGCATCGCCATTGCGGTGGCATCAACACCCAGAGCCGCACAAGCGGTCACCGCCGACGATTTAGGCATTGATGTCAGTCACCGTGAACTGGAGTCAAGCGGGGTTCGCGTGCCGGCTGAATGGCTGGAACACTCCCCGTTACTCACGCTTCTCATCGTAGGTTTAGGTGCAGGCTGGTTGATCCACGAGTTTGCTGACAAACCGGTACTGGTGGCTGTCTCAAGTCTGAACACCTATAACTTTTTGTTTTTAATGATCGGGCTTTTGCTGCATTGGCGGCCACGAAACTTCTTGCAGGCCGTGAGCCATGCGGTCCCGGCAACCTCCGGTGTTCTGATCCAGTTTCCGCTGTACGGGGCTATTGCTGCCATACTGACACAGGCCAAAAATCCGGCCGGTTTATCGCTCTCCGATCAACTGGCCAGCGCCTTTGTGCACTTAACCACCCATGACACCTACCCGCTGGCCATTGGCATTTACTCGGCCATCTTAGGGTTCTTTATCCCTTCGGGCGGTGGTAAGTGGCTACTCGAAGCCCCTTATTTAATGCAGGCTGCTAACACCTTAAAAGTTCACCTGGGCTGGGTGGTCCAAATTTATAACGCGGCCGAAGCCCTGCCCAACCTGATCAATCCCTTCTGGATGCTGCCGCTCCTGGGAATACTGCGACTTAAAGCCCGTAACATCATTGGCTTTACCATGCTGCAGCTTTTAGTCCTACTACCCCTGGTGCTAACGCTGCTATGGGCCCTGGCCTTCACGCTGCCTTATCACCCACCTCAAATCCCCGGATGAGCCTGCGTGGGAATCCGCTGATCGCCACCGTCATCATGATCGTCAAGGTGCCGCGCAAGGGATTGTAGGTGACGATGAATTTCTGAAACGATAGTCCATCAAGGAGACCCCATGATCAGTATCAAACCATTGTCACCTGCCGATCACGATCACTGGTTGGCACTTTGGCTGGGCTACCAGACCTTCTATAAAGTTCAACTGCCCGCTCAGGTTAATCAATCCACCTGGGAACGCATCCACACAGGCCGTATTCAGGCGGTGGGCGCGTATAACCAAGCCTCACGGTTGGTGGGCTTTGCACACTTTCTCTACCACGAAGATACGTGGTCACTGTCGCCGGCCTGCTACTTAGAAGATCTGTTCGTTGAGCCGGGGTTACGCGGTAGTGGTTGCGGTCGCCTGTTAGTTGAGGCCGTCGCCTCGGCCGCCGTCAAAGCCGGGGCGCACAAGACGTATTGGTTAACCCATGAAACCAATACCGTCGCGCGGCAGTTGTACGACCGCCTGGGTAAACATCCGGGATTTGTGTACTACTCGTTTGGTCCGAGCGGCGACTAACCAAAGGTTATGCACTTAGCCCATCTCAAGAGCTTTTGCACATTAAGCGTAGGCACCGCCACGTCAGCCGCGCGCAGACAAGTCCTGTGTGCCTTTCCTGCGGATGTCTGGTAGCCGCACCAGACATCCGCAGCAGAGCGTTACTTTAAGGCGATCGGACGATCTGACCGGCCTTCATCACAAACACCGGTTCGCGCAGGGCCTTGATATCGGCTAACGGGTTGCCTTTAAAAGCCACCAAATCGGCTTGCAGGCCCGTACTGACGCGCCCCAAGGAATCGGCATGGCCCAATACCGCCGCATCGGTGCGAGTCGCAGCGATAAGCGCCTCAGCAGGTGTCATGCCGTACTCGACCATGAGTTCCAGCTCGCGCGCGTTGTCGCCGTGCCGAAACACACCCACATCAGAGCCCGAGGCAATTTTAACGCCCAGCGAATGGGCGAGCTTAAACGCGCGCTGGGCGGCGACAAAACCCACGGGCCGCTCTGATGAACCTAAGACATAGTGATCAAAGTCCATCGCATAGGCTTCAGCCTGAGCGAGCGTTGCGCAGTACGCGACGCCTTTGTCTTTCATAAGTTTAAAGGTTGCCTCACTCGCGCCATGACCGTGCTCGATGGAATCCACACCAGCCATAACCGCGCGGCGCACGCCTTCGTCCGACATCGCGTGAGCCGCCACCTTGCGACCCAGATCGTGCGCGGTCTCAACCATCACGTTCAGCTCTGCCTGATTAAAGGTCGGACGCGTGCTGCCCGTAGGGCCCACCTCAAAATCCGCATACAGCTTAATCCAGTCCGCACCCGCCCCGGCCTGATGGCGTACCGCGGACTCCGCTTCAGCCAGCCCGGACGCTTCCTCAGCGCCCTGCGGTAAGTCCTGACCCGCGTAATTGCGGCGCGCCGGCCCGTAAGCACCGGTAGCGACAATTGCCCGAGTTACCACGGCCAAGCGAGGCCCGGGGATCAATCCGTCCTCAATCGCGTGTTTTAAAACCACGTCGGAGTTACCCGCCCCTTCGGTACCCAAATCACGCAGTGAGGTAAAACCGGCCTGTAGCGTGGCCTTAGCTTGATTGCCGGCACGAAGGACACGGTACGCCAGCGGTTCCTTCAGCACCTGGTCATCCCAGGCCGCTTCGGTGTAGGGGTGCAAGAACAGGTGCGAATGGATGTCGATCAGCCCGGGAGTCAGCGTGGTTCCCGGCAGCTCAACGATTCGAGCGCCGGTTGGCGCCTTGACCGCAGGACCGACCGCGGTGATCAATTGACCTTCTACCAGCACGCTCCAGCCTTTGTGCAGCAGCGAATCTTCAGCCGTAAAAATGGCATCCGGCCGCAGCAAGACAGCGCCAGATTGAGCGCTCGCCGAGAGCGGAATCACGCCGAAAATGGCCACCAGAGCGGTGAATTTCAACCGTAATCGAGAGCATGGATTCATAGACAGTCCCCGTCACAATTTTAGGATTGATGGAAAATCAAGGCCCAACACCATCACCCCACCTACTCTACGGTATCTCATCTGTCGTATGCCATGACGGTGGTTGCGACTATCATCTGCTCATCCCACAGACTCGGAGCCGTCATGCCCTTAGCCCCCTTTGGATTTGCCCTGCACGGCGGCGCCGGTTTTGATCCGCAACACGACTACACGCCACAAATCGAGCAACTGCGCACGGTGACCGCCCAAGCCCGTACCCAACTTCAAGAGGGTGCAGCGGCTATCGACGTTGCAAGCCAGGCGATCATCGCTATGGAACGCTGCGGTTTGTACATCGCCGGGCGTGGCGCCTCGGCCAATGCCGAGGGTGACTACGAACTGGATGCCTGCCTCATGGACGGCGCCCGCGGGACGGCTGGCGCGGTCGCCGCGCTGCAAGGTTTTAAAAGTCCGATTCAAGTGGCCCGAGCGCTCATGGATCACAGTCCGCACGTACTGCTCGTCAGCCAAGGCGCGGCGCGCTTTGCGCGAGAAAAGGGCCTTGAACCCATTGACGACCCGAGCAGCTGGTTCACGCCGGCTTTAACCGGTGAAAGTTTCGCCTGCGCCGACGCGGGTGGTCATGGAACGGTAGGCTGTGTGGTGCTTGACCAGCACGGTCACCTAGCCGCCGCCACCTCCACGGGAGGCTTACTGCATAAATATCCGGGTCGCGTCGGCGACACGCCGCTGGTGGGTGCCAGCACCTGGGCGGATACGCAGGTCGCGGTGTCCTGCACCGGACACGGAGAGGCCTTTATTCGGCGGGCAGCCGCGGTTCAGGTGGCTCATCGCCTACGCTTTGGCCACGGCACCCTCGAGGAAGCCGTAGCCGCCGTACTGGCCGACGTGCAGTCGGCAAACGGAGCCGGAGGATTGATTGCGATGACTCGTCAGGGTGAGATTCGTGCCTCCTACAACGCTTACGGTATGAAGCACGCTTATTTGCTGCCGGATGGCTCCATTCACGCCGCGGCCCGTTAACGCACATCAATTTGAACCCTATCGCGTATCATCTTAGCGATTGTTTGTTGGAATAGATTAGGAGTAGACCCTCATGATGATCACTTGGCGCCTAGTAATGACAAGCGTTCTGGCCAGCGTTTTACTCTCGTCACTGACCAACGCCGCAGCGCCCCTGCAGAAAACTCAAGCGCCAGGCTATTACCGAACGATGCTCGGCGATATGGAAGTCACCGTACTGTCTGACGGAACCTTTCCCATGCCCGTCGGCAAACTACTGGCCTCGATAGACGCGACGGATCTGAGTGCCGCCCTGACCCGGTCCTTTCTCAAAGATCCGGTTGAGGCTTCAGTCAACGGTTTTCTGATCAACACGGGTACCAAGTTAGTCCTGATCGACAGTGGCGCCGGCCAGTTTTTTGGTCCGACGCTGGGTAACTTAGTCCATAACCTGCGCGCTGCAGGGTACACGCCGGATCAGGTTGATGAGGTGTATATCACTCACCTGCACCCTGACCATATCGGCGGTCTGGTAGATCACGGTAAGGCCGTCTTTAAGCACGCCACCGTGCGCATCGCTAAAGCCGAAACCGATTATTGGCTGAACCCTGACAATCTGCGTGGGGCACCGGCTGATGGCAAAAGTGGCTTTGAAAATGCGAACGCTGCTCTCAAGCCGTATAGCACTAGCGGACAACTAAAACCCTTCACGGGTGACCAAGAGCTGATCGCCGGCATTCGCGCGGTTACCACCGCCGGGCACACGCCTGGACACTCGGTGTACGTCGTGCAAAGCCGCGGTGAACGGCTAGTCCTATGGGGTGACCTCATGCACGTCGCCTCGGTGCAGTTCGCCAACCCATCGGTCACCATCGTTTACGACACGGATCCCGCTACCGCTTTGGTCGCGCGTACGCGTATTTTTGCTGACGTAGCCAAGTCCGGCGAGATGGTCGGCGGAGCCCACCTGCCCTTCCCGGCTCTGGGCCATCTGCGCGCTGTCGATGCCGGCTACACCTACGTGCCGGTCAATTACACGTCATTGAAAATCCATTAAGCGCTTAACCGCGTCAGGCCAGCCGTGTTCTCCATCGAAGTATACGTTGGAGAACACGAGCCCACCGGCCACACCCGCTCCGGCAACCCGTCAATTATTGGTAAGAATAGTCGTGTCGCTAATATCGAAGGCCTTACTCCTCGGGGTGCTGATCGTCGCGCTGATTCCAGCCAGTCACGCACAGACTGACGAGATTCAAGTCTATGACGCCAGCATCGCCGAGCCGGGGACGTTTGGCCTTGATCTGCACAGTAACTACACGGCCAGCGGATCGAAAACGCCGGCCTTCCCGGGTGGCATAACTCCCGAGCACTCGGTCAACGGGACGGTCGAGTGGGCCTACGGGGTTAAAGACTGGTTTGAGGCAGGCCTTTACCTGCCCTTGTACTCGCTAACCAACAAGGCAGCCCTCACTTACAACGGTGCTAAGGTTCGCGCTCTTTTCGTATCACCGCATGCGGCCGATCGAAAGATCTTCTACGGTGTGAATTTCGAATTCAGTGTTAACACCGCCCATTGGGACACGCGCCGCTATACCTCAGAAATACGCCCGATCATCGGTGCGCACCTGGGGCGATTCGACATCGTGTTTAACCCGATCGTCGATAACTCTTACACGGGACTGGCGCATTGTGAGTTTGTGCCCGCGACGCGCGTGGCTATGAAAGTCAGCGGCAACACCCGACTGGCCCTCGAGGAGTACGATAACTTTGGTGAGCTTCATCGTTTTTCGCCAGCCAACCAACAGACCCATCAACTCTTTCTGGTCGCTGATCACCACACGCCGTGGGTGGATATTGAATTAGGCATAGGCGCCGGACTCACCAGCGCTACCGATCACAGGGTCATCAAACTGATCCTCATGAAGGATCTTTAAATCGCTCCTGATTTAGGTCACTCTCTGCCAACGCTATAGCCTACAGCACGAGCGCAATGTCTGAAGTTCACGCTCAACCCGCACCCGCGAACAGCCTGTTACTAGCGCAGGAGCCGCCCGCCTTTCAGGTGGTGAATCGCCACGGGCGATCCCCTTTCGTGATCGTGGTCGATCACGCCAGCGCCCGCATACCGCGGGTGCTTCATAATCTGGGTTTAACGGCAACTGAGCTCGCCCGCCACATCGCCTGGGATATCGGCGCGCTAGCCGTCGCCACACAATTATCGCACGTGCTCGACGCGCCCTTAATTGCACAGAACTATTCCCGCCTGGTCATTGACTGCAACCGCGACCCTCGCGTGGGCACGTCCATACCGGTTATGAGTGAATGGACGGCGATCCCGGGCAATGACAATCTCTCTGCAGCAGATCGGGAACAGCGACGCGTCAGCTTATTTGAGCCCTATCATGCGGCGATACGCTCAATCCTTGACGAGCGCGAAGTACAAAAGCAACCCACGCTCATTCTCGCCCAGCACAGCATGACGCCGATCTTTAAAGGCGTGGCCCGCACAATGAGTGCGGCCGTTTTGTACAACCGAAACCCGGCTTTTGCTCAAAAATTGGCTGCAAATCTGCGTGCACAAACCGGCCTTGAGGTTGCTGAAAACCAGCCTTACTTTATGAGCGATGAGACAGACTTCACGGTGCCTGAGCATGCTGATCGTCGCGGCCTTGCTTATGCCGAGATAGAACTACGCCAAGACCTAATAAGCGATCTGACCGGACAAACGCTTTGGGCCCATCATCTGGTTGCTGTATTAAGGAAAACCGCGCTTGAATTTGTGCAAAGCGAACCCGACTTTAAGTAGCGGTTAGAAAAACCTGACTCAGGCGTTAATATTTGGATCCGATTCACCCAATCCTTCATGATCCGGGTATACGATGGGTCACAGCTGGTTGGAACCACAAAGGGAAATCTCATGAGTTTGTTTGGAAAAGGCAATGATTTGACCCGCCAATTCATCGCAAGGCCTGACGAAGCCAAGGATGAAATTCTTTACAAGTGGCCTGATCTGACCATTCGCAAATTGACCCAGATCACGGTTCAACCGGACGAGACAGCGCTGTTCATCAAAGAGGGCAAAGTGGTGGGCACCATGCCCCAAGGGCGCTCCACCTTGGATGGTGCATTATGGCCTTTTTTAGGGGACATCATTGATTTGGCCAGCGGCGGGAACATGTACCGCGCCGAAGTTTACTTTGTGGGAACTCGTGAGTTTGTCAGCCTGCCCTTTGGAGGCCCTGTCGACAACATTGAAGACCCCGAAACCGGTTTAGCCGTGGGTTTGCGCGTCTTTGGTGAGTACGCCCTGAAAGTTTCAGACCCTTCCGCTCTGATCTTAAAGCTGGTGGGTACGCGTCAGGGCACGAACGACATGATCACCGACTGGGCGCGTGAGCAGCTGTTAAAAGCCCTGCGCACCGGGGTGGTGAAAAAACTGACGACCGAAAAGTGGCCGGTGCTGGGCATTGCCGGACGGACCAGTGACATTGAGTCCGCCCTGTTAACTGACGTGCAAGGCTCACTCGCCCCCTACGGTTTGACCATCACGACCTTAGGAAACATTACGATTTCCTTGAACCCCACCGACGAAGAAACCTTGAAAGGTCTTCGTAAGGATGCGGCGTACACCCGCCTGGCCGGAGGGTTTCGCGAGTACGGTGTGGGGGCCGCACTCAAGGGCATCGGGGAAGGAGCTGCCGCCGGTGGCGGCGCCGGCAACCCCGCTATTTTGGGTGTGGGTATGGGACTGGGTGGCATGGTCGGTGGATTGGCGGGAAGCGCGCCGCCGGCCGGTGGCGGACTCGGTGCTCAGCCCAGCTCGCCCGTTGCGCCCGTTGCGCCCGTCGCGCCGGGCTCCAGCTGCGCAAGTTGTAACGCCGCTAACCCGCCGGGAGCTAAGTTCTGCGCGAGTTGCGGCAAGCCTTTGGCGCCGCCGGCGCCGGCGCACTGCACACAGTGTGGTCAGGCCCTGGCGGCTGGTGCCCATTTTTGTGGTGGCTGTGGAGCCGCAGTCAGCTAATGTGGCTTGCCAAGCAAGGGTTAACTAGGGGGCGATTGACGTACGCGGCGATCGCCTTGCTGTCTTTGTCGGATGGCGTCTGGGCACGCGCCGGTGGCGGCAGTCATGGCGGAAGCAGTCATGGCGGCGGCGGCCACGGTGGCGGCTTTAGCGGTGGCGGCGGTATCGGCTTTGGCGGCGCGTCACCGATGGTGGGGTCTTCGACGGGTGGAGGCGGTGGCGGCGGTGGACTCATTGCCCTGTTGCTACTGATCTTGGTGGCCTATCTGATCTATCGCTGGTTAAACCGAGCTGCTCAGGACGATTCCGGGTCATCCACCTCGAGTGGGTTGCATACCGCCGCCGGAACAGGACTGGGCGCCGCGGCCGGTGCTATCGCCGCAAGCTACGCAGACTCCCCTTATCAGCAGCAGCTCAAACCGCAGGCACCCGCAGGCTTGGCAGAACTTCGTGAGCATGACCCTGACTTTGAAATTGAGTCGTTTCTGCAGCGAGCTGAAATGACGTTCTTCCTGGTCAAACGCGCCATCCAGGCCAATGATGCGAAGAGCTTGCAGCCCTACTTCGACTCACCGTTATTTGCGCAAGTGGCTAAAGGCTTAGCGCAGCGCGAAGCAGCCCATCAGCATCAACTGCTAGAGTCACTCAACGTACGCGCAATGCATGTGGTAGCCGCGCAGACCGATGCGCAGGGCCAGAGAGTGACTCTGCACTTTGATACGGTCTATCGCGAAAAAACCCTCGACGATGCCCAGCACGTATTGAGTGATGAGGGTGAAGACACCCGGCACGGCGAGCGCTGGACTTTTAGGAGGGCAGCTAATGCCGTCACGGCCGTCAACGGCGGCGTGACGGCCGCCAAATGTCCAGCCTGTGGCGGTGAACTGCATCTGACTTTAGACGGCAGCTGCACGCACTGTAAGGCCAATGTCACCAACGGAAGCGTGGACTGGGTAGTCAGTGCCGTAACCGCGGCACCTTTTATGGGCTATACCAACGACGCTTCGTTTGTGCTGGCTGCGCCGACCGTGCATGAGGGAATCCAGGCCTTAACGAGTGCGGATCCGGCTTTTTCAATGGACGCGTTTTTAACGCGCGTCAAAACGGCTTTCACCGCTTTACAAGACGCGTGGTGCCA
Organism: uncultured Pseudomonadota bacterium; assembly: GCA_903828595.1. Taxonomy (GTDB): domain Bacteria; phylum Pseudomonadota; class Gammaproteobacteria; order Steroidobacterales; family Steroidobacteraceae; genus CAIKMS01. The sequence goes on along the minus strand of CAIKMS010000013.1, from coordinate 2,095 downwards.
ACAGAACTTGGAAGCAGGACGAGGCTTTCTTAGCGTGGGGGCTTATTTTGCCTGGCGAGCGCAGCTAGAAGCCATGGCCGGTGAAGGCAGGCGAAACGTGATGGAGCACTTGAACGTGCTGGGTATCAAGCCGGTTCGCATCGTCCATGGGCGGGTGTTTGATGATCTGACCGTCCAAATCACCGCTTCCTGCGCCGACTACGAAGTCGACGCGAATAATCGTCTCGTCTTTGGGGATCGTAGTGTCCGGACCTTCAGCGAGCAATGGACTTTCCAACGCTCCGTGGGTGTGCCCACCCTGGGTAAAGCCGGCACGCTGGAGAACACCTGCCCTAGCTGCGGCGCACCCGTTGCGCTCACTCAGATCGGCGAATGCCGTTATTGCAAAGCCGCGGTCACGAGTGGCAAGTTCGACTGGGTGGTGTCACGCATCGAACAAGAAGACGACGGCGAACAGACTCCCAATGCCGACTCAGGCATTGGCCTCACCGTCGGTGCGGCGGTCGTCGGCGGCCTCCTTGCTAGCCTGCTTTCCGATTAGTCATTAACGTTTTGCGTTGCAGCATTTCCTGCAGCTCATATGTGCTCCTACGCATAGATAGCCACCGATTGCTAGCCTATCGAGCGGCCCATGCCTGTGCGAATATACAAGTAACTATTTCGATGAATTGAGCACGGCGGCTTAGTCTTAATCCCGAATGGGTGAAGCCTTACGTGCCTTTAGAACACAGGGCAAATCATGGTGACTAAATTGTTTGCATCGCGTTCCCCTTTAGGGATCGCCCTAGTCGCGTTAGTGGCAACCGCAGCGTTAAAAAACGCGCTGGCGGTACCCCCGCCGATCGCTGAAGAACGCTTAACGCTCACCAAGCTACCGGCCGTGTCACCGCACTGGATATGGGTGTTTGACGACTCCATAAACAATGGCATAGACCTGCGAATGCACTTGTTTGATGGCGATAGCCACAAACGTTTAGGTCAGGTGGATATGGGCTTCTTCGGCACGCCGGGTTTTTCACCGGATGGAAAAACACTCGCCGCGGCATCCACGTACTTTAGTCATGGCAGTCACGGGACACGCACGGACGTGATTGAGTTTACCGATACCACGACGTTAAACATCGTGCGTGAACTCAACCTGCCGCCGAAGCGAATGAACTCAATGCCGACTTACTTCAGTCTTCCATTTAGCAGTGACGGCCATTGGCTGTACGTGCCTTTTTTAACCCCCGCCTCCTCCATTGGCCTGGTGGATGTACAAAAAAATGCTCTGATCGGCGAACTTGATACCGCCGGCTGCGTAGTCGCGATCCCAGGTGGACCCAATCGAGTCAGTTCAATCTGCGAAAATGGCACGTTGCAGACGCTCACCTTGGATGCCGATGGACACGAAATAAGTCGCAGCGTTTCGGACGCCTTCTTTGATGTGGATAAGGATCCGGTTTTTGTGCAGGGCGTTCCGGGTAAAGGCCACGTGACTTTCCTGTCGTTTGACGGCCTGGTGTATGACGCTGACTTCACCGACAGCAAGGCCTCTGTGAAAGCGCCATGGTCTTTGGTGACACCGCTTGAAAAGGGCAAATGGCGTCCGGGTGGTATGCAGATTGCCGCTATCAATCAGACGTTACGACGCCTGTACGTCCCCATGCACATCGGTGGGCAGGAGATGCACAAAGAAGGTGGAACGCAAATCTGGGTGTTTGATATGGACACCCATCAGCGATTGGCCCGCTGGCCCTTGGGCTCACCGAAGCTTAAGCCGGTGATCTCTGTACAGGTGTCTCAGGATGATAAGCCGCTGCTGTTTGCCATCAGCGGAGAATCCGACGTAGTCATTTACGACGGGCTCACCGGCAAGCTCAAACACATTGAGCATCAATTAGGCCAAACCCCCTGGATGATGTTTAACCCTTAACGGTGCATCGGTTGGTGGTTTTGAAGGAGTTAAAGACATGGCATGGTTAGATCAGTTTATTGAACGACGCACCCGCTCACTGGCGCAGCAGACTTCCCGACGCAGTCTGCTTGGCAGTCTGGGTCAAATCGTCACCGGAGCGGCCGTTCTGCCTTTGCTGCCCATTGATCGCTCCAGCCG
>CAIKMS010000012.1 GCA_903828595.1 uncultured Pseudomonadota bacterium | reverse complement strand
GTCCGGGGTGCCGGCACCAAAGCCCAGCAACACAAAGCCCACGTTGGCAATCGTCGAATAGGCAAAGAGTCGCTTGATATTGGTCTGCGCCAGACCTACCAGACTGCCGACACCAATCGACAACAGCGCCAGAATCGTCAGCATCCCGTGCCAGGCCTCAACGGTGGCGCCCAGGCCTTCCGCCAGGACCCTAAACGCGAGAGCAAAATACGCGAGTTTAGGCGCAGCACCTAAGAACAAGGTCACCGCCGTAGGCGCGCCGTGGTACACATCCGGCACCCACATGTGAAAAGGTGCCGCACCGAACTTAAAGCCGACTCCGGCCAGCAGAAACGACAGACCCAACAAGAAGCCAACGTTATGAATCAGGCTCGGATGCAGCACACCGACCAGATCGCCCAACACAAAGGTTCCGGTGACGCCGTAAAGAATGGAGATGCCATACAAAATCATGCCCGACGCAATGGCGCCCAACACGAAATACTTCATGGCGGACTCCGCCGCCACCTTCGAATCGCGATCAAAAGCCACTAACGCATACTGCGACAACGCCAGAATCTCAATGCCTAGGTACAAAGTCAGCAAGCTACCCGCACTGATCATCACGAAGATGCCTAAGACGGCAAACAGGCCCAACACAAAGAACTCGCCGCGAAACAATCCACGAGCGATCAGATAGTCCCGGCCATAGAGAAAGGTCGCCGCTACCGTGCCACAAGCCACGAGTTTTAACAGGCGCGACACGCCATCGCGCACGTACATACCGGAAAACGCTGTCTCGTGCCCGGCACCGGCGCTGGCCACGGTAATGGCCGTAACGGCCAGGGCCAGGATAGAGGCCACGTAGGTCAGGTGACGTAGCCGATCCGGCAAAAACAAGTCCACCAGCAAAATGACGCAGATCGCGCTTAACAGAAAGATTTCCGGCGCGGCCATCGCGAACTGACTCATCATCATTGAGTTCATGGGTAAGTCTCCAGCCGCGTCAGAACTTGCTCGTGGACAACAGGTCCACGAGATGCCGTAACGTCGGCTCCATCACATCCGTCAGAGGCTTCGGATACACACCCACAGCCAGCACGGCCACGGCGAGTATGCCTAACACCAGAAATTCGCGCGGGTTGACATCGGTCAAAGCCTCCACGTGCTCATTAGCCACCGGCCCAAAGACCACGCGCTTAACCAGCCAAAGCGTGTAGGCCGCACCGGTAATCAAGGTCACCGCGGCCAACAGCGCGTACCACGGGTTAGCGTGGAAGCTGGCTAAGATCACCATGAACTCACCCACAAAACCCGAGGTCCCCGGCAACCCGGCATTAGCCATGGCGAAAAGCACCATGAACGCGCCAAAAATCGGCATCTTGTTGATGACACCGCCATAGGCACCGATGTCACGCGTGTGCATGCGGTCGTAAAGCACACCCACGCATAAAAACAACGCCCCGGACACCAAGCCGTGGGAAATCATCTGCACCATGGCGCCTGACAGACCTAAGGTGGCACCGTGCAGCGACTGGGTGGCGGCCACGATATCCCACGCCAGAAAACATCCCAACGTTACAAAGCCCATGTGGGCAATCGACGAATAGGCGATAAGCTTTTTCATATCGCTTTGAACCAACGCCACCAAGCCGATATACAGCACAGCGACCAGCGACAACGCGATCATCATCCAACTCAAGTAGTGCGAAGCATCCGGCGCGATAGGCAGGCTAAATCTCAAGAAGCCGTAGCCCCCCATCTTCAACATGATCGCCGCCAGCACGACCGAACCGCCGGTGGGGGCCTCCACGTGTGCGTCGGGCAACCAGGTATGCACCGGGAACATCGGCACCTTCACCGCGAACGCGGCAAAGAACGCCAAAAAGATCAGCACCTGCTCGTTAAAGCTTAAGTGCACCGCGTAGAAGGCGCCCAAATCGTAGGTGCCGGTCTTTAAGTACAGATAGACCAACGCGATCAGCATGAAGATCGAGCCGAAGAAGGTGTACAAGAAGAACTTCATCGTCGCATACACACGACGCACACCACCCCAGACACCGATGATCAAAAACATCGGAATCAACATCGCTTCCCAGAAGACGTAGTAAAGCAGGCCATCCAGCGCACAGAACACGCCGATCATGACGCCTTCCAAGATTAAAAAGGCCGCGAAGTACTGGCTCACCCGCTTTTCAACGCTGCCCCATCCGGCCAGGATGACCAACACGGTGGTAAACGTCGTCAACACAATGAGCGGCAGAGAAATACCGTCGACGCCTAAGTAGTAGTCACAGTGCAGGCTCGGAATCCAGGCCATCCGCTCCACGAACTGAAAACTCGCCGTGCCTAACTCAAAACCAGACCACAGCGGTAAGGACAGCGCAAAGGTACCCAGGGAGATCAGCAGCGATAACCAGCGCGCGGCACTGGCCTTTGCATCACCCACTAACAACACCGCGATACCACCGACGATCGGCAGCCAAATCAGCGAACTTAATAAAGGCAATCCCAACATGTTTTTATGTCCTACGTTCGGGCCAGACTTAGGCGTGCCACAACAAGTAGCCCAACAGTGCCGATAACCCGATGATCATCGCGAAAGCATAGTGGTACAAAAGTCCGCTCTGAATCTGCCGCAGTAACGTGCCCAGAACACCGACCGAGCGAGCCGATCCGTTCACTAACGCGCCATCAATCAAAAACTGGTCACCGACACGCCAGAACCCACGCCCCAGCACGCGACTGCCCAGGGCAATGACGTTCTCGTTGAACCAGTCAAAGAAGTACTTGTTCTCCAGCAAGCGGTAGATCGGCGCTAAGCGCAAGGCAACGGCCGAGGGGATCGCCGGCCACTTAAGGTACAGCGCCCAAGCGGTCACCACCCCGGAGGCAGCCAGGTAAAACGGTGCGCTGGTAAAACCCGCCAGGATAAAAGCCCACGGCCCTTTCCACTCCGCGCCCAGCTCAGCCACCACGTTATTGGCCTCATTGACATGGATCGCCTGACCAAAATAGTCACCGAACAGCAACGGCCCCATGGTCAGACCACCGATAAAAATCGACGGTATCGCCAGCAACACCAACGGCACCCACACCACGGCCGGGCTCTCGTGCAGGTGTTCTTGGGTGTGGTGGTCCATGCGCTCTTCACCATGGAAGGTCATGAATATCATGCGGAACGTGTAAAACGCGGTGATAAAGACGCCGGCCACTACACAAAAGTAGGCATAGCCGGCACCGGCCACGGTGCCCTTCTCCAGCGCGGCGTGCACCGCCTCAATAATAGAGTCCTTGGAATAAAAACCCGCAAAGCCAGGAAACCCAATCAGCGCTAAAGCACCGATCAGGGAGGTCCAGTAAGTAATCGGCATGTAACGCCGCAGTCCACCCATCTTGCGCATGTCCTGCTCGTGGTGCATGCCAATGATCACAGAGCCTGCCGCCAAAAAGAGCAGCGCTTTAAAGAACGCATGCGTCATCAGATGGAAAATAGCCACGCTATACGCCGACACGCCCAGAGCCACCGTCATGTAACCCAGCTGTGACAGCGTCGAATAGGCCACCACGCGCTTAATATCGTTGGCGATGATGCCCAAAAAGCCCATGAACAAGGCCGTTGTTGCGCCAATAACCAGCACAAACGTACGCGCCGTGGGTGATAGCTCGAATAATGGCGACATACGCGCCACCATAAAGATACCGGCGGTCACCATGGTCGCCGCGTGGATCAGCGCCGAGATGGGCGTCGGACCTTCCATCGAATCCGGCAACCAGACGTGCAGCGGAACCTGAGCCGATTTACCCATGGCGCCGATAAATAAGCAGATGCAGGTAAACGTCATGGCGTTCCAACTCGTCCCCGCCCAAGGCGTGATGGTGTGCGTCACAATCATCGGCGCCGCATGGAACGCATCGGAGTAAGACAGCGAACCGGTGTAGTACACCAACGAGGCAATACCCAGCACAAACCCAAAGTCACCCACGCGGTTGACCAAAAACGCCTTCATGTTGGCGAAAATAGCACTGGGGCGCGTGAACCAAAAACCGATCAGCAGATAAGACACCACGCCCACCGCTTCCCAGCCAAAGAACAACTGCAAGAAGTTGTTGCTCATAACCAGCATCAGCATGGCGAAGGTAAACAGCGAAATGTAGCTAAAGAATCGGCTGTAGCCCTCATCCTCGTGCATGTAGCCAATGGTGTAGATGTGGACCATCAAAGAGACGAAGGTCACCACCACCATCATCAGTGCGGTTAAGTGGTCAACCAAAAAACCCACTTCAAAATGAATACCGTCGGTCACCATCCAGGTGTAGAGCGTTTCCTCGAAGGTAGGCTCACCTGCTGTCATCATCCGCGACAGAACTAAAGCTGAAAGCGCCAGCGACAAGCCCACACCCGCAATAGTCACGCAGTGCGAAATCACCCGGCCGATGAACGTACCGAAAAGCCCGGCAATCAGCGAAGCCAATAACGGCGCTAAGACGATGGTCAGTAACAGAGTATGCATTTCGCTTAGCCCCGCATCATGTCGAGTTCTTCGACGTTAATGCTCTTACGTTCACGGAACAGGACAACCAGAATCGCCAGTCCAATAGCAGCCTCCGCGGCCGCTACCGTCAGAATAAAAAATACAAAAATCTGACCCGACAGGTCGCCCAGAAAATGCGAGAAGGCGATGAAATTAAAGTTCACCGCCAACAGCATCAGCTCAATGCACATCAAAAGCACAATGACGTTTTTGCGGTTCAAAAAGATTCCGGCTACCGCGATGCTGAAGAGAATTCCGGCCAGCAGCAAAACCTGAGGCAGACCAATCATGGGCGTTTCTCCGAAGCAACCTGAACGATTTGCAGTCGATCTGCCTTACCGACCGCGACCTGTGCCGAAATATCCTGCTTCTTCAGGTTGGGTCGAGCACGCATGGTTAGGGTGATGGCGGCCACAATGGCTATTAGCAACAGCACGGCGGCCAACTGGAACGGATACGCGTATTGGGTATACAGCACCGCGCCTAAGCTCTTGGTATTGGATACCGCCACAGCCGTGGTCGGCGCGACCAGCAGCTCGGCATTCAAATCCAGGTGGCGGTAATACACCACGTAAGCAATCTCAGCGATCATGATCAGTGCAATCACCAGACCTAATGGCGCGTAGCGGGTAAAGCCCTCGCGCATTTGCGCGGTATTGATGTCAAGCATCATGACCACGAACAAGAACAGCACCATCACCGCGCCCACGTACACCAGCACCAGGACAATGGCTAAGAACTCCGCTCCCATGAGCAACCACAGCCCTGAACTGGTGAAAAACGCCAGCACCAAGAACATCGCCGAATGCACGGAGTTGCGCGCCAGTACCACGCCCAAAGCCGCGCCTATCAGCGTTGCCGAAAATACGTAAAACAATATGTTGATGAGCACAGTGCCTGACTCCGGGGACTTGCCCCGCCTAAATACCTTTCGTTAAGACCACTCGCCGCTAACCTTCTGCCCGTCACCGGTCAGCGGTAGGCGGCATCCTGCGCCTTGTCGGCCGCGATCATGCCCTCGTAGCGGTCACCCACCGCGAGCAGCTTGTCCTTCGTCATGATGTTTTCACCCCGGTTTTCCATGTGGTACTCGTGAATACGAGTCTCCACGATGGCGTCCACGGGGCAGGCTTCCTCACAGAAGCCACAATAGATGCACTTGAACAAATCGATGTCATAGCGGGTGGTACGGCGCGTCCCGTCATCAGACACATCCGACTCGATAGTGATGGCCAACGCAGGACAGACCGCCTCGCACAATTTACAGGCAATGCAGCGCTCTTCACCGTTCGCGTAGCGACGTAATGCGTGCAGCCCGCGATAACGAAACGATTGGGGAGTCTTCTCTTCAGGGTAATAGACCGTGAATTTCGGCTTCCACATCGTTTTGAAAGTCAGGGCCAGGCCCTGCAACAACTCGGTCAGCAGCAGCGTTTTGGTAATGCTTTTTACGGATGGCATGGCAGTCTATTCCCTAGTTCAGCGGTGCCACGGGCCGATGTGCCAGTAGACCATCAAGCCTTCGACAAAAATCCAGATCAAGGTGAGCGGAATGAATACCTTCCAGCCCAGCCGCATGATTTGATCGTAACGGTAACGCGGGAACGTCGCGCGGAACCACAAGAAGCAGAATAAGAAGAACACAATCTTGATGGCCAACCACAAAAATGACGGCTGACTCAACAAACTCCCTGCGCCCAGGTATCCATCAAACGGCGACAACCAGCCACCAAAGAACATGACGGAGGTGAGCGTGGCAATCAGGATCATGTTCGCGTATTCGGGCAGCGCGAACAGCGTGGCGAAAGTCGCGCCGGAGTACTCCACGTGGAAACCCGCAACGATTTCCGACTCACCCTCAGCCACGTCAAACGGCGCTCGGTTGGTCTCAGCGACTCCGGAAATAAAGTAGATCACCGCCAAAGGCGCGAGCCAAACCACGTTCCAGCCCAAAGCACCGGCCTGACTGCGCACGATGTCAGACAGATTTAAGCTGCCCGACGCCATCAGCACGCCGACCAATGCAAAACCCATCGCGATTTCGTAAGCCACGATCTGCGCCGCTGAACGCAGCGCACCCAGTAAAGCGTACTTAGAGTTAGTGGCCCAACCCGCCAGGATAATGCCGTAAACACCTAACGAGGTCAGAGCCAGCACGTACAGCAGACCCGCATCAATGTCAGCCAGCACAAACTCCGGCGAAAAAGGCACCACCGCCCAGGTCGCAAACGCCGGCACCAAAGCGATCATCGGTGCCAGTAAAAAAAGCACCTTGTCGGCATTGGCCGGCAGAATGATTTCCTTGAACAGCAGCTTGACGACATCGGCAAACGGCTGACCCAGTCCTTCGGTGAACGGAATACCAAACAGCGTGACACGGTTGGGTCCGATACGCCCTTGAATCCAGCCGATCACCTTGCGCTCGGCCAAAGTCATGAACGCCACACAAATCACCACGGCTAACAGCACGCCGATGATCTGCACCGTTTTAATCAGCGCTACCTGTTCTGAGACAGCGAGCGAGTTGTAGAGGCCTAAAAGGCTCATAGTGCCATTTCCCTTCTAAACGCTCAGAGAAGCCGTAGCTTCGTTACCCACGCGAGTGGCCTGCAGCGCAACAGCCCGACGCACGATCGCATCCACGCGATACATAGGCACATCAATAGCCACGCCAACGTGCGCCTGGCTGGCCGCAAAATCACCGCGATAGCCAGTATCCAGAGTCGCCTCGCGCAAGTGGCCCACGGCCGCTTCAAGATCTTGCAGCACTTCAAGGCTGGAGACGTACTCAAATCCTGGCACGTTGAGCAGGTTGCCTAACACGCGCAAGACCTTCCAGCCCGGGCGCGACTCCCCGACTGCGCTGGCGGCCGCGGTAAAGCTCTGCCAGCGCCCTTCGGCGTTGACGTAGGTTCCCGAGGTCTCAGCAAACGTACCAATAGGCAGCACTACGCTAACCTCATCGCGGCTGGCTTCATTGAGATAAGGCGACAGCGACAAGACAAACTCAGCGCCCTTTAACGCCGCAGGCGCATTAGTAGCCGCACAGTCGTGAGCCACCTCGATACCACCAAACAGTACGTAGGCGGCTAAAGATTGGCTGAGCATTTGTTGTGCATCCAGCCCGACCGAAGCGGCCGGGTGCGCGCCCGGCAGACGATGGGGCAGACAGCCTGCCAGAGCCGCACCGGCGGCGTTACCACCCTCACTAAGATATCCCAGCGTCGCGCCGGTTAGTTGCGACAGCTGCGCTGCGGCACGGCGGATACGGGCAAAATCGGCATGGCGACTGGCCAACACACCTAACAACACCAGGCGCTGGCCATCCCCACACAAGGAGGCCGCCATTGCACGGTGCGTATCGGTAACAGCAACGGCGCTGCTTACCGGCGTACCCCCTTGCGCTATCGCGGCCGCGGCCGCGATAGCGGTCAGCTCGTCAGCCAGACTGTGCAGGGGTGCTGTGATCTCCCCGGCCACCGGGAAACGAACCGGGAATACGGACGGATTAAGGAACGAGACGCGAGCCTTAGCACCGACCGCTGCCTTACGCAGGCGGTGTGCGAGCATCGGTGCTTCATGGCGCAGGTGCGCACCGACGACCAGGGCGGCCGAAAGATGATCTACCGAACTTAAACTTAACCCTAAGCCCGGATAGGCTGGATCGGCCGCTTGATCACGAAAATCCTGCTGACGCAGCCGGTAATCAATGTTCGATACGCCTAAGCCACGCGCCAGTTTCTGCAGCAGGTACTGCTCTTCGCTGGTCGCCGTCGCGCTGGAAAGTACGCCGACTGCCGCAGGCCCGTGCAGGCTAACGACCTTCTTCAGGCCTTCGGCCGCGGCATTCAGTGCGGTCTCCCAGTCGGTCGCCTGGAGCACGCCATCCACACGCACCATGGGCTGCTGCAGTCTATCCTGAGCGTACACGCCTTCATACGAATACCGATCACGATCAGCGATCCAGGTTTCGTTCACGGCTTCATTTTCACGCGGCACGACGCGCATCAAACGGCCACGACGTACGTGACCGTAGAGGTTGGAACCAATGGGATCGTGCGGCGAGACCATGGGCACTTGTGCCATTTCCCAGGAGCGGCCCTGGTAACGGAAGGGTTTGGAGTTCAACGCACCGACCGGGCACAAATCAATAATGTTGCCCGACAGCTCGTGATCCACGCTGCGCTCGATGAACGTACCGATCTGCATGGACTCGCCACGACCGGTAGTACCCAATTCCTGCAACCCGGCAATTTCTGAGGTGAAGCGCACGCAACGCGTGCAATGAATGCAGCGGGTCATGTCGGTGGAAACCAACGGCCCAATGTCTTTGTCCTTCACCACACGCTTAGCTTGCGTAAAGCGCGACACGTCACGACCAAAGCCCATGGCCAGATCCTGCAACTCACACTCGCCGCCCTGATCGCAGATCGGGCAATCCAGCGGGTGATTGATCAGCAAAAACTCCATGGTCGCGCGCTGTGCACCAATCGCCTTGGGCGACTTGGTGAAGATCTTCATACCTTCAGCCACGGGGGTGGCGCAGGCCGGTAACGGCTTAGGCGCTTTTTCCACCTCAACCAGACACATTCGGCAGTTGGCTGCTATCGACAATTTCTCGTGATAGCAAAAGCGCGGCACATACGCATCCACGGCGTCTGTCGCCTGAATGATCATCTGCCCTTTCCGCGCCTTAACCGGCACGCCGTTAACTTCTATATTGACCAGATCATCGCTCATGGGAGCTTAATGTCCTTAAAACTGTCTGTAATTAACCGCGACGGATCAGGCTGCGCGCTGTGAGGCGTCATCAACCAGACTGCGACCACCGTTTTCAATCATGTACTCAAACTCGTGCCGGAAGTGCTTCACAAAGCTCTGCACAGGCCAAGCCGCCGCATCTCCCAGCGCGCAAATCGTGTGGCCCTCAATACGGTTCGCCACGTCGACCAGCAAATCAATATCCGAGGGCACGCCTTGACCGGCCATGATCTTACGCACCAATCGATTCATCCAACCCGTACCCTCGCGACACGGGGTGCACTGCCCGCAAGACTCCGCCCGGTAAAACCGCGACAGTCGCTCCAGAACTTTCACCATGCAGGTGGTCTCGTCCATCACGATAACCGCCGCTGAACCGAGTGAAGAACCGACCTTCTTCAAGCCGTCGTAGTCCATGGTGGCGCCCATGATGGCCGCCGCCGGCACCACGTGCGTGGAGGATCCACCGGGGATCACCGCTTTCAACGCTCGACCGCCGAGCATGCCGCCGCACACATCCTCTAAAAGTTCAGAGAAGGGAGTGCCTAAAGGCAACTCGTAGTTGCCCGGCTTATTGACGTGACCGGAGACCGAGAAAATCACCGTGCCACCGGCATTGGGCACGCCTAAGCCCGCAAACCACGCCGCACCTTTACGCAAAATCGTCGGCACCGAGGCATAGCTTTGGGTGTTGTTGATCGTGGTCGGACGCCCGTAGAGACCAAAGTTGGCCGGGAACGGCGGTTTGAAGCGTGGTTTGCCCTGCTTACCCTCCAGCGATTCCAACAGCGCAGTCTCTTCGCCACAAATGTAAGCACCGGCACCTACAAAGCAGTGCAGATCAAAATCCACGGCCGAACCCATCACGTTCTTGCCTAACAGTCCTGCCGCATAAGCCTCTTTTAAAGCCGCTTCAAAACGCGGAATGGGCTCGGCTAAAAATTCGCCGCGAATGTAGTTATAACCCACCGTAGCGCCCATGACGTACCCGCCGATGGCCATGCCCTCAATCAACGAGTGCGGGTTGTAACGCAGGATGTCTCGATCATGGCAGGTGCCCGGCTCGGACTCGTCCGAGTTGCACACCACATACTTCTGCCCAGGCTTATCACGCTGAGGCAACATGAAGCTCCACTTCATGCCGGTCGGAAATCCCGCACCGCCACGACCGCGCAGACCGGAGGCCTTCAACTCCTCGATGAGTTTTTCGGCCGGCGGTTTTTCACGCAGGATGTTTTCCCACACGCTGTAGCCACCGATCTGCCGGTAAGCCTCCAGAGTCCAGCTGTTCTCACGCCCTACCGGTTCGAACACCACACAATTTTGAATGCGACTCATCGTAGCGCTCACTTTTGCTGATCGAGAATGGCACCCACGGACTCCGGGGTGAGGTTCTCGTAATAGACGTGGTCAATCATCATCATCGGCGCGTTGTTGCACGCTGCCAGACATTCTTCTTCTTGCTTGAGATAAAACTTACCGTCAGGGGTGCTTTGTCCGGTCTTTATCCCCAGCTTCGCCTCCACCGCAGCCACGATACCTTCTGCACCGCGCAGCATGCAGCTGATGTTCGTGCACACCGAGACGTGCAAACGACCGCAGGGCTTGGTCTCGAACATCGAGTAAAAGCTCGCGACCTCGTAAACCTGGATAGGTGGCAGGTTCAGATACTGCGCTACCTGATCCATTAAGGCCGTGGTGAGATATCCATGGTTTTGATGCTGAGCGGCATGCAAGGCACCGATCACCGCCGAGCGCTGCCGATCAGCCGGAAACTTGGCGCGCCAATGATCAATCTCGCGCTTAACCTCATCCGACAATAAAGCAGCTGCCTGTTCGTCGTGTGTGTGCTGTTGGCTCACCGATCAATCTCCCCAAACACGATATCCAGCGTACCAATCACTGCCACAACGTCCGCAAGCATGTGCCCACGAACCATCTCATCCATGGCCGCTAAATGCGAAAATCCCGGCGCACGGGCTTTTAATCGGTACGGCTTATTGGCGCCATCCGACACCAAATACACACCAAACTCGCCCTTGGGCGCTTCAACCGCCGCGTAAACCTCACCGGCCGGAACGCTGTAGCCTTCCGTGAACAGCTTAAAGTGATGAATCAGCGATTCCATATCGCCCTTCATCTCTTCGCGGCGTGGCGGACGAACTTTGCGATCATCGACCATCACAGGCCCTGGGTTATCTCGCAACCATTCCACGCACTGACGAATGATGCGGTTGGACTGGCGCATTTCTTCGATGCGCACTAAGTAACGGTCGTAGCAATCGCCGTTGCGACCCACGGGGATATCAAATTCCAGGCGGTCATAAACTTCGTAGGGCTGCTTTTTACGCAAGTCCCAGGCCAAGCCCGAACCCCGCAGAACCGGGCCCGTAAAGCCTAAGTTCAATGCTCGCTCCGGGGTCACTACACCAATATTGACCGTGCGCTGCTTCCAGATACGGTTATCGGTCAGCAATGTCTCGTACTCGTCCACACAGGCCGGGAAACGGCGGGTGAAGTCTTCAATGAAGTCGAGCATGCTGCCTGAGCGGGCTTCATTCAGCCGGTTGATCTCGCGCTTGGAGCGATACTTCGAGGGCTCGTAGCGCGGCATCATCGCCGGCAGATCTCGATACACCCCACCCGGCCGGTAATAGGTTGCGTGCATACGCGTACCGGATACCGCCTCGTAGCAGTCCATCAGATCTTCGCGCTCACGAAAGCAATACAAAAACACGGTCATCGCGCCAATGTCCAGGCCGTGCGCGCCTAACCACATCAGGTGATTGAGGATGCGGGTGATCTCATCAAACATCACGCGGATGTACTGGGCCCGTACCGGCACGTCGATGTTCAGCAACTTTTCAATGGCCGCCACGTAGGCGTGCTCGTTGCACATCATGGAGACGTAATCCAGACGATCCATATAGCCAATGGATTGGTTAAACGGCTTGGACTCAGCCAGCTTCTCCGTGCCTCGATGCAATAGACCGATATGCGGGTCGGCTTTTTGCACGACCTCACCGTCCATCTCCAGAACCAAGCGCAGCACACCGTGAGCTGCCGGATGCTGTGGACCGAAGTTCAGCGTAAAATTACGTATCTCAGCCATTAGCGTTACCCGAAGTCTGGCTAGCAGGAACGTCAATCACACCGGCCGGCCGGTCGTGCAGCGACGCATCGTAACGATTGTCCTCACGAATCACGCGCGGGACGAGTATTCGCGGCTCGATCGTAACGGGCTGGTACACCACTCGACCCTTCTCCGGGTCATAGCGCACCTCCACATTGCCGATCAGCGGGAAGTCTTTGCGGAAGGCATGCCCGATAAAACCGTAGTCCGTCAGGATTCGGCGCAAGTCGGGATGACCGCGGAAGAAGATACCGAACAGATCGAAGGCTTCACGCTCAAACCAGTTGGCTGCCGCCCATACGTCGTTAACTGACGGCACAATCGGCGGCTCACCGTCTTGTGCATACACGCGCACCCGCAAGCGCTGATTCAGACTCACCGAGAGTAAGTGATAGACCACGGCAAAGCGCCGGGTCGCCAGCGGGGCCTGAGCAGCTGCCACTCCACGACGCACGCCTCGACCAAAGCCGGTGCCGGTCGCGGACTGCGTATTCCACTCGTCTTGCCCATACTGCAGATAATCAATACCGGCCAAATCAATCAGCGTGTCAAATTGCAGGCCGGGCGCTACTTTCAGCTGCGCAGCCACGTCCAACCAGTCCGCTTGAGAGACTTCAAAGCCCAGTTCGCTGGACACGCTGGGCAAGCGAATAACCCGCTCACCGAAATGTTCGGTCATTCGCGTCGCGAGTGTCTCGATAACCTCTGACATATTCAATCCTTAATCCAGACTCGCGCACCGGGCGCGCCGGAATCTTTCTATCGAACTACGGTTAAAGCCTAACGAGCGATCGTGCTGGTTCGACGGATTTTCTTCTGCAGCTGCAAAATGCCGTACACCAGAGCCTCAGCCGACGGCGGGCATCCAGGGACGTACACGTCGACCGGGACAATACGATCGCAACCACGCACGACCGAATAGGAATAGTGGTAGTAGCCGCCGCCATTGGCGCAAGAACCCATCGAGATAACCCAACGCGGCTCGGGCATTTGGTCATAGACCTTGCGCAAGGCGGGGGCCATTTTATTGACCAGAGTGCCTGCCACGATCATCACGTCGCTTTGGCGCGGGCTGGGGCGAAACACCACGCCGAAACGATCCAAATCGTAGCGAGCAGCACCGGCGTGCATCATTTCAACGGCACAGCAGGCCAAACCGAAAGTCATCGGCCAAAGCGAACCGGTTCTCGCCCAATTAATCAGATCATCAAGACGGGCGGTGACAAAGCCTTTATCGGCCAGAGCCGATTGCAGCGCCACATCAGCCTCGTTGGCTAATCCCATTCCAAAGCTCCCTTCTTCCACTCGTAAATAAAGCCCACCACGAGAATCGCGAGGAACACGAGCATTGATAACAAACCAAAGGTCCCGATGCGCGAGAGCGACACGGCCCAGGGAAACAGAAAGGCGATTTCTAAGTCAAAAATAATGAAGAGGATGGCGACGAGGTAATAACGCACGTCGAACTTCATGCGCGAGTCTTCAAAAGCTTCGAAGCCGCACTCATAAGGTGAGAGCTTTTGATCATCCGGACGACGAGGCCCGAGCAAGAAGCCCAATACGATCAGAACACCACCGAAACCGGCGGCGACGACAAGAAAGATGAGGATGGGCAGGTAATTATCGAGCATCGTGCTCCGCCGGCGAAAGTACAGACAACGTATCCCGCCATTCTAAACGGCCTTGCGTCGAAGCGTAAGCCCGAATCGCAAGATCATGACGCACAAATTTTAGATCCAGTACCGCGAATCTCTTAAGGCTTGGGTTGATCTATAGCCACAGCCCCCGGCACCCCAACTTGCGCCCACACACCAAGCCAAGCCTATTGAAACTAGCCAGCTGAAACTAGCCAACTGAGACTCGCCAACTCAAACGAGCGCGCTGACACGGGTGTGATCAAAAAGGTGTGTATTTAAGCTCTTGCCAAGACGCCCACGAGCCTGCGGCAACCCGCCTGACTCTACTTACCTAAGGCCTTCTTACGTTGGCTGGCAATCATTTAAAGGATTCATCGAGAATGGTGCCGACGGCCGGACTCGAACCGGCACAGGATAACCTGCTAGCACCTCAAGCTAGTGCGTCTACCAATTCCGCCACGCCGGCAATCAGTCTCGATCGAACCCTTTAAATTTTTACGGTGCTTTATCGGCCGGAGCGCTAGGCGCCGCGGGCGCTGGACTCGGCGCAGGCAGCACGGCCGTTGGTACGCTGGCCGGTACCTTATCCAACAAACTCTTCGGCCCGGCTCCACGATGACTGGCCAAATACGCTAACGACAGGCTGGTTAAGAAAAAGCAGGTCACCAGCACGGCGGTGGTTTTCGAAAAGAAGGTCGCTGAACCACGCGAACCAAACACGGTGCCCGAGGCGCCCGCACCAAATCCGGCTCCCGCCTCCGCGCCCTTACCCCGCTGCAGTAACACCAAGGCGATGATGCCAAAAGCCACTAATACATGCAGAGCCGTTAATACCGATGTCAACATACTTACTTCCGCTGTGCGCCCAGTCTGAGCATCAGACCGCTGCGGCGCATATCGCCAAAAACTCTTCGCCCTTCAAGGACGCACCACCGACCAAACCACCGTCCACATCCGGCATCGAAAACAGGTCTGCGGCATTGGCCGCCTTGACACTACCGCCGTAGACGATCCGCAGGTCGGCCGCGATTCTAGCATCCTTCAGGGCAATTCGTTGCCGTATGAATTGATGGACCTCTTGGGCCTGCTCAGGCGAGGCGTTTTTACCCGTGCCTATGGCCCAAATCGGCTCGTAGGCGAGCACCGCATTACCCAATGACTGCGCCTCATTCACGGCCAATACCGCCTCTAACTGCCGGGCGATAACCGCCTGGGTGGCATCGGCCTCACGCTCAGCCAGCGTCTCACCCAAACACAGGATCGGCACCAAACCGGCGGCCTGGGCGGCGCGAAACTTGCGCGCTACCAGAACGTCATCCTCGCGATAAATCTGCCGGCGCTCGCTGTGCCCGACGATCACATAGCGTACGCCAACGTCTTTCAACATGGGCCCGGAGACTTCCCCGGTGTAGGCACCGACGGTCTCTGCACACAAACTCTGCGCGCCTACGCCTACTACCGTGTCGTGCAACTGCTTAACAGCCTCAGCCAGGTAAACAAAGGGCGGGCAAACCACAATTTGCGCCGGCCCCACCGCATCTGCACCTTGCACCAAATGATCCAAGAGTTCGGCGTTTTCAGCGCGTGAACCGTGCATTTTCCAGTTACCGGCTACCAAGGATCGACGCATAACAATTCCTCCAGCAAACCGAAAACAAGCGGCGAGCCGTGATCATAAACCACCACCGCCAGCGCTCACGCGCGGCGCACATTATGCCGGCGTGTTCAGAAAATCAATTGCCCCCGACCCGGCGTCTTAAACCGATTCGCGGGTTACCACCTCGGCAATCGTTTCGGCCTCCTGGCGCACCTGGGCCTCGTTTTCGCCCTCCACCATGACCCGTATGAGCGGTTCCGTACCGGAGGGACGCAACACCACCCGTCCGCGCCCGGCTAGGCGCGCTTCGGCCTGGGCGACGGCAGCTTGCAACGGCGCGTTGGCGCGAACGTCGATTTTACGTGCGACCCGCACATTGATCAGAACCTGCGGATAGCGCGGCATTTCAGCGACGACTTCCGCTAGCGTCATATCCAAAACCTTGAGCATCGCCAAAACCTGCAGCGCGCTCACCAAACCGTCACCGGTGGTGGTTTTATCCAAACACAGGATGTGCCCGGAGGTCTCGCCGCCCAGCACGGCCTGACATTCGTGCATCATGGCAATCACGTAGCGATCACCCACAGCGGCTCTTTTAAAGGCGATATCGCGCTTAGCCAGTGCGTGCTCTAAGCCGAGGTTACTCATCACCGTGCCCACCACCGGCCCTTTAAGCCGGCCACTGGCCGCAAGGCCGCGGGCCAGCACATACAGCAACTGGTCACCATCAATGACCCGGCCTAAGTGATCCACCATCACCAAGCGATCGCCATCTCCGTCCAGTGCAATACCCACTGAAGCGCGCACACCCGGAACGGTCAGCTGTAAAAGAGCAGGATCGGTAGAGCCGCAACCGTCATTAATATTGCGGCCGTTCGGTGAACAACCGATGGGCACAATGTCTGCGCCTAACGCCGTCAAGACCGCCGGCGCTACTTTATAAGCCGCCCCGTTCGCGGCATCGATAACAATCTTCATCCCCTCCAGACTGATTCCGGTCGGCAAGGTGGATGCACAGAAGCGTTGATAAACCCCGAGCAACGAATCCACTCTGGAGGCTCGGCCCAGCTTCTCTGAAGGCAGCGTGATAGCAGGCTCATTCAGCAGACGCTCGATTTGCTCCTCCCGCTCATCCGATAACTTAGCGCCCTGTCCATCAAAAAATTTAATGCCGTTATCGTAGTAGGGATTGTGGGAAGCGCTGATCACCACGCCAAAGTCACAGCCTAAGTGCTGTGCCAGATACGCGACACCTGGCGTTGGCAGTGGACCCGACAACTGCACGTTAACCCCGGCTGCCACAAAACCAGCCTCTAAGGCTGCCTCAAACATGTATCCCGATAAGCGCGTGTCTTTGCCTATCAGCACCGATCCGCCGTTCGGTGCCAAAACACGGGCCGCCGCACCGGCCAGGCGCAGCGCAAACTCCACCGTCATCGGATGATCGCCAACCCGACCGCGCACACCGTCGGTTCCAAAATATTGCCTGCTCAAGGTCTAACCCTCCAAAGGATCGCGCAGTGCTGCGCCTACACGCACCGCGTCGACCGTCGCGGCGACATCGTGCGTACGAATAATCTTTGCCCCGCGGCTCACCGCAATAGCTGCCGCCGCAACGCCAGGGTACAACCGCTGCGTCACCGGGCGCCCGGTCCAGGCACCGAGCATCGACTTACGCGACACACCGACCAGCAACGGACAATCCAGCGTCGCAAACTCACCGAGGCGGTAAAACAACTGTTCGTGATGCGTCAGCGTCTTACCGAACCCAAAACCCGGATCGATCATCAGACTCTTACGGTCCATGCCCAGCGCCAAACAAGCCTCTATCCGCCCGGCAAGATAATCGATCACCTCACCCACCACATCGACGTACGTCGGATTTTGCTGCATCGAGTCCGGTTCACCTTGCATGTGCATCAAGCACACGCCAGCACCGCTAAAAGCCACCGCCTCCAAGGCACCGGGCCTGCGCAGTCCACGCACATCATTGACCAAGTGCGCGCCGGCACGAACCGCCGCCTCAATGACTAACGGTTCACTGGTATCGATGGAGATCATGACATCCAGCTGCTGATGGATGCGTTCAATCACCGGGATCACCCGGCTTAACTGCTCGTCGACCGAGACCGGGGTAGCGTGAGGTCGAGTGGATTCACCCCCCACGTCGATAATGGCAGCGCCCTGCTCGAACAGCTGCCGCGCGTGAGCCGCGGCCTGATCGGGAAGCGCAAACAAGCCGCCGTCAGAAAACGAATCGGGCGTGACATTCACAATGCCCATAACCGCCGGAGTTGTCAGATCCAGCCACCGACCGCGTGCTGTAAAACCCATCATGCACACCACCCCTACAAGAAAACGGCAGGCTCAAGGCCTGCCGTGCAGTAGTCGCTAAAACCCGCCCCGGTCAGTGCTGACCGGCCGGCGTACCGATCGTGTTGCCGGTAGGCGCGGAGTCGGACTTGATGTCCTGCACCGGAGGCGGCGGTGGCATATTCGACTCATCCCAATCGGCCGGCGGCTTGGGCTGGCGACCAGCCATGATGTCACTGATCTGACTGTCATCGATGGTCTCGTACTTCATCAAAGCATCGGCCATCGCATCCAGCTTGTCTCGATAGTCTTCGAGGATCTGCTTGGCACGCGCGTAGTTGGAATCAATGACGCGCCGTACCTCTTCATCAATGACGTGTGCCGTGACATCCGAGACCTGCTTGTGCTGGGTGACGGACCGACCCAGAAACACTTCGCCCTGATCTTCGCTGTAGCTTTGCGGACCTAAACGCTCGGACAAGCCCCACTTGGTTACCATGTTGCGCGCCAGTTCCGTAGCACGCTCGATGTCGTTGGACGCTCCGGTGGTAATCGAGTCCGGCCCAAACACAATCTCTTCAGCCACGCGCCCGCCAAACAGCGTAGAGATCCGACTCTCTAACTGCCTTTTGGACATGCTGTAGCGCTCGGTCTCGGGCAGGTACATGGTCACGCCCAGGGCGCGACCGCGCGGGATGATCGTGACTTTATAAACCGGATCGTGCTCTGGCACGACCATGCCTACGATGGCATGACCGGCTTCATGAATGGCCGTCATGCGCTTTTCCGACTCGCTCATCACCATGGAGCGCCGTTCAGCGCCCATCATGATCTTGTCCTTGGCCTTATCTAACTCGTCCATGGACACCATGCGCTTGTTGGCCCGCGCCGCAAACAGCGCCGCCTCATTGACCAAGTTGGCTAAATCAGCACCCGAGAACCCGGGCGTGCCACGCGCGATCAGCGCGGGTTTCACGTCATCGGACATGGGCACTTTGCGCATGTGTACTTTTAAGATCTGCTCACGACCCCGGACATCGGGTAGCGGCACGACCACCTGGCGATCAAACCGACCCGGGCGCAACAAGGCCGGGTCCAACACGTCCGGCCGGTTGGTCGCGGCGATCACGATGATGCCTTCGTTACCCTCGAAGCCATCCATCTCAACCAATAACTGGTTTAACGTCTGCTCTCGCTCATCGTGGCCACCGCCTAAGCCCGCACCACGGTGACGACCGACCGCATCGATCTCATCGATAAAGATGATGCACGGGGCGTGCTTTTTCGCCTGCTCGAACATGTCACGCACACGAGAGGCACCCACACCCACGAACATCTCCACGAAATCCGAACCCGAGATCGTGAAAAACGGCACCTTCGCTTCACCGGCGATGGCGCGGGCCAGCAAGGTCTTACCCGTACCCGGGCTACCGACCATCAACACGCCCTTGGGAATTTTGCCGCCGAGTTTTTGGAACTTGGAGGGGTCTTTCAGAAAGTCGACGATCTCTTTGACTTCTTCCTTGGCTTCCTCAACGCCGGCCACATCAGCAAAGGTCACCGTGACCTGATCTTCGCTGAGCAATCGAGCACGGCTTTTGCCAAAGGACATGGCGCCACGACCACCGGCACCGCCCTGCATCTGGCGCATGAAATAAACCCAGACACCAATCAAAAGCAAAATCGGAAAGGATGACAAAAACAGCTGCATCAGCACGCTCTGACGCTCGGGCGGCGGCGCGCCGAAGGTCACCTCGTGCTTGCGCAACAGGCCAATCAACGGATTGTTGTCAGTCTCCGGACTGTAGGTGATGTAGTTTTCGCCACTGGCTTTGGTGCCGGTGATCTCTTCACCTTTGATCGTCGCTGAGCGGATGTTGTTGCTGTCGACTTCGCTTAAGAACTGCGAGTACATCAACTGTTGCGGCATGCTTTGTCGCGTGCCGAAGTTGGAAAACACAAAAAGCAGCACCGCCGCAATCGCGACCCAAAGGATGATGTTCTTGGTTAAATCGTTCAAAACCTACTCCTTGGCGAACCTGACTTGTCCAACCCTTAAGCCGCTTAGCGCTTAACCAGTCAGACCTCGCTCACGGACTGCTACCGATGGCTGATGACTGCCCAGTACAACACGCGCTGACGGTTGTACTGCACCCTCATCCGCTCTTGGCAATCAACGCCGCGACGGTCGCCTTATAACTACCCGTTAAAAGGTTAAATCACTCACTAATCCCGCAGGCTACAGCATACGCCGACCGGTGGCTAACAAGTAGACCTCCGGGCTACGCGCCCTTGACGCTAACGGTTTTTTGAACCGCACCTGCTCAAAATGAGGACGGATTTCCTTAACAAATTCCTGAAAACCGGCACCCTGGAAAATCTTTGTTAAGAAACCGCCACCCGGACGCAAAACCTTGAGCCCAAAATCCAGTGCTAACTCCACCAGATACATCGCTCGCGGCTGATCGATGGCGTCCACCCCTGCCATGTTGGGGGCCATATCGCTCATTACAAGATCCACCCCGCGATCACCCACCGCGCTTAGCAGCCTTTCTAGAATCTCATCCTCGCGAAAGTCGCCCAACAAAAACTCCACGCCCGGCAGTGCATCCATCGGCAGGATATCCAGCGCGTAGATACGCCCCTGATCTTTGAGCACGCGACCGGCGTACTGACTCCAGCCGCCGGGAGCGGCACCCAGATCCACCACGGTCATACCCGGGCGCAGCAGGCGCTCGTCGCGATCAATTTCCTCTAGCTTAAAAATCGCCCGCGACCGCAGGCCTTCTTTTTGAGCCTTTTTGACAAACTCATCAGCGTGGTGCTCTTCCAACCAGGCTTTGCTACTTTTGCTGCGCTTAGCCATAACGCCCTCCTTTCAAGCGCGGCGCGCCGCACGACAAAGCTTTGCGCGCAAGTCCGTGCTCAATCCGTATAATCGCCGCCATGAATACTCCCCTCGAACTCAATGAACGGCAAAAAAAACACCTGCGCGGCCTGGGTCACGCCCTGCATCCCTTGGTCAGCCTGGGTCAGCACGGCCTCACCGACGCGGTGGTCAGCGAACTGGATCGCGCCCTGACCGATCATGAGTTGGTCAAGGTTCGCGTGCGGCTAGGCGAACGCGAGGAACGCAACCAGGCCTTTAGTGACTTAGGCACCCGTACCCGATCCGCGCTGATCGCCCGCGTGGGTCACGTGGGTCTTTATTTCCGACCCAAAGCCAAGGCCTCTAGAATCGTGCTGCCGGTCTAGGAGTCGCCCGGACACCCCGCTTTAAGCCCGGCGCTCATCGCGCACCCACAACGCAGCCACGGCAACCGTAGCCAAGACATAAATCAGACCTGAGGCGGCGTGTAGTGCCAAAAACGCCGGCCCCGGGGCACCCTGCACACCCGCGTGCTTGGTCGCCTCCATCAAAGGATGCAACCCGACGTGCGCCAGCACCATCATAAGGCCCGGCCCTATAGCCCAACGTGCCTCGAACCCGCGTCCGGTGACGGCTTTGGTTCGCAGCAAAAACACCACAACCCCGGCCACTAACGAGACATAGCTGATCCCTACAAAGCCCTGACCGGCCACGCGGGCGGCCTGCCCGGGCTCAGTGAGCGTCTGAAACAACACCGGAACGAAGAAGCCGATCTGGGCGACTAGCAGCCCCGTCCACAGCCCCAGGATCAGGCGTCGAATCACACTCACTCGTAGCGCACCGCAACGATCTCGTAGGAACGCGTACCGCCAGGAGCGGCAACGTCCACCACATCGCCCTCAAACTTACCGACCAGCGCTCGCGCAATCGGCGAGGTCACCGCGATGAGCCCCAGACGAATATCCGCCTCATCAGCGCCAACGATCTGGTAAGTGACTTTCGCGCCGTCCGCCTGACTTTCCAGGTCAACGGTGACACCAAAAACCACTCGCCCGTCTTGGGCCAGACTCTTGACATCGATCAACTCGCAATTACCGAGCTTGGATTCAATCTCGCCAATTCGACCTTCGATAAATCCCTGTTGTTCACGCGCCGCGTGATACTCGGCATTTTCCGACAAATCACCGTGGCCGCGCGCCTCAGCAATAGCACGAATAACGGCCGGCCGATCCTCAGACTTCAATCTTTTGAGCTCTGCTCGCAGGCGTTCCGCGCCCTGAACAGTAATAGGGCTACGCTTCACGAGATAAACTCCTTGTGCAAATCCTGCAGACGATGCACGCCCACTTCTTCTAAATGATCCAGCGCATCGCAAGTCGCGCGTGCGGCGGCCAGTGTGGTGTAGTAAGTGACCTTACGCGCCACCGCCGCATGGCGAATGGAGCGCGACTCGCGCACCGCCTGTTTGCCTTCGGTGGTGTTAACGATCAGATCGAACTCGCCATTTTTAATCATATCGACGATGTTGGGTCGTCCGTCGCGCACCTTAAAGGCCCGTCGGCAGACCACACCGGCACGCTCTAACTCCTCGGCCGTGCCGGAAGTCGCCACAATCTCAAAGCCGTGGCCGATCAACAACTGCGCAAGCCCCACGGCGGCGGGTTTATCGCGATCACGTACCGACAGCAGGCACACCCCTTGCCGCGGCAGGTCCACACCGGAACCGGCCTGCGCCTTGGCGTAAGCCTCACCGAAGGTTTGCCCGGTACCCATGGTCTCGCCGGTGGACTTCATTTCAGGGCCTAAAATCGGATCGGCATCGGGGAACTTAGCAAAAGGAAAGACGGCTTCTTTTACTGAGTAATACGAGGGCACTCGCTCGTGTAACGCATCCAGATCACGAAGCTTGGCACCGGCCATCACACGCGCCGCAATTTTTGCCAGCGGCAGGCCGGTTGCCTTGGAGACAAACGGTACGGTTCGCGCTGCCCGTGGGTTAACTTCCAGAACAAAGACCGTACCGTTTTGAATGGCGAACTGCACATTCATCAAGCCGATGACCGACAGTCCAAGGGCCATCTGCCGGGTCTGGACCCGTAACTCATCTTGGATATGCGCCGGCAAAGCGTACGGTGGCAAGGAACAACTCGAGTCCCCGGAATGCACGCCGGCCTGCTCGATATGCTCCATGATGCCGCCGATCAACACATCCTCGCCATCACAGACCGCATCCACATCCACTTCGGTCGCCACATCCAGAAAGCGATCCAGCAGCACCGGACTGTCGTGGGAGACCTTTACAGCCTCGTTCATGTATAAGCGCAAATCGTCCTCGTTAAAGACGATCTCCATGGCTCGACCACCCAAGACATAGGAAGGACGCACCACCAGCGGATAGCCGACATCACGCGCTAAGAGCACGGCTTGCTCCTCTTCACGGGCGGTAGCGTTGGCCGGCTGCCTTAACCCTAAGCTTTTAATAAGTTGGGCGAAGCGTTCGCGGTCTTCGGCAATATCAATGGACTCGGGGCTGGTGCCAATGACCGGCACCCCTAAAGCCGCCAGCGGTTTAGCCAGCTTCAGCGGAGTTTGTCCGCCGTACTGCACGATGACACCGGCCGGCTTTTCCTTAATAACCACTTCGAGCACGTCTTCCAGGGTGAGCGGCTCAAAATACAGGCGATCGGAGGTGTCGTAGTCGGTGGAGACCGTCTCTGGATTACAGTTGACCATGATCGTCTCGACGCCGGCCTCACGCAGCGCGATCGCCGCGTGCACGCAACAGTAGTCAAACTCAATGCCCTGTCCGATGCGATTCGGGCCACCGCCTAAAATAATGATCTTACGCTGCGCCGTGGGCTGCGCCTCGCACTCCTCCTCATAGGTGGAGTACAGATAGGCGGTGTGGCTGGCGAACTCCGCCGCGCAGGTGTCCACGCGCTTATAAACCGGATGAAGATCCAGCCCATGGCGATGGTTACGTAACTCACTTTCGGTTAGCCCTAAAATCTTAGCCAGGCGCGCATCCGCAAAGCCTTTGCGCTTGAGCCGTCGCAGCTGTGGCCTGGCTATAGACGCAAGCCTAACGCCGCTAAGCGCTCGCTCTTCGGCCACCAAATCCTCGATCTGCGTTAAAAACCACGGGTCTATCCGACTCAGATCATGGATGCGTTCACCGCTCCAGCCGGCTCTGAAAGCATCCGCCACGTACAGCAGGCGATGCGGACCGGGATGGCGTAACTCCTGAACCAAATGCGCCTCGGCATCGTCGGTGAGCGGCAGCACCACCTGCTCGTTAAAGCCGTCCCAGCCGTTTTCCATGCTGCGCAACGCTTTTTGTAAGGACTCCTGGAACGTGCGTCCTATCGCCATCGCCTCACCGACCGACTTCATCTGTGTGGTCAGGTAGCGGTTGGAGCCCGGAAACTTTTCAAAGGTAAAACGTGGGATCTTAGTCACCACGTAATCAATCGTGGGTTCAAACGAGGCTGGCGTTAAGCCCCCGGTGATATCGTTATGCAACTCATCTAAGGTGTAGCCCACAGCGAGCTTGGCGGCAATTTTGGCAATCGGAAAACCGGTAGCCTTCGAGGCTAGCGCCGAAGAACGCGAGACCCGCGGGTTCATCTCAATGACAAGCACCCGCCCGTCATGCGGGCTGACCGCAAACTGAACGTTAGATCCGCCAGTATCCACGCCAATTTTTCGCAACACCGCAATCGAGGCATCGCGTAGCCGCTGATACTCTTTATCGGTGAGGGTTTGAGCCGGCGCCACGGTAATAGAATCACCCGTATGCACACCCATCGGATCCACGTTCTCGATGGCGCAAATGATGATGCAGTTATCCGCCTTATCGCGAACCACTTCCATCTCGTATTCTTTCCAGCCGAGCACCGACTCTTCCAGAAGCACTTCGGAGGTCGGTGAGGCATCCAGCCCGCGGGTGACGATCGTTTCAAACTCTTCGCGGTTGTAAGCAATACCACCGCCACTGCCGCCCAAGGTAAACGAGGGTCGAATCACGGTGGGAAAACCAATATCCACCTGAGCTTCCCACGCTTCGGCCAGCGTATGGGCGATGCGCGCGCGCGGCGTCTCCAGTCCAATGTCCGTCATCGCATGGCGAAACTGCTCGCGATCTTCCGCCATGTTGATAGCCGCGGGTGAGGCACCGATCAACTCGCAGTTAAAGCGCTCCAGCACGCCCTCACGTACCAGATCCAGCGCGCAGTTCAACGCTGTCTGCCCGCCCATGGTGGGCAACACCGCATCGGGGCGCTCTTTTTCAATAATGCGTTCGATCGTCCGCCAGTTCACCGGTTCGATATAAACAGCATCCGCCATCTCCGGGTCGGTCATGATGGTGGCTGGGTTGGAGTTAACCAAAACCACTCGATAACCTTCACTGCGCAGCGCCTTACACGCCTGCACACCGGAGTAGTCGAACTCGCATGCCTGACCAATGACGATCGGGCCGGCGCCAATAATCAAAATGCTCTTAAGATCGGTACGCTTGGGCATTCGCTTCGCTCTACTACGCGCAGCACCCCTTTGGGGTGCTGCAAAAAATTCCATCACCCTGACAGCGAAAAATCGCTGTCAGGAACCTGTCTAGCTGGCCGAGGGGATTCTCGGCTCTTTACCACGCCCACGATTCTGACTGGCCGCGTATCGCACCATCATGTCGCTGAAGGCCTCAAACAGCGCTGCGACATCGTGCGGTCCGGGACTGGCCTCGGGGTGGCCTTGAAAACTAAAGGCCGGCTTATCGCAAAGCTCTATGCCCTGCAACGAACCGTCAAACAATGACCGGTGGGTAGCCCGCACATTGGCGGGCAACGTGGCCTCATCCACGGCAAAGCCGTGGTTTTGACTGGTAATTAAAACGCGTCCGGACTTTAAGTCTTGCACCGGGTGGTTAGCGCCGTGATGACCAAACTTCATCTTCACGGTCTTAGCGCCGACTGCCAGGCCCAAGATCTGATGGCCTAAGCAAATCCCAAACACCGGCACGCCGGTGCCTAAAAACTCCTGGGTCGCTAAAATCGCGTAGTCACACGGCTCAGGATCACCAGGACCGTTGGACAAGAAGATACCGTCCGGCTGCAGGCTTAAAACCTCAGCGGCCGTTGTCTTGGCTGGCACCACGGTGACGCGAATGCCCAGCGAAGCGAAGCTTCGTAAAATGTTGCGCTTGATACCAAAATCATAAGCTACGACGTGCAGACGCCGGGCCGGGTGCGGCAGCTTGGCAGGCCGCGCAGCCCAACTACCCGCGTCATTCCACTGGTAACTTTCCTCGGTTGAGACCACTTGCGCGAGATCCATGCCTTTTAGGCCGGGAAACTCGCGAGCCCTTGCCACGGCGTCAGCGCCGGTGACCTCAGGTCCGGCTAAGATACAGCCGGCCTGCGCGCCTTTATCCCGCAGCAAGCGCGTCAGCTGACGGGTATCGATATCAGCGATGGCCACAACGTTGGCGCGCTGTAAAAACTCACTGAGTGATTCGCTGGCTCGCCAGCTGCTGGTGGTAAGCGACAGGTCGCGAATAATCAGACCCGCGGCGTACACCGCGGAGGACTCCATGTCCTGGGCGTTCGTGCCGGTGTTGCCGATGTGCGGGTACGTCAGGGTCACCAACTGTCGGCAGTAGGACGGGTCGGTCAGGATCTCCTGATAACCGGTCATCGCCGTATTAAAGACCACTTCACCCGTTGTTGAGCCGGCCACGCCCACGCCAATTCCGTGAAAGACGCTACCGTCCGCTAAGCCAAGTACCGCCGGTGTAGTCACTAAAGGCCTCCCAGTGCCGATTCATCATCACCCGATAGATTCGACCTTTAAGCCAGGTCGTGCCGAGCGCGTATAAACAAAGCGGGTGGAGCCCGATTTGGACCCCTCCCGCTTAGGTGAACGCTCGTCTTAAGTGTGTCTGCCAGTCTACTGGAGGCTGACTTTCCTTGTCTATGTAAAGCCGCCCTCTAATCCACTGCACAGTGTGGCAATCTTCCTCCGCTTTAACGTGTCCGTGCCGCTTTAGGGGAATAGGTACTGGACGACCAAGGCCTGCTATTTTAATTAATGCACGGTCACGTGAATAGCAGGTAAGTGTCGGATTTATTGACAATTTTCACCGGGCTAACGCCGCATCAAAATATGATCTTTATGAATTCCCCGGGATTTGGCTGGACAGGCACAAATCTTGCTTAGATTTTACTTGGGCACCTGCTGAATCCAGACAGCTCAATGCGTAAGACGGGATAACCGATGGGCTCACGCGACGCGCTTAAATTAAGGACGGACTTTGCTACAGGGCTGGTTTAAAACACGACAGGCGATTTTTGCCGGACTCATGGCGCTGGCCAGCTGGCTGGTCAGCGCCCAGTCCGGTGCGCCGCTTTCGCTGCCCACCGGTTTTAGCGAGTCGTTGATCAACCGCCCGGATGGACAGGCCTGGGACGATGCCGTGGGCTTAAGCTTTGCCGCCGACGGTCGCCTGTTTATTTGGGAGCGCGCCGGCCGGGTTTGGGTGATCGACAACGCCCAACCCAGCAGCCAGCCACTCATTGACCTATCGGATGAAGTGGCCAGCGTCGGCAGCTTAGGGCTCACCGGCTTTGCGCTAGACCCCGACTTTGCTCGCACGGGCTGGGTTTACCTGTTCTACGCCGTTAACCCCAACCACTTAGCCCAATGCGACTCACCCTCGGTGGGTCCGGCCGTCTGCCACGGTCGGGTATCGCCAAACTCAACCTCGCCCACCGCGACGATCAGCCGAATCGTGCGCTACCAGCTTAAAAGCTCAAGCCCGACCAACGGGTATGCGCACGCATCCGGCATAGTCAGCGCCAGTCGCACGGTGCTGTTTGGCGAAAGCACGGCCGGTGGCCGCAATCACACCGGCTGCGTAGTTACCGCCGCAGCCCATGGTGCCGGGGCCCTGGCATTCGGCAATGACGGATCGTTGCTGGCCTCCTGCGGCGATGGCTCGGATGAGCGCTCTAACGACAGCGGCAGCGCGCCGAATACGGCCTATGCAAAGGCACTAAACCAAGGATTGATGAGTTCAGCCGACAACATCGGCGCCTTTCGCGCGCAACGGCTGGACTCCTTGTCCGGCAAGCTCCTGCGCTTGGACCCGGCCACCGGTAACGGGTTAAGCAGTAACCCCTTTTATGACGCCCGCCAACCTCGCAGCGCCCGCTCACGGGTCTGGATCCTGGGTCTGCGCAACCCGGAGCGTTTTGCGGTACGTCCCAGCACGGCGGCCAACCCGGCCACGCTGGAAAGCCCAGGAACCTTGTACATCGGTGATGCCGGTCGCTTTGCCTGGGAGTCCTTGGATGTCGCGCGCACCGGAGGCCTGAACTTCGGCTGGCCATTGTTTGAGGGTATGAACAACGATTCGGTCAGCCTTTATACGGCCGCCACGGTCTGGGACAACCAAGCCCCGAATCCTTTGTATCCGGCCAGCTGTGCAACGCCCTGGCTGCAGTACAAAGATCTCATAGCGCAAGACACCTTAGGTTCTGCCACCTGGCCCAATCCGTGTCAGACCCAGATCGCACTGCCTGCAAGCCTGGATTTGTTCTTGCATGAGCGTCCAGCCATTGACTGGCTACACGGGCGACTCGCCCGCTTTGCAGCCTACGATGCGGCGGGTGTCGCGGTAGCACTACCGTTAGGTCAAGCCGCCGCCAACGGCCACACGGTCAGTGGTCCGGTATTTGGTGGCACTCACTCGTTGGGTGGCACGTGGTATTCCGGCGCCGACTTTCCGGTCAACTACCGCAACGTCTATTTCCATGGCGATGCCGGCGCAGGCTGGATTAAAGCCTTCAGCTTTGATCGCAACGATAACCCGGTCGCTGTGCAGGACTTCATCAGCGGTGCGGGCGCCGTGCGAGCGCTGGCCAGCGCTCCGACCGGCGGACTGTATTTCGTTACGGCCAACCCCTCCAGCAGCGTGCACGCAATACGCTACCAGCCCGCCACCGTCTCGAACATCAAGGCCAGTCCGATGACTGGTACAGCCCTAACGAGCGATCCGGCTGAGTCGTGGTCTTTAGCCGGTCATGATGTCGGTGAACTGGCAGCGCCGGCCGGCTACGCGCGGGGGTCAGGATCTAATGCCTATCACCTAAGCTACCCGGGTGCAGCTTTTGCGCACGCGGCCGAAGCGGCGGCCTTTCATCAAATGCCTCTGATCGGCGACGGTAGCCTCACGGTGCGCCTGACTAACTCCGCGGCTTTACTGCACGACGGCCACGCCGGCTTATTGATCCGCGAGAGTCTTACCAGCCAGGCCAAGCACGTTTACTTAAGCGTATCGCCGGATGAGGGTAGCGCCCTTCGGGTGCGCAGCCAGAACGGCGCGCCGGTCGTTAACACTAGCGGCCCGAGATTGAACGCCGGCGCGGTGTGGTTGCGTCTGAGCCGTCATGGCGATTTATTCACCGGTGCGATAAGCACGGACGGTCTGACGTGGAATGCGCTACAGCAAGCGCGCGTACCCATGGCTACTCAGGTCTATGCGGGTCTGGCCTTGACCTCGGCGCGGGGTGCTGCCTTCAACGCGCATTTTGATTCCTTGAAAGTGGTTCAAGCCCCCTCCGCCCCGACTGGGCTCGAGGTACTAAACAACGGTAACAGCACCACGGTGAAGTGGACTACGGCCACTGCCGGCTCCAACGGTATCGGCGGCTATTACGTTTACCGGGACAACTTCACTGTGCCGCTGGCCACGGTAATTGGTAGCACAACCTTCGTTGATAACACGGCCGATCCGCGCCTGGCGCATCATTATGAAGTGGCCGCTTTTGATCACAGCGCACCCACACCCTACGTCTCGTTACATGCCGCGATGCCTGGTGCGATGGCTGTTGCGATGACGGGTGCCGCGGCACCGACAACGACGGCGCAAATCACGGTAAAGCCCAGCCTCAAAGCGGGTGTCAGCACAGCGCCATGGAGCGGTGGCGATATCGGTGTGACCGGAGCGACCGGTTCGTTCTCCATCGCAGGCTC
This sequence comes from uncultured Pseudomonadota bacterium, assembly GCA_903828595.1. GTDB lineage: Bacteria > Pseudomonadota > Gammaproteobacteria > Steroidobacterales > Steroidobacteraceae > CAIKMS01. The sequence goes on along the minus strand of CAIKMS010000012.1, from coordinate 1,092 downwards.
TGCCATCACCGTTAACGGCGCCGGACCTGACATCAATGCCACGGCCGACACCTTCCAGTATGTCTCGCAACCCCTATCGGGTAACGGTTCGATCACCGCTTTAGTGTCGAGTCAGACCAACGGCGCGGCCTGGGCTAAGGCCGGTGTGATGTTCCGTGAGTCGCTAGCCACCGGGGCTGCGTTTGCGATGACTTACGTCACGCCCAATAACGGCACTAACTTCCAATCACGTCCAACCACTAACGCGAGCACAACCAACCTGCACGGCGTCTACGCTACGGCTCCGTACTGGGTACGCGTGACGCGAGTAGGCTCGGTGTTTACCGGCTACACCTCAGCTGATGGCATCACCTGGACTGAAGTAAGCCAGGCCACGGTCACGATGGCCAGCAACGCTTATGTGGGTTTGGCGGTCAACAGCAATGCCGCCGGCACGTTGGCCACCTCCATCTTCAACTCGATCACGGTGACTGGTACAGCAGGCAGTGTGAGCGCACCGGGCGCTCCATCAGGCTTAACCAGTTCCAACGTCACGGCGTCCGCAGCCACGATCTCCTGGAGTGCCTCTACCGCCGGTACTAACCCCATCGCCGGTTATTACGTCTACCGCAACGGCTCAAGCACACCGCTGGCCACCGTCACCTCCGGCACCACCTACACCGATACCAGTGTGTTGGCTTCAACCACCTACACCTACACGGTGGCTGCGTTTGATAACGCAGCCACGCCGTTGGTCTCCGCACAAAGCCCTTCAATTTCAGTCACTACGCCAGCCGCTGCTCCCACCGCTCCGAGTACACCGAGTGCACTGACGGTGAGTGTGGTTAGCAGCTCGTCGCTAACATTAAATTGGACAGCCGCTACCGCAGGGTCCAACGGTATCGGTGGTTACTTCATCTATCGCAATGGCGTAAACACACCGATCGCTACGGTTACTTCCGGTACGACCTACACGGATACCGGATTAACGGCGGCAACCACCTACACCTATCAGGTTGCTGCGTTCGATAAGACCACACCCACCGCACTGGTATCGGCTAAGTCCGTATCCAGTTCAGGGACTACGGCGACACCGGCCAGTGCACCGGCCGC
>CAIKMS010000011.1 GCA_903828595.1 uncultured Pseudomonadota bacterium | reverse complement strand
CAGGCCGCATAGCGCACTGGGCTATAGGCCACCCGCACCTGAGACGACGGTGGTGCGTTTGACGACAGTGAAGAAAATAAGCGAGACTCAGATCGCTGCGTAACAGACATCAGAACTGGACCAGTTAAAGCAGGTCGGTCAACCACGCTTCAGCAACGAATTCCGCTCTATTTGTGGCAGCGTATCGACTTAAATTTTCTGAAATTGATCCAATTCCTGCTTTTCTTCGCAACGATTTAATTTTAGGGTCATCGCGTAACATCAGCAAATAATCAATCATATGTCCGTATTCGTGATCCATTACGGCTTTTATGGTGTCGCACCCCGGTGGATGGAATTTATTAATTACATCGTGTTCTAATGATTTTTCAAAACGTTCTTTGTCAATTCCATAACGATCATTCATTCCAACGCCTCTGAAAGGAGCGTAACAGATCAGGAAATGCGCTCGGTCCAGAACCAAAAGTTTTAACGGTTTATTCGGCTGGCGGGAGCGTAACAGATCAGGAAATGCGCTCGGTCCAGAACGGTGTGTTGCATCAATGCGGCTTAACGTTGATCGTGCGATTCATCCAGGCCTCAAGGGTGCGGTGCGCTGTGGTTGCGAAATCCGTGAACACGCCGTCGATGCCCAGTTCAAAGTAAGCGCGGTATTCGTTTGAGGGGTCGTCACCGTAGCTGGCGGTCAGGTATACCGGTTCGTCACGGAACGTGTAGGCATGAACGAACAGCCCCGCCCGATGAGCGTCAGCAATCAGGGACGTGGGCCGGGCATTGCTGGCGGCATGCATCTCAGAAACCGGCGACCCGGTGGCATCCCTTCCTTGGGCTGGAATGATGTAAAGCTTCCACGGGCCGATGCCGTCGGCATAACGGCGGATGTCAGCCAGGCCGGCCGGTGTCACCATCGCGGCAAACGTGCGTGGATCACCTGCCTCGTGCCACGACCAGGGCCGCTCGGTGTCTGGCGAGTTGTAGAGGATTCCGCCGGTCGCGTAGTCGGCGTCGCTGCCGTCGATCAACTGGACCACCCGGGTCTTAAGGCCGAGTCGACGCAGCCGCTTCAGACTTTCCGGGTCAAAGGACTGGACGTAGACGGGGGCATTCGGTGTGTTCCAGTGCTCGCGTCTAAGCATCGCGAGCAGCGTCTCCTCCAGCGGATGGCCCAGCGCGCGCTGGTACAGAGGATTTTTGGTCTCCGGGTAGACGGCGATGGTTCGTTTCGGGTCTGCCTTCATGGTCTTCTTGGCTAGATCGAGGATTTCCTGGAACGTCGCCATCGCAAAGCGACCGTCGTACTCGTGACTGCGAAAGGCGAGGGGTTGCCGCACGCGCAGGGATTTAAGTTCAGCCGCCGTGAAGTCGCTGATAAACCAGTCCGGGCCGGTCATGACACCATCGACTGCGCGCGTCGTGCGTCGTGCGGCAAACTCCGGGTGGGAGGCGACATCGGTGGTGTCGCTGAGGTAGACGTTGTGGCAGGCAAACAGAACACCGTCACTGGAGGACTGCAGGTCCAGCTCCAGCGCGTCCCCACCGGCGGCGATCGCCGCCTCGTAGCCCGCCATAACCTCCTCGGGATAGAGTCCAGGCAACCCGCGGTGGGCGATGATCAGCGGCAGTGGATGGGGTGTTAGGGCAGCAGCCGGGGCCAGCGTAGAGGTCAGTGTCATGAGTGCGGCACAGATGCCGAAAAGGCCGGCGCGAAGTCGTGACATGGGTTTACTCCTAAAACAAGGGGCAGGGCTAGGTTTAAGGCCGGTGTTTAACCGAGGCCCGTTCGGCCCGATGCAAGGCCAGCGCTTGCGCGGCTTGCCGCTCGTGGCGCAGCGTGGGAATCAGACACAACACGGCGGCGGCGCAGCCGCCCAGTAGCAAGATGAAGCCACCTTGCCAGCCGAAGGCATCGACCAGCCGGCCAAACAGCACGCTGGCCATGATCGACCCGCCCAGGTAACCGAACATCCCGGTAAAGCCGGCCGCCGTGCCGGCCGCTTTTTTCGGCACCAGTTCAAGCGCCTGCAGACCGATCAGCATGACCGGCCCGTAGATCAGAAATCCAACACAGATGAGTGCCGCCATGTCGATTCCCGGATGACCCGGCGGGTTCAGCCAGTAGACCGTGACGGCAATGGCCACCAGCACCATGAAAAGGATGCCGACGATGCCACGCCGGCCCTGGAACAGGCGATCCGATATCCAGCCACACAGCACAGTGCCCGGGATGCCGGCCCACTCGTAGAAGAAGTAGGCCCACGACGACTTGTCGACGCTGAAATGCTTGGCTTCCTTCAGGTAGGTTGGTGCCCAGTCGAGTACGCCGTAACGCAGCAGGTAGACCGAGACGTTGGCCAGCGCGATCCACCACAGCAGCCGATTATTCAGGATGTGTTCGACGAAGATCTCGCGGGTGTTGAATTCCTGCTCGTGGCGCGCCTGGTAGTCGGGAGGATAGTCGTTGCGATAGGCCTCTATAGGCGGCAAGCCCACCGACTGCGGCGTGTCTTTGATCGTCAGAAACGCAAACAGCGCAACGACAATCGCGAGGAATGCCGGGACGTAGAACGCTGAGTGCCAGTCGTTGAAGAGATACATGCCGAGCAGGAACAGCGGTGCGATCAGACCACCGCCAACATTGTGGGCCACGTTCCAAGCCGACACCACACGACCCCGCTCGCTGTGCGACCACCAGTGCACCATCACCCGGCCGCACGGTGGCCAGCCCATGCCCTGGAAAAAGCCATTCAGGAACAAGAGCACGGCTATCGTTGTAATCCCAGAGGTCGCCCACGGCGCGAACCCGAGCAGGAAGCTGATTCCGGCTGAAGCTAACAGGCCTAGTGGCAGGAAGCGCTGCGCATTGGAGCGGTCAGAGACGCTGCCCATGAGGAATTTGGACAAGCCATAGGCAAAGGCAAGCGCCGCCAGGGGCAGGCCCAGGGCGGCCTTTGAATAGCCGTGCTCGGCCAGATAGGGCATGGCTAAATCGAAGTTCTTGCGAACCAGGTAGAAGCCCGCGTAACCAAAGAAGATGCCGGCAAATATTTGCCAGCGCAGCCGCTGGTAGGAGGCATCCACAGCGCTATGCGGCAGCAGGGGACGGTGGGCGGCGGCCTTCAGAAACGCAAACATGGGGCTAGCCTCCGGAGGCTGACGATTCTGTCGGGCTGTGTCGCCTCGACAAATCAAGGTAGCGCGAATGGGTGCGCCTGGGCAAGCGGTGCGGCTCTTCCGATCGGCCGTCATGACCAGAGGTTCAGACCCGATCCAAAGACCTGATTTTAAGGTCAGCGATACCGTCTTGAGCACCGGGCGTTGTTATCTGGATAACGACCCATGAAGCCTACGCGGACTTATCTTGCCGCAATATTCCACGACAAATACCGATGCCTGCCGCTACTTTAGTTCTGACGCGGTGATATCTTCTTAAAGCTTGCGTGCTAAAGCTTTAGGCACTTGAACGTGGCTTTATCGGGAGTCTGTCATGCTATTGGGACTAAGAACTGCGATTTATCCGGTGAGTGATTTAACTCGCGCGACGTGTTGGTACGGTCAATTGTTGGATACCCAACCGCATTTTTAAGCAGCCCTTTTATGTGGGCTTTCGGGTCGGCGGTTTTGAGCTGGGCTTGTTACCGCAAGGTACGGCGTCGGTGAACGGGCCGCAGCCTTTGTGGGGCGTGGCGGATATTGAACAGGTTTATCAGCGGCTACTCGAGTATGGTGCACAGCCTTTGGATCCTATTGCTGATGTCGGTGAGGGAATCCGGGTGGCGGCTGTTTTAGATCCATTCGGTAATCGTTTAGGCCTGATTCAAAATCCTCACTTCGATACCCGCGCGGTTCGTTGATTTTCGGGCAAGCTAGGCTCAGGTGGATCGAGTGGATTGCGTGTGTGGTCCTAAGGTCGGGGCGATTAAATGATTAAAGAGGAAACAGCTTTTTTACGTTGAGGAAATACCAATGACCGAGGCAACAGGAACACTACAACTGGAAAACGAACGGGTGATCGTCACCTTGTGGACCTTTCCACCGGGTGCCCAGACGGGTTTTCATGTGCACGCTCATGATTACGTGGTCGTGCCCTTAACGACCGGAACGTTGCGCTTGGAAGACGCTCATGGAACCCGTGAGGCGGCGCTGGTTACCGGCGTTTCGTACAACCGCTTGGCTGGCGTGAGCCACAACGTAATCAACGTAAATCCCTACGAGTTTCAGTTTGTGGAAGTTGAACTCAAGTAAACGCGCTGGGGTAATCGTGCTGGGGTAATGATCCGTTTACTGGCAATAACGGCGATAAGTGCGACATCCGCGTTGCGTTAGGGTGGCATTTACCCTGTAATTCTCCGATCGTAGATCCGCGTGCGATGCGTGGATTAATCCTGCCTAAACGCCTGTAGCGTTCGTGGGTCCCTAGCCTTGATCACGAACTGTCTGCGGATCTTCCTCGCGCAGCACCGTGACCTCGCTGGGGGTAGGCTCTTCGTTGGCTTCTTCCGGAGCCGGCCAATCCACCACCAGGCCAGGCTCCGAGGCATCAATACCGCCCAGCGCGTAGGTGCGTTTACACAGCTCTATTGACAGCGCGGTGCGATCCAGGCCAGCCGGCAATTCCTCGAAGGGGATCGGCTTGCCAGCGACGATCGTGATACGTCGACGAATGCGGCGCATGTTTTCACCGATCAGCATACCCCAGCGCAGGGCCAGGCTGTGGTGGCTGACCATTTGAAACAGGCGACTGTTCTGGCCCTTTAACCACACCGGCAACACCGGCGCCCGGGTGCGGGTGGCTAGCTGCGCGGCAAAGGGATGCCAGGGCGCATCGATAGCCGGCTTACGGGCCCAGGGGTCAATGGAAGTTGAGATTCCACCGGCCGGGAAAATGATCACCACGCCGCCACGCTCGACCGTGCGTCTGGCCTCGACGCGGGCCAGGGCGTTGGCTTTAATCGACTCACGGGTGCCAGAGAAATCCAGCGTGATGGTGTGACCATCCATTTCCGGCAGATTGCGCGCGCCACTTAACAGTAGTTTGAAATCGCTTCTAACCTGAGCGATCAACCAGCACACCAGCAGGCCGTCCACTAAGCCAAACGGGTGGTTCGCGACCACCACCAAAGGACCTTCTTTGGGGATATTCGCTAACGATTCCGCCGAAACTTTGGTGCGAATGCGCAGAAAGTCCACGACGTGGGTCCACCAGCTGCCCGGCGGATAGTTCAGCTTGCGGTAGGCGTCGTATTTACGCTGTAGCGCGCTTTGACCCGACAAGAGCTCTACTACTCGGACGAGCAGGCGCTGCGATCGACTCAAGGTCGACACGGACATCGAAACGGGGTTTTCTTCCGTCATCTGTAAACGCCGGCCTTTCGTGTGTAAGTCAAAGGCAAGCTTAATTGCCCACTGTGTCTATCCGTTGCTGCCGCTTTAGGTGGCGATACCCACGCCGTCCTCAAGCGGCGCTATGGTAGGCATTACGCGCCTGATCTGCCACCTTTTGGCGCATTTAAGCGCGATTCACTAGACGCGCGCCTTGAGCATTTTGAGTTTGGGTAAAAGACGCGACTTAAGTGATTCGCGCCGCTCACGCGGTAACTTGGGTTGCAAAGACTTGGGCCATGGGCCGATCACCCCGGGGATAGAGGTGTCGATTCCCCCTAAGGCGTAGGTGCGACGGCACAACTCATGGGAGAGTTTGGCCCGATCGCCGTCCTGCGGCAGTTCGCGGTAATGAATGAGATCACCCACCACCATCTCAATCGGCTTTTTGATACGGCGAATGTTTTCGCCTAAGAGCATGCCAAAACGCAGGGTAATGCTTAAGTGACTGGCAATTTGGAACAGGCGACCGTGATGTCCCCCAAACCAGACCGGCAACACAGGGCAATGCGTGCGCTCGATTAATTGAGCCGCAAAAGGATGCCAGGTGCCATCCAGCGGCAGGCCGCGTCCCCAGCGATCGCGGGAGGTTGAGACACCACCGGCAGGAAAGATAATCAGCACGCCGCCTTGTTCTAAAGTCCGGCGGGCTTGAGCCCGTGCCGCCACGTTGGTTTTTTGCGATTCGCGCTTTCCTGAGGGGTCGACCGAGATGGCGTGGCTGCCCAGTTCGGGGACGTAGCGACCGCCATTGAGCATGATCTTGAAATCTTTGCGGACCTGGCTGACTAACCAACACAGCAGCAGGCCATCTGCCACGCCGAAGGGATGGTTAGCCACGACCATCAGTGGCCCGGTTTTCGGGATGGTTTTAAAAGCTGAAGGGTCCAGATCGGTTTTAATGCCAAAAAGACGAACCCCTTCGATCCAGAATGAGTCTTCTGCCTTCGCGGTGGCGCGGTACTTGTCGTAGTTCTTCTGCAGTTTGGGCTGGCCAGAGAGGACTTCGATCGTTCGTATCAGCGTTCGGCGCTTCCAGTTCAAGCTCCGATCGGACATGGAATACTGGATTTCAGAGGTCATGGGTTTTGCGGGTTACCTGCGGGTGAAGTCGTTGTGACTTTAAGGGCGGCTGTGGGTTTCAAGCCGCGCGGGGTAGGGCCGGCAAGGCCGGTACCGAAGGACGCCGTTCATGCGGCCGATTAAGCATCGAATTTGCTACCGTTTCATGACGATATGCCAATGTTCAGCTAACCGGCCTTACTTGGCAAGGTGTGCCCATGGAGTCATCGGCAAGGCTAATGACGACCCACCGGCGCTACTGGGTCGCTTGGCATCGTTTTTGTCGCAAGACCGGTTGGCTAAGCGGCGTGGCGCGCAGGTTAATGATTTTGAGTTGCTGCAACGAGGGGCTGAAGCCTTGAGCGATGATCTTTGCATATTCGCTGCAGTTAGCGGCCGTTGCCGGCTCACTTTGGGTTTCCCAGACGCTCAAACGACCGCCCTTCAACAGCAGCGGGGCCTCGTAAGTGGCGCTGTAGGACCATTTCTGGCGACGCCAGTCCCAAATTCGAAGATGGCGCCTGGATGGGCCGGTTCCTTGATCGATGATGAGATAAGAGCCGACCTTGCCCTGGTAGAAACTGGCCAGTTCGCCCAGTTCGGGCAGCGGGGCAGGCAGCACCTGACAGTCGGCTTGGGAAGGGGACGCAAAAATGACCTGCCCGGCGGCCTCGGGGCGAGGCTTAACCCAGACGCGCATGTGGGGGTAGAGCCAGCAGGTGGTGTCTGTGCTCAACATCACCGGCCGGGCGTTCTCGCTGCCCGCCAGCAGTTCAAGCCGCTGCGCACCCGATGTCCTAGCCAGTGCTGGCCCAGGAGTCAGGTAAATGCCCAGCCAACTAAAGCAGGCAAAAACTACGATCGTCGAGAGGGTGCGGCGTTTCGCCCCCCAAAGATAAGCACAGCGCACGATACAAATGCCTCTTATTGGATTATTAGACTTGACCTTAAGGGCTTTATCTCACTAAATCCAGTGCGAAGCGACGCGCTGCTCGATGAGCAACCGGTGGGACTTTAAGTTGCGATAGCGACTGGTGAGCCGTGTTTATTACTGTAGTTAAGGAGCCGATGATGCAGACAAGCGTGTGGGGTCATCAAAGACGGACGGGTTGGACCTGTGGGCTTCGGATAAGCCTTGTGCTAATTGGCGGCGTGCTGGGTACAACGGCGGCTCTAAGCGCATCGCCGGCAAGCGTCGGTGCGAAGCCGGATCGTGCCCTGCATCAACTGTTAGACAGCGAGTGGGAGTGGCAGTTAAGCCAGTTTCCTGAACGCGCCACCTACGTAGGGGATCACCGCTTCGATGATCGGCTCACCGATCTGTCCCGTGAAGCCATCGCCGCCCGGCGCGCCCATCATCAGCAAACGCTGCAGGCGCTTAAAGCCATTAAACGCGAGTCTCTACAGGGTGAGGATCGCTGGTCTTTCGATATTTTGAGTTTTAATACCCAGATCAACGTTCAGGGCGATGAGCTGTTTCGTCGGGTGGCGCCGGAAAAAGACCTGCCGTTTTCATCGGACAGCACGCCATTTGAAGTCAATCAAATGTCCGGGCCGCAATTTAATCTGCCGCAACTCACGCGCGCGACACGTTTTGCAACCGAGGCCGACTATCGCCATTACCTGGCTCGACTCTCAGCGGTGCCCAAAAGCCTGGAGCAAACCCGGGTCCTGCTTGAGGCCGGGCGTGCCACGGGTTGGATGCCGCCTAAAGTGGCGCTTAAGCGCTTACCGGATCAGTTTGCCTCACTGCTTAACCCGGATCTGGCCAAGCATCCGCTGTACGCACCCTTTGTAAAAATGCCGGCGGAGTTCTCACCCAGCCTGCAGGCGCAGTTGACTCAATCGGCCGAGCAGGTGCTGCACCAAAGCACGATTCCCGCCCTGCAAGCGTTCCGCGATTATTTAGCGAACACGTATGTTGCGTCAGCGCGCGAGGACTTGGCAGCAACGGCGTTACCGCACGGTGAAGAGTATTACGCCTGGTCACTGAAGCACTACAACACCACCAACATGAGTGCGCGTGAGATTCATGACTTAGGCTTACGTGAAGTCGCTCGTATTGATGCGGAGCTCACCGCAGTGATGAAAGAGGCCGGGTTTACCGGAACCTTAAGCGAATTTAGAACGTATCTGCGCACCGATAAACGCTTTCAGTTTAAGACCGCGGACGAGGAGTTAATCGCCTTTAGAGATATTGCTAAGCGCATCGATCCTCAGTTGCCCGGGCTTTTCGTGGAGCTACCGCGTGTACCCTACGGTATTCGCCCGATGGCACCTGAGGAGGGAAACAACGCTCCGCATTATATCGGTGGTGCCTTGGACGGCTCGCGGGCCGGCTACTTTGAGGCTAACACCAATAACCTCGCGGCTTGGCCGAGCTGGACTATGGATGCGTTGGTGTTACACGAGGCGGTGCCCGGGCATCACTTGCAAATTGCCCGCGCGCAGGAACTGCCAGGCCTTCCGAGCCTAAGACGTGGCTACGGCAACTCCGGTTTCAGTGAAGGCTGGGGCTTGTACGCGGAGGGTCTGGGTAAGCAGTTGGGTTTGTATGCCGATCCGTATTCGCGTTTCGGGCGTTTGACCCTGGAGGCGCATCGGGCCTGCAGACTGGTGGTAGATACCGGCATGCACAGCCTGGGTTGGAGTCGGGATCAGGCCATCAATTATTTAATTGAGCATGCTCAACTGGAGCCGGGATTTGCCGAAGCAGAAATCGATCGGTATCTGATCTGGCCGGGGCAAGCCACGGCGTACAAGGTAGGCGAGCAGCGAATTCTAGCGCTGCGTGCCAAGGCTCAAGCGGAGCTGGGGGATCGCTTTGATATACGGCGTTTCCACAACGCGGTTTTGGATCATGGAGCGCTTCCTTTGTTGGTCTTGGATCAATCCATAGCTGAGTGGATTGCGCAGGAAAAACAACGCCCCAAGCCGTAAACCTTTGAGCAACGCGACTTAAAGGCCGCTTCAGTGGCGCGCCTTTAAGCCCCGCTCTGGCTGTCGGGTGGCTTTACACAATCAACATAATCACACGGCCGGATTTATTTTATTTACTGATTGGTAAGAGCTTTTTTGAACTGGCATCAAACTTGCTTGGAAACAAATTAGAAATATTTTTCGAATGCTGGGGAGTCAAACGTAATGAAAAAGTTATTAGTAGCGGCAGCGGCAGTGGCCGTGATGTCGATCTCCACCCAGGCGGTGGCAGATCAGTTTGCCTGGACCTACACGGATATCGCCACCAGCGGCGCGACCGAGTCGGGCAGCGGCACGTTTACTACCAGTTCGGCCAGCAGCCCCTTTGATATTACCGGGTTTACGGGTACGGCCGACGGCTACACGATCACCGGTATTTCGACCTACGCCGGGGCAACCAACCTGCTGTACGTACCGGCCACGGCTTCGCCTGGCCACGTGGATTTTGGTGGCATCTCCTTTTTGACCAACGGCGTTGGCGGTACGCTGTCGTTTAACATCGGTGGAAGCTTTGTTAACGGTCAGTACGTGCTGAACCGCTCCGATGTAAACCCTACCGGTTTCCCGGGCGTTGACGGCTCCACCCCGATCAATTTCTCGGTCGTGGAAGTGCCTGAGCCTGGTGTGCTGGCGCTGTTGGGCGTGGGCATTTTAGGTGCTGCCCTGCGACGTCGTCGCGGCTAAAAGCCTATCCGTTAGACGGACTCGATCAGGGCTTGATCCGCAAGGATCAAGCCCTTTTTCGTGGGCCTGGCAATGACCTATGCGCGGTGAGCGATGCCGGTAGTCTTTACACAATGAACATAATCAAACGGCTTGGTTTTTTTTGACAACTGATTGCTAAGAGCTTTTCTTAATTGGCATCAAAATTGCTTAATCAGACGACGACGATAATTTTCGAATGCTGGGGAGTTAAGCGCAATGAAGAAGTTTTTAGTATCGGCAGCCGCACTGGCCGTGATGGTGGTGTCCGCCCCAGCCGTAGCGGATCAGTTCGCTTGGACCTACACGGACATTGCGACCAGCGGTGCGAGCGAGTCGGGTAGCGGCACGTTTACTACCAGCACGGCAAGTAGTCCCTTCGACATCACCGGTTTTACGGGTACGGCTGACGGCTACACGATTACTGGAATTTCGACCTACGCTGGGGCCACCAATCTGCTTTATGTACCGGCAACGGCAGACCCGGGTCACGTCGACTTCGGTGGTATCTCCTTTTTGACCAACGGGGCCGGCGGTACGTTGGCGTTTAACATCGGCGGAAGCTTTATCAGCGGACAGTACGTGCTGTACCGCTCGGATTTGAACCCTATCGGTTATCCAGGACTTGCCGGCTCCACCCCGATCAATTTCTCGGTCGTGGAAGTGCCTGAGCCTGGTGTGCTGGCGTTGTTGGGCGTGGGCATTTTAGGCGCTGCCCTGCGACGTCGTCGCGGCTAAAAGCTTAAACTTTAGACGGGCTCGATCAGGGCTTGATCCGCAAGGATCAAGCCCTTTTTCTTGGCTGGTATCAGGTTCATGGTGAGTGAGCGTTAAGCCTACCGGTTGCACGCAGCACCGTGCTGGGTACCATGGGCGCTATGACATCGATACTGAATATCGCCGCGTATTTGTTTGTAGCTCTAGACGAGTTGGAGCCGCGGCGTGAGCGTTTGTTGGGCAATGCCGAAAACTTAGGGCTCAAAGGCACGGTGCTGCTGGCTGAGGAGGGTATCAACCTGTTCTTAGCGGGTGAACCGGCTTCGGTGTACCAGTGGCTGGATCAACTGCGGGCGGATTCACCTTTTGCAGCCCTGACCTGGAAAGAGAGCTGGTCGGACACGGTGCCGTTCAAGCGGCTCAAAGTTCGCATCAAAAACGAAATCATTCGCATGAACCATCCGACTATCGCTCCGCAATCAGTGCGCGCGCCGGCCGTTTCAGCTATGACGCTTAAACGCTGGTTGGACCAGGGTGCTGATGACTCGGGTCGGCCGATTCTCATGTTGGATACCCGCAATGATTTTGAGGTGCAGGCGGGTCGGTTTGCTCATGCGCTGGATTTAGGGATTCGGATGTTTACCGAGTTTCCGCAAGAAGTTAAAAAGATACGCGAGCAGTTCGCCGGTAAGACGGTAGTGAGTTATTGCACCGGCGGTATTCGCTGTGAAAAAGCCTCGTTGTACCTGACTCAGCTCGGCCTTTCGGATCATTGGCAACTGGATGGCGGGATCCTCAAATACTTTGAAGAGGTAGGCGGTGCGCATTACGAAGGGCGCTGCGTGGTATTTGATGAGCGTGAAGCCTTAAATCCTGACCTGACACCGTGACCGCTCCGTGAGTACCTCGCCCCCCATCGAAAGCTTAAGGGCCGACCCCGCGGCTTTATCGGGGCTTGATGAACAAGAGGCGGACAGGCAACGCGCCAAGGCTATCCTGGCGGTAGCGCCGCTGGATCCAACGGCCCTGTATCGGTTGGGTGTGTTGAGCCTGCAAAGTGAGGATTTGCACACGGCACACGAGTGTCTATTACTGGCCACGCAACACGATCCCATGATGGCCGAATCGTGGTTGGCGCTTGGCGATGTTCACCGAGCCATGGCGCAGTACGCCAAAGCTTTAGACTGCTATGAGCAGGCGATCGTGATTGCGCCCTCGCTACTGATGGCCCACCGTGGACGCGTCGCCGCCTTTATCGCTTTAGGTGATCAGCGCGCGGCTTTAACGGCTAGTCGCTGCATTTTAGGGTTAAAGCCTGACGATGCGCATTGTTTGTTTGATGCAGTGTCGCTGCACTTAAAGTTTGATGAGGCGTCCTTAGCTTTGGAGTTGCTGGACCGCTGCGCGCTAGCCTTGGCCGATGATGGGCAATGGTCTTGTTGGCGAGGGCTTGCGCTAGCGCAGCTAGCAAAACCTCACGATGCCGTGCGCTCGTTAGAGATTTCCTGGTTATTGCGCCCGGATGAACTGCAAACCGGATTGGCGTTAAGTCTTTCGTTAGTGACGGTAGGCCGCCTTGCCGAGGCGCTGTTGATCCTTGATCGGTTGGTGAGTCTGTACGCCGATTGCGCCGGCGCGCAGCATCAACGTGGCCAGGTGTTGTTTGACCTAGGTCGTTCAGAAGAGGCGAAACTCTGCTTTGACCGTGCGCTTACCTTAGACCCAAGTCACGTGGAGGCCTGGGTGGATCAGGCAACGACCTTACGAAGTTTAGGACACGTGGAGCAAGCCTGTTTAGCGCTGGATCAGGCGTTGTTGTTAGCACCTACGCATCACCGCGCCCGATTTAATCTGGCCGATTGTCATCTGCATTTAGGGCGCTTTGCCACTGGCTGGGAGTTGTACGAGGCGCGTCGACTATTGCCTACGGCATTGCCAGCGCCTGATGTGAGTCAACCGCTATGGGATGGATCACAGGCGGTGCAGGGGCGACGGATTTTTGTATGGTGGGAACAGGCGATCGGCGATAGCTTTCAGTTCGTGCGCTACGTGCGAGAGCTGGAATCGGCCGGTGCGATGGTCTATCTGTCCGCGCCGGCCTCTTTGCACGCGGTGTTATCCACGGTGAGTGCGCGGTGCACCTTATTAGACCCTGGTCAGATGCCGGCTCAATACGACTATCACTGTCCGCTGCAAAGCTTGCCGCGCGCCTTTGCCACACGGGTTAGCAGCATTCCTTCGCAGGTGCCTTACCTGAGTGCTGAACCGTCGCGGCGACTGGCGTGGAAAACACGATTAGGGGACGCGGGTTTTAAAGTAGGAGTCGCCTGGTCAGGTGCTGTGCGTCAGGCCGGTCATGGCCGGTCGTTTCCCCTGAAAGAGTTGCTGCCGCTTTCGCAAATTCCGGGCGTACGTCTGATCAGCTTGCAGATGAACGCAGGTGTTGAGCAGTTGGCGGATTGCCCACCCGGGCTTTCGGTGGAGGTTTTGCCGTACCCAGTCGATCAGGAAGGGTCGGCCTTTATCGATACGGCCGCCATTATTGATAATCTGGATTTGGTGATTAGTTGCGATACCTCGATTGCGCATCTGGCCGGCGCGTTAGGGGTGCCGGTGTGGGTGGCGTTAAAATTTATGCCGGACTGGCGTTGGGGTGTTAGTGGGACGCAATGTGCGTGGTACCCGAGCATGCGGCTGTTTCGCCAATCCCTACGTTGGCATTGGGGCCCGGTGTTTTACGCGATGAACGAGCAGTTGCGCGCCCAATTAGCGGCGACGGGCATTCGATGAGTGTTTGGTTTCAGCCATTGAATTTAGCCGATGCGCCGCAGTTAGCCGTGCACGCGGCGCGAATCTATCAAGAGCACTACGCTTATCTTTGGATGGACGGTGGCGCAGGGTATGTGGCGCGCGCGCTGTCGGTGGCTACTTTGGCGGCCGAACTTCAATTGGCGCAAAACCGTTTTTATTTCATCCAGCAAGGCTCGCGTACGGTCGGGTTTGCCAAGTGGGTTCTGCCAGCGCAGCCTGACGCATTAGGGTCACCGTGGGCGTATCTGGAACGCTTGTACGTTAGTGCCGATTGCACCGGGCAAGGCTTCGGGTCGGCAGCGCTGGACTTTATCGTGGCGCAAGCACGAACAGCCCGACTACCTGGCCTTATGTTGCGCGCAATGGCCGATCAGGGTGCGGTGCTGCGCTTTTATCAGCGCCATGGGTTTGTTCTTAACGGGCAGGAACGATTAGACAGCGCCGGCGTGATTGCGCAGCGGGCGATGATGCTGCGGCTGATTAAGCGATTTGAGCCGACCCTGTGATAACGCCCTGGCTTAAGCCGCAGAATTTTGAGTCGCAGGCTTTTTAGTCATAGGCTTTTTAGTCACAGGCTGATCGAGTGCCACTGGGCGCGCCACGCGGTGGGCCTCAACCCACCGTGAGAATCCCCGCCTGTGTTTGGATTAAGTGCGCGTCCTGTACGACTCAGCGTGTGGGTGGCCAGTGCCTTTAAGATCGCTCATCGTCTGATGCCTAGGGGCTTAACCTCACGCCTCCACAGCACACCCAGTTAAGTTTTGTGTTCCCAGCAACGGCGAAAGGTGCGCCTTTGGCTGCGGCCGGTTAGACTTAAGGATGGTAGGCGTGAGGTCCAGCGCCACCGGTATCGGTGCGGCGACAGGGTTAACTTTAGTTATGGATGAACACAAACTGGCTCAGTTGCGCGCGCAGTATCGCCAAGGCGGCGCGTTTGATGCGGTGGATCCGGTCTTAAAGCAGGCCGGCGAGCAGGTCGCCACGCCCGATGGGCGTCGGACGCTGCCGTTTGCCGGTATCTCCACCTTTTTGGATTTGCCAGCCGCTGACAGTTTAAAGGGTCTGGATATTGCGGTTATTGGTGTGCCCATGGATCTGGGTGTGTCTAATCGCGCCGGGGCACGCTTAGGGCCACGCGCCGTACGCGCGGTGGAACGCATTGGTCCTTATCATCCCACCTATCGCGGGGTTCCCTCCGCCGTGGCGAAGGCCGCTGACGTGGGCGATGTGCCCTTACGCAGTCGTTACAGCTTAGAGCAGTCGCTAGAGGATATAGAGGCGTATTACCGCGCGGTGCAGGCGGCCGGAGTGCGGCCTTTATCGGTGGGTGGCGATCACTCCATTACCTATCCCATTTTAAAAGCGCTAGGTGCTAAAGAGCCGGTGGGTATGCTGCATATTGATGCGCACTGCGACACCATGGGCATCTATGACGGCTCGAAGTTTCATCACGGTGGGCCGTTTCGCCTGGCCGTTCTTGACGGGGTCTTAGACCCCGAGCGCTGTATTCAAATCGGCATCCGTGGGGCCTCTAGCCTGTATTGGGACTTTTCCTATCAGTCCGGCATGACCGTGGTGACGATGGAAGACTTCAACTCGATGGGCATGGCTGCGGTGATTGCAAAAGCACGTCAGGTGCTGGGCACCGGTCCGGTGTATGTCACGGTGGATGTTGACGGTTTTGATCCGGCTTTTGCTCCGGGTACCGGTACGCCGGAAGTCGGCGGGTTATCCTCGCGTGAGGGCTTAGCGCTGCTGCGCGGTCTTTCGGGTTTAAATGTGATTGGCGCTGATGTGGTGGAAGTCGCGCCGCAGTATGATCCCACCAGCAATACCGCTCAGTTAGGTGCACAGATCCTGTTCGAGGAGTTTGCGCTGATGACGCTGGGCCGACCTCAATGACTGATCAGGAGTCTGTTATGAAAAACCAGGATTTTGCCCATCGTCGCAGTGAGGCCGTGGCTCGTGGTGTCGGCAGTTCGACCGCGATTTACATCGAGCACGCCAAAAACGCCGAGATGTGGGATATCGAAGGTAACCATCTCATTGATTTCGCGGCCGGCATTGCGGTGCTCAACACCGGGCATGTGCACCCTAAGGTGGCCGCCGCCGTGTCGCGTCAGCTGGAGCGCTTTAGCCACACCTGTTTTCAGGTTACGCCCTATGACTCCTACGTGGAGCTGTCCGAACAACTCAACAAGCTGGTGCCGATCAAGGGTCCAAACAAGACCTTGTTAGTGACCACCGGTGCTGAAGCGATTGAAAATGCCGTGAAGATTGCCCGGGCCCATACCGGTCGCAGTGCGATTATTGCCTGCGGCGGCGGCTTTCATGGCCGTACGTTCATGGGCATGGCCTTAACCGGAAAGGTCGCCCCATACAAGCTGGGTTTTGGTCCGTTCCCTGGCGACATCTACCACATCCCGTTCCCCGTGGCTTATCACGGCGTAACGGTTAAAAACAGTTTGGATGCGCTGGAGGAGCTGTTCCACGCTGACGTGGACGTCAATCGTGTGGCCGCTATTTTGGTTGAGCCGGTGCAGGGTGAGGGTGGTTTTTATGCCGCACCGCCGGAGTTCTTGAAGGCCCTGCGGGCGATTTGTGACAAGCACGGCATCGTCTTTATTGCCGATGAAGTGCAGACGGGCTTTGCTCGAACCGGGCGCCTGTTTGCTATGGAGCACTCAGGTGTAGAGCCGGATCTGATCACCATGGCGAAAAGCTTGGCCGGTGGGTTCCCGTTGGCGGCAGTGACCGGTAAGGCTCACATCATGGACGCGCCAGCGCCCGGCGGCCTAGGTGGCACGTATGCCGGCTCGCCACTAGCCTGTGCCGCGGCCTTGGCGGTGCTGGAAGTCATGCACGAAGAGTCACTGCCGGCGCGAGCCGAGCACTGCGGCGCGCTGCTGAAAGCCGGTCTGGAGTCGATTAAGGAGCGACACGCCCGGCAAACGATCGGAGAGATTCGTGGCCTGGGCGCAATGGTGGCCATGGAATTGGTCAGCGAGGGCGACGCTAACAAGCCCGATGCAGCGCTGACCAAAGCGCTGGTACAGGCTGCCGCCCGCCACGGCTTGGTATTGCTGTCCTGCGGCGTGCGCCAAAACGTGATCCGTTTCCTCGCGCCACTCACCATTGAGGATGAGGTGCTCAAGGAGGGCCTGGTGCGGCTGGAAAACGCACTGATCGAGTGTCTGGCGGCTGGCAATCTAAAAGCGGTTGGTTAACCGCTGTTAGCAGGTAGCGCCTGACGCTTTGGGCTAAAAAATGGGCAAGGGCAATTATGTAGCTGAACTTGTCGATTTTTCCTTAGCAAGAAGTTAAGGCGCGGGGTGGACAATTCGGCGTTGGGGACTCGCCGGGGCTTAGGCACCGGCGAGTCTGGCATTGAAGCGGGCGGTGGCGAATTTAGGTTTGCCATAAAGACGCGGTGTCCCGTATACTCCGCGCTTCGTTGGGGAGCAGTTCGCACCGCGGACTGTCCGGCCGGTAGCGCCGTAAGGGGCTAGGTGGCGACCACTACAGATGGCCCCGAAGGGGCTTTTTTCGTTTTTGGGCTCGGCGTTTTAACGTCAGGCTTTTTATTGGGGTGTCAGGCAGGCGGCGTTAATCAGCCGTAGGCCGCGGTGGCGCCAGGCCCCGCGGAGGCTTCATGCGCGATACGTTGCTGACTTCGCTCGAACCCCAGGTTGAGGCTTTGGGGTTGGAGTTGGTGGATCTGGACTACGCACCGAGTCAGGGTGGTGGCTTACTGCGATTGTATATCGATCGACCCGGTTCCACGCCTGAAAACGGCGTGACGGTGGATGATTGCGAGACGGTCAGTCGTCACGTGAGTGAGTGGCTCGATGAGAAAGAGCCTATCGCCGGCGCGTATACGCTGGAGGTTTCCTCGCCCGGCTTTGATCGGCCGCTGCGCCTGGATCGGCACTTTGCGGCGGTGATCGGGGAGCGAATGAAGGTGGAGTTGTCGGTGCCGCAGAACGGTCGGCGACGCTTTACCGGTGTGCTGATGCAGTTTGTAGATGGCTGTCTGCACTTAGAGGTAGACGGTCAGGATGTGCAGTTACGACGTGCCGATGTGAGTAAAGCGCGGTTAGCACCGCTGTAAGTCACAGGTATTAGGGACTAAAGAGTTTTAAGTCGTTTAACGGATTTTTGTACTGCGTGAGTGGCAAGGCTTAAGAGCTTCGTTGCGCGGTGATCGGGGGTAAAGGGCGATGTCGAGTCTGAAAGAAATCGTAGACGCTGTAGAAAGCGTTGCTAATGAGAAGGGCATTGATCGCGAGATCATCTTTGGTGCGCTTGAAGCGGCCTTGGCTTCGGCAACGCGCAAGCGTCACGGCGATGAGATCGAAGTACGCGTGGCCATTAACCGCAAGACCGGTGATTACGACGCTTTTCAGCGCTGGAAAGTCTTCGCGGATGATTCGCGTGAGTTGGAGTTCGTTGAGCGCGAATTGCGCTTAGACGATGCTAAAGACATCGATCCTGCCGCGCAGGTTGGCGGCTATGTAGAGTCACCCATCGCCGCTGAAGCCTTTGGTCGCATCGATGCGCAGACCGCCAAGCAGGTCATCGTACAGAAAGTTCGTGAAGCCGAGCGCTTGCAGGTCGTTGATGCCTATCGTGATCGCGTCGGTACGCTGGTCAGTGGCACGGTAAAGCGCGTGGATCGTAACGGGGTGTTCGTGGATCTAGGCTCCAATGCGGAAGGATTTATTCCTCGCGAAAACCTGATTCCCCGCGAGCCGCTGCGCAATCAGGACCGCGTAAAGGCATTTTTGCGTGAAGTGCGCTCAGAGCCGCGCGGTCCGCAGCTGTTTTTAAGCCGCACGGCGCCGGAGTTTCTGATTGAGCTGTTCAAGCTCGAAGTGCCCGAAGTCGGTCAGGGTCTGATTCAGATTTTAGCCGCCGCCCGCGATGCAGGCGTTCGCGCCAAGATTGCGGTGCGCAGCATGGACAGTCGCATTGATCCGGTTGGTGCCTGCGTCGGTATGCGTGGTTCACGCGTTCAGGCCGTTTCCAACGAGATCGCCGGTGAGCGCGTTGACATCATTCCTTTTGAGGATAATCCCGCGCAGTTTGTGATCAATGCGATGCAGCCCGCTGAGGTCACGTCCATTGTCGTCGACGAAGATTCCCACAGCATGGATATTGCCGTGGCTGAGGAAAAGCTCTCGCAAGCCATCGGCCGCGGTGGCCAGAATATTCGTCTGGCTTCGGAGTTGACCGGGTGGAAGCTCAACATCATGAGTGAAGCCCAGGCCGACGAGAAGAGTGAAAGCGAGGCCAGCGCGCTTAGAGACATGTTCAAAAACAGCCTGGACGTGGACGAGGACGTGGCCACTATCTTGGTGCAGGAAGGTTTCTCGACCATCGAAGAAATCGCCTATGTCCCTACCAACGAACTGCTGTCGGTGGAAGAGTTCGATGAGGACATCGTCAAGGAGCTGCGCAACCGGGCCCGTGACGTCTTGCTCACGCAAGCTATTGCCTCTGAAGAGAGCGCTGACGGCAGCCCATCGGATGACCTGATGTCGCTCGAGGGTATGGATGAAGAGCTGGTTGCCGCCCTAAGCGAGCGAGGTATCACCACGCGTGAAGAGCTCGCTGAGCAGGCTGTGGATGACCTGGAAGGTATCGAGTCGCTGGATCCTGCGCGTGCTTCGCAGCTGATCATGGCCGCACGCGCGCATTGGTTTACGGAAGAGACCGCGTCCTAATAGCCTTGAAGGCTTGAGTTGACGAAGGTGAGCAGGAGTATGAATGTCTGAGGTTACGGTCAGTCAGTTTGCGGAAGTCCTAAAAGTTCCCGTTGATAAGCTGCTTACGCAGCTGGATGAA
Organism: uncultured Pseudomonadota bacterium; assembly: GCA_903828595.1. Lineage (GTDB taxonomy): Bacteria > Pseudomonadota > Gammaproteobacteria > Steroidobacterales > Steroidobacteraceae > CAIKMS01. The sequence continues at coordinate 4,445 of CAIKMS010000011.1, read as the reverse complement.
GCAGGAATTAAGGTGGGCGGCGCTAATGCCATTATTAGTGAAGAAGCCAAGATGGAGCTTCTCACTCATTTGCGGCGCTCGCACGGTAAGGATGCGGCCGAACAGGCCTCTGCACCGCGAAAAATCACCCTGCAACGAAAGGTGCAGAGTGAGGTCAAGGTGGCAGCCGCGCAAGGGCGCGCCCGCACGGTCAACGTCGAGGTGCGCTCCAAGCGCACCTACATCAAGCGTGATGTGCTCGAAGAGCAATCGCGCGCGCAAACCGATGAGCTGGAAAAAGCACAGCAGGCTGCCGAGGCTGCGCGCCTGGCCGCTGAGGCCGAGGCGCAGCGCCTAGCCGATCTTGAGGCTCGTGAACGGGCTGCTGAGGAAGCGCGCTTAAAGGCGGCTGAAGAAGCTCGTCGGCGCACCGAAGAAGAGGCCAAGCGCGCCAGCGAAGCTGAGGCTCGTGCCGAGGCTGAACGGGCCCGTAAAGCCGCCGCCGCAACAGCAGTACGTCCACCGCCGCGTGCGCCGGTCGTTGAGGATAAAACCGCGACCCGCTACGGACGCTCGGAGCTGCACGTCAGCACTGACGTGAGCCGACGCTACAAGAAAAAGGGTCGACCGCAGGACACGCGACGTGGCGGGAGTAAGGGCAACCAATCCGATGCAAAGCACGGCTTTGAGATGCCAACTGAGCCAGTCAAGCGCGAGGTTTCTGTACCAGAGACCATCACCGTGGCTGAGCTAGCCCAGAAGATGTCGGTGAAGGGCAGTGAAGTGATTAAGGCGCTCATGAATTTGGGCGTTATGGCGACCATTAACCAGGTCATCGATCAGGACACGGCGGCCTTAGTGGTTGAAGAGTTGGGTCATACCATCAAGCTGGTTCGTGGCGATGTGATGGAAGACGATCTTCAAGCCGGCCTTGCCGAAGGTGAAGAGGCCACCACACGTCCACCGGTTGTGACCATCATGGGTCACGTTGACCACGGTAAGACCTCGCTTTTAGATTACATTCGCGCCGCCAAGGTGGCCGCGGGTGAAGCCGGCGGAATTACTCAGCACATTGGTGCCTATCACGTGACAACGCCTCGCGGTATCGTCACGTTTATTGATACACCGGGTCACGCGGCCTTTACCTCCATGCGTGCGCGTGGTGCTAAGGCGACGGATATCGTGGTGTTGGTGGTGGCGGCCGATGACGGCGTCATGCCACAAACCATCGAAGCGATTAACCACGCCCGTGCTGCTGAAGTGCCGATTGTGGTGGCGCTCAATAAAATTGATAAGCCCGAGGCCGACGCGGAGCGCGTCAAAAACGAACTGGTTAAGCACAATGTCATTCCCGAAGAATGGGGTGGCGACACGATGTTTGTGTCGGTGTCAGCCAAAGTGGGTACGGGTGTAGAGACCCTCTTAGAGACGCTGCTTTTGCAGGCCGAAGTCTTGGAGTTGAAAGCCACCGCCAACGGACCGGCGGCCGGTGTTGTCTTGGAATCCTCCATTGAAAAAGGCCGCGGTGTGGTAGCCACCGTGCTGGTTAAGCGCGGCACCTTGCGCCAGGGCGATATTATTCTTGCCGGTCAGGAGTACGGCCGTGTGCGCGCGATGTTTGATGAGCGCGGGTTAGCCACCGTGACGGCGGGTCCATCGATCCCCGTGCAAGTGCTCGGATTGTCGGCGGCACCCAATGCCGGCGACGAGTTGCTGGTGGTTGAGAATGAGCGCAAGGCGCGCGAAGTGGCGCTGTACCGTCAGGGTAAGTTCCGCGACGTGAAGTTGGCGCGTACCACGCAAAGTGCCGAGGAAGTCTTCTCGCAGATGCAAGATGCCAAAGCACAGACCATACAGGTGCTCATCAAATCTGACGTGAAGGGTTCGGCTGAAGCCCTGAAAGATGCGCTGCAGAAGCTGTCGACCTCGGAGGTGGCTGTTAAGGTCATCGGCTCCAACGTCGGCGGTATCACCGAGTCAGACGTGAATCTGGCCTCGGCATCCGATGCTAGGATCATTGCTTTTAACGTGCGCGCCGATGCTACAGCCCGCGGCATGATTAAAGATCAGGGCATCGATGTACGCTACTACAGCATCATATATGAGGCCATTGATGACGTGCGTGCGGCACTGTCTGGCATGCTCTCACCGGAAGTGCGAGATCAGATCGTGGGTACGGCGCAGGTGCGTGATGTATTCCGCTCCAGTAAGTTTGGTCAGGTGGCCGGCTGCTTGGTCATTGATGGCTTCGTCAAACGCAATAACCCGATTCGTGTGTTGCGCGACAACGTGGTGATCTTTGAGGGCGCGCTGGAGAGTCTGCGTCGCTTTAAGGATGACGTGGCGGAGGTTCGCTCCGGTACGGAGTGCGGAATCGCTGTTAAAAACTACAACGACGTACGGGCAGGCGATCAGATCGAATGCTACGAACGCGTGGTTGTGACTCGCACGCTGTAATGTAACCCGTAGGGGGCGGGTAACACCGCCCTGACTCCATATGCCTAAAGATTATTCCCGCGCCCGTCGAATTGAAGCCGAGCTGTTGCGCACGCTGGCCGAGCTAGTTCGACGGGAAGTGAAAGATCCCAGGGTGGGTCCGGTGACCTTGACGGCAGTCAAAGTATCTCCGGATGCTGCTCACGCGACCGTGTATTTTTTGCCCTTCGATGCGTCACGCAGCGTTGAGGTAGTGGGTGCGGCACTAACGTCGGCTGCGGCGTTTTTACGCCACGAGTTACGCACTCGCATCAAAATTCGGCACGTGCCTGAGTTGCACTTCACGCCCGATGAAGAAATAGAGCGGGCAGCCAAGCTCTCTGCGTTGATCTCTACGGCCGTTAAAGCCGATCAGAGCAAGCGTGAGTCCAGCGCTACCACAGCACTGGCGGCCACCGACCCCGATGAGGCTAGCGCCGATGAGCCGGGCGCTGAGCCCTTGGACCCGATAGCGGATCCGATTGCCCCGTGAGCGAGCCGCGTCGGGCTCAGGCGCGAGTGGTCTGGCGTCCGCTGGATGGCATCTTGCTGCTCGACAAGCCTTTAGAGCTGTCCTCCAATCAGGCCTTACAGCAAGTTCGACGCCTATTTCGTGCGGCTAAAGCCGGACACACCGGCAGCCTGGATCCGCTGGCCACCGGTATGTTGCCGGTGTGTTTTGGGCACGCCACCAAGTTGTGTGCGTACCTGCTGGATTCGGACAAGGTCTATCGTGCGCGCCTGCAATTAGGTGCGCGCACCAACACCGCCGATGCCGAAGGTGAGGTCGTCGAAACTGCCGCGGTGCCGGCATTCAGTGACGAGGAGTTAGCTCAGGCCTGCGCCAACCTGACGGGCGCGATTTCTCAGGTGCCACCGATGTACTCGGCGTTAAAGCGCGAGGGTGAGCGTCTCTACGCGCTGGCCAGACGCGGCGTTGAAGTTTTGCGTGAAGCCCGTGATATCCAAATTTTTAAATTAACCGCAACGCGTGTGGACGCCCACCCGAATTGCCTGGATTTTACCGTGCACTGCTCCAAAGGTACTTACGTGCGTACCTTAGGTGAGGATCTGGCACAGCGATTGTCAACGGTGGGGCATCTCATTGGTTTGCATCGCCAGTGGGTAGCCCCTTTTTCGCAGGGACGACTCTGGTCACTGCCGCAGTTGCAGGCGATGGCCGAGACCCCGGAGTCCCTTGATGCCTGTTTGCTGCCCATGGAGCGCGCTCTGCCGGATTGGCCGCTGCTGGAGCTGGACGACGCGCAGGCGACGTCGATTCGTTTTGGTCGACCGGTGGCCAGCCCTTTGCCGTTGCATCCGGCCGAACGTCAGCTGTGTTTAATGCATCAGGGACGGTTGCTGGCGCTCGGGGCTATCGCTGCGCAGTCGCCGTGGATAGCGCCTTTTAGGCTGTTTGTGCCGGGTACCGGCACCTAAGACGGGCCACCAGGCAACTTCAGTCTCTACGCAGCGGTCTTAAAGCCCAGGCCGGGGATGGACGTTAAGGCTGGGTTGTCGCGAATAAATACACTGCGAACTTGTTACAACGGCCGCGGGAAGGTAGAATATGCGGCTCAATTCAGAGGCTAAAGAACAGTCGTCGAGGTTTCCAAGTCAATGCCACTCGAGAGTCAACACAAGGCGGGGATCGTCGCCAAATTTGCGCGTGGAGCACAAGATACGGGTTCGCCCGAGGTGCAGATCGCGCTTTTGTCCGAACGCATTACCGGTTTGGGTGAACACTTCACCGCGCACAAGCGCGACCACGCCTCGCGGCGCGGTTTGTTGAAGATGGTCAACCAGCGCCGTAAGCTGTTGGACTTCCTAAAGTCCACAGCGCCGGAGCGCTACAAGGCCATCATCGCGGCCTTAGGGTTACGCCGCTGATCGGCTACCCACCCAAGACGGCCCGCCTTTCGGCGGGCCGTGCTGTTTTAGCGCTGCCGATCGTAACGATCGTCCACCGCCATATTTCGTCGGGCTTTGAT
>CAIKMS010000010.1 GCA_903828595.1 uncultured Pseudomonadota bacterium | reverse complement strand
GCTATGGCATGCATCAAAATATCCGCCGCCTCCACCCAACCCAGATAGCGCAGCATCATTTCAGCGGACAAGATCAGCGAGCCGGGGTTAACACGATCCTTGCCAGCAAACCCCGGCGCGGTACCGTGAGTTGCCTCAAACACCGCCACTCCGTCACCAATATTGCCGCCGGGCGCGATACCGATGCCGCCTACCTGAGCGGCTAGCGCATCCGAAATGTAATCGCCATTGAGATTTAGCGTGGCCACCACGTCGTACTCTTCAGGACGCAGCAGCGCCTGTTGCAGGAAGTTATCGGCAATGACGTCCTTAATGACGATCTGTTGACCCGACTTTGGATTCAACATCGTCAGCCACGGACCTTTGCCGATAGGTTTGGCGCCGTACTCAGCCACAGCGACTTCATAACCCCACGTACGAAACCCACCCTCGGTGAATTTCATGATGTTGCCCTTATGCACCAGTGTCACAGAGACACGATCGTTTTCGATGGCGTAATCCAAGGCTTTACGCACCAGGCGCTGCGAACCCTCGCGTGATACCGGTTTAATGCCGATACCCGAACTTGCCGGAAAGCGTATGCCGGTGGCATGCAGTTGGGTTTGCAAAAACTCGATGAGCCGAATGGCCTCTGGCGTTTCAGCCGCGTACTCGATACCGGCGTAAATGTCCTCCGTGTTTTCACGAAAGATCACCATGTCTGTGGCTGCCGGATCCACCATCGGCGAGGCTACGCCTGTGAAATAACGCACGGGTCGCACGCAGGCGTAAAGATCCAGAGTTTGGCGAATCGCCACATTGAGACTGCGAATACCACCGCCAATCGGCGTGCCCAACGGTCCTTTCATGGACACCACAAAATCCTTCAGGGCGGTCAAGGTTTCCTCGGGGCACCATGAACCCTCCCCGTAGATGCGGTTCGCCTTCTCACCGGCATACACTTCCATCCACGCAATCTGCTTAGCGCTGCCGTAGGCTTTAGCCACGGCGGCATCGACCACTTGACGCATGACCGGCGTGACATCAATACCGATGCCATCCCCTTCGATAAACGGGATGATCGGTCGAGCTGGAACCTGCAACTTTCCACCGGCCAGAATCTGGATACGCTCGCCGTTAGCTGGCGGGGTAATATGCTGATAAGTCATGAGAAACTCCGCGAAATGACCGCGCGAAGGTTACCACAGCACCGAGCCTGCGTTGTTAAATGCGCCCATAGGCTAGGTCGTTATCAGTGAGGCTGCCGTTTTGAAGGTCATCCTGCTCAATAAGCCCTTCCAGGTTCTGACGCGTTTTACCTCCGAAGGGGGCAAGCGCTGTTTAGGCGACCTGTTGCACTGCCCCGCGGTCTACCCGGCGGGTCGGCTGGACTACGACAGCGAAGGCTTGGTGCTGCTCACCGACCACGGTCCACTGCAGGCGCAGATTACTGACCCACGCCATGCGATGACTAAAGTCTACTGGGCTCAGGTCGAAGGGACGCCCAGTGACTTAGCGTTAGCGAAACTGCGGGAGGGTCTGACCTTAAGTGACGGTCCTACACGACCGGCTGATGCCCGTTATTTAAGTGAGGCCGTGTCCATAGGGCCGCGCGACCCACCGATACGCTACCGGGCCCACATTCCCACGCACTGGTTGGAATTGGGGCTGCGTGAGGGACGCAACCGCCAGGTTCGGCGCATGACGGCCGCCGTGGGCCTACCGACCTTGCGCCTAATCCGTTACGCCATAGGACCGCTGACCCTGGATGGCCTGTCCCCAGGGCAACATCGTCAGGCGACTTCTGAGGAAATCGCCGCGCTTGAAAAAGCCGTGCAGGCGCCAAGGCGTACCGTTAGCGGGCAATACTCGAGTGCCGGGATATCCGCATCGCGACCTCAATCGCCTGCTCGAAATTCAGCCGCGGGTCGACAGTGGAGCGGTAAGCGCGGGCCAGATCGGTATCGCTAAGACCACGGGCTCCACCCGTGCACTCCGTGACGTTCTCACCGGTCAATTCCAGATGCACCCCGCCCAGCCGGCTGCCCATCTCGTGATGAATCTTAAATGCAGCTTCCAGTTCACCTAAGATATTGTCGAAACGACGGGTTTTAACGCCAGTACTCGTGCTTTCCGTGTTGCCGTGCATGGGGTCGCAGATCCACAGAACTTCTTGGCCAGAACGCCTTACGGCTTCGATCAGTCTCGGCAACGCCTCATCAATCTTCGTGGCACCCAGTCGGTGAATCAGCGCCAGACGACCCGGCTCCGCCGTTGGGTTAAGCGTGCGGATTAACTCCGCCAAATACTCGGGCTCAGCCGTCGCCCCGACCTTAACGCCTACCGGATTGGCGATACCGCGGAAATACTCGACATGCCCACCGTTGAGCGCAGCGGTACGAACCCCAATCCACGGCATATGCGTGGACAGGTTGTACCACTGATGACAACGGCTGATGTAGCGCGTCTGAGCCTGCTCGTAGAGTAGGTGCAGACCCTCATGGCTAGAGTAAAAATCCACCTTGTTGGCATCGTGCACCGGACGACCGGTTAGAGACTCAAAAAAGCGCATCGAATCAGACAGGCTGTCGACAATACGTTTGTACTCGTCATACTTCGACGAGTGACGCATAAACTCCAGATCCCAGAGCTCAGGGTGGTGCAGGTCGGTAAATCCACCGTCAATCAGGGCGCGCACAAAATTCAAAGTCAATGCCGCTCGCTCGTAGCCACGCAGCAGTAACTGTGGATCCGGCTCACGCGAAGCCGCGTCAAACGGCGCGCGATTGACGATGTCGCCGCGATAGCTAGGCAGCGTAACGCCGTCTTTAGTTTCGGTGTCCGCCGAGCGGGGCTTGGCGTATTGGCCCGCAAAACGTCCAACCCGGATAATGGGTTGGCGCAACCCATGTACCAACACCAGGCTCATTTGCAGCAGCACTTTTAATTGCTGAACGATGTGCGACGACTCGCAATCCTCTAGCGATTCTGCGCAATCTCCTCCCTGCAAAACAAACGCCTCACCGCGTTGGGCTAAGCCCAAACGACGCTTTAATTCATCAACCTCCCATGACACCACGATAGGTGGCAAGGCGGTCAGGCTGTCCACGGCCTGCTTTAAGGCAGCCGCATCACGATAAACCGGCTGCTGCAACGTCTCGAAACGTGACCAGCTGTCCGGACTCCACTGTGTTTTTGAAGATGTTGGGTTCATAACTTTCGATCCTAGCACCACCGCTCGCTGTTCTTCGCCCGCTGGCGCTAAAAATTACAGCCCAGTACGGCAGAAAACGACCTGCAATTGACTAAAAACGCCGACTCCATCGTGGGTCCGTGGTGATGGCGGGCTGGCGAGCGCACTTACGCCTGCCGACAATCCAAGCATCCAACCCGATCATCCAGTCCGATCATCCAACGCGCGGCCCCGTTCAGCTCCTGCGCTGAGCTCATCCAGTCCGATCGTTCGATCCGATCATTCGATCCAATCATTCGATCCAATCGTTCGCTCCAATCACCGTTCGGGAAAGCCACACCCGAGGCAATTACCGCGCGGGTTAGCGCAGTGCGTCGACGGCCCGCCGCGCCAGTGCTTCAGCGTCGCTGAGCCGCTTCGGCGATACCGTAACCGAGGTTTTCAGATCCTGAGCAAACACCGACACCACGTATTCTTCGATCAACCAACGCCACTGCGTTACCGCATCGGGCAGGCGGTTTGGATCGAGCTTTAATGCCGTCTTACACAAGTCGTCGTGGCGCTTCCATCGCTCACGAAAATCATAGTGCGCATCCGCCACCGCACCTCGCGCCCCGGGCAATTTAGTCACCCGGCGCTGGAGGGCTCGGCAAAAGCGAGGCAGTGAGTCCAGCCAGGGGTCCGGCGTGCCAGCCACAAATCCCGGATAGACCAACCGCTGCAGGCTGCGTTTCATATCCGCGACCAACTCCTGATCCAGAGCCGCCGACAGATGGCTAATTTGCTGGCTGATCTCTAGATACAACTTCAACGTCTCGCGGACACGCTGGTTGAGTCGCTCAACCGTCGGGACTAACTGCGCTTGGCCGCGCTTTTGTGCGGCTTCGAAAGACTCCCGGCTGCGCGGGGCGGCGATATCCGCCGGCAAACACACGCGCGCCACCGCACGCTCGCTCATCGCCACCGGCAGTTCCGCCGCCGGTCCCAGGGATTGGTGCAAAAGCATGAGGTCACGATCCGCGGCCAAATCGCGTTTTACGTTGCGCAGTAGCCCGGCCCATTCCATACACAGTAGCCGAAGCACGCCCAGACGGTGCAGGCGCTGCGCCTCGATAGCGTCGGCAACCAAAGTCAGTCCTGCCGATTCTTTTTGATCGATGATGACCGGATACAGCTCAAGCCGTACGCCCTGCCGCGTTACCTGCACGCTTTCGGGCAGCGTCTGCCATTCCCAACTACGAATATTGTTGCGTTCGAATTCCTGACCTTGAACTGGCGACTGTATCGGTGCTTGCACCGTGCCGCGCATAGCGCGACGGACTTCGCGCAGATCCCGACTGGTGGCCACGACCTTTTCATCGGCGGCGACCACCGACAGGTGCAATCGCAGATGCGCGGGCACTTCAACAGCACTCAGCATGTCCACCGGGACCGATTGTCCGGACACTCGCGTTAAGGCCTGGCTCAGGGCGCTGTAAAACGGCTGATCGCGCAGTGACTCCATCTCCTGATCAGCTCGCGCGGCCACATCGGGTGCAGGCACTAAGTGTCGTCGCTGGGCTTTGGGTAAGCCTCGAATGATTTCTGTGATTTTTTCACGACGCCAGCCGGGAATGCCCCACTCCAACTCGCCTGGATCGAGTGTCTCTACCAACGGCGCGGGCACCACCAAAGTAGCGCCGTCATCGGTTGACTGCGGATCAAACCGATAACTCACCGGCAAAACATTCACGCCCAGCGGCAACACTTGCGGCCATCGCGATCGATCCACCGCCAGTGACTCCGGTCGACGCAGATCCTGATCCTTCATAAATAACAGCTGCGGCTGGGTACGCTCGGCCTGTTTACGCCAAGTATCAAAAGCCGCCAACGAATGAGCGTCTACCGGTAAGCGGTCCAGATAAAACTGCGCCTCGACAGTTTCATCGACAAAAAATTCGTGGCGCCGAATGGCCGCCTCTTCGTCAATCAGGCTCTGCTTTAGCGCAGCGTTATGCTTGAAAAAAGCCGCGTTTAAGCGCGAGCGACCGTGCACTAGGGCCTCGCGCACAAAAATCTCGCGCGCCTGTATTGGCGCGACCCGACCGTAATTGACTCGCCGCCCGGCTATTAACACCAAGCCAAACAGGGTAACGGCTTGTAGGGCATTGACTACGCCACGCGAAGGATCCCAGGTAGGCTCGGTATATTCTTGCTTCAACAGGTGGCGACCGGCCCACTCGATCCATTCCGGCTCTACCGCCGCCACAACACGCGCGTAAATGCGCTGTGTTTCGACAATCTGCGCACAGACGATATAACGCGGGGTACGCGACTTTAGTGCACTGCCCGGCGCGATCAGAAACTTCAGGCCGCGAGGCCCACGGTACTCGCCGCGCACGGTGCTGCCTTCTTCCTTCAACCCAATCTGACCGAGCAGGCCGCACAGCAAAGCCTTGTGTAAGTTCTCGTAATTAGCAGGCTCGGTATTAACCACCCAGCCAAGATCGCGCACGACGTCACTGAGTTGCGATAACAACTCCTCCCATTCCCGCATGCGCGTAGCTGACAAAAACTGCGCCGCACACCAACGCCGCAGCGCTGACTTTGACAGGCTTGCGCGCTCACTTTGATAGGCAGCCCAAAGATTTAATAAGGTGATGAAGTCCGAGCGCTGATCGGCCCACACCGCATGCCGCTCATCGGCCGTGCCGGGCTGGTCCGGCGGGCGTTCGCGCGGATCCTGCAAAGACAGCACGGCCGATAAGATCAGAGTTTCTTGCAAGGCGCCCGTGCCCTGGGCGGCAACCAGCATGCGCGCAAAGCGTGGATCCACAGGTAAGCGCGCCATAGCTTTGCCGTGCGCGGTCACAAAACGATCGTCATCAACCGCCTGCAACTCTTGCAGGAGTCGGTAACCGTCATTAACCAAGCGAGTCTCTGGTGGATCCATAAACGGGAAATCCCCGCAGGACCCCAAACCCAGAACTTCCATCTGCAGAATCACACTGGCCAAATTAGTTCTAAGCACCTCGGGTGGGGTGCTGGCCGGACGCAAGTTGTAATCTTCCTCGCTGTATAAGCGTATGCACAGACCGGTGCCTACACGACCGCATCGCCCGCGACGCTGATCGGCACTGGCCTGCGAGACCGGCTCGACCGGCAAACGCTGAATTTTTGCGCGCGGTGAGTAGCGCGAAATACGCGCCAGCCCCGCATCAATCACGCTGCGTATCCCCGGCACCGTCAAAGAGGTTTCCGCGACGTTGGTCGATAGCACCACGCGTTGCCGACCCTGCCGATCGAACACACGTTGTTGCTCGGCCCACGATAAGCGTGAATACAAGGGCAAGACGTCTAAGCGTCCACCGTAGGCCTGCGTCAGATAATCAGCGGTTTCGCGGATTTCGCGTTCGCCAGGCAAGAACACCAGCATGTCACCGCGGCCGATATCCGAGCGCTCACTTAAAATTTCACCAACCGCAGCCACGATGCTCGCACTTAAGCCCACATCAAAGGCGTCGTCATCATCAGCACCCGGGGGACGGTAACGCGTCTCAATGGCAAAACTGCGCCCCTCAACCTGAATAATAGGCGCACCGCCAAAGTATTCCGCAAACCGACCCGGATCAATCGTAGCCGAGGTAATCACCAGTTTCAGATCCGGCCGACGTACCAACAATCCCCGCAAGTAACCGAGCAAAAAATCAATATTCAGCGAGCGCTCATGCGCCTCATCAATGATGAGTGTGTCGTACCGCAAAAGGTCCGGGTCTTCTCGCATCTCAGCCAGCAAAATGCCGTCTGTCATGACTTTAACTAGGGTGTTGCTGGCGCTGCGATCACTAAAACGTACCTTAAAACCGACCAAGCCGCCCAACTCCACCTTGAGTTCGTCGGCAATGCGTTGGGCCACACTGCGTGCAGCGATACGACGCGGCTGGGTGTGGCCAATCAGGCCCGTGCAGCCTCGTCCTAGGCCCAACAAGATTTTGGGTAACTGCGTGGTTTTGCCTGAACCGGTTTCGCCGCAAACAATCACCACTTGATGCGCAGCAATGGCCGTGGCGATGACCTCGCGTTGCGCCACAACCGGAAGATCGCCCGGATAGGTTAGTAACGGCACGCTGGCAGCGCGTGCGGCTACCTTGGCCTGACTTTGCGCTACGAGCACACCCAACTGTTCCTGTTCACGAGCTACAGGCTGTCGTCGGGCCGTACGCTGCGCGATACGCTCAATCAGGCGCAGCGCGTGCGGACGGTCCGCGGCCAAAAATCGCGTGGTGTCAGCGGCCTCGACGCTCATCGACTTTGGCTTCCTGCCACCACTGCTCTAAGGTTTCTAGTTCTACCGTCTCTAGCGCCTGCTGGGCCCGGGACTCCACGTAACGAAACCGACTCTCAAAACGTCGCGTGGACCCGCGCAAAGCGCTCTCCGGATCCACCCCTAAGTGCCTGGCGTAACTGACAACGGCAAAAAGCAGATCACCCACTTCACTGGCAATGTCATCGGCATCGCCTCGGCCCATCGCTTCTTCGACTTCCGCGAGTTCCTCGGCGATTTTTTCACGGGGTCCGTTCACGTCCCGCCAATCAAAGCCTATGCGCGCCGCCCGGCGAGCAATTTTATCGGCCCTGGTCAGGGCGGGCAGAGCCAATGGCACATCATCCAACACGCTGGTCGCGCCACGGGCTACGCGCTCTTTTTGTTTGGCGTCTTCCCAAGCCTTCGTGGTGTCGCTCGCCGAAATACGACCGGCGGGCGTAAAGATATGCGGATGGCGACGAATCAACTTATCGCAGATCGCTCGGACCACGTCATCAAAGCTAAAGTCGCCGGCTTCCTTGGCCATTTGGGCATGGAATACCACCTGCAACAAGAGATCGCCCAATTCATCGCGCAAAGCACCGATGTCGGCTCGCTCAATCGCATCGACCACCTCGTAGGCTTCCTCGATGGTATAAGGCGCAATGGTCTGGTAGCTCTGTGCTAGATCCCACTCACACCCTGTCAGCGGATCGCGCAGTCGCTCCATAATTTTCAATAGATCATCGATGGGCATCACTCCACTCCTGGCGGGGTCAGTAAGCGCGCGAGCGATAAGAGCACTGATCCGGTCATACCCCAAATGGTATAGGGCTCTAACACCACGTCTTTAAACCACAACTCCACTCCCGCCAGCTCAACTTTTCGAGGCTGATGGCGCGCCGGATCCAGCACATCGGTCAACGGGACTTCAAAGTGGGTCGCCACTTCCGACTGGTCAATAATCAACTCAAAGCCGGGTTGAACGAGCCCCACCACCGGAGTGACTCGATATCCGGAAATGACCAGCTGATCATCCAGAAATCCCAGGATCTCAATTCGATCAGCGCCCAAGCCGATCTCCTCGCGGGTTTCCCGCAGTGCCGCTGCTATCGCATCGGTATCCGTGGGCTCAATCCGCCCCCCGGGAAAGGCAATTTGGCCCGCATGATGACGTAGATCTGCTGCGCGTTCAGTCAGCAGCACAGTGAGCCCCTCGGGGCGATCAATCACGGGCACCAGCACCGCTGCCGGAGTGCGACCGGTGGGCATCAACGATAAAAAAGCCTGGCTATCCTCAGCCGATAAACCACCCACGCACAGTCGATTGAACATACCCGGCTGGCTGAGCGCCAATCGCTCTCGCAGGCGTGTCTTCAACGCTTCAGGGGATTGTAGGCTCATACTCAATCCCATCCCCGCACAACGCGCACCTTCAAGTCGCCGATGGCCATCCGCGGTGGTTGTTGCTGATCAGGCATGGGATCTAGCTCAGGCATGGGATCTAGCTCGGCCAAGCACGTCAGTAAAAGGGATCACCGCGTGGAGCGGTTGTCCCACGATCGGCTATGATGGCCGTATCTTATCACTGTCCGGTTACATCCTATGAGCAGCGTGCCCCCCTCTTTGCCAGCCTCGCCGTCTTCCTCAACCGTCAGCACGGCGGCCGACGATTTCAGTTTGCAGGCCTTGTCGCCCCTGGATGGTCGCTACGCAGGCCGGCTTGCCGGGTTACGTGGGGTATTTTCAGAAGCCGGCTTAATTCGCGAACGCGTCATGCTAGAGGCTCGTTGGTTCTTACATCTGGCTTTAGATGTGCGCTTTCCCGAACTGTCTGGGCTAAAGCCCTCGGTGATCAACGCCCTGCACCAACTGGTGGAGTCAGCCGCTGATGATGAAGCCAGCACCGTCAAGCACATAGAGCGCACCACCAATCACGATGTGAAAGCCGTGGAGTACTACGTGCGCGGGGTCCTCAAAGCCGCCGGTGCCACTGCTGCACAGCTGGAATTTGTGCACTTTGCCTGCACCTCAGAGGACATTAACAATTTAGCCTATGCCCACATGGCACGGCGCGCCCGTGCGCACGAACTCTTGCCAATGGCCGAGAGTTTGTTAACCACGCTGACCTCCATGGCTCATACCCATGCTCATTTGCCGATGCTGTCGCGTACGCACGGTCAAGCAGCCACACCCACCACCTTGGGCAAAGAGTTGGCCAATGTGGTGGTACGCCTGCGCCGAGCCGTTGATCAATTTGCAAAGGTGCGCATAGAGGGGAAAATCAATGGCGCAGTGGGTAATTGGAACGCACACGTCATCAGCGCGCCTGAGGTGGACTGGTGCGCCGTCAGTGAGCGGTTTGTTGAAGGTCAGGGCTTAGCGTTTGCTCGCTACTCCACGCAAATCGAATGCCACGACTGGATTGCCGAGTATTGCGATGCCTTGGCAAGACTTTGCACGGTACTGATCGACTTCTGCCGCGACGTCTGGGGCTATGTATCGGTTGGCTATTTCAAACAAAAGGTGATGGCCGGTGAAGTGGGCAGTTCAACCATGCCGCACAAGGTTAATCCCATTGATTTCGAAAACGCGGAAGGCAACCTGGGGATCGCCGAGGCCTTGTTGGGCCATTTTGCCCGCAAGCTGCCCATTTCTCGCTGGCAACGCGACCTGACGGATTCGACCGTGTTGCGCAATTTAGGGGTGGCACTTGGCCATTTAGCCCTGGCCTTGCATTCAACGGCGCGTGGCTTAAATCGACTCGATGCCGACCCGGCGAGATTGGCGGCCGATCTGGATGCCAACTGGGAAGTTTTGGGCGAAGCGGTGCAGACCGTCATGCGCCGCCACGGCATTTCTGATGCTTATGAGCAACTCAAGGCGCTGACTCGCGGTCGCCGTCTGGCCCAGCCTGAGCTGCATGCGTTCATCCGCACGCTACAGATTCCTGAGGATGCCCGCGAGCGTTTGCTTGCGCTCACCCCGGCAAGCTACCTCGGCCTGGCCACGACTCTCAGCGCTTCTGTGGCCGTGACGCCGGCCCGTTAGTCGCGTCAAGATGTGATGCAAGTCTAAAAACGCCAACCCAGCGGGCTTAGGCTACCCAAAGCGTGAACCAAACCGCGCCGGCGGATAAGACGGCTCGGCTACCGTGAGCGGATACCCTGAACACGGAAGCCGTGCGCCTCCAGTGTCAGGGACCTACCCGTCACGGAGAATCGCGTGTCCCTCGCTGCGGCCCTGAGCACTGACCCGGCACACCACAGTCCTTTGGAGCTCATGGGATCGCTGGCGCAAGCACAACAGTGCGCTACCCGGGTCGCCGGCAGCGCTCAGCGACTTCTCACGATTTACAGTCACGATCTGGAACCGGCGATTTACGAGTGCCCTGCCGTCTTAAAAGCCGTCAAGCGACTCGTCTTGGGCCGACGATTTGCCAAAGTCCGAGTCCTCATTGCCGATCCTGGCCGAATTCACTATGAAAACAGTGCGTTCATCGCACTGGCGCGCAAACTCACCAGTTATATTGAGATACGTCAGGCCCGCGGCGAGTACGGCCAGGACCCCTCAGCCTATATGGTGGCTGACGACCACGCGTTTTGGTGCAGGCCGAACCAAAGCCGGTGGGAAGGTTTGTCGCAGCAAAACGCGCTGCTGCCGGCCCGGGTCTTTCTGGATCGATTCGATCTGGCCTGGATGAACTGCGGCCAACCACGACGTTAAACGGTTCAGTCGGTATACTGCGCCCGTGAAAATGGCCTCCCACCTTGATGTACGTCTTACCGTTGCTGCGATTATTGAATCGGAGCAGCGTTTTTTGACCGTGGTTGAACTCAGCGCCGGACTAGAGGTTTACAGCCAACCGGCCGGGCACGTCGAACCGAACGAGAGCTTGGCCGATGCGATGACTCGCGAAGTCTTAGAAGAGACCGGCTATGCCTGCCAGCCCACACACGTCACCGGCATTCACCTTTTGACCCGACCGGGGCGCAGCACCATCCTCAGGGTCAGTTTTGCAGCCAGCGTGATTGGCGAGAGCTCAGGGCCACGCGATCCGGATATTTTGCGTACCCAGTGGCTCACTCACAGCCAACTAAGCCAACTGCCAGCTCGCAGCCCGCTGGTCATGCGCTCCCTGGACGAGTACCTCGCCGGGCAGCGTCATCCGTTAACCCTGCTCGATCATCTCGTTCTCACGCCGTGAGCCGGGCTGTCGCCATTGCGCTGTCCGGTGGCGTGGATTCCGCGGTTGCCGGCCTGTTGCTTTTGCGCGCTGGCCATCGGGTAGAGGGTCTGCACATGACCAACTGGGAGGATGATGAAGAAGGCTACTGTACTGCGGCGCAAGATTTTCAGGACGCGCAATCGGTGGCTAAAGAGTTGGGTATCGCGTTGCATCGGGTGAGCTTCGCGCAGGAGTATCGAGAGCGCGTGTTCGCGCATTTTCTGGCCGAGTATCAAGCCGGCCGTACGCCCAATCCCGATGTCTTGTGTAATCGCGAGGTGAAATTTGGCGCCTGTTTAGCCTACGCCCAACGCTTAGGCCTAACTCAGGTGGCTACCGGACACTACGCACGACTGCAGGCAGATCCGGCCGGCATGCAACTGCATCGGGCATGGGATGCAAGTAAGGATCAGAGTTACTTCTTGCATCAGGTCAGCAGCGAATCGCTCGCGCACGGCCTTTTCCCCTTGGGCGAGCTACCCAAGACCGAGGTGCGCGATATCGCCCGCAGCGCCGGCCTGCCAGTGCATGACAAGCGCGACAGCACCGGCATTTGCTTTATCGGCGAGCGGCCTTTTCGCCGTTTTCTGCAACAGTTTTTGCCGGCCCAACCCGGCCACATTGAGACCCTCGAAGGCGATGTCGTAGGCACTCATAACGGGCTGATGTACTACACGATTGGGCAACGACGGGGCATTGAATTGGGCGGAATTGCCGGCAAGGCTGAGTCAGCCTGGTACGTGGTGGGTAAGGATCTCAAGCGCAATGCGCTGACGGTAGTCCAAGGCCACGCACACCCGGCGCTCTATAGCGACGAACTGCGTACCGAGGCACCGCATTGGATCGGTGCGCCGCCGAGCGATCCGGTCCTGCACTGCTCCATCAAGGTGCGTTACCGGCAACAGGATGTGGGCGCAATAGTGCGTGTTGCAACCGGTGGCGGCCTGCATATTCGTCTGTCTGAACCCACTTATGCCGTCACGTTGGGTCAATACGCCGTTTTGTATGACGGCAGTCGCTGCCTAGGCGGAGCGGTGATCAGTGCCACCCAACCAGCACCTGGCTTGGCGAGCGGGACTGATAACGGGCAATAGCGCACAGCCACCCGGCCCCGTGAGCGTGTAAAATAAAAGTTATGTAAACCGTTGTGGCTGGATTGCGACGCGGTTGGGGTTGTTTTTCACAGTTCAGGCGATCCGGAGGATTCATGACCGACAGCTATCAAGCGCGTACCACCCTTAAAGTAGGCTCGCGTGAGTACCAGTACTACAGCCTTAAAGCGCTGGCCGATCGCAACCTTAACCGCCTGCCGTATTCACTGAAAATTCTGCTCGAGAACCTTTTGCGCTTTGAAGACGGTGTGAACGTCACGCGCGCGGACATCGACGCGTTATTAAACTGGAACCCCAGCCTTAGCCCGGATCATGAAATCGCCTTTACACCGGCCCGCGTCATCATGCAGGACTTCACCGGCGTACCTTGCGTGGTGGATCTGGCCGCCATGCGCGAAGCAGTCGTTCGCCTCGGCGGTGATGTAAAGCGTGTCAATCCGCTGGCACCGGCGGAAATGGTGATTGATCACTCCGTGCAGGTCGATCAGTACGGCTCTGCCGACTCGCTAAGCCAAAACACCGCGCTGGAATTTGCCCGCAACGGCGAACGCTACGCGTTTTTACGCTGGGGTCAGAAAGCTTTCGCGAACTTTGCCGTCGTTCCACCTAACACCGGTATTGTTCACCAGGTAAACCTCGAGCACTTAGGTCGAGTGGTTTTTGAGCAAATCAAAGACGGCGTGTCCTACGCCTACCCAGACACGCTGGTGGGCACGGACTCGCACACCACCATGATCAATGGCTTAGGCGTATTGGGCTGGGGCGTGGGTGGTATCGAAGCGGAAGCGGCGATGCTGGGTCAGCCGGTGACCATGTTAATTCCGCAGGTCATCGGCTTTAAATTAACCGGCAAACTACCCGCCGGGACCACCGCGACGGATCTGGTTCTCACCGTTACCGAGCAGTTGCGTAAGCACGGCGTGGTGGAAAAGTTTGTTGAGTTCTACGGTGACGGCTTAGCGGCCCTGTCACTGGCTGACCGCGCCACGATTGCCAACATGTCACCCGAGTTTGGCAGCACGGTGGCCATCTTCCCGATCGACGAGGAAACCACTCGCTATCTGGAATTATCGGGACGCAGTGCTGAGCAGATTGCTTTGGTTGAGGCCTATGCCAAGGCACAAGGCCTGTGGCGTGAAAACGGGATGCCCGAGGCGGATTACACCGCCAAGCTTTCTTTGGACTTAAGCACCATCGAGCCGTCTCTGGCTGGGCCTAAGCGTCCGCAGGATCGGGTGCCGCTGACGCGGGCCAAGGCCGTTTCTCAGGCGGCGGTCAGTAAAGCTTCTGAAGAGCGCAAAATCAAAATGCCGCATGCCAGCGGTAGCGTCGCCGTTTCCGGCCATAACGCGCAGTACGAACTCAAAGACAACGCGATTTTAATTGCGGCTATTACCAGTTGTACCAACACGTCCAATCCCGCCGTGCTGATCGGTGCCGGCTTGTTGGCACGAGCCGCGCGTGCGCGCGGGCTCAAAGCAGCCCCTTGGGTAAAAACCAGTCTCGCCCCAGGTTCACGTGTGGTCACCGACTACCTCACTAAAGCTAATCTCCTAGCAGACTTAGAATCGGTGGGCTTCTACACGGTCGGTTACGGTTGCACCACCTGCATTGGTAACTCAGGTCCTTTGCACAGCGAAGTCTCGGAGGCCGTGCGCAGCGGTGATTTGACGGCGGCAGCGGTACTGTCAGGTAATCGCAACTTTGAAGGTCGCGTGCATCCGGATGTGAAACTCAACTTCCTGGCATCGCCACCGCTGGTCGTGGCCTACGCGCTGGCAGGCTCCATGGATGTAGATCTCACTAGCGAACCGCTTGGCCACGATACGCACGGCGCGCCGGTCTTTCTGAAAGACATTTGGCCAACTTCTGGGGAAATCCAGGCCGTTATGGCCAGCTGCATTGATTCAGCCATGTTCCGTGAAAGCTATGCTTCGGTGTTTAAGGGCGATGCGCAGTGGAACGCGATCAGCGTGCCAGAAGGCGAGATTTATGCCTGGGATGAAAAATCCACCTACGTGCGTAACCCTCCGTATTTCGACGGCATCACGATGACGCCGGCGGCGCGCACCGATATTCAAAATGCCCGCGTGCTGGCGCTGCTGGGTGACTCGGTAACCACCGACCATATTTCCCCAGCCGGCAATATTGCTAAGAACGGACCGGCCGCACGCTACCTGCAAGAACAGGGCGTTGAGCCTAAGGACTTCAACTCCTACGGCGCTCGTCGTGGCAATCACGAGGTCATGATGCGAGGCACCTTTGCCAACATCCGACTGCGTAACTTGTTGGTACCCGGCGTAGAGGGCGGAGTGTCCGTCCATCTGCCCACTAACCAGCAAACGTCCATCTTCGATGCCGCGATGCTCTATAAAGCGCAAGGCACGCCTCTGATCATCCTGGCCGGTAAGGAATACGGCACCGGTTCATCGCGCGACTGGGCGGCCAAGGGCACGATGCTATTAGGCGTCAAGGTCGTTATTGCGGAGAGCTTTGAGCGTATCCATCGCTCCAATCTGATCGGTATGGGTGTGCTGCCCATGCAGTTTACCCACGGTGAGAGTGCCTCCAGTCTGGGTCTGACCGGCCATGAGACCTTTGACTTCCTGGGCCTGGACGGTGGTGCGGCTAAGACGGTTAAGGTTCGTGCTACCGCCACAGACGGCAGCATCAAACATTTTGATGCCCGCGTGCGCATCGATACGCCTAAGGAACTTGAGTACTACCGTCATGGCGGCATTCTCCAATACGTCTTGCGCCACATCGCCCAAGCGGGCCGAGCCGCATAAACACAACTCGCGGCGGGCAAGGCTTTTCTTGCTCGCCGCGATCGTGTGGCTGTAACGACCGGCAAAACTGATGAACAGCAGCATCGAGTCTGGCTCAGAGCAGACCTTAGGCGTAGCCATCTTTGATCTGGATGGCACGCTGACCTATCACGATACGCTAGTGCCGTTTCTGGGTCTGGCGGTCGCTGCCAACCCGGCTCGTCTGCTTCGCCTAGCGGCGGCGGGCGTGTGGTTAGCACGCTATCTGATAGACCGAGATCGCGGCCGCCTCAAAGGCGCATTGATACAGGCCCTGGTGGGCGGGTGCACTCGTGCGCAGATCGATGCACTGGCGCAAAGCTTGATCGTTAAACTTTTGCGTAATGGCCTGCGACCCGGCGCGCAGGCCACGCTGCAAAGGCATCGTGAACGAGGCGATCGTCTGATCTTGCTGTCAGCCAGTCCGGACTTGTACGTGCCGGCCATCGCTAAAGCTCTCTCGTTTGATCAGTGCCTGTGCACGCAAGTACTCTGGCGTGGTGAACACTTGATGGGTAGCCTCATCACTGAAAATCGACGTGGCGAGGAAAAACGCCGTCTGGTGGCTGACTTATTGGCCGAGCTTAAACCACCGCACAGTGCCGCCTACGGCAACGCCGAATCAGACCTGCCCCACCTGCGCCTTGTGACCTCCCCGTTACTCGTTAATGCCAATGCTCACGCCCGAAAAAAAGCCGAACAATACGGTGTGCCCACGGATGAGTGGCCTTAAAGGAATGACTCGTCCTGACCTGGGCAACCCAGGTATAGGCGAACACAAAGCCAAAAGCCTTCAGTCGTACTAGTCTTTCTTAGAAACCATCAAACCTTGAGCCTGTAGTTGGCGAATGATCTGATTGCGATACAGGATATAAGTCTCCAAATACGCCGGAACGTCGCGAGCCTGATAGGCGAGTTTTAGGGCGTCGAGCACCATCATCTCTTTGCGTCTGGGGATAAAAAAGCGTGAATCAAACGGCAACTGCAGGGGATCATAGACTCGAACTCGCCACTGCGGCTGGGTGGCCAATAGCAAGGTAGCAACTCTTTCGATTACGAAGGGCTTCATAGGCGCCCTTGAATCGGCATAGCTGACCTGACCATTCAGCGCGCGACCTAATTCGGTGGTGGGATTTTCAGCCAACGCGAAGATCTGTTCGCACTGGTTAAACCAAACCTCCCAGAAACGACCGCTGGCAACAAAATAATTGCAATACACCGTGTTTTGGGAGGTGGTTACCGCTGCCTTACCGACGAAGTCTGGAAAAAACTGGCGTATTAACTCATCCCAGTTGTGCGAGTCGCCGTGACCGGTTGTCGCCTGCTCTACCGGGTTGAGAAAGAAAGCGCCCTGATCAAAAAAAGGTCCAAACAAAGCCACATCGAATGCCTCACCCGGTTTTTTGAGAAACTCAAAAACCGAAGTTGCACTGAGCCCTGTCTTTTCTTGAAATTTAGGAGACAAAAATCCGTAGTAGTGATCAGGCTTTATACCTTGGCTTAAGATGAAACGCCGAATCGGCCAGTACTCTCGCCAGTCAGGCCTGTCGTTAGTCAGGTAATCCAAGGGTAAAAAACCCGGATCGCACGCTTGACGAGTCTGCTCGGAATAAAAGATCTGATAAATCGAGAACTCGGCCATCAAGACTCGCCTTCTTTAAATGGACGTTCGAACCGACCACAGCTCAGGGAAGAAGCGCAGCTCCAAAGCTTTAGCCAAATAAGACACGCCACTGGTACCGCCGGTGCCTCGCTTAAAGCCAATGATTCTTTCCACCGTTTTCATGTGCGCGAAACGCCATAGCTGAAAATGATGATCCAGATCAATCAGCTTTTCCGCTAACTCATACAAGTCCCAATGACTCTTGGTGCTGTGATAAATCGCCAACCAAGCCGCGGTCACCTGCGCGTTCGCCACATAAGGCTGGCTAAAGTCGCGGCTTAAGCACTCGTTAGGAATTTCAAATCCACGTCGAGATAACAGCTGCAAGGCCTCATCGTACAGCGATGGGGCCGCCAGCAATTGCGCCAACTCAGCGTAGCGCTCCGGGTCGGATTGATAAACGCGAATCAGATCGGGATTCTTATTACCGAGCATGAATTCAATGGACCGATACTGCCAAGACTGAAACCCCGATGCAGGACCCAGAGAGTTACGAAACCCCGAGTACTCGAAAGGCGTCATGGTCGACAAAACATCCCAACTCTGCGTCAGCTGGGCCTGTATACGGCTGACCCTGGCTAGCGTTTTAAAGCAAGGATCAAGATTGTCGCGCTGCATGGAAAAAATACAGGCGCGTAATTCATGAATAACCAGCTTCATCCAAAGCTCGCTGGCCTGATGAATGATGACAAACAACATTTCGTCATGCTCAGACGAGCGCGGATGCTGAGCGCTTAAGATCTTCTCTAGATGCAGGTAACCGCCGTAAGTTTCCTCACGACGTAAGTCCCAATGCGCGGATTCCTCGCCCAACTCAGCGGTGGTTTCCGAGACAGCATGGGGCCGCGTAGGCGATGGGTTGCCGTTATTGCCACTATCACTACTCATACCCTGTCATCCTAGTGCGCACGTGTTACGTCTTTTCAACTGTTGGCATCAAACGTAGACCCAACCGGGAACATTTTGCCAACCTTTGAGCAGTAGTTTATCTAGCTCACGCCATTGCGGTTCGTGACTCTCTACTAACTGCCAAAACCGTGCGGAGTGATTCATCTGCACTGTGTGGGCCAACTCATGAATCAAAAGATAGCGAACCACAGCCGGAGGCTGAAACAGCAAGCACACATTAAGACTGATGGTGCCTGACTTCGAGCAAGAACCCCACCGTGTGCGTTGCCGGCGAATTTGGGCACGCTGGTAGTGAAATCCGCGCTCGTTAGCCACCGCCGCCAGCCACGGTGCTAAGCGCTGCTGGGCTTGGGAAAGAAGCCAGGCGCGAAGCGCATCGCGCCACTGCGGCGCGGCCAAACTATCGGCAAAGACGGTTAAATGACCGGGTTGGGGACTATCCCATCCGGCGCGCTTATCAGACTGATACGACACCGCCCAAGATTCGTTGAAGCAAGTCAAAGCAATAGTCTTTGGTGCTACGTCGCTGGTCGGTGCGACCCGCAGCTTCATTTGGGCTACTTGTGTATCAATCCAGGCTCGGTGTTTGCTGACGAATCGCTCGACCGTCAACGGTGGCGTTCCCGGCGGAACCGTCACTGTGACGCGACCACCGGGGTAAACACGAAGGCTAATGCGGCGCGACCGCGCGGCTACCTTAACCGTCCACTCGCTGCCAGTGGGTGCAGACATCGTAGCCTTGTCAAAGAGCGAGATTTGGCTTCCCGGGGCGGTCGGTCCACGTTTAATCACAGGCAAAGACCCGCGCTAGTGATGATGGCGATCCTCACGGTAGCCGGTCCCTAAGCGATGAAAGCCCTGAGCGTGCCGCCTTAAAGTCTGGAGCCAGCACCAGCGCCTGTTCGTAGGACTCACGCGCCAACAGCCCGTGTCCTAAGCTGTCCTCGGCTTGAGCAAGGCCTAACCACGCCTCAGCGCCGCCCCAGCTGGGCGACCCCACCGGTGTCGCGTCCGGCCGTAAGAAGGCTACCGCGGCTTGGTGCCAGGCCTCGCGCTGGGCTTGTCGTGCCTGCAAAAGCGATGGTGCGCCCCTCGCGGCCGATAACCGCCAGGCCTTTACCAGCAAGAGTTGAGGATGGTGCGGGTTGATTTGTTGGGCCTGAGCTAGGCGGCGAGCAACGCTAGGCGAATTCCACTGGCCTGACCTGCCCTCACAGGCAATCGCCAACACAATGCCCTCGATAGGCTGAGCATCCAGGTCCGCCGGCTCGCTTAAGAGTTTAAGGCACGTGCGTAACGCACTGTCTGCGGCCTGGCTTTGACCTACGTCATACAGCAACAAGCCGGCACGAAAGGCACCCAGCGCCTGTGCATAGGTCCGCTGAGCAGCCTGCCCGTCAGGACGTGTCTGCGTTTCTGAGCGCAGCGCCTCCACCGCTTTGAGGTCTTCGGTGTGATAGGCGTACTCCAGGCGCGCCTGCCAGTCCGCCCAATCCGCGCTAGTCGCGACCAGAGGACTTAGAATTAAAAAGGCCGCCACCCCTAGCCAACGCCGCGCTTTACTCCGCCACACATCGGTCTCCCACTTGCGTCTTACGCGGCTGCGTGCATCCAAATTAAAGGCTAAAGCAACTGTTAAGCGAACAGCCAAACCACAACCCCAAGCTAAACGCTACCATAGGCGCATGGCAGTAGCAGAACCCTCGGTTGAATTCCTCGACATCGGCATTAATCTTACCCACGAGAGCTACGATCGCGATCGTGCATTAGTCCTCGAACGGGCATTTGACGCCGGTGTTAATCGTTTAATCTTAACCGGTGCCACACTCGATAGTTCACAGGCATCCGCCGATTTTGCGGTACAACATCCGCATAAGCTGTATGCCACGGCCGGCATACACCCCCACCACGCCAGCCAGTGCAGCCCCGAGGCGTTGGATGCCTTGTCCTGCCTGCTCGCGCGACCCGAGGTAGTTGCCGCAGGGGAATGCGGCCTGGACTATTACCGCATGATCGCGCCCCCAGAGCAGCAAGAGGCCGCCTTTCGTGCTCAGATCGAGTTGGCCATTAGCGCGGCAAAACCGCTGTTTTTGCATTGCCGAGATGCGCACGAGGATTTTCTACGCATCGTGAAAGATTACGGCTCGCAGCTGCCTCGCGCTGTGGTGCACTGTTTTACCGGGTCCGTGAGTCAGGTCGTCGAGTGTCTTGATCATGGTTTGTATATCGGCATCACCGGCTGGATTTGCGACGAAAGACGCGGCCATCATCTTAAAGAGGTGGTGACTAAAATCCCTACCGACCGCTTGATGATTGAGACGGACGGGCCGTATTTATTGCCGCGTGATCTGTCCCCCAAACCTCGCGATAGACGCAATGAGCCGGCCTTTTTGCCGCATATTGCCGCAACTATCGCCCAGGCCCGCGGCCAAACTCTAGAATCCCTAGCCGCGCAGACTACCGGCGTGGCGGCTTCTTTTTTTGGCCTGCCCACCGCCTACGAATGATCCGCCCATAATCACTGAAAACCGCCGTAAACTAGGCCTTATTCTTGCGAAGTACGACCGTCTTTGGGGAGCCTGCCGATGCTAAACGCCACTCACCGCCAATCGATCCGTGAAATCTGGAGCGAGTCGATCCTGCCGGCCCTCACCGACTACGTTAAGATTCCCAATCTGTCGCCGTTGTTTGATCCGCAGTGGGCCGAGCACGGCCACATGCAACAAGCCTTGGACCTACTGGCCCACTGGTGTAGGGCGCAGCCCATCAAGGGAATGACGGTAGAGACCCTGACCCTTCCTGGCCGAACACCGATTTTATTCATCGAGATTGCCGGCAGCGCTGCCGGTGAAGTCTTGTTATACGGACACTATGACAAGCAACCCGAGTTCACGGGTTGGGAGCCCGGCTTAGGGCCTTGGACGCCGGTACTGCGCGACGGCAAGCTGTATGGACGCGGTGGCGCTGACGATGGTTACGCGACCTTTTCCAGCCTGACGGCGATACGTGCCCTGCAAGCCCAGGGACTGCCCCACGCGCGCTGCGTCGTGCTGATCGAAGGGTGTGAAGAAAGCGGCAGCGCCGACTTACCCTACTACGTGGAGCACTTGGGTGATCGTCTAGGCAATCCGGACTTGGTGATTTGTTTGGACGCCGAGTGCGGCAACTACGAACAGTTCTGGATCACCACCAGCCTGCGCGGCAACCTGGTTGGCACCTTGTCGGTGGACGTGCTGCGCGAAGGGGTGCACTCGGGCATGGGCACCGGCATTGCGCCGTCGGCTTTTCGCATTGCGCGTGGTCTGATTGACCGGCTGGAGAACGTGCACAACGGCGATCTTTTGATTGAAGAGCTGTACGTCCCCATCCCTGAAGAGCGACGAGCCCAAGCCGAAATCACCGGTTCGGTATTGGGTGCTGAAGTTGCGCAAAAACTGCCGTTCTGGCCTGGTGTACAGGCACTATCGGATTCGCCCACCGAACTTTTGCTCAACAGCACGTGGAAGCCAACCCTGACCATTACTGGTGCCAGTGGTCTGCCGGCTGTACAAAATGCCGGCAACGTCTTGCTGCCTCGGGTGCAACTGAAGCTGTCGCTGCGCTTGCCGCCGACTTTGGATGCCGCTAAAGCTGCGGCTCAGGTCAAAACGCTATTGGAATCCGATCCGCCTTACGAGGCGCGCGTGGAATTCAAGGTAGACGCTGCTCTGTCAGGTTGGCACGCACCCTCATTGACCCCGTGGCTGCAAGACGCCATTCAAGCCAGCTCCCAGCAGGCTTTTGGTCGCGAGGCCTTGCACATGGGCACCGGTGGCAGCATCCCGTTTATCGGCATGCTGGCTGATCGTTATCCGCAGACCCAATTTGTCGTGACCGGCGTGCTCGGTCCGCAATCCAATGCCCACGGGCCTAACGAATTTTTGCACGTGGCCACGGCAGAGCGGCTCACCGCATGCGTCTCGGACATACTGGCCGCCCACGCGACGAAAGCTTAAAAGATCCGGTCTAAAGAATTTACCGGGCGACTCCATTTCATCACCGCAGCCACCAGTTCTTGCGGTGAGATAGGTTTGGTCAGTACGGCGTTGACCCCGCACTGCAGCGCCCGACTGTGATGTGCTGGCATGACATCGGCCGTCAGCGCAACCACGGGTAAGCTTGTAAATTGCGCTTGGGCACGCAGGCGAGTACACATCTCATAGCCATCCATCCCGGGCATTTGCAAGTCTAAGAGCACCAAGTCCACTTCTGTTCCGGCCAAAAGCTCTAAAGCAGCGGGCGCATCGGCGACGTCATAGACCAGCGCACCGACGCTGCGCAAACCCTCACTGATCACCAGACGGTTTAGGTCATGGTCATCGACGACCAGAACGACCGTGCCGGCGAGCGGGATCGAGTTTTCGGAGCGAACCTTGGGTAGGGCTGCCGTTGGGGTGGCCTTTAGAAAGTCCACGGAGAATTCAAATACCGTGCCCTGCGAGGGTTCACTTTCTATGCTGAGTTTGCCACCCATCAAGTTCACCAACCGAGCCGTGATCGTCAGTCCCAGACCCGTGCCGCCGTACTTACGCGCCATCGACGCATCGGCCTGATGAAAGGCCCCTAAGATCGTCTCAATCTGATCCTGCTCGATACCGATCCCGGTATCGGTAACTGAAAATCGTAGTCTTACCCGATCATCGCGCAGCGGTGTCGCTTGGATCTTTAATTCTACCCAACCCTCGTGGGTGAACTTGATCGCGTTACCGATCAGGTTATGAAGCACTTGACCTAGACGCGTCGGATCGCCTAACAGCGGCGGCACCTCGCCGAGTAGGTGCTGTCGAAACTCCAGACCTTTTTGCGAGGCGGTTAGGCTAAACAAGGAGGAACAACCCGACACGATCTCGTCGATCGTAAACTCTACCGATTCCAACTCCATAGCACCGGCTTCGATCTTGGAGAAATCCAGCACCTGGCCGATCAGCGCTAACAAGCTGCGCGAGGCGGTTTGTGCATTTTGCAAAAATTTCTGCTGCCGTTCGGTCAGCGCAGACATCAGGCACAAATCCAAAAAGCCTAAGATCGCCGTTAATGGCGTACGTAACTCGTGACTCATGTTGGCCAGGAACTGCGCCTTGGCAAGACTCGCCGCTTCAGCGGCCTCGCGCGCCCGCACCGACTCCAGGCTGGCCGCACTGGCCACGCGTGCCGCCTCGTTAGCTAGCAACAAATAGCCCAGGCCTAAGTGCGCCGGCAGATCACCAAAATCAACACCAGCCTCGTCCAGATCGGCGACATGCGCCACCTGAGGCATACCGGCCAGCAACCAGCCTTGATCACCCAGATCAATCAACTCTGCCTGCAGAGCGCGGCTAGGATCGGTCGCGCAAACCTCCAGGCTCATCCCCGTTAAATGCGAAAACTGCGCCACATTTAACGACCCTTTAAAAGGACGCAGCAGGCGCACCGAAGGCACTTCAGCACGGTGCGTATACATCCAGTAGCGACTTAAGGCCGATGAGGTATGCACGACCTGCCCGTGCGTATCGAGCAGCACGTGGAAAGGCACGACCCGCTCAAGGGCCGAACCCGATAGATGTAGCCCGGATTCGATCACAGACTAAGGGGTTCGACCGTCATGAGCAGGCGTTTGCAGGGCATGCCATGCGTATCATCAGCCACAGGCTCGATGACTAGACGCTGTTTGAAGTGCCGCGCTAGCGCGGCAAACAAGCCCTCGACAAAGGGCATAAGACCGGGACGATCCGAGTAATAGTCGACCTGCAGGCGTTGATCCGGCAACACCAAAACGCGAAATGAAGGCGGCTGATAACTCGGAAAATTCACCCGTATTCGCGCGTGCATGTGATCTAGGTTTTTTACAAAACCCACAAACGTAGTGCCCGTTGCTGAGAGCATTTCCGCGTAATGCACGGTAGCTATTTTATCGATCCAGTAAACACCTAGTTCATGCAACAAAACCGCGGCGTCCGCATTAAACGACTTCACGATACTGCCGACCAGCGCATAAGTGATCTCATCACCGTACGGCTCCATCGGCGCAAAGTTGGCCGGTGCACCGGCCTGGGTGTGCACCGTGGCCCAACCGCTATCCCCGTAGCGCTCGATGACTAAACCCCGAACCGCGTTATTGACCATTCCGTACATAAGCTAGTTCCTTAAAGGCTACGTGGAAGTTAAAGCGCCGACTGTCGAGTGTCGTGGATCCCAAGACGTTAAAAACGCATCGCTTAAACCGGCCCCGAGTCAAGGAGCCTCACAGCTATTATGGTTGCATAAATTTCATCTGCCACCCAGACGTCTGTCACGGTGTGACAAACAGGCCCCTAAGCTTAAGCACCCTGAGGTCAGCACCCAAGCCTGGCATCCTTGACCGGCGTTCGGGGCCGGTGGCTGGCAAACCTACACCGTCCCAATCGCTGAATCGGCAGGCTCAAAATGCGCTTAGCGGCGCTTGAGCGGGCTGGCACTGGCGACCGCCCGGATCTGCGCCCAGACCTCGGCTTGTCGATCCGACATCGTGGCAGCCGGATCACGTGCCGGGAATTGGTCAGCCAGGCGCTCTAAAGCCACGACCAAGTCCGGATGCCCTTTAGGAAAGTGTCCTTTTGAGGTGAACACCACTCGACCCTGCACCAAAACCCCCTCGCCGGCCAGTTGCTTAACCACGGCCAAACGATCGTAGAGTGACTCGAGCGGGTTAGGAAATGTCGAGCGTTTGTGCCGATCCATGACGGTCCACTCGGTCATCTGCTCACTGCCATAGATCAGCCCGGCCCGATCTCTCAGATCAATGACCAATAAGCCCTGTACTAAGGCCAACAAAAAATCCACGTGAAACCATCCACCCGCCCCGTCAGGCAGTAACACGTCTTGTAGCAAATCCACGCTGATCGCTGAGAATCGCGCCATCAGCGCACGCCGGGTACGGACGCGTCGATAGGCCCAGACGGCCCACCAGAGTAACCCCGCGACGATCAGCGTGACGGTGGCGCTGAACAGCAGCCACCACCATCCACCGGGCGTCATCATGTCAAAGCATGCTGCAGCGCAGAATCGCTAGGCGCAATAACGTCAAACCGACGCGGCAACGCCAACAGCTTCGCCAAAGGTTCGGGGATCGCGAGGGTATGTCCAATCAAAGGCTCCACACTCTCCGGGAATTTTGCCGGATGAGCGGTAGCCACTAACACCCACGGGCCCTGCGCCTTGTCAGCCGGCGACAGGCGTTCATAAGCCTCCGCACCAACCGCCGTATGCGGGCACCACACCTCGTTATACCGGGCGTAGTCGGTCTTAATGCGCGCGGCGATCACCTCATCGTCCACCCAGTCGGTGCTAACGAAGGACTTCAGATCGGCCAGATCCGGAATCAGATGCCGCAGGCGCTCCATGTTGCTGGGGTTACCCACATCCATCGCCGAGGCAATGGTCTGCACACTGGCGCGCGGTGACCACTCACCACGATCAAAATAATCCGGCACCGCGCGGTTGCGGTTATGCGCCAGCAACAAACGCCCGATGGGTAGGCCCATTCGCCGCGCCCATATGCAGGCCAGCGCATTGCCCAGGTTTCCCGATGGAATAATAAAGTTAGCGTGCTGCCCGGTGCGGCGCCAAACCGCCAGACTGGCCTGCACGTAGTAAGCCGCCTGCGGCAACAAGCGACCCAGGTTGATGCTGTTAGCTGACGATAACTCAAAGCGCTCGCGCAGCGTGGCATTGACGAAGGCCGCTTTTACCAAACGCTGGCAATCATCAAAGCTACCCTGCACGGATAGCGCGCGCACGTTGCCATCCCAACAGGTCAACTGCGCCTCTTGGCGTGGGCTGACCCGACCCTGTGGGAAGAGCACGACGACTTGAGTGCCCGGGCGACGATGGAAAGCGCCAGCCACGGCACCGCCGGTATCACCGGAGGTTGCCACCAAGATGGTCAAAGGACGCTCGGCATTTAAATGCAGGCGCGACATCGCAGCCGCTAAAAAACGCGCACCAAAATCTTTGAAGGCAGCCGTGGGCCCGTGGAACAGCTCTAACACACTTAAATCGTTGTTAGCCGCTAAAGGCTTTAAGGGCACCGGAAAGTTAAAGGCCTCCGCCGTGATCTGCGCCAAACCCGCTTCTAACGCATCACCGGCAAAAAAAGGCGCCAGCAGTCGATTCGCCATCGACGGCAGCGTGACATCGTTGACAAAGTCATTAGCGGTAAACGCCGGAAACTGTTCCGGGACAAACAGACCACCATCGCCGGCCAGGCCCTCACGCAACGCCTGCGACAGCGTCACGGCATCCGCGCCGCCGCGTGTGCTGTAAAACCGCATCACGCGATCACCCGCGCACCGTCGTTGCCGATCACCGAAATCCAATGATCACTTTGCAGTCCATGCGCTTTGAAAGCGGCCACCATGGCGTCACAAATGCTCTGAGCGCTGGATTGTTCGCACCAGGCAAAGATAGTTGGCCCGGCGCCCGAGATGGAGCAGCCTATCGCCCCTAAGTCCATTGCCGCTTTTTGCACGGCGGCAAAGCCAGGTATCAAAGCCTGCCGCTGCGGCTCAATGACCACATCGGTGAATGCATCACGCAGCATGGCCAGATCGTTGGTGTAGCAACCCGAAATAAAGCCAGCCAAGTTCGCGCACTGCCAAACCACATCGGACAGCGAAACGGTTCCACTGAGGATACGTCGCGCTTCACGGGTGGACAAAAACATATGCGGGTGAACGAGCACACAGCGCACCGCTTCAGGCACGGGGATCTGCTTGGTACGCGGATGATCGATGCCCACCGTCAACACCAAACCACCGAACAACGACGGTGCGATGTTATCCACGTGTACAGAGCCGCTGGCCACGGCCTCGCCTTCCATCGCAAACTTCAACAGCTCAAGCTTGGTTAACGGAGCATCCAGTAGCGCATTACCGGCAACAACGGCGGCGACCGCTGAAGCAGCTGAGCCACCCAGTCCCGAGCCTAAAGGAATGCCCTTGTGAATCTCCACATCCATGCCGAAGCTTAAGTTCAGCGACTCCACCATGGCCAATAAAGCACGGCCGGCCGTGTTTTTTTCAGCCTCTAAAGGCAGCGTCTCGGTGGTACCGGTGATGCTTAAGATACGTACACCCGGCATTGCACTACGCGTGATTCGCACCCGATCGCCTATAGCCTCCACCGTGTGGCCGAGAATGTCGAAGCCCACACCCACGTTACCTACGGTGGCGGGTGCAAAGGCGGTTACGGTATCTGTCACGTTCACTCTTCCTAATCAGTGTTAAGTTTTAGCGCCCAGATAGGCGCACAGTCGAAGGATATCGGCAAAGACGCCCGCGGCGGTAACTTCGGGACCCGCTCCAGGGCCTTGCACGATCAGAGGATTTTGATTGTAACGCGCGCTGCTGTATCGAACGACGTTATCGGTCAGGGCCATATTGGCAAACGGGTGTGAGCGCTCCACCTCGGCAAGCCCCACCGTCGCGCGGCCGTTGATTTCCACGCGACCCACGTAGCGCAACACACGCCCGGCCTTAGCGGCCGTCGCGACCCGCGCGGCCAACTGCCCGTCAAATTCCGGCAATCGCGCCAAAAATTCTTCGCTGCTGCAATCGTTAAGCGCCTCAGGCACTAAGCTTTCCACATCCACATCCGAAAGCTCGATAGCCAGGCCCATCTCACGACCCAAAATAATCAACTTGCGCGCCACATCGGTGCCTGACAGGTCATCCCGCGGATCAGCCTCGGTATAGCCTTTTTCTTTGGCCGCACGAACGATTGCCGAGAACGGCTCAGAGCCGTCATAGATGTTGAACAGGTAGGCCAAAGTGCCCGAGAAAATACCGTCCACCGACTCCACCTTATCGCCGGTTTCCCGTAAATCACTCAGGGTGCGAATGACCGGCAGCCCAGCCCCAACGGTCGCCTCGTAAAGATAATGGCTGGCGCCCTCACGGCGAAGCTTCTGCAGGGTCGAATAGATCGCGTAATCGCCGCTGTTAGCTCGCTTGTTGGGGGTCACGATGTGTATACCCGCGCGCATCCACGCCTCGTAACGCAAGGCCATGTCATCACTGGCCGTGCAATCCACCAACACCGTGTGCGGCAGGTGGCCTGCGTGCACGTGCTCTACAAATGACTCCAGATCCGCGCCTACTCCAGTGTCTGCGATTGACGTTTTCCAGTTCGAAAGGTCAATCTCGTTATCGGCAAGCAGCATCTGGCGCCGGGTCAGGATGCCGCGTACGCGCAAGTCCACCTTGAGTTCCCGTCGCAGTCGCTCAGCCTGACTGGCAATTTGCGCCAGCAACGCAGCGCCAACCACACCCGGACCGATCACGCCGATCGACACCGTGTGTGGGGATAAATAAAAGGCCGCGTGTACCGCTCGTAAGGCCCGCGAGGACTGGCTGGAATCGACCACCACCGAGATATTGCGCTCCGACGCTCCCTGAGCAATCGCCCGCACGTTCACCGCGGACTCACGAAGCGCGTCAAATAATTTAGCCGCGACACCCGGGGTACCGGCCATACCATCGCCAACCACCGCCAAAATAGCGCAGTCAGGCGTCACCAAAATGCTTTGGATCTGCCCCTCGCGCAGTTCGGTCTCGAAGGCACGGCGAACAACCTGCTCCGCCCGTGTGGCTTGATCATCCGGTAGCGCAAAACAGATGGAGTGCTCGGAACTGGCCTGACTAATCAAGATGACGGAAATACCGGCGTCGCGCAGCGCACCGAACAAACGCTGTGCTGCGCCCGGCACGCCGATCATGCCCGCCCCCTCTAGGTTGAGCAGCGTGACTTTATCCACCGTGGTGATGCCCTTAACGGTGATCACGCTACTCGATGTACTGGAGATCACTGTGCCTGGCTGCTGCGGCTCAAAGGTATTGCGAATCCAGATGGGTATGCCGCGGCGTACGGCCGGCGCCATGGTTTGAGGATGGATGACCTTGGCACCGAAGTACGCCAGCTCCATCGCCTCGTGATACGACAGCGAGTCAATGATTTTGGCATCAGGTACGCGGCGCGGATCGGCCGACAAGACGCCGTTCACGTCGGTCCAAATGGTGATCTCCTCGGCATCCAGCAACGCGCCAAAAATCGACCCGGAATAATCGCTGCCGTTTCTACCCAGCGTGGTGGGCACGCCCGCCATGTCAGAGGCGATGTACCCGGTGATCACCAAGGTGCCTTTGAAGTCAGCCGGTACGCAGGCCGCCAGATTGGCGCTGGACGCCGCCCACTGCACCACCGGACCTAACGGGCCCCACTCCACCACCAGCACCTGACGGGCGTCTACCCACTGCACGCTGGAAGGGTCGCTGACCCGTTCGCTGAGCATGGCCGCAAACAATCGCGTCGACCAGATCTCACCGTAACCGGAGATCAGATCACACATGTTAGGCGCTGCGGCGCGCAACACCCGCACGGCCTTTAACACGCCCTCGATATCAAGGCAGTCCGCGGTAAGTTTTGCAACATAGGCGTCAGCGTTAGCCGAGCTTAAGATCTCCTGGGCGATGGCCACGTGACGGGCGTGAATCGCCTCTAAGCTGGCTCGTGTGGCTTGTGCCTCTAAGCTGGCGGCACTGGTGACTAAGCCCAGCAAAGCGTCGGTGACGCCCCGGCAGGCCGATAAGACCACGCCCTTAATAGGATGCGTATCGGCCTCAATAATCGCCGCCACCCGGCGAAAGCAATCGGCATTAGCCACCGAGGACCCACCAAACTTGTGCACCGTGCGTCCGGTGTTTTTGGGGGGAGAAAGTTCAACCATGACGCTTTCCTTTAGCTACTGGGTGCGCAGGGCACGGTTCTTTGCAGCGCACAATGTACCCTTGCCGGCAAAGACGGAGCAACTGTAAAGCGCCTTACGAAGTGGTCGTTCTACGCCCGTGCCACCAGCGCACAACGCGCGGCATACCCGGGATAGCCAGCAAGGTAATGAACCACCAAATGATCCAACGAGATCCTCGACTGGGTTTAAATTTATCATTTAAATCGTTGAAAATATTCGGTAATTTTTCATGAACCCACCACGATTCGGTCTCAACGGTGGTGCTTTCTTGCGCTTCACGCAGCAGTAATATCGCCCGCCCCCCGGGACGAGCAGAGCGTAACTCTTCAATACTCAGTGCCTGACCGGCGGCCGGCCATCGAGGCTGGGCTACCCCGGATAGCACTACCTCCACCGAACCATCCAACGCCTGAAGCGTGTAGCGCGTAGGCGAGGCGCCGGCGACCACCTGCCAGGGTCTGGCCAGACGATAACCGGCTGTCATTACCGAGCTCGCGGCCGGGTCGGTGCCGCTCGGGCCGGCTTGACGCTAGGCGCACGCAAGGCCGGCTTGGCCCGGCCCAGTCCCGTCGGAGCTGCCCCTTTAGCCACCGCAGGACGGCTGCCTGGGGGTGCACGCACGGGAGTTCGTGGCAGCCCGGTATGCTGGGTGCGCATCGGGGTCACCGGACGGGCTGACGCCCCGGGTCGGGGCCGACGGGCGCCCGGCACCGCGGGGGTCGCGGACTCGCCTGTGCCGGCCGGCTGCCAGGTGGGTATCAAATGGCGTTTACCGTTACCAATGAGCTCAGCCCGGCCCATGCGCTTTAAGGCCTCACGCAGCAGCGGCCAATTGTTCGCATCGTGGTAACGCAAAAACGCTTTATGCAGGCGCCGTACTTTCAGCCCCTTAGGCACCACAACCTCTTCGGTATCACGCCCGACTCGCTTCAAAGGGTTCTTTCCCGAGTGCCACATCGCTGTAGCTGTGGCCATCGGCGACGGCAAGAAAGCCTGGACCTGATCAGCGCGAAAACCGTTGCGCTTCAGCCATAAGGCCAGCTCCAGCATGTCCTCATCGGTCGTGCCGGGATGAGCGGCGATAAAGTACGGAATCAGGTACTGCTCTTTACCGGCCTCGCGACTGTAGCGATCAAACAGCTCTTTGAACTTGTCGTACGTGCCGATACCGGGCTTCATCATCTTCGACAACGGACCCTCACCAATCGCCTCGGGCGCGATTTTTAAGTATCCGCCGACGTGATGGGTAGCCAACTCTTTGACGTAGGCCGGCGACTCGACCGCTAGATCGTAACGAACGCCTGAGGCAATCAAAACCTTTTTAATTCCCGGCAATTCGCGCGCCCGCCGGTACAGTTGAATTAACGGACTGTGGTCGGTGTTTAAATTCGGGCACACGCCCGGATAGACGCAACTGGGTTTACGGCAGGCCGTCTCAATCGCCTTCGACTTACACGCCAATCGGTACATGTTGGCGGTGGGTCCGCCCAGATCGGAGATCACGCCGGTAAAGCCCGGTACGGTATCGCGAACCTGCTCTACTTCCGAGAGAATCGACTTCTCCGATCGGTTCTGAATGATGCGTCCTTCGTGCTCGGTGATGCTGCAAAACGTGCAGCCACCAAAACAACCACGCTGAATGGTCACTGAAAAGCGAATCATCTTGTAAGCAGGAATAACCGCATCGCCATAAAACGGATGCGGTACGCGCTGATAGGGCAACTCGTACACCGCATCCATTTCCGGCGTGGTCAACGGCCAGGGCGGCGGATTAAGCCACACATCCACATTGCCATGACGCTGCGTCAAGGCTCTGGCGTTACCGGGATTGGCTTCCAAATGCAAAATGCGCGAGGCGTGCGCATACAGCACCGGATCATCACGCACCTGCTCAAAGGCTGGCAGTCGCACCACACTGCGAGTGCGATCCACGGTTTTTACCCGACGGGTGAAACGCACCACAGCCACACCGCCCTGGGCCAGACTCGGCTCAGCGGGTGGTTTTTCCAGGCTGGTGGCACCGGCATTACGTACCGGTTCCATGGCATACGGATCGACCGGGGGCGCTAAAGGCCCGGGGGTATCCAAATCCGTGGAATCCACTTCAATCCAACCCTCGGGTGAGGCTCGACGGATGTAAGCCGTGCCACGCACATCGGTGATGGCATAAATCGACTGGCCGTCGGCTAGCCGATGCGCAATCTCAACGATGGCGCGCTCCCCGTTGCCATACACCAACAGATCCGCTTTGGCATCTAACAACACCGAGCGACGAACTTTTTCTGACCAGTAGTCAAAGTGGGCGATGCGCCGCAAAGACGCCTCAATGCCACCAATGACTATCGGCACGTCCTCAAACGCCTCGCGGGCCCGCTGCGCGTAAACAATCACCGAGCGATCCGGTCGCTTGGCGCCCACACCGCCGGGGGTGTACGCGTCATCACTACGCACCCGCCGATCCGAGGTGTAGCGATTCACCATCGAGTCCATGTTGCCGGCCGTGATGCCGAAAAACAGGTTGGGCTTACCCAGTGCTTTAAAGGCATCGGCACTGTGCCAGTCGGGCTGAGCGATGATGCCTACCCTAAAACCTTGGGCCTCCAGCAATCGCCCTACGATCGCCATACCAAAACTGGGGTGGTCCACATAGGCATCGCCGGTGACTACGATGATGTCGCACGAATCCCAGCCCAGGGCCTGCATTTCGGCCCGGGTCGTGGGCAGAAACGGCGCCACGCCGAAGCGACTCGCCCAGTACTTGCGATAAGAAAAAAGATCTTTGGGGGGTGCGCTTAACGTAGTGTCCATGCGTCATTGTCGCTGATCTGACGCGCTACAGACAGGGCTTAGGCACTTTTAACTCGTCTACGGCGCGTCCTGCACAGAACCGCTGCGTCGACGCCACCAGCCTTGAGTCTGCGGCTTTTGCAATTCCGCTAGGGATTGCGCGGCCTGTTCGAAGCGCTCCAGCGCGCGCCGCTCCTGATAGCGCCACTCAAAACGCCAGTCTTCCGGTGTTTGACTGTCATCCGCCGACTGGCCCTGCAGTAACTGCGCGCGGGCCTGCTCCATCTGCGAGGTCGCCTGCGCGAGCCGTCGCTTAAGCTCAGCCACTTCGTAAATATCCAGCCGCCCCTGCAGACGCCACCAGCCAATTAACCAGACGGCACCAAAAGGCAGCACCAGTCCCAGCTGTTTCCACCAGTCCATGTTCATAAAAAACGTGGGAATCAGTACCAATTCACCGGCGACGCCCGCCCAGTAGGCCCAGCGCTCGATCACCGGGCGTTCAAGCCCCGGCGACTCTATCTGCAGGCCCTGGGCTGGCTTTGCTGCCAAATGACTCACGGTAAAACCCCCAAAAAGTCTTATGTAATAACCGGTTGGTAAGATAACTGGCAGCGGTTGTACCCGAGAATAGCCGCGCCGTAAACCGACGGCTTTAAGCTGCCTAGCCTAGCGCCAGACAATTCATTACAATGACCCAATCATTAGACGGAACCGTTATGCCGAATTCGGACCGCGATCACCCTCCTCTTAAGCCCTCGGCGGCTAAGTCGTTTGGACTGGGGGATGCGATTGTGCTGGGTTTGTCCAGTTCCGGACCTGCCCAAACACTGGCGGTGTCTTTGGCCACGCTAGTAGCGGCCTGCGGTCTGGGCGGCCCCCTGCCCATCGTGGTGTGTTTTTTACCCATGTTAGGGATTGCGCTGGCTTACCAGCGCTTAAATGTCTGGGATCCTCGAGCCGGCGCGACCTACAGCTGGGTGGCGCGAGTCTTTCATCCGTACTTAGGATTTTTGTGCGGCTGGATGATCCTTCTCTACTACACCCTAGGCACCAGCAGCCTGACGATTCCGGCAGGAAGCTACACGCTGGATTTGTTGGCACCCCAGTGGGTGGACCGACCCTGGGCCGTGGCGCTTTGCGGAGGTCTTTGGAATGTCGCGGTGACGGCTCTGGCGCTGATGGGGCTTAAAGTGGCTTCACGCTTTGAAGGTCTGATCGTTGTTTTTCAGTACGTGGTCTTATTGACCTTGGCCTTCTTAGGCATCAGGGCACTGGCTAACGGCACCAGCGCCACGGCATTTAGCTGGCACTGGTTTAGTTTTGAGGCTATGGGCGGTATGCGCGGCCTGATGAACGGCTTGTTGGTGGCCTGCTTCATGTACTCGGGCTGGGATGCCGCGATCTACGTCAATGAGGAAACGCGCGACGGTGCCCACAACGCCGGACGGGCTGCCATCGCCAGCGTGGTGATTTTGGTGATCATTTACGCGCTGAGCATCTTTGGGCTGCAGGCCGTGCTCAACCCTGCCGAACTTGCCGCCCACGCCGGCAACGCCCTGGCAGTCATCAGCGAGCGTTTACTGCCCGGTCCGTATCGCTCGGTGGTAAGCCTCGCGGTACTCACCGGCACGCTGGCTACCCTGCAGGCCGCAGTGATTGCTGCGGCCCGGATGAGTCTGGCCATGTCACGCGACGGGGTGATGCCCGGTGTTTTTCAACAGCGTAACGCTCAAGGCACGCCGTGGGCCGCAACCGTATGCATGAGCGGGCTAAACCTGTGTCTGCTGGTTTTGACACTGATGACCGGCAGCATCGGCGAAGCCTTAGGTAACGTTGCAGCGAGCCTGGGCCTCATAGCGTGTCTTTTTTATGGACTGACGGGGGCGGCGGCTGTTTGGCAGCACCGCGCGACCTTCAGGCACAGTGCGCAGCACTTTTGGCTGGGTGGTGTACTGCCCGGGCTGGGCGTGGTGTTTATGTTCTGGGTAGTGATTGAATCGGCGCGTAGCGGCGCGACCACACCCATCATTCTTGCGTATGGCGCCGGTTCGGTGGGCGTAGGGCTGTTAGTCGCCCTGGTGCTGGACCGGATCTATCAAATCGCCTTTTTTCGCCCAGCCAATGACGGGCCTGCCCACCACGACACCACCGGTACCGACACTCATCACGATTGACCTGAACTTATCTGATTTTTTGACTTTGTCTGATTTTTTTGAACCTGTTTGATTTAACGACTTTAAGTCGCAACCTGTTTCTAACTTGGAGCAAACCCCATGAGCATGACCTACCAAAAACCTGAGCGTTCAGCCAAAAGCGCTGCCCTGTTCAAAACGGCCTGCGAGCTGATCCCGGGCGGTGTGAATAGCACCGCGCGTGCGACCTGGTCTGGGTGGGACCCCTACCCGCTGTTTGTGGATCGCGGCGAAGGAGCCTACTTGTTTGACGTCGATGGCAATCGCTACACCGACTATCTTTTAGGTTTAGGGCCCATGATTTTAGGCCACCGTCCACCCAAAATTACCGCGGCTGTGGTTAAAGCCATACAAGAGCGCGGTACGGTGTTTGCCCTACCCACGGCCGATGAAGCCGTGCTGGCGCAAAAAATTGTCGACATCGTTCCATCGATTGAGCGCGTGCGTTTGTGCAACACCGGCACCGAAGCGGTGATCTACGCATTGCGTCTGGCCCGCACCTTCACCGGTCGTCAGAAGGCGATTCGTTTTGAGGGCATGTATCACGGCTTCTCCGATGGCGTGTACTGGAGCAAGCATCCTAAAATCGAAGAAGCCGGGCCCGATCATCAACCGGTCGCTGTCGCGCAGGGCCCGGGTATGCCGACCGGTATTTCCGAGAACTTAATCATTCTGCCCTGGAACGACGTGGATGCTCTGCGCGATGCCATTGCGCGTGAAGGCCATAACATCGCCGCGGTTCTAACGGAAGCCGTGATGTGCAACACCGGTTGTATTTTGCCGGAGCCTGGCTATCTAGAGGCCATGCGTGAGCTCACCGAAAAAGCCGGTATTGTTTTAGTGTTTGATGAAGTGATCACCGGCTTTCGCTTAAACGTCGCCGGCGCCCAAGGCCACTACGGCATCAAACCGGATCTGACGATTTTCGCAAAAGGCTTAGGCGGTGGATTCCCCGTCGCCGCCTTAGGTGGTCGTGCTGACATCATGGCTTTGGTTTCTGATGGTACGGTGTCTATGGCAGGTAC
The DNA here is from genome assembly GCA_903828595.1 of uncultured Pseudomonadota bacterium. Lineage (GTDB taxonomy): Bacteria > Pseudomonadota > Gammaproteobacteria > Steroidobacterales > Steroidobacteraceae > CAIKMS01. Next base: position 17,212 of record CAIKMS010000010.1, on the reverse strand, counting down.
CTACAGCGCTAATGTGATTGCGGTGGCTGCTGCCAACGCAGCCATGGATGAGTTGCGCGTACCCGGCCTATACGAGGCACTGCACGTACGCTGCAACCGATTCTATGACGGCCTGCAGAAGATCATTCACGACGCCGGTGTGGATGGTTACGTGGTCGGCGTGGGTCCGGTGCTGCAGGTCTGGTTCGCTAAAGCGCCGATTCGCAATTACCGTGATGCGGCCCGTTATGCCGACCACGATAAGTTCCGCGTTTGGTGGGAAGGCATGCTGGAGCGCGGATTCTTGTTTCATCCGGGCGCCTTTGAGAACTTGTTTGTCTCCTTTGCTCACAGCGATGACGATATCGATGCAACCCTGAGCGCCGCTGCCGAAGTTATGAAGTTGCTGAAGTAGTATGAAGGCTGACGCGATGTCTGCTTTGACGCTGGGATTAGATCTAGGCACTTCGTCGGTCAAGATCATGGCCATCGATGCACTGGCAGGCGTGGTAGCGCATGCCAGTGCGAGCTTTTCCACCCAGTCTGATACGGCGCTCAAAGCCGAACAGAACTGTGCCGACTGGTTAGCAGCAACCTCGCAGGCTTTCACGGCGCTGAACGCGCGTTTGTTAAGCATTCGGGGAACATCGTGGACAGACCAAGTGACCGGCATGAGCTTAACCGGGCAGTTGCCTACCTTAGTTTGCGTGGGGCCCCAAGGCCCCACGCATCCGGCGATTACCTGGAAAGACGGTCGCGCTGATGCAACGACCGAGTCTATTTTGTCGCCCGAGCGTCGGGTGGAGTTTTATCAACGCACCGGGATGCCGCTGGATGGACGTTACCTAGGGCCGATGTGGCGCCATCACCGGTCGTTACGATCCCCATCGGTGCGCTGTATTTTATCGGCCAAAGATTATTTGGGTCTGGCACTGACCGATCAGATAGCCACTGATCCATCAACGGCAGCCGGATACGGCGCCTACGATCTGGACAGTAACGCCTTTGCGACTGACCTTATAGCCCAATGGCAGTTACCGGCCGAAGCACTGCCTGCGGTGATCAGTGCGCAAAGCGTCTTAGGACCCCTATCGGCGGCGGGGGCGCGCCTATGTGGATTGCCGGCGGGCATCCCCGTGTTCTTAGGTGCCGCTGATTCGGTGTGTAGTGCCTATGCCATGAGCGGACTTAAACAAGGTGAAGTCTGTATCACGATGGGTTCTTCCACGGTGATACTGGATGCTATTTGCCAAGCACGCCGTGATCCTGCCGTGCGATATCTTTTGACACCCCACGTCAGTCACGGTTGGTATGGCCGTGAGATGGATCTGTTGGCCACTGGAACCGGACATGCGTGGGTTTCGGGTCTGCTGGGTTTTCGCGGCCTGGAACTGGATATGGCTGCGGCACAGTCTGTACCCGGCGCGAATGGGGTGCGCTTTGCCCCGTATCTGGCGGGCGGTGAACAAGGTGCCTTGTGGAACCCTGGCCTGAGCGGTTCTTTACTGGGTTTAAACCTGCGTCATGATCGACGTGATATTGCTCGCGCTTTTTTAGAAGGTATTTACTTTGAGATGCGACGCTGCGTGGAAGTCTTAAGCGAGACGGCACCCACTGAGCATGTGCTGGTATCGGGTCACTTTGTGGAACAACCCGAGAGCCTGCAGCTACTTTCAGACGTTTTGAATCGCTCGGTACAAGCAGTGCATATCGCTTCACCCGCTGCCTTTGGCGCGGCTTTATTGGCACAAAGCGACTCTGCACCTCATCAGGCCAGTCGGGTTAACTTGCGAGGTGGCATCATCCAACCGTCTGCACAAGCTAATTTCTATAACCATCATTACTCAACGCATCTGGAACAGGTGGCGCGATGAATCTCATCTGGGTTGAAGATCGAGACGAACTGGCGGAGTGTGCCGCCGATCAAGTCGTAAGTCTTAGCCGACAAAAACCCGACGCTGTAATCGCGCTTCCCACCGGGCGCACACCGTTAGGGATGTACGCGCGCTTACGTCACCACGCCCAACACGATGGCTGGGACGCCAGCCACTTGCGGCCTTTTAATCTCGATGAGTTCGTGGGTTTAGGCACTGACGATCCGCGCAGCTACGCAGCCTATATCCAGACCGAGGTGTTGCGTCCTTTAGGCATAGCGCAGTCTCGCCTGCTTAACGGTCTGCACCCAGACCCGACTGCCGAGTGTCAGGCCCATGAAATGGCCATTCGTGCGTTAGGCGGCTTGGATTTAGCGATCTTAGGTTTAGGGGCTAACGGTCATTTGGCTTTCAACGAACCCGGCACAGCGGCCGATGCCGGCAGTCGTGTCGTCTCGTTAACGGCCCAAACGATCAATGACCATCAGTCTCACCAAACCCCGGCGGGTCCCGCACCGCACACGGCCTTAACGCTGGGCTTAAAAGTACTGCTCGAGTCGCAACGCGTGCTGCTACTGGTGAGCGGCCAGAGCAAAGCGGCTGCTTTGAGCGCCTTATGTCGCGGTATCGCTGACACCGCCTGGCCGGTCAGCCTGCTGCACGATCACCCTCACCTCACCGTCATCGCCAGCCTCGATGCTAGGGCAACGACGTGAGTTCAACGGCCTCAAAAGCATGGCTAGGGTGGCTAGAAAATCGAAAAGCAAAAGCTTTGGCGACAAACACCATGCGAAAGCAATCGATCGGTGCTTGCCGTGTGGAGTAACTCACCCCCGAGACTTCCACCACCCAGTCAAAATGGCCTAGCGCCAGATGCACTTGTTCTTGGGCTAGAGGTACGCGCGGAACGAGCGTCTGCTCTTCGCGCATCTCCTTCAATCCGTAGCGACTGTCCAGTAGGTCGTAGAGCGACCCGGATTGCAGGTCATTAAAATGAAGACCCAAATCCGGCGCCAGCAATTTTGGAATAGCGGAGAGTTCCCATATCAAGGGCCGGCCGTTAAACAAACGCAGGCGGGATACCTCCCACACCACAGCGCCTGCCGCCAGGGACAACGCGTGTCGCTCCGCTTCATTGGCCGTGCGCGCGGTGGTCGACAAGACCTGAGTCTGCATACTGGAATGGGCCTCCAAATGCAGCGCGTTACGCAGGCTACCGATGGTGGCGGTGTCAGCCCGCAGGCGCGAGCGTGCCACAAACGTTCCGCGGCCTTGTTCACGGCGAATAACGCCCTGTATAGCCAACTCTGCCAGCGCACGACGTACCGTGACCAAACTGACGCCCGCGGCCTTAGCCAGCTGCGGTTCGGTGGGCAACTGACTGCCCTGAGACAGCTGCTGCTCGTCGATGTGCTGCAAGATAAAGGCAATGGTTTGTTCGTACAGGGATCTCATAGCGGGCGGCCGGTACGGTTAAGACAGCGTGAGACTGGCAAAGCCAAGTCCGAAATTTCGGTGCGCCCATTGTATGACTTTCGCCAGTCGCTACGATAGGCTTCTATTTCATGATCGGTTTGATTAAGCATTCATCAAACAGGCTGGTACGCAGCCCAAAGTCCATATTGAAGGGGAATATTTATGACAGGTCTACACACCAGCAATACTAAAACTCCGCTGCACCTGGCCATTGTGCTGGCTTTGTCAGCCAGCGTATACGGCATTGCAGCAGCCAGCGCGCAACCTACCCGCTTTAATCTGGACGCCGGCGATGCCGCACAGGCCATCGCAGGATTTGAGGCACAGACCGGTATTCGCCTGCTGCAAAGCCCAGGTCTTTTAGCCGGCCGCCGCGTCAAAGCATTAGTGGGTGATTACTCTGCCGAGGATGCGCTAGCGCGACTGGCTGCCGATGCCGGTTTACTGATTGAACACGATGCGCAAGGCAATACCAGCCTACGCGCGGACACCAGCGCCACGGCGCGTACGACTCTGGGTGCGCCTATTTTGTTGGCGTCGTTAGACGTACCGCAGGCACCAGAATCCAAAGCCAAAGCGCCCGTGGAACTCGACACCATTGTCGTGACCGGCTCTTATATTAAGCGCACTGATGCCGAGACACCTTCGCCTGTTCAGTTCATCTCGTCGGAAGAAATTTTAAAAAGCGGTAAGCAGACGGTGTCTGATGTTATTCGCGGCATCTCAGCGGATAACAGCGGTTCTTTGACGCAAAACTTCAGTGGTGCCCTAGCCGGTGGTGCCAGCGGCGTGAGTCTGCGCGGCCTGACCGTGGATGCCACCTTGGTGCTCGTCGATGGGCACCGCATGGCGCCCTATCCCTTGTTTGATGACGGCCAACGACCGTTTGTGGATTTATCCTCACTGCCACTGGCCATCGTCGATCACGTAGAGGTACTCAAAGACGGTGCGTCCTCGATCTACGGCTCCGATGCGATCGCCGGCGTCGTTAACGTTATTCTTAAAAAGGACTACCAAGGCTTTGAGGTCAACACCAATCTCGGTGGCTCCTACCGTGCCGATGGCTTAAGCCAGCGACTGTCCCTGCTCTACGGTACGGGCGATCTGCAAAACGATGGCCACAACGTGTATTTCAATATGGAATACCGACACTCTGCGTCCATCAATCAGCTTAATCGACCATCGTACTTAAGCAATTCCAACCTGACCCAGTACGGTGGTCCGGACAAGCGTGGTGGTGTGATCTTGCAAGATGCACCAGCCAATAACACCTTCACCGAAGTAGGCCAGGTAGCGCCGCTTAATGGCTACCTGCCAGGCGCCACCCCGCCGGCAGCCGGCTGGTTTACGTTGCCGGGTTGCAAGCCTGGGAATGTAGTAGCCGCTGACCCCAACAACGGTATCTACGGCGGCTGCGCCTGGAACCCTAACGGCTACAACAAGATTCAACCACGCACCGCAGGTTTCGCTCTAAGCGGCCGCTACACGCAAAAACTCAGTGACGGCTGGACGAACACCCTGATGGTGTCGTTCTTTGATTCGCAATCGGAGCAGTACAAACAGTCTGATGCCTACAGCACAGGTCCGACGACCGTGCCCTACACGTGGGCTGGATCTAAAGGAACGGTAGTTGACCAGACAGACCCGTCCACGACCGGCATCCTGTTGCCGAGCACCAGCCTCGATAATCCCTTTAATCCTCAGAGTCCGTACTTTGCGGCCGCCCGCTCCTACTACGGGGCGAGTTTCAATAACTATATTGGTCAACCCGCGCTGTATGCCGCAGCACTGACGGACTTTCCGGCTCAGGTGACCAAATTCGACACGCAAGTCATTCGCGTGGTTGATGACGTTAACGGCACGATCGGGGCATGGTCGGTCAACGGGAGCCTCGGTTACATCCGTGATGCGACACATGAAAATTTCAATGGCTTCATTCGCAACAGCGCATTAGCGGCAGCTTTAGCCAATGGCACGTATCGAGTCGGCGCCAATGCTTACCTGAACTCGCCGGCTCTGTATGCCCAACTGGCGCCACAGACCAACACAACGGCTACGTCAGAACTCAGCTACGCCTCTATCAACGGCACACGTGAACTGATGCCGCTGCCGGGTGGCTCACTGGGCGTGGCCATGGGTGCTGACGTGCGCTATCTAAAGATGGCCAATCCTGGTCAGCCCTACGGGCCACAGGGCGATATCATCGGTGATGGCAGTGCCTTTGCCTTTGGCTCGCAAACCGTTCAAGCGGCCTTTGTGGAGTTGAGCGCCCCTGTCTTGAAGAACTTTGAGTTGTCCGCCGCCGGGCGTGTCGACCGCTACAATCAGTTTGGGTCTTCGTTCACGCCGAAGTTCGGCGCCAAGTGGACAATCCTGCCGCAGCTGGCGCTGCGCGGAACCTTTGCGCGTGGTTTCCGTGCGCCTAGCATCGCTGAGGGTGGTAACAGCGGAACGGGTACCGCCACCCTCGCCCCACTCGACGCTGCACGCTGCTCTCACACTAATAAGCCGTCGGACTGCGGGCAAGGCTTTGCGGCCGTGCAAAGCTCGGGCAATCCCAACCTAAAATCTGAAAAGTCGAAGAGCTACACGCTGGGACTGGTGGCTGAACCGATCAAGCGAGTGAGCCTGACTTTCGACTACTTCAACATTCGACGCGACAACGAAATTGTTTCGCTGCCGCTGGACCAGTCCGTTCCGGTGCGTGGGGTGCAACAGCCCGGCACCAGCTATCCAGGGCCCATTCTTTATTATCCTACGCCCTATGTGAACGCGGCTTACTCCACGACCTCCGGTCTGGATGCTGCACTACACACGGAATTTAGCTTAGGTGATCTGGGCAAACTGAGCACCGCGCTGTCAGGAACCTACCTGCTGCAGTCAGAGCAAACGTTTATCGATCCGCTAGCCGGCAACGCCACCTACTCCTACGCGGGCACCGTCGGTCCCACCGTGGTGGGCGGCGCGGTGGGCACACCGCGTAGTCGAGGCACGTTCACCATCGACTGGACGCGCGGACCGGTATCCGTAGGCACCACGGTGAACTACCGCAGCCAGATGCGCGGCGTGGATGAGTCGAACGGTCCAGGCTGTATACAGCTGTCGGCGACGAATCCGCACTGCTACGTGGCCTCGTTCACCTACATGGATATGTACGCGCAGTGGTTCCAGAACGATCACCTGCAGTACAACTTAACCGTGAGCAACGTGACCAATCGCTTGCCGCCTTTGGATACCGCGACCTACGGTGGCACCAACTACAACCCGTCCTTAGACCAGGCCGGTGCCGTGGGTCGGTTCTATGAACTGGGCCTGCGTTACAAGTACTAAGAAGCCACGACTCCGTGCACGGCGCGCCGTGCACGGATCTTTTTTTGAGGTTTGCAATGACATACTTTAGGCGCTTCGGTTTGCTGGCACTGTGCGCGGTGCTAGGCATTAACGTTGGTTTTTCGGTCAGCGCGAAGGCACAGGCAGCCCTTCCGTCCCCTCGTGCGCTAAGCACGGTGGAGGTGGATGCTCGTGAGGCCCCCCGCGGCATCTTAAAAGTGCATTTGCGATTACCCGTCTCCAGCGGACCGCTGACTTTGGTCTATCCCAAATGGCTACCGGGTCGTCACGGCCCCGCCGGCCCGATCACTAATCTTGCCGGTCCGGTCTTTCATGTGCGCTCAACCACAGTGAACTGGCAGCGTGATCCACTGGATATGTATGCGTTTCATCTGACGGTACCGCCGAATGAAGACGTGCTGGATTGTGAATTTGAAGTCATCACGGCCTTGCGTCCCGATGGCGCCGTGAACGGTCTGGAGGCACCTCGAACCGCCACTGAAGCGTTGGCCATCCTCGAGTGGCATCAGTTCGTGCTGTATCCTGAAAACAGCAACACCGATCAACTCAATTTTCAGGCGAGCGTCCACCTGCCGACGGGCTGGCATTACGCGAGCGCCCTGCGCACGGACGCAACACTCACTGACGGTGCGCGCTTTATGCCCACCTCACTCACCACGTTAGTGGACTCTACGCTGATTGCCGGTCGTTACATGGCGGACTGGGACTTAGCCGCCAATCCACCGGTCAAGTTACACGTGGTCGCGGATTCTCCCACCGCCTTGCAGCTTTCCCCCCAAGACGTTGACCATTACCGACGCTTGGTGCGCGAGGCAAGTGCACTATTTGGTGCGACTCACTATCAGCACTACGATTTTCTCTACACGTTAACCGACCAGATCATGCCCGATGGTCTGGAGCACCACCAATCCAGTGACAACCGCTCGCCGTATCGCACCTTTCTAGACGAGGACGTGCGTCTGGCGGAAGGCAATCTGTTGGCCCACGAGTACAGTCACTCGTGGAACGGTAAATACCGGCGCCCGCAGGGCTTAGCGACCCGCAACTATCAAGATCCCATGCAGGGCGAGCTGTTATGGGTCTATGAGGGGCTGACAGAGTATCTGGGCGATGTGCTGGCGACCCGTAGCGGTATTTGGACGCCGGAGCAGTTTAATGAAGAGATGGCGCGTAACGCCGCCAATCAGGAGTCTCATCACGCCAGAACCTGGCGTAACCTGGCCGACACCACGACCGCTGCGCAACTGATTTACGTGCAACCGCGGGACTGGGCGTCGCGTCTGCGCCGGCAGGAGGATTTTTACCAAGAGTCGGCTTTACTCTGGCTAGAGGCCGACGTGCTGATCCGCAAACTGTCCGCAGGAAAACGCAGCCTCGATACCTTTTGTCAGTTGTTTCATGGCGGTGTGAGCTCTGATCCGTCCGTGGTGCCGTATACCTTTGATGATGTGGTCAACGCCCTGAATCAGGTGCAGCCATACGATTGGCGGGGTTTTTGGACCGAGCGCCTGCAGCGTCATCGCGACAGTGCACCCACCGAGGGCTTTACCGCTGCGGGCTGGCAATTTGTCCTCAATGACACGCCATCGACCATGCACCGTGCTCATGAGACCGATGATCGTGACTTGGATTGGCGCTTTTCGCTGGGAATGTATATCGGTGATGAAGGAGCCGTTATCGCTGACGTGGTGCCCGGCTCGCCGGCTGATGCGGCGGGGCTGACACCGGGCGATCGCGTGATTGCCGTGAACGGTCGCAAGTGGTCGCGTGAGGGTGGACGCGATGCCCTGCGTGATAATGCCAAGGCCGATCCAGCGACTCGGGCCGCGATCCGTTTCTTAGTTGAAAAAGATGATTTTTTTAAAACAGTGGACGTGCACTACGCCAGTGGTGAGCGCTACCCGCATCTGCAACGGCTAGCGTCGCGCGCTGACCTGTTAGCGGATATCGTTCGTCCACGCGTTGTTACGCCTTAAGGAAAGCTGATGAACACCAAAGCCTTACCTTTCTGTCTGGTTTTAAGCGCAGGGCTGTTGGGCGGCCCAATGGCCTTCAGCGCGACACCCAATGCGCCATCAAGCGCCGATGTTTCAGCGGTATATCCGGCTTCCGAAGCTTTGTATCTGGATTTACATCAGCACCCGGAGTTGTCCGGCCACGAGGTGCAAACCGCCGCCAAACTCGCCGAGAACCTGCGCCAGCTGAAATTTGAGGTAACCACCGGCCTGGGCGGTACGGGTGTAGTCGGTGTCTTAAAGAACGGCGCGGGACGCACCGTTTTGTTGCGCACGGAAATGGATGCGTTACCGGTGCTGGAAAACACGGGCCTGCCCTACGCGAGTAAAGTGACCGTCACCAACGCCAGTGGCGTCACCTTACCGGTGATGCAGGCCTGTGGTCACGATCTGCACATGTCCGCCTGGTTTGGCACGGCGCAGTGGATGAGCACCCACAAAAATCGCTGGCACGGTACGCTGATCTTAGTCGCCCAACCCGCCGAAGAATTGGGGGAAGGCGCCAAAGCGATGATCAGCGACGGTCTACTCACCCGTTTTGGCCGCCCGGATTACGCGATCGCCCTGCACGACACCAATATGCTGCCTTCGGGTAGTTTGGGCTATACCGCAGGCTATGCGCTGGCCGCGTCTGATTCGCTAGACATCACCCTCTACGGTCGCGGTGGGCATGGTGGCCGTCCGCAGCAGACGGTTGATCCCATTGTGATGGCAGCACGCACCGTGCTGGCCTTACAAACCATTGTTTCGCGCGAAACCAATCCCATTGATCCTGTGGTCATCACCGTTGGCTCTATACACGGTGGCAGTAAACACAACATCGTCCCCGATGAAGTCCATCTACAACTGACCGTGCGCACCTACAAGACCGAGGTCCGCAGCCAAGTACTTGCGGCCATTGAGCGCATGACTAAAGCCGAGGCACAAGCTGCGGGTGCGCCTAAAGAGCCGGTCATTACCCTGATGCCGGTGGCGCAAGCGACCTACAACGATCCAGCCCTCACCCAACGGCTGGCTGCGAACTTACAAAATGTGCTGGGTAAGGATCAGGTTGTCGAAGTACCGCCTAATACGGTGTCGGAGGATTTTGCGGAGTTTCACGCGGCAGGAATTCCATCAGCGATCTTGTGGCTGGGCGCTGTGGAACCGCAAAAGTTTAAAGATCTGCAGTCACGTCACGAGTCAGCGCCTGAACTGCATTCCGCGCTCTGGGCGCCAGACTATCCAAACGCGCTACGCACCGGCATCACGGCAGAGACAGCGGCGCTTCTAGATCTGTTCGCTCGCTAAAGTTTTGTTCTAGCGTCAATCGCTCGGTCGAGGGCAAGCACCAGATATCCAAGGGAGCGGCTCGTCCTCGAACCTCAAAGCGCGGCAGGCGCAAGCAGCTTTGCAGCCCGTCCATGGGCAGCGCCTGGGGCGAACCCTCCTGAATGGCCATCGCCACGGCCTGTGAGAACAAGATCTCGCCGGCTCGAGCACGACTGCATAAGCGCGCCGACACGTTCACGGTATCACCAAGCAAAGTGGGCGTTTCTCGTCCGCGAGGTCCGAGGTTCGCCAGCGCCACTTCTCCCACATGCAGACCAATACCAATGCCGGTCTCAATACTTAAGGCGGCACGCCAACGGGCTGCCATGGGCTCGAAGTGATCTAACATGGAGCGAGCTGCGGCTAGAGCCGCGGCCGCGCAGGGATCGGCCGGTGAGCGCGTCCCAAAGCCGGCCATCATTCCATCACCCATCAGATAAAAAACCTGACCGCCGGCTGTTTCAACCGACTCGGTGAGCATGGCGAAAAGTTCACTGAGTAACGGGACCAACTGTTGAGCGGGCAGTTGTTCGGCAAGGCCGGTATAGCCGCGCAAGTCCACAAACAAGACCGTAGCCGTTAACGACGCAGGCTGGACCGGTCGCGAATCGAGAATCATGACCGCCATCGTCCCCTCCTTCGTGTTACCTATCCTACCGCATTGGGTGAGCCCAACGCGGGTCTGGGTCGTGTTAGAGCCACCCAAACCGCCGGTTATCTCTACTCTAACGGCTTAGCACCGGGTATCTTGAGGTTACCCACGTTATGCAAAAAACTTAGCAACCGAAGTCAGCGTACGCCACACGCCCCACAACACCGGCACTCCCACGAACAGCCACGCAGCCACCACCCAAAGCCACGGCGTGGAGGAGACCGCACCCTCATTGAGTGCGGTAGCGGCCGTCGGCAAGGCCCGACGGGCACGTTCAGCCGTTAACTGTTCGTCAGTCATAAAGTACTTCGGGTCCACCGGACGGATCGCAAGGTTGGCCAGCAGCCCGACCAGCAAAAACCCGACCAGGATAAACATCGTCGTGTTGTAGGACTGAGCATGGCTGATCCCCAGGCTCAATTCGTAATCGCGCATGTAGTTAACCACCACAGGCCCTAGGATGCCGGCGGTAGACCAGGCGGTCAGTAGCCGTCCGTGAATAGCGCCTACCATTTGCGTGCCAAACAGGTCGGCCAGATAAGCCGGTACCGTGCCAAAGCCCCCGCCGTACATACTCACGATCACGCACAAAGCAGCGACAAAGCCCAGTTTGGATCCCGCCATGGCAGAGCCCGGCACGCTGGCGTACAGCGCGGCGCCTAAAATAAAAAATACGCTGTAGGTCAGTTGACGGCCCAACCGGTCCGATAAGCTCGGCCAGAACAAACGGCCGGCAATGTTGAACAGGCTTAAAAGCGCGGTGAGCCCTGCGGCAACCGAGGCCATCGCCGCTAATTGGGATTTATCAAGATCCGCCATCGCGGTGTCCACCCCGATCAATCGGCCCGCGAACACCTCTTGAAGCATAGGGCTGGCCATACCGATCACGCCGATTCCGGCTGACACGTTCATGCATAGCGCCAGCCACACCCACCAAAACTGCGGAACCCGCCATACCGTGCTCGCATGGACGTGTCCGCGGGTAATCATGGGATCGGTGGCCATCCTCCCAGACGGCTTCCAGCCACGGGGTGCCCAACCGGAAGGTGGTATCCGATAGGCTAGCGCCCCACTGATCATGAAAACGAAATAAACCAGCGCTAACACCACAAAGGTGGGCGCCACACCCACATCAGTGGGGCTGGCAAAGTGCTTCATCAGTTCGGTCGCCAGCGGCGAACCGATCATGGCCCCACCCCCAAAGCCCATGATGGCCATACCGGTTGCCATACCGCGCCGATCCGGAAACCATTTGATGAGGGTGCTGACCGGGGAGATGTAGCCTAACCCTAAGCCTATACCGCCAATGACACCCGATCCGAGCAACATGATCCAAAATTGATGCACGTACACGCCATAGGCGGACAGCAGCATGCCACCACACCAGCACAAAGCGCTGACTACGCCAGCCTTACGCGGACCAACCCGCTCCAGCCAGCCGCCCCACAAGGCCGCGGCACTGCCCAGCAGCACGAAAAACAGCGTGTACATCCAGCCTAAGGTGGACACCTTCCAATCACAGTCCGTGGTGATTAGGGCTTGCCACAGCTCGTGCACAAAGCCTGCAGTAGGCGCGCAGACTTTCGGTGCACTGATGCCGATTGCATGGGATAACGGCAACCAGAACACGGAAAACCCGTAGGCCATGCCTATGCACAGATGTATAGCCAGCGCTGCCGGCGGCACCAGCCACCGATTAAAACCCGGTGAGGCTACGCTACGTTGCCAGGATAGAAATTCGTTACTCACCCAACACCTCAAATACCACTGTAAGGATCACCCTCTAAGAGTCAGCGGCCAGACCGCATGGTAGCGACCGGCGAGCGCTCTTTGCCAGAGCCACGGTAAGCATAACCCGGTGACCACTCCCCCTTGGCCGCTGGGCTTACCTTAGTCTAGCGCGATGAACTGCGATCTTAAGCCGGTTTGAGTCGGGTATCCTCGGTGTGAAGTTGTCTTTAGGATCTAACGCATGAAACCTAAAACTACCGCCCCATCCGAGGCTTGTCCCTGCGGTGCCACTAAGGCCTACACCGCCTGCTGCGGGCGCTGGCACAGCGCAGCGCAGTATGGCTTAGCGCCTAACGCTGAGTTACTGATGCGCTCGCGCTACAGTGCCTATGTGTTGAATCTCACCGAGTACCTGTTAGCCACCTGGCATCCGGCGACTCGCCCGGCGTCACTAACACCCCTACCCGACGGCGTGCGCTGGTTGGGGCTTGACGTCAAGGCGGTCGAAACTATGGATGACCAGCACGCCTGCGTGGAGTTCGTTGCCCGCAGCAAACTCGGCGGAAAGGCAACGCGTCATCACGAAATCAGTCGCTTTGAAAAGATCGACGGCCGATGGTTTTACCGGGATGCAGCAAACTAAGCCGGCAGGTACCTAAGCGGTGCGCGAAGATGGGGCCTCCCAGCGAGTGCAGATATAAAGCGTCATCAGCATCAATAAAATGGCGATCAGCGCTGATGGACGAATGCACGGTAACCCGACCAATAGCAAACTGTCATTGCCGCCCGGCACCCACGCGCCACCTAGCCCCATCAGGGCTCCACCCATGGCACAACGCACGCTCAATCGGCCATTAAAATAAGGCCATTGCAGTCGCTTCGCCGTCGCTCCACCGATCAACAGCCCCAACCCCAGAGCCAGGGTAAGCAGCAGGCGTGGATCACGTAAGCCACTGGCACCGCGGGCCAGATCGGATAACCAATCGGTGTAAGACCAAGGCCCATAGGTCACCACCACTACCGAAAACGTCAACCCGACAATCACCGTTGCCCGGTGAATGGGCCACGAGCCTGGTTTAACGATCCTGGTTAATCGGTGCCGCCACGTCCATCTCAACAGATAGATCATGGCCAACGGTGATAGGGGAGCATAGGCCCACAGAAAGCCCGGCGAAGGCGAATGGCTTGCCACGATGGCAGGACTGCCCGACGTCAGCGGGTAAGGATTCACCATCACCCACAACCAGCTGGCTACAAAATAACCCACCACCGTCCAACAAAAATGCCAGTGACCGTTACCAATCTGCGCCAGCGTTCCAATAACGCAGGCCCGATTAACGTACGCGCCTACGCCTATGACAATACCACCCATCACCGTGCCCAGAGCTAATGGATGATCAGCCGGCCAGTGCACCTGCCAGTCCCACCAAGACAAGACTGTCGTGACCGCCAATATCCAACAGGCCGTTTCAAAGAGACTTAACAAGCGATCCGGGGCATGATCAGCCACCCATTCGCGCACGGCCAAGTACGCACAGGTACTGCCACGCTGGGTGGTAAAACCCATGATGACGGCCAAACCTAGCGCCAGTAAAAATAGTGTCATTGCGCCTAGCCCCTTTCAACATGAAACCACTCAATCGCCTTTGAACGACCCAAACCAGTATCGTCAGACGAATCCTATCCCGCAAGCCATACATCCGCTATTCAAAGCCACGTATACTGAACCCTTGTAATTGATCAGTATTTCCCACGATGCCACCCATAGGCTTAAGGGTTGGAAGGCTACGTTACGCAATAGGACATCTCATGCCCAATTTATTGGATACCCCGTGGTTGTTGTTTTTAGTCGCACTCATCGCAGGCTCGCTCGCCGTCCATGTGGGCATGGCGTTAGCCCAACGCGGCAGCCCGATGTCAGACGCCCAGCGCGCAGATTTCAATTTGATCTTAGGCGCGACACTCACATTACTCAGTCTGATCATTGGCTTTAGCTTTTCGATGGCCACCAATCGTTATGACGCCAGGCTCAACCTTGAAGAGGCCGAAGCCAATGCGATAGGTACGGCTTACGTGCGCGTGGACCTACTGGGAAGCCCACATGCCACAGATATTAAAACCTTACTGCGTCAGTACACGGATCTGCGCTGTACCTATTATTTAACTAAGGATCGCGCGACGCGCAAAGACTTGGCGATTCAAACGGCCCAATTGCAAGACCAACTGTGGGAGCGCACGCTCACCGGTGCCCAAGGCCAACCAACGCCGCTGACAGCACTGGCCACGGCGGCGATGAACGATGTACTCAACTCGCAGGGCTATACGCAAGCCTCCTGGCGTAACCGTATTCCGCCTGGGGCGTGGTCTTTTATTGGTGTGGTGGGTTTACTGGCCTGCTCCATGGTGGGCTATAGCGTGCACTCCTCTCGTAAGCAGACGCTGGTCATGCTGTTGCTGCCACTGATTTTGGCGATATCGTTATTTTTAATTGCCGATATCGACAGTCCGCGTGGCGGGATTATTCAAGTACCCCCGCGCAATCTGCAGGCGCTGGCCCAGTCCATGCAAACGACGGCCCCAGGTCACCAGGCTGTGGCTCGTTAAGATCCAACGCCGAGCCCGCCTTTGGCACGGCTCGGCGTATTGATGAGTGGCATGAGTTCACCCACACGGCACGCTCAATGCCACTGCAGCGCTTATTCGGATGGTGAGGGACAGCGATAGGGTTTCACGGCACTGACCAGTTTTTTGAGAATGACGTCTTCATAGTATTTAGGATCCAGCAAGTTCCATCCTAAGGTCACCGCCACAACGCCTTCTTCGGGGAGCACAAAAACGTGCTGCCCGCCAAAGCCTAAACCTGCCCAAGCCATCTGTTGCTTATCCCCGTAGGGCAGTAGCCACCACTGGTAACCGTATCGGTAACCGTGACCGGGATTGCTGTGCGAACTCACCGAATCCATCACCCACTCAGCACTGAGTAAGCGCTGGCCCTGCCAGAGCCCTTTCAGGCGATAGAGCTCGCCGATTTTGGCGAGTGACTCAGCCGATAAGAACAAGCCGCCTTCCGAATCCACCTCACCCAAGGGTGAACGCTTCCAGTGATAGTCGTGGATCCCAAGGGGCTCAAACAGATGAGTGCGAGCATAGTCTTCCATATCCTGACCAGTTTCCTGGCGAAAGACGTGCGCGAGCAACTCACTGACACCACTGGAATAGGTGTAATGGGTGCCAGGCTCAAAGGCCATGGGGCGGTTAATCACAAAAGACACCCAGTCTCGACTGCCCTCCATCACCGCCGCCGCGTTGTTTGGATCCGCGTAGGGCAGATCCTCGTTCCAATTAAAGCCCGCGGTCATAGTCAAAAGATGCCGCAGCGTCATCCGACGCTTTCGGGCATCGACATTCTTAACGTTCGCAGTCTTAAACCAGTGCAGGACCGGGGTATCCAACGAGGCTTTAAAATCGCCGTGTAAAATAGCGGCACCAATCGTCGCGGAAGCCACCGATTTGGTGACCGACTGCAATGAGTGGGTCATCCCGCCGTGCCAGTAAGGATGCCAGTTAGGATCAAAATAGTTATAGGACCCTGTCATATACGGGTTTAAGGGCCCTACCTGAGCTGCCTCTTTGCCAAACACGGATCCGTAGTCATGCTCGTAGCGTCGATCAAAGGCTATTTTGCCGCAACGCGTCACCAGCAACCGGTCGACTAGAGGGATTACGCCGGTTTTAAAGTCGGCATCCAACGCATACAGAGCCTGACTATCCAGCGCCGCTGAATCCGCTGACGTTAGCGGCCAATCTTCTAAGGAATTTGCTGACGACGCCCAAGACAGCAAAAACGAAAGGCCAAATAAAAGCCCGACTACTCTCATACTGTATTCCTTGAACCGCAACACACCAAGTGGCGCAGCGAGCGAGCTCCCCAAACTGAAGGGTAAGATCGCTGGGCACCGAAAGCACATCCAGTCTTACGTTAATCCAAAATACGCCCCTCGTCACCGGCCGCGCGTATAACTGTGCCAAAACCAAAGTCGCCATCGCCAAAGCCCGAAGTCCCTACAGCGCAGCTGGATGAAATCTGATCCGGGTACTTTTCAAGGACAAACGAATCAACGTCTTCTGAGATGTTAAATATTTAATACACGGCGCCTTTTGACTTGCACTTCTTCGCCGCTCCAATCACCCTTTTACTATGACAGACGAACAGAAAAACACACCCGTCGGGCACATGCTGGATAGCGCCATTATCCTGATGCAGCAACAAGGCTCAGACCAATTAACCATGGGCCGGGTAGCCGAGAAATCGGGGTATTCGTTATCTACTCTGTATCGCCTGTTCCCGAACAAGACCCAGTTGATACAGGGACTCGCGAACCGAGAGCTGGAGAGGTTCACCAACCAAACGCTGGAGATTTTGCGCAATTACAATCCCCAGACATGGGCTGACGTTGAGGCTGGTGCTCGATTAATTGTGCGCGCCTACATTAGGCGTTTTGATAATCAGTCCTGGCTACGTCGCCGCATTGTCAAGAATTTATTGATATCGAATTTCGACGAAAGCTTTTTAGAGCGCATGGATATGGTGGCCTACTCGACCGTGCATTACCTCGTGGCTAACAGCAATGGCCTAACTGGCCAGCTAACACGCTCCCAGTTGTTTATGCTCGCCCGTAGCCTTGACCGACCTGCTTTAACTGGTCCAGCTCTGATGTCTGTTACGCAGCGATCTGAGTCTCGCTTATTTTCTTCACTGTCGTCAAACGCACCACCGTCGTCTCAGGTGCGGGTGGCCTATAGCCCAGTGCGCTATGCGGCCT
>CAIKMS010000009.1 GCA_903828595.1 uncultured Pseudomonadota bacterium | reverse complement strand
GGAGACGTTGGTGATGATTCGTCCGAGCAAAGCGAAGCCTAGGTTTGAGTATTCCATGGCAATGCCCGGAGCACGTGCCAAGGGAACACCGTCACGCAACATGCGAGTGAAGTCAGCTTCTGGCAACGGCGTCTGTCGATCCCCCCACGGATCATCGGTAACAAAACCCGCCGTGTGATTGAGTAGATTGCGAACCCGTATGCGAGGCGAATCCTTTGTTGGGTACTGCCAGCCGCGCAACTCAGGAACATAAGTCTCCGCTAGCGCATCGAGTTGAAGCTTGCCGTCATCGCGCAACTTTAAGACCGTCAGAGCCGTAAAAGCTTTCGTCATTGAGGCAATACGAAACAGGGTGTCTGGGCTAACGGCGCGATTCGATTGCAGATCCTGTACGCCGATACCTTGAGCATAAACAAGGCGCCCATCGGCAACGATACCGTAGACCAACCCGGGAATATGGGAGTCTAGGGCGTAGTCAGCAAAGATGCGGTCGATGTCGGAGTACATCTGCGAGTTGGCGGACGCGGACGTATCGGCGGCGCCAGCGCTGGAGACCATCATCAACGTAGCGGCCAGCACGTTGATAAACGAACCGCTAAAGCACGCGATATCCGAAGTCTTCATCATGGGTAGCACCTGTTTTTCGGTATACGCCTTAAGCGGCGCGAGACTCAAAAACTCATAAGCTGCAGCCGCACTAACTTCACGCGCAGTGAATCGCTTCCAAAACTGCTCGAGACTTGTGTGCAGCGCCAGCACCCTTAGCCTAGTCGGAATCGTGATTCATCACCATCGGCAAACAAAAAATGAACCGAGTCAGTCCTGCGCCAAAAAAAAACCCCGCGAGGCGGGGTTTTATTTGCCGTGGCTTAACTGACTGCCACGGCGACTTGGCTGGGGGACTAGGATTCGAACCTAGGTTGGCGGAGTCAGAATCCGCAGTCCTACCACTAGACGATCCCCCAACAACTGGAGAACCAGTCCGTCCTATTAACGCTTCGAGAACTGCGTACCGCGGCGAGCCTTACGGCGACCGACTTTCTTACGCTCAACTTCACGGGCGTCACGAGTGACGAAACCGGCAATTCGCAAAGCTTTGCGCAGCGTCTCGTCGTACACCATCAACGCGCGAGTGATGCCGTGGCGAATGGCACCGGCCTGACCCGTGATACCACCACCGGCGACATCGACCTTGATATCAAACTTGTTGACCATCTCAACGAGTTCCAGCGGCTGACGCACGATCATACGACCGGTTTCGCGACCGAAGAATTCGTCCAGAGGACGGTTGTTGACCTTAATAACTCCGGTGCCGCTCGACAGATAAACGCGAGCGGTTGAGGATTTGCGGCGGCCGGTGCCGTAATACGTCGTTTCAGGCATGTCTTAACCTTAGGCTTGGGTGTGCGATCGGCTCAAATGAGCACGAGCGGCTTGGGCTGCTGGGCGGAGTGTGGGTGCTGATCACCCGCAAACACGTGCAGCTTACGATACATCTGACGACCCAATGGGCCTTTGGGCAGCATGCCCTTAACAGCGATCTCCAGTACGCGCTCAGGATGCTCTTTGAGGAGCTTATTGAGTGCAATACCTTTGATACCGCCGATATGTCCGGTGTGGTGGTAGTACATCTTGTCACGCAGCTTAGCGCCTGTAACAGCGATCTTCTCTGCGTTCAGAACGATAATGTTGTCGCCGCAGTCCACATGAGGCGTGTACTCCGCCTTGTGTTTACCGCGTAGGCGCATGGCAATGTGGGTCGCGAGACGGCCGAGGGTCTTACCGTTGGCATCTACTACGAACCAGTCGCGGCGGACCGTTTCCGATCGGGCGAATAGTGTGGTCATCTTTAAATTCTCGAATAGGCTGAGCCGGAGGGCGCGAAAGTCTACTCAAAGCGCGTTGATTTTGAAAGACCAAATATGCAATTGGACGAAATAGATCCGTACCAGTGGCCCAACGAGCGCTCCAAAGGCTCTATATAATAGCCTCCTATGCCAGACTCAATGCGCCATTTTAGCCCCCTAGATCGTCTTTTATCCTTTATAGATGAGGGACTTAAAACAATCACCAACCAAAGCGCCAACGCCAGGCGCGCGGGTCTACCCAACCCGGCAGCCGACACCCCCCCAAGCCCCCTGTCGGCCGGTGAAACCACCCACGTGGCTGGCCTGATGCGCGTTAATCACGCCGGCGAGATAGCCGCCCAGGGCCTTTATCATGGCCAGGGACTGGTAGCTGCAAGCCCGGATCTGCGAGCCCAACTCGCTGCCGCGGCGCGTGAAGAAGGCGATCATTTAGCTTGGTGTGCCGAGCGATTGACCGAATTACAGGCAAAACCCAGCCTTCTAAATCCGGTGTGGTACGCCGGATCCGTGCTGATGGGTGTGGCGATTGGCGCGTTTGGTGATGCTCAGAGCTTAGGCTTTGTGGTGGAGACCGAGCGTCAGGTCGAACAGCATCTGACCGACCATCTAGCTCGACTTCCCCGCCACGATCAGCGCAGCCGTGTGCTGCTTGAAACCATGCGTGGCGATGAAATTCGTCACGGCCAACACGCGCTAGACGCCGGCGCCACGCCTCTGCCAGAGACTTTTCGCCGAGCGATGGGGCTGGTATCGAAGGTGATGACCACCACCGCCTACCGTTTGTAACCATTCAGTCAAATAACCCGCGAAAAACCATTAGATGGATCAAATAATGGTGCCAACTCAATGATTTACTTGCGAGCTGGTAGATTATGTTCTAAAAACGAAGTTGTTTTTGCATAACTAAATATCAGTTCGCATGCCTTGGGGAAATTGAATGGAAGAGATGCATAAGCCGCTCGGTGACCTGCCGGCGATTAGCCGGTTTCTCAGTTACTGCCGCATTCGTAGCGTGCCATCGAAGACCGTGATTATTCATGCCGGTGACATGCCCGACGTTCTCTACTACATCATGACCGGCTCTGTAGAAGTCATGATCGAGGACGAGGAAGGCAATGAGATGGTTCTGGCCTATCTCAATAAGGGTCAGTTCTTCGGCGAAATGGGCTTATTCCACGATGCCGCCACGCGCAGCGCCTGGGTGCGCACCCGCCAAAGCTGCGAACTGGCTGAGATGACTTATCCGCGTTTCCGGCAGATCGCCGCCGAATCACCGGGCCTGATTTTTGAGCTCGCCACCCAGCTAGCGACCCGTCTGGATCGCACCAACCGCAAGCTCGGTGATCTGGCGTTTGTGGATGTCACCGGGCGCGTTGCACACGCCATCATGGATCTGTGCGGTGAGCCGGATGCCATGACCCACCCGCAGGGCATGCAGATCAAGGTCAGCCGTCAGGAGCTATCCCGCCTGGTGGGTTGCTCGCGTGAAATGGCCGGCCGAGTGCTCAAGGTCCTCGAAGAGCAAGGACTGCTCAAGGCCACCGGCAAGACTATCGTGGTCTTCGGGGCAAGACCCAAGGTCAAGACGCGTCCGGTTATCGTGCCCACCAAAGAGGCGCGGGCGCGCATGGCTAAGCATCAGGACGACGACGAGGATGATGACGAGTAAACAGCCAAGCCATCGCGGCGCGTTCTACGCGCCGCGATGTCGCCCTAAAGCAATTTCCTCGCGCATGCGTTTAATCGTTGCGCCGTAGTCGCTAGAGCCAAAGATAGCCGAGCCTGCGACAAACATGTCAGCACCCGCCGCCGCGATGGCAGCCGCGTTGTCGATTTTGACGCCGCCATCCACTTCCAGTCGAATCTGTCTGCCGCTTTGATCAATGCGACTGCGAATAGCGCGCAATTTATTCAGCGCGCTGGGTATGAATGACTGCCCACCAAAGCCTGGGTTTACCGACATCACCAGTATCAGATCTATCTGATCCAGCACGTAATCCAACACATCCAAAGGCGTGGCCGGATTAAGCACCAGGCCTGGCCGGCAGCCGTGTTCGCGAATCAGGTGAATGGTGCGATCGACGTGCTCGGAGGCTTCGGGGTGAAAACTGATCCAGTTAGCGCCGGCCGCTGCAAAGTCCGCCACGATACGGTCAACGGGCTTGACCATCAGGTGCACATCAACCTCAGCGGTCAATCCGTAGCGGCGAAGTGAGGACAAAACCAACGGGCCTATCGTCAGGTTCGGCACGTAGTGATTGTCCATCACGTCAAAGTGCACTACATCCGCGCCCGCCGCGAGCACTCGGTCCACGTCTTCACCCAAGCGCGCAAAATCAGCCGAAAGAATAGACGGCGCGATTAAGGCCGGAAGCTGGGGTGAAATAGCTGAATCAGTCATGAGACTTAAGGCTCCACGCATCAAGGTTAGGGTGATCTGCTCAAATCACAGATCCTCAAAGCCTAGCATGCAGGCACGCCTTTTCGCTTTGCGATAAGACACTAGCGGCCAGAGAGCAGGTGAGCCACCTCAATCAAAGCATCAACGCCGCCTTCCATCATAAAATGCACCGGCGTCTCGCCCTTAAAAGGGGCTTCCTTGCGCGCTTCATGCATCCATCGATACGCACGATCGCCGGCAAAACCATTTTTAGCTAAGGCGGCGTGGATGCCGGTAATAATCTGGATACGCTTCTGCTGAGCCGGCGTTAAACGCGGGCCTTGCCCGGCACGGTAGCGCCGCAGAACCGCAGCAGACGGACAGCGCAGTAAACGGCACTGCTGAATCTCCGACAGCTCCCAGGAATCCGAGACTCGCAAAAAGTTTTTTAGGGCCAACGGTACGTTTTCGGCAATCGGCTGCGGCAGCACAGGCTCAACCACCGCGGCGGCGCGCTTAGTCGACTTAACCACAGCGGGCGCAGCCACGTCAGTCGCGGCCTTCGGTGCGGCTTTTTTTCGCGCTTTTACAGCCACTACAGGCTCAGCGGAAACCGCGGCTGGCGGCGATCGTTTCGTAGGCTTCTCTGACACGCTGTGTTTTTTCCTTGGCGAGTTCCTGCATGGACTCGGGCAAACCCCGGGCCACGAGCTTATCCGGATGGTTCTCGCTCATCTGACGACGATACGCTTTCTTGACCTCCGCGTCGCTTGCTTGATCATTTATTCCCAACACGGCGTAGGAATCGGCGAGCGCCGAGCCCGCCGGACGGGAATTAACGCCACCGCGCCGTACCCGATCCATCATCTCAATGTGTGCCAATTCGATCGCTGAAAAGCCCAGTGCTTCGGCAACCAACTGCAGCCTCGCGCGTACCGGACCGACTAAGTCGTTTCCGGCTATAGCCGCGCGCACCTGCAAATCCATAAACAAGCGCAACAACTGCGGATGACCCGCGCACAACTGCCGCAATCGACTAATCTCCGCACTCAATGGGTAATCCGGGGCTTTACCGCGCGAGAAGCAGGCAATGGCATTTTGAACCTGATCCGGCCCTAACTGCAGAAACTGCATAACCTGACGCGCCGCCTGAATCTCAGACTCAGACACGCGTCCGTCAAGTTTGGCCAGATGGCCCATAACGGCAAAGGTTGTCTCGTAGAAGACTTTGCGAATTTCCAGCGCGCTGCCACCGGATCCAGGCGCCGGTCGGGCGCCCGCGGGGGTGGGTTGGCTGTCATAGACATGGCCTAAAACCAGCCCAACCAAGGCTCCCATTGGGCCAAAAATCAGCCCCACCAAAGCACCTAAAACCTTTCCTTGCCACTGCACGACTATTCTTGACCCTGTTTAAGGCACGCTGCCAAAATGCAGCCCTGAAGATACGCTGGGCGAACCTTGGGGCGAAAGCCTATGGTAACAGTCGCATCCTCAGGATCGGTCATACCGATTCACGTTTACTGACATCGGGCCGCGCCAGGGCGGCCAACCTTCGTCGCCTTGTGCCCGACTTTGACGGTGCAAAAGCGCTTCACCTCGACTTTTAGCGAATCCATTCATGACACCCGATACCGTTTTTTCGACCGATCTTCAGGGCTTAAAACTCCTTCACCAGGGCAAGGTCCGCGATATTTACGAGTTGCCCGACGATCTTATGCTTATCGTTACCACGGATCGGTTGTCGGCGTTTGATGTGATCTTGCCGGACCCCATACCCTACAAGGGCCAGGTCCTGACCCAGATTTCGAATTTCTGGTTTGATCGCTTAGGTGGCCTTGTGCCTAACCATTTGTCGGGGCGCGCTTTCACAGATTACATAACAGACCCGACGGAAATCGCCCAATTGAGCGGACGCAGCCTGGTCGTAAAAAAACTAAAGCCCCTGCCCTTTGAGGCCGTTGTGCGCGGTTATTTGTGCGGCTCGGGTTGGAAAGATTACAGCGCGACTCAAGAGATTTGCGGTACCCGTTTAGAAGCCGGCTTGCGTTTAGCCGACCGCTTGCCGACTCCGATATTTACGCCAGCCACCAAAGCAGAGATCGGCGCGCATGACGAGAACGTATCGTTTGAGCGCATGGCCCATGACATCGGTTCTGAGCTTGCGCACAAAGTGCGCGACATCGCGCTCAACCTCTACCAAACCGCGGCCGCCTATGCGCTGACGCGCGGCATCATCATCGCGGATACCAAGTTCGAATTTGGTCTAGACCCGTCCGGCGAAGTCGTTCTGATCGACGAAGCGCTGACCCCGGATTCATCGCGTTTCTGGCCGGTGGAGAGCTATCAGCCAGGCTCCAACCCGCCGTCCTTCGACAAACAGTACGTACGCGATTATTTAGAGACGCTGGACTGGAATAAAACAGCACCCGGACCCGCGCTGCCCGCTGAGGTCATCGCTCGCACCTCGGAAAAGTACCGCACAGCCTTGGCTCTGCTCACCCAAGCTTAAGGCTCATACACGGCCTTTAGAATGGCGCTTGGTCCAATCTAGGATGGCATCCTGCAACCCGGCCAGACCGTCAGTCAGCGCGGCCGGGCCTGGCTGCAGGATGAGCGGCGACTTTATCTCGTACAGCGCGCGATCTCTTACCGCCGGCACCTGATCCCAACCCGGCCGCTCGCAGACGCTATCGGCTGTGAACTTCTTACCGCACCAGGAGCCGATGATAAGGTCCGGGGCGCGTCGTGGAACTTCCATGGGATCAGCGATAATGCGATCACGGCCCAAGGGCTGTACGGCCAACTCCGGAAAACAGTCTCTACCGCCGGCGATCTCGATCAACTCCGAGACCCAGCGAATAGCACTGATCGGCGGACTATCCCACTCCTCGAAGTAGACCCACGGACGATAAGTGAGTTGTTCGGCCCGTTGCCTGACCTCTTGCAACACAGCGTCTAGCTTCGCGACGAGTTGCTCACCGCGCTCGCGCGCACCGACCAGCGCGCTCACCGACAGCACCATGCCTAAGATGCCTTCGACCGAGCGCTGGTTATAAATATGAACTTCGATTCCGGCGCGAATCAACTGCGCGGCAATATCCGCCTGTAGATCAGAAAAGCCTAAGACTAAATCGGGCTTTAGCTGCAAAATCTTATCGATCTTAGCGCTCGTAAAAGCTGAGACCTTGGGTTTATCCCGTCGGGCTCTAGCCGGACGTACCGTAAAACCCGAGATACCCACAATACGATCTTCCTCACCTAACAAGTACAAAGTCTCGGTGGTCTCCTCCGTGAGGCAGACGATACGCGTCGGCAATCGGCTCATGACAACAATCCCTTAGGGTAAGTTCTCGATCAATAACTCAGGCAAGTCATCGGCTGGTGTAAAGCCAAACACTCGACCATAAAAGGTTAATTCCGCCTGCAAAGATCGAATGATATTTTCAGATCGACGAAAGCCGTGGGCTTCGCCGGGATACAGCAAGTACGCAACCGGCGCACGACGCGCACGCAGCGCATTAACAATCAGTTCGGACTGATTGGGCGGCACAATAGGATCTTCGGCACCCTGAAATACGATTAACGGCGCCTTAAAACCGTCTAAATGATTGAGCGGCGAGCGACTGTCATAGATGGCCTGAGACTGCGGTAGCGGCCCTATCAAAGAATCTAAATAGCGACTCTCAAATTTGTGGGTGTCTCGCGCCAGCGCGCTCATATCAGAGACCCCGTAATAATCCGCTCCTGCATGAAACACATCGCTGGTGGCTAAAGCCACCAGCACCGTGAACCCGCCCGCGCTGCCGCCGCTGATCGCCGTGCGCTGATTATCGACCAAGCCGGCCTGGGTCAGATAGCTTATGGCGCTGATCACATCTTCCACATCCGCCACACCCCAGGCGCCGTTTAACGCCTGGCGGTAAGCACGACCAAAGCCGGCACTGCCAGCGTAATTAACATCCACCACCGCAAAGCCACGCGTGGTCCAGTATTGAACCGACGGTGAATAATCCGGCAGCGCTTGTGCGGTAGGGCCTCCGTGCACAAACGCAATAACAGGTGGCCGCTCGGACGGTGCTGCCTCGAAAGCCGGATTGCAGGGCGGATAATAAAAGGCGTGGGCCAACCGCCCGCCCGTGCTGGGGTAGGCCAATCGCTGTGCCTTGGAGACCGTACGCGGCTCTAGACGAGCACTGCCGGCCTGACGCACCACGCTGATCTGTGCCTGGCGCACATCCAGTCGCACGATGGATAACGGTGCATCGGCTGAGGCTGCCAACATCACCACGTGGTTCGGCCCATCGGCCTGTATCTGGGCATAGCGCACGTAGGGCAGGTCAAAGAACTCGGCCGTGCCGGTGAGTAAATCCACCCGCGCCAGTCTATCTATTCCTTGTTCACCGACTCGGGCAACGGCCAGCGAGCCTACCAGCGCGTAATTCGACTGCCCCAGAGTCCACAACGGCGAGGCTAATTCCGCCGCAACAGACCATACACAGCGCGTGACATGGCCATCCCAGACGTACAAATTCCAGTAGTTGCTGTGATCAGCTAAGAAGTACAAATCGCCGTTGGGCGCCCATTTAGGATCCAGCACCGATACCGGATCACCGATCCCGGCGATGGCGGTCAGCGTACCTAGACTGTTCGCCGTGAGCTCACCCACCACTAACTGTGTGGCATCCCATGGCATGTCAGGATGATTCCAGCGTATGAACGCAAGCCGATTGCCTTGGGCATTGACGCGCGGATAAGCGACAAAATCAGCCGCCTCATACAGCACATGACCCGCACCGGGTTCAGCCACGCTCAGGCGCACGACGGCATTAACGATACGGTTAGGGTCCGTATGATCTTCACGCACGCCCACCCAAAAGCCAGGCGCTACGCCATCATCCGGCACCGGCGCTAGGTCCGCGTAGCGATAACCTAAGGGGCTGATGGGTCGTGCTTCACCGGAAGCATCCAGCCCATAAAGCTTCTGATCCGAATACTGGCTGTAGACGATGCGGCTGCCTGCAACCCCATAAGGAGCACCGCCATACTCATGCACGCGTGTGCGTACATTCGATCCCGGCGGACTCACGGTCGTTGCCATACCGTTTGCAAAGCGCCACAGCGCAATGCGTCCGCCTTCAGAGGGCAAATTTTCAGTCCAGTAGATTACGCCGTCGGCGACACGAACATTATCCAGCCGCGCACCACCGGCGGCCACCGCCTGCGCGCTCAAAGCCGACACCCAGGATCCATAGGGGGCCCGCGTTTTTGTATCCGTCACCACCATCAGACAGGCTCCCAAGCTAAACGATGGACCACTGCAACAGGGCTGAAATTCACACGAATTTTCACCGCCATTGTATCCTGCCAACCCGCCAGCTCATTCAATTCGATCAAGCCACTTGGCGGCTTTTCAACACTCCAACACTACCGCTTCTAAATCCATGCCCGCATCCTCGGCCAAAACCACCCCTACACCCCGCGTCCCACCGCCTCAACGAGGCTGGCTGGGATCGGGCGCGCGCACGGTGGCTCGCTACCTGTACGCGCTGCAGCGCGACCTGTGGCTGGGTGACCTCACGCTACGCGCGAGCAGTCTGGTTTACACAACCCTGCTTTCTATCGTGCCATTGATCGCCTTTGCCTTATTGCTGCTCAAGGGAGTGGGCTTGGAATACGACCTCGCCCCCGTACTGGGTGAGTTCCTGCGGCCACTGGGCGGGATGGCTGATGAACTCACGGCCAACATCATCGCCAGCGTGATGCGCCTGCAAGGACGTTTGGTGGGGATCGTCGGCTTTATCGCCTTGTCAGTCAGTGTCATCGGCGCCGTGCAAAAGCTCGAAGCGGCCATGAATTTCATTTGGCGCGTGCCTCGCCTGCGCGAGACTCGTCGGCGTTTGGGTGATTACCTGGTGCTTTTGCTCGCCGGACCGATCGTGATGATCACAACGTTGAGCGTTGCCAGCGGCTTAACCCACCACAACAGCTTAGTCTGGCTGCGCAGCCACACCAGCATTGGTCCACTCTTTGAAGCTATCCATCTGCTGACACCGTGGTTAACCGTCGGCTTAGCGCTGACTTTTTTGTATCGCGTGATTCCTAACACCCGCGTTCGCACCGAAGCGGCGTTGATCGCTGGGCTTTGCGCCAGTATCGCCTGGGTCGGCGCCGGTCGCGTGTTCGCCGTTCTGGGTGCTGATGCCGTGCACATGATGGCCGTCTACGCCGGTTTTGCCATCGCTATGTTGGCATTGGTTTGGATTTGGCTGAGCTGGATTATTCTGTTGTTAGGTGCGCAACTGGCCTTTTATATCCAAAACCCTCGGTACTTATCGGCAGCCAGCCATGCGGTGACACCCCGTTCTACGCTTAACGAGCGCTTGGCCCTGTCATCGCTGATCCTGATTTCCCAAGCCGCGCGGGCCAATCAGATGGCTTATACCGCCGCCGCTCTAGCCGATCGGCTGTCTATCCCAGGTGGTGACTTAAGTTCTGTACTGAATCACCTGATTCAGGCCAATCTGATCAGTGTCAGGGGTGATCGCCGTCTGCAGTTAGCTCGTAAGCCCGAGCAGATTCCGCTCGCTGAGATCATCGCTGCAATCCACGAACCGCTGGACGGTATAGATGAAAGCCCAACACTTACGGTCGCCGATAATTTCGTCGCAGAACTCAGCCGTCAACGACAAGCCTATCTACTCGGCAGAACCTTACAGGACCTTATTTAAAGCAACAGTTGCTCACCCCTGCCGCCTCATTCACCGGCGATGGTCATCTCATCCAGCAAAATAGATCCGGTCTCTAACGACCCGCGCCGATCCACGTCGTTGCCTACGGCAACCAGCGTCTTAAACATCTGCTTGAGATTGCCGGCAATCGTAATTTCATTGACTGGATAGGCAAGCTGCCCGTTTTCCACCCAAAAACCCGCAGCGCCTCGCGAGTAATCGCCGGTCACACCGTTAACACCCTGCCCCATTAACTCGGTGACGACCAAGCCACGGTGCATCTGGCGCACAAGGGCATCGAAATCCTGATCGCCAGAGGCCACTATGAGGTTATGTGAGCCACCCGCATTACCGGTAGTTTTGAGTCCCAGCTTGCGTGCCGAATAGCTACTCAAGATATAGCCGTCCAGAACTCCATCTTTGATCAATGCTCTGTCGTGGGTACGACAGCCTTCCGCATCAAAAGGCGCACTGCCTAGCGCGCGCGCGATATGTGGCCGCTCATCAATCTGCATGAAACTTGGAAAGATTTGCGTACCGGCCGAGTCGAGCAGGAACGAGCTACGGCGGTACTGACTGCCGCCGCGAATCGCACCCAGAAAACTACCGATGAGCCCGCGGGCCAACTCAGCGACAAACAGCACGGGCGCACGCGTAGTGGCCAGTCGTCTGGCGCCTAAACGTCGCACCGTGCGCTCAGCCGCGATACGACCGATGGTGGTCGGATCTTCAAGACCTTCCCGAAAACGAGCCGCGCTGTACCAATAATCACGTTCCATCTGCTCGTCCTGGCAACCCACCACACTGCACGACAAGCTGTAGTAAGTGCTGGGGTATCCGCCTATAAAGCCCAGGGTATTTCCGTACACCTTGAGGCTGCGGTGGGTACCAACCGACGCGCCCTCTGAATTAGTGATTCGGGCATCCACCGAAAGCGCAGCGCTTTCGGTGGCCTTGGCAATCTCAATGGCCTCATCGGCTTGCAGATCCCACGGGTGGCTTAAGTCCAAATCCGGGTAGGTCAGCGCCAACTGATCCGCATCGGGCAAGCCGGCATACTCATCTTGGGCGGCATAACGGGCAATGCTCACCGCCTTGGCAACCGTTTCGGCGATCGCCGAAGGCCCCAAATCACTGGTGGAGGCGGTTCCCTTACGCGTGCCCAGGTAAACCGTAATGCCCATACCCCCGTCACGGTGGTACTCCAAGGTCTCAACATCACCCAGGCGCACCGTCACGGACAGTCCGGAATCCACCGAAACACCGGCATCGGCCGCCGTCGCGCCACAGCGTTTAGCCTCGGTAAGCGCACTGTGAATTAGGGCTTCAAGCTCAGACCGGTCTAGAGACGCTGCCATGGGATGCCTTTGATGAAAGAACAAGCCTGGCCATTCTATCGCGGATCAGCCCGCGCGCAGCCAGCATCCGCCGGTTGGGGCGGGTAATGGTAAAGTAGGAGGCTAAGTCTTATGCGGAGAAGAGTGTGGCACGATCGGACGATGAGACTCTGGATGCTGAGGGCTTTGAGTACGAGGTCAGCAAAAGCCAGCGCAAGCGTGAGGCCTCCGCCCTGCAAGACTTAGGCGTGGCGCTGGTCAGCATGCCGGCCTCTGAGCTGGATCTGCTGCCTTTAACGGAGAAACTTCGCGACGCCGTTGATCTGGCCAAGCGCCTTCAGGGCAATCACGGTGCCCTGTTTCGTCAGCGTCAGTACATAGGCAAGCTGATGCGCCATATAGACGTGACCCCAATCGTTGCAGCTCTGGATGCCAAATCCAGTGCCCAGACTGAGCGTGCCCGTAGCTTTCATATCCTGGAGCAATGGCGGGATCGCCTGATTAATGAGGGTGACGCTGCTCTGGATGCGTTCGTGGCACGCTACCCTCAGGCTAATTTGAAGGAACTCAAAACCCTGGTCGGCCGGGTTTACGGTGAAAAATCCCAGGGTGACGCGCGCATTTCGACCCGGGCTTTATTCAGGGCTATCCGCAGCGTCATTGAGGCCTCTGAGGCCGCCGACAGCCCGACTAGCCCGACCGACTCAGCCGACCGGCTTGAGCCTACTCATGGTAATCTTTCGTCATGAGCGCATTAGTGGGCATCATCATGGGGTCGTCTTCGGATTGGGAGACGATGCGCCACGCGGTTGAGATTCTCGAGCAGCTCCACGTTGCCCACGAGGTCAAGGTGGTGTCCGCGCATCGCACACCGGATTTGTTGTTTGACTACGCGGGCACGGCTAAGGCACGCGGTCTGGAAGTTCTGATTTGCGGTGCCGGTGGGGCTGCTCACCTGCCCGGCATGGCGGCGGCTAAAACCTGTCTGCCGGTGTTGGGCGTGCCGGTGCAATCCAAAGCTTTGAATGGCATGGATTCATTGCTGTCGATCGTACAAATGCCCAGTGGTATTCCGGTGGGGACCCTGGCGATCGGCATTCCTGGCGCAAAGAACGCGGGTCTTTTGGCTGCAGCGATCCTCGCCAACAAATACCCCGATATTGGCAATCGACTAGAGGCCTTTCGTGCCGCACAGACCGATGCCGTGTTAGCCAGCCCCGATCCGCGTACAACCCACGCCCCATGAAAATCGGCATCTTGGGAGGCGGCCAACTCGGCCGCATGCTAGCGCTATCGGCCTATCCTTTAGGCTTATCCCCGGTCATTTACGAAGCCACGCCAGGCACCTGCGCCGCTGACGTTGCACCGGTTGTCATTGGCAGTTTCGATGACGGCAAAGCTCTCGCGGACTTCGCCAAAAGCGTGGATGTGGTTACTTTCGACTGGGAAAACGTGCCGGTCGATTCAGTGAAACCGCTAAGCGCCTGGGTTCGCGTCGCACCACCGGCCACTGCACTGGCCCAATCCCAGGATCGCTGGCACGAGAAAACGCTGTTTCGCAAACTCGGCATCCCAACACCGGACTTTGCGAAGGTAGACACTCGCGCTGACCTGGATCAGGCGATTGCGCGTATAGGCTTACCGGGCATCTTAAAAACCCGACGCCTGGGCTATGACGGCAAAGGCCAGGCGGTTATGCGCACGGCTAAAGACGTCGAACGTGGCTATGCGCAACTGCAGGGGCAGCCGCTGATTTACGAGCAGATGATTGCCTTCGAGCGTGAAGTATCCCTGATTTGCGTACGCGGACGTCGCGGTGAAATCGTGGATTATCCGCTGGCGGAAAACGTCCATGAGCAAGGTGTCCTGGCCGTCAGTTGTGCGCCGTATATAAAACCCGCCTTGCACAGCGAAGCGGCGGCGCACGTGCATCGATTGCTGGGACGTCTCAAATACGTGGGCGTTCTGGCGGTAGAGTTCTTCGTCCATAAAGGACACTTGATTGCCAATGAAATGGCACCTCGTGTTCATAATTCCGGACATTGGACCCTGGAAGGTGCAGTTACCAGCCAATTTGAGAACCATATCCGCGCGGTCGCCGGCTTACCCTTAGGACGCACCGATGTCACCGGGCACAGCGTCATGGTGAACTTTATCGGCCGCATGCCGGATCGCAAAAAACTTTTATCCGTGGATGGCCTGCATCTGCACGACTATGGAAAATCAGCTCGAACGGGCCGAAAGTTAGGGCATGCAACCGCCGTCTTTGCTACCCCCGCGCGACGCAATCAGGCACGAGCAGCGCTACTGGCTTTGCGACGCAACGATCAGTAAGCGCGCCACGTCGTGTCGTATAGTCAACGTCACCGTAGTCGATAAATTTAGCGCGTCATGTACCTAGAACTGTTTGGATTAACCGAACTGCCCTTCCGGCTCAGCCCGGATCCGCAGTTTTTGTACCTGTCTAAGCACCATGCTCGCGCCAAAACCTACATGGAATCGACCGTGTGGTTTACCGATGGCATCGTGGTGATCACCGGCGAAATCGGATCGGGAAAGACCACGCTTATTGAGACCTTCGTGCGCGAACTGGATCGCGATGTGGTGGTGGCGCAGATCAATCAGACGCAACTGTCACCGACCGCCTTTCTGCAAACGCTGCTGGCTCAGTTTGGTTACGAGCCGTTTAAGATGAAAAAAGCCGAGCTGTTGGCGACCATCTCGAATTTTTTGATTGAGCAGTATGCAGCGGGTCGCAAGGTGCTTTTGGTTATCGATGAGGCGCAAAATTTATCGAATCGGGTCTTAGAGGAAGTCCGGTTGTTATCCGGTATTGAAACTACCAAGGACAAAACTCTGCGCATCATTCTGGCAGGACAACCGGAACTCAATGACAAGTTAAACGCACCCGAGATGGTGCAGATGGCGCAACGTATCCGCCTGCGCTTTCATTTGACGGCTCTGTCACGGCCGGACCTGTCCGCCTACGTGCGCCACCGTTTACAAGTCGCCGGCTGCAGCCACCGCGAGGTATTTAGCGAGGAGGCTCTGGATATCGTCTACCGCTATACCGGTGGTGTGCCGCGACTGATCAACACCCTGTGCGACACCTCTTTACTGTCAGCCTTTGCTTTAGACCAAACGCAAATTGATGCCGACCTCGTCGCAACGGCCGTAGAAGAACTGCAATGGCGCGAGTACGCCAAGCCTAGGCCAGTGCCAAGCCCTGCCGAGGCCGCAGCGACGGCCGCCTCTCCGGTGGCGAGCGACAAGCCACGTAGTTACGCTAGGTTGCAACTGCGCGGCAAGGGTCGCCAGATCGCGGAGTACGAACTGACCCAAGGTCGCTTCGTTATTGGCCGGACCGCGGATAACGATCTGCAGATCGACTCACCGTTTGTGAGCCGCCATCACTGCCAGATTAGTAATACAGCGCAAGAATCGGTGTTAGAGGATCTCAACAGCACTAACGGCGTGTTTTTTGAGGATCAAAGGATCCGCCGTCGCGCCCTGCGTGACGGCGACGTGCTGACCTTAGGCCAGCACAGTTTGCGCTACATCGATGAGCGTGGCGCCAGTACCGATATTTTTGACTGCAACACGCAAACCAACCTTAAGGCGATTATCGGCTCTGACGGCAAACTCGACAGCGAGCCTGACCAGGACGAGTCGCTAGACGATGATGCAGCCCAAAGCGGCGAGTAACTCACCCCTACTGGCATCGCTTCAGGCTTAAGCCGTGCCGCCCACGGTCAGTCCCTCAACCTTCATGGTCGGTTGACCCACACCTACCGGAATAGACTGGCCTTCTTTGCCGCAGATCCCTATACCCGCATCCAGCTTGAGATCGTGCCCGAGCATGGTCACTCGCGACAGCACTTCCGGGCCTGAGCCAATCAACGACGCTCCTTTAACCGGCCGAGTGATTTTGCCGTTCTCAATCAGATAGGCCTCGGATGCCGAAAACACAAACTTACCGCTGGTGGTATCCACCTGGCCGCCGCCAAAGTTAACCGCGTACAGGCCTTTGTCCACCGAACGAATGATTTCCTGCGGGTCGTGCGGACCGGGTCGCATGTAGGTGTTGGTCATGCGCGGCAGCGTCGCGTGCGCATACGACTCGCGACGCCCGTTGCCGGTGGGCTTCATACCCATCAATCGGGCATTCAGCCGATCTTGCATAAAACCAACTAACACGCCGTTTTCAATCAAAGTAGTGCACTGCGTGGGTGTGCCCTCATCATCAATATTCAACGAACCGCGGCGGCGCTCGAGCGTACCGTCATCAACAACCGTACACAGCGGCGAGGCCACAGTCTGTCCCTGCCGACCACTAAAGGCCGAGACGCCCTTACGGTTGAAGTCGCCCTCCAGAGGGTGCCCCACTGCCTCGTGCAGCATGACACCCGGCCAGCCGGCTCCTAGCACCACGGTCATTGTGCCGGCGGGTGCAGCCACGGCCTCCAGATTGACTGTTGCCGCATGTACCGCCTGACGGGGAACATCGGCCACATCCGGATGAGCCATCAACTCTTCTAACGTGTAACGGCCACCCATGCCGGCATAGCCCTGCTCATGTTTCTCACCGGACTCCAAGATAACGCTGACATTCATGCGCACTAACGGACGCACATCAGCGGCATATAAGCCTTCAGAATTAACCACCAAAATGATCTCGTGAGATCCCGTTAAGCTTGCCATCACTTGCTTAACACGCGGATCCAGGGCTCGTGTTTGGCGATCCAAGCCCTCCAGAAAGGCTACCTTTTGCGCGTCAGTGACGGTACTGATGGGGTCTTGCGGCAAATACAGCGCACGGCCGGCGGAGCGAAGAAAAGGTTGCGCCATCGCACTACCCCCCTGACGGGCGACCGCTCGCGCGGCGCGTGCGGCCTCCAACAAGGCGGGCAGCTCGATATCATCGGAGTAGGCCAGGCCTGCCCGCTCCCCGCTTAAGGCGCGTACGCCCACGCCACGGTCAATGCTATGGCTGGCATCTTTTACGATGCCGTCTTCCAGGCTCCACGACTCATCGCGAGACCATTGAAAGTACAACTCACCGAAATCCAATGCATGGGCATTCAAGGTCGCCAGCACTTGCTGCAACGCCGCGTCGTCCAGTCCGGCAGGCTCTAACAGCATGCGTCGCACCAGGCTTTGGGCATCATCGATAGGTAGTACTGCGCTCATGAATGGGGTATCGCCTAAAAGTTAATAAGATCAGGGAGTTTATTCAGTACGAGTTGCCCAAGCGCTACAGCGGCGCGTCGAGCACCCGATGGGTTAACACCGGGAATTTTTCCCGTGCCGCGGCTAGCGCCGCCAAATCGATATCGGCGCTCACAAAACCCGCGCCGCGAGGCAGCCGTTTGAGCACTCTACCCCAATAATCAATGATTAATGAGTCACCGTAGGTCTCACGACCACTGGCATGAATTCCAGATTGTGCAGCGGCGACCACGTAGGCCATGTTTTCAATAGCCCGCGCGCGCAGCAGCACTTCCCAGTGCGCACGACCCGTTGGCGCGGTAAAGGCTGCCGGCATGACCAAAACGTCAGCACCTAAGCGTGACAGTTGCCGGTACAACTCGGGAAAGCGCATGTCGTAGCACACTGACAATCCGACACGACCCACCGGCGTATCCACCACCACCACGTTATGGCCACGCTCCACGTGCCGGCTCTCGCGATACGCTTCCGCGCGACCGGGTAAATCCACGTCGAACAGGTGAATCTTGTCGTAGCGCGCTACACGGACACCGCTGGCGTCATAGACCAACAGGGTGTTGGTTGAACGCTCGGGGGCCTGTGGCACTTTCAAGGGCAGGGTGCCAGCAATAATCATGATCTTTTCAGAAGCAGCGGTTCGCGCCAAAAAATCCTGCATAGGGCCCTGGCCTAAGGACTCGGCGACGGAGAGCTTGTCGGCCTCCGTGCGGCCCATAAAAGCAAAGTTTTCTGGCAGCAACGCCACCGACGCACCACTGCCAGCCGCCCGCTTTAATAGTTCGCGCAGGATTTTTAAGTTCGGTTCAACTTCCGCGCCAGCGGTGAGTTGCAAAGTGGCTATTCGTGTCATGGCTCAAGCATATCCAAAATGGTGGGTCTAAAACGGGTCAGAACAAAGGATGGGCTAGGGGAACGGCCTCGCCCGTCGGCGCGACCACCGGAGGAGGCGTTTGGGTATCCGCCGGTTCCGGGGCGGCGAGAACCGCGGTGCCCATTTGCGCCTCGTGGGCGGCCGTAGCACCAATGCTGTCAATCTTAGGCTTCTCCCAGGTTCCGGTAATGCGGTAATAGCCGCGAGCGATCCCCTCAACCGCCCCCTGAAAGACTTTGCCAAACAAAAACAAGGCGCCACCCACCACAGGACCGCCCGCTATTGCACCGGCCGCGGCTAGACCATCGCTAAAGTGGCCGGTCACTACCGCAATTTGATCGTAGTCCTGCGCCTTGAAGCCGGTACGGCCCACTAGACCAATATCAGCCGCGGGACCCTTCACCGCTATGTTGTTGGTGTACGCATTGCCCTCACGAAACTCAAAGTCGCCTTGAATGGAGTCAAAGGCGAATCCCTTATCCGTAAGATCGTGAAAATCCAGAGCCAAACGACGGGGCAGCATGGCAATCGACAACAGACCAAACACGCGACCCGCACCGGGCTGCACGGTCAGCATCTGACCCTGATGGGCCTGTACATGCAGCCGCCCGGACAGCCGCTCCAGAATCGTGTCGTCAATACCGTTATGCCAGCGCAACTGGCCGTGTACGTCGAACGTTTCTGCCGCCGTACTGGGCTCGAACGCCAGCGCCACCAGCGTTTCACGCAGATCGGTGCTATGCAGGGTGACAGCTACGTCACATAACTCAGCCTCACCCTCTCCTAACCAAGTTCCTGCCGCATGTGCGGTAAAGCTGGGTGCTTTAAAGTCGGCCTTTTCTAACTTCAATCCGCCAGGCACACGAATGACTGAAGCATTCGTATCGCCCAGATGGCGCTTTTGGAACTCAAGATTCGCCACATGCGCTTGCATCGAGGGTAGCGCGCTGGGCGGGACGCGCGATGAAGCAGGCCCGGAAGCCGCACTCAACTGATGGTCATTGAGCACCAGATGATCCATGTCCAGCGTCAACGGTAACGGACCCGTCATGGCATAAGGAACGGACACCGTTCCCTGTGCATCCGGGCCATTGGCTTTAACCAGCCAGCCCTGCGGCCCGGCTGCAAGACTGCCGCGTAAATCTTTGAAGTTAAATCCGAGGAAACTAAACTGGTCTATGACCAGCGTGCCGCCTTTAAGCCACGTATTCATCGGTCGCCCTGGCTTATCGGAGGTCTGCACCGCCATCCAGGCCGACAGGTCAAACAACGGTAGATGCCCATCCAACCAGACACCATCACTGGCCGGCAAGCGTGCCTCCGGACTGCCAAAACGCACCTGCGCCCGAGCTAACTGCAAGGCTGCACCGGAGCTATCCGGCTGATCCGGATCCGGATCGGAATCTGCACCGGGCAACCACTCACCGATAAAGCTGTCTGCACCCAGTGTCGCTCGCACCATCATGCGCATTCGATCGGAGATGAGATTGGCAGCCAGCGATTGAGGTGGTAATTCATCCTTGGGATCACTGCCAGGATCAAAACTCAGATCCAGCTTCAGCCAACGCGTATCCGCTGCGACTTTTTTTAAAGGCGCGGGAAACTGTATCTGCAGTCCGCTTAGCGGCGACTCCAAATGCACGTCCACCGGCAGCGCTTTAGATTCCCACTCGTGCTTCACCAACGGCGGCGGGTCATCCGGATTCGGTCGTAGCGGAGTCCCTGCACGGGCCTGCATGACAGCCCAAAGAGAAGGTTCTGCCGGTGTAGGCGCAACCACCCGCTGCCATTCTAAGCGAGGCATATGAGCCGTCACGCGCCAGTCGGTGCTGCCTGCCAAAAACTCGCCCTGGGTGATGCCAAATTGTGGCTGCAAGTTCACACCCTGCGCACGACCAGAGACCTCAAAGGTGGTTCGGTGTACACCCACTCCCAAGCCGCGTGGAATCTCCGTATTGGCATGCACACTGACCGGGCCACCCCACAACGTGCCGTTGAGTTGCGGGATATTGATGTCGCGATTATTCACGCGCAGGTGACCCTCTAGGCCGGTAACCTCTTCCTCTACGCCAGGGACTTGCAACGTGTTGTGATCAAAATGAGTATCAACGCTGATACGCCGATCACCAAAATGTCGCAGGGGCAGGTCAGCAGCAAGCTCGCTGCGGGTCGGCCCGTGTCCGTCTAACTGTGCGAAAAAAGAGCCCAGTGACTTTCCCACCGGAGAACTCTGAACCACGTGCAGCATACGATGCAGATCACCGGCCACACTGCTTTTAAGTTGCACCTCGCTATCACGAAAATCGGCAATCGATGCCGAACTTGGACCCACCTGCAAACCACCTAATCGCGCCGAGTCTAAGCGTACATACATGCCCTCATTACGATACTCGACGTGACCCGAGGCATCTTCCAGATCGGTCCACCCATCGGAATAGTGCATATGCAGGCCCGAAAATGGCGCCTGTACGAGAAACATCCCCTGATGACTTCGGAAAGGGAATCCCTCGGTGGGTCCGATATATTGCAGGCGCGCCTGTGGTAAGCGGCCCGCGATAAAAGCAGCATCAATCCAGCGATTCACATCAGGCGAGAGCCGCAGGCCCGGCAGATATTGAGGGAACTGATGCAGATCCACATCCTGCAGGTTCAAATCCAAAAGCAGATGCGGTGGCTCTGCTTGGTTGGGGATCCATAAGCGAAACAAGCCGCCGCCGCGGCTCGCGTCTGCTACCACTCGTGCGTCGTCGCTCGCCAAATGCAGTCCATCGGCACTTTGCAGCCAACGAACGGTGGCCGCCAGGGACTGGGCCGATACCGGCGCTCGCAACCACTGCGCCACATTAATACTGAATGGGCCCGCGTTCACCTTCATCACGCCGTGATCACCCTGAGCGGTCAACGTCGCATCCAGCGGTCCTATGCCTGGGATGGCACGATACGCGCCTATCTCTACCGACTTTAACCGCACCCCTCCGGTGAGTGCCCAGCGCGGCGCGTCTGCGGATGCTACGGATCGGCTCAACGTTAGATCCAGGCCTTGAAGCCTACCGCGAGGTGCAAGATCGTGGCCCATCTGACGAAGCGTGTCTTGCGGCATCAGCGCACTGAAAGGCGCCAGCGCGTCTAAGGGCAGCTGCGCTGATTGCAGTTTCACTGATGCCAGCCCTTGTGCATCGATAACCCATCGCGCGTCTATCTGCCCATCGGGCCAACGACTGACCCCGGCGCTCATATTCACGTGTGCATTCAGATGCCACGAACCCTCAGCTCGCGTTGCCTGCTCGGGTCGCAGACCCGGTCTGTCTAGAGTCAGCGTCGCGTTCAGCATCGCCGGGACAGGAGCCTCACCGTCCACCACGGCCGGCAAGCGTAAGTCGTTAAGTTTTAACCGTACCGTGGATTGGTTGCACAAAAGTCCGGCGCCTGATGCCTCCCAATGAACATCACCACCGCCAGCCAGTGGCAGTCGCGCTACATCCTTAAGTAGCGCGGATAGCCCCGAAAATTTCAGGCTAGTGCCGTTTACCGTAAAAGACCACGATAAAGGTGAGTCAGCATCGCCGGATCCGCGCAGTTCGCCCTTCACCTGAATACGCGTACCCATCGACGGCGGCAACTTCACCATCAGCGCAAGATTTAATTGATCCGAGCGTCTGTCCAAATCCAGACGCACATGTTCAATGCTGAAACGCTGCGGCGCATGCCGACGATCTTCAACCATAACCAAGCCGTCATTGAGCAGCACTCGCCCTACTGGCAGGGTATCCATACGTAATGGCGTGGAATCCGTCTCACCGCGTCGTAAGGCCTCCTGACCCAGCAACTCCAGGCCGGTCGGCAAGACAACTACGTGAACCACCGGGCCATCCAGGATGACTCTTGCGGACGCTAAGCGAGCGGATCGCAACGCACGCCACACATCAAAAGCCACGCGTCCGGCTTGAGCGGTAATCAGCGTGGCGCCATTAGGGCCCGCCAATATTCGGGCTTTGGTAAAAACCAACTCCGGGCCATACCAGCCAATCGTGGCATCCAGCTTTTCAAAACCAAACCATAAACCGGTAACCGCCTCCACACGGGCGACGATACTGGCCGTCACCTGCGGCGAGTGCTCTAACCAAACACGCAGGGCACCTACAATCATCACCGACAGCACGAATAAGCTGGCGATAACCAGTCCTATCCACTTTGCGATGCGGCGTATTAGCAGCATAGGGGTGCGCTAGACCAGAACCACGTCGTACTGATCCTGGGCGTATAGCGCCTCAGTTTGCAGGCGAATCGGTTTACCAATCAGCACCTCAAGCTCGGCCAGTGCAGAGGACTCCGCATCGGCCAGGACTTCGATGACGTCCTGATGCGCCAGCACCATCAGTCCACTGACTTCAAACTGGCCGGACTGCCGCAACAACTCCCGGAAAATCTCATAAGCCACGGTCTCTGGTGACTTTACGTAACGGCGACCACCACAGGTAGGACAAGGGCAACACAACAGGTGCTCCAGGCTCTCGCGCGTACGCTTTCGCGTCATCTCCACCAGACCCAACGGTGAGAGCGTTGATATTGTGGTTCGGGCATGGTCAGCAGCCAGGGCTTTTTCCAGCGCCTGAAGCACCTGCACGCGATGCTCCTCATCAACCATATCAATAAAATCGATGATGATGATGCCGCCTAAATTGCGCAAACGAAGTTGCCGCGCAATAGCGACCGCCGCCTCTAGGTTGGTACGAAAAATCGTGTCCTCAAGATTTCGATGACCTACGTAAGCTCCGGTATTAACATCAATCGTCGTCATTGATTCCGTCTGATCAATGATCAAATAGCCGCCCGATTTAAGTGGAACTTTTCGATCCAGCGCCTTTTCAATCTCATCCTCAATACCGTGCAGATCAAAGATCGGCCTGACGCTCGCGTAATGCTCAATTTTTCCCTCAGACTCCGGCATAAACTGACGCGAAAAGTCCAGCATCTGCTGATAGGTCTGTTGTGAGTCGACCATAACTCGCGCCACACCTTGCCCCAACAGGTCACGCAGGATGCGTAAATGCAGCGGCAAATCCTCATGGACCAGAGTTTCTGCAGGCGCATGAAAACCGCGTTCGGCAATGGCTTTCCAAAGCCTCTGCAAAAATCGCATATCAGCCAACAAAGCCTCTTCAGCCGCGCCCTCGGCCACGGTGCGTACGATATAGCCGCCCCGAGCATCCGCGGCCAATTGACTTTCAATCAGGCTGCGCAGTCTGGTGCGTTCCTCATCATCCTCAATACGTGCCGACACCCCCACGCCATGACCGCGTGGCATGTAAACCAAATAACGCGAAGGCAAGGTCACAAAAGTCGTCAGGCGAGCACCCTTGCTTCCCAACGGGTCTTTAAGCACCTGCACTAAGATCTCGTCACCCTCGTTGATCAGCGAGCGTATGTCGGCCGTACGGGGCTGCAAGGGGCTATCGGAGGCATCAGCGGCCGTTGCGAAATCCGAGGCGTGCAAGAATGCGGTGCGCTGCAGGCCAGCCTCGATAAACGCCGCCTGCATACCCGGCAACACGCGTGAGGCGCGCCCCTTATAAATATTACTGGTCAAGCCGCGACGGTTGGCCCGCTCCACATAGATTTCCAATAAAGCGCCGTTCTCCACAACTGCAACGCGCGATTCACGCGGCGTCACATTCACCAGGATTTCGGTGGTCATAGCTTTCCCGGGCGCAGCGTATGGCAGATGCCGGCATGGCCTAACAGTTGTCCGGTTTCATACAGGGGCAAGCCCATAATTCCGGTATAGCTACCTGAGATACCGGTAATAAACAAAGCGCCTAATCCTTGGACTGCATAGCCGCCCGCTTTGTCTGCCGGCTCGCCGGTGTTCCAGTACTGTTCGCACAATTGCGGAGTCAACGTCGCGAAGGTCACTTCACTGACCGACAAAAAATACGGCATGCCCGAGCGGTGTCGTAACGCCACTGCAGTGAGCACCCGATGAGTGCGTCCGGATAAAGCCAATAACATACGCATTCCATCGACACGATCCACGGGCTTTCCCAAGATCTGGTTACCCAGGACAACAGTCGTATCCGCCGCGAGGGCCGGCAGACGCTCACCGTACTGAGCGAAGACCACACAGGCCTTATGCTGTGCCAGCCGAACGACATAATCTTCGGGCGACTCGCCTGGAAGTACGCTCTCATCCACATCGGCAGCAGCGACCTGATATGAGACCCCAATTTGGTCTAATAGTTCGCGCCGTCTGGGCGAGCGAGAGGCCAGCAGCAAAGAATCCTCAGTCATAGGCATCACTCACTCCAAAACCCGTCGGGGTTGCCCTTAACCCTGACACTGCCCATGTCAGGGTCGATGATAGGGATGACCTTTTTGCAAACTGTGCACGCGGTATATCTGTTCAGCCAGCACAACCCGGGCTAGCCCGTGCGGCAGCGTCAGCGCCGACAAGGATAAGCGCTCGTTAGCTCGTTCACGAACTTGCGGCGCTAACCCGTCAGGCCCACCAATCACCAAGACTACATCCCGCCCATCAGCCTGGCGGCGCTCAAACCAGACGGCAAGCGCTTCGGTCGTGTGAGTGCGGCCCTCCACATCAAGGGCCACAACATAATCACCAGAACCAATGAGCGCGAGCATACGCCGGCCCTCGTCCCGAATAGCTTGCTCGGGGGCGACTGACTTGGT
Source organism: uncultured Pseudomonadota bacterium (assembly GCA_903828595.1). Taxonomy (GTDB): domain Bacteria; phylum Pseudomonadota; class Gammaproteobacteria; order Steroidobacterales; family Steroidobacteraceae; genus CAIKMS01. The sequence goes on along the minus strand of CAIKMS010000009.1, from coordinate 42,169 downwards.
GCGCCGGCCCAGTTCGATTTCTGTGAGCTCTAGCGGGAAATCCCGGCTCAGTCGCTGGGCGTAATCGGCATAGGCCTCATCCACCCAGCGCGGCAGTTTGGTACCGGCAGCCAGCAGTCGAACTCTCACGCGTCAGTCTTGGCTGGCGCGCTCGCCACCACGGACATCCCACAGCTTCTCTAAACCGTAGAACTCACGTACCCGCGGCAACATGACGTGTACGATGACATCGCCCAAGTCCACCAAAACCCACTCACCGTCACGCTCACCTTCCCGCCCCAGCGACTGGTAGCCGGCAATCGCCGTCTGCGAAACCACGCTCGCCGCCAGCGATTTCACATGACGATCGGAAGTGCCCGAGGCAATGACGAGGGAGTCCGTCACCGTGGTCAGATCGCGCACGTCAATCACGGTGATGTTTTGCGCCTTCAAATCTTCCAGCGCCTTCACCACCACATCGGTAACCGCAGGGCGCTGCTTGGTCGCCTTAGGGCGCGCCGTGGCTTTCGCGCCGGCCGCCTTCACCGGTGGCTTGCTGGCTTTTTTAACCGCTGATTTCTTGACCGCCGGGCGTGAGGCCCGAGCAAGCCCCACCGAGCTTGGGGACTTGGCGGTCGCTTTCTTTTTGGTCGCCTTCGGCTTGGCCGGTTTACGACTGGCTTGTTCTGTCATGCTGAGTCTCAATCCTTCCGGGCATAACAGCCCGTATCCATAATAATTTCGCGAACCCCGTCTGGCATCAAATATCGCGGATCACGGCCAGACTGAATCAGCGCGCGTAGCTCGGTTGAGGAGATCTCCAACTGAGTCACCGCGTGTATATATATTCGGCCTGCTCGCGCCTCGTGCAGATCCAATACGCGGCCGGTACCACGATCCACCAACAGTCCACCCAAAGGCCCCATCCCCGGAGCGCGCCAGCCGGGCCTATGCGCCACCACCAGGTGCGCCAATTCCAACAACTCTCGCCACTGGTGCCATTTAGGTAAACCCAGAAAAGCATCCATACCAATAATTAAACACAGCGATCGCGTGGGAAACTCGCGCCGCAGCTCGCCTAGCGTCTCGACCGAGTAGGACGGACCGCTCTTACGCATCTCACGATCATCGACAACGAAATGCTCTTGCCCTTCAACCGCCACCTTCACCATTTGCAGTCGCAACTCGTTGCTGGCGATAGTCCGCTCCCGATGCGGAGGATTGCCCGCCGGCATAAACCGGACTTCTGCAAGCTTCAACGCCTGCTGCAACTCAAAACCGGTGCGCAGGTGCCCGTAATGAATAGGATCAAACGTGCCGCCAAATACTCCGATGGGGCCCAGCTCACCTAGGTCCTTAGAATCATGAACCGATGTCATGCGCGCTCACCTAGCTGCAACCTCTGAGCTCTGGCCGGGCATTTGCCGTAGGGAATGAAGCGCATTTATTGAGCCAATGGCAAATGTACACCGGCCAGTCCAGCGGCCATCAAGCCCAACTCGTCCCAAGCCCTGCCCGGACGAATCCCTTTAATCATCAAATCGGTGCGCGCGGCGTTGACTAACAACCGCTCCAACTGCGGCCGCGGCAGACGCCTTGCTGCGCGGGCCAGCAAATCCTGCCGGCGTCGACCACCGCGCCACAAGCGGGCAGGCGCACCTTTCTCAGGACGTGCTGACCACTGCATCAGGGCTCGCAGTTCTTCGGTTAAACACCACAGTACCAACGTAGGTTCCTCACCCTCGGCCTGCAGACCCGCCAAAATGCGCAAAGCGCGTGCGGCATCACCGCCTAAAACGGCTTCGCCTAATTGAAACACGCCGTAACGCGCGCTGTTTGCCACCCAATCGGCCGCCTGCTCAGCACTCAGCAACTGGCCATCGGCCAGTAAGGCTAAGCGTTCGATTTCTTGATGCGCGGCAACCAGATTGCCCTCACAACGCGCCGCCAGCAACTCGGCTACCTCTGGCTCGGCCTTCACACCCGCGCGCGCCAGGCGCGCGGCCACCCAGCCCACCAAATCCTCGGCTTCTACTTTCGGCACATCAAGCAAAACGCCGTGCGACTCAAACGCCTGCACCCAAGCCGCCTTACGCTCGGTCCAATCCAGGTCGTCAGCAACGACCAGCAAAACCACATCCGTTGGCGGACTCTTTAGCAGTTGAGTGAGGACCTTACTGCCCTCTACACCGGGTTTGCTGCTCAGCCGAAGCTCAACCAACCGCTGATCGCCGAACAATGACATTGACTGAGTCATACCCAACAGCGATTGCCAATCGTAGCCTCGCTCAGCAAAGTGAACTTCGCGCTCTAAAATACCCAACGCTCGGGCTCGCGCACGAATCTGATCGGCACACTCAGCGATCAACAAAGGCTCCGCGCCCGCCAACAGCCAAAGCGGTGCTAAAGGACCTTCCAAGGATCGAGACAGGGTTTGCGGGCTAATGAGCATACCGTGAGATTATCGCTGATCGGGCTGGCTCTGGGGGAGCGATGCGTCGGCTAGGCGCTGCCAAAACGCCAAAAGGGCCGCCTGATTGAGGCGAACCCCCGCCTGGGACAGTACCTCCACGCGATTATCCCGCCGCCAGGCACTGTCTTTAACGCTAAGCTCGGTGCCAACCCGCTGGATGAGCATCCAGTGCTCCGGGCCCACCCTAAACACACCCTTCAAACGCTCTACACCGGCCAGTTCCGGGGCGGTAGCCAGCGCCTGCTGCAGAATTTGTGCATCAAAACCCTGGCTGCGCGGCATCTCAAAACTTAGCGCATGGCGGTCTAGTACGTGATTTATCGAAGCATCTGCACGAAGCAACCCGCTACCCGCGGGCGCTGGCTTAAAGCGCGGGCGGTTTGGATCTGCTAAGGCTGGGGTCGAATAGATACGCTGATCTTGCGCAACCCAGTCGGGTAACCGTCCTGCCTGGCAAACCCCCAAACGCCGCTTAGGCGGGTAGAGCTGCTCGGCATAGGCAAAGAACTCCTCGTGCTGCTTAGCGCTCGCCTGATCGGCTTTGGCCAACAGTAATACGTCAGCGGCCTCCACTTGGTCGGCGTAAATACCCGGGACTTGCAGTTGCTCCAGTCGCCCGGCGTCGACCAGCGCCACCACGCAGCGTAAGTCGACTTCACCGCGCGCTTGATAGGCCAACAGCTCCTCGATGATGGCGCTAGGGTGGCCCAGGCCGGAGGGCTCGATGTACAAACGCGCTGGCCTTGGGCCGGCCACAAAACCCGCCAGCGTGCGACTAAAGTCCTGGGCACCTACGCAACACAAGCAGCCGCCGGTCACTAGCTGCACGTCAAACTCACCGTTGGCACTGCCGGCGATCGTCAAAACGTCGATACCACTTTCGGTGAACTCGTTGAGTATCACGACCCAACGCTCCGCCGCCGGCTTACCGGACAGCGCTTGGGCGATGGCGGTGGTCTTACCCACGCCTAAGGCACCGGTAACAATAATCACCGGCAAAGGCGGCTGCGTGTTCATCAAACCGGCGGCACTCAATACGGGGTAATCGCAACCGGACGAACATCCACATCGACCTGAACGCGGCGCGCGTGCGCAAAGCGCAGGGTCAAGGCGATGTGACTGCCGGCCTTTAAAGGCGCGCGCAGTCCGTCGAGCATCAAGTGCGATTGGGCGGGCTTTAATTCCACAGACTCTTTAGCCGGAATCTGAAGCGCACCCTCGCGCATCTCATAGACACCATCGACCAATCGAGTTTGATGGACCATCACCGACTCCGCGGCAGGGGTCACGGCACTGAGCAGCCGATCGCTAATTGTCGTTGGATTTTGTATCGTCAAATACACCGCCGCACTGCGCATACCCGGCGGCGTTGCCGAAACCCAGGCGTTGCTTATGATCAGCGGCGTGGATGCAGTTGCCGACTGACTTAAGACCAACCACCCGATCAGACCGAGCGCAGGCAACAACCGTAGTCTTAGCATTGGCAGATTCATACTCGTCTCCTGTCACTCGCCTATCGAAGGAACTATCGCCACCCACTGACCCGCCAAACACCGCGCAAGACCAGCGGCCTGTAAATCCAGCGCAGCCTGCTCAGCATCCTGCGTAAACCAAAGCGCAGCCGCACCCAAGCGAAAGGTGTAACCCCACGCATCCATATCCTTAAACATACGCTCACGACCTACGCCACCAAGACAATCGGCCAGAAGAATCTGCAAAAAGCAAACCGCATTTTCTTCATCAAAGTCACCGCCAGCATCTTTATCCAGTGCTGCTCGCCGATGCTTGCCCATCACGATGGCATGCGAGGACTCGTGCAACAGCGAATGCAGCGGAGTATCCGCGCGAGCGTAAACATCATCGCCTATCAAGCCCGCCTCACAATCACCCCAATAGGAACCGGGTATAGACTCGTGGTCTGCGACCTCACGCAGGCAAAGCGAAAAAAAAGCCAGCAGCGAGGCCAGTTCATCGCGATCGATATCGCGCAGACACATCACCAAGCCTGATGAATCACCCATCGCGCGTCTACAGAGCCGCCAACTGCCTTACGATGCGCTCTGCCAAATCGCGGGCCATCGCCTCGCGTAGCAGCATCTCCTCTCGCTCTTTCTCGAGCTCGGCCGTCTCATCAAAGTTAATGATGCGCGACAAGGACAAGTCAGTCAGCGGCAGAACTTCGTGGTTATCGAGAACGACTCGGTAGGTAACGTGATAAAAAATCTCATACTCTGTCGGCACGTTACGCGCCGAGACCGTACGAATACGCCGACCCGCTTCATCATGAGTGATCTCAAGTACAGCACCCTGATCACCGCGACGCGCACGAAATGAGGCGCCAGCTATCATTAACGCCTCGCTTAACGCGCGATGCACCTCGCTATAAGTATCCGGTGTATCCAGATATAAGTTCGCGTAAGCCGCATTGAGCTTGCTGGCGCCTTTTAAATGATATCCACACGCACCCAGCAGCGCACAAACCAACAGCGACGCGAACAGTACGCGCCGTTGTAACATCACACCACCACGTTGATAAGCTTGCCCGCCACGAAAATCACTTTTCGTACGGTATTGCCAGCGATGAACTTTTTCACTGTCGGATCAGCCATAGCCAGCGCCTCAGCCGCAGCTGCATCAATATCCGTAGGCACCGTAACCTGCCCACGCAACTTACCATTGACCTGCAGCACCAGCGTGTAATGGTCACTGAGCAGAGCCTGGCTATCTACCGCAGGCCAGCGCTCGTCAATTAAAGCACGTTCGTGGCCCAGCTCTTTCCACAGCACGTGCGTGATATGCGGAACTATGGGCGAGAGCCCAATGACAGCAAACTCATAAAGCTCTTGCAGAACGGCCCGACCTTGTTCGCTGCTGTCAGTCGAACGCGCCGCCGCATTCAGCATCTCCATGACAGCGGCAATGGCGGTGTTCATCACCCGGCGCCGTCCCAGATCGTCGGTTACTTTAGCCAGCGCCTGATGCGACATGCGGCGCAGCTCTTTTTGCTGTGTGTTCAGCAAAGCCACATCCAGCGCCACTACAGGCCCGGAGCTGACGTGCGTGTGCACCAACTTCCACAAGCGCTTTAAGAAGCGGAACGAGCCTTCCACGCCTTCATCAGACCATTCTAAAGACAGTTCCGGCGGCGCGGTGAACATCATAAACAAGCGGGCGGTATCGGCGCCGTATTTGGCGATGATCAACTGTGGATCAACGCCATTACCCTTGGACTTGGACATGGTGCCGAAGCCGTCGTACTGCACGGGCAGACCATCAGCCTTAAGCCGCTGGCCTATGCGCGCGCCCTTCTCATCAGTTAAGACCTCAATGTCAGCCGGATTAAAATACTGAATGCGTCCCGCATCGGGCTTTCGATAGTAAATCTCGTTAAGCACCATGCCCTGGGTGAGCAAGTTGCGAAACGGTTCATCGACTTTGGTGAGGCTTAAGTCACGCATCACCTTGGTCCAAAAGCGCGAGTACAGCAAATGCAAAATCGCGTGCTCAATGCCACCGATGTACTGATCCACCGGCAACCAGTAATCCGCACGCTCATCGACCATGGAGTCGGCCCCAGCCGATGCGTAGCGCAAGAAGTACCAAGACGAGTCAACAAAAGTATCCATCGTGTCGGTTTCACGCCGGGCCGGCTTACCGCAACTGGGGCACAGGCATTCCACGAAGGCCGCATGGCGTGCCAGCGGGTTGCCCGCACCATCAGGAACCAGGTCCTCAGGCAGCAACACCGGAAGGTCAGCATCCGGGACCGGCACATCACCACAGCTCTGGCAATGGATGATCGGCACCGGGCAACCCCAATAACGCTGCCGGGAGATACCCCAATCGCGCAAACGCCATTGCACCTGCTTGCCGCCTAAATCGCGGGCCTGCAAATCAGCCGCGATCGCATCAAGCGCCTGTGCCGAGGACAAACCGTTATAAGCACCGGAGTCCATCAACACGCCGTGCTCGCCGTACCAGGCAGCCCAGACGGTTGGGTCATAGGCTTGATCATTAACGGCGATGACCTGGCGTATCGGCAGGCCGTACTTCAGAGCAAATGCAAAATCGCGCTCGTCATGACCCGGCACGCCCATCACGGCGCCCTCGCCGTAGCCCATCAGCACGTAATTACCGACCCATACCGGCAATACCGCACCCGTTAAAGGATGGGTGACGGTTAGCCCGGTATCCATACCTTTCTTCTCCAGCGTAGCCAGATCGGCTTCCATCACCGAACCGCTCTTGCACTCCTCAATAAATGCGGCCAGAGCCGGGTTGTGGGCAGCGGCGTGTACGGCCAACGAATGCTCCGCGGCTACCGCCACAAAGGTAACGCCCATGAGCGTATCAGCGCGCGTCGTGAACACCTTCAAACGACCCGGCACACCATCTACCTGGTATGGGAACGCCAGGTTGATGCCTTCGCTCTTGCCTATCCAGTTCGCCTGCATCAATTTGACGCGCTCTGGCCAATCCGGCAACGAATCCAATGCTAAGAGCAGCTCCGGGGCGTACTGAGTAATACGCAGGTAGTACATGGGGATTTCGCGCTTCTCGACCGTCGCCCCGGTACGCCAACCTTTACCGTCAATTACCTGTTCGTTAGCCAGCACGGTCTGATCCAACGGATCCCAGTTCACCGTACCCGTCTTTTTATAAGCAATGCCCGCTTTGAGCATGCGCAGGAAGAACCACTGATTCCAGCGGTAGTAATCCGGACGGCAGGTGGCAATTTCGCGGCTCCAGTCGAGCGCAAAGCCCAACGACTGAAGCTGCTTTTTCATATAAGCAATGTTGTCGTAGGTCCAGGCCGCGGGCGGCACGTTGTTTTGCATCGCGGCATTCTCAGCCGGCAAACCGAACGCATCCCAACCCCTAGGCTGCAGCACATTGCGACCCTGCATGCGCATGAAGCGCGATAGCACATCGCCAATGGTGTAATTGCGCACATGCCCCATGTGTAAACGCCCAGAGGGATACGGGAACATGGACAGGCAGTAGTACTTTTCCCGCGTTTTATCCTCACGCGCCACAAAGCTCTGTGAGTCGTTCCAGTACTGTTGTGCGGTGGCTTCCACCGCGTCGGGGCTATAACGTTCTTCCATGGGCTTCACTTACCGGTGCGCCTAGCGCTTGATGGGTTCTAAGGGGCGGTCTACCGGCTAAGGATACCGGAAAGCCACCCCCCTTCGGACGACGGGGTGGCTAATCAGCCGGCCACTACCGGGATTTTGATTTTATGCCCGGCCCAGGCGCGCGGCCCGGAGTCATGCACCGAGTCGCCGGTGGTGGTTACCGCTACCGTCACTGGCATATCGCTGACCTCGAATTCGTAGACCGCCTCCATACCCAGCTCGGCAAAAGCGACCACCCGACTCTTGCGTATCGCCCGTGAAACCAGATAAGCCGCGCCACCGACCGCGATCAAATACGCCGCGCCGTGCCGGGCGATGTCTTCGACTGCCTCCACGCCGCGCTCGGCTTTACCGATCATCGCTAACAGTCCGCCTTTACCCAGCATAGTCTCGGTAAAACGATCCATTCGGTTTGCCGTGGTCGGGCCGGCCGGTCCGACCACTTCTGAGCCAATCGGGTCTACAGGGCCTACGTAGTAGATCACGCGATTTTCAAAGGACAGGCCTTCAGGCAGCGGTTCACCGGCCTCTAAAAGAGCGCAAATGCGCTTATGCGCGGCATCACGACCGGTTAATAACTTACCCGACACCAGCAGACGCTCACCGGCTTTCCAGGTCGCCATTTCCTCTCGCGTCAGCGAATCGATATTCACGCGACGAACGCCCGTATCCGGCGCCCAGTCGACTTTAGGCCATTTACTTAAGTCGGGCGGTGCTATGTCGGCCACGCCGCTACCATCCAAAGTGAAGTGAAGGTGGCGAGTGGCCGCGCAATTAGGAATGACCGCCACGGGCAAGGAGGCCGCATGAGTCGGAAAATCCAGAACCTTTACATCCAGCAGTGTGGTTAAGCCCCCCAAGCCCTGCGCGCCAATGCCCAGGGCGTTAACCCGATCGACGATGTCGATGCGCATTTTTTCTAGCGGCGTCACCGCACCCCGGGCGCGCAGCTGAGGTAAATCGATAGGCTCCATCAAAGACTTTTTCGCCAGCACCATCGCCTGTTCGGCAGTACCCCCGATACCGATACCCAACATACCCGGCGGACACCAGCCCGCACCCATTTCCGGCACCACCGACAAGACCCAGTCCGCTACCGAGTCGGAGGGATTAAGCATCGCAAAATGCGCCTTATTCTCTGAGCCTCCGCCCTTAGCGGCCACGGTAATTTCGACCGTGTTGCCCGGCACGAGCTCGGTATGGACGACCGCTGGCGTGTTGTCCTTGGTGTTTAATCGCTTAAATGCCGGATCCGAAACGATTGAGGCGCGTAAGCGGTTCTCCGGCAGCAGGTACGCGCGACGTACGCCCTCGTTAACCAGATCGCTCACACTTCGACTAGGGTCGCCTTGCAGGTCCCAATGCACCTGCATACCCACTTTGACGAACACCACCACGATGCCGGTGTCCTGACACAAGGGACGATGGCCCTCGGCGCAGAGTCTGGAGTTGGTGAGAATCTGCGCGATCGCGTCTTTGGCTGCCACGCTTTCTTCAACCGAGTAAGCAGCACCCATCGCCTCAATGAAATCTTGAGGGTGGTAATACGAAATGTACTGCAAAGCGTCGGCGACACTTTGAACTAGATCACTGGCTTTGATGGTATTCATCACACTACCCCTGGCGGTTCTGCGGCGTTCTGGCACAGCATAACCGATAGGGCGTTGCAGCCCGAAGGGGTCACTTCACGGGAGTGGGGTCCGCGTTGCGTCGATGCCGCTCTAAAGCGCTGGCGGCGCGCTTTTCCGCCCGTTCCTCCGCCCGTCGGTCATCATGATGCCGGAACTGGCAATCACAATCGTCCGACCAGGGACACTCCAGCAGCGGTAACGCAGGTGCCTGAGCCACTAAGAATCGTTTACCGACCATGGCTCGCACCGGCGCGCAGGGCGCATCACCCGGAGCCACCGATACGGCTCTCCAAGGATGACTGGTTCTCTCAAGTTTTCGCATGAGCATTAGCCTAAACGCCATCCATGACGGCTTCGAGTCCAAGCTATGTCGTTTAGAAATTAATGCGCCGAGCGTCAGGCGCGCTGAAGCCAGCGCAGGGCAATACTTAACAGCAACCCGGCAAAACAACTGAGCAGCACCGGGTAGTTACCCCATCGCGCGTAAAGCGTTAGCCCCTCGAAAGGTATGACCTCACCTTTTAAAACCTGAGGTACGAATTGCGCGCTGCGGGCAACGAGGTGGCCATCATTGGCGATGATCGCTGAGATGCCGTTATTGGTAGCGCGCATCATGTAGCGCCCGGCCTCCAAGGCTCGCATACGGGTAATTTCCAAATGTTCATGAGCGGCGGATGAGTCGCCATACCAAGCGTCGTTACTGACATTCACCAAGACATTGGCCTGCGTCAATATCGCTAACTGCTCTGCACCGTAGGAGTCTTCGTAGCAGATCGTTTCGCCCAAACGTAAACCACCCACCGTCAGCGGCGGCTGCCCCGAGTGGCCGGGCGCTAAGTCAACAAAAGTCATATTCTGAATACGCATCCAACTGCGCAGAAAATCCGGAACGGGAAAGTACTCGCCAAACGGAACTAAGTGCCGCTTGTAGTACCACTGCTCGTCGTCACCCAGCGCCAGCAGCCCGTTGCGAATTGAATCAGTATCCGGGTCGTATCGCAGCAGCCCCAGAACCAGATCAGAACCCTGCGCGTGAGCGTTCGCGTAAAAATCCGCCAAAAACGGCACTACCTCGTGATACAGCTGCGGCAAGGCCGCTTCAGGCCAGAGGATAATTCGGCTACCAAACGCCGTAGCAGACAGACGGGCGTATAAACGCTGAGTGGGAATTTGGTTAGTCGCCTGCCACTTCTCGTCTTGAGGCACAGCACCCTGGACGATCGCCACACTGACCGGCGCCCCGCTCGGGTGGACGAAACTCACCTGCTGCAAGATCGCGCCTATCGCATAGACAGCGATCACGACCAGACCGCCCAGCAACCGCTGACCCTGCAGCGCGAGCAATAGACTCGCGGCCACCACGCACACGGCCAAACTCACACCGTAGACACCCAACACCGGTGCGTAGCCGGCCAGCGGTGTATCCAGCTGTCCATAGCCTAATGCCAGCCAGGGAAAGCCGGTCAAAAACCAGCCGCGAAACCATTCCATCAACACCCAGGTGGCCGGCAGAAAAATCAAACAGTCCCAGCGTGGCGCACGGCGGCGCAACCCCACGTACAGCGCACCGACTAAGGCGTAATACAAAGCCATCACCAGCACTAAAGCACCACTCAAAAACAAGCTCAACGCCACGGGTGCTCCACCAAAACCATGCACAGCGGTGTAGGTCCAGTAGGTGCCAGCGGTGAATAAACCGACTCCAAACGCCAGCCCGCAGACAGCGGCTTGACTTCGCGACTGGCGGCTCCACAGTCCCCACAGCGCGGTGAGCGACAAAATAGATAACGGCCACCACGAGTGCGGTGCAAAGGATAAGGCGCAGAAAGCTCCAAGAAGCAACGACAGGCCAGGTGCTGACCGACCCATGGCCCAGCCCGCAAACCGATCAGACATCAGCATCATCCGCGGTCAACACATCCTTAGGCGAGATGACCTTTAAAAGATCAATGCGTCGACGCTCCGCGCGTAGTACGCGAAAATCGAATCCCGCGATCGCCACAGCATCACCACGGCGTGGTAAGCGGCCAAATTCGTGAGCAACCAACCCGCCAATGGTGTCGAACTCTTGGTCAGGCAACTGCACATCGAAGTACTCATTAAAGTCCTCAATGCGCGTCAGAGCATGCACGGTGTACTGAGCTTCCGCATCGCGCCGGATGGGTTTATCGTCCTCAATGTCGTACTCATCGGCGATATCGCCGACGATCTGCTCAATCACATCTTCGATCGTGACCAGACCGGCTACGCCGCCGTATTCGTCCACCACAATCGCCATGTGATGCCGATTAGTACGAAATTCCTTTAACAACACGTTCAGCCGCTTGCTTTCAGGAACAAAAACCGCGGGCCGCATAACCTCACGGATATCAAAATCATCGCGCTGCCCTTCCGCGGAGAGACGCAACAGATCCTTGGCAAGCAAGATACCGGCAATCGTATCGCGATCCTCTCCCGTCACGGGGAACCGGGAGTGTCCGGACTCCAGCACAACCGGCAAAATCTTTTTGACTGGATCAGCACGATTCAGCACCGTCATCTGCGAGCGCGCCACCATAATGTCGCGCACGCGTAATTCGGCAACACTGATCACACCCTCAATCATTTGTAACGAGTCCGGATCCAGCAGCCCGCGCTTTTCAGCGTCGCGCATTTCCTCCAGGAGTTCGGCACGATCCTGCGGTTCGCCGGTTAACTGATCGCGTAGGCGGCTAAGCCAACTGCGGCGAACCTCTTTGGGCATGTCATCAGCCATAGTCTTCAGTAATCCTGGTAGGGATCGGCAAATCCCAGTTTAGCCAGCAGCAACCGTTCCTGACGCTCCATGCGCGAGGCATCCGCATCGTTCATGTGATCATAGCCACGCAAATGAAGGACGCCATGAACCACCATGTGGGCCCAGTGCGCAGCCAGCGTTTTGTTCTGCGCTCGCGCCTCACGTGCTACCACCGATACACAAATAGCGATATCACCCAGCACCGCAGCACCGGCACTGCCCTGCGGCAAGTCTCCAGCCGGAAATGCCAGCACATTAGTCGCATAATCATGCTGCAAATACGTTGCATTCAGCACTCGGCTTTCACGCGGGCCAATGATCCGGATACACAAATCCCCGCGCGTGCGACCCATGGCGACGCCAGCCCACTCAATCAGACGCTTGTCTCCCGGAGCCCAGCCGGACGTAGTCGCCCGCGAAACCTCAATGACAGACTTCATGACCCGTCGCCGTGGCGCTCATAGGCCTGCACGATCCGTTGTACCAAGGGATGCCGGACAACGTCGCGCGAGGTAAATTGCGTGAAAGCAACGCCATGGACCCCATCCAGCACGTGCATCGCATGGCGCAAGCCCGACAGGCGATTAGTTGGCAGGTCAGTCTGCGTGATATCACCGGTGACCACGGCTTTAGATCCAAAGCCTAAGCGGGTCAGAAACATCTTCATCTGCTCAACGGTAGTGTTCTGGGCTTCATCTAGAATAATGAATGCCTCATTGAGCGTACGACCTCGCATGAAGGCCAGTGGCGCAATTTCAATGACATGCCGCTCAATCAAGCGCATGACGCGATCAAAGCCGAGCATCTCATACAGCGCGTCGTACATTGGCCGCAGATAGGGATCCACTTTTTGAGTCAGATCACCCGGTAGAAAGCCCAAGCGTTCACCGGCCTCGACGGCCGGGCGTACTAGGACGATTCGCCGAACCAGATCAGCCTGTAAGGCTTCGACCGCACACGCGACGGCCAGATAAGTCTTACCGGTTCCAGCCGGACCGATACCAAAAGTCAGATCCAAATCGCGAATTTGCTTTAGATACTGCGCCTGGTTTGGGCCACGACCACGGATACGACCGCGCTGTGTTTGAACCTCAACCTCATCGCCCCCCCGATCCGCCTCAGCAAATCCGTGCACGGGCACCACAACGTCAGTCATACCGGCTTCCTGAATAGCTAAATGAACATCCGCAGGCGCCAAACCGGCACTCGCACGGCTATACAAGGCGCGAAGAACAGACAAGGCTTCCTGAGCGCGAGCACCTTCCACGACAAACCGCTGGCTACGTCGCTTAATAGAAACGGCTAATCGCTGCTCTATTTGACGCAGGTGCTCGTCCAAAGGACCACATAAACTCGCAAGCCGATCATTGTCAGCGGGTTCGAAGTCGACTTCGTGACGGCTAGCCAGATTAGCCAATCGCAACACCCGTGGCGGTCATCGGGCGATCCGCATCGGTGACTACCCGCCCGCGTAGTGAGTTAGGCATAGCTTCGGTAATCAGCACATCAACGTAGTGCTGCAAATATTCCTCGGGACCAGGAAAGTTGACCCAACGGCTATTTTCAGTGCGTCCCGCTAATTCATTGGCGTCACGGCGTGAATGCCGATCAACAAACACTCGCTGAATGCTGCCCACCATGCTTTGGCTGATTTGACGCGCTTGACCGTTGATTAAGTCCTGCAAACGCTCCAGTCGCCCAATCTTTTCTTCCGGCGATACATCATCAGGCAGCGCGGCTGCCGGTGTACCGGGTCGACGGCTGTAGACAAAGCTGAAGGACTGATCGAAGCCAACTTCTTGCGCGAAGCGTAGGGTGGCCTGAACATCCTGCTCAGTCTCGCCAGGGAAACCGATGATAAAGTCTGTGGAGATCGAGATATCCGGACGCACCGCCCGCAACTTACGAATCTTTTGCTTGTATTCCAGAGTCGTGTAACCGCGCTTCATCAAAGACAAGATACGATCCGAGCCTGATTGCACCGGCAGGTGCAGCGCATTGGCCAGCTTCGGCACTTTTCCATAGGCCTCAATCAATCGGTCTCCGAACTCCAGCGGGTGCGACGTCATAAAGCGAATACGCTCAATACCCTCAAAGGTCGCCACTTTTTCGATAAGAAAAGCCAGATCTGCGATCGTACCGTCCGGCATCGGTCCGGCGTAGGCGTTCACGTTCTGTCCCAATAAGGTCAACTCGCGCACACCCTGCTCCGCCAACGAGGCGACTTCGTTCACAACGTCGTTGAATGGGCGACTGATTTCATCACCGCGGGTATAAGGCACCACGCAGAAACTGCAGTACTTGCTGCAGCCTTCCATCACCGAAACGTAACCGCTGGCCTTGGTAACCTGCGGCGTTGGTAGCCGATCGAATTTTTCTATTTCCGGAAAGCTCACATCGACCTGGGGTTTGCCGGTGGCTTTCAGTGCGCGCAGCATAGCCGGCACTCGATGCAAGGTCTGCGGCCCGAACACCAGGTCGATGAACGGTGCACGGCGCACAATGCCCTCACCCTCTTGGCTGGCCACACAGCCGCCGACGCCGATGACCAGATCGGGATTGATCTCTTTCATCTCGCGAAACAAACCCAGCTTCGAGAACAACTTGTCCTCGGCTTTTTCACGCACCGAGCAGGTATTCACCAGAATAACGTTAGCTTGCGCTACATCCTGGGTCACCGTGAGCCCGGACTCCGCGCGCAAAACATCCGCCAGACGGTTCGAGTCGTACTCATTCATCTGACAACCGTAGGTTTTCAAATACAGATAGCCAGTCATGCGCGACTCGTTAAATCCAAACTCATTGTATAAAAGCGCAAGCGCGGCTTAGAACGGGATGTCGTCGTCAAAGACATCATCGCCGCGTCCACCGCCATGGCCACCGCCCTGATCAAAGTCAGGAGCCGGAGCGGCCGCAGGACGCCCCGCGCTGCTTCCACGGCTAGGGCTTGCACCGCCAAATTCGCCGCCCGCGCCCGCGCCACCACGAGCCATATCCAGCATCTGCATTTCATTGGCCACGATTTCCGTGGTGTAACGATCCTGGCCGGTGGTCTTGTCCTGCCACTTGCGCGTGCGCAATTTGCCTTCCACGTAAATTTTTGAACCTTTACGCAGGTACTCGGCGGCAATCTCAGCCAGCCGATCAAAAAATACGATGTTGTGCCACTCCGTCTGCTCTTTCTGCTCTCCGGTTTGCTTGTCGCGCCAGCTCTCCGAGGTCGCAATACTCAAGTTGGTGACGGCTTTGCCGCTGGGCATGGCACGGGTTTCAGGGTCTTTTCCGAGATTCCCCACCAGAATCACCTTGTTAATACCACGTGCCATTTTAAAACTCCTTGTAATTTAAAGACTTAAATCGAGCCAGCGGGCGATTAAGACGCGCTTCGCCAACTCTTTGTCTACTTTTTACGCCACTCGATAAGGTTTGCGAAGCCGAGCACCGGCGGTATCAGCCGCTGACCCATCGCCGTCAGCCTTAACGGATCGGTACCCCGCAGTGTACCCGACTCGGCCACGCCCACCGACACGAGAATCGTCGCTGATGCCCGAGTTAGTCGGCAAATTGTCCTAGACATGCGAACTTGTTTGGCACAACGCCCAAGTCGGCGCTATTTTAGAAGATTGGCCCTTATTTCCGGAATAAAAGACGATGCAGTTCATCCAGATTCGCGGCGCACGTACGCACAATCTTAAAAACGTTGATCTCACGCTGCCACGCGATCAGTTAATCGTTTTTACCGGCTTGTCGGGCTCCGGCAAATCCTCATTGGCTTTTGACACCATCTACGCTGAGGGTCAGCGTCGCTACGTGGAGTCCCTGTCGGCTTACGCCCGGCAATTTCTCTCGATGATGGAAAAGCCCGATGTCGACAGCATCGATGGGTTAAGCCCAGCCATCTCTATCGAGCAAAAGTCCACCTCTCACAATCCACGCTCAACGGTGGGTACGGTCACCGAGATCTACGACTACCTTCGCCTGTTGTACGCCCGCGCGGGCACGCCTCGCTGCCCTGATCATCAGCTGGACCTGACCGCGCAGACGGTAAGTCAAATGGTCGATCAAGTGCTCTTGCTGCCCGAGGGGACACCGTTACTGCTTCTGGCACCGGTCATCAAGGATCGCAAGGGCGAGCACGTCCAACTGCTGGAAGAGCTACGCGGAAAAGGCTACGTGCGTGCGCGCATCGATGGTCATGTCGTTGATTTGGATGCGACCCCCAAACTGGATCAGCGCCGCAAGCACACCATTGAGGCGGTAATTGATCGCATAAAAGTGCGAGCCGATATCGGTCAGCGCCTTGCTGAGTCCTTCGAAACCGCGCTGAAACTGGGCGGCGGGCTGGCTACCGTGGCCTTCATGGATGAGCCTAAACGCGAACCTTTGGTGTTCTCGGATAAGTTTGCCTGCACGATCTGCGGATATGCCCTACCGGAACTCGAGCCACGACTATTTTCTTTCAACAACCCACACGGTGCCTGCCCAACCTGCGACGGCTTAGGCGTTAAACAGTTCTTTGATCCAGACCGGGTGGTGACACAGCCAACCTTGTCGCTGGCCTCAGGCGCCGTACGCGGCTGGGATCGTCGCAACGCTTATTATTTTCAGCTCATCCAAGCGCTAGCCAAATTCTACAAGTTTGATGTTGAAGCGGCGTGGGCCGATCTGACTCCTGCCATCCAAAAGGTGCTCTTGTACGGCAGCGGCGAGAACACTATTGAGTTTCGCTACTTCGATGGCCGCGGCGGAACCACCAAGCGTCGCCACCCGTTTGAGGGCATCATCCCTAATCTGGAGCGTCGCTACAAAGAAACCGACTCGGCCATGGTGCGCGAGGAGCTTTCTAAATACTTAGGCAAACAATCTTGCTCGGACTGTCTGGGCACTCGTTTAGCGCGTGGTCCACGAAACGTCTTTATTGGTAAACGCAGCATCGCCGATATTTCGCGACTTTCAGTCAGCGACGCGATGGGCTTTTTTCAGGAACTAACCCTCTCGGGTTGGCGCGGCGAAATTGCCGTAAAAATCGTCAAAGAAATTCACGATCGATTGGGCTTCTTAAACAATGTGGGCTTGGACTACCTCACCTTGGATCGAAGCGCAGAGACGCTATCAGGCGGTGAATCACAACGTATCCGCCTAGCCAGTCAGGTAGGGTCAGGATTAGTCGGTGTCATGTATATCCTGGATGAGCCATCGATAGGCCTGCATCAACGCGATAACCAGCGTTTATTAGACACCCTGGTTCGACTACGCAACCTGGGTAATACGGTTATTGTCGTTGAGCACGACGAGGACGCCATTAGGCAGGCCGACTACGTGGTCGATATCGGCCCGGGCGCCGGTGTGCACGGTGGGCGCATCGTCGCGCAAGGCAAGCCAGCCGATCTGGAAGCCGAACCCGAATCCATTACCGGGCAATACCTATCTGGAAAGCTTGCGATACCGGTACCCGCCAAGCGCGTCGCAGCCAATGCCAAGAAAATGTTGCGAGTGGTGGGTGCACGTGGCAATAACTTAAAACAAGTCACGGTGGAGTTTCCCATTGGGCTTATGACGTGCGTGACGGGCGTATCGGGGTCCGGCAAATCAACGCTGGTTAACGACACGTTGTTTCGCAAAGTCGCGCAAAAGCTTAACGACTCCAATACCGAGCCAGAACCGTGCGACCGCGTCGAAGGCATGGAACATGTGGATCGGGTCATTGATATTGATCAAAGCCCAATAGGACGCACACCGCGCTCCAACCCAGCCACCTACACAGGGCTTTTCACGCCCATTCGTGAGCTGTTCTCAACGACCCCTGAAGCGCGCTCCAGAGGCTACGAGCCCGGCCGTTTTAGCTTTAACGTCAAGGGTGGACGTTGCGAAGCCTGTGAGGGTGATGGCGTCATTCAGGTGGAGATGCACTTTCTTCCGGACGTCTACGTCGCCTGTGACTCATGCAAGGGAAAACGTTACAACCGCGAAACCCTTGAGATTCGTTACAAGGGGCGAACCATCCACGAAGTCCTGGATATGACTATCGAAGACGCACTGGAGTTCTTCAGACCCATTCCAGTGGTGGCCGCCAAGCTGCAGACATTGATGGATGTGGGCCTGTCCTACGTACGTTTAGGACAAAACGCAACCACGCTCTCAGGTGGCGAAGCACAGCGCGTGAAACTAGCGAAAGAATTATCAAAACGCGCCACGGGCCGCACCCTGTATATCCTCGATGAACCCACCACCGGCCTGCACTTCCATGACATCGCGCAACTGTTGCGAGTACTGCTGCGCTTGCGCGATGAAGGCAACACGATCGTGGTGATCGAACACAATTTGGATGTGATCAAGTGCGCCGACTGGATTATCGACTTAGGCCCTGAAGGAGGCCAGCGCGGCGGACAGATCCTCGGCGTAGGCACGCCCGAGGAAATAGCCGTGTTGAAGAATTCCTATACGGCGGGCTATCTGGATGAGACCTTGAAGCTGGCTAAGCGCCGAGGCGGCAAGCGAGCCAAGTAATCGCTTAGCCGAGCGCCGTCTTCAGGGCTTCAACTTCCTCACGGCACTCGTCAACGGTGGCCAGTGTCGTGGGTGCGTCCATGTGCAGCAGACCAAAAGCTGCAACATTCTGCATATTCAGCTCTAAGTCTGCCGGTTGATCAAAATACGCTGCCATCATGTTGGCGCAGATCACCACGTCGGTGAGATCAGCCGCACCCTCGTGGGTGCGCTCGATATCCTCTTGATCGCCAATGGCATCGATTAACGACGGGGACATTTCCCAGTTTTCTAAGATGGCTTTACCCACACTGGCGTGCCAATCGCGAATCACCTGATTCAGCGCTTCCTCGTTAGCAAACAACACCGGATGCTTATCACAGCGCGATAAGATGTAGAGCTTACCGATGCCGTGCAAAAGCCCCGCAAGAAAGGCCTCGTCGGCATTTAATTTCGTCTGCTTACGTGCGACGACATAGCACAGCGCCGCTACGTGCGTGCTGTACGTCCATAATTCGTTGAGGGGTTTCTCTACCGCCTTAAGGTTCACGGACGCACGAATCTGCGCCATAGCAAACGAAATCGCCGCGCTGCGCACCATGTTGTAACCCATGCGCGCAATAGCAGCTTTAAGGTCTGATACCGGTTTACCCGACCGATTGAGCATCGCGGAGTTGGACATTTTCATTAGTCGAGCAGCCAGCGCCGGCTCGGAACCTACGATGCGCGTGACTTGCTCTACGGTGGTTCGATCATCGGCTAGTGCACGTCGTACGCGTACCGCGACATCAGGAAACGACGGAAGGTCAATCTTGCCCGCTGATAACTCAAAAGCTAAGCCTTTGACAAACTCAAAAGCAGCGTCATGGCCTGCGTCAATGGCCCCAGATGAATCAGTCATAGTAATCCTTCAAACACTCACAACCGACAAGAAACCAGAACCGTACCGCGGAAGGCTAAGACCAAAATGCGCACGATTACGCACTTCCAGCAACATGCGGGTTGCCGCCGGCGGCAACCCGCGAGCCGGATGCATGGACAGCAACTTCAAATGCGGTGAAAAATCGTCCATCAGGAGGCGCGAACAAATATTCATGATCTCCTTGAGGTTCTCTTTCATCACGTCGTTAAGCACACCGCTGGTCAGGGCTTCTTTGCAGACCGGCGGAGGCAACATCGACAGAGCCGACCCTAAGACCGCCGAGAGCGGGAAGTCGGTGGCACAAGCTGCGACTGCATCACCAGCATCCGACACGTAGACCCCCACCATAGCCCGCGACTCCACCCACTCAAACGACTTACCCGGCTTAACCACCAGGCCATCGAATAGGGTTTCCATCATGGAACTGACTTTCTCAGAGCTCGGCATCGGAAAAGTAATCACTGTGCTCTACTCCCACAACTGCAACTAGGTCCAGTCACCAACGGCCCTTAGCCAGGTACCTATTTGATGAAGGCACCTAACGTTTCTTTAAAAACTTCTGCCGTAAACGGCTTGGAGATCAGAAAGTTCGCGCCAGCTAAATCCGCGCGAGCCCGCATTTCGGGGGTCGCTTCGGTAGTCACGAAGCCGAACTTGATCTTGATACCTTCGGCGCTGAGCTTTTCTAAAAGCTCAATGCCGGTCATTTTTGGCATATTCCAATCGGAAAGCACCAAATCCGGCTTGGCGCGTTTGATAGCACCCAAAGCGAGATCGCCATCCTCGCATTCAACGATTTCATGGCCTTCAAATCCGGCTTGGCGTAGCGTCCGCTTAACGATCAGGCGCATTGCCGTGGAGTCATCCACGATCATGATTTTCATTCAAATCCTCCGTTCATCGTGCGTCAAGCCGTTACGCCTGATCGGCCTTTTGACGCTACTCGCCGGTACTATCGGCGCACTAGTCATATTTCTTTAAGAAATTAACAAATGCTGGCGGCGCTAACCGCGCCGCAAATCTCACTTTGGAGGGTTATTAAGAGGCTCGACGCGAACGACCCTGCAAAGCCGCCAGCTCGATGATCTTTTGCGCGATGGCCGACAGAGGATACAGACTCTGCGCACCCCCGGTCTCATAGGCCGCCCCGGGCATGCCCCAGACCACGCTGGTAGCCTCGTCTTGAGCCAGCGTAGCGGCACCTGCATCGCGCATTTCGCGCATGCACTCCGCGCCATCGCGACCCATACCAGTGAGCATCACACCCACAGCGTTAGCCCCAGCTGCCTGAGCCACGCTGCGAAACAATACGTCGACAGAGGGCTTATGACGCTGCACCGGCGGCCCGTCCGACAGTCGGCAGCGGTATCGCCCAGCTTCACGAATCAGCAGCAGATGCTGGTCTCCAGGGGCGATGTAAACATGTCCGGCTGAGACTAAATCGCCGTCCTCAGCCTCCTTAACCGGCAACGGACAACAGCTGTCCATGCGTCTGGCAAAGGGACCGCTGAACGCCTTGGGGATGTGCTGCGCGATCACGATCGCCGGCACGCTGGCATTCAGACCCATCAGCACGTGACGGATCGCCTCCGTTCCACCGGTGGAGGCGCCTATCGCGATAATCGTCTCCGTCGCTGCGACCACTTTAGGCAATGCCCGCGGCAAAATCACGTCAGCCGTGAACTTCTCGGTCGCACTGGGTATTTCCACCGGTGGCCGTACTGAGCGCGCACGGGCCGTGCTGACTTGCCCACGAACGGTGGCCTGCGCTGCGGATTTAACCTTTTGGGTCACCTCGGCGCTGTAGCCGCTCAAGGCTGCGGCGCTAAAAGCGGTAGGTTTTTGCACAAAGTCGACGGCACCGATTTCCAGTGCCTCTAAGGTGATGGCTGCCCCGTGCTCTGTGAGAGTGGAACACATGACCACTGGCATGGGCCTTAGGCGTATCAGATTGCTCAAAAACTGAATGCCGTCCATGCCGGGCATTTCCACGTCTAGAGTCAGCACGTCGGGATTAAGGTTCTTGATTGCCTCGCGCGCCTTAAAAGCATCGCTGGCCGTTCCTACCACTTCAATATCAGGATCGGCACTGAGAATATCGGTCATCAGCCGGCGTATAAAAGCCGAATCGTCGACGATGAGGACTTTGACTCTAGACTGACCCGAGGTTGTACTACTCATTGCTGCCCATCCAGAAGAAATCCAATATTTAGAACAGCTCGACTCCACCGGACTGCGGAGCTGACTGCAGGTTCCGCAGGTACGCTTTCTCGCGATCCATGATGGTTGTATTGTTCACTCTTAGTAGCCTTTTCACTCTGACTTTGCCGGAGTCCGAGGAGTAGTAAACCTTGCGTGGGTAGGTCTCACCCAAATCTTCACCGGCTACCGTAAACCCTTCCATCTCAACGTAACGTCGCACAAATTCAATATTGTTAGCGCCGACATCTGTCGATGCCGCCAGCACTCGACCACCCCCAACCAGCTTAACTTCCAGGTTCTGGCGGCGAGCACCTGCTTTCAACAGATCGTTAATCAACATTTCCATAGCGACATTGCCGTAACGCGTAGCCGCGCTGACACCCTCACTCCAGGCTCCATTGCCCAAAGACTGATCAATGGGCAACATAAAGTGATTCATACCACCTAAGTTGCGCGTTCGATCGCGTATGCAGGCTGACACACAACTGCCTAAGACCGTACAAATAACCTCATTACGTGCTGACACGTAGTATTCACCGGGCAAAAGCTTGGCAACGAAGGCGCCCAGTTGCGGATCCCAATAACGATTGATGTGGGAAAACTGAGGCAGCGTGGGGGGCAGCTTCGAAGGCGAGGGGCTACCCGACGGCATGACGTCACCGCTCATTTAGGGCAATCTCGTAAAAATTGTCTTACCGATCAGATCGTATCGGTCACATACTTTAAACAGTGACTCCGAGTGACCCACAAACAGATAATCCCCCACTCCCTGTAGTTCGCTGATTCGGCCGAATAACTCGATCTGCGTGGGTTTATCAAAATAGATCACGACATTGCGACAAAAGATGATGTCAAACCCCCCGCGCATCGGCCAGGGACTCATTAAATTCAGTTGCCGAAAAGCAATTAAGGACTGCACTTCAGGCTTTACGGTGTAACTACCGTCACCATTGCGAGTGAACCACCGCGCTCTCTTAGCACCGACCCGCTCAACTCGATCAGCGCTGTAAACGCCTTTGGCCGCGTGAGCCAGCACATGAGAGTCAATATCCGTCGCTAATATCTTCACATCCCACCCCGGAAAGCGGGACATCTCTTCGCGCAAGACCATCGCCAGTGAGTAGGGCTCTTCACCGGTGGAGCAACCGGCCGACCAAACGCGCAAGCGGCGAGTGGCTGCGTTGCGCTTTTCCAGCAACGGCAAAGCTACCTGGGTCAAAAACTCAAAATGATGGTTCTCACGGAAAAATGCCGTGAGATTAGTGGTAATGGCGTTGGCAAATTCTTCTAACTCAGTCGCATCAGCCACACGCAGTAACTCGATATAGTCGCCGAAATTCTCTAACTCCAGCTTGCGCAGGCGACGCACCAGTCGACTGTAAACTAACTCGCGTTTGGCATCGCTCAGCGAAATGCCGGTGTGTAACTTCACCAGTTCACGGATTTCTGCAAAATCCTCATCGCGCAGGACAAACTCCCGATCCTTACGCAATGGTCTGGTAGGCGTATTCATTAAGTTTTCGCCTAAAAAATATCGGCATGATCTGGCGTGCTGGTCTTGCGCAGGTTTTGTAAAGCTTCCAGAACGTGCTCAGGACTGGCTCCACCCACTAATAAATCAAAGACAAGCCTCTCATGTTCCATACTGTATTGGGAACGTATTTGCGTACGCAGATGATCCCAGTCAGCCTGACTACGGTGGCTTTGGCGATCCGAGACCACCTCACCCAACATATCCAAAACCGAGTGCGCGTGCGTTAATCGCTGCACCAGCCGATCATGAAACTGTAAGGCTACGGAGGCCTCACGTACTCGAGCATTCAGGGTTTCAATTTCATTGGCTAGCGCTGCAACGGCCGTAGACGCCTTATCATCCAGCGTGGCAACAGCCGCTCGCATCTGTAATCCGCTTAAGCCTATATCCGAAATCAGCTGTGCCAAATCACCGACGGGCGCATCGGCATCGCGCATGGCGACGGCAATCTGTGCTTTAGCCATTGAGACGAAGCCGACAATCTCCGCGTCGAACGACCAGTCGCTTTGCAGCGCAGCGCGTTCAGGCGTCATGAGCCAACTCATCGACCAAACTCAACCCACAGGCTTGAGTTAAGCCCAGCGTACGAGCGACCTCAGTTAAGGTAGCCGACACACCGCTGTAGGTTAAAGTCTCGCCGCGAATCGCTAAACTGCGCGCCAGTGATACCAGCAACTGGCAGCCTGCACTGTCTGCACGCTCCACCTGACTGGCATCTAAAACGACAGGACCGGCCTCAATCGCTGCCAAAAGACCTACCCGCAGTTGCGCCGCCTCGCGAATCGATAGACTCGAGCCTAAGGCGAAGACCGAAACGCTGACATCATTGGCAGTCACAGACATGAGCACTCTCCGTCGCGATTAAGCAGCGACCGTTCCAACTGCCTCAAAAATAGTATCGGCGATCAGCTTATCTATATCGAGCAAGATCAGCATTTTGTCGTCCATCGTCGATAAACCACGCACAAAATCGGTATCGATACCAGCACCTACTTCGGGCGGCGGTTTGATGTCCGCCAATGGCACGTTGTAGACCTCGCAGACGGCATCGACGACCAGCCCCACGGTACGCTCACCGCGGGCACTGGAGACTTTGACTACGATGACTACGGTCGTTGGCCCAAACTCGCTGGATTCCAAGCCGAATCGTCGACGTAACTCAATAATGGGTACGACCGAGCCGCGCAGATTAATGACGCCCAGCACGTAGTGAGGCGAGTGCGGAATGCGAGTGGCTTTTTCCCAGCCTTTGATTTCCTGCACCCGCAAAATATCAACGCCGTATTCTTCACCGGCCAACTGAAAAGTCAGGTATTGCTCGATGCCTGCCATGCGCTCGTCGGCACCGGAGACCTTCAATTTACCCTGATGATTGTTGCTGCCACTTACACTCATACATCACCTCGTTATCAGCCATCGCTGACTAAAATTCAGACCTTCACTGCAGACTTTTGCCGTTGCAGCTGGCCTTAGGCCGCTGCAACCGCGTCCGCCTTATCGCCGGCTACGTCCTCAAAATGATCAATCAGACCAGGCACATCCAGAATCAGCGCCACACGCCCGTCCCCTAAGATGGTTGCTCCGGCCAAACCTCGCACTTGGCGATAGCTGGATTCCAAGCTTTTGATAACCACTTGCTGTTGAGCCAAGAGGTCATCAACCAACAAACCAAAACGGCGACCGTCAGATTCAACCACCACGAGCAAGCCATCGCAGACCGTGGTGGGATCACGCTCAATACCAAACTGGGCACTTAAGTCGATAATCGGCAAGTATTCCGTGCGCAGCCTGAACAATGAGGCGCCGCCGGGCAGGTGGTTAACCTGCTCTTTCTTCAGCTGAATGGTTTCAACAATAGCCAGCAGTGAGATCACGTAGGTTTCACTACCGACCCGAACCAACTGGCCGTCCAAGATGGCCAGGGTTAACGGCAAGCGAATCTTAATCGTGCTGCCGGAACCTTCCACGGAGCAAATTTGCACGTGGCCGCCCAGATCGTTGATATTGCGACGAACCACATCCATGCCCACGCCACGACCCGACACTTCACTGATGGTCTCAGCCGTGGAAAACCCTGGATGAAAGATCAATTGATGAATCTGATCGTCAGTAAGCTCAAGCTCAGGGCTGACTAAGCCGCGCTCGCGTGCGCGCTTTAAGATTCGCGCCTTATTGAGGCCAGCGCCATCATCGCGCACTTCGATGATGATGCTGCCGCCTTCATGGTAAGCGCTCAGCTCAATCAAACCGGTAGGCTCTTTGCCGTTAGCCTCGCGAACCTCAGGCGTTTCCAGGCCGTGATCCAGCGCATTACGCACCAGATGCACAAGCGGATCTGAAATCTTCTCTAAGACTGTTTTATCGAGCTCGGTGCCCTCACCGGTAAGGCGTAGCTCCACTTTCTTGTTCAGCTTTAGGGACAGGTCATGAACCAGACGTGGGAAACGATTGAACGCAAAGCCAATGGGCAACATGCGAATCTGCATGACGCTTTCTTGCAGGTCGCGGGTGTTACGGGACAGGTGGCTTAAGCCTTCACGCAGGCGCTCCAGCTGGGAGACATCAAATTTCTCACCAAACTGAGACAGCATGGATTGGGTAATGACCAGCTCGCCAACCAGATTGATCAAACTGTCGACCTTATCGATCGAGACGCGGATGGATGAGGTGTCGGCGGCCACCTTGGGTGCGGCAGCCGCTCGTGTCGGTGCGGGTGCTGGCGTGGGGTTGGTCGCAGCCTTGACGGGTGCGGCACTAACTGTGGCTGCTGGGCCTGCCGGGGCTGCTGGCGTCGGCACGGCAGCTAGCGCTACCGGTAGCTCGACGGGCTCTTCGTTAAGCTGTGTGTATTCCAGGCTGCAGCTGGCATCAACCCAGTCAAATACTTCCTGAACCTGGCGCTTGTCGACCGCGGCCTGCAAGGTCAGCGTCCAACGCAGGTACAACGAGTCCGGCACCAGATCCTCTAAGGCCGGTACTTCACTCACGTCAGCGTGCACCCGCAGCGGCCCTACGCGGGCCAACTCGGCAAACATGCGCGCCGGCTCGTTGTTGGTCCGCAAAATATCCTCATGCGGCACAAAGCGGACCTGCCAGCCACTCGGCTGTACCACAGCCTCCACCACTAAAGGCGCGGTAACGGCTAAGGCGGCGGCCTCGGTGGCCGGCAAGATTTGCCCCTCCTCGCCACTCAACAAATCTTTGATGGAGGCGTTTAACAGCGCGGCACGGCCCGCATCAGCGCTGGCTCCGGCCTGAGCGGCTTTGATCATCTCGCGTATGCAGTCGACAGACTGCAAGAGCAGTTGTTGGGCCGCAGAGCTCATGCTGCGCGTGCCATTACGCATCTCATCGAGCAGCGTCTCTACATCGTGCGTGAAGTTAGCGATGTCCTCAAAGCCGAAGGTTGCTGCGCCACCCTTAATAGAGTGAGCCGCACGAAAAATCGTGTTGATCGTTTCACGATCAGCGTTGGCATCCAGGTTCAGTAGCCCGGATTCCATCGCGTCCAAGCCTTCGTGGCTTTCTTCGAAGAAGATCTTGTGGATCTCTTCCATTTCGGCATCGAAAGACATTCCGTATCCCCCTCAAGGAGCGCTAGAGCACTCGGGCAATAGTCGAGAGCAGCTGCTCGGGATTAAACGGCTTAACGATCCAGCCGGTCGCACCGGCCTGCTTGCCCTCTAATTTCTTTTCCTGACTGGACTCTGTGGTCAGAACCAGCATTGGCGTATAGCGGTAGGTAGGAAGTGCGCGCAATTCCTTCACCAGGGAAATCCCATCCATCCTGGGCATATTCACGTCGGTCAGCACCACGTCGACTTCATGGCCACGCGCATATTCCAGTGCCTCAATGCCATCCACGGCTTGAACGACGCTGTAGCCCGCGCCGCTTAAGGTGAAATGCACCATTTTGCGCATCGATGCCGAGTCATCCACGGCGAGAATCACTTTTGCCATCGTCATCAGCTCCCTCAAAGACGCGCTGTGCCAGAGCACCTGACGCTGGGTTCTCACCTTCAGCGCCTGACGGTCCGTCTGTATGGACTTTCCCTATCCGCTGTGTCGGCCGGAAAGCGGTTAAATTAAGAGTAGCTATGTAAAACCGTTCAGCGCTTTACTCTCCGTGATTGCAATCACACTTAAGAGTAAAAAATACGGTGAATCCGTAGGCTTAGACCTACTCTAGGCTCGCAGACTGAACTAAGGAAAAACCTTAACACCGCGCCGGTACGGCGCGTGGGCGGCGCGCGAATCTAGCGTGCGGTGACGGCGGCCGTGGTCATGAACGTTTGCCGCACTTCACCATCGACATGGCGCTCTTCATAGCGGCCCTGACTGTAGTGATGGATGACCGTACGCCAGAACGCAATCGCCTCGTGATTGCCGGCAGTCTCTGCCACCAACCAACGACCCGCGAAGCGGCTAAAGATCAGGGTAGCCGCTAGCCGACCCACACCGCGTCGGCGAAATTCCCGGCGGATATAAAAATCGGCCAGACGATATTCACCCAGACTACCGGGGGCCACCATTAAGGGCCTGGAGACCAGCGCGAAGCCTACCGGTCGGTCGGATTCGAGAATGGTCAATGGGTGAGAGTTTTTATCGCGAAACCAGCGTGCAAAGAGCTCGTGATCACGCGAGCCGTGCTCGCCAAACAAAGGAAACACACCGGTGCGCCCACCGGTCAGATCGGTAAGCTCGTGCAAATATTCGGGGTAAACGTCGCGTATCCACTGTTGATCGTGGACGACGTGTAGTGCGTCTCTGAGGGCCACGGCCATGAGCCGGTCTCACTAGGCTGGATCTACTTAGCCAACGAAGCCTGCGCTAAGGCGCGGCCTGCGTTGGAACCGGTAACCTACGCAATACAGCCCGTTTTAGCGACTGCGCTAGGGTCTAAGTGGTGACTAACATCTTGGTTCACGGCGCTTTTCAAGCGACGCGAGCCAGCTAAAAAGGTCGGCCAGACCCACTGTCGTGGGGCTGGCCGACATTCGAAGTAACTTACTTCTTGGCAGCGTCAGCAGCGGTCTTAGCAGCGTCTTTCGCAGCGTCAACGGCAGCCGTACCAGCAGCCTTAGCAGCATCAACCGTGGTGCCGGCAGCGGTCTTGGCAGCGTCAGCAGCCGTGTCAGCAGCGGCCTTCGCAGCGTCCGCGGTCGTGTCAGCAGCGGTCTTGGCAGCATCAGCAGCCGTATCCGCAGCGGTCTTGGCAGCATCAGCAGCCGTACCAGCAGCGGTCTTGGCAGCATCCATAGCCGCGTCAGCAGCGGGGGCCTCAGTCTTGCCGCCGCAAGCGACGAGAGCCAGAGCCAGAGCGGTAGCACCGAGTACGAGTTTGAAATTCATGATCTAACTCCCGATGAGTTGGTTTTACGAGGTTTAAAAATAAAACCGACCAGCCCCACCAAGGAGCCAGCCGGTATCCAAAGATTACTTACTTCTTGGCAGCGTCAGCAGCAGGCTTAGCGGCATCGGCAGCTTCGGTGGCAGCACCGGTAGCGGTCTTAGCAGCGTCAGCAGCAGCCTCAGCAGCTGGAGCCATGGCAGCGTCAGCAGCCGGAGCTGCAGCAGGAGCAGGAGCAGCGGTCTCAGCCGTTGGAGCAGCAGCAGGTGCTGGAGCTTCAGTCTTATCACCGCAAGCGACGAGTGCCAGCGCGAGAGCAGCGGCACCAAAAACAATCTTCACGTTCATGCATTTCCCCAATCTAAAAAAGATTCAAGTTGTTGGTGCGCGAGCAAGCTCACACAAGTCGGCAGCAAAGTTGCCCCCGTCTATCGCGCGATTCTACTGAAAATCCAGCGAATACACACGCCATCTGTAATTGTGCCCTGTGTAACCCCTATTTGTCTCTATCTATATACAATCTTAAAAATTATTCATGCCCGACCGGGAGCCGCGATGTCCTCACCCTTGGCCGATCCATTATTCCCCGCCCATCTTGCCGAAATGATCCGCCGCGCCGATCACGCATTGCAGGACAGTGCCTTTGAAGCGCTGGTTTTTGCGGCCGGAACGGCTCCGATGCAGTTTGCCGATGATCAGCCCTATCCCTTCAAAGCCAGTGCGCACTTTCGTGCCTGGGCACCCCTCACAGAGGCCCCCGGCTCGTGCGTGATGCACCGGCCTGGCCACCGACCCACACTTTTTTTCTGCCAACCCGAGGACTTCTGGCATCAGGTTCCGGCACGACCCCAGCAGCCCTGGGTCGACTGCTTTGACGTGGTCTGCATTAAAACGCCTGCAGACATCGCCGGGTTTTTGCCTGCACACAGTGCCTGGATTGGTCCAGACAGCGACGCGCCCGTCAGCCACCGAGCAGTCTGCAATCCAGCGTCGGTGGTCGCGCGCCTAGACTACGCGCGAGCTATCAAAACAGATTATGAGATCCATTGTTTAGAGGTTGCCTCGCAGATCGCCTGCGCCGGTCATCGTGCGGCGCAACAAACCTGGGCTGAAGGTGGCAGCGAATACGACATCCATCTGGCGTATCTGAAGGCCACCGAGCACGAGGATGCGCAACTGCCTTACGCCAATATCATTGCCTTAAACGAAGCCGCCTCCGTGCTGCATTATACCTACAGACGCCGCCAACCCTTAGAGGTGCGCCGCAGCCTACTCATTGATGCGGGCGCTACCTATAGTGGCTATGGCAGTGATATCACGCGCACCTACAGCGCGATGACGGGCGTGTTTGCCGATCTGACGAGCGCCGTTGAAAGACTGGAACTCACCTTGTGCGACTTGGTCACACCGGGTCGCTCCTACATTGATATTCAGCTCGCCGCGCACCGGGGCATCGCCACGATTCTTTGTGATTCTGGCTTGGTGCGAGTTAGCGCTGAAGACGCGCTTGCCCGAGGCATAACTGCCGTTTTCTTTCCGCACGGCATCGGCCACCTCTTGGGTCTGCAGGTGCACGATGTGGGTGGCCGTATGGCCAATGAGGAAGGTGTATTAACGCCGCGGCCGCCAGGCCATCCCTACCTGCGCCTGACCCGCCGCCTTGAAGCCGGCTACGTGGTCACGATCGAGCCGGGTTTATATTTTATTGACTTGCTGCTCAAAGCCGCGCGACTCGATGAGCGTCGGGATGCTATCAACTGGGAGACGGTAGATGCGCTGGCGCCGTTCGGCGGTATACGCATAGAGGACAATGTGGTGGCCGGTAGTCAAGGCGCTAAAAACCTGACCCGCCTGGCTTTCGCCTAAAACTCGCTTAAAACCCTGATGCGCCTGCGGGTCGCTTAGCGACCCGCAGGCCTTGAGCTTATTTGGCCTTTAACAGGTCGCGGATTTCCTCTAAGAGAACTTCCGACTGCGTCTTCTCAGGAGCAGCCGGAGCTTCCGGAGCTGCCTCGGCCGCGCTGAGCTTACTGGCCTCCATCATCTTGTTGATGGCACGAATGGCCACAAATACCACAAACGCGATAATCAAAAAGTCCACCACAGCCTGAATGAACGCGCCGTATTTGAGCATCACGTCCTGGCCCTTACCGTCGGTCGCGATCTTTAGTCCCAGTGTTGAGAAGTTCACACCACCGGTTATCACACCAACAACTGGCATGATGATGGAGTCCACCAATACCGACACGATCTTGCCAAAGGCACCGCCGATGACAACACCGACCGCCAAGTCGATCACATTACCGCGCATCGCAAAGGCTTTAAATTCTTGTACAAAACTCATGGGACACCTATGAATAAAAGTTGGGACAACTGACGACTCAATCCGGCACCGCGACTGGCTTCACAGAACCTAAAGCACAGGATCCGAATTACGCACAGGATCCGAATTACGTAAAACTTCGCAATCCTAACATCGGCACTTGACCAGTGGCTAGGCAACGGCGGACGGCTCACCGTAAATCGGCCGCAAAAAAAGGGCCGGAGGGTTACTCCGGCCCAACACTATGACGACCGCAGCTGCTGCTGCGAATCGTTGGACTACGGTCAGCGACCGCGCTTGGGCGCGGTGCTTCATCTAGGCGTCGTCAAACGGCTTACGCCGCCTTTTTCGCTCGCTTCTTCGGGGCTTTCGCCTCCGGAGCCGCTTCCGCCGCAGCAACCACTGCCTTGTCCACAAGCTGTACTAATGCCATCGGTGCCGAGTCACCCGCCCGCGGCTCCATTTTCAGGATGCGGGTGTAACCACCGGCGCGCGCATTGAAGCGCGGTCCGATATCTGTAAACAGCTTCTCCACCAGCGCCTCGTCGCGCAGGCGGGCGAACGCACGGCGGCGAGCCGCCTGCGTGTCGACCTTCGCTAGGGTGATGATCGGTTCAACCACACGCCGCAGCTCTTTAGCCTTAGGCACGGTGGTACGAATCGTCTCGTAGCGAAGCAGGGCAATGGACAGGTTTCGCATCAGCGCATGTCGGTGCGAGCTGTTACGCGAGAGCTGTCGGCCAGAAAGTTGATGACGCATGATTCAGTTCACTTACAGGTAAATTGGACGCGCCTTAGGCGGTCTTGTATTCGTCTTCACGACGCAGGACTGCCGGCGGCCAGCCATCGAGCCGCATGCCCAATGCCAGGCCATGGCTCTCCAGCACTTCTTTGATCTCAGTCAGAGACTTCTTGCCGAGGTTCGGGGTACGCAGTAACTCTACCTCGGTACGCTGCACCAAATCGCCGATGTAATGAATATTCTCGGCCTTAAGGCAATTCGCGCTGCGCACGGTGAGCTCGAGCTCATCAACCGGACGCAAGAGAATCGGGTCAAACTGGGTCTCAGTAGCCTTGGAGGCACCCTCTTCCTGACCCTGGAGGTCCACGAACACCGACAGCTGATCCTTGAGGATCGCACCGGCGCGGCGGATCGCCTCTTCCGGATCAATGGTGCCGTTGGTCTCGATGTCCAAAATCAGCTTGTCTAAGTCAGTGCGCTGTTCTACACGCGCCGACTCCACCGTGTAGGTGACCTTACGGACAGGGCTGAACGAGGCATCCAGCTGCAGGCGACCGATTGGCCGCGTCTGCTCTTCAAAACCACGGGCCAACGCCGGACGATAGCCGCGACCGCGCTCGACCTTCAAGGTCATGTTCAGCTCGCCAGCCTTAGTCAGGTTGGCTAAAACCAGGTCCGGATTGACGATTTCTACGTCATGGTCACCCTGGATATCCCCTGCCCGTACCGGGCCAGGGCCGCGCTTAACCAGACGAATTTCCGTCTCGTTGCGCGTGTGCATACGGATCGACAAGAGCTTCAGATTCAAAAGCACGTCGACTACGTCTTCCTGCACGCCCTCGATAGAGGTGTACTCGTGCAACACGCCGTCGATTTCCACTTCGGTTACCGCAGCACCGGGCAGCGACGACAGCAACACACGACGCAGTGCGTTGCCTAACGTGTGACCAAACCCGCGCTCGAACGGCTCAATCACAATACGGGCGTGGCGTGGGCCAAGAGCCGTAACTTTAACCGTGCGTGGCTTCAAGAACTCGTTAACTGATCCCGTCATTTTACGTACCTGGGTTTCGAAGACAGTGCTATCAAGATCCATCACTTCGAGTACAACTCGACGACCAGATTCTCGTTAATGTCGGGCAGAATCTCGTCCCGCTCCGGCACCGACTTTAAGGTTCCGCTCAACTTCTTCTCGTCAACGCTTACCCAATCAGGGAAGCCGCTGGAAGCTGCCATGGCCAGCGACGCCACAATGCGTGCCTGGTTCTTGGACTTCTCACGAACCTCAATCACATCGCCGGCGTTGCAAACATAAGATGCGATGTTGACGCCCTTACCGTTCACCAAAATGCCTTTGTGCGAGACCAACTGCCGAGCCTCAGCACGCGTGGAGGCAAAGCCCATGCGATAAACCACGTTATCGAGGCGGCGCTCCAAATACTGCAACAGGTTGGCACCGGTAGCACCCGGACGACCAGCTGCTTTGAAGTAATAGTTGCGGAACTGACGCTCGAGCACGCCGTACATGCGACGCAGCTTCTGCTTCTCGCGCAGCTGTACGCCGTAATCCGACAGACGGGTACGACGCTCGCCCTTAATGCCGCCCGGCGGCACTTCGAGCTTGCACTTCGACTCAAGCGGCTTGACGCCACTCTTAAGGAAAAGATCGGTGCCCTCACGACGGGAGAGCTTACACTTGGGACCCAAATACCTGGCCATGAATAGTCCTGATTTGCTGTGCGAGGCGCTTAGACGCGGCGCTTCTTGGACGGACGGCAACCGTTATGCGGGATAGGCGTAACGTCACTGATCGAACTTACCTTGAGACCGCAGCCGTTGAGCGCGCGTACCGCCGACTCACGACCCGGACCAGGACCCTTAACGCGAACTTCTACGTTGCGTAAACCGTATTCTTGGCTGGCATTGCCTGCCTTCTCAGCGGCGACCTGGGCCGCGAAAGGCGTGCTCTTACGCGAACCGCGGAAGCCGCAGCCGCCACTGGTCGCCCACGACAGGACGTTACCCTGACGATCGGTGATCGTGATGATCGTGTTGTTAAACGACGCGTGGACGTGCGCGATGCCGTCTGTCACTTGCCGTCTAGCCTTCTTGGCGCGGGGTGCCTTCTGGTTCCCGCCGCTTTTCTGGTCAGCCACTGTTTATGCCTTTTAAATGTACGCTGAGCTTCTAACTGACCGCCTTAGGCGTCCAATCGAAGGCCAGCTAAATCAATACTTACTTGCCAGCCTGAATGTTCAACTTAACCGCCTGCTTACGTGGGCCCTTACGGGTACGCGCATTCGTACGGGTACGTTGACCGCGCATCGGCAGACCCTTACGGTGTCGCAGACCACGATAGCTGCCCATGTCCATCAGACGCTTGACGTTCATCGCCGTCTCACGGCGCAGGTCACCCTCAACCGTTAGGCGAGAGATAAACGAGCGCAATGCCGCGACTTCGGCCTCGGTCAGGTCCTTGGTCTTGGTGGTTGGCGCGACGCCAGCCACTTCACAAGCCTTACGAGCCGTGGTGGTACCCACGCCAAACACGTGAGTGAGCCCGATGACAATATGCTTGTTCATCGGAATGTTAATACCGGCAATACGTGCCATCGTTACTCCAACGACCGACGAGAGAGCCCGTCAGTCTATCTAAAAACTAGCCATTCCTCAAGGGCACATGCCCCGGATTAACCCTGACGCTGCTTGTGGCGAGCATCCACGCAAATCACAAATACGATGCCCCGACGGCGCACCACCTTGCAGTTTTTGCAAATTTTCTTGACCGACGGTCGGACTTTCATGACTACACGCCTCGACTAATAAGCTTAAAAACGGGCTGTCAACGCGCGCCTGGACGGGGGGACCCGCGCAGACTCGCTTTCTTCATCAGCCCCTCATACTGCTGCGACATCATCTGTGCGGCCAGCTGGGCCCGAAAATCCATGACAACCACGACAATAATCAGGAGCGACGTGCCGCCGAAATAAAATGGCGCGTGCCCCCAAGACACCAACAACTCCGGCAACAGACAAACGGAGGTAACATAAAAGCCACCCCAGACCGTCAGACGCGTCAGCACCTTATCGATGTATTCACCGGTGTGCTGACCAGGACGAATCCCCGGAATGAACGCGCCGGCTTTCTTTAAGTTGTCGGCGGTCTCACGCGAATTGAATACCAATCCGGTGTAGAAGAAACAAAAGAACATGATCAGCACAGCGTAGGCGATCAGATGCAACGGCTGCCCGTAGCCTAAAGAGGAAGCCACGCCCTGCAGCCAGGCGAAGCGATCGCTGGTACCGGCGAAGTTGGCCAGCGTGGCGGGAAACAGCAGCAAGGATGAGGCAAAAATCGGCGGGATAACCCCGGACATGTTCAATTTAAACGGCAAATGACTGGTCTGACCGGCCATCATGCGACGACCCACCATACGCTTGGCGTAATTCACAGCGATCCGGCGTTGGCCCTGCTCGACGTACACCACGAACAACGTCACGGCGCCGACTAACACCAACAACAAAATCGCGAAGGCGGGATTCATCTCACCGGAATAGATCTGCGTGAGCGTATTGCCGATGGCTGCGGGCAGACCCGCGACGATGCCCGACAAAATAATCATCGAGATACCGTTACCGATGCCGCGCTCAGTGATCTGCTCACCCAGCCACATCAAGAACATCGTGCCAGCCGCCAGCGTCACGGCTGCCGTCAAGACGAAAGCAAACCCCGGATTTAAGACCACGCCCTGATTTTGGAACGCATAGGCCGCGCCGGCTGCCTGGAACGCCGCTAAACCGACCGTGCCCCAACGCGTGTACTGCGTGACTCGACGTCGACCGGCTTCGCCTTCCTTCTTCCACTCCGCCCAGGGCGGGTAGACCACAGCGAACATCTGAATGATGATCGATGCTGAAATGTAGGGCATCACGCCTAGAGCAAAGATCGACAAGCGAGACAACGCGCCGCCGGAGAACATGTTGAAGAGACCCAAAATGGTCCCTTCTTGCTGAGCAAAAAAGCGCGCCAACGCCACCGGATCGATTCCCGGCACCGGAATATACGTTCCGATGCGGTAAACGATCAGGCCGCCTAATAAAAAGAGCAGTCGGCTCTTGATTTCGGCGAAGCGGCTGGTGTCAGGAAGACCCACCGCTGGTTTTGCGCTTGGATTGGCCACAGTTTATTCGACGGTCGCCCCGACCGCTTCGAGTGCCGCACGCGCGCCTGCCGTTACGGCTAAGCCACGGATGGTCACGGCTGAGGTGATTTCGCCCGATAAAATGATCTTTACCTTCTCGGTGCCGGCGGGAACCTGGCTGTGCGCAATGAGCGTCGCCAAATCAACCACTCCGCCGTTCTTCGCAGCAATCTGTGCGACGGTCGTTAAGGTGATTTCCGAACGCGAAGCAGCCATTGCCGAGCGGAAGCCGACCTTGGGCAAGCGACGCTGCAGCGGCATCTGGCCGCCTTCGAAACCGACCTTGTGATAGCCACCCTTACGAGCACGCTGACCCTTTACGCCGCGACCGCAGGTCTTACCCTGGCCGGCCGATGCACCGCGACCAACGCGCAGACGCTTCTTCTTGGAGCCGGGGCCCGGCTGCATGGTGTTCAGCTTCATTTCGTTCATGACTTCACAACCTCAACGAGGTGGATAGCCGTCTGGATCATTCCGCGCGTGCACGGATTGTCGACGACTTCCACGCTATGGCCGATACGACGCAAGCCTAAGCCGCGTACCGACGACTGGATGTTCTTCAGCTGACCCGCCGTGCTGCGGGTCTGACGAACACGAATCTTAGGCGCGTTGCTCATGACAGAATCTCCGTCAGGTTCTTGCCACGCTTGGCGGCAATATCGTCGGGCGAAGACATACGCTTCAGGCCGTCGAAAGTCGCACGCACGACGTTAATCGGGTTACGCGAGCCGTAGCTCTTGGCGAGCACGTTGCGCACGCCTGCACACTCGAACACGGCGCGCATACCGCCGCCGGCGATAACGCCCGTACCGCCCGAGGCTGGCTGCATGTATACCTGTGTTGTGCCATGCCGACCCTTCACTGCGTAGTGAATAGAGTCGCCGCGCAACGGAACAGATTGCATGTTCTTGCGTGCTGCCTGCATCGCTTTAGCGATAGCAGTCGGTACTTCTCGGGCCTTGCCATAGCCGAACCCAACGCGGCCTGCGCCGTCGCCAACGACGGTCAGTGCGGTGAATCCAAACTGCTTACCGCCCTTGACGACCTTCGCCGTACGGTTCACTGCAACGAGCTTCTCAATGAGGTCGTCGCCCGTGGCATTCTTCTCCGGTCTCGCCATGGTGAAATCCTGTGTGCCAGTACTATCTTAAGTGATCAGAATTCGAGGCCGTGCTCGCGGGCGGCTTCCGCAAGCGCTTTGATGCGCCCATGGAACCTGAAACCCGAACGATCGAACGCGACCTTCGTGATGCCTTTCGCGCGAGCGCGTTCGGCGATGAAACGACCTACGGTGGCTGCCGCATCAGAATTGCCCGTGCTCTTCAACCCATCCCGGACCTGGTCCTGAACGGTTGAAGCTGCAGCAATTACAATGCCCGCCTCGCTGTCGATAACCTGTGCGTAGATATGTCGAGGAGTACGGTGCACGGTTAAGCGCGCAACACGCAGTTCCTTGATCTTGGCTCGCACGTGAGCGGCGCGGCGTAACCGGCTGCCCTTCTTGTCAATAATTTTTTTCATGGCGGCCTACTTCTTCTTCGCTTCCTTGATCTCGATCTTTTCGCCCGAGTATCGGACACCCTTGCCCTTGTAAGGCTCTGGTGGACGATAAGCGCGAATCTCTGCAGACACCTGACCCACTTTCTGTCGGTCGGTGCCCTTCACCAGAATTTCGGTCTGGGTCGGCACTTCGATCGTGATGCCCTCAGGGGCGGAATAAACGATCGGATGCGAGAAACCCAGCGTCAAAGTCAGCGTCTTGCCGGCCACTGCGGCACGATAACCAACGCCCACTAATTCAAGTTTCTTCTGGTAGCCCTCGCTCACGCCCGTCACCATGTTGGCGAGGTTGGCGCGAGTCGAACCGGCCAGCGGCAGCAGGTGCCCGGCATCAGCGGCTAAACGTACGTTCAGGACCTTATCGGCCTGCTCAATGGAGACGCCCGTAACCAACGCCAAGTCCAAGCTACCCTTGGAACCCTTGATCGTGACGACGTTATCCTTCACGGAGCACGTTACGCCCTGTGGCAGGTTAACTGGCTTTTTTGCTACTCGAGACATGATCTAAAATTCCGGTGTTAGGAAACTACGCACAGAACTTCGCCGCCGTGCCCACCGGCACGTGCCTGACGATCGGTCATGACGCCCTGCGACGTCGAGACAATGGCCACGCCCAACCCACCGAGCACCTTCGGCAGCGAATCCTTCCCGCGGTAAGACCGCAGGCCAGGACGGCTAAACCGTTCAATACGCTCGATCACAGGGCGGCCCTGGTGATACTTCAGTTGCACTGTCAGCGAACGCTTACCACCCTCACTGGTGGTGACGAAACTGCCAATGTAACCCTCGTCACGCAGCACGGTCGCAATAGCGATCTTGACGTTAGACGCCATGCAGGTGATTTCAGGCTTACGGGCCGCTTGTCCGTTACGGATGCGGGTCAAAAAGTCAGCAATCGGATCGGTCATGCTCATGTGCTAATCCTCTTACCAACTGGCCTTGCGTAGACCGGGGATCTCACCGCGCATCGTCGCCTCGCGCAGCTTGGTACGAGCCAAGCCGAACTTACGATAGACGCCGCGTGGACGGCCCGTGATCTGGCAACGATTTCGCTGCCGGCTGGCACTCGAATCGCGCGGCAATTTCTGCAAGCGAGCCTGCGCCGCCTCACGAGCCTCGGGGCTCGTCTTCGGGTCGCGGATCTCCTCGCGCAACTTCGCACGCAATACTGCGTACTTCTTAGCGAGGGCCTCGCGGCGCTTCTCTCGCTCTACCATGCTGGTTTTGGCCATAAGCTCGTGCTGCCTCTAGAAACTCGTGTCCGGACGATTACTTGCGGAAGGGGAAACTGAACGCTTCAAGAAGCGCACGCCCCGCCGTGTCGTCATTTGCCGTCGTGGTGATGGTGATATCCATACCGCGTACCTTGTCGATCTGGTCGTACTGAATTTCGGGGAAAATGATCTGCTCTTTCACACCGAAGTTGTAGTTACCACGACCATCAAACGCTCGCGGATTCACACCGCGGAAGTCACGGATACGTGGCATCGCAATCGATACCAGGCGATCCAAGAACTCATACATGCGCGCGCCGCGCAGCGTGACTTTGCAGCCAATCGCCAAACCTGCACGCAACTTGAAGGACGCGATCGATTGACGCGATTTGCAAATCAACGGCTTCTGGCCGGTGATTTTCTGCATATCGCCTACCGCGGCATCCATCAGCTTCTTGTCCGACACCGCATCGCCTACGCCCATGTTGACCGTGATTTTCACGATCTTAGGCACGGCCATCACGTTGTCGAGCTGTAGCTTTTCCTTCAGCGCCGGCACCACGACTTCGCGGTAATGTTTTTCTAGTCTGACCATCGTCCTACCCTTTTAGTGCTGCGCCAATTAGGCGTCGAGCACTTCGCCATTAGACTTGAAGAATCGAACCTTACGGCCGTCATCAAGCGTCCGGAACCCGACTCGGTCGGCCTTGTTCGTCTGTGGGTTGAACAACATCACGTTAGAAGCATGAATTGATGCTTCCTTCTTGATGATGCCACCCGCTACACCAGCCTGGGGATTACCCTTCTGATGCTTTGTCACGACGTTGATGTTTTCAATCATCAAACGATCGTTATCCAAAACTTGCACAACAGTTCCCTGTCGGCCTTTATCGCGCCCCGTCGTGACAATCACGCGGTCGCCCTTGCGAATGCGGTTCATCTTTTAGAGGACCTCAGGAGCAAGCGAAATAATCTTCATGAACTGCGCCGTACGCAGCTCACGGGTAACTGGTCCGAAAATACGGGTACCAATCGGCTCTAGCTTCGTCGACAGCAAGACAGCTGCGTTGCCGTCAAAACGGATCAACGAGCCATCAGGGCGACGCACGCCGTGACGGGTACGCACTACGACAGCATCGTAGACCTCACCCTTCTTCACTTTGCCGCGTGGAATCGCATCCTTAATGCTGACCTTAATGACGTCACCCACCGAGGCGTAACGACGACGCGAGCCGCCGAGAACCTTGATGCACATCAGGCTACGGGCGCCGCTGTTGTCTGCTGCTGCTAGCAGTGTTCGTGTCTGAATCATGTCGGTAAGCCCCTCAGCGCGCTTCAGCGCGGTTGACAATCTGCACGAGCTTCCACGTCTTATGACGCGACAGTGGTCGGCAGGACATGATCTGAACCAGATCGCCTTCCTTGCACTCGCTGGCCTCGTCGTGAGCCATCAGCTTGGTGGTACGACGAACGTACTTACCGTACTGCGGGTGCTTGATCAGTCGCTCTACAGCGACGGTGACCGTCTTGT
The DNA here is from genome assembly GCA_903828595.1 of uncultured Pseudomonadota bacterium. GTDB lineage: Bacteria > Pseudomonadota > Gammaproteobacteria > Steroidobacterales > Steroidobacteraceae > CAIKMS01. Next base: position 2,107 of record CAIKMS010000009.1, on the reverse strand, counting down.
TCATCTTGGTGCTGACCACACGGCCGGTCAGCGTATGCTCGCCGACTTCCGCTGTCGCAACTGCTTGAGTATCCACAGACATCAGGCCTTACCTCCATCACGCTTCTGAGACATCAGCGTCTTCACACGCGCGATGTTCTTGCGCACCTTACCAAACTGGTCAGGCTTGGCCGTCTGGCCAGCAGCCAGAGCCATACGCAAATTAAATTGTTCACGACGCAGCTTAAGGAGTTCTTCCTTAAGTTCCGACGGCGAACGGCTGACGAGATCCTTCATGTTCATTCCTGTCACTCCGCTCAGCGGATGTTCCGCTTGACGAAAATGGTTGCCAACGAAAGCTTCGACGCTGCCAGGCGGAATGCCTCACGAGCCGCCTCTTCCGAAATGCCTTCCATCTCGAACAACACCTTGCCAGGCAGCACCTTAGCTACCCAGTACTCCACGTTACCCTTACCGCTGCCCATTCGAACTTCGAGGGGCTTAGCCGTGACGGGAACGTCCGGGAAAACACGAATCCAGATCTGGCCACCGCGCTTGACGTAACGCGTCATCGCGCGACGGGCGGCCTCGATCTCACGAGAGGTCATGCGACCGCGCTCGGTGCACTTCAGCGCGAATTCGCCGAAAGACACACTCGAACCTCGGTGCGCGGATCCACTGCAGTCGCCCTTGAACTGCTTGCGGAACTTAGTACGTTTGGGTTGCATCATGATGCGGGTTCCTTAGAGTAACCACCGCCTTAGGCGGCTGGCTCCACCGCTGGCACCGACGAACCCTGGTCGGGAACGAGAGCGACTTCAGACTCGGTCTTTTCGAAGACTTCGCCCTTGAAAATCCAAATCTTGATGCCGATCACACCATAGGTCGTGTGCGCTTCGGCAGTTCCGTAATCGATGTCAGCACGGAACGTGTGCAGCGGGATACGACCCTCGCGACTCCATTCCGTACGGGCAATTTCTGCGCCGTTCAAACGACCGGCTAGGCAGATCTTGATACCCAAAGCGCCACTGCGCATGGTGTTGGTTACCGAGCGCTTCATCGCACGTCGGAACATCACGCGCTTCTCAATCTGCTCTGCGATGCCCTTGGCGACCAAGGTTGCATCCATTTCAGGCTTGCGAATTTCCGCGACGTTGATGCGGACATCAGACACCGGCAACTTCATCAGGCGAGCAACGTCGCCGCGGAGTTTCTCGATGTCCTCGCCCTTCTTACCAATCACGATGCCAGGACGAGCCGTGTGCACAGTGATGCTAACGCGACGCGCCGCACGCTCGATGAAGATGAGACTGATCGAAGCATCAGCAAGACGCTTCTTCAGATACTCACGCACCTCGTGATCGGTGTGCACGTAGCCCGAAAAATTCTTTGAGTGGGCGTACCACTTAGACGTCCAGTCGCGGGTGATGCCGAGACGGATGCCGATCGGATTGACTTTCTGACCCATGAGTGTTCCTGCTCGGCCTTACCGTGCCTTATCGGCAACAATGACTTTGATGTGGCTATTGCGCTTAACAATCCGCGCACCACGACCCTTGGCTCGCGCACCAAAGCGCTTAAGCGTGGCAGCCGTGTCGATTTCGATGCGTGAGATCGTCAGCTCGTCGATATCGGCGCCGTGATTATGCTCGGCGTTAGCAATCGCCGACTCGAGCACCTTACGAACCAGTTCCGCACCCTTCTTGGGCATGAAACGCAGGATCGCCAGCGCTTGACCGACGGGCTTGCCGCGCACGGTGTCCGCAACGAGGCGGCACTTCTGTGGCGAAATGCGCGCGTTCTTATGGAGAGCAAATGTTTCCATGGCTTAATCCGAACCCTTGCGATCGCCACCGTGGGACTTAAAGGTCCGGGTAGGGGCGAATTCACCTAATTTATGACCGACCATGTTTTCCGTGATCATCACGGGAACGTGGTTTCGGCCGTTGTGTACGGCGAGCGTCAAGTTGACCATCTCTGGCAACACCGTTGAACGGCGAGACCAGGTCTTGATCGGACGACGATCGTTCTTCGCGGCCGCAACCGTCACCTTCTTGATGAGGTGCAGGTCGACGAACGGGCCTTTTTTCAGCGAACGTGGCACTGTTGAAGTCCTCGGTTATTTCTT
>CAIKMS010000008.1 GCA_903828595.1 uncultured Pseudomonadota bacterium | reverse complement strand
GCAAATTCACGGCTCGGAACCAAATCCGAAAAAGTCATGAGGTTTTGAGACAAACGGGGTTTGAGACGACTTTGCCGGGTCAACGCCGCAGGCCGCAGTCAGGAGCCCAAAGCAAAAAGCCCCGCGTGGTGCGGGGCCTGAGGCTGCCTCAAGGCCTGCTGAGCAGGTTTGAGGTCTTTGTACTGGCGGAGAGGGAGGGATTCGAACCCTCGAATACCCGTGAGGGCATTACTGGAATTCCAGTCCAGCGCCTTCGACCACTCGGCCACCTCTCCGTATTCTTCACGCACCCCTGACAGCCTGAGGCTGCGCGGGGCCGTAAGGTTAGCCGCTCGCGCTATCCGCGGCAAACCCAATCTGCAAAATTATTTGGCTACCGGTGGTTTGTCGGTGGCAAATAACGGCGGCGCGTCCCGGCAAGCGTCCTTGGAGGTCAGCTTTTTACGCTCAGCCGGCACATCAGGAATAATTAACGACCCCTTGGCCGGCGGTGCGGTTAAGCCCTCGGGTATTTTTAACGCCGCAGCCACCTGAGCCGTCTCGTAGCGCTGCGGCTCGTTGCACGTGTCTTTAATCACGCCGCAGCCGGTCAAAGACAGGGCGACACCGACCAAGGTCCAATTTCTTAAAGCAAACAAAGCAAGCCTCACAGGGCAACAGTCTCTAAAGAGCAGCTAAGGCGGCGGCGACCACGGCCTGCGCCTGGGCCGACAACGGGGTCAGCGGCAAGCGAATGCCAGAGCCTATACGACCTAACTGCTCCAGGGCCCACTTGGTGGGAATAGGATTGGGTTCTACAAACAAGACATCGTGCAGTGTACGCAGCGTGCCGTCCAGTGCCAACGCCCGATCGGCATCCCCGGCCAGGGCGGCTAACGCCATTTCATGCATGGCACGGGGCACCACGTTGGCGGTCACCGAAATCACACCCCGCGCACCGGCCAGCATCGAGGCCGCGGCCACCGGGTCATCCCCGCATAAAATAGTAAAGCGCTCGCCCACTCGGTCAACTAGATCCTGAATTCGAGGCACGCTGTTGGTGGACTCTTTTAAGGCCACGATTTGAGGCTCATCCGCCAGTATCTGCACGGTCTGCGGCAGTAAATCCACCGCCGTACGCCCCGGCACGTTATACAGCACGATCGGCACGGCAGAGCCTGCCGCCACGGCTTTAAAGTGCGCGATTAACCCTGTTTGGGTGGGCTTGTTGTAATAGGGAGTGACCACCAGTAAAGCATCGGCACCCGCCGTAGCCAGAGCCTGCCCGCGCTCAATAGTTGTGGCCGTGGAGTTGGTTCCGGAGCCGGCTAACACCGGACGTCCCGCAAAGCAGGCTTTAGCCAGGGACACTAGCTTTACCACTTCGGCCAGTGTCAGGGTCGGCGACTCACCGGTCGTACCGCCCACCACGATCCCATCGGTACCCTGCGCGTAATGCCACTCCAGCAATCGCTCCCACGCCGAAAGATCCAGCGAGCCGTCGGGCGCCATCGGGGTCACCAGCGCGGCAATGCTGCCGCTGAGTTCTAAGGCCATTCGTCTTACCTTTGTTGTGCAATGCATGGTAGGGCTCCGATGGCTACCACGCAAGACCGCGGTTGGCATTGGGTTTCCCTAATGTTTAGAGCAACAGGTACACTAAGGCCGTCGCGATAGCGCCTTGAATCCCGCAAGAATACGGATGAAACAACTGCTCACCGTCTCCGCCTTAGGGGTGGATCGCACCGGAATGGTGCATGACATGGCTCACTTGGTTGCCGACTGCGGCGGCAATATTTTGGAATCCCGAATGACCGCCTTGGGCGGTGAGTTTTTGCTCGCGCTGTTAATCGCGGGTAATTGGCACGCGCTCGCCAAAATCGAAACCGAAGTTAAAAAGTACGCCACCTCGCACGACCTGCTTTTGCACCTTAAGCGCACCGAACCGCGCGCCGTGCGAGCCGACATGCTGCCCTACTCGGTTGATATCGTCTGCCTGGATCAGCCGGGTATTGTGGCTAGCGTGACCGGTTTTTTCTCATCGCGCGGCGTGGATATTTCCGATCTGGACTCGCGTTCCTACACCGCCAACCACACCGGGGCTCCCATGTTTTCGGTGCGCATCATCGTTAACGTCCCTAACCGAATTCATCTGGGCGTGCTGCGCGAAGAGTTCATGGACTTTTGCGATCAGCTCAACTTAGATGCGATTCTAGAGCCGGTCAAATCCTAACGGTTAAGCAAAGCGCTTAGATCACCTGCCCTTAAGCCCATTTGTTTCATTCACCGCTGACAACCCTACGAGGTCACCATGAGCAAGGCCAGCGTTACACTGGATAAGAAAGTTCCCAACTTTAGCGCCGTTTCCACCGCCGGTGACTGGCAGCTAAAAGATCTGTTAGGCAAGAATGTCGTGGTCTACTTCTACCCTCGCGACAACACCTCCGGCTGCACTAAGCAAGGCGAGGCCTTTCGTGATGCGTATGGCGCCTTCAAAAAAGCCAAGACCGTGATCGTGGGTGTTTCCACCGACTCGCTGGCCAGCCACGAGAAATTCAAAGCCAAATACGAATTCCCGTTCGAGTTGCTGGTAGATACCGACGAAACCCTCTGTAATCTCTTTGATGTCATCAAAGAGAAAAGCATGTATGGCAAGAAGTATATGGGCGTTGAGCGCAGCACCTTTTTGATTGATGCGAAAGGTGTGCTTCGGGCGGAATGGCGCAAGGTCAAAGTGCCGGGACACTGCGAGGAAGTACTTAACGCTGCTATGGCTCTATAAACACTACTTCTAGGGGATTGATATCTTGAAAAGATCCACCGAGCCCAAACGCAGCCTATTCGTCTTAGACACTAACGTGCTGATGCACGACCCCACGGCGATCTTTCGTTTTGAAGAGCACGACATCTACATCCCCATGATCGTGCTCGAAGAGCTCGATGCGGGTAAAAAAGGCGTCTCAGAAGCCGCGCGCAACGTGCGTCAGGTCAGCCGTTTTCTCGACGAGCTGATGCAAGACGTCCCGCAGTCGCAAATCGAAAAAGGCCTGAACCTGCCGACCGGCAGGAGCTTGGTTAAGGGTAAATCCGCACCCAGCGGACGGCTGTATTTTCAGACCCGCACGATGTCCTCCGGCCTGCCGGAGTTACCCGGACGCGGCGCGGATAACGCGATCTTAGGGCAAGCCTTAGCGTTAAAGCTGGAACGTCCCGATACTGCGGTGACCTTAGTCTCTAAAGATATCAATCTGCGCATTAAAGCCGCGATTGTGGGCGTGCATGCGGAAGACTACTTCAGCGATCAGACCATTGAAGACGCGGATTTGCTCTACCGTGGGATGGAAGCGCTGCCTTCAGACTTTTGGGAGCGTCACGGCAAAGACATGACCTCCTGGAAGGAGCAATCGCGCACCTTCTACCGCTTAAGCGGCCCGCAGGTACATACCTGGCACAAGAACTTGTTTGTTTATGAGGACGCACCCGGTGGTGTAGAAGCCATTGTTCGCAGTGTCGAAGACGATGCCGCGGTGCTCGAGCTGATTCATGATTATCGAACCGAACGCCATAACATCTGGGGCGTGGTGGCGCGCAATCGCGAGCAGAACTTTGCACTGAATTTGCTGATGGATCCTGAGATTGATTTTGTAACCGTCTTAGGACCGGCCGGCACAGGTAAAACCTTGCTGACTCTGGCGGCAGGACTGGCCCAAACGCTGGACAACAAGCGCTTCAATGAAATCATCATGACCCGGGTCACCATCCCCTTGGGCGAGGACATCGGTTTTCTGCCAGGTACTGAGGAAGAAAAAATGGAGCCCTGGATGGGGGCATTGATGGATAACTTAGAAGTACTCACGCAAAGCCATGACGGGGGCAACTGGGCGCGCGCAGCGACCAATGATCTGTTACGCAACCGCATTAAGATTCGCTCCCTCAACTTCATGCGCGGGCGGACTTTCCTGGAGCGGTTTTTAATTCTAGACGAAGCACAAAACCTCACGCCCAAGCAGATGAAGGCCCTGGTGACGCGGGCGGGACCTGGCACTAAAATCATCTGCATGGGTAATATTGCCCAGATCGATACGCCCTACCTCACCGAAACCACCTGCGGATTGACCTACGTGGTCAACCGTTTCCGCGGTTGGGATCACTCCGGACACATCACGCTGATGCGCGGTGAACGCTCCCGTCTGGCCGACCATGCCTCGGAAGTCTTGTAAAGCTTACTGATCCGGTTTGACTCAACGACTTTGCAGAACTTAATAGCGCCCAGCAGGTCTACTTTAGGATGAAAACGTTGGTCACCCGCCTGCTGGTGTTGCTGCTGGTCACGATCTGGATTAGCGAGCCCGTGCTGGCCGGTGTGGGGCCGGTGAATGAACTGCCCGACATCGGCACGCCCGCCGATGCCATTCTCACACCCGCCGAGGAGTACCAACTCGGCGGCATGGTCATTAAGGAGCTGCGCGACTCCGGGCAAATTATTGATGATCCGGAAGTTACCGAGTACATCCAGGGCGTGGGTGATCGGCTGGTTGGCCACACCGCTGAGACCAGCACCACGCGTCGCTTTCACTTCTACGTCATCAAAGAAACCGACATCAACGCCTTTGCCCTGCCAGGCGGCTACGTGTGCGTGAATTTAGGCCTGATGCTAGCCACCCGCAGCGAAAGTGAATTAGCCGGCGTGTTAGCCCATGAAATCTCGCACGTCACCCAGCGCCACACGGTGCGTCAGATTCAGGCCTCGCAAAAGGCAAGCCTGGCGGCCACGGCAGCCATGCTCGCCGCTATTTTGGCCGGCGTAGCCTCGCACAGCAGTAACGCCGGCATTGCCGGGGTGATGGCCAGTCAAAGTGCGGCCATGCAGTCACAGCTAAACTACAGTCGCGACAGTGAGTACGAGGCTGATCGCGTCGGCATCAGCGTCATGGCCGCGGCCGGCTTTGAACCCTCGGCGATGGCCACGTTTTTTGAAACGATGGGACGGCGCACGGGGGCTGCCGGTCCTAACGCGAAGATTATTGAGTTTTTGCAAACTCACCCGCTGACCAGTGCCCGCGTGGCTGAAGCCAAAGCGCGCGCGGCCAGCTATCCGGTGGTACGTCCCTTAGACAGCACCTCCTATTCGCTGACCCGCGAAAGACTGCGGGTGTTCTCCGTTCCCGGTGGACAAAACGCCGAACCCTATTACAGCGACGTGAGTGCTTTGGGTGATGTGAGCCCTGACTACCGCCGTTACGGTGAGGCGGTGGCCCTGATTCAGGACCGACGGCCGGCGGATGCCGTGCCTATCCTTAAGGATCTGGTGGATAAACACGCCGACGTGATCGACTATCACACCGCCCTGGGCCAGGCGTTACTGGCCAGCGGCGATGCCGCCGGCTCACAGGCCGTGCTGCAAAAGTCCATGGATCTGTTCCCCCGCAGCGTGCCAGTCACGGTACGTTACGCCGAAACCCTCATGCAGGCCGGCAACCCCAAACTGGCCCATTCGGTGCTTTTAGACCTGTTTAACGTCACCAACCCCACCCAGTCACAGATCCGGCTCATCGCTCTGGCGGCTAACGCCGCCGGTGAAACCGCTGAGGCGTATTACTACATGGCAGAGTCCGATGCGCAAAACGGCGACCTGCTGCTGGCCATTAATACCCTGCGAATTGCGATAACCACCCCGGACATTACGCCTATGCAGCGCAGCCGCTTTAAGGCTCGCATTGATGAGTTAAAAGAGTATCTGCCGGCTCGTGCGCAGGCCGCGATCGAACGCGGAGACCCGATCCCCGAACCTCGAGGCTCCGGCCAAACTAGGTATTAAGTCGCGCAACTTGTTACCATGGGGCGGTTAATAAGAGGTGTACAGCGTGGCCCATCCCCGTTCCCCATCGCGTGGCAGTCGCACCGTGGCAGGCTTAATCGTTGTCTGCTCGTGCCTGGCGTTCAGCAAAATCAGCTTAGCCGCCGATGAGGTCCACGACCCGCTAGAAAAGCTCAACCGGGCCACCTACGCCTTCAACGACGCGCTGGATAGGGCCCTGATTGGTCCGCTGGCGCGTGGCTATAAACGCGTCGCACCGCGCCCGGTGCGCAGTGCGTTCTCCAACTTCATGTCAAACCTGTATTACCCGACCACCGTGGTGAATCAGTTCCTGCAAGGCAAGCCCCGCTTGGGTCTGTCCGATGCCACCCGATTTGCCTTGAACTCCACCCTGGGTGTGGTGGGTTTTTTTGATCCGGCGACCCACCTGGGGTTTGCGGCCCACGATGAGGACTTTGGGCAGACCTTAGGCGTGTGGGGCGTGCCACCGGGGCCGTATGTCATGTTGCCGTTGTTTGGTCCTTCGGACTTTCGCGATGCGCCATCCAAGTACGTGGATACGTATAGCGAACTCACCCGCTACTCTAAAAGCCCCAGTCGGGTGCGTAACGATCGCCTGGCGCGCGGTGCTTACGGCTTTGTATCGCGTGCTGAACTGGTGGGTGCCGATGAGGCGATCCGCTCGGCCTACGATCCGTACGCCTTCTTGCGCGATGCCTACGTCAAACATCGGGTGTATTTGATTCATGACGGCAATGTGCCGGCCGATCAGGGGGCTGATGACTTAGTGCCCGACAGCGGTGATGACCCTGCCCCATCGGCTGATGCTACCGCTACGCCTAAGCCCTAGGCCTAGGCCCAGCCCTAGCCTCAGCCCCAGCAAAGGGGAAAGCGTGTTAGAGAGTGCCAGGCGTCGCGCCCAGTAGGTCCTCGACGTCGCTGATACGGGCCATAGCGCGCATCTGCTCGGGGATATTCACGAAGGTTAAGCAGCTACCGTGCTTTGATGCGTAAGCTAACCACGCCAACAACAAAGCTAAGCCCGCACTGTCAGAGGCGGTGACTTGGCTCATATCAACCTGCACGTCCTTCATACCGGCAAACAGCTGTTCACCGTCGGCCAGTAACTGCCGCGCCGTGGCAAACCCCACCACCCCGGTTAGGCAAAAATGCCCGGCTATCGCATCCGGGGAGGCGAATAACGGCGGTTGGCTGTTACTGGCAGGCGTTGGCATCTTAAAAGCCCGTCGCACGACGCGTGTTCAGACCTTCTTTTTCCAAACGGGTGATCACACTCTCCAGACCTTTCTGCTCGATCTCTGTGCCTAGGTCATTGCGGTAGTTTCGTACGTAGGAGACCCCTTCGATCACCACGTCCCAGGCCTTCCAGCCGGTGGGCGTTTTACGCAACGAGTAATCCACGCGAACAACCTGTCCGTTATCGCGTCGCACGGTGGTGCTTACGGTGGCAGTGTCTGCGCCTGCATCACCGCGAAAAGGAAGAATCTGCAACCGGTCCGCCGTAAAGTCAGCCAGTGCGCCGCTATAGGTCTTCAACAGCGCGGTATAAAAGGTGGCCACAAAGCGCTTAACCTGCTCAGGCGTCGCACCACGCGCATTTTTTCCTAACACCACCCGAGCGGTGTAGTCGATATCAAAACGCGGCAGCAAAATCTTATCCACGATAGGCGTTACCGCGCCCGGATCGCGACGAAACTCCGAGCGATGGGCATCCAGCGCTGCTAACAGTTCGTTAGCGACCTTGGTCATCACTTCCTGCGGGCCGGCGGCGGCTTCATCGGCGGCCAGCACCGGGTTACTTACGATGAAACTCACGCTGGCCGCGCCCATCAAAGCAACCGCCATCAAAGCTTTACGCAGCAGCCGGCTTAACGGATGAAAAGAATGCATCATGGTTTTTTACCTGTTGTTGGCGCCGCTGCTGAGTGCGAGTCACCGGCCGGCGCCGGGGCAGCCGCGCCTGGGGAATCGAGCTTCTTAGAAGCCTCATCACTGGCTTGTTTGAACAAGAACTTACTGATCAGATTTTCCAGCACAATGGCTGACTGGGTGAAAGCGATCGTGTTGCCGTCCTTATAGAAGGCGTCCGAGCCACCCGGGGTGATACCGACGTACTGACCACCCAACAAACCGGCGGTAAAAATAGCCGCATCGCTGTCATCGGGAATGCGGCGAAATTTCGGGAAGATCCGCAGGCGAACAACGGCCTTATAGTCGGTGGAGTCAAAGTCGATCGCGTCAATGCGGCCTATGGTGACACCGGCCATCGCTACCTTGGCGCCGACTTTTAAGCCACCAATGTTTTCGAACTTGGCGCTTAAGTGATAACCCGGATCACCAAAGGAAATATCCCGGTTGGTCAGCTGGATCACCAAAAAAAACAGCGCTGCAAAGCCCAGCATGACGAACAGACCTGTACCCAGTTCCGTCGCTCTGTTCTTACTCATCAAAACTCTCCTTGCAGTTCGCCATCAAAATCACAGCATCACCGCCGTCAACAGGTAATCAATAATCAACACCGCCACCGAGGAATTAACCACCGTGCGAGTCGTGGCACGACTCACCCCTTCCGCGGTGGGCAAACAGCGAAAACCTTCGTGCACGGCAATCGCGCTACAGGCCACGCCAAACGCGCAGCTCTTAATCAGTCCTTCGCTGATGTAGCGCGGCTCCATGGCCGCTTGCAGTTCTGACCAGAACTGCCCGGCATCTACGCGCATCAGGTACACGCCCACTAATTGCGCACCGAAAATACCGATCATAGAAAAAATGCCAGCCAGCAACGGCATGGACACCACACCGCCTAAAAAGCGCGGTACGCAGACCCGTCTGACCGGATCAACCGCCATCATTTCTAATGCCGCGAGTTGATCGGTCGCCTTCATCAAACCGATTTCAGAGGTCACCGCCGTACCGGCACGACCGGCAAACAACAAGGCCGTGACGACCGGCCCGAGTTCTTTAACCAGCGCAATCGCGCTGACCGAGCCTAAGGCTTCTTCAGATCCGTAACGCTGCAAAATATCGTAGCCGGTGAGTCCTAACACCATGCCGACAAACAAACCGGCGAGCATGATAATGACCAGCGACAAAGCACCAGCGTTGTAGATCTGTGCCACCACCAGGGAGGGTCTGGCGATGGTGGCCGGCACGGCCACCAGCATGCGACCGAAAAACAGCGTGAAATCACCGGTTTTTAGCGTGAGCTCCAACGCCTTCTCACGTAGCTGCGCTATCACTCCACTCATTAGCGCACCAACCCTAGCAGCTGCTGGGCATAGTCCGGCGCGGGATAGTGGAAAGCCACCGGGCCCTCCTCGAGTCCGGCCATGAACTGGCGTACCGCCGGCGTAGGATCACCGGCTAACTCAACAGGCGTGCCCTGCGCGGCAATCGCACCGGCGTTTAGCACGTAGGCGTAATCGGCTAACAGTGCCATCTCCGCGACATCGTGAGACACGATAATGCTGGTTAAGCCTAAGGTGTCGTTGAGCCGTCGAATCAGGCGCATCACCATGCCCATCGCGATGGGGTCCAGCCCGGCAAACGGCTCGTCGTAAATTAAAAACTCCGGGTCCATGACGATCGCCCGGGCTAAAGCCACCCGACGGGCCATGCCACCCGACAACTCCGACGGCATCAGATCTGCCGCACCGCGTAGCCCTACGGCCTGCAATTTGGTGAGCACCACCCGGGCAATCAATGCCTCGGGCAGATCGGTATGCTCGCGCAGCGGGTAAGCCACGTTTTCATAGACCGACAGGTCAGTCAGCAGCGCCCCGTTTTGAAACAACATGCCCATGCGCTTACGCAGCGTATACAGCTGGCTGCGACTCAACAGGCCTAGGTCTTCCCCGGCCACGATGACGCGCCCGCTATCGGCGTTAATCTGACCGGTCATCAGCCGTAACAGCGTTGTTTTTCCGGTTCCCGACGGGCCCATAACCCCGGTCACCGAGCCGCGCGGGATGGATAAGGACAAGCCCTTTAAAATGGCGCGATTGCCCACGCTATAACTGACATCCTCAAGACGCATCACGAGATCCGCCGGCGAACGAGCCGTCGCTAGGTTGCGCAAAGACGTGTTGATCGCGTTATCCAAGTATCCCGGCTCCTCAATGCAGCACGCCCTCCCCGAAACACCGGGGGGCCTGGCCATCGCACCGCTTTATCGACCGCCGAACGGGGTGGAAGTTCCGGGCCAGGCTTTGCAAGGCGCGCAGTATAACTTAAGGCGTTGCGGGTCACCGCGCTGGATTTGTAGCCCAACCGGTGGCACCTAACGCCCACGCCATGCCACGCCGCCGGCAATTTCACTTGGCGTGAGAGCCAAATCGGACTAAAATAGTACTGTATTGGACAGCCCCTTTAAGACAAGACGTAACCATGCTGCGAATTAGCAAACTGACCGATTACGCGACGCTGATCTTGGCTCACCTGCCTGAAGCCGGCAGCGGTAAACGCACGGCCACGGAAGTCGCCGCGCTGGCCCGCGTCGCCCCCCCTACCGTGAGCAAGGTGCTCAAAGAACTGCATCGCGCCGGGCTGGTAACCTCCAGCCGTGGCGTTCATGGCGGCTACTGCCTGGCCCGCGCCGCTAACACGATCACAGCAGCCGACATCATTGACGCGGTGGAAGGGCCGGTCGCATTGACCGAGTGCGCCTCTTCCCATCATCAGTGCGATCTGGAGTCGTCCTGCCGGGTGGGTGCCAGCTGGCAACGCGTCAGTCTGGCGATTCGTGCGGTCCTAGCCGAAGTCACTCTTCATCAACTCACGGGTGGTCAACCATCCGCGCAGCCGTCGTCAGCGGTGACTAGCCGCGACGGTATCCCCGTTTTCTGGCGCGCCCGCGTCTAGAAGGAAGTTCATCATGTCCATTAAAGCACCCGATTTAGAGGCACTGGTTGCCCAGAAGTACCGCCATGGCTTTGTCACGGATATTGAGTCCGATACGGTTGAGCCCGGTCTCAACGAGGACGTAATCACCTTTATTTCGCGTAAAAAGCGCGAGCCGCAATTTTTACTGGACTGGCGTCTGGCGGCGTTTGCGCACTGGCAGACCATGAAAGAGCCGCACTGGGCTCACGTGAACTACCCGCCGATCGACTATCAGGCGATCTCTTACTACTCAGCGCCTAAGGTCAATGCCAATGCGCCTAAGAGTCTGGATGAAGTCGACCCTAAGCTGCTGGCAACTTACGACAAACTCGGCATCCCGTTACACGAGCGCGCACGGCTGGCGGGTGTGGCCGTGGACGCTGTTTTTGATTCGGTGTCGGTGGCTACGACGTTTAAGGATCGCTTATCCAAAGCCGGCGTGATTTTCTGCTCGTTCTCCGATGCCGTACAAAGCCATCCCGAACTGATTGAGCAGCATTTAGGCACCGTGATTCCCACCACGGATAACTACTATGCCGCGTTAAACTCCGCCGTCTTCACCGACGGATCCTTCGTTTATATTCCTAAGGGCGTGCGCTGCCCTATGGAGTTATCCACGTATTTTCGTATCAACGCCGCGAACACCGGGCAGTTTGAGCGCACGCTGATCATTGCGGATGAAGGCTCGCACGTATCCTACCTGGAGGGTTGCACCGCGCCGCAACGCGATGAAAACCAGCTGCATGCTGCCGTGGTTGAACTGATCGCCATGGATAACGCGCATATCAAATACTCCACCGTTCAAAACTGGTATCCCGGTGATGAGAAAGGCGTGGGCGGCATCTATAACTTTGTGACCAAGCGCGGTGACTGCCGCGGTCATCATTCGCATATTTCCTGGACTCAGGTAGAGACCGGCTCGGCCATCACCTGGAAATACCCCAGCTGCATCCTGACCGGTGACCACTCGGTCGGTGAGTTCTACTCGGTCGCTGTCGCCAATCATTACCAACAGGCCGATACCGGCACGAAGATGATTCACGTGGGCAAACACACCAAGAGCTCTATCGTCGCTAAGGGCATATCGGCCGGCAAAGCCCAGTCATCGTATCGGGGGCTGGTGTCCATACTGCCCAGCGCCGAGGGCGCGCGTAACTTTACACAGTGTGATTCTCTGCTCATGGGTGCCGACTGCGGCGCGCATACGTTTCCGTATGTTGAAGTCCGTGAGCCGTCGGCGATTGTTGAGCACGAGGCCACTACCTCGCGCATCGGTGAGGATCAACTGTTCTATCTGCGCGCCCGCGGGATTTCCCAGGAAGACGCCGTCAACATGATTGTCAGTGGTTTTTGCAAAGCCGTTTTTAAAGAACTGCCCATGGAATTTGCCGTTGAAGCGCAAAACCTGCTGGCCGTCAGCTTAGAAGGAGCGGTCGGCTAAGCGCCACCGAAAATATTCATGACGACACACGATTCCACCCACGCCGCACCCTTGCTGCAGGTCATAGACTTAACGGCCCGCATCCACGGACGCCAGGTATTAAACGGCCTGAACCTGACCATTGGACGTGGCGAAGTCCACGCGATCATGGGTCCCAACGGTTCGGGCAAAAGCACGCTCAGCCAAATCTTGGCCGGACGCGCCGATTACGAGGTCATCGGTGGGCAGGTGCTCTACGAAGGTCAGGATCTGCTGGCCTTGGCACCTGAAGAACGGGCTCGCGCGGGTTTGTTTTTAGGCTTTCAATACCCGGTTGAAATCCCGGGCGTAAACAACGTGTACTTACTCAAGGCCGCGCTCAATGCGATTCGCAAGGCCAAGGGGCTGGATGAAGTTGACGCCTTTGATTTTTTAAATCTTGTGCGTGAAAAAATGCGCGTCATGAAAATGGACGAGAGCTTTTTAAGTCGCGCGGTAAACGAAGGCTTCTCCGGCGGCGAGAAAAAACGCAACGAGATTCTGCAGATGCTCGTTTTAGAGCCCACCCTGGCTCTTCTGGATGAAACCGATTCGGGCCTGGATATCGATGCCTTAAAAATCGTCTCTGAAGGCGTGAATACCTTGCGTGGAGCCAATCGCTCTATCGTGCTGGTCACCCATTACCAGCGTTTGCTGAGCTACATCGTGCCGGATTTTGTGCATGTGCTGGCCGGTGGTCGGATCATCAAATCCGGCGATCGCAGCCTTGCCTTAGAACTGGAAAGCCGTGGTTATGATTGGCTCACCGAGCAGGTAACGCCAGCATGAGCGCCGTGGTTGCCAAAGGCCTAGCGTCGGTCAATCCGCAGCTGAATCCATTAAGTGGTGGAGCTAACTGGAACAGTTATCGCGACGCCGCCTACCAACGCCTGCTGACCTTAGGTCTGCCCACGCCTCGTGACGATGGGTACAAGTACCCCAATTTACGCGTGCTGGAACGCCGTGATCTGCGTAAGTCCTCGCAAGAGCACGACACGCAGCACGAGGCCTGGATTAAAGACACACAAGCCCAAGGCGTCTTAAAATTAGACTCTGCGCTTTGCATTTACGTGGTCAACGGGCAGATTCAAGCCCACGACAGCCAGGCCCTAGCGGCTCAGGGCTTAAGCCTGCAAAGCCTTAAAGCGACCCTGCCTGAGGTTTTGCCATCCACTGCCGACTGGGCAGCACCCACC
Source organism: uncultured Pseudomonadota bacterium (assembly GCA_903828595.1). Classification (GTDB taxonomy): domain Bacteria; phylum Pseudomonadota; class Gammaproteobacteria; order Steroidobacterales; family Steroidobacteraceae; genus CAIKMS01. The sequence goes on along the minus strand of CAIKMS010000008.1, from coordinate 366,063 downwards.
GACAAGCCGGATGATCGTCTGCGCCTGATGGCTGACTGCTTAGTCGAAGACGGTCTGGTCTTACGCGTGCAGGCACATCGTGCGCTAGACCGCCCCTTACACGTTATTTATCTGGCCAGCGCCGGTGGTCATTATCCCCGACTGCGCGTTCATCTGGAGACTCACGCGCAGCTCACCCTGGTGGAGGAATATCGCAGCGCCCCGAAATCAGAAACCTTCACGCTCGCCGTGACGGATATTGCGGTGGATCACGCAGCCCAACTGACCCACATCCGATTACAGGACTTAGACGCAAGCTCAACGCTGCTTGAAGAGGTCCGCGTTAACGTGGCTGAGCGAGGCGTTTACCAACATCACGCGCACAGCTTTGGCGCCGGCCTGCACAGACTGGATCTGGGCGTACGCTTGGGCGGCGCACACGCACAGACTCAGCTTTATGGGTTGTTCATGGCAGACAACAACCGGGGATTACACCTGCGCACCCAGGTCACCCATGCCGCCGTGGATACCCAATCCGAACAAACCTATCGTGGCGTGGCTTCACACCGCGGACGCGGCAGCTACGACGGCAAAGTGATCGTTGAGCACGGGGCTTTGCGCTCCTCCTCCAAGCAATCCAGCCGCAACTTGTTGCTGACTAAAGATGCCGAGATTGATACCAGACCGCAGCTGGAGATTTACACCGATGATGTGCAGTGCAGTCACGGTGCGACCACCGGTACGCTGGATGAAAACATGTTGTTCTATCTGTTATCACGAGGCCTGGATCAAGCCACCGCCAGGGGCTTACTCACCTATGCGTTTGCTGCCGATGTGGTGCGCAAAGTTCCCTTAAGCGCCATACAGTCACGCTTAGGTCAGCGGGTAGTTGGCCTGCTGCCTGATGCCGCCCTACTACGAGAGTTCCTTGGATGAGTAACGCCATAACCTTATCATCACTCACCGCCTCCCCCGTCGCACCGTCTGTCGCACAGCCCTTAGAGACGCAGCTGGATCGCATCCGCGCGGACTTCCCGATTTTAAGCACTTCGGTGCACGGCAAGCCGCTGGTCTATTTAGACAACGGGGCGTCATCCCAGCGGCCTACCGCGGTCATTGATGCGTTGAGTGACTATGCCCGGCATACCCACGCTAACGTTCATCGCGGGGTTCATTACCTGTCGCAAAAAGCCACCGATGCCTTTGAGGGTGCGCGAGAAACGGTTCGGCAGTTTCTTAACGCGAAAAGCTGCAAAGAGATCGTTTTTGTGCGCGGCACGACCGAGGCCATCAATCTAGTCGCCCAGTCCTACGGTCGCCCCCGCCTGCAGCCGGGTGACGAGATTATCGTCTCGCACCTAGAGCACCACGCCAACATCGTGCCGTGGCAGATGCTTGCTCAGCAAACCGGTGCACAAGTGAAAGTCGCACCCATCAATGAGCAGGGCGAACTGCAAATGGATGCTCTAGCCGCGCTATTTACGCAACGCACGCGGATCCTGGCGCTGACTCATGTATCCAATGCTTTAGGTTCGGTATTTCCTATTCGCGAATGCATCACTCTGGCCCATCAGCACGGGGTACCGGTGCTGATTGACGGAGCTCAGGCCGTACCGCACACAGCGGTAGACGTACAGGCACTGGACTGCGATTTTTATGTGTTTTCGGGGCATAAGCTTTTTGGCCCCAGCGGCATCGGCGTGCTCTACGGTCGTGAATCACTGCTTCAGGCCATGCCGCCCTGGCAGGGTGGCGGCGATATGATCTTAAGCGTGAGCTTCACCGGCACCACGTATAACGAGCTGCCTTACAGGTTTGAAGCGGGCACGCCGAACATCGAGGGCGCGGTCGGTCTAGCCGCTGCGATATCGTACGTTAATGCCATAGGGCTGGATCGCATCGGGGCTTGGGAGAGTCAGCTACTGTCCTATGCGACCGAAAAACTCAGTCAAATCGACGGGCTACGAATTATTGGCACTGCCAAGCACAAGGCGAGCTTAGTGTCGTTTGTGGTGGACGGTGTGCACGCGCACGATCTGGGAACGATTTTGGATCAAGACGGCATTGCCATACGCACGGGCCACCATTGTGCGATGCCGGTGATGGAATTTTTCGGGCTAAGCGCCACCGCACGCGCATCCTTCGCCTTTTATAATACGAAGGCTGAAATCGACGCTCTGGTCAGTTCAGTTTCAGGCGCTGCGGCGCTGTTTAGGTGATGTGATGGATCTGAAAGAACTTTATCGTGACGTGATTCTTGACCATAACAAGAAGCCACGTAACTTCGGCGCCTTAGCTCCACCGGCTCGCCATGCCACCGGCCACAATCCGCTGTGCGGTGACCGGCTTGAGGTGTACGTGCAGTTACAAGACGATCGCATCGAAGACCTGCGCTTTGAGGGCGCCGGCTGTGCCATCTCGGTGGCCTCGGCCTCGTTAATGACCGAAGCGGTTAAGGGTAAGACGCTGGCACAGGCTCAACAGTTGTTTGAGGCCATACATCATTTGCTGACGGATCAGGCTGCACCGACACCGGAGTTTCTCGGCAAGCTCGCCGCCTTGTCGGGTGTGCGTGAATTCCCGGCGCGCGTAAAATGCGCCAGCTTGTGTTGGCACACCCTGAATTCAGCGCTCGCAGCACCGGCTCCTATAGCGGTTTCAACGGAATAGTTAAGGCTTATGTATCACTCACAAAACCAACCTTTGGTCGTTACCCGCGATGTGCGCGCCGTGCTGGTCCCGGCGGGTATTGAAGTTAAGCTGCGCACGGGAAGCGTAGGCTATGTCACGCAAGCCCTCGGCGGCAGCTTTACGGTCTATGTCGAAGGCAACTTATTTCGTATTGCCGGCGAAGATGCCGATGCCATTGGACAAGAAGCACCTGCCAAGCTGGTGTTGCCACCCAACGCCACTGACGCTGACGTCGAGCAAATGGTTTGGGATCAGATGAAGACCACCTACGATCCGGAGATCCCCATCAACATCGTTGAACTGGGTCTGATCTATCGGTGCGAGATTAATAAGCAGGCGGATGACACGCGTCACGTGGCGATCACCATGACACTAACGGCACCGGGCTGTGGCATGGGCGAAACCTTGGTCGCGGATGTTCGCGAGAAAGTTTTGATGGTACCGACTGTCACTCAGGCAGAGGTGGATCTGGTGTTTGATCCACCGTGGAGTCGCGACAACATGTCTGAAGCAGCGCGACTGCAGACAGGGATGTTCTAGCCATGAGCCCACGCTGGGTAGCCGTTGCCCAAGTCCAAGAGGTTCATGCCCAGTCAGGGCTGGTCGTTGAAGCCGAAGGTGAGTTCATCGCTATCTATCGCGTGGATGACAGCTTCTACGCGGTGGAAGACCGCTGCAGCCACGACGGTGGATCCTTAGAGGGTGGTCACACGATCGGTGATCAGGTGGTGTGTCCTCGCCACGGAGCACGCTTTTGCCTGCGTACGGGTGCGGCCACCAAGGCACCGGCCTATGCGCCCATCACGGTGTACCCTATTAAGCGTGAACAGGATCAGTTGTGGGTGGATCTGAACCGATGAGCGTGATGCGACAGGTGACGCTGATTCGGCATGCCCAAGCCCATCGCGCCCTTGAAGATCAATCCGACTTTAGTCGTACGCTGGATGCTCACGGCCTGGCTGAGATCCAACTCATGGCGGTGCACCTGCGTGATCAAGGGCTAGCCCCTTTTCATCTGCTGCACAGCTCAGCGCAACGTACGAGTCAGACCGCGCAAGTCCTCGCCCTGACTTTAGGGCTAACGGCAGGCCAAGTCAGTGCGCACGAGGAGCTCTATCTGGCCGACGCCCAGACCCTACTTCACGCGTTACAGCGTACGCCGGATGCCATCCATCACGTCGCACTGGTAGGCCATAACCCCGGACTGTCCGTACTGGCCAGTCGCCTGGATGCCCAAACAGACCGGGACGAGCTGCCCACCGCCGGAGTCTGCGCGCTGCAGTTTTCTCTGGCGAACTGGTCCGAGCTTGCCTTTAGACAGGGACGCTGCGTGTTATCCCTCACGCCTGCCAGCCTTAGCGTTCAGTCATGAGCAGATCTTTTATTCGCCAGCCTTTGAGCGCCACGTTAAGGCTGATGATCACGGCACTGGCTATAAGCCTGTGGCTTAGCCCGGTTTTGCTTGTGCCCAAAGCCTATGCGGCGGACTTAAACGCCGAGCGGCGCTCCAGCCTGCTGCTGGCGACTCGAGCCCTGCATGACGGCTGGGCCAGCGGAAAAACCGAGGTGATGGACACGTGGTTAAGTCCCGAGTACACGCTCACCGACAGCCGCGGGCAGGTGCACACGCGCGATGACGTGCTCTCGGTCGCCAAACGCCATGACGTTGAGTTGGAGAGCACCGAATCCAATCTGTCCGAGCTGCGCCTGACGCTGGCCGGGGAGGCCGGCGTGGTCACGGGCATCAACGAGGAAAAGCTGCACTATCTTGCCCGCAACGAACAGCGCCGGCGTCGGTTCACCGACGTCTGGGTAATAACCCCAACCGGCTGGCAGCTACTGGCTACCCACGAATCCGGCGTGGATTTCACCCGCATCAGCAGCCCGCCAGCAGTCCGCGAGCGCACCCCCGTCAATCGCTAAAGTCCTTCCCCTGGTTAAGACCGCCCGGCTTGCTTAGCGGGCATCGGGCAGCGCTGATCAAGCGCGCCCTTACGGCCGGCCTCAACGCGCTTATTTGGCGTCTTACAAACGCGAGGGCCTGCATCACCGTCATTTTACTTAAAAGATTCAGTTATAATCTCTGTGTAGTCTGAATGTATGACAAATTAAACACCTTTAGTACACAAGGTGCTTACAGACAAAACAGCCGGCTAAAGATCCGTTGGCGCAGGGGTAAAAGCATGAAGCTCACCAAGACCGTTCGCTCAATGACCGAGCACCCATCATCGCTTTTTGCGTTGATTTCACTGGCTTTTCTGATGATTGATTCGCCGGACGCTTCGGCTAGCGTGGCCACCATTGATTTGTCGGGCTCAGGAACCTTAGCGATCAATACCCAGTTCTTAGGCTCGCCTACAGGAAACGTGACGGGACCCGGCGGTACCAGCGCTATCGACGCACTGTTGGTACCGGGCACGTACAGCTTCTCGGATGCCTTCGCAGCGCCACAGACCTTTTCGCTGACCGGTACGTCCGGACTGGGCAGCTACAGCTTTCAAGACAGCTACAAATTCACCATTGCCAAGCCAGCCGACGGCAGCACCGTGACCGCCGCCATCAACGATGCCGGACTACTGAACGTCTCTAATTTGCAGTTTCGTTTGTATGAAGCCGCCTCACCCACGGCCGCAGCGACCGTGGGTGAGGTTCCTGGTACAGCCACGTCGATTCTTTTATGGACTGCCGCCAGCAGCAGTAGCTTTTCGAACATTGCACCGGGCACGTACTTTCTCGACATCGCCGGTACCGCCAATGGCTCGGCCGGCGGCACCTACGGTGGCGCCTTAACGCTACAGACATCGGCCGTGCCGCTACCCGGCAGCCTGTCCTTAGCCGCCGGTGGCTTAGTTTTATTGGGCCTGGCTGGACGCCGTCGGGCGCGCTAAGTCTCTTCAGTCACCGACGAGACTCACCTAAAAGTCGCGGCGTGCCGCGCGGGCACGCCGGTAGTCTTCTAAGATCGCAGCGTGATCAAAGGCCAGTGCGGGCAGGTGTTCGTGGCAGACCACACCCACCGCCGCCGCATCATCTAAAGCCGTAGGTGAGCCGTGAGCTTGGCCGGTATAAACAATCCCCACGGTATGGCCGCGGGGATCTCGAGCCGGGTCTGAATACACGCCCAGCAATCCAGTCAGCGTAACGTTAAGGCCGGTCTCTTCGGCCATTTCCCGCACCGCCGCCGCCTCAACCGTTTCACCGATATCAACAAAGCCCCCCGGCAGCGCCCAGCCGTACGGGGGGTATTTGCGCTCGATCAACACGATGGGTCGTCCTGGGTGATCAAGCAACTCGATCACCACATCCACCGCGACGGCCGGGGTGGTAGGACGCACCATTTAGGCGTCGTGACTCAAAACGCGAACACGATGTTGGCCGTGAAAAGCTGATCTAAGTGCTTAACGTCTGGACCCGGCGTTTTGCTGTGATTGCGGATTTGATAGTCCAGACTGATCGCCAGCGCGGTGGTCATTTTAACCGCCAGGCCCAAGTCGTTGGTCATGAACACATCGTTACGACCGGCTTCCATCAAAAACTTGTCGGACAACTTGGTGGTATCCGACAACGCCTGCTCGTAAGCCGCTGCGCCACGAATGATCGCGTCCGACTCAGTGGAGCCATCCACGCGCAGTTTCGAACGGCGTATACCCAAACCTAATTCAGTGCTGAACTTTAAGGCCGGATCGCTAATCCACTGACGACCGTAACCGCCGGTGGCTGAAATCTGCGAGTCGTACGCCGAGAAGCGATCGTTATCATAACGACCCGAACCAAACGCATAGGATTGTGGTGTGAAGCTGTAGTTAGCCTGGCCGTGGAACTCGTATCGATCGGCCGAGTTCACGCGCGAAGTATCGGCCTTTAAGGCCGAAAATCCGGCTTGGTATTTCCAGTTGCCGGTTAGCTCTTGAGCATCTAAAGCCGCACTGATCGTGGTTGCATCCGAGTTACCACGAGCAAACACAGCGCCTAAGGCACCCTTGCCGGTCCACTGATCCATCACCGGTGGCGGTGCGGGTACCGCATCGGCCGCCTGCGCAGCGGCGCTTAACCCTAAGGCTGCGACCGCGATCGCCGCGCAAATAATCTGACTTCTCACAACATCACCCTTTTAAAAACGGCCCGTGATTAGGCGTAAGGGCTCATTGTAAAATAAGTTTTCGCAATTCCTGCGGCTTTTTAATGAAAATTTTTGGTTAAACGCAGGCAAAAAAATCGGTGGGGCATCCATGCCCCACCGAATAGTCAACGCTAGAAAACAACGCTGTCATTCACATCGTATGTACGACATTGCCGCTCCCAAGCCTTATCGGTCAATGACCGCCCTTTCTTGAGCGCCCCATCATCATTTCAGGCGTTTACTTAGACGGCGCATGAAAACGCACTGGGCACGCACCGGGCATAACATCAGCGTATCGGGATACTTCGCAGGCTAGCGTCGAACGGCCAGTATGCCGTCACCTTCTAAACGCGTGGAAAAACCCGCCTTTTGCAAACGCACGGATACCTCTTGGGGCACATCGCGTCCGGAGGTCAGTCGATTAGGACTGCCGGTGTAGTGAAATAACTGCCCGCGACGACGCAAAACACGGGCCAGTTCGTCGTAAAAGACCCGCGAATACAGTTCACCGGCAATACCAAAGCGCGGCGGATCGTGAAGGATCGCATCAAAAGAAGCCTCAGCCATACCCGCCACAGCCAGAGCGATATCGCCATGCACTAACTCCAGCGCCCCACCTAAAGGCGGTGACCACGGGTTTAACGTGCGTAGCCAGAGCACCGTTTCGTTTTTCTCGTAAGACACCACACGCGTGCACGAAAGCGCCAAGCACCAGGCAGCGAAATACCCTAAGCCACCGCAGGTATCCAGCACGCGCTTGCCCTGCGGTTCTATCAACCCGACCTTGCGTTGTGCATCGGCATACGGACAGACCTGCTGAGTGGGCAGCATCTTAATGCCATCAATTTCGAAGGTCGGTGGGCCCCAACGGGTGGGCACTAATTTAATCAGCGCCTGGTGGTAGCGCGAGATCACCTCAAAACCCGTACCGCTCCAATAGTAGACCGAGCGATCCTTCAAGCTTTTGGGTCGTGGGTACGGATAGGCCGCCTCGCCTACCGACCAGTCGTCTGGGCCCAGCCGAACCGTCACTAGGCTGCGGCCTAAATCCAACGAGCAGGAGTATTCAGTCAAGCCTGAATCGCGCGCACGACACAGCGAGTCAGCTACATCGGCGGTTAAGGTGGGTAACATGAGAACGGACTCATCTTTAGACACGTAACCTTAAGGCTTCACCGCGCTGGTGTGAACCCCCCAAGCAGCACCAGAGCCCGACTCGCCATCGATTAGCCAAACCTTGCCAGGCTTACTTTAAGCTTACGAAGTTATACTCAGGGCTTTTCAAAACTGCTAGTCATCCAAAACTCATTGTAAACTCAACCCATCCCGCATTTTAAGACTTAACCGCTAGCACACCCTGACTAACCCCTTGGTTGACGCTAAAGCCAGACACACCCGGAGAGCTTTGCCATTAGACTCATACGGTGGGTTTTTGGCCGTGGGTTTTTGGCCGCGCGTTATTTAGCCTTAAGATATTGAAGAGCTAGCGCCTTGTTTGTCGGTGAGCACTTAAGGGTGGGCCGTGCGATGATATCGGCAACGTCTTACCGGCGATCATTGCGCCTGGCCGCGCAGCCGGCGATGGTGTTTTCGGGGTGAGGCCTGCCTGCGATCGATTAGGAGTCCACGATGACTGCACTGCTACTGGCTTTTGGTGCGCTGTTCTCCATCGTTAATCCGCTGTCTGGCGCCTTTATCTTTTTTGGCGCTACTCGGGACTTGGAGCCGCGGATACGTAAACAGGTCTCGCGCTGGGTCGCGATTTATTCGTTTTGCATCGTCACCTTTTCGCTGTACATCGGCGCCTATGTCTTAAGCTTCTTCGGTATCTCCATCCCCGTCTTGCGCGTCGCCGGTGGCATTGTGATTTCCATGTCGGGCTGGCGCATGCTCACCGAACCGGATGCCACCGAACAGCGTCGGCATGAAACGCCGGAGTCAACGGCTTTAGGTGTACCGCCGAGTCGGCTGGCCTTTTATCCTTTGACCATGCCGTTAACCACAGGCCCTGGAACCATATCGGTCGCTATCTCGTTAGGTGCGAGCCGACCCAGCGGCTTTAATGCGCAGCTACTGGAATTTTCGTTAGAAACCCTAGCGGCTGTGGCTTTACTGTCCCTGCTGATCTATTGGTTTTATAAAAACTCGGCACGTCTGGCCACCTGGATTGGCGTTACCGGGACCACGATCATCGTGCGCTTATCGGCGTTCTTGCTGTTTTGCATCGGCATTCAAGTTTTTTGGAATGGCGCTGCGGAATTGCTCAGATCGGTGATCGCGCCGGGCTGACACCTCATTGACTCGTCCATTCACCGTAACGGAGCTATGCCATGAATCTCATTGAGTCCGCCTGTAAAGGGCTAGCGGTACCTGGTCTGTTAGCCTGCCTTGTTTTTGCCGCACCGGCTTCAGCTGGGGAGGACTACGCGGCTCGGGTCCATCGCGTGCTCAACCAAACACCCCTGATCGACGGCCATAACGATCTGCCGTGGGAGATTCGCGATCGCTTTAAAAACGATTTAAGCGCGGTGGATTTGCATCAGGACACGCGGACCCTGCCGTTTCCTAAGAACGGTGCTGCGCTGATGACGGATCTGCCCAGGTTGCGTAAGGGCGAGGTCGGTGGTCAGTTTTGGTCGGTGTGGATTCCAACGAGCGTGACCGGTCCTTTGGCTGTGCAAATGACCGCCGAGCAGATCGACCTCACCAAGCGCATGACCCAACGCTACGCCGCGGACATGGAGATGGCTTACACAGCTGCTGACATCCGCCGTATCCATCAGGCTCACAAGATTGCCAGCCTTATTGGTATTGAGGGCGGTCATCAGATCAATAACTCCTTAAGCGTACTGCGTCAGATGTACGACTTAGGGGCGCGTTACATGACGCTGACTCACACCAGCAATACCGACTGGGCCGACTCGGCGACCGATAGCCCGGTACATCAGGGCCTCACGCCGTTTGGCGAGCAGCTCGTCGCTGAGATGAATCGATTAGGCATGCTAGTCGACCTAAGCCACGTGTCCCCACAAACCATGCAAAAGGCGCTGGCGGTCAGTCAGGCGCCGGTGATGTACTCACACTCCTCGGCCCGCGCGTTAGCCGATCACCCGCGTAATGTACCCGACGATATCCTGCGGGCGGTGGCCGCCAACGGCGGCGTCGTTATGGTGAACTTCGCACCCGGTTACGTCTCCGAGGCGCGCCGTCTTTGGGATGCCGATGAAGCCGCCGAAAAAACCCGCTACAACAGCCCACCCTATGTCGGTTTGTACATAGGCCAACCTGAAAAAGCCGCCGAGGCCTTAGCGGCCTGGAAAAAAACCCACCCGGCGCCACACGCCACGCTTAAAGAAGTCGCCGATCACGTGGAGCACATTGCACAAATCGCCGGCCATGATCACGTGGGCTTAGGCTCGGACTTTGATGGTATCGACGAGACTCCCATTGGCCTGGAGGGCGTTGACTGCTATCCGGCCTTACTCAGCGAGCTGATGCGCCGTGGCTGGGGCGATAGCGATATTGCCAAGCTCGCCGGCGACAACGTGCTGCGCGTGATGGCGGCCGTGGAAAAAACCGCCGCCAAACTGCAAAAAGAACGACCCGCCTCGGCGGCGGTATTTCAACCAGCGCCATCAACCCCAAGCAGCCCTTAGCGCCAAAGCCCTACTTCGCGTCCGACCCGTGACCGGATTGGGCTCGCTCTAAGGCCATCAACTGGCGGCGTTCCTTCTTATCGGGACGTCCGTCAGGGCGCGGCGCGGCTAAAGCACCTAAACGTTGGTTCTGTGCGTAGGTGATGCCTCGCTGCACGCTGGGCGGCGTTTCCTCATAAGCCTGACGCGCCTCGGGTGCCGGGCCGCGGCGCACCGGTAAGGCGCGCACCACGCACTCAAAATCACGCCCCGCCAGCGCCAGGGCCACCTCATCGCCCACACGCACCGCGCGTGAGGCTTTGACCCGTGTGCCGTTCACACGCACGTGGCCGGCGCTGATCGCACCGGTCGCTAAAGCGCGGCTTTTAAAAAACCGCGCGTACCACAACCAGCGATCAAGGCGCAGTCCAGTACTGCCGGAATCGTCCTGTTCAGGTTCAGGCTTCATCGTCGGTCCTTTTATATCCTCAGCCAGGCCACGACTGGCGCGGCACGTTTCGTATTATCCACCTATAATTAAACGCCAGACACCTCGGTTCAGGCTTTTAAGACACCGCGGCCTCACCCTAACAACACTTCAAAGGTCAGACGCCATGGATGACGCTTTTTACCAACGGCTTACCGCACAAATTGCTCAGTTGCGCACCGACGGCTTATACAAGTCCGAGCGCCACCTGAGCACGCCACAAAATGCTCACATCCAGGTGGCTAACGGCGCGACCGTCATTAATCTGTGTGCCAATAACTATCTGGGACTGGCCAACCATCCCAACTTGATTAAAGCCGCGCACGCAACGCTAGATCAAGACGGCTACGGTATGGCTTCGGTGCGATTCATCTGCGGCACCCACCACATACACCGCCAACTGGAAGCGCGTCTGTCCGCCTTTTTAGGGGTACAAGACACGATCATGTATTCCTCGTGTTTTGATGCGAACGGCGGGTTGTTTGAAACACTGCTGGATGAGAACGACGCGGTTATTTCCGATGCCTTAAATCATGCTTCGATCATTGACGGTATCCGTTTGTGCAAAGCCAAGCGTTTACGCTATGCCAACTGTGACATGACCGATCTTAGAAAAGCGCTGTCGGAATCGACCCAAGCGCGCACGCGCCTGATCGTCACCGACGGTGTGTTTTCGATGGACGGCACCATCGCGCCACTGGCGGATATTTGCCAGTTAGCCAAAGAGTATCAGGCCATCGTGGTGGTGGATGATTCTCATGCCACGGGCTTTATTGGCCCCGGTGGCCGCGGCACGCCGGCTCTGGCGGGGGTTAGTGATCAGGTGGATATTCTGACCGGCACCCTGGGCAAGGCGCTGGGCGGTGCCTCGGGCGGTTACGTGAGCGGACGCTTCGAGGTTATCGAGTGGCTGCGTCAACGCAGTCGCCCGTATCTTTTTTCAAATTCCATTCCTCCGGTCGTTGCCGGTGGCGCCTTAGCCGCCTTGGATTTGATTCAGGCGCATGACGACCTGCGTACGCATCTGGCCGACAATGCCGCCTACTTTCGTCAGGCGATGACCGACGCGGGATTTAAATTAAAACCCGGTCAGCACCCCATTATTCCGGTCATGATTGGTGAAGGGGCATTGGCGACGCGTATGGCCAATCGATTGCTGGAACTGGGCGTGTATGTCATCGGCTTTTCCTACCCGGTCGTCGCCCACGGACAGGCCCGCATTCGAACGCAAATGTCCGCAGCGCACACGCGAGCGGATTTAGAAACGGCGGTCATGGCCTTTACGCAGGCCGGTCGTGAGCTGGGCATCATCTAATTGAATGACGAAATAACGGTCTACTAACTGTCTTATCACCCTAGGTTAACCTCCCATGAAAGCACTGGTAAAAGCCAAAGCGGAACGCGGCGTCTGGATGGCGGAAGTTGAACGCCCCCGGGTCGGTCACAACGACGTACTCATTCGCATGAAGCACACCGCCATTTGCGGTACCGACATGCACATCTACCACTGGGATGAGTGGGCGCAACGAACCATTCCCGTACCGATGACCTTTGGTCATGAGTACTGCGGCGAAATCGTTGAGATGGGTAGCGAAGTGCGTGGACTGGCCATTGGCGATCGTGTCTCCGGCGAAGGCCACATCACCTGCGGTTACTGCCGTAACTGCCGCGCCGGGCGGCGTCACCTGTGCCGCAATACCCAAGGCATAGGCGTGAATCGCAACGGCGCGTTTGCCGAGTACATGGCCCTACCCGCCGACAACGTGTTCAAACTCCCTGATGCTATCAGTGATGAAGTGGCTTCTATTTTGGATCCGTTGGGCAATGCCACTCACACGGCGTTGTCCTTTGATTTAGTCGGTGAGGATGTACTAATCACCGGTGCGGGTCCTATCGGCATTATGGCCGTAGCGCTGGCTAAACATGCCGGTGCACGCCACGTGGTGATTACCGATATCAACCCTTACCGCCTCGGCTTAGCCCAAAAAATGGGAGCCACCCGCGCGTTGAACGTCACCGAACAATCCTTGTCTGATGCTATGAAGGAACTGGGCATGACGGAGGGTTTTGATGTGGGCCTGGAGATGTCAGGTAACCCGCAAGCCTTTCGCTCCATGCTCGACACCATGAACCACGGCGGTCGCGTGGCTATGTTAGGCATCATGCCCAAGGACACGGGCATCGACTGGGATCAGGTTATTTTCAAGGGTCTGATGATGAAAGGCGTTTACGGACGCGAGATGTTCGAAACCTGGTACAAAATGTCGTCGGTGCTGCAGTCGGGTCTGGACATCTCCCCGATCATTACTCATCGGATGTCGGTGGAGTCCTATCAGGAGGGTTTTGAAATCATGGCCTCCGGTCATTCGGGCAAAGTCATCTTAGACTGGACCACACTCAATTGATGAGGCACCTTCTGACTTTGGGTCCTAGTCAGGCGTGCATCCGTGCCGGGTGCACCCGCCCATGAAAAATCCAGCCCGAGTCCTGTTAGTCGAAGATCACGAAATCGTGCGAATGGCGCTTCGTGAATTAATCAACGAGACCCTGGATTTACGCGTGGTCGCCGAAGCTGACTCACTCGCACAAGCCAACCAAGCCTTGCAGACCCAGCCGTTGGATTTAATTCTTTTAGATCTCACCCTGGGTCAGGAAGATGGCGCCGTCTTACTGCAGCAACTTGCCCACTACATCCCGGCCCCACGAGTCCTGATTCTTTCCATGCACGATGATGCCGCTCTAGGCAGCCACCTCGTCGGCCTGGGTGCCCGTGGCTTTATTCGCAAAGGTGCTGGCGCCAGCGAGATTCTGCGCGCCTCGCGCGCCGTGCTGAACGGTGAGATTGTTTTAAGCTCGCGCGCCGCTCAACCGGCGATTGCGGTCGCCCCCGGTCCTCGGACCTCGCCCGTGGACAGCCTCACGGCGCGGGAGCGTCTGGTACTCGAGGGTGTAGGCCGCGGGGAGAGCAGCAAAGAGATTGCCACGCAGCTGGGCGTCTCCGCCCAAACGATAGACGTTTACCGTTTTAAGATCCGCCAAAAGCTGGGGGTAGAAAACCCCAGCGACCTGCGCCAATTTGCGCTGGCGCTGGCGCACACCGCGAAGTCATCGTCAGGCGCCTAACAGGCGCCTGACGCACACTGACCGTGACGACGCGCCGCTTACGGCGCGCAGTTACAGTAAAGATACAGCCCGCGAGGATCCTTGAAGTTCGCCAGCTGGCGCGAGGCCTGATCCAGACGGCCGACCACATGATCCAAAGCCGGGTGCGAGCTTTGTGCCAGTCCCAGGTTAGCCATGCCCACTCTGGCGCTGGCGCGCAGGCTGCGCAGCAGGGATTCCTGCCAGCCTAGGTGCTTCTCGCGATAGCTGATGCCGTACTTGCCTGGCGCTAAACCGGCACGCTTGCCTGCAGCAGCAATCGCCTCTTTAAGAGTTCCTAAATGATCCACCAGACCACGATCCAAGGCATCGGTGGCTAACCACACACGCCCTTGAGCGATCGCATCAATCTGCTCGGGCGTCTTATGCCGGCCTTGGGCGACGTGCTGGATAAAGTCGTTATAAATAAATTCCACGCCGGATTGGGTGAGCTCTTTGGTTTGCGCCGATAGCGGTCGGCTTAAGTTCATCGCATCGGCAATGGCCGAGGTGGCTACCCCGTCGGTGGTGATTCCGACTTTATCCAGCACGTGTTCAAAAGTAGGCACGATGGCAAAGACGCCAATCGACCCGGTGATCGTGGTGGGCTCGGCATAGATTTCATCGGCCTGCATGGAGATGTAATAACCACCCGATGCCGCGACGCTGCCAAAGGAGGCTACCACCGGTTTGCCGGCTGTTTTGAGTGCCTCGACTTCCTGACGGATACGCTCCGAGGCCTGCACGCTGCCGCCGGGACTGTCGACGCGCAGCACCACCGCTTTAACCGATTTATCAAAGCGCGCATCGTGTAACAGCTCAGCTAAGGTATCGCCGCCCACCGTACCTGGCTCTTGCTCACCGTCTTTGATGACACCCACCGCGGAAAACACAGCGACTTTAGCCTCAGCAGGCCCTGACTCATCGCTATCACCGACGAGGTTTGAGGCTAAGTATTGCGCAGTATCAACGGCATTGAATCGGTGTGTGGATTCATCCTCGCCGGTGATGGCGCTCACCATTGCTTCAAACTCGATGCGATTTTTACGGCCGGTGATGAGGTGTTGCTGCTCGGCCATTAACGCCGCATCGCCCTTGAGCTCATGCAGCGCGGTCACCGAATTATTGATGTAAGCCGTGATAGCCCCATCCGGCAAGTGACGGGCCTTAGTAACAGCGGCTTCGTACGCGGCCCACAAAGGCTTGACGTACGCTTCGGTCTGCTCGCGATCAGCCGGTGACATTTTAGAAACCGTATATTCTTCAACGGCCGATTTGTACGTCCCGACTTTAAACACGTTCACCGTGACGCCGATCTTATCGAGCAGATCATGAAAATACGTGCGGTAACTGGCAAAGCCTTCCAGGGCCACAAGCCCGGTGGGTTCCAGCCAAATCTCGTCCGCGTGAGCCATCAGGTAATACTGGGTCTGGCTGACATAGCCGCCGTGACTCAACACTTTCTTGCCCGAGGCGCGAAACTCATCCAGTGCAAAGGCGACTTGGGCAAGCTTAGTGACCCCGCCCCCGGTCAGATCGCGAGTATCAAGGACTAAGACCTTGATGCGACTGTCTTTAGCCGCCGCACGAATGGCATCGGTGAGGTCACGCACCCGCGTCTCCGGGTTAGGTTGACCCGTCGCCTGATTAACCGCCTGATTGAAAGGATCACCGGAGAGTTGCTCAACCAGTACGCCGCTGGGGCGCACCCACAGCGCGGCTTTTGCCGGCATTTTCGGTGATGCCGGGTGCAATGCAACGAGCAGCACGGCAAACAGGGTGAGCAAAACAAGCAGGTGCAGGAATTTGCGCAAGCCATCCAGCCCGCGCCAAAAGCGACCCAACAAACGCAAGATAAACGCCATAGTAAAAGGTCCCGATGTTACTCACACCGGGACCATTGTACCTGCAAGTCTAAGGAAGGTCTTAGACCTTCTCTTCGATACGCGCCGACTTACCTGAACGGCTACGCAGGTAGTAAAGCTTCGCGCGGCGAACACTACCGCGGCGCTTGACGGTGATTTCACCGATCGACGGGCTGTAGCTTTGGAACACGCGCTCAACGCCCTCGCCGTGGCTGATCTTGCGCACGGTGAAAGAAGAGTTCATGCCGCGATTGCGACGCGCGATGACCACGCCCTCGTAAGCCTGAACGCGCTCACGATCGCCTTCCTTAACCTTAACCTCAACGACAACCGTGTCGCCCGGGCCGAAGTCAGGGATCTGCCGGGTCATTTGCCGACTTTCAATCGCCTGGGTGAATCTGTTAGTTACTGTCATGGCTGTCTTTCCGTCTCCGCATCATTCACTGAGCTTCGCTGTGAAGCCCCTACGCTCGTCTGCGACATCGTGCCTATGCTCGACATCACGCTATTTCTTATCGCCGCTTTGGCGATCGGCACGATACTCCTCTAAGAGCCGTGCGTCTAAATCATTCAACACCACTCGGGCCCACAAGTCCGGCCGCCTCTCAGCCGTCCGACCTAGCGCCTGGCTGCGCCTGAAGCGTGCGATTTGAGCGTGGTTACCGCTCTTAAGCACCTCTGGCACACGCCGCCCCTGCCACTCATCCGGCCGCGTGTAATGCGGCCAATCCAACAAGCCCTGCGCGAAGGACTCTTCTTGCGCGGAATGCTCGTTCGACAGCGCTCCGGGGAGCAACCTCGCACAGGCATCAATCACCACACAAGCCGCCAGCTCACCACCCGACAACACGTAGTCGCCGATGGAAAGCTCTTCATCCACGCAAGCCTCAAGGACTCGCTCGTCCACACCCTCATAGCGACCGGCCAGCAGCACAAACCCTGGCAATGCCGCCAATCGCTCGGCATCGGCCTGCACAAACGGCTTGCCCTGCGCCGAGAGGTAAATGACCGGACTGTCGACCGGTAATTTAGCCTTCGCCTGTCGAATCGCCGTTGCCAAAGGCTCAACAGCCAACACCATCCCCGGACCACCGCCATAAGGCCGGTCGTCCACGGTGCGGTGCACGTCGGTCGCCCAATCCCTGGGATCGGTCGTACCCACGCTCAATAAACGCTGATCCACCGCCCGACCCAGCACCCCGAAACGCAGGTTACTGCGCACAAGCTCATCAAACAGCGTGACCACTTCAATGGCCAGCGGCGCGCTACGCGTCCCTACCATCAAACCAACGGCTCCCAGTCGACCTCAATCAAACCGGCCGCCACGTCCACTCGCTTCACGTGATCAGGCGCCATCGGAATCCAGTGTTCCTTGGCTCCTTGTTTGACCACCACCACCGGATTAGCCGGCAGATCGACAAAATGGCTGACCTGCCCTAAGGCCTGTCCCTCCAGCGTGACAACCGGCAGACCAATCAGATCTACCCAGTAATACTCACCCGGAGCCACGCTCGGCATGGCCGAACGAGGCACCCAAATCTCTAGCGTCGTGTACTGCCGAGCAACCTCCGGGCTATCCACGCCCTCCAGTCGCACCAACAGACTCCGCTTGTTACCCTGAGCCCGACCCGACAAAACCCGCACCGAAGGCCCTGTAGGCACTTGGCCCCTGGCCGACTCATTGAGGGTACCGACCGCCGCTAATTGCCAAACGGGGTAATCCAACAAGGCGGTCGCAGGCTCCGTGAACGACTCGACCTTCAGCCAACCGTGGACGCCCCAAGGCGCACCGATGCGGCCTAGCTGTACCTGTCTGTCATTCCCGGATGGAGCGCCGTTGCCGGCGACTCCGGAGGAAGGCTCGTTCAGGCAGCAACCTGCTGCTTGCGGTATTCCGCGACCAGCGCGGCTACCCGTTCCGACGGCTTAGCACCGGTGCTCAGCCAATGATCAATGCGCGCCACATCCAAACGCAGGCGGATTTCCTTACCACGCGCAATCGGGTTGAACAGCCCTAATTGCTCGAGCGTACGTCCACCCTGGCGCTTACGGTTGTCCGTCGCTACCACGTGATAAAACGGTGCTTTTTTGCCGCCACGCCGAGTCAGTCGAATCGTTACCATCGCTTACACAGTCCTGTTTCGCGTGAAGGTGCAACGCGCACCCTCACTAAAGAGCCGACAATACTACCCCAAGTCGTGCCAGGAATGAAACCTCGCAAGCCCCTGAATTCAAAGAAACGGCAGGAGCCCAGACCCCCGTCAGCGCCCCAAGCCCGGGGGGAGCCGCCCGCCGAGTTGGCGCAGCAGGCCTTTCATGCCACCTTTGGAAAACTGTTTCATGACTTTTTGCATCTGCAAAAACTCTTTAAGCAATCGATTCACGTCCTGCACCTGCACGCCGGATCCCACAGCAATACGCCGCTTACGGGATCCGTCGATCAAATCCGGCTTACGCCGCTCTTTAGGCGTCATCGAGTTGATCATCGCAATTTTGCGCTTAGCCTCGCGGTCACCGAACTGAGTGGGCATGCCCTGCGCCGCACTGGCGAGCTTGGTGGGCAGCTTATCCATCAAAGCACTTAAGCCACCCATGGCCTGCATTTGCTGCAGCTGCTCACGTAGGTCATTGAAATCAAAGCCCTTACCCTTGGAGAGCTTGTCCGCCAGCTTGGCCGCTTTTTCCTGGTCCACCTGGGCCTGGACTTGCTCGACCAAAGACAACACGTCGCCCATACCCAAGATGCGCGAGGCCACCCGCTCAGGGTGAAAGACCTCCAGGGCCTCCACCTTCTCGCCGACGCCTAAAAACAAAATCGGTTTGCCGGTGACTTCGCGCACCGATAACGCCGCACCACCGCGCGCATCACCGTCGGCTTTGGTCAAAATCACGCCAGTCAAATCCAGCGCCTCGTTGAATGCACGCGCTGAATTCACCGCATCCTGACCGGCCATGCTGTCCACAATGAACAACCGCTCGTGTGCCTGTACGGCCTGATCAATGGCCGCAACTTCGGCCATCATCGAGTCATCGACATGTAAACGGCCGGCCGTATCCACCAAAAGCACGTCGTAAGAACCCAGCTTGGCTTCCTGCACGGCCCTTACCGCAATATCAACCGGTCGCTGGGTATTGTCGGAGGCCACAAATCCGGCCCCAATCTGCGTGGCCAGCCGCTCTAACTGGGTAATCGCCGCCGGCCGGTAGACGTCGCAAGAGACGAGCAGCACCCGCTTTTTCTGGGTTTCCATCAACAAGCGCGCGAGCTTGGCTGCCGTTGTGGTCTTACCCGCACCCTGCAGGCCCGCCAGCAACACCACCACCGGTGGCTGCGCCCGCAGGTTAAGCCCGGCACCCGGCTCACCCATCGCGCGCACCAGCTCATCGTGCAGGATCTTGATGAACACCTGACCCGGTGTGAGACTGGCCTGTACGGCTGAGCCCAGGGCACGCTCTTTGACCGCCGTGATGAAACTCTTGACGACCGGCAACGCCACGTCGGCTTCTAACAACGCCATGCGCACCTGGCGCAGCGTGTCATTGATGTTGTCCTCGGTCAGGCGCCCACGACCGCGCAGCGCTTCAACGGCGCCTGCTAAACGACTGGTCAGCTTGTCAAACATCGCAACTCCTGGGCTTGGTGCTCGCCAAACGTTAGACGGCACCCTGTGGCTTCACCATTATAAGACCATCACGGGGGCGGCATGCTTCCCGATCTTTCGCAGCTGTGCAATCATCTAAAGTCTTCGCCGGCGTAACGGCGCATCGACGACTGGTTCCTTTGTTTACTCTGCTTGCTTCTCTGTTGTATTTGCTGGCCGCCGTTAGCGCATGGCGTGCGCTGTTGCGCGACCCGGCTTGCGACTTAAAAACGCCCGTGACGATCGCGGCGGCTGCCATCGTGCTGCATGGCTGGGATCTGTCAGCCATTTTGCGCAACCAGGCTGACTATGCGCTGAACATCGGCGATGTCCTGTCGATTTGGGGCTGGGTGATCGCCGTCACCGCCTTTATCGCCGCAGTCAAACAGCCGTTACGCGGCTTGCCCGCCGTGCATTATGCGCTGGTCGCTTTGGCCGCCTCCTTCGCGGCTCTGCCGCGCGGGTATCATGAGTCGTTCGCCGCCGGCGTGGCTTTTACCGCTCACGTGATCTTATCGATGCTCGCCACCGGCTGGCTGTCCATGGCGGCGATTTGTGCGGTGCTGTTGGTCATGCAGGGCAATCGCCTTAAAGCCCGCCAGCATAACGGTTGGGTACGGGTGCTCCCGCCCATGGACCTGTTGGAAAAAAGTTTATTCACCGCCCTGACCGGTGGCTTTATCGCACTGACCACGGCCTTATTCACGGGTTTGGTTTTTGTGTACGACCTGCGTGCCCAACACCTGACCCACAAGGTCGGCTTATCGTTGTTGGCCTGGGCCTTGTTTGGCGCGCTGATCGTCGGACGCTTACGTTACGGCTGGCGCGGCCGCACCGCGGCACGTTTTAGCGTCGCCGGCTTTTTGATTTTAGCGCTGGCTTATCTGGGCTCAAAATTTGTGCTTGAAGTCCTGCTGCATCGGCACTGGGGCTGACATGAACACCGCTGAGCCTGCGACTTTGATTAATCGCGTCATCGGCGATCGCGATAACACCCATGACTAACGCTTTGTCGGTGCACAGTGCTCTTTTGGGCATAGGCCTGTGCATCGTGCTATCGGCGTTTTTCTCTGGCACCGAAACGGCGCTGATGAGCTTGAATCGCTATCGACTGCGACATCGTGTCAGTCGAAACGAACCGGCCGCGCGACTCACCGAGCGACTGCTACAACGACCCGATCGGTTAATCGCCCTGATCCTTTTGGGCAACACCTTAGCCAACGTTACCGCCGGCAGTATCGTCACCTTAATGACCTTGCAGATTTGGGGCGAGCAATGGCTGGCGGCCGCTAACGGCGTGCTTACCGTTGTCTTGTTGCTGTTTGCGGAGGTCGGTCCAAAAACCTTTGGCGCCCTGCATCCGGAGACGCTGGCGCTGCCCTCGGCTTTTATCTACCGACCGTTGCTGTGGATCACTTACCCGATCATCTGGCTGATTAACCTGTTTGCGAATGGCTTGCTGCGACTGTTGGGCGCATCCACCGATGTGCACGCCACTCACTCCTTGTCCGCCGATGAACTTCGCACGGTAGTCGCCGAAGCAGGTGCTCTGATTCCGCAACGTCACCAAAGCATGCTGATGAGCATTCTGGATCTGGAGCGCATCACGGTGGATGACATCATGGTGCCTCGCAACGAAATTGGCGGCATTGATCTGGATGACGATTGGGACGAAATTGAAAACGCCCTGCGCGAAGCGCAACACACGCGCATTCCCGTCTACCGGGCAGACCTGGACCACATCGTTGGTGTGTTGCACATGAAGCGCGCGGTGCGTGAGTTGATGCGTGGCGAGTTAGACCGCGCGCAGCTTATTGCTCTGGCCGAACGGCAAGAACCTTTTTATGTACCCGAAGGCACCACGCTCAATCAGCAGCTGGTGAGCTTCCAGCGCCACCGACGTCGTCATGCGTATGTGGTTGATGAGTACGGCGACGTGCAAGGCTTGGTGACTTTAGAAGATATCCTGGAGGAGATCGTCGGTGAGTTCACCACCCAGCCGTCCATCTTGCACAAGGATGTTTATAAAGATGACGATGGCAGCCTGTTGATTTCAGGCACGGCCACCATTCGCTCGTTAAATCGCACCTTGCAATGGGACTTGCCGACCAACGGGCCTAAGACCCTGAACGGACTGATTCTGGAATATTTAGAGACTATTCCCGAACCGGGCACTTCGCTGAAACTGCACGGCCTGTCCATGGAGGTTCTGCAAATTCACGACAACGCCATTAAGACCGTGCGTATTCACAACCTCTCATCACCGGCAGGCCCTGCCTAAACTACGCGCTGCCAAAGCCACGAGCTGCTTTAGCCACGATGAAGTCACGCTAAGTTAACAGCGAGTGCGCCAAAGCTAAAACCGATAGGCCAGTCCTATACTGATGACCGGATACCAGCGCAGGTAGGACAGCTTGGAGAATTGGCCCACTAGCCGTTGCTTCTCAAAAGCTAAATCGGTCGCTAATTGCGCACAAACCTCCGGTGGCGCGCTGGGCGCGCATTGGCCGTTCACCGCAACCGCAGGGCGTCCGCCGTAAAGCACACCCGCATCGATGATCACGCTGAGTCGGTCAGCACTTAAGGCCGGTGCACCATAGCCTAGGCCTAGATAGGGTGCGACCGCATGGCCTTGAGCAAAGTGAGCCGACAGGTCGGTGACATCGGCCAGTGAGTAGGTGTGACCGTTCAGCGTATAGCTACCCGTGGCCGTGGGCTGGCCTGTGGCATCAATTTTCGGACCGTTAAAGCCCAGCCCCACCGTCAAATGAAAAGGATCTTCCCAAACAAACCAATCCAGTCGGGCCAACGGCTCACTGACCTTAATTTGCCCGTGGTAAGCCACGTCCGTGGCGTTGACCGCACCGCTGTAGTGAAAGCCGTTCATGCCCACGCGCAGACCTACACTGGGGTTAATGCCCACGGCCAAATCTGCCCCTAATCCTAGCGTTCCGCCCGTGACATCAGCGCCCCATGAGCTGGCCTGAACCGGTGTCAGGCTAAACAGCAGCAGCGCTGCCAGCGCCGCGCGAGCAACTAAAGATCGGTCAAACTTTGGCACCAAAGCACTCCTTCTTACGTAGCGTAGGCCGCAAACGTTCAAGTCACGCGCCAGGCGTTGCTAGCGATCGGTCTTTCCCACCCAAATACCCAACAACTGTTGACGCTGATCCAGCCGCATGACAGTTGCTAACTCCTCATCGGTGCAGACCACCTTAAGCGTCGGCCGCAAGGCATCTGACTTTTTAGTTTCTGGTGTCACCGGCCCCAGATCTGCCTTAAGCCAGGCAAAAAGTCGATCCGTAACAGCCTCCCAGGCTAGGCGATCATTGACCTCATAACAGGCGTCGACTGATAACAGGCGCCGGTAGTTTGGAGTCGTCATCTGAATCACTTGCCGGTAGTTGCCTGCCGAGCGGGTCGACATCGCCGGCACCGCACTTAAACACAGCAGGTCTTGTTCATCGATCAGCCTTGCCAGTTGGTCAACCTCAGGCCGGCTTAACTGGCGTTGCTTAACCGTTAAAGGCACACCGTTGGCATCCACCGAGGTTATGCGCAGGGCACCCTCGGAGTTAATACTCAATCGCCACAACTGCTGCTCAAAGTCCCAGCCGATAACCGCGTAATCCAGACTCCACGACAACACACCCGCATACAGCTTAGGATGAGCCATACCCCGGCAGCGCAAGGCGCGCAGCCACAAGGCGTGCGCTATCTGCGCCTGCATGCTGGCCGGCGCGCTGTGCGCTACAGGTTGCGCGAACGCCGGTTCACCGAAGGCAACGGCCAACGCCAGACACAGCGCGATGATCTTAACGATTAAAGACCGGCGGCAGGTGGCAAGCCTCATGACTGACCGGGACCGCGTGACGGGCCCTGCGTACCAAAGGCCGCCTCTAAGGCTTGGGATAACTGAGTCACGCCGATAACCGTCAAATCCGGAATCGGTTTTTTAGGTGCATTAGCCTTAGGCACAATAGCGCGGCGAAAACCGTGCTTAGCCGCCTCACGCAAACGCTCCTCACCGAACGGAACCGGCCGAATTTCACCGCTTAAGCCCAGCTCACCGAAGGCCACCAGATCATTGGCTAAGGCCATGCTCGACACGGATGAAACAGCGGCCAGCAACACCGACAGATCCGCCGCCGTCTCACTGATGCTAACGCCACCCACGACGTTCACGAACACATCATGACTGCCCAGCGCGACACCACCGTGGCGATTTAATACCGCCAGCAGTAACGCTAAGCGATTATTTTCAAAGCCCACCGCTACCCGTCTGGGTATCTGCGCGCGCGACTCATCAACCAACGCTTGAACTTCAATTAGCAGCGGACGGGTGCCCTCCCGAGTGACCAGCACCACGCTGCCCGATACCGGCTGTTCGTGGCGCGACAAAAAAATGGCCGAGGGATTACGGACTTCCTTAAGCCCCTGCTCGGCCATCATGAATACGCCGATTTCATTGGCTGCACCAAAGCGATTTTTAACCGCACGGATCATTCGATACCGCGAGCCTAAATCACTTTCAAAATACAACACGGTATCCACCAGATGCTCGAGCACGCGGGGCCCGGCAATCGCCCCTTCCTTGGTCACATGGCCAATCAAAAGTACCGCCGTAGCGCTACGCTTGGCATAGCTCACCAGGCGAGCGGCAGACTCACGTAACTGCGACACGCTACCCGGCGCTGAGGTCGACTCTTCGGTAGCCATGGTTTGGATGGAGTCCACCACCAGTACCCGGCTGCCGGCGGCTTTGGCCGCCTCAATGACGGTTTCAACCGATGTTTCCGCCAGCAACGCCAGCGGCGCCTGGCCCAGGCCTAAGCGACGGGCCCGCAAACTGACCTGGGTGAGACTTTCTTCACCCGTGGCATAGAGCACCGGACCCTGCAGCGCCATGGCGGCGGCAGATTGCAGCAAGAGCGTGGATTTACCGATGCCCGGATCACCACCGATCAGCGTGACGCTGCCGTCTACCAGACCGCCACCGAGTACCCGATCAAACTCTTCCATACCCGTTGAGCGCCGCGACGGTTCTTCAGTGGACAGGGTTAGCAACGAGCTCACGGCACTGGCCTCGCCGGCCAGAGGGGTGCGTTTAGCGCTAACGGCGGGTGCCGAATGCTGGCTGAGCGTGTTCCACGCCCCGCAGGCCGGGCACTGCCCCTGCCACTTAGGGGTGGCATCGCCGCATTGTTGGCACACGTAAACGGTTCGATTTTTCGACATAAGGTCCCTCGTCTAACGATGCTAACAGAGAGATGCCTCGCATTATTATCAGCCTCAACTGCGGCATACTTCGCGCTGCATCATGACAGCCACTTCCACCACTTCGCAGCGCCGTCGCCTCATTCTTACGCTACTGCCGTTGGTAGGCCTGTGGCTGGCCGTCATCGCTGCCGGACCCGCCCGGCTGGCGAGCTTTGAAGGCCTGCCATTGCAATGGGCTCTAGGCTCACTGGATCGGGCCAGCGCCGATGACATTGTCTGGATCGATACCGGTGACAAGCCCGACCCGGCAACGCTGGCTTTTGCCCTGCGACGGCTGGCCGGCGCAAAGATCGCCGGGCTGATCATTGATCAACCTGCCAGCGCCTTAGTGTCGCCGCCGATGGCCGCGCTATTAAAACCGCTGGGTCAAAAACCACCGATACGGGTGACCGCTCTAGACGCAAGCCATTCGCCACGGCAAGCCCCCAGCGTGGCCCACCTACCCTTCACACCGCGCCTGGTGGGCGCTGCACCGCTGCCCGATGCCAGCACCGAGGTGGCCGAACCTGACTCATGGGCGGTCGAGCCATTAAACCTACCCAGCGCCGATGGGGTGGTGCGTGAGTACGCGCTGCTGGCCGGACCGCCTGAGGCCGCGCATGCCAGTGCGACGTTAGCGGCCTTAAGTCAACGCTGGGGCGGCGTAACCTCGGATTGGCGCTTTACCAGCAACGGTGGCTGGAGCTTTAAGGCGCGCGCACTTAAGGTCAGCCCGGACGGCCAGTACATTCCTTTTTATGCGCCAGGCTCGACCCAGCTCAACGGACTGCACCGTCTGACGCTGTCGGAGTTAACCCTGCCTGAGTTTGATCTAAGCTCCCTGCACAGCGTCTGGCTGGTGATGGGTCATGCGCCCGATGTGATGACCGCACTGGGTCCACGCAACGGCACTGAAGCCCTGGCCGGACGCATCGATGCGTTAAGCCTAGGCGCGTATGCCGTGCGCGCCAGCAACGCCACCGGGATCCGTTATGCGCTGTCAGCGCTTTACGTGCTTTTTGGTCTGGTGTTAGCACCCCGGCTGCTGCGCCGTTACGGCGGGCTGGCGGGCTTAGCCGTAGCAGGCGCTATGGTGGGGGGAGGCTTATTGGCTGAGGTGTGGTTACTCACCCAGGCTAACCTCTACGTGCCGCTGGCTTGGGCCTCCTTGGTCGGCACAGTCACGCTGTTAGGTGCAGGGTTAGCAGAATCCCTAACCCGCTACCAAGGTCGACAACGCCTGCAGGCGTTCACCTTAATTACTCACGAACCGACCACACCGGCACACAACCTTGCATCACATCCGGCACCCCACGTAGTGCCCGCACCCATCAACCCCGCCCCACGCCTGGCAAAGGCCGGGCGCGAAAGTGTCACCATCATTCCCTACCGGGCAGCGGTGACCCCCACCGCGGCCAGCCGCGTCATCGCAGCACAGACCAACCCGTACGAATCGTTAAGCGATCGACGATCACCCACGCCTAAACAAAACGCCACCGCCGGCCTGCCGCTGCCGGTACAGGCGCCGCAAAAGCCGCAAAACCTCCTTGAGGTGAGTCAGGCTTTAGCGGCCTCGGACATGGCCGATGAAGGCGATGTGGCATCTTTGTTGCTATCGGGCAGCAAGCGCACCCGGGCCGCACCGCAGATCGGTGAGTACTCCATTTTACAAGAAATCGGTCACGGCGCGGCCAGCGTGGTTTATCTGGCCCGCTGCCGCAAAACCCAGGCTCAAGTAGCCCTTAAGGCCATTAATCTTTCAGACGAGAACGAGCAGCAGCGCGAAATGCGTGCGCGCTTTTTTCGGGAAGCGCAAACCGCCAGCCACTTAAACCACCCGGGCATCGTCGGCATCCGCGGCTACGGCGAACAAGGCGAGATCGGCTATTTAGTCAGTGACTACATCAGGGGCAGAGCGCTGTCTTTTTACACGTTAAGTGCCAACCTGTTGCCCGCCCGGGATGTCCTGCTGATTGGTGCCCAGATCGCCGAGGCACTGGATCACGCGCATGCCGCGGGAATCATCCATCGCGACATCAAGCCAGCCAACGTGTTGATGGATCCATCGCGCTTGACGGCTAAAATTACGGACTTTGGAATCGCCAAAATTGCCGACCAAGCGCAGACTCGAGCAGGCCTGATTCTGGGAACGCCGTCGTTCATGGCGCCCGAGCAGTTGGAGGGCCACCCGGTCACGGGTCAGTCGGATCTTTTCGCTTTAGGTGTGACCTTGTTTCAGTTACTGACCGGCGAGTTGCCGTTTCGGGGTGATTCAATGCCTCAGCTGATGGATCAGATTGTGAATCGACCCCATCCAACGCTATCCTCACTGCGTCCGGACCTGCACGAACGCCTTGGCACGCTGATCGATCAAGCTCTGGCTAAGGAGCCTGAGGCACGATTTGCCGACGCGAAGGTGATGGCCCAGGCATTGCGCCAGTGCGCGACCTCTTTACCTATTTGAGAACCCGATTTGCGTAACAAGATGGCCAGCATCGCGCTTACCGACACAGGCCGGGTGCGCGAACACAACGAAGACGCGATTGCCCACGATGCAGAAATTGGTCTGTTTGTATTGGCCGATGGCATGGGTGGCTATAACGCCGGTGAAGTCGCCAGCAGTATCGCCGTAAAAACGATTGCCCATCTGGTCCGAGAGGCCTTCGCAGCCCAAGACTTATCGGCCACCGATCGGGAAACCGGCATGATCCGGCCGAGCATTATCCTGCGCGACGCCATCCTTCGCGCCAACAAAATCATCTACCAGACCTCGAAGAGCCAACCGCAATGTGCCGGCATGGGCACCACCATTGTCGCGGCGGTTTTCTACGACAATCGGGTGTGTGTTGCCCACGTGGGTGACTCCAGGCTGTACCGCCTGCGTGATGACCGTTTTGAGCAGTTAACGTTAGACCACTCGCTGCTCCAGGAACTGGTTGAAAGAGGGTTTTATTCTCAAGAAGAAGCGGCCCGCTCCAGCAATAAAAACTACGTGACACGAGCTTTGGGCGTGGAGCCCACCGTTGAGGTGGATCTGGCTGAGCATCCGGTAGAGCGCGGTGATTTTTACGTCTTTTGCTCCGATGGGCTCTCGGACATGGTCGAAGATGAGGACATTCACCTCACCTTGAGTACTTTTCACGATAACCTAGAAACGGTTGGCAAACAGCTTATCCAACTGTCGAATGAACACGGCGGACGCGACAATATTTCGGTGCTTGTTACCAAAGTTGTGGAGCCCTTCCCGGCTCGACAAAAAATTCTCGATAAGATTCTAGGATGGTTTGGCTAAGTACCCGGTCAGGGTAGCCACGCGAGTAAAGCCAAGTGATGCTGACAAGGATGGACCGATAAATGGGCAGACTCATTCTCAGCTTAGACAGCCAGATACTGGCCGAATACAACATGGGCAAAGAGCGATACACCATCGGTCGCTTACCGGATAACGACGTGCGCATCGACAATGCGGCGGTCAGCGGTCACCACGCCCTGTTGATTAACATCCTCAACGACTCTTTTTTAGAAGATCTCAACAGCACCAACGGCACGTACGTCAACGGCAAGCTGATCAAAAAGCATGCGCTGCAACACGGCGACATCATCACCACCGGCCATCATCAACTGCGTTTTGAAGACGTTGAGGCGGTAGAAAACTCAGCCGACGAATTTGAAAAAACCATGGTGATCACCTCAACCCCCACGCTCAACAAAGCCTGGCAGGCCACGCGCCCTATTGCCGACGTAGCCAAACCCAGCATTGACGCCACGCGTCCGGCCTTTAATCCACGAGGCGCTGCCGGTAGCCTTCCACAGGGTAAGTTGCAGGTGCTGTCGGGCGGTCTAACCGGCCGAGAGATGGCCCTGACCAAGACGCTGACCACGCTAGGCAGGCCCGGCGTGCAGGTCGCTGCCATCACACGCCGAGCCGACGGCTTTTATTTAGTTCATGTGGAAGGCGGGCCTACCAACCGTTATCCATCGATCAACGATGTCACCATTGGCGCACGCGCCCAAAGGCTGCACGACAATGACGTGCTGTGTATTGCAGACGTCAAAATGAGTTTCTTTGTCGGTGAATAAATAACTCAGCGTTGACGATGAACCTAATGAGGGCCCCACAATGATGGGGCCATAGAGCTGAATAAAAACGGGCAACCAGAACAAGCCTTTCGCTTAATCTGTCGAAAAGTCTAGGGCCCGTTTTTATTGCACTTAAGCGCGTGTTCAACGTGGCCCGCGACCGCCGCCGCCACCGGAACGACCAGGCCCGAAGGAACCGCCGCGACTCGGCCCAGGCCGCCCACCTGACGAGCCCGGTCGACTCGGCGCGCGACCACCGCCACCTCCACCGCCGCCACTGCCGGGAGCTCGACCCGCCGGTGCTGACGCGCGTGACGAGGACGCCGGACGAGCAGTTCCCGGGCGGCCACCGCCGGTCTTGGCGTGACTACGAGCCCGATCATCAGCCTTACGTGCACGAATCTGCGCAATGCGCTCACCCAACGGCACTTCCAACGCCGCGGACGGCTTTTGCGCGTAGTCAAAATCAGGCAGGGTCACGCGTGGCAGCCGCTTACCTAAGACTCGCTCAATGACTTTCAGATCGCCCTCTTCTTCAGAGGACACAAAGGTATACGCCTCACCGGTAGCTTCAGCACGACCCGTACGGCCGATACGATGGATGTAATCCTCAGGCACTACCGGCACATCAAAATTCACCACGTGCCCCAACTCAGCAACATCAATGCCTCGGGCAGCAATATCGGTGGCTACTAAAACCCGGTAATGCCCGGACTTAAAGCCCTCCAGAGCCTGAGTACGCTGATTTTGCGAGCGATTGCCATGAATGCGTTCTGCTGAGATACCGTGGCGGACTAAGTATTCAGCCAGTCGATTGGCGCGATGTTTGGTGCGGGTAAATACCAGCGCTTCTTTCATCTGACCGTCGAGTAGTTTTAAAAACAACGCCGACTTCAATTCGCTGGGTACCGGATAAATAGCCTGAGTGATGCCGGTAGCCGGTGTTGATTGGCGTTCAATATTGATACGCACCGGATCGCGCAGCAGTTCGCGCGTCAATTGCATGATCGGTTGTGGCAGCGTGGCGCTAAAAAACAGCGTCTGTCGTACCGCAGGCACCTGGCGCAGCACTCGACGAATGTCCGGCAAAAATCCCATGTCTAACATGCGATCGGCTTCATCGAGTACTAAAAACTCTAACCCGTTGAGCTTGGCATAAGGCTGACGGAAATGGTCCAACAGTCGACCCGGTGTGGCGACAATGACATCCACGCCGGTGCGTAGCGCATGCTCCTGCGGACCCATGCTCACACCGCCAAAGATGGCAGCACCACTGACTTTAGTGTGCACGGCCAGTTCGTTGAGGTCTGAGGTGATCTGAGCGGCTAACTCTCGCGTGGGTGCCAGTATCAGCGCGCGCGTCACGCCTTTGGGTTTATCGATTAACTGATGAAGAATGGGCAGCAAGAAAGCTGCGGTTTTACCGCTGCCGGTGGCAGCGGCCGCCAGCACATCACGGCCAGCCAGCGCGGGTGGGATGGCGTCGGCCTGAATCACCGTGGGCTTTACAAAGCCCAACTCGGTTACAGCCTTCAGTAGAGCAGGATCAAGACCCAGTGCCGCGAAAGTGCCAGCAGCGGAGGAATCGGCAGGTGTTGAAGTCGTCACGGACAAGTTAAATTCCAAAGAAAAGGCCCGCCAAACGCGGCAGGCAGCCCGCTAGCATAGCGCTAACCGCGTTTTCTTGCTGGTTTTCAGGACCTTTAAGCAGTCACTACCAGTCGGTTCGGCCCGGCAAGAGCCGCTCTAATTCCGGGCGCGTGAGGTTGCGCCACTGACCACGGGCTAATCCGTCTAAATGCACATTGACGATGCGCACGCGCACCAGGCGTCGCACCACGTAACCGCATTCCTCGCACATGCGACGGATCTGCCGGTTTAATCCTTGGGTGAGCACGATCGCAAAGACGTTCTTTGCGACTCGCCACGTGCGAGCCGGGCGCGTCATCTGCCCAAGTATCAGCATGCCGCGCGCCATGACCTGTAGAAATTCATCCGTGACGGGCTGATCCACCGTGACCACGTATTCTTTTTCGTGCCCGTTCTCCGCGCGCAGCAAAGAATTCACGATATCGCCGTTGTTGGTCAGAAGGATCAACCCTTCCGAAAACTTATCGAGCCTGCCGATCGGAAAGATTCGTTCGCGATGGGCGATAAAATCAATGATGTTGTCTTCAACGCGTCGATCCGTGGTGCATTCGATACCCGGTGGCTTATGCAGCGCTAAGTACACGTGCCTTGCTTCAGCCCCTACCGCACGTCCGTCGACTCGCACCACATCATCAGGGCCGATCGGTGTGCCTAAGGTGGCCACCAAGCCGTTGACCGTAATGCGTCCGGCAGCAATCCAATCATCGGCCTGACGACGGGAACACAAGCCTCGCTCTGAGAGGTACTTGTTTAGCCGTTGGGTTTGCTCGCCATGCTGTGCATGCGGGGCTATGGCCGGCGGCACCGCCGGTGGTCGTGCGGGCAAGGGACCTAGATTTAACGTCGGGCCCGGGTATTGCGCCGGACGCGGAGCAGCCCCGGGTCGGGGACGACGAATCCTTGAAGGTCGACGGGTACTATCCACGTAAGACTCCAGCCTTAGCGGCCCGTACTAGCGGTACGGACCCTGCCCATAGGACTCGGCCACGAGATTTTCAAAGCGCGTGTACTCACCCAAGAAGGTCAACTGCACATCACCAATAGGGCCGTTACGCTGCTTGGCGATAATGATGTCAGCGATACCTTTGCGGGTCGTGTTCGGCTCGTAGACCTCTTCACGATAAATCAACAAGATCAGGTCGGCGTCTTGTTCGATAGCGCCTGATTCACGCAGATCGCTCATGACCGGCTTTTTCTCGGTGCGTTGCTCCACGCTACGATTCAGCTGAGACAGCGCAATGACCGGCAGGTCCAATTCTTTAGCCAGGGCTTTTAGTCCGCGGGATATTTCTGAAATTTCCGTCGCACGATTTTCCGTGTTGCCCGACACCTGCATCAGCTGCAGGTAGTCGATAACGATCAACCCTAATCCGTGCTCACGCTTTAATCGCCGCGCACGAGCCCGAACTTCGGTTGGCGATAAGGAAGGTGACTCATCGATGTACAGCGGTGCTTGCGACAGCACTTCGGTGGCCGAGGTAATGCGTGGCCAATCCTCTGGTGATAATTCCCCGGTGCGCAGGCGCGACTGATTGACGCGTCCTAAAGAAGAGATCATGCGCAGGGTCACCTGCTCAGAGGACATTTCCATGGAAAATATGGCAGACGGCACCTTGCCGGAGATCGCCGCGTTTTCAGCGATGTTAACGGCTAGCGTGGTTTTACCCATCGAGGGCCGTCCCGCGATAATAATCAGATCGCCTTTTTGCAGACCGTTAGTCATGCGGTCTAGATCGGTATAACCGGTAGCCACGCCGCTGAAGGCACCCGGATTTTGATGCAAAGCGTCGATTCGATCGATCGTTGCCGGCAAGATCTTTTTAACCGCCTGAAAGCCTTCACGACTGGAAGTGCCGCGCTCAGCAATCTCAAAGACCATTCGCTCGGCCTGATCCACCAGATCTGACGCGGTACGGCCTTCAGGCGACAGGCCCGAGGAAGCGATTTCCCCGCCGGCCGACACCAGTGCCCTTAGCAGCGCTCGCTCACGCACGATCTCCGCGTAAGCTTTAACGTTCGCCGCGCTGGGCGTGTCACGTGATAGGGTCGCCAGATAACCCAGACCACCCGCGTCGGCAAGAACCCCGCGACGCTCTAAACTCTCGGCAACGGTCACTGCGTCCACCGGACCTTGCGACTCCACAATCGCCGCAATGGCCTCGAAGATCAGCTGATGATCACGCCGATAAAAGTCTTTGGGCGAAACCATGTCGCCGACGGTGTCCCAGGCTTGGGAATCAATAAGGAGGGAGCCCAGCACGGATTGCTCGGCTTCTATCGAATGCGGCGGTAGCCTCGCTTCATCGAGACCTGAAGAGGATCCACGAGGTGCGCCGGATTGCGACATGAGAATCCTTCAACTGGGAAAACTAAAGCCCAGTCTAACCGCGTCAGGCGCCAAAGGGATGCCCCTTTAGCGCCCTGACCGCCTAAAAGCTTAGGCTTCGGCGTTAACCACTACGGTGATGTCGACGGTCACGTCGGTGTGCAAATGCACAGCCAGCACCGTCTCACCAACCGTGCGGATCGGACCTTCAGGCATACGCACCTCAGCGCGCTCTACCGGATGGCCTGCCGCCGTTAGCGCCTCGGCGACATCGCTGGTACCGATCGAACCAAACAGCTTGCCTTCGGCGCCGGCCTTCGCCGACAACGTCAAGCGATACTCCTTAAGGCCGCTCGCACGGCTCTCAGCCTGCGCCAACTCGGCGGCAGCCTTAGCCTCGAGATCGGCACGAATGGCCTCAAACCGGGCAATGTTCTTGGTGGTCGCCACCGTGGCGCGGCCCGTAGGCATGAGGAAGTTGCGACCGTAGCCCGACTTCACTTTCACGCGATCGCCGATATTGCCGAGGTTCGCTACCTTTTGCAGGAGGATGAGTTCCATGAGAGCACCTATACGCTAAATGACTAAAAACTTTAAAAACCAAACTACCCGAACGCCACAGCCGATGAACCCCAAAGGGGACTCGGCTAACACCGTTCAATCATCAGACAGCCTGCTTGGCAAAACGCGTTCGCAGTGGCCACCAATTATCCAAAAACCCGGTCAGAAACAGCAGGACTTCCACGGCCAAAGCCACCGCGGGCACCGCCCAACTGACTAACAGCAGAGCTAAAAACGCCGCCGCGTAGCCAAAACCCATCGGCGCGCCGCGAAAACCCCACGCTAATAAAGCCGCGTGCAACACCGACAAACCCTGCAGCACAAACACGCCACCTAAAACCATCAACCCGTCAGCGCCTAAGCCCGCGGTAAACCACGCGGCAAACCCGGCACACCCTACGCACACTAGCGTTAGTGTGCGACCGGCAGACAACTCACCAAACGAGGAACCCTCGATCGGCTTAAAACCCTTACGTTGCGCCCAATACTGACCAGCCATCGCGCTGACCATCGTGTTGAGCAGCAAAAGCCAACCCACCGCGCCCCACAGATGCGCCGCTGACGCATCGACAATCTGCTGCTCGTCGAGCCGATGGCCGCTGCTGGCGTTGGACATGGTGGCCGCAAAGCGATCCAGCGACTGTGCCAACTGCTCTAGCATCGGTCGCCAAACCCCGGGGGGATCGGCAATGACGCCATAAACCACGACCAACATCCCGAGCGCCGCTAAGGCGGCGAACTGGAAACACACTGTCATTGACGCACCGCGGGCCAGCATCCTGCCAATCAGGTACTGCGGCACCAACAGCGCGGTTGCCAACAAAACCGCCGTCCAAAGCCCGGTGGCTGGCATCAGCAATCCCAAAAGCGCCGCCCCAGCCAAAGCCAGGGCATAGCCCGAAGACACCGGCGACGCCACTAGCGCTACGAGCACTACCATCGCGCCAGGCAGCCACAGCGCGAACGGCAGAATCAAAGCAAGCCAAGCCGACAGAAAGACGCAGGCTGCCGCCTTCCATCCCGAGTCCGTAACCCATTCGGCAAACGAACGCTTCATAAGTCGGTCAGCTGGGCTTAATTGACTCAAGCCCAGCCCCAATATCAATGCTGATCGGTATAAGGCAGCAACGCGATGAAGCGTGCGCGCTTCACGGCTTCAGACAGCTTGCGCTGATAGAACGAACGCGTGCCGGTGATACGACTCGGCACAATCTTGCCGGTCTCGGTGATGTAGTTCTTTAGCATTGCGACATCTTTGTAATCGATGCTTTCCGCTTCATCAGCGGTGAACTTGCAAAACTTCTTGCGACGAAAATAACGGGCCATGATGAAATCCTTAATGCTTGAAAGAGTGCGGTGCGGTTAGAGATCGTTCATGTCGCGGCGGTCACGACGACCACCCCGGCTGCCACGATCATCGCGGTCATCGCGATCATCTCGATCATCACGGTCGTGATCACGACCCTCGGCATCACGCTCGTCCGGCGGACGAACCATCGGGCTAGGCTCGGTCACTGCCGCATCCATACGAACCACCATGTGGCGCAGAACGGCATCCGAGAAACCAAAAGCGCCGGTTAACTCCGCCAGCACGCTGGCGTCCGACTCGATGTTCATTAAAACGTAGTGGGCTTTGGCGACCTTGTTGATCGGATACGCCAGCTGGCGGCGGCCCCAGTCTTCCAGGCGATGCACAGCACCGCCACCGGCAGCAATCATGCCCTTGTAGCGCTCGATCATCGCCGGGACTTGTTCGCTCTGGTCCGGGTGCACCAGAAAAATAATTTCGTAATGACGCATGGTCTGTTCCTTGTGGTTAAAGCCACCCGATGGACCTGATCGGTGTAGCAAGGTGAAGATCACTGCGCAGCGGATACCACGCAGCCGCGTACTTTATGTTTTTTAAGGATTTAACTCAAGAGGCGCGTTGGCGTAGCGCTTCGTACAGGACAATACCCGTAGCCACCGATACGTTCAGGCTCTCCACCGCCCCTAACATCGGCAAGACCACCTCGGTGTCACTCAGCTCGCGGGTCAAACGACGCAAGCCCGTGCCTTCGGCGCCCATCACGATGCCTAAGGCACCCTTCATATCCGCTTGGTAGAAGCTTTTTTGGGCGTTGTCGCTGGTGCCGACCAGCCAAACCCCTAAGTCTTTGATTTCTCTTAACGTGCGGGCCAGATTGGTTACCTGCACAAAGGGTGTGGACTCCGCCGCCCCGGCCGCGACCTTGCGCACGACGGGGGTTAAGCCGGTGGCGCGATCGCGCGGCGCAATCACAAAATCCACGCCCGCGGCATCGGCCGTGCGCAAACAGGCACCTAAGTTGTGCGGATCTTGCACGCCATCCAGCACCAACACGAACGGGGCTTGGCCGGCCTCCAGGCGTGCGCCCACGCCTTCCATCAGCGCGTCCTCATCCAGCGCCAGCGCCGGTGTGACTTCCGCGATCACGCCCTGGTGCGGGGCTCCGCCGGTTAAATCCGACAGGCTGGCTGCCGGTTTGACTTCAACGGCCAGGCCCGCCTGTTTGGCGAGCAGCAGGATGTCCTTGAGCCGTTGATCCTCACGCCCGGCCTGTACGGTCAGTCGAACCACAGCGGCCGGACGCTTGGTCAAGATCGCGCGTACCGCGTGCAGCCCATAAATACGTTCAGCGGCCATGGCGAGCCTTTTTAGCGGAGACCGTTCGGGATCGGCGTGGATGAAACGCCGCCTCTTTTTGCGCAACCAACTCAAAGTCCATTTTTCGCTCCGAAGGATCAACTCGCACTAACCTGACGGTCAGTTTATCGCCCAGCGTAAAGCGTGTCCCGGTTCGCTCACCGACTAACGTTTTGCGATCTTCCTCATAACGAAAATAATCGGCTCCCAGGGCTGCGATATGCACCAGGCCGTCCACCGGCAGACTCTGCAACTGCACAAACAAACCAAAATCCGTGACCCCAGTGACAATCGCGGCAAATTCTTCGTCAATCTTATCGGCCATGAACTCGCACTTTAGGTAGGCCACCACATCACGCGAGGCTTCATCGGCGCGTCGCTCGCGTTGCGAACACTCCTGGCCAAATACGTCAAAGTCTTTGCGCGTGTGCGCAAAGTCATCGAGCGTACCGCGCGACAGCGCATGGCCAATCGCACGATGTACCAACAAGTCAGGGTAGCGACGAATCGGTGAAGTAAAATGCGCGTACTCACTTAAGGCCAGGCCAAAGTGCCCGATGTTCTCAGGCTGGTACACCGCTTGGGCTAAGGAGCGAATAATCATTTGCTCCAGCATGGCCGTGTCCGGACGACCCTGCACCGAACGCAAGGTCTGCGCGAGCTTTAAAGGATCCAGTTCAGGCGTGGTTTCTAAATGCACGCCACGCGTGCTTAAAAAGCGCTTTAAATCCTGCACGCGGTCTTCATCGGGCTTGGCATGCACGCGATACAGCGCCGGCATTTTGTGCTTCTTCAAAAAGCGTGCGGCCTCCACGTTAGCTGCAATCATGCATTCTTCGATCATGCGATGCGCGTCGTTTCGTGAAGTCACGCGTAAGTCCGATACATGCCCCTGATCATCAACAATGACCTTTACTTCACCGGCCTCAAAGTCCAGCGCCCCACGCGCCTCACGGCGGCGACGCAGCACGCGATAAACGTCATACAGCGTTTCTAGGCAATCCAGGATCTCAGACAACTCAGCTCGCGTGCCAGGATCGCGGGTTACTAAAGCAGCTGCCACCCGGTTATAGGTCAGTCGTGCATGACTTTTCATCACCGCTTTGTGGAAGGTGGCTGCGGTAATCTTGCCCTCGCGGTTTAGCGTCATGTCGCAGACCATGCAAAGCCGATCGACATTAGGCATCAAGGAGCACAGGCCATTGGATAAGGCCTCAGGCAGCATCGGTATCACCCGATGCGGGAAATACACCGACGTTGCGCGCTCGCGCGCCTCAGTATCCAGTGCGCTATCCGGTGTGACATACGTGGACACATCGGCAATGGCCACCAGTAACCGCCAGCCGCCGCGAGTCGCCGTAGCGAACACCGCATCATCAAAATCCTTGGCATCCTCGCCGTCGATAGTAACTAACGGCACCTCGCGCAGATCCAAACGATCCTCATAAAGCGCGCTGGGCACGCTTTTGCCAAAGCGCTTGGCTTGGCGTAGCGCCGCGCTGGAGAACTCGTTAGGCAACTGATGGGAGGCCACCGCTAAATCCACTGCCGTATCGGCCAGATTGCCTTCGGGCAGCACACGAACAATTTTTCCCACCGCTTGTGCGTGGCGGCTAGGCGCCTGAATCAAAGACGCGACCACCAAATCTCCGTCCTTGGCAGTACCGCGATCGCGTGCGGACACCACTACCCGGTGCGCGTTACGGCGATTATCCGGCGAGACAAAGCCAATGCCGTGCTCAACCCTAAAGCGCCCGGCAACCTGCACGGTGCGCCGCTGCAGGACTTCAACCAAAATCCCCTCGCGCTTACCCCGATAATCGGTAGGACCCGGGCGCACCGCTATCCGATCACCGTGCATGCACTCGCGCATCTGCACCGGCGACAAGTAAAGATCTTCAGAACCGTCGTCCGGGCGTAAAAAGCCAAAGCCATCGCGATGGCCGATCACGGTGCCGGGTAAAATCACGGTGCGATCCGTCAGCAGATATTGTTCGCGGCGATTGCGCACCAGTTGCCCGTCACGAACCATAGCCCCTAAACGCGCCTCCAAAGCACCCTTCAAGGCCTTGTCTTTGAGCTTCAAACGCCGCGCTAACTCGTCAGCCGTTAGCGGCTCGCCGGCAGCCTGTAAGGTCTGCAGCAAGAATTCTCGACTCGGGATGGGTTTGGCATAACGGCTCGCCTCCTCGGCGTGCTTGGTATCCAAATCGCTCCAGTGGCTAACGGGTTTTTTCATGGGTTTTTACGGTCACTTCGGTACTAGGTTGGAAAGACATTGTGAAGACTTTGCGCAGACTTTGGGAGCAAACAGGCTAAGGCTGGGTGGGGGTGAGGCCAGTAAAAGACGTTTTCTTGATTGACAAGAATGGGAGCGGTGCGTAGATTTCGCCGCTTCGAGAGCCGGGCCTGCCGGCATCCCTCCCCTTGCCCAGGTGGCGGAATTGGTAGACGCACTAGTTTCAGGTACTAGCGGGTAACACCGTGGGGGTTCGAGTCCCTTCCTGGGCACCATTTTCTCTGACAGCTTATCCCGCAAGGATCGACAAGCCAGCGGAAATCCCCCACCCCGGCTTTAGTCATCAGTAATCTGCCACGCGATAACACGCCATTCGGTGCCACTGTTGGGGCGATATGCCCCCGAGAAAAACTCGATGGCCCCATGCCCCAAAAAAACCGCCCTCGCCGGTTCTTGGCTAGACGTTTACGAGATTCGACTGTGCTTCTTCCGAGTACGTGTACTTAAACCAAGTAAAAGTGCTTGGCTCTAAGACGCTATCACGGTGTGGGCCCAGCTGGGGCGTCAAATCGCGCGACCCGGCCGCGAGTAGCCGCATAAGCACCCTGCGGTTTGAACTTAGGGAATGCGCAGTTGGCTGTGATAGGGGCTTAAAATCGCCTGCTGAAAGTTTATAATAATATATAAACACTAAGTCCTAATTTGTGAAATCACACTATTTTAAACTGTGCATTAGTTTGAAAATGTGACAAAATGCTAAGCATGGCTACGCGTTCTTACGGAAAACTAAACAAACTCCAGCAGGAACTACCCGAGAGTCTCCTAGCTGATGCCGGCTGGCTGGAAGCTCACGGGTATTCATCTGCACTGCGCAGCCAGTATGTTCGTGCGGGGTGGCTCGATAGCCCGGCGCGGCGTGTCTATCGCCGTTCGCGCACACCGCTGACATGGCAGCAGGTGGTCGTATCTTTGCAGACCCTGCTGGACTTGCCCCTGGTCGTTGGTGGACGCACCGCGCTCGAACAACTGGGTTATGCACATTACCTCTCGGCGCAGATGCAGGAGGTCCATCTCTACGGGCCGACGCGGGTACCCACATGGCTGAACAATCTGCCGCTCAACGTGAGCTTCCACTGGCATAACAGCCTGCGCCTGTTTCCCGGCGATGCTGATGCACTGCCAGAGCCGAACGGCGTTAGGGTCAGCACCGCAGGGACGCACTTGCCGATCGGATATTCGAGTAAGGAACGCGCCGTGCTAGAGCTGCTAGACGAGCTGCCTGATCGTGAGAGTTTCCATCAGGTTGACGCCCTGATCGAGGGTCTGAGCGACCTCAGTCCCCGTCGCGCGCAAACCCTGTTGGAAGCGTGCAGCAGCGTGAAGGTTAAGCGTCTGTTCTTGTTCTTTGCCGACCGCCACCGGCATGCCTGGCGGTCCAGGCTAGACGTGTCCCGCTTAGATCTGGGATCCGGCAAGCGCGTGCTCGCTAAAGGCGGCAAGCTAGACCCGACGTACCACATAACCGTACCGTTCGATCTAAGAGTGCCGTGAATTCATGGCTTTTCTCAACATCTACCGGCAGCAGGTCGCGCTTCTCATTCGCACCATTCCTTTGGTGGCGAAGGAAACAACATTTGCGCTCAAGGGCGGCACGGCCATCAACCTGTTTGTACGCGATATGCCGCGCCTGTCTGTGGATATCGACCTGACATATCTGCCGGTCGAGGATCGCATCACATCGTTTGCCGCGATCAATGCAGCCATGCTGCGGATCGCAGAACGGGTCGTGGCTGAAATCCCTGGCGCTAAGGCCAATGCGTCTCGCTCGGCAGACGAGAAAGTTGTCACCAAGTTGATCGTGCGGAGTGGTGACGTGCAAATCAAAATCGAGATATCGCCAGTCCTTCGCAGCGCAGTTTACGAGCCTGTGGTGATGTCAGTGATGCCGACCGTGGAGGACGAATTCGGCTTTGCTGAAATGCAGGTCGTGTCCTTCGCCGACCTCTATGCGGGCAAGATCGTGGCGGCGCTCGATCGCCAGCATCCGCGCGATCTTTTCGACGTGCGCGACCTGTTGGCGCACGAAGGCATCACTAACGAATTGCGGCGAGCATTCCTTGTCTATCTCATCAGTCACAACCGCCCGATGGCCGAGGTTCTGGCACCGACCCGCAAGCCGCTGGCGGATGAATTTGCACGGGGGTTTCTGGGTATGACGCGAGAACCTGTTGCCCTTGCCGATCTTGAAGCGGCACGTGATGAAATCATCGCGGCGATGGTTACCGACATGCCAGAAGCGCATCGGGATTTCTTGATCGGCTTCAAACGCAGGATGCCGGACTGGGAACTTCTCGGGATAGCGGATGCCCGGCGCTTGCCCGCAATTTTGTGGAAACAACGAAACTTAGACCGTCTCACCGTCGATAGACGGCGTGAACTCGCCGATGCGCTGGAGAGGGTACTGTTTCCGTCAACGGCGAACTTAGGATCCCAGTGACAGCACCGCAGGAATGTCCTTTTGAGTCGGTAGCCGACCGGCGTGTTTAGGGCGAGTGGGAGGACGACTGCCTTGCGTTGGCAAATCCAACGCCTGCCAACCAGCCTCTATCTTCAATCCGCCGATGCTGCGGCTCGGATAAATACTTCCTGCCGCAGCACAACCGGCGTCAAACGCCTTACCCTAAGCGCTTGCGTGCTTTCAGGGTTCCTCGGCGCACCCATCGCGCATCGCTCGCGCTTAAGCGTCAAAGGGATGCTGACGAATGATGGTCTGCGCGCGATCAGGCCCCGTACTTACGATCGCCATAGGCACTCCTGACAAGGCCTCGATGCGCTCTAAATACTGGCGCGCCGTTAGTGGCAACTCCTCGTAGCGGGTAACACCCACGGTTGACTCTTTCCAACCCGGCATGTCCTCATAGATCGCCTCGCACTCGCCGTAGTTGTCGGCCAACAGCGGCGGCTCGCCACTGGTGACACCCCCACGACGATAGCCCACGCACAGACGAATCGTATCCAGACCGTCCAGCACATCAAGCTTGGTGATGCACAAAGCACTCACCGAGTTGTGCAAGATGGAACGTCGCATGGCTACCGCATCAAACCATCCGGTTCGACGCCGACGCCCGGTCACCGCACCAAACTCGCGACCTACGCGCGATAAGTGCTCACCGGTCTCATCAAAAAGCTCCGTGGGGAACGGCCCCGAACCTACCCGCGTGGTATAGGCCTTGATCACGCCCAAGACATAGTCAATCGAGCACGGACCCACGCCGGTGCCGGTGGCGGCGTTGCCGGCCGTGGTGTTCGACGAGGTCACAAAGGGATAGGTACCCAGATCCACGTCCAACAAAGCGCCCTGCGCGCCTTCAAACAAAACGTTTTTACCGGCGCGAAACAAGTTACCCAGCAGCAGGCTCACATCATCCACTAACGGCTTGACGCGCTCGGCTTGGGCTAAGGTGTCATCTAAGACGGCTTGAAAATCAACCGTAGGCGCACCGTAGTACTGCTTGAGCATGAAATTATGCAGATCCAGGATCTCACCGAGCTTTGCCGCTAAGCGCTCACGGTGGAACAGATCAGCAATACGCAGCGCACGGCGTGCCACCTTATCCTCGTAGGCAGGCCCAATCCCCCGTCCAGTGGTACCGATGGGGTTATCGCCACGCGCCTGCTCACGCGCCTTATCCAAGGCGACATGCGAGGGCAAAATCAACGGACAGGCGGGGCTGATCTTCAGACGATCAAAAACCGGTACTCCGCGAGCGACCAGCATGTCAGCCTCTGACAGCAGAGCCGGCAGCGATATCACCACCCCGTTGCCGATCAAGCACAAGGATTCTTCGCGCAAGATGCCCGACGGAATCAATGACAGGACCGTCTTTTCACCGCCTATGACCAGCGTGTGCCCGGCGTTGTGCCCGCCCTGAAAGCGCGCCACCGCGGTCACCCGCTCGGTTAAAAGATCAACGATCTTGCCTTTACCTTCGTCGCCCCACTGGGTACCGATTACTACGACATTCTTGCCCATGGCTCGCCTTCAGGAACGGATGAAATAAAGTAAAACACAGCCTGCAATCATGCTGGATAAACCAAAGACGCGCAGCGTGCTGTCGGGTAGCTTAATCAATTGTGCGAAGGTCATTTTCATCGCCTCCGGCCGCAGGAAAGGGAAAATTCCCTCCAGGACCAGATACAAAGCAAAGCCCGCGCCCAGATCGCGCCAGTCAATATGCATGAAATCCATGACCTCTAGTGACCGCCGGCCGGTGTTTTTAAGTATTTGAAAAAATCGCTGTCCGGCGAGACCACCATCACATCCGACTCACGCCCCAGCGATTCCCGGTAGGCCTGCAGGCTGCGATGGAATGCGTAAAACTCCGGGTTTTTTTGGTAGGCATGCGCGTAGGCATCAGCCGCCAACTCATCGCCCTCACCACGGGTTTTTTCCGCATCACGCGCCGCGGCCGACAAAATCTCGGTACGCTGCCGATCGGCTTCCGCGCGAATTTTAATCGCCT
Organism: uncultured Pseudomonadota bacterium; assembly: GCA_903828595.1. Taxonomy (GTDB): domain Bacteria; phylum Pseudomonadota; class Gammaproteobacteria; order Steroidobacterales; family Steroidobacteraceae; genus CAIKMS01. The sequence continues at coordinate 323,201 of CAIKMS010000008.1, read as the reverse complement.
CCTCCTCACCTTCAGCACGTAACTGAGCGGCTTGACGGGCAAAATCCGAGCGCATGCGATTATAAACCGACTCACTCACGTCATCAGGCAGATCAATGCGTTTGACCCGCACATCGACCAGCGTGACGCCTAATTCTTTTACCGACTCACCGGCAAAGGCCAGCACGTCGGAGATAAATTCAGCGCGCTCGGCCGCAACCACCTGCTGAATGGTGCGTTTAGCGATGGTGCCCTTCAACCCGTCCTTGACGATTTCCGCCAGACGAGTCGAGCCGGTTTCATCCACACCGCCCGTTGCCCGGTAGTACTGAGCCACATCGGTGATTCGCCACTTCACATAGAAATCAACGTTGAGGATTTTTCCCTCCGAAGTCAGAAACTGCTCGGACGGATAATTGCGCGTCATGATGCGCTTTTCATAGCGCTGGGTGCTCTCAATAAACGGTATGCGCCAGTGCAGCCCGGCCTCCGAAGTGACACCGACAATATCGCGAAAGGCAAAAGTGACCGCGTAGTCGGTTTCGTTGACCACGTACAGGCTCTGCGACAGCACGCCTAAGCCGACCACCGCCAACGCCACCGTCAAATAAAGTTGTTTATTCATTAGCGCGTAGCCCTTGCTCGACCGTCAGCGACGGGCTCTGGCGGTGCGGTCACGGTGATCTCTGGCAATGGCGCGGGGGCCGGTGCCTTCGTAGCGACCGGTGCCGCTTTATTTTCCATCAGCTTATCCAGCGGCAGGTACAGCATGTTGCCATTGCTCTTGGCATCGACGATCACCTTAGAGGAGCGCTTAAAAACGCTTTCCACGGTTTCTAGATACAGCCGCTCGCGAGTCACCTGCGGCGCTCGCTGGTAGGCGGACAGCAAGGCGGTAAAGCGTGAGCTCTCGCCTTCGGCCTTAGCCACCGACTGGGTTTTGTAAGCTTCTGCATTCAGCAATTCTTGACTGGCCGTGCCGCGGGCTTTGGGGAGAATGTCGTTGGCATAAGTCTGGGCTTCGACCCGCGCCCGATCCTTATCCTCACGCGCTTTAATCGCATCCTTTTGCGACGGCGCTACCTGCTCGGGTACTCCTACGTCCTGCAAATTGACGGACATGACCTCAAGGCCGGTGGAATAAGAGTCCAGCGTGCGCTGAATCAGCTGCTTGGTGCGTATAGCAATGTCCTGACGGCCACGCTCGAGCACGTATTCCAGATCGCTTTGACCGATGATCTCGCGAATGGCGCTTTCGGAGGCGTAGTAAAGCGCCTGCTCAGGATCAACGACCTTAAAAACAAAGGCGTAAGGATCGCTGCGCCGGTACTGCACGGCCACATTGATATCAACCAGCGCCTCGTCGCGGGTCAGCATCGTGGTGTGCTCGGGATGGCTGAGCAACTCTTGGGTGTTGATTACCTGTTTGGCTTCTATAGGCCAAGGCCAGTGCCATTGCACGCCACCGGGCTGAGACACCGACAAAAAGCGACCAAAACGCGTGATGATCACCCGCTCGGCGGCACCCACCTGATAAAAGCCGGTCGAACCCCACAGGCTGAGCAAGGTAATAGCCAGTGCCATCCAGTTGATCGAAAACTTAGGCCCCGCCGAGGATCCAGCGCCGCCCTCACCGGGACCGCCCGCCGCACCGGCGCTGTGATTCCACCAGTCCTTAATCTGCTTGACGACACGCCGGATGACGGCATCCAGATCCGGTGGCCCCGCGGGTGGTTTGCGATCCCAGGGATTACGTGGGCCGCCTGGGCGAGTACTACCCGGTTCATTCACTGACATGAGAGATTCCGCTGGATGAGGCCGACGCAGGGACCGCCGGGCTGGGCGATTGTAGGAAGCCACCCACTCCGACACAAGGAGCCAATCCCTGAGGCAGCGGCATCTGCTCACGCTCGCACCACGCCACAAGCTCACTGTGCGCCAGTTCGACCGAAATCTGCCAACCGCCCTCAAGGGTCACGCTCTCACCACGCACCGCTTTTAACCGGTACAGCTCGGCCCGCGCCCGCCCCTGATGGGCCCCTAAGGTCACCGTGGTGTTAAGCAGCGTGCTGGCAAAACGCTCCCGCAAGGCCTCAAGTAATAATTCAAGGCCAGCGCCGGTTTGTGCGGACAACCACACCCGGCGGACGCGGCCTTGCTCATCGTGTTCAACGTGCGGCGCGACATCCAGCCGATCGCACTTGTTGTAAATTTCAATGGTCGGCACCTCGCCGGCACCGATACCGAGTAACACTTCATTGACCTGCGCGATGCGTTCGCTGCGCTGGGGATCGGCCGCATCAATCACGTGTAAATGCAGGTGTGCCTCGCGAGCTTCCAGCAGCGTGGAGCGAAAGGCAGCGACCAACTCGTGCGGCAACTCGCGCACAAAGCCCACGGTATCGGCAAGGACGATTTCCGGGCAGTGCGCTATTTTTAACCGACGCACGGTGGGATCTAAGGTCGCAAACAACTGATCAGCGGCATACGCGCTGGCGCCGGTTAAGGTATTAAACAAAGTCGATTTACCGGCATTGGTATAGCCCACCAAAGCCACACCGGGTACGGGCACTTCCAGGCGGATCTGCCGACCCGTATCGCGCTGCTTGGCTAGGGTTTCCAAACGCCTGTTTAAGGTCCGCAGCCGGTCATCCAGCAAACGACGGTCGGTCTCCAGCTGCGTCTCACCCGGGCCACGCAGGCCGATACCGCCCTTCTGGCGTTCCAAGTGAGTCCAGCCGCGCACCAGTCGAGTCGATAAATGCTTGAGCTGCGCAACTTCAACCTGCAGCTTGCCTTCGTGACTGCGGGCCCGCTGGGCAAAGATATCCAGAATCAAACCGCTGCGATCTAACACCCGACGTCCGGTGAGTTTTTCTAGATTTCGTTCCTGGCTGGGCTTTAAGGCATGGTCAACCAGAATTAGCTCGGCACCGGTGGCCTGCGCGCGTTCGCGCACTTCCTCGGCCTTGCCTGAACCGATAAAAAACTTAGGATCGGGACGATCGCGCGAGCCGGTGATGAACTCCAAAGGAATAGCGCCGGCTGAGACTGCCAGCGCCTTAAATTCTTCCAGCTCTTCATCGGCTACCGCTTCACCGAGGGCGACGCGCACCAACAACGCGCGCTCACCCACCTTGGGACGATCAAACACGGCGGTAGGACCGTCCCTGCGACGGGTAGATAACGATCAGCGTCATTCGACAGTCAGTTCCTCGACTTCGCCGGAGTCGGAGCCCTCCACGCTAGTCACGCGCACGTTGCGCGATGGAACGATCGTGGAAATCGCATGCTTATAGACCATTTGGCTGACGCTGTTTTTCAACAACACCACAAACTGGTCAAAGGAATCGATCTGGCCCTGTAGCTTGATGCCATTCACCAGATAGATAGACACGGGTACGCGCTCTTTACGCAATGCGTTTAGGAACGGATCCTGCAATGATTGTCCTCTGCCCATGTTATTATTACTCCTTGATTTTATTAAAATATTTAAGCAGGGTTGGATCACTTGCAGGGTCATTATTAGAGCCTGCGGTGCTCCACTCACAGTGTTTAAGCGTAACACAAACGCCATTTAAGGCCGCGGGCTCGCTGACAACCAGGCCTGCACGCACCTTTGAACCGCAGCCGGCACCGAGCCGTCCTGGCTATCAAACCAAGTAGCCTCGGGTTCGGCGCGCAGCCAGGTGAGCTGACGTTTAGCCAGTTGCCGGGTAGCCACTAAAGCTGCCTGCATCGCTTGAGGGTAGGAAAGTTCTCCCGCGCACAGACTCCACAGCTGCCGGTAGCCCACCGCCCTCATGGCCGAATCGCTGGCCTTAAGATCACCTCTGGCGTACAGACCCTGCACTTCTTCTAAAAATCCGGCTTGCATCATCTGCGCTAAGCGCATCTCTATGCGTTGGTGCAACACGGCCCGATCAGACGGTGCCAGGATGAGCTTTAACGCCTGAGCGCTGGACTCGCGCAAGTTCTGCTGCTGCCATACCGATAGGGGTTGGCCGCTGAGCATAAAAACCTCTAACGCCCGTTGAATGCGCTGACCGTCATTGGGACTGATGCGCTGTGAAGACAGCGCATCGACCGCTGCCAGCTGCCGGTGTAAGGCAGGCCAGCCCTCACGGGCGGCCTGCGCGTCTAGTTGCGCTCGCAGGGCGACATCGCGCGCCGGCATGGCGGCCAGTCCAGACTGCAGGGCGCGAAAATACAGCATGGTGCCACCGGTAAAAAGCGGCACGTTACCTCTGGCTTGAATCTTCGCCACCACCTCACGGGCGTCGTCTAAAAACTCACCCACCGAATACGGCTGTGTGGGTTCGCGTAGATCAATCAGATGATGCGGCGCCAGCTTAAGGAGTTCTTTATCGGGCTTGGCGGTACCAATATCCAGGCCCTTGTACACCATAGCCGAGTCAACGCTGATGATCTCCAGCGGCAGGCGCGCCACCAGCTCCACGGCGATTTGTGTCTTACCCGCCGCCGTGGGCCCCATCAAAAAAATAGCCGGCGGGAGCGTCATCGGCCACGCAAGAACAGGCGATCCAGATCCTCTAAACCCAGCCGCACCCAGGTGGGCCGGCCGTGGTTGCACTGATCAGCCCGATCCGTGCGCTCCATGTCGCGCAGTAGCGCATTCATTTCAGTAATCGATAGCAAACGCGAGGCGCGCACGGCGGCATGACAGGCCAGAGTGGCCAGCCATCGATCCGTGCCTTCAGCGATACGCTGACTGTCACCGCGCTCAATCAACTCATTTAAGGCGCCACGCACCAGCCCCTCCAGATCCCGCTCACCGATGGCCAGTGGCACTTCACGCAAGGCCAGTGTGGAAGGCCCGACCCGATCCAACACCACACCCAACTGCGCTAACGCGACCAGCCACGGTTCAGCGGCATCGACGTCGGTCTCATCCCACTCCAAAAGCTTTGGCACCAACAGCATTTGGCGAGCGATCCCGCCACGCTCTAAATCCGCCTTCATACGCTCGTAGAGCACCCGCTCGTGCGCGGCGTGCATATCCACCAGCGCCATGCCCTCCACGGTCTGAGTAACGATATAAATGCCGTGCAGCTGGCCCACCGCAAAACCTAACGGGGGCACCACCCCAGAGGCTGCTGCCGGCGGCGTCGGACTGCCCGCACCCCAGGCGGCAAGCTGGGTCCAATCCATGCGTGGCGCATCAGACGATGAAAAATGCCGCGACTGATACGCACTGCCAGGCGTTGCTAAATCATCACTCAAGCGCTGATCCGCTATACCCTGCCCCGGCAGGGACAACGGGGATTGCAACGGGGAGGGCAGCGAGGATTGCAGCGGGGAGTGAAACGCGGCGTCTTGCACCGCGCGCGACACCGGGCTTGCGCCCTTATCGCCCGGCCGCGTGTCTGCCAGCGCCCGCTCTAAAGTGCGACTGACAAAATCGTGCACCAGGCGCGAGTCACGAAAACGTACCTCCAGCTTCGAAGGATGGGCGTTCACATCAACCGCTGAGGCCTCCATCTCCAAATACAAAACGTAGGCCGGATGCCGACCGTGAAACATGACATCCCGGTAGCCCTGACGCACGGCGTTGGACAACACGCGATCTTTGACACACCGTCCGTTGACGAAGGCGTACTGTCGATCGGCCTGGGCACGACTGTGGGTGGGTGCACCGAGCCAGCCCGACAGTTTTAAGCCCACCGCCTGATGCTCGATGTAGCGGGCGCTGCTTAAAAATTCCGCGTCCAACAAACTCGCGATACGCTCTTCAGCGCTTAAGCGATCGGTCGCGGCTTGCACCGACCACAGACGACGGCCGTGACTGCTCAAACGAAAAGCCGCATCCGGCCGCGATAGGGCCAATCGCACCATCGCGCTGCCCACATGCCCCAGTTCGGTGCTGGCTGTGCGTAAAAACTTGCGACGGGCCGGCACGTTGTAAAAAAGATCGCGCACTTCAACCAAAGTGCCTAAGGGATGGGACGCCGGTTTAGGACCCTCGAACTGCGCTGCGTCTACCTGCACGCTGCAAGCCTGCGTGGCACTGCGCGCTTTAGAGGTCAGCGTCAGTCTGGATACGGCGGCGATGGATGGCAGCGCTTCACCGCGAAAGCCCAGGGTTTGAACGTGCTCTAAGGACTCTAAGCTGTCGATCTTGCTGGTGGCATGGCGAGTTAACGCCAAACCCATCTCAGCAGGCGCAATACCTACGCCATCATCGCTGACGCGGATCAGCGCAATACCGCCCTGCTCTACCTCCACCTCAATGTGCGTGGCGTGAGCATCCAGCGCGTTCTCCACCAGTTCTTTGATGACCGAGGAAGGGCGCTCCACCACCTCGCCGGCAGCGATTTGGTTAATCAATAGGGAATCAAGCACGCGAATAGTCATGGTGGCGTGCGCGAGTGTAGCACCGCTTGGCACCCACTCCGGTGCCGCTGTCTTGTCATCACGGGGTGTGGATAGCCCCTACAAACCCGGCACCGGCGTACTCATCAGCGCCGGATGGCTGGCCAGTCCGAACTTTTCATAGAACTCGTGCGCATCGCGGGTCTGCAAGACTTTCTGGGTAGACAACAGCGCCGGATGAGACGCTAAGCAGTGCATCATCCAGGTGCCCAGACCCAAGCCCCGGTAGGGCGCCTCAACCACCAGATCCGCGATCCACGTGAAAACGGTGAAATCGGTAACCGCCCGAACAAAACCCACCTGCTGTTCGGCTTTTAGCAAAGCAAAGCACAAGGAGTGCTCAACCATTTGCGCCACCACCTCGCGCGGTCGGCGCACACCCCAGTACGTGCCCTGCAATAAGACGAAGGTCCGATCCACATTAAGGCGGCTGCGATCGTCCGTTAAGATGAAATCACCTTGGGTCCATTGCACGGATAACGCTCCAGATACCGGCTGTAGGCCGCTTACGGGGTAACAGCTGCCAAACGCACGCCGGCCGGCGGGTGGGCACGCAGGTAGTTTTGGATGCCGTTTAAAATGGCGCTGGCAATTTGCGCCTGATGCTGCGGATCGGTCAGCCCGCGTTCCTCTTGAGGGTTGGTGATGTAAGCGGTCTCCACCAACAGCGAGGGAATATCCGGGGACTTCAACACTAAAAATCCGGCACGCTGCACCTGGCTTTTACGCACCTCACCAACCTGATCGAGTTCCTTGAGCACCGCCTCGGCCAGCACTTCACTGGCACTCATGGCCGCTGACTGCGACAGATCCAGCAGCACGGATGCCAGCAGCGGGTCTTTATCTTTCAAAGACACGCCACCCACCAGATCCGCCGCGTTCTCACGATCCGCTAAGCGCCTGGCCGCCTCACTGCTGGCACCGTGCGCGGAGAGCACGTAGACCGACGCTCCGCTGACCTCGCGATCGACAATGGCATCCGCGTGTATCGAGACAAAAATATCCGCCTGGGCTTGAGCTGCTTTGACTATGCGAGTACGCAGCGGCACAAACATATCCGTGTCGCGAGTCAGTACGGCGCGCATGCCAGGCTGCGAGTCAATCTTCGCGGCTAAGGTGCGCGCTACCGCCAGCGTCACGTTCTTTTCGTGAGTGCCGGATTTACCCGAGGCCCCCGGATCATCCCCGCCATGGCCGGCATCCACCGCAATGATCAGCGGTCGACCCACCCCTTCTAAGGTTCGCACGACCCGCGGCTCCAACGGGCCTGGCCTGGCCGTAACGGCGGCAACCGCCGGCACGGCCCCGGCAGCCGACGGCTTGGCTTGTCCCAAATGAACGGTATAGCGCACCTGACCCGCGCCATCTTTGAGCGTGCTTAACTGGGCGGGTTGAGGCTGAGTAAGCTCTAAGACAATACGCAACGTATTAGCGTCGTGCGGTGCGGCGCGAACCGCGTTGATACCCGAAGACCTGCTGCGAGGAATGGCAACGGATTGTCCTAAACGGGCGGCGGTGAGATCTAAAACGACCCGATCCGGCGAGGTTAGGGTAAACAAATGGGGTTGGCTGCTACCCGACACCTGCACCGTAAGCTCGGCAGACGAACCTACAGTGTTCAGATTAAGCGCGGTCACCACGCCAGACGACGCCCGCGTCGCAGGAGACAGGGCGAGCAAGACCAGCGTCAGTAATGTCGCAAAGCCACGCCGAGTATTCATGGCTAAATCTTATGTCAGCTCAGGCTTTTTTTCAATAGAAATAGTCCTCTAGCCTATCTATCTCAAGCCGTTACTTCGATTTTAAAGCTAAAGCTAAGCCTGAGGCCGCCGCTAAACCCACCGCCGATTGCGCCCACAGCCGCAGGCGGCGTCCCACGTTTTGTATCTCCAACAGAACCACCCAGTCCGCGCGACGCTCCAGGGACTCCACCTGGCTAGGCCATTCCACAGCCACCAGCGTGCGCGCCGCCAATAGCTCGGAAAAACCCAGCTGCTCGGCAGCGTCCCAGCCAGAAATTCTATAAAAATCAAGATGATGAACTGCAGCATTGCCGGCTACCGGGTAGCTTTCCAGCAGCGTATAGGTAGGACTTCGCACCGCGCCATGGTGTCCTAGTCCGCGCAGCAACCCGCGCATCAGGCAGGTTTTTCCAGCCCCCAGATCACCGGCTAAGGTGAGCAATAAGGCGGGCGACTGGGCGCCAAGCCAGGCCTGACCAAGCAGCGCCCCCGCCCGTTCGCTGGCCTTCTCATCCTCTAAATAAGCGTCGACGATCAACGACTTCACAACCACTCCGAAGGATTAATAAAAGCCCGCAAATTAGCCACGACATCCGATGCAATCAGACCCCGTTCGCCGGCGTTAGCCGCACGATCGGCAGCTAACGCGTGCACTAAAACACCCGCTTTAGCGGCTCGGCTTAAAGCCAGGGCCGGTTGCGTGGCGCGGTCTGGCTGCTGGGCAGCGATACCGCTGATGATACCGGTCAGCACATCGCCCATGCCGGCGCTGCCCATGCCCGGGTTGCCGTGCGCACAGACCGATGGGGTCTGGCCGGGAACTGCGATCAGGCTGGCCGCCCCCTTTAAAACCACTACCGCGTTATAGCTTGCCGCTAAGGCTTCGACCGTGGGCAGCCGGCTGGCCTGGACCGCAGCACTGGTCATCCCCTGCCGACGCAACAGGCGCGCCGCCTCACCCGGGTGCGGAGTCAGGCATAAGGCGGCGGGTGCCCATGGGGCCAGCGGTTGGGCTGCCAACCAATTCAGCGCATCAGCATCCAGAACCAATGCTCGCGCCTGAGCCATCAGCACGCTTAATAAACGGCTGGCCCACGCACTGGCCCCCAGACCCGGGCCGGCGGCAATCACATCGGCGCGCGAAAGCACCGTGGCCAGATCAGACGGATCCGTAACGCCGATCACCATGAGCTCGGGCATCCCAGCGGCCACGATAGCCACGTTGCTAGGATGCGTGGCCACCGTGACCAAGCCCGCGCCGCAGCGTAAGGCGGCTTGCGCGGCTAAGGCAGCCGCGCCGGCCATGCCCGGCCCGCCGGCCACCACCAACACATGCCCGTGCACGCCTTTATGCGATAAGCGCGCCCGTTTAGGCAGTGCCTCGTAACGGCACGCATCGCTCAGACAAGACAGTTGCGGATTAAAGCCGGCCAATACCCGCGGCGATACGGCTAAATCATCAAAGCCAAGCACACCGACGCAATCAGGCCCTTGGCCTAAAAAATACCCGGGCTTACGCGTCAGTAACGCCAAGGTCCTGGTGGCATTAACCGCCACGCCTAAAACCTCACCGGTATCGGCGTGCAGGCCCGAGGGTATGTCTAAGGAATAGATTGGCCTGCCACTGGCGTTAAGAGCAGCCACCACCTCCACCCAGGGGGAGCTCAAAGGTCGATTCACACCGCTGCCAAACAGGGCATCCACCAGCACATCCGAGGCAGACGCTAGCCTGGCATCAAACGGCGTGAGCACGCCAACCTTCAAAAAGGCCTGGGCTGCCTGCTGCGCATCAGCGCTTGCCGGTAAGCCCGCAGGGGCACAGACCGTCACCGACAAGCCTGCCGCCAGCGCCAGGCGTGCCAGCACGTAGCCATCACCGCCGTTATTGCCCACGCCACAGACTATGGTCAGTGAGCTCATTAACGGATAACAGGCCAGTAAATCTTTCAGTGCCGCCTGGCCTGCGCGCTCCATCAGCGCGTGCAGTGGCACGTTTTCAAAAGCCGCCGCCGCCTGTTCGATCAAGCGCGAGCTTTCCACATCAAAAACCGGCTCAGAGGGGAATTTCATATCACGCACTTCAATGGCTCACGGCCCTTATACTGATCGCAACATGGAGCATACCGCCACACCGAGTTTAAGCGCCGACGAACTTAAGTCGCTGGCCCAACAGATTAAAGCCATGGCACTGTCCTTAGGCTTTAGTGCGGTGGGCATTGCGGGCATTGATTTAGCGGACGATGAGCAAAGACTGCTGGCCTGGCTGGATCAAGGGCGTCACGGTCAGATGGAGTGGATGGCCCGACACGGCACGCAGCGCACCCGGCCCGCTACGCTGGTACCCGGCACCGTACGGGTAATCAGCGTGCGTCTGGATTACTGGCCTAAAGGGGCAAAACCTGCCGATGAGGTATTGGCTGCGCCCGCGTTAGCTTACGTATCTCGTTACGCGTTAGGCCGTGACTATCACCGCCTGATGCGTAACCGTTTGCAACGGTTGGCCGAGCAAATTCAACACCAAGTCAGTCCGCTGGGTTTTAGGGCGTTTGTGGACTCAGCTCCGGTCATGGAAAAACCGCTGGCCCGTAACGCCGGGTTAGGCTGGCAGGGCAAGCACACTAATCTGATCGATAGCCAACACGGGTCCTGGTTTTTCTTAGGCGAGCTCTACATCAACCTGGCGTTGCCCGTGGATACCCCGTCTAGCGCTCATTGCGGCAGCTGTACGGCGTGCCTGCCGGCGTGTCCTACAAAAGCGATCACCGCACCGTTTGAGCTGGACGCCAGACGCTGCATCTCGTATCTGACCATCGAACTGAAAGGCTCGATACCGGAAGAATTTAGGGCACCGATGGGCAATCGCATTTACGGTTGCGACGACTGCCAGCTGGTGTGTCCCTGGAATAAATTTGCCAAAGTCAGTCAAGAACAGGGATTTGAGCCCAGGCACGGGCTGGATAGCGCGCAACTCAGTGCGCTGTTTGCCTGGACTGAACAGGAGTTCTTAGAACGCTTTTCCGGCAGCCCCATCCGACGCATAGGCTATGAACGCTGGCAGCGTAACTTGAGCGTGGCACTGGGTAACGCACCGAGCACCCCTGACGTTCTGCAAAGCTTAAGCTTAGGCGTTAATAGCGCCTCAGCCTTAGTGCGCGAGCACGCGCAATGGGCGCTCGCTTCGCATCAGGCGCGAAACCTTTAATCCAATCTAGCCTGACGCGCCCTCGGCACGAAACAAAACGCCGTCGGTTAATCGACAAGCGCCTAGGGTGGCTGCTGCCAGCACAACGAAGTGTGCGGTTTGGGCCCGCGCCGGAGCCAAATCACTGGCTTGACGCACCGAGACGTACTCAGGCACCAAGCCTGCACGCTCGAGCATCTTCATGCCGGTATCTTGAATAGCCGCATAATCCCGATCGCCCTTCTCCAAACGCTTGCGCAAGTGCTGCAACGTTTCATACAAGCGCGAGGCCACGTTACGCTCGCGCAGCGCCAGCAACCGATTCGTGTTGGACAACGCTAACCCGTCGTGCTCGCGCAGTGTGGGCACTGCCAACAGGCCAACCGGTGAGAGCAGATCGACTAACACGCGTCGTAGGATGATCCACTCCTGGTAGTCCTTTTCACCAACGACGATAACGTCGGGTCGCAAGGCCTGAATTAACTTTACCCATACCGTACTCACGGCGCTGAAATACCCAGGATGCAGTCGACCGCACAAAATAGTCGATAACTCGGCGACCTCCACACGGGTTCCGGCTTCAATCCCGCCGGGAAACAAATCAAAGTCAGCCGGTGAAAACACCAAGTGCCCGCCGGCCTCGGCGATCGCTTCGGCGTCTTTGTCGGCCGAACGCGCCAGATGCGCGGGCGCTTTTTGTGAGCCAAACCGCAGCGGGTTTTCGTAAATGCAGACCACCACACGATCGGCCTTTTTTAAGGCCGCCTTGATTAGCGCTTGGTGGCCACGATGGATAGCGCCGTGCGATTGAATCAGCGCGAGGCTCAACTGCTCCTCTTTCCAGGCTGACAACTGCTCTTGCACCTTCGCTAAGCGGCTAATCGTGGCGACTCGTGGGTGATTTACAGTAGACATAATCTTAAGTATCGCCGATATCCGGTCGCTAGGCACCTGGGGCTTAGCTTAGGGACTTGCCTGCCCGCAGCTCGGGGCTCGCTGCGCCGGTTAATCGGCTTTGTAGGGATTAAAGTAGTGACGGCCGCGACGCGGCCGCGCCACCTCGGCTCGCAGCTGCTCAAAATGTGCGGGGTTATCGATAAAGTCAATTTCGGCGACATTCACAATCAGAAGCGGTGAGCTGTCGTAGTGATGAAAGAACTGCGCGTAAGCGTCCACCAGCTTTTGCAGGTAGTCGCGCTCCATGCTCTGCTCATAACGGATACCGCGCCGCGCGATGCGCTCCTGCAGTACATCCACCGGTGCCTGTAAATAAACCACCAGATCCGGGCGTGGCGCATCCAAGGCCAGCCGCTCATAGACCTGTTCGTATAAGGAGTACTCCTCATCATCCAAGGTCACGCGTGCGAACAAGCGATCCTTTTCCAGCAGGTAATCGGCCAGTCGCAGCGGTTTAAATAAACTGTTTTGCCGTAACGCCTGCAACTGGCGTGAACGCTGAAACAAAAAATACAGCTGTGCTGGCAGGGCTGCGGTCTTAGGCTGACGATAAAATCGCTCAAGAAACGGGTTTTCTTCGGCCTGCTCTAAGACCAACTCACCGCTGTAGGCTTCCGCCAAGCGTCGAGTCAAACTGGTCTTACCCACGCCTATGGGCCCTTCAATCACCACGTAATTGTAGGGCAGCGGGGTGCTGGGATTGGCGACAGGGGGATTAGGCGTAGAGCTGGTCACGACTTGTCATCCATCAAAGGAACCACGCCCGCACCATCCACGGCTTGCGCTAAGCGCCGGACCCGGCCGTGCCCGGCAATCCAAAGGTCTGGAGCGATTTCATTGAAAGGATACAACACGAACGCCCGCTCGTGCAGACGAGGGTGCGGCACTACTAGCTGCTCGGTTTGCGAGAGCTGCTCAGCGTAGACCAACAGATCCAGATCAATGCAGCGCGGCCCAAACCGCACGGTCGGATCGGTCTTGCCTAAAGCCACTTCCAGTTGGCGCAGCTGCGCAAAAAAAGCGCCCATATCCAACTGAGTGATAACCGCCACTACCGCGTTAACAAACGCTGGCTGATCCAGATACCCCACCGGCGGGGAGTGATAAAGCCTTGAAGTCGCCACCACTCGTACGTGCGTAAGTCCTGCCAGAGCCGTACAGGCCCGGCGTACCTGCGCGGCGGGATCGTTCAAATTCGATCCCACGCCCACGTAGGCGGCATACCAGCTAGCCTCCACCGTCATCGATTAACCCGGACCCGCCGTTTCCGGCGGTGCCCCGCCGCGGTTACCCCCCCCACCGCGACGACGACGGCGGCGACGGCGCTTGCCGGGCTCCGCACCGGCTTCACCCGCCGGGGCTACGGCTAAGGCTTTGGCCAGGCGCTCCTCCGGCGGTAGTTCCTGAATCTCGGTCCACCATTGCGCGACCTCCGGGTCCGCGCCGCCGGCCTGGGCACGCAGCAGGAAGAAATCATACGCCGCTCTAAAGCGAGGGTTGTCCAACAACATCACCGACCTGCGCCCGCCGTGCTGCTCGAAACGATGTTGCATGCCGTACAGCTCACGCAGCGGCAGGGTAAATCGTTTAGGCACCGCCACCCGGCGAATCTGCTCGGATACCACCCGATCAAACGCGTCAGCCAACGCATCCAGCTCGGGCGCGCCCTGCTCAATACGCTCTTCGGCCAGGCGAACGATAGGTCCGTACAACAGCACCGCAAACAAGAAGGTGGGTGTGACCGACTTGCCCATCGCCACTCGGGCATCGGTGTTGGCCAGACCCAGATCAATCAACTGCCGCGCCGGCCCGTCTGGATCGATGGATAACTCCTCGGCTACGGCTGGAAACAACTGCTCGATGAGCCCGAATTCAGTCAAACTTTTCCACGATGCTGCCGCGTGCCCGCCTAAAAACAGTTTGAGGCTTTCATCAAACAAGCGCGCCGCCGGCACGCCCGCTAAAGACGGTGCCACCGAGGCAATAGGCTTTAAGGTATCCGGGTGCAGGGTGAATCCCAGCTTGGCCGCAAAACGCGCCGCTCGAAGGAGCCGCACCGGATCCTCGCGATAGCGCGTCTGCGGATCACCAATCAGTCGCAACTCACGGCGCATGACATCAGCCACGCCACCCACGTAATCCCAAATCGAAAAATCGGCGATGTTGTAGTAGAGCGCGTTGGCGCCAAAATCGCGCCGCCAAACGTCTTCATCGATAGTCCCGTACAGGTTATCGCGAAGAATCCGTCCCGAGTCATCGCTGACGCGATGATCACTGGAACTGGGTTCCTCGACCTCGCGGGCATCCTCGTCATCGGTCTCAGCCGGTGCTTGGGCGGCACGAAAGGTCGCAACCTCAATGATCTCGTCGCCATAAATCACGTGCGCCAGACGAAAGCGCCTACCAATTAATCGGCAGTTACGGAACAGTCGCCGCACATCTTCAGGTCGGGCGTTGGTAGCGACATCAAAATCCTTAGGCGTTAGGCCTAAGAGAAGGTCGCGTACGCTGCCCCCCACCAGAAAGGATTGGAAGCCTGCTTCTTTGAGGCGATAAAGCACCTTCAGAGCAGCCCCGGAAATGGCAGCGCGTGAGATCGGATGATCCGCACGCGAAATAATGACCGGCTTAGGACGTGGCGTCAGAGCGCCTGGCAAATCGTCGAGTCGAATGTCGTTCAAGAGTGTCGGCCGCCCATTGGTACTTGTGATGTGTGCATAACCTTCTATACTAGCAATGTCCGTGCCCGGAGGCGTCATCTGACGCCAATTTCCAGCGCTCCCATCGTCTAGAGGCCCAGGACACAGCCCTCTCAAGGCTGGTACGAGGGTTCGAATCCCTCTGGGAGCGCCATTTAATCAATCACTTAGCGCCACCTCATGCTGAGGACTTAGTCCTTGCGGGGTCGAAACTGCACCCGGTGTGCGGCGCCCACACGATCCTACGATCACCTTGTGGCAAAATACGGCATGCATAACTACAAGCCTTCTTCTAATCTGAGTAAGGCCGCGTTGTACGCGGAGCTTCTCAGCCAATGCCGCGCGGTCTTTGCTGGCGAACCTGACGGGTTAGCCAACGCCGCCAATCTCACCGCTTTAATCTATGACGCCTTACCCAACCTAAACTGGGCGGGCTTTTACTTTTTACGCGATAAAGAACTGGTCTTAGGGCCTTTTCAGGGCAAGGTAGCCTGCGTACGAATCGCCCTAGGCCGTGGCGTGTGCGGCACGGCGGCGGCACGCCAGGAAACGGTAGTAGTCGCCGATGTGCATGAATTCCCCGGGCACATCGCCTGCGACTCCGCCTCCGAATCCGAAATCGTTGTGCCGTTATTGCACGAGGGTCGGCTATACGGTGTGCTGGATTTAGACAGCCCGCACCGCGAGCGCTTTGATGCCGAGGATGCCCAAGGCCTTAAGGCACTGGTGGAGGCTTTTCTCAGCTGCTCGGACCTTTCGCGTCTGGTCGGTTAAGACGTCTTGATCGTGACTGCGCGGCTGACTTAAGGGTAAGCGGCCGAGCACTCCAGTTCGACACGAGCTCCCAGCAGTAAGCCGTTCACAGCAAAGGCCGTGCGAGCCGGATAGTGATCCGTAAAGTAGGTCTTATAGACCTCATTGAAGCTGCCCCATTCACCCATGTCGGCCAGCAACACCGTGCAGCGAACCAGATCCTTAAGGCCCAGCTGATTGGCCGTTAAGACGGCCTTGATGTTCTCCATCACCTGCACGGCTTGCTCTTTGATACCCCCGGTCACTAATTGCATCTTGCCCGGCAAAATCCCGATCGTCCCGGACAGATAGAGCATCGAACCTACGCGCACCGCTTCGGCAAAGGGCACTCCCTGCGGCAGTCGATGAGTGGCGTTCAAATACTCCACGCCAGGCGCAGTATCAGCCGCGCCGGCCGGCATGCTGCCAACTAACGCGATCAGCAAAACAAGACGGTAAGCAAGATTCATCGTTACTCCTAAGACACCCGTGTTACTCGTAGCCCGCCTTGCAGGGTACGTTATCGGGCAGATCGTAATAATCCCCCTTATCAGCCACAAAAATATGCTCCACCACCTTAAGTCCGGTCGGGCCGTCCAAGGTACCGGCGCTGATGCTCACGGTACTCGCGCCTTCATGGGTCCGACGCCAAAATAAGTTCGCGCCGCACTGCGCACAAAAACCCCGCTCGGCTGAATCCGATGAACGAAACCAAGTCAGGGTCTTTGAACTCAATAATTGCAACCGATCACGGCTCACGTTGGTGGCGGCCAGGTAGTGACCGGTAGTCTTGCGACACTGCGTGCAATGACACGCAACCACGTTACGTAACGGACCGATAGCCTGGTAACGCACCGCGCCGCACAGGCAACTACCTGAATAAATCGAGCCTTGATTTGACATGATTGCCTTAGTCCTTGGATGCAGCCGATGAGTTTTGCTTGCACGCACGCACAAAGTACGCAACGATCCTACAAACTACGTGCAGCGGCAACGGTCTTTGACCGACTTAAGTATAGCCGAGCCAAGCATTTCTTGACGGTCGGGGGGCCGCGATGAACGTCAAAATCCATAAGGGCACTGCCAGCGTACCCAGTGTGAATAAAGAGCCGCTGTACCTGATGCTGCGTGAAGGTCGCATTGAAGACTTTAATCGCCTTCGCCTGGGCGGGGAGAAGATTGATCTGCGTGGCTGTAACCTGCGCGGTTTGGACTTGCGGGCGGTGGACTTTACCGGGCTTGACCTATCGGACTGCTACCTGCGACAAGCCGATCTACGCGGCCAGGACCTGCGTGGATGTCGCCTGAACGGGGCGAGTCTGCATGCGGCGCATATTTCTGGTGTTTATTTCCCGTCAGAATTTGAAGCCGCTGAAATTGAGATGTCCGTGCGCATGGGCACTCGTCTGCGCGGCAATGACGACCCTACAGCCTGATCGCAGGCGGCCGATAACTCTTTTAAGAAGGTTATTGACGAACTTGATATTGAGCTGACCGCGCCACTAGGCGGCGAACGCATCTTAAGGGGTTTAACTACCCATATTTCAGGGGCAATCCGCGATGTCGACTAGCGCTAAGAAAATTTGGTGGCCGCACAGCCTGTATGAAATCCGCCCTACTGCCAGCCTCATTTTGGCGGCCCTGGCCGCTGTATGGGCGGTGGGCGATGCCCTGTACCAAGGCTATTGGCCGTTCTTTGCGGCGGTATTAGTCGCACTGGCCTATGCCTTAGCGCTCTACGGGGGTGTCACCCAGCAACTGCGCGAGGCCTACCGTCGAGAGCAGCGCCAACGCCAGCAACGTCAGACAGCCGGCAACGTTTAACTTACTGGCCTTAAGTCTTAGACAACCGGCCCGTTCACGGCTCGGGATAACACAAAATCTCGCTGCGGGTCGTCGCCCACGGTAAACACGTGCTCACCGATCGCCTCAAAGCCCATTTTTTGATAGAACCGCTGCGCTTTGAAGTTGATCGAATAGACGCCTAGCCATACGCTTTGGGCATCACGCTGCCGAGCTTCTAGTACGCAACGATCCATCAGGGCAGCTGCAACACCTTTGCCATGCCAAGGCACGCTGATATAAAAACGCCAAATCTCGATGGCACTGGGATCCGTCACGCAGTCTGGTTTGTGATCGCGGCGCATTTGTGCAAAGCCGACTAGCTCATCGAGTGACTCTACCAACAAGGTCACCATCGTCGGATCATTAATCTCCCGTGCCTGCCGCTGCTGGGTGTAACTTTCCTGCAAATGCGCGGCGAGATTTTCCCGGGTGTTTTGTTCAGCGTAAGTGTCGATAAAAGTCTGCGACGCCAGCGAGGCTAACGCCGCCGCATCACTGACGCTTGCGAGTCGAATAGAATAGGCCGCCGACATGCTCATACCTTGTTTGCCTTACTTAAACTGGTCTAACTTAAACCGGTCTAACTTAAACCGGTCTTGTTTAAACGGGTCTTACTTAACGTTTTTAAGACCCGCTTTACTCTTAAATCGCATCGCACCAGACTATCTGTCATCAAGACCGGCGACAATACACAATAAGCGCCGAACGAGAAACCAGCATGCTGTTTTATATCAAGTTATTCCTGCACGTCCTGGTTATGCCACCGGCGAACTTGCTGCTGCTGACGGTCATCGGAGCCTTACTGTATCGATCCCGCCCGCGACTGGGGCGCGGACTGATGATCACTTCGTTTTTGCTACTGTGGATACTGTCGATGCCCGCTGTGGGCTACCGATTGCTGATTTGGAGTCAGCCGGTACCGGCCTTAAACCTAAAGGCTGCCGTGGCGGCTGAAGCGGTGGTGGTGTTAGGCGGTGGTGCTTATGCTTATGCGACCGAATACGACAGAGCACCCGCACCCAGGCCTGTTGCCCTGGAGCGGGTGGTCTATGCCGCCTATTGTGCGCATCGTTTGCATCTGCCGGTGCTGGTCACAGGCTCAGAATTTGAAGCCGCCGGCATGACGGACGCTTTGCAACGCCATTTTGAGATCCAGCCACGCTGGGTTGACGGCGCAGCACACGACACCTACGACAACGCCCGCAACAGCGCCCGGTTATTGCAGCCGGCGCATATCCACTCGATCGTGCTGGTTACCAGCGCCAGTCACATGCCACGAGCCGTGCGGGAGTTCCAGGACGCTGGCTTTGCGGTGACCGCAGCACCCACCGGCAACGAACCCGCCCATTCCAGTGTGCTGACCGGCTTACCCATCGGGCTACTGCCTTCAGTGGATGGCCTGTTGCAGTCAGAGACGGCGCTACGCGAGTTTATTGGTCGCGCCGCGCGGCCCTTCGTACAGGCCATCCATCGCGGCTGATCAATCAGATACTCAAAATCAGGTATCCTAATCGTCTAAATTTTGCGTGCTTGCCCGCACGGCGATGAGGAACGACGCCATGACCTACGCTGAAACCTGCCTGCTGATGGCAGGCATCCTGCCTTATGTGGCCGCGGGCCTGGCTAAATCGGATGCCACCTACGACAACAAGTTGCCACGTGCCTGGCTTGCCCAACAAACCGGCTGGCGTGCCAGGGCCAATGCAGCGCAGGCAAACTCCTTTGAAGCCTTGGCTTTTTTTGCCGCCGCGGTTTTATGTGCGCAGGGCCATCACGGAAATCAACTCAGCGTAGACCGGCTGGCTGTACTTTTTATTCTGGCGCGCATTGCCTACCTGATCTGCTACGTCGCTGACTGGGCTGCCTTAAGGTCCTGGGCCTGGATGGTGGGCATCGGCTGTGTGATCAGCCTGTTTTTTGTGTAAGGCGCCGCCGTGGCTCCTGGTTATCTGAGTGCCTAACGATGCTTAAGTATCCGCCCCATCAAGGTTTAGCGGGCATCGCACGGCGAGTGGGCGCCGGTGTGTATGACGGTCTTTTAGTCGGCGGCTTACTGATGGTCAGCGCGGGAGTTCTGACTTATTTTTTACGTCCGGCAAACGCTCCTCAGGTCTTAAGTGCGCCACCGCAACGCTGGATGTATTCGATACTGGCTTTAATCGTGATTGCCCTGTATTTCGGCATCGCCTGGACTCGCAGTGGCGAAACACTGGGGATGAAAGCCTGGAGTTTGCGGCTGTTTAAGAGTGATGGGCAGCGTGCCGACTGGGCGATCGTCTTGGGTAGACTGGCATTAGCCATTCCCTTGTGGTTGATGCCCGTAGCGGCGCTATTTTTATTCATGGGGCATAAAGCCACGGGCATGCAGGCGACGTTAAGCGCCTTACCCCTGCTCTTAAGCTTAAGTGCAGCGTATCGCGGTGGCATCACCTTGCACGATAAAGCCTCGAACACACGCATTTGTCGGGTGCCCAAAGACGCGCCGGTCTAAGGCGCATTATTAGTCTCAACGGGCCTCAACGGGCCCGCAGTAATCCGCCTAAGGCAGCCATGGCCAACAAGACCGTGGGCCCTACGCCCACTACGATAGGATTAAAACCGTACAGTTCGCCGCTGTTACTCAACATGCGGCTGATCAATAAGAAGGCAACGCCAATAGCCACGCCCAACATCAAGCGAGCACCCGCATGAGTGGAGCGTAGCGACCCTAAGACAAAGGGTACCGCTAACACGCAGACCCACACCAAAGAGACAATGCGAGCCAGTCGGGTCCAAAGCGCGACTTCGTACTGATGCGTGTCTAGCGAATTTCGACGCAGATGATCGATATAGCGAACTAAACCTTGGATCGGTAAGGCTCCGGCCTCCTGCACCGCCAGTCCGAAAAACTGCGGGTTCATCTCACTAACCACATCCAAGTGCGCTACGCGCTGCACCGTGACGGTGGGATCAAGAGTCACTGTAGTTTGTAGGTTATCCAATCGCCAATGCTTAGGTTCGGTCAACGTTGCACGATCCGCATGGCTAAAGCTCTGCAACACCTGATGCCCCGTCGCATCGGTCTGCAGACTGTAGATATCCACCCCGGCAAACAACGACTCCGAGGACTGTGAAGCGGCACTGACAATACGATTGCCCTCTTTTAACCAGGCCACGTCATCACCGCTCATCGCCCCGTCAGGGTTCTTGGCATACGCTTTAAGCGCCACGGCATAATGATCCATGGGTGGCGCGATTTGTTCTCCTAAGACCACCATGACAATGGCTAACAGCACACCTGCCATCGCCACGGATACGGCGAGGCGCCATACGGAGACCCCGGCCGCGCGCATGACAATCAACTCGCTGCCCCGCGCCAGCTGGCCTAACCCTAACAGCGACCCTAATAAGGCGGCCACCGGCAACAGCTGCACTGCTTGGCCTGGCAGGCTTAAGGCGGTGACAGTAAACGCCAGGCTCAACGTGAAGCTACCCTTACCCACTTCGTCTTGCTGACTGATAAACACAAACAGGGTCGCCAACGTCATCAAGACGGCCAACACCATTAGCGTGTAGAGCAGCACGGTGCGCACCAAATAACGATCCAGTCGGGTCATGTTCGCCGCCACACCAAAAACTGCGGGCTGGCCTGTCGCACCAGCAATACGCAGGCTAAGACAAAAACCAAGGCATGCGGCCACCACAGCCCCGGGAAAGGGCGCAGCACGCCGTGCTCCAGCCAACTGCGTGCTGAGGTCAGTAAGTTGACGTAGATGAAATAAATCAAAATGGCGTAAGCCACTCGAGCATAGCGACCCTGACGGGGCTGTAACTGGCTTAACGGCACCGCCAGTAAAGCCAACAACAATGCCATCAGCGGCAGTGAGATCCGCCATTGCCATTCGGCAATGTCCTCGGCTTTGAGCGAACGGCTCAACGTCCCACTGTCCTTGGTCTCAACACGCGCCGGCCCGGTGACCGGATCACTCAGCCTAAGGGGAATGCCGTGCTCTTTAAAATCCACGCGCCGTAATTTCAACAGGCCGGCTTTGCCTTCGTAGCGCGCTCCGTCGTAGAGCACGATCAGTTGAGACAGGCCCCCATCCTGCGAGAAGTGCCGCGCCCGGTCGGCTAAAATAATCTCTTGACGGCCCTGCACGTGCCGCTCAACGAACACGTGCGTGAACTCCCCCTGCGCCGTTACGCTCTCCGCGTAAAACACACCGGTGCCACCGGCAAAGGCGTGAAACCGGCCAGGCACCAGGCTCGCAAACTGCGCGCCGCGTAATGCGTCGTGCTTAATCGCCTGAGCCTGGCTAAACGCCAGCGGCGCAAAATCAAGGCACAACCAGCCTAAACCCGCGGTAATCAACCCGGCCAGCAAAAGCACCGGCCGCAGCAGCCGCAAAGGCCCCACCCCGCAGGCACGAATCGCGGCCATTTCACTCTCGTGATAAAGCCTGCCCAAAGCCAGCATGATCCCCAGCAACAAGCCTACCGGTACGATGACGCTTAAGTTTTGGATAGACATGAGCAGAATCAACTGGCCGATGACCCCAGACGGGTAGCGGTAGTCCACGGCCTGACCTAAAACCTGCGCCAATTGGTTGCCAACCAGCACCACCAGCAGTACGGCGGTAACGGCTAACCAATTACTGGCGACTTCCCGCAGGATGTAGCGATCCAGCCTACCCACTCAACCTCCCAGACTGCGCTCAACCCGCCTAATCCGGCCCGTCAGGGCCGGCTCTTGCTACACTTAGCCCCATCGCGCCCAACGGCGCACCGTACGGATGCCGGTAACCCGGCTAACTTAAACCTAAAGTCGGCTGCATAGAAGGGTGCCCCTGTGCCCTGAACGCATGCCGCTACCGGAGATCCTTCATGGAGTTTTACGCCAGCCTGCCTGCCAGTATTCGCCGCACGGACTGCGCCATTATTGGAATGTTCGACGATGGAACGATCGCCCCTGACCTTAAGGGCGTGAGCGGCCTGGATGCCAGCAACCTCACCGCTTTACACAAAACCGGCGACTTTGGCGGACGGCTGGGTGAGACCCTGCTGCTGCCTCCCCCATCGGTTAAGCAGCTGCGCGTTTTGCTGGTGGGTCTTGGAGCGCCCAAAGCGCTCACCCGCCGCCATTTTCGCCGCGTCCTTAAAGAAGCCGCGCAGGTCGTCAGTAAAACCTCAGCCAAAGAAGTCGCTTGCTATCTAAGCGCTATCGCGGTGACCGATACCAGCGCCTACTACCGCGCACGCTACACGGCGGAGCTTTTTAGCGCCGCGCTTTACAAGATTCCGGATCTGAAAACGGCCAAAAAACCCAAGCCCTCCAGCTTGAGCCGAATCGCCTGTGTCGTTTTAGATAGCAGCGACCTCAAAGAGGCTGAGCGCGGAGCACGAGCCGGCGCGGCGGTGGGCGTAGGCCAGTCGTTTTCCAAAGACTTGGCAAACCTACCTGCTAACGTGTGCACGCCCACTTACCTAGGCACGGCCGCTCAAAAACTCGCGCGTTCATCAACGAAGCTGCACGCTCAGGTCTTAGGCCCTGTGCAAATCAAGCGCCTGAAGATGGGCTCATTCCTGTCGGTAACGCGTGGCAGCGAGGAGCCACCGCGGCTGATCGTACTGGAGTACCGCGGCGGGCCACGCGGCCAGGCCCCTATTGTTCTGGTCGGTAAAGGCGTGACCTTCGATACCGGTGGCATCTCTTTGAAAGACCCCGGCGCTATGGATGAAATGAAGTTCGACATGAGCGGTGCGGCCACGGTGTTAGGCACTATTGCCGCTCTGGCCGATGCTAAGGCCAGCATCAACGTCACCGCTGTCGTGGTGGCCTGCGAAAATATGCCCAGCGGCAGAGCCACCAAACCCGGTGATATCGTGACCTCGATGTCAGGGCAAACGATTGAGGTGCTCAACACAGACGCCGAAGGGCGCCTGATTTTGTGCGATGCCATCACCTACAGTCGTCGTCTGAAGCCTTCGGTCATCATTGACGTGGCCACCCTTACCGGCGCCTGCGTCGTGGCTTTAGGCAGCCATAACAGTGGTCTGTTCGCTAACGACGACGACCTGGCCAACGCCCTGTTGGACGCCGGCAAGCGCACCGCCGATACCGCCTGGCGTCTGCCTTTATCAGAAGACTATGCCGACCAGTTGCGCAGTAATTTTGCTGACATGGCCAACATTGGCGGTCGCGAGGCCGGTGCGATTACGGCAGCGGCGTTTCTGGCGAAATTTGCCACCGGGCTGCGCTGGGCGCACTTGGACATTGCCGGCAGCGGCTACGTATCCGGCGCGGCTAAAAGCAGCACCGGTCGGCCCGTCTCCCTGCTGGTGGACTACTGTCTAAGCCAAGCGTAATGACTGCAGACGTCGCTTTGCCTCGCGTTGATTTTTACGTGCTGGAAAGCGCAGATGAGCGTGCGCGCCTGCTGTACGCGTGCCGCTACATCGAAAAAGCGTTTGCGCAAAAACACACCGTGTACGTGCATGTCGACAATGCCGCCGATGCTAAGGTGCTGGATGACCTGCTGTGGACCTTCAACGAAAAAAGCTTCATCCCGCATTCGCGGGTCGGCGCCGATGCCGCGCCGGTGCAAATAGGCCATGAGCAAACCCACCCAGCCCAGGTCCTAGTGCAGTTAGCTGCCGAGCCACTGGCCGGTTTTAATCAATACGAAAGAGTGGCCGAATTTGTGGATGCCGCACCCACGCGCCGCGAGCAAGGCCGCAAGCGGTTCGCCTGGTATCGCGATCAGGGCGTGCGCCCAGAGACTCACAAGGTAGCCACCGAGTCGCGCTATTAGTTCGCCACCCTTGTCAGCGCCAAGATCAAACCTTAATTTTAATCATCACTTTAATGACTGACCCCACCATGCAAGAAAATCCGACCACCGCGACCACCGATGACCCTAGTGGCATGTCCAAGGCCTATACACCCGGCGATATCGAAACTCGCCGCTACCTGCAGTGGGAAGAACAGGGCCGATTTAAAGCGACCGGTGACGGTCCGGCTTATTGCATTGTGATCCCACCACCCAACGTGACGGGCACGTTGCACATGGGCCATGCCTTCCAGGACACCATCATGGATTGCCTGACGCGCTATCACCGTATGTGCGGTGATCGCACGCTCTGGCAGCCCGGCACGGACCATGCTGGTATCGCCACCCAAATGGTGGTGGAGCGACAACTCAATGCCCAGGGCATGACCCGCCATGATCTAGGCCGCGAGAAGTTCTTAGAGCGCGTCTGGGAATGGAAGGCGCAATCCGGTGGCACCATCTCGCGTCAGTTACGTCGCTTAGGCGCCAGCGTGGACTGGAGCCGTGAGCGTTTCACCATGGATGCGGGCCTGTCGCATGCGGTTACCGAAACCTTCGTGCGCCTGCACGAGGAAGGACTCATCTACCGCGGCAAACGGTTGGTGAACTGGGATCCGGTACTGCACACCGCCCTGTCCGATCTGGAAGTGCTGCCGACCGAGGAAAAAGGCAGCCTGTGGCACCTGCGTTATCCGCTGGCCGATGGCTCTGCGGTGCTGGTGGTAGCTACCACCCGCCCGGAGACTCTCTTGGGTGATACCGCCGTTGCGGTACATCCCGACGATGAACGCTACACCCACTTGATCGGTCAGTTAATCAAACTGCCCATCAGCGGACGACTGGTTCCCATCGTGGCAGACACCTACGTGGATCCGCAGTTTGGTACCGGCTGCGTCAAGATCACGCCCGCCCACGATTTTAACGATTACGAACTGGGTCTGCGCCACCAACTGCCGTTATTAAATATCTTTGATAAAAATGCCTGCGTGATTAGTGCGCCGGACAATGATGAAGCCGCAGCACTCGAAGCGTTCGCAGCAATCCCTGAGGACCTGCGCGGTTTATCCCGCGAAAAGGCCCGGGCTGCCATCGTGGCTCGTCTGACCGAACAGGATTTACTGGAGCGCGTGGATGCCCATACGCTGATGGCGCCGCGCGGTGATCGCAGCAACGCGATCATTGAGCCGTGGCTCACCGATCAATGGTATGTGAGTGTCGCTCCGCTAGCAGCACCCGCCATTAAAGCAGTTGAGGACGGACAGATTCGCTTCGTGCCCGAGAACTGGAACCGCACCTACTTTGAGTGGATGCGTGGCATTAAAGACTGGTGCATCAGTCGCCAGCTCTGGTGGGGCCATCGAATCCCGGCTTGGTATGATGAATCCGGTGAGATCTATGTCGCGCGCAGTGAAGCCGAGGCGCACGCCAAGGCCAGTGCCAAGCACGGGCATCCGGTGACCCTGCGTCAGGATGATGACGTACTCGATACGTGGTTCTCCTCGGCTTTGTGGCCTTACTCGACCATGGGTTGGCCAGAACAAACCCCTGAGCTTAAAACGTTTTATCCAACCTCAGTCTTGGTCACCGGCTTTGACATCATTTTCTTCTGGGTCGCCCGAATGATTATGCTGGGTCTGCATTTCATGAAGGACGTGCCGTTTAAAGAAGTCTACGTGCACGGACTGATCCGGGATTCCGAAGGACAGAAGATGTCCAAATCCAAGGGCAATGTCCTGGATCCTTTGGATCTGATTGACGGCATAGACCT
Source organism: uncultured Pseudomonadota bacterium (assembly GCA_903828595.1). Taxonomy (GTDB): domain Bacteria; phylum Pseudomonadota; class Gammaproteobacteria; order Steroidobacterales; family Steroidobacteraceae; genus CAIKMS01. The sequence continues at coordinate 297,036 of CAIKMS010000008.1, read as the reverse complement.
GGAGTCCCTGGTGGCTAAGCGCACCAGCGGGCTGATGCAGCCACGGCTGGCGCCTGCCATCGAAAAGATGACTCGCAAGCAGTTCCCTAACGGTATCGCTTCCTACGGCACCGATGCCTTGCGCATGACTTTTGCATCTTTAGCAACTCTATCGCGGGATATCTCCTTTGATGTGGGCCGCATCGAGGGCTACCGTAATTTCTGTAACAAGCTGTGGAATGCATCGCGTTACGTGCTGATGACCGCGCATGCCAATGGCTACCAGGATTTCCTGGGTAAATTACCGGTTGAGCCGTCCACGGCGCTGGCTGATCAATGGATTGTGTCGCGCCTGAATGCCCGCGTAAGCGCTGCGCGCGCGGCATTTTCAACCTACCGGTTTGATCTGGCCGCACAGGAACTCTACGAGTTTACCTGGTACGAGTTCTGCGATTGGTATTTGGAATTCACCAAAGCCACTCTGGCACGAGAGGGTTTAACAGACTCCGCCCGACTGGCGACTTTATCGACGCTGATGACAACGCTGGAGTCCTTACTGCGTGCGCTACACCCGTTAATGCCCTTTATCAGTGAAGAGATTTGGCAACGCGTAGCTCCGTTAGCACGACCCGGACAGTGGCCGTGCGACGCCTGCATCATGACCCAACCCTACCCCATCTCTGGCGATACTGACGCGCTTATTGATAGTCGGATGAGTTGGGTTACCTCCTTTATCCTGGGGATCCGTCAGATCCGTGGTGAAATGGATATTGCTCCGTCACGACGCTTTGAGGTTCTTTTGGTCGGGGCAACCGATGCCGAACTGGCTGAGATCAAAGCCAGTGCGCATCTGATCGAGCGACTCGCCAACATCAGCGGTACGCGCGTCTTGCACTCCGGTGAGCAAGAGCCCGAGTCCGCGGTAGCGCTGATCGGTTCCTTGCGCCTGCTGGTACCCTTAGCCGGTTTAATCGACGTGCAGGCGGAGATTGCCCGCATTGAAAAGCGTTTGAGTAAAACTCAAGCCGAGCGCGATAAGGCCTACAACAAGCTCAACAGCGGCAACTTCGCCACCCAAGCCCCAGCCGCCGTGGTTGAGCAAGAACGCACTCGTCTGCATGATTTTGAACGCGACTGTGCCGCCTTAACCGATAACCTCAATAAACTGCGCCGGCTGGCAGGCTGATGATACCGATACCCACAGGATCCCACTCATTAGCCGCGGCGTGTGCGGCGATCAACCAGATTATTCTGGGAAAAGAGCGTGCCGTACGCCTAAGCCTGTGTTGCCTGTTGGCCGGGGGTCATCTGCTGATTGAAGATGTGCCGGGCGTGGGCAAAACCACGCTCGCACAAACCTTAGCCAAAGTGCTCGGCTTACGTTACCGGCGCATCCAGTTCACCAGTGATCTGTTACCCGCTGACATCACCGGTGTCTCTGTTTATGAACGTGACACAGGCCGCTTTAGTTTTCATCCAGGTCCGGTCTTTACTGAGTTATTGCTGGCCGATGAGATTAATCGTGCTACCCCCAAAGCCCAGAGCGCGCTGTTGGAGGCCATGGAAGAGCATCAGGTAACGGTTGACGGCACCACGCACGCCCTACCCCATCCTTTCTTCGTGGTGGCAACGCAAAACCCCAGTTCTCAACTGGGTACCTACGCCTTGCCCGAATCCGAGCTGGATCGGTTTTTGATGTGTTTAAGCTTGGGGTATCCGTCAGCGGATTTTGAGCGGGCCCTGCTGCGCGGCGCTGACCGACGTCGATTGATCGATGCCGAGCCGGCAGTGTTAAACCCAGCCGATATTCTTAGCTTACAAACACAAGTCCGTGCGGTCACTGTTTCTGAGGCGCTACTGGATTATCTGCAGGCGCTGGTTGAGCGTACGCGCGACGGTAAACATGCCCTGACGGGACTATCGCCGCGCGCGGCTTTAGCGTTGTTACGCGCTGCGCAAAGTTGGGCTTTATTAGAGGGGCGCCAGGCGGTACTACCCGAAGACGTGCAGGCGGTCTTTGTGGCCGTAGCCGCGCACCGGCTTACTTTAGATGCTACCCATGCGCAAACCCAAACGGTTGCCGAAACCATCTTAAAGTCCGTACCCATTCCCTAAAGTCATGGGCGCTTTAAGCCAAAGGCTTCTATCACCGCTCAACGCTTGGCGCCAAAGCATCAGCAATCGCGCCTCTACGTGGGCCTTTAAACGCGTGGGTCAGGAGACCAGCCCGATTCGCCTGCATCGGCGCCGGGTGTATATCCTGCCCACCCCTTTAGGGCTGGTATACGCCGCGATGATATTTACGATGCTGCTGGCCGGGCTTAACTACGCCAATAATTTAGCTTTAATACTCACCTTTGTCTTAGCCGCCAGCGGTTGGGTTGCTATGCACGAGTGCAATCGCAATCTGGTGGACCTTACGATCGAGGTTGAAACGGCCGCGCCGGTCTTTGCCGGACAACCGCTAAAGCTTGCTTATCAAATCAGCGACACCGCCCAGCGAGCCCGCTACGACCTGTTGTTGAGCGTGGATGCGAACCTGGCTTTAGCAACCAGCGTTGCCAGTCGCGGGGTTAGCCGTGTGGTGCTGGAACTACCGACCGTTGCGCGTGGAATCCTGCGTATTGCCCGCGTGAAGGTAGAGACCCGCTACCCCTTAGGGTTATGCCGTGCCTGGAGTTGGCTGTACGTGATGCAAGAGTGTGTGGTGTACCCAACGCCCAGCGACAAAGCACAGGCCGGGCAAGCCCAAAGCGCCTTGCAAGGCCAGGCGCAGGCCATTGAGTCGCCGGGCGATGAAGACTGGCGGGGATTAAAGACCTACGCCAAGGGCGATGCGCGACGGCGTATCGCCTGGAAAGCCTATGCGCGCAGCGGACTGCTGCTGACTAAAGAACTGAATCGCACGGCAGATGCTCCACAAATCTTTAGCTGGCATCAGGTGCAGGGACCTGGCGCGGAACAACGCTTAAGCCAACTCACGCGCCTAATCATAAAGGCGGCCCGACGTGACCAGACCTACGCCCTGCACCTGCCCCAACTACAGATTCCTTTAGGCCGCGGACCCGGTCACCGTCACGACTGCTTGCGCGCGCTGGCGCTTTTTAGCCCAGCCACGGCGGACTCCTAAAGCGCATGACAACCCGATCAGCACGCGATGATCACCGCCTGTTGCTGCCCTTGATGGGGCTGCTGCTCGCGGCGGCGGCTCTGATGGATCAGGCACCCTTGTGGGTGAGTGGCACGCTGCTGGCGTGCCTGGGGCTGCGCATCGGTGCGATCTATAGGGGCTGGGGAGTCGTCCCGCGCCTGGTTCTTGTCGGTCTGGTGGTTGGTCTTACGGTAGGCGTGCTCGCCAACTTTCAGACGTTAAATGGTCTGCAGGCCGGTGGCACGTTACTCATGGCGATGGCCGCGCTAAAGGTGCTGGAATCGCGCACATCGCGTGACGATGCGGTCTTAGTGCTCATCGGATTTTTCTTGTGCTTAGCCTCCCTGTTAGTCGAGCAAAGTATTTTCAGGCTGCTGCACGCCCTGCTTTGCGTTTGGCTTTTAACCGCAGCCCTGCTGGCAAGCCAGCGGCCCACAGAAGCCAGTGCCAGTGTGCCCCTGACTCGAGGCAGCGCACGACTTTTACTGCTAGGCGCACCGTTCACCATCGTTTTGTTTGTTTTTGTGCCACGGCTGGAGGGCCACTTTTGGGCGATACCCGCACCAGCCGATGAGGCTTCCTCGGGTTTAAGTGACTTAATGAACCCCGGCGCCATCGCGCATTTGGTGATGTCCGATGAGCCGGCCTTTCGCGTGCAGTTTAACGGCGCGCTGCCACCGGCTTCTCAGCGTTACTGGCGGGCTATGGTGCTGGAGGATTTTGATGGCCGCAGTTGGCGTCGCGCTCAAGCGCTCACCAACGGAGCACCCCCTGTACTGGAGGCTAACGGCAGCGAGTTTTCCTATACGGTGACGTTAGAGCCTACCCAACAAAACTGGCTGCCCACGCTGGACCATTTGCTGCGAGTTGAGGGCGTATCGGCGCAGCGCTTACATGACGACATGCTCATCGTCTCGTCTGAATCCTCCGACAAGCAAGCCACGATCACCTCGCTCACCCGCTACCAAGCCGTCTCCGCACCGGCTGCTCGCGTCAATGCACTTGAGCTGAGTGACTTTGAGCGCTCCCGCCAAACTCGCCTGCCCGCCGATAGCGCGCCTAAGGCACGAGCGATGGCTGTGACTTTGCGCACTCAACTGCCCAGTGATACGGCTTACATAGAACGCGTCTTAGCCTTATTTCATGAGCAGAACTTCCAATACACGCTAGACCCGCCGCCATTAACCTTAGATCCGGTAGACGAGTTTTTATTCAGCACGCGTGAAGGCTTTTGTGAGCATTACGCCATGGCCTTTACCGTGCTGATGCGCCTGGCCGGCATACCGGCGCGTGTCGTGGTGGGTTTTCAGGGCGGTGAGTTGAACCATTACGCCGGTTATCTGCTGATACGACAGTCACACGCGCATGCCTGGAGTGAGGTGTGGCTAAACGGTCAGGGTTGGATACGGGTCGACCCGACTAGCGTGGTGGCTCCGGAACGGATTCGTCGTGATCTAGCCGGTGGGCCGCAACGAGCATCAGCTCAAAACAGCGCGCTGTTTGAAAGCTCTTGGGCACTATCGGCACGTGAGGGTATAGACGCGATTCGCAACCTGTGGAAGCAGGCGATCATCGGCTTTTCAGCACAATCCCAAAGCAACCTGCTTGAACGCCTGGGCTGGAAAGGCCTACCCGCCCAAGGGTTGGTGCTCGCGTTGGCGATCGGCATGATGCTTGCCGGAGGCGTGCTGTATGTACTGCAAAACCTTGCGCTAAAACGCCAGGCCCAAGACCCGGTCCAACAAGCCTGGTTAGCCATGGGCACGCGCCTAGCCGCGCGTGGTATGACACGCGCACCGCATGAAGGTCCCTTAGATTTTAGCCGCCGGCTGGGTGAACAGTGGCCTAGCCAGAGTGCCGCGATAACGGATCTGACCCAACGCTACCTAAAGCTGCGCTACGAGAATCAAACCGACCCGCTGCTGCAACGAAATTTCATCCGTGACGCCAGGCGATACCGCCCGCGCGGCAGACCCCGCGCCTAGACGCTTTGGGCTTAAGCCCTGCACAGGCTAAGCGCTTCCACGCCGCACCGGTTAAGAGCTGGCAATAGTCTCGCGAGTTTCACTGAAAGACGCATCCGGCCAACGTTCGGCGGTCAACTCCAGATTCACGCGTGACGGAGCCAGATAAACCAACTCACCGGAATGATCCACCGCGAGATTGTCGTAAGCGCGATTGCGGAACTCTTCGAGCTTTTTAGCATCGCTAATTTTAACCCAGCGTGCGGTAGCTACTGAGATGGGCTCAAACACGCATTGCACGCTGTATTCATCCTGCAGGCGAAAGGCCACGACCTCAAACTGTAACTGGCCTACCGCACCTAAAATCAGATCGTTGTTGCGCAGAGGCTTAAACAGCTGGGTGGCACCTTCTTCGCATAGCTGCGCAAGACCTTTTTGCAGGGCCTTAGCGCGCAACGGATCTTTGAGTACCGCGCGGCGGAATAGTTCGGGCGCAAAGTTTGGAATACCGGTGAAGTTAAGCTTTTCACCCTCGGTAAAGGTATCGCCGATATTGATCGTGCCGTGGTTATGCAAACCAATAATGTCACCGGCGTAAGCGGTCTCCGCCGCCGAGCGATCCGCCGCCAAAAACGTCAGCGCATCGGCGATACGCACTTCCTTACCTAAACGTACGTGCTGCAGCTTCATGCCCCGCTCGTAACGTCCGGAGCAAATACGCACAAAGGCGATGCGATCGCGGTGCGCGGGATCCATGTTCGCCTGAATTTTAAAGCAAAACCCGGTAAAACTCGGCTCGGTGCACGGCACCGAGCGCACGGTGGTTGGCCGCGGACGGGGCCCTGGCGCATGCTCCACAAAGGTTGCAAGCAACTCTTCAACACCAAAATTACTAATAGCGGAACCAAAGAACACCGGGGTCTGGGCCGCTGCCAGGTAAGCGTCCACGTTGAAAGGATCGGTTGCGCCTCGCACCAGATCAACCTCATCGCGGAAGGACTGGGCCATATCATCGAGAAAGTCCGTGGCCTGCTGTGACATCAAACCGTCAATGATGAGATTTACGCCGGCCCGACCCTTCTCACCGGCCTCATACGCGTAGATTCGATCCTCGATCAGGTGATAAATCCCCTTCAATCGACGACCCATACCGATAGGCCAGGTGACGGGTGTGCATTTTAAGCCTAAGACACTTTCGATCTCATCAAACAACTCGATCGGTTCGCGACCCTCGCGATCTAACTTATTAATAAAAGTCATAATCGGCGTATCGCGCAGTCTGCACACCTCCATCAACTTGATGGTGCGCTCTTCCACACCCTTGGCGCAGTCAATCACCATCAGTGCCGAATCCACCGCGGTTAAGGTGCGGTAGGTATCTTCGGAGAAGTCTTCATGCCCAGGCGTATCCAGCAGATTGACGATCCGTCCGCGGTAGGGAAACTGCATGACCGAGGAGGTCACGGAAATTCCACGCTGCTGCTCAAGACGCATCCAGTCCGAGGTAGCATGCCGCGCGGCCTTGCGACCCTTCACGGTACCGGCCATCTGAATGGCACCACCAAACAACAAGAGCTTTTCGGTCAGCGTAGTTTTGCCCGCGTCCGGATGCGAGATGATCGCAAAGGTGCGTCGGCGCGAGATTTCATCCAAAGTCGACAAATCAGTCATAGCGGCACAGTCCGTTCAAGGAACGGCGATGGTACCCAATCGCGCTAGCGGCTGCCTCGGCCTTATTCAAGAGAGCCGCTAAAAAGACGGCCGGTCAGCGATAGTCGGCAGACCAGAGCATCTTCACGGCCCTCCGGGGCCTGATAATAGCCACGGCGCAGGCCAACCTGCGTAAAGCCGATAGACTCGTAGAGGGCGCGCGCGCCAAGATTGGAGGGGCGAACCTCTAAAAATGCCCACTCCTGCCCGGCGAGATGGGCGCGCATCAACAAGGACAGCAACAGCCGTCGGCCGGCCCCTTGACCACGCCACGGCGCATCCACGCACAAATTCAAGATGTGGGCTTCGCCTGCCCCCATCGACATGATGCCGTAGCCGGCGACCAGGCCGTCTTGTTCAAACACACGGCACACATAACCTACCCGCAGACAATCATCAAAAAGGCCCTGACTCCACGGGAAGGGGTAGGACAAGCACTCGATGGCATACACGCACGGCACGTCCTGGGCACGCATGACCCGCTCAACTAAAGCCGCTTGCGCCGGAAAATTAGCCTGAGAGGCCATCAACCACCCCTCGCGCCAGGCGCAAATCAGCCCAAGCCTCGCGCTTATCGAGGGGGTGTTTGAGCAATTGACCGGGATGGTGGGTTACAACCACCGGTGCGCCCAGTTCCGCTACCCGATGAACTTCGCCGCGCAAATGGCTCAACGGTGACTCCGATTCCAGCAAAAAAGCCGCCGCCGTGCGGCCCAGGCACAGGATCACGCGTGGCTTGACCATCTCAATCTGTGCTCGCAGGTAAGGCATGCACTCACGCACCTCAGCCAGGCGCGGCGCCCGGCCGCCTGGCAAGTAACATTTTAGGATTTGCGTCAGGTACGCGTGCTCGCGCGCAACCCCCACCGCACTCAACATCTGCGTAAGCAGTTTGCCAGCCGCCCCCTCAAACGGTTGCCCACTGCGGTCTTCGTCCTCACCCGGGCCCTCGCTGACAATCAGCCAGGTCGCGCCCAGAGGGCCGGCTCCAAACACCGGAGCCGTGCGACTTTGCGCTAAGGCGCAGCGAGTGCAGGCGGCTACCGTTGTCGCAAGTTCGCTCCAGTCCACGCCCTGCAGCGATAGCGCTAAGGCCGGGGCTGGCCTGGCCTCAAAGCGGTCTATACCCATCAGGCGAAGCAACTGGGCGCGGCGCGGATCCATTACGCGCGCGACTCTTCATGGGGCGCCGGTAGTGCCGGTGGCGAGCGCTTACGCAGCCAGCGCCCGAGTGCTGCGATGGGCCCGGACAGCGCGAAGCCGCCGAAACCCAGTAAAAGCACCACCGGCGGCTCCATGGCAATTAAGATGAAGACCAACGGCACTAACAACACCGAGGTAAAGCGCAGTCTTTTCGTGAGATGCACGCTTTTAAAGTTCGAATAATAAAACTGGCTTACCATGAGCAGGCCAGCAGCAGCGGTCAGTGGCAGGGCTAGAAACAATCCCATAAGGCCCGACAGGTGCCATTTCGCCGCACACCAGATAAAACCCGCGATAAGCGCCGCGGCGGATGGTGAGGGCAGCCCTTCAAAATAGCGCTTATCCACCTCATCGGTGCGCGTGTTAAAGCGGGCCAACCGCAACGCCGCAGCCACCGCGTAAAGAAAAGTCACCAACCAGCCTACCCGTCCCCAGGTCGCGTTGTACTCGGCGATGCGCGCCACACCCCACTGATAAATCACGATGGCCGGCGCCACGCCAAAGGCCACCATATCCGACAGGCTGTCATATTCCTTGCCGAAGCTCGACGCAGTGTGCGTCCAGCGCGCTACACGCCCGTCCAGGCCGTCAAACACCATGGCCACAAAGATCGCCACAGCGGCATGGTCAAAGTTGCCATCGATAGCAGCGATGATGGCGTAGTAACCGGAAAACAGCGTCCCGGTCGTCAACAGATTGGGCAACAGGTAGATACCGCGCCTGACCGACTGTTCAGGCGTTAAATTCAAATCGGCGGGCTCTGGGCGATCGGGCGCGTTCATTAAGATTCCCGTAGGAGCGGTCTACAGCCCCGATGATAGGACTCTGCGCGACCCCCAACAACCGCCTTAAACAGTCTAGGGCAAAGAGCCTGCTAAGATAGGGGCTCAAAATCTTTGACCTCGAGTGCAAACTTTATGCGTTTATCGGCTTATCCCATCGTCAATCTCAAGGAAATTCCTACCGAAGCTGAGGTCATTAGCCACCAGCTCATGCTGCGTGCCGGCATGATCCGTCGCCTGTCGGCCGGTCTTTACAGCTGGATGCCGATGGGATTGAAAGTACTGCGCAACGTGGAAAATATTGTGCGCGAGGAAATGAACCGCGCCGGCGCCTTCGAATTGCTCATGCCCACGATCCAGCCTTCTGAGCTGTGGGTGGAATCCAAGCGCTGGGACGAGTTCGGTCCGGAATTGCTGCGCTTAAAAGATCGCCACGATCGCTCCTATGTCTACGGACCCACTCACGAGGAAGTGATCACGGACATTGCCCGGCGTGAACTGCGCAGTTACAAGCAATTGCCGGTTAATTTTTATCAGATCCAATTGAAGTTTCGGGATGAGGTGCGTCCTCGCTTTGGCGTGATGCGCGCGCGTGAATTCATCATGAAAGACGCCTACAGCTTTCATGCCGATGAAGCCTCATTGGATGAGGGATATACCCTCATGCACGATGCCTACCATCGTATTTTTACGCGCTGCGGCCTTAAATTCCGCGCCGTCCAGGCCGACACCGGATCCATCGGCGGTACCGGGTCACAAGAGTTTCACGTGCTGGCCTCCAGCGGCGAAGACGCGATTGCCTTCTCCGACGGTGATGAGTACGCCGCTAACCTAGAAATGGCCGAGGCCAAGCCACCCGCTACGGTGCGCGCACTACCGGCGGCGGTCATGACGCGGGTATCGACCCCTAAAGCACACACCATTGCTGACTTGGTCACGCAACTTAAAGTCAGTGCCGCGCAGTGCGTGAAGACCCTGATTGTGGAGGGTAGCGATGGCCAACTGGTCGGCTTAGTCGTGCGCGGTGACCACGAGCTAAACGCCATCAAAGCACAAAAATTACCCGGGATCGCCAACCCTTTGCAGATGGCCTCACCCGAGCGCATACGCACGCAGTTAAACGCCGAAGTGGGCTCCATCGGACCGGTGGGGTTGCCCTGCACGCTGTATGTCGATCATGCCGCAGCCGCGCTAAGCGATTTTGTCGCCGGCGCTAACGAACCGGAGTACCACGTCACCGGTGTGAACTGGGGTCGTGATCTGCCAGATCCGGTCAGTGTGGATATCCGTAATGTCGTTGAAGGTGATCCTAGCCCCTCCGGATGTGGAACGCTGTCCATTGCTCGAGGTATCGAGGTGGGACACATCTTTAAGCTGGGCCGTAAGTACGCCCAGGCACTGGGTGCAACGGTACTGGATGAATCCAGCAGCCAGGTAACCATGTTCATGGGTTGCTACGGCATTGGAGTCACCCGGGTCGTGGCTGCTGCTATCGAACAGAACCATGATGAGGCCGGTATCATTTGGCCGGACGCGATCGCACCGTTCAAAGTGCTGTTAGTGCCCATGAACTGGCATAAGTCCGAGCGCATTCGTGAGGTCACCAACCGTTTATACGATGAACTGTGTGCCGCGGGGCTCGAGCCCCTACTGGATGATCGCGATGCACGGCCGGGCGTTAAGTTTGCGGACGGCGAGCTGTATGGAATTCCGCACCGTATCGTCATCGGCGAGCGAGGCTTAGATGCAGGACAGCTGGAATACAGGCATCGGCGCGCGACCGAAACCGAAGTCGCTCCCTTAGAGGGCTTGGTCGACTTTCTTCGCGAGCGTATGAAACTAAGCCAAAGCGCCTAACTTTAAGCCTATGAACGTCCCATGGCCGCACCACGCCCTAGCGCGCATAGCCAGTACGCTGGGCGTACTGGCGGTGCTTGGCGGCAGCGTGGTACACGCGCAGGGGCAGTCCGATCCCGGCTTAGGTAATGTCATAGAAACAGCGATAGGCAGTGCGTCCTGCGACGCTTCGGATAACCGCTTTGATACTGAGGTCTACTACAAGCTGCAGGAGCCCAGGCTCAAGCCCCTGGTACGTGATGCCCAGGAGCGCCATGAAATACTCCATCAGGTCTGGTGTGAGAGTCATCGCGTGGTAAAGCGCTACAAAGAAACCGAACACGTAACGCTTAACCTGCCACCTGAGTTGGTACTTGCGGTCATTGACGTGGAGAGCCGGTTTAATCGCTATGCCGTATCACCGGCCGGAGCGGTGGGACTCATGCAGGTGATGCCCTACTGGCCTCGACGCTTGGGCGTCAATAACCGGTTGTTCGGCAGTATCGACTTCAATATCCGCTTAGGTTGCGAGATTCTGGCCTTTTACCTGCATCTGGAAGGCAACAACCACCAGCGAGCCCTGGCGCGCTACAACGGCTCGATTGGCCGCCATGACTATTCCGATATGGTGCTGAGCCGCCTGGCGAATCGCTGGGCGTCTTAAAGTTTATTCACACGCAAAACCCACGATCCCCTCCAGCACCTGTGGAGCGAGCTCGGTGACTTCAGTGTGGGTGACCTTAGCCATCGGCGGGCCTATGGCAATCTCACGCAATAAAGCCTCCACCGCGTCTGGCGTAGCGCCGGCCAGCACCTCCACGCTGCCGTCCGCTAGGTTGCGAGCATGGCCGCGCACGCCCAAGGCTTGGGCTGTGGAGGCTGTGGAGGCTGTAGAAGCTGTGCAGTTAGCTAGAAAGTCGCGCAAGCATAAACACCTAGGACGTTGAATATTTTATAACTTTAGGAAACGTAAGGTCTGTCCGAATGCCATCGGTTACGATTGACAGCAAGATTTGGTTTGGCTTAGTCCGTGAGCATGATCTGCAAATAAATATTGTTTATTGACAGATATTTAGATGGTTTTCATACTGTAAGTGCGTGAGCAGGTTTTGTTCGCCGAAAGAGGAGCTCAAGTATGGATATCACCGGCCGGATTAAGCGCTCTATCGCCAAGCGCAGCGATGCCGTAGTCGTGCGTCATGAGTTTGCCGATTTCGGTAGCGCCGCCCAAGTCAGCCGCGCGCTTCGCGACCTCTTAAGTGACGGAACACTTCTAAAGATTGGGCTGGGTGTCTATGCCAAGACCAAGATCAGCGTACTGTCTGGCAAGCGCATCCCGGCACAACCCCTGGAAGTGCTGGCGCCTGCGGCATTGAAGAAACTCGGAATTGAGGTTCAACCAAGCCGCCTTGTTCGGGAATACAACGCCGGTCGATCGACGCAGATTCCGGCGGGAATTGTGGTGGATATTGGCCGCAGACGGATTTCCCGAAAACTCTCGTTCAATGGAAGCACGGTGCAGTACGAGCGCTCATGAGGCAATTGTCGAGGTCACGACTGGAGATCATCGACGCTCTTGTTCTTGAGGGTAAGAATCCGCTGCTCAATGCTGCATTGCTCGAGAAGGATGAACATCTTACTGACGCGCTGCATGCGCTATTTGGTCTGCGCCTCGATGGACTGCAACTCGTGTTGTGCGGAGGCACCAGCCTATCGAAAGCTTTTTCCATCATTGAACGCATGTCCGAAGACGCGGACCTGAAGATTGTTCTGTCGCAAAGCACCAGCGCCGAGTCTTCTAGTCGCATAAGAACACGACTTCGTGCTTTCAAAGCCCAGGCGAGGACGGCGTTACGCGAGGTTGGATTTTCTGAAGACACCGATAAGGCCAGTGCACAAAACGACAACCGCTATATTCACACGCAGTGGATTTATTCTAAGCACTACGAGTCAGCTGTAGCGACTCGCCCGAATTTGCAGATTGAGGCGACTGTCCGAATGCCTCTTTTGCCACTGGAGTCTCGCCGCCTGACTTCGCTCGCTGGTCAGTTGGCACCCCAAATCGCAGTTGCTGGCTTTAATGCGTCTGTAGTCTCCCCTGCGGAAACAATGGCGGAAAAAGTCCTTTCGTTCCTTCGACGCTTCGCGCAGCACCGGTCAGGGAATGTGGATCGCGAATGGGACACGAAACTCGTTCGACGTATATACGATGTGCACTGCCTAAATACATTAGCTCCGGAACTCATTCGTCCGGCCCAAGGCGTATTCGCGCCATTAGTAGCTCAGGACATCAAGGAATTGGGTCAGCAACACCGTGAATTCTCGACGTCACCTCGCGAAGTACTATCGCGCGCTCTGCTCGAATCAGCAGTAGAACCGCAGACAGTTCGCGAGTACGAAGAAAATTTACTGCCCCTTGTTTATGGCTCCGTTCGACCATCCTTCGAGGAGGCTTTTTCTAGCTTCAGAACAGTCGCTATGGGGCTTGTCGAACCGCTCTGATTTCGTTGGCACGCGCCTGCGCAGCGTTACCCTAGTTTAATCATGCCTTTACCAACACTTTACCCGAGGGACTGGCCCGCCCAAGCACCGCTACTTTGCACACTCTTAGAGCCGACACGGGTAATACTCGCCTCAACGCGTAGCCGGTGACGCGGCTTGCGCCGCCATGAGGGCTTTGCGCGCGTCGCGCCGGGCTAGGTGCGCCTGACGGGCGGCCTCACGATAATCGCCTAACTTCAGCTCTTCCTCGGCGCGGTGCAGTTCATCATTGGCCTGTCCGTACAGTGCAGGAACCGATTCGGCGGCACCGGCGGCCTGCGCGGCCGTAAGCGTTTGTCTGGCGTCCGATAACGTCTGTACCGGCGCCACAGCGCAAGCGCTGATCAGGCTTAAGGTGGCCACGGATAGGGAAAGATGAATACGGCTAAACATGCGATGATGGTACTGCGCAGTGCACCGCCTCGCTAGTGGCTAAGGATCGCGCTAACGCAAGCTTCATACAGACCGAATTCGTGCCGAGGATGACGCCGCGATGATTGATATTTTGGTTTTGTACTACTCGCGCTATGGCAGCACCGCTGAGCTCGCCCGCCACGTCGGTCGTGGTATCGACTCCGTTCACGGCGCCAACGCCCGTCTGCGCACCGTACCACCGGTAGCGACCACCACAACCGTTGCTCAACCACCGGTGCCCGATCAGGGCGCTCCTTACGTTTCGCTGGCTGATTTACGCGAGTGTCAGGGGCTGGTTTTAGGCAGCCCCACGCGCTTTGGCAACATGGCCGCGCCGTTAAAATACTTTTTGGATGGCACCAGTGAACTGTGGCTGGCCGGCAGCCTTGCGGGCAAGCCCGCTGCGGTGTTCACCGCCACGCAGAGCCCGCATGGCGGTCAGGAAGCTACGCTGTTAACCATGATGGTGCCGTTACTGCACCACGGCATGGTGCTCGTTGGGCTGCCCTACAGTGAGGCTGCGGTGGGTACGACCTCTGGCGGTGGCGGCCCCTACGGCGCCGGGCACGTAGGCCATGGCACCCAAGCCGGTCACCTGCGCGCTGAGGAAATTCAGCTGGCCCGCGCTCTGGGTGCCCGCGTCGCGCAGATCGCTTTGAAATTGGCGACTCCGTGATGGCAGCTTCCGTGCCCTTCGGAACACCACGCCGTATCAGTCTGGTTCTGACGTTAAGCCTGATCGGCGTACTGATTGGCTGGCACTACAGCCGCTTATCCGCCGGTGCCGCACTGGTGGCCAGCACGCTCACCGCACTGCCCTGGCTGGCTATGTTGCCGGGCCTTCTAGGCGCACAACGGCGCAGCTATCAGTCGGCGGCGATCTTAACGGCGCCGTATCTGACTTACGGTCTGATGGAAGTGTTGGCTAATCCGGGCGCCCGCCTGTATGCCGGGGTTACGGTGCTTTTGGCCTTTGCGTTGTTCGTAGCCCTGGTACACAGCCTGCGCGTAGCACCTTGGCCGCCGCGCGTCAGCGCGGTGAGCTGATCTCGTCGAGCACGGAGCGTACAAAAGGCACGGTCAGCGGACGCTGCGCGGCGAGAGCTGCACTGTCTAAAACGTCCAACACGCTGCACAGCGCGGCAAAGTCGCGCGGCAGCCGACGCTGCAGGTAAGTCAGCGTTTCAGCCGGCAAAGCCAATCCCAATACAGCCGCTCGCGCGGTTAACGCCGCACCCTGATCCTGTTCGGCCAAAAGTCGCAGCTGCCATACATCCGCGGCGCGAAGCCTGGAGGCCAGATCGGCCAGCGGGAAGGCCACCCCGGCCGGTGGCACACCCGCCGCCATGACCAGCACACCCTCACGCTCTTGCAGGCCTAGATACAGTTCGAACAGGGCTTCCTGCCATTCGGGCCGCTCGGCCACCACACCCAGATCATCGAGGCAGACTAAAGCCAACGACTCCAGCCCCTGCAGTTGCTGCGGACCGAACTCGGGCTGACCCAAAGGTAAATAGGCTGAGCGACGCTGGGCGGTTCCGGCGGCGGCACAGGCGGCCTGCAGCAGATGGGTGCGACCGCAGCCGGAGGGGCCCCAGATCCATAGCGGTGTGCTGGAATAACCCTGTGTTCGACCCAACAGCGCTGCCAGCACCGGCCCGTTGTCCCCACGGGCGTAGTTGGCAAAGGTCGATGCGGGGCGCAGGCGCACACCCAGCGAGAGTTGCTGAATCATCGCCCCATCCGCCTCACGGTTTGAGACGCAACTGCAGCGCCGGTCCGGCCGAGGTGTCTGCCACCAGAACCTGCGACCCCACTAGCGCACGGCGCAAGGCGTCAACACCACCGCGCAGTGACACCGCCAGCTGTACCTGATCGCGATCCGCTTCTAGCAAAACCACGCTGCGCACGGAAGGCAAGGCCGTAAGCGCGCGCGTTGCCGCGGCGTAGCCGCGCGCGTCCATAATGCCGCGCACCTCCACCGTTACCGCCGAAAGTTCACTGCCCGGTGCCAAAGACTGCTCGGAAGCTAAACGATCAATGCAGACCTGCAAGGCTTCCTCGGCCGCGGCAGCTAAGCTGTTAACTGAAACACGCCCACTGGCCAGCCAACGCCACTCCGCGGCATTTTGCAGGCCCAAGAGCACCTCACCCGCCCCGTAATGGGCCGCTAACTCAGCCAAGCTCGCCGGATCAGCCCGCTTAATCTCCTCGGCGTGCCAGGCGGCGATATCGGCCGGCGCTCGCCGGGCAAAGACCAGCGATACGCCGCGCCCCATAGCCACTCGCTCTAAAGCCCGACGCATATCAGCTGTACTGGCCGGCTCCACGGCAGCTCCGGTCGCCGCACTCGCCAGCAGCACCAAAATCGCCGGACGCTCGCCGGACCATAGGGGCTGTCCGGCCTTAGCCAAAGCCGATTCGATCAGCGAGGCATCAAAACCCAGCGTCACCAGCCCCGGCCCTGCTGGCGTGAGCGTCTGCACGTACTGACGTGCATTGGCGTAAAGCCCGGCCAGCGCCGGGTCGGTCGCCGCCGCGCGCCGTCCGGTGGCGCGAACCGCCACCTGGCGAATGGCTTCATTGATTACCGCAGGACGCGGTTCTCCGGCCTCTCCCGCCACCGTGGCCTCGTAAGGGTTGATCGCCGCCAGGACGCCCTGCGTCATGAATAACGCCATTCCTAGCGCCAGGGTAGCCAGGCCGCGCAGGGCAAAGCGCGAAGCGCAATGACAGGGTCCGATGTGGCCTGCGCGTAAGCGCCGGTTATGAAGGGTTCGGTAAGCTCGTAAAATCAAAATAGGGCTCGCACGTTCGTGTCGGGTCGGCGTAGGTACGTGTAAACTATCATACGATGCGCCCACCACGCGGCGTGCTTCGGGATCTACTATGAGCGAGCCCAGCCAGCCTGTAACTTACCGGGATGCCGGCGTTGATATCGATGCGGGCGATGCCCTCGTCGAGCGTATCAAACCGCATGCCAAACGCACCCTTCGTCCGGAAGTACTCGGCGGTCTGGGTGGCTTTGGTGCCCTGGTACAGATACCGCTGAAAAACTTTGCCGAACCGGTTTTGGTGTCCGGCACCGATGGCGTGGGTACCAAACTGCGCCTGGCCATTGAACTGCAGCGCCATGCCACGGTGGGCATTGATTTGGTTGCCATGTGCGTTAACGACGTCGTCGTTTCCGGCGCCGAGCCGTTGCTGTTTTTAGATTACTACGCCACCGGCAAGCTGGACGTGGCCACCGCCGAATCGGTCATTGCCGGAATTGCTGAAGGCTGTGTACGTGCTGGTTGCGCCTTAGTGGGTGGCGAAACTGCCGAAATGCCGGGCATGTACCACGGCGCGGATTATGATCTGGCCGGTTTTTGCGTGGGTATCGTTGATAAACCCCGCATCATCGACGGCTCACTCACAAAAGCCGGTGACGTGGTGATTGGCCTGGCCTCCAGTGGCGCCCACTCGAACGGTTACTCGCTGATTCGTCGCATTCTGGCGCTAGAGGCTTTGCGCCTGCCGGCAACGCTGGATGGCGTTAGCGTCGCAGACCGACTGATGGAACCTACTCGCATCTACGTTAAGAACCTGCTGGCACTCATGAAAGAGATACCGGTGCACGGTCTGGCACACATTACCGGCGGTGGTCTGCTAGACAATATTCCGCGCGTGGTACCGGACGGACTGGAAGTCCACTTGGATCGCAGTGCCTGGCAGTTTCCTGAGTTGTTTGCCTGGCTGCAGTCAGCCAGCCGTCTGGATGATCAAGAAATGCACCGCACCTTCAACTGCGGTATCGGCATGACCGTGCACGTAGCCGCCAGCGATGCCGACCGTGCTCTGCAGATACTGCGCGCGGCCGGTGAGACGGCCGCTGTGATTGGCGCAATAGCTGTGGGAGACCGCGGCGTAGTCTTAAGCTAAATCCGATGAATAAGCCGCTCCCGGCCGCCATTTTATTCTCCGGCACGGGGTCTAACCTGACAGCTATAGCCCAGGCGATAGCCTCGGGCCGGCTGCCTGTGGATCTGCGCCTGGGCCTTTGCGATAAAAGCGGCGCGCCAGGCTTGGAGCGTGCGCGCGAGTTTGCGATCCCCACGGTGTGTTTGCCGGTAAAAAATTACGCCTCGCGTTACGACCATGAAACCGCCGTGATGCAAGCCATAGACGCCAGTGGCGCGCAATTGATTATTTTGGCGGGCTACATGCGGGTGCTGGAAGGCCGCTTCATTAGCCACTACCCGAATCGAATTTTAAATTTACATCCCTCCCTGTTACCCGCCTACCCTGGCCTGCATACGCACGAGCGTGTGCTAGCGGCGGGCGATACCTGGCACGGGAGCAGCGTGCACTTTGTTACCGAGACACTGGATGGCGGGCCATTAATCGCGCAAGCGCAAGTGCCCGTGCAAAAGCACGACACTCCCCAGACACTCGCCCAGCGCGTGTTAAAGGCTGAGCATCAGCTTTATCCCACCGTGATCGGCTGGTACGCAAAAGGCTGGCTGCGACTGCATCAAGATCAGGTGTTTTTGCATGATCTGCCGCTGGCTAACCCCGTGCGCTTCGCCTTACCCGGCACCGAGGAAGGTTAGTGCGATCGACTGTCATTAAGCTTACTGGCTGGCTGCTGGGTCTGTGGTCAATTACAGCGGTCAGTGCGGTCTTGCCACTGACCGAGCACACCGCGCTTTATCACGTGCGCTTCAAAGGGATAGGGGCTGGTGACTTTGAATTGCGTTTAAGTCGCTCACCCGGCACGGACAGTTACCGGTACGAGACCATCCCGCACCCTAGCCTGCTGGCCAGACTGATCATCAGTGCTGACTCGCGCGAGGTTAGCGAGTTTGAAGTGACCGAACACGGCGTCAAACCGCACAGTTACCATCTCAATGACGGTGGCTCACACAAAGACGACATTCAACTCAACTATGACTGGGCGCAAGGCCGGGTCAGTGGCCATGCCGCAAGCAAACCCGTGAATTTAGGCCTCTTAGCCGGCACGCAGGACGTCATGTCGATACGAGCAGCGATCTTGTATGACCTCACGGCCGGCAAAACGACGGCTAGCTACCCGATGATCGACCAGGATGAACAGCACACGTTTATCTATCGTCAGATCGGTCATGAAGTGCTGGCTACGGCCCAGGGCTCGTTTGACACCCAGGTTTGGGTGAGTGCCGCACAAGGCTCTAATGGCCATGACAAAACCTGGAAGTACTGGTACGCACCAAAGCTGGGCTATTTGCCCGTGCGAGCCGAACAACTCGAAGATGGCCATACGCGCCTGTCCTTCGAGTTGCTCAAAGCCACGTTAATTAACAACGACTCCTCGCTGCGATAATCGACTGACTTACGCCTTAGGCAAGGTGACGCCGCGCTGACCCATGTATTTGCCACCTCGATCAGCATAAGAGGTTTCGCAAATTTCATCCGACTCAAAGAACAGCATCTGCGCGACGCCCTCATGCGCATAGATCTTTGCCGGCAGCGGCGTGGTGTTTGAAAACTCTAAAGTCACATGACCCTCCCACTCCGGCTCTAAAGGCGTGACGTTAACGATCACGCCGCAGCGCGCGTACGTCGATTTACCCAAGCAAACCGTCAACACGCTGCGCGGAATTCGGAAGAACTCCACCGTGCGCGCCAGAGCGAAGGAGTTTGGTGGAATCAGACAGACATCGGACTGAATGTCCACAAAACTCTGGGGATCGAAGGCTTTGGGATCCACAATCGTTGAGTTGATGTTGGTAAAAATCTTGAATTCGTTGGCACAACGAACGTCATAGCCGTAGCTACTGGTGCCATAGGACACGATGCGTTGCCCATTGACCTCGCGAACCTGCTCCGCGGCAAACGGTTCAATCATGCCTTGCTCGGCCATGCGTCGAATCCAACGGTCGGACTTAATACTCATCGCTGTGTTCACTCCCTTCAAACCGGGTGAATCCCACACCCAATACGTTCTTAAAAAAGCCCATCACCGGTGCATCAACGCCAACCGGCAGGGTGGATTTATTAATCGTCACTCTCGCTCAACGTTGGAAACACGCTTTGCGCGGCCATACTTTCCAATCGTGCAGCCGTGCGTCGCGCGATGTCGTGGTAGCGTAAGGCCATCAAACTGGCGGGCTGACCAATCACCGTCGGTGCGCCAATATCGGCCTGCTCACGAATCGTTGTTTGCAGCGGCAGACTACCTAACATCGGCACATCAAACTGGTCAGCCAGGCGTTGACCGCCACCTTCGCCGAAAATCGCGTCTTCGTGTCCACACTGCGCACAGATATGCGAACTCATGTTCTCGATCAAACCCAGTACCGGTACTTCAACTTTCTTGAACATCTGCAGGCCCTTACGGGCATCGAGCAGCGCGATTTCTTGCGGTGTGGTGACGATCACCACACCACTGACCGGGACTCGTTGGGCGAGGGTCAGCTGCGTGTCACCCGTCCCCGGCGGCAAGTCCACGATCAAATAATCCAGTTCGCCCCACAGGGTATCGCCCAACAACTGGGTCAAGGCCTGGGTGACCATCGGGCCGCGCCAAACCATCGGCTGAGACTCGTCGATTAAAAACCCAATGGACATCACCACCACGCCATGCGCGCTGGGAGGAATTAACTTCTTTTCAGCAGTCATACGCGGCCGCTGCCCGGCTAAGCCCATCATTAGCGGCTGGCTGGGACCGTAAATATCCGCATCAAGCAGCCCCACCCGCGCGCCCTGCAAGCTCAAGGCCAGCGCCAGGTTAGCCGCCGTAGTGGATTTTCCTACCCCACCCTTGCCTGACGCGACAGCGATGATGTTCGCGATACCTGGCAACGGTGGCATGCCTTTTTGCGCGGCATGCCCGGTAATTCGTGAACGCAACTCCACCTCAACCCGACCGGTCCAGCCTAAAGGCGTAAGAGCCGAAGCGGTGAGTGCCTGTACGGTCGGTCCGTAACCGCCGACCGGGAAGGGATAGACCAAACTCACTTTGACAGTCTGAGGCTCGACAGTAACGGCAGTGACGATATCGCCCAGGGGCGTACCGAGCATGGGGTCTACGGTGGCGGAAATGGCCAGGCGGGCGTCATTCGGGGTCATGGTGACTCGAGGGCATGAGAAGGGGTGCACAGTCTAGCCGACCCGTCGCGCCTTGGCAGGGGATAAGACGGCGGCTATGGCATACTTGAGCCTTAAGTGGCAGACCTACCGTCGTCGGACCACAAGCGCTTGATGCCAAGCGCGGATCCGTGGTCGGCGAGCCCAAAGGGGCTGCAACCTCGATAAAGTCTTCAATCCGCGGGTATTTTTTAAGCCAGTGTCGCTGATATCGAATTTTCGCTGTGAACGCCTCCTGCTCGCGTTGCGCCAGAGTAGCGATCCCGCTCACCCCGAAACCCGAAAAAATATCGATCGCTTAGTGAAATTAGGCGCTGCTGTAATTGATCCGGTGCTACAGGCCGTCGGCGAGGCGAGCCGTCAAGAAACCCTGGCGCTGGTGGAGGTGCTTACCGGTGTCACGACGGAAAAGACGCTGGGTAGGGTTGCGGCCGGCTTGGCCGCTGACAACCCTCGCACCCTGTCTGCTGTGTCCTGGGCTTTATCCGGCGCACGCAGCTTAAGCTGTGCGTCGATTCTCGACCTTCTGAAAAATCCGGAGTTTTCGCGCACGGCCGTCATCGAGGTGATTGCCGCGCAAAAAGACCGGTTTGCGACTCGTGAACTGCTGCTGGCCGCTCACCCGCTGCAGGCGGTAGAAAAAAGCGCTATTTACAAACTGGTGGCGGATATTGCAGATCACCATGACGTGCCGGAGATGCTGGCGCGTTTAGATGGCAAAGACCCCATCGCTAAGAAACACCTGCTGGAAATTATTGGCAAGTTCCAAACGCCGGCCGTGGAAAAAGTCGTCATCGGCCAGCTGCGCCACCCGAATAAATTCATCCGCCACGCTGCGCTAAACGCTCTGCTCCAGTTCACTCAGATTGCCGATATTGAGCCACTGGTGCGCTCACTGGCCGATGCAGACATCGAAGTCCAAAACCGTGCTATCGACGTATTGCTAAAGGTTCGTAATCCCAACACGGTTCGTTATCTGCTGCCGGTGCTGCAAGACGAATCCGAGTACGCACGTCGCTCCGCCGTTGAAGTACTCAATGAGCTGGGTGATGCCAGCAACATCAAGTACCTGCTGCAAGCGATCAAAGACGCCGACTGGTGGGTGCGCAGTCGCGCAGCCGACGCCCTAGGAAAAATTGGTGGACCTCGGGTTGTGGATGCGGTTTTAGAGTTATTGCGCGATCCTGATGAGGAACTGCGCCGTACCGCCATCGAGATATTAAATCTCACCCGCGATACTCGTGCGATATCTGCTTTGATTGCGGCGACGCGTGATGCCGACTGGTGGGTCAGCGAGCGGGCGATTGATGCCCTGGGGAAAATGCGCGAGGAAACCGCCATTCCCCGCCTTCTGGAGTTGCTGACAGAAAATCCCAAGGCCGTACCGTGCACGATTCGCGCGCTGGGTAACATTGGCAACAAGACCGCAATCTCATCCCTGCTGCCCTTTATTAATAACCCGGACGATGCGATCCGCTCGGAAGCGCTGGCCGCGCTTTCTAAAGTGACCGATCAAGATTCGATGGAAATTGTACGCCGCGAGATTGCCGCAGCAGCACAATCCTCCGGCGAAACGGTCCAACTGGCCGCGCGTCGCGCGCTTGAACTCATCGACTCACGGATGTCCGGCAGCAGACCGCGCATGAGCGCTGTGGATCAGATTGCTACCTCACGGACCATGCTCGCCGAAAGCGCTGACGTGGCTGAATTGGTTCATCGTAACGAGGCGGCAGCACCTCTGGACATCTCAACCCTTAAGAAGGGCGATGTTTTAGAGGAGCGCTACCGATTTATTGAGAAGATCGGCAAAGGCGCCTTTGGCACCGTACTGCTCATGGAAGATACGGTGGTTGGTGAGAATCTGATCCTGAAGTTCCTGAACCCCAACATATCTCAGGATGAAGAGATGATGAAGCGCTTCGTTCACGAATTGCGCTACTCACGAAAAATCACCCACCCGAATGTCATTCGCATCTATGACTTTCTCTACATCCGCGGCAATTACGCCATTTCCATGGAGTATTTCAAGAGTCACACACTGGGCGGTGAAATCATTAATGAACAACCACTGCCGCTGCCTCGTGCCTTAAGGTTTAGCCACGATATTGCTGCCGGCATGGCCGTAGCTCATGAGGCAGGCGTTATTCATCGTGACTTAAAGCCCGCGAACATTTTGATTGATGACCAATCGACGCTGAAGATCGTTGACTTTGGCGTTGCCGCCGTCCAGCGCGAGGGCGACACCCAACTCACAAAAACCGGTTACGTGATCGGCTCACCCAAATACATGGCCCCTGAGCAGATTTTAGGCAAAGAAATTGATCCACGATCCGATATCTATAGCTTAGGCATTTTGATGTATGAGATGACCACCGGCATCCCACCGTATAGCCGCGGTGATCACATGGCCGTGATGTATCAACACGTACAAGGCAAAGCCAAACCACCGCGCGAGGTCAACCCGGCCATTTCACCGGAGTTATCGACCGTTATCATGAGCGCAATGTCCGTCGATAAAGAAAAGCGGCCGCAGTCGATGGCTGAATTTCGTGACAAACTTGCCAGACTTAGTCAGCAATCCTAATTAAGGAACTTTATGGCTCGTATTGACGCCTTCCTCAAACTGGGCAGTGCTCAGGGATGCTCTGATATCCACCTAGCCGTTGGCGTGCCGCCGATGCTTCGCATGCATGGCGATCTGGTACCGATCCGTTTTCGTGATCTTTCCGATACTGAACTGGAAGGTTACATGCACGAAATCATGAGCCCCAGCCAACGCACCGAATTTTCAGACGGGCATGATCTGGACTTTGCTTATGTAGGCGAAGAAGGCAATCGCTATCGCGTCAATCTGTTTCGTAAAGAAACGGGTATCGGTGCCGTTTTTCGCACGATTCCCACCAAGACGCCGGTTTTAAGTGCGCTGGGTTTGCCGCCGGTTATTAATAAACTGTTGGATTACCACCAAGGCATGATCTTAGTCACCGGCGCTACCGGAACTGGGAAATCAACCACGCTTGCCGCCATGGTAGACGAACTCAATCGTACACGCCGGCTGAACATTATCAGCCTTGAAGATCCCATTGAATTCGTACACCCAAGCCAACAGTCCCAAGTGATCCAACGAGAGCTCGGCACTCACGTGCCAAGCTTTGCTGAGGGTGTGCGCGCCGCTATGCGTGAAGATCCCGACGTAATTCTCGTCGGTGAAATGCGTGATGCCGACACCATACGCATGGCGATGACAGCAGCCGAAACGGGTCATTTGGTTTTTGGCACGCTTCACACCACCAGCGCTGTGAAAACCATTGACCGAATTATCGATGCCCTGCCCGTTGAAGAGCGCGAACAAACCAAGTCGTTTCTGTCACAGAGTCTGATCGCCGTAGTCACTCAGATTCTTTGCAAACGTGCGGAAGGCCGCGGCCGCAAAGCGATTCTTGAGATCATGTTAATGAATCGCGCAATTGGCAAACTCATCCAAACCGACCAGACACATCAGGTTCCGGCCCAGTTACAAACGGGCCGTGACGTTGGCATGCAAACCCTGGATCAAACTCTTTTAGCGGCCGTGCAGGCCCGCGAGATTGATCCTGATGAAGCCTACGCCTACGCGCTGGATAAAAAACAGTTCGAGCGCTTTATCAGTGATCCAACCCGCGCAACCCCTTCGAATTCGGCAGGTGGCTGAAATGGCCAATAAACTGGACAGCTTCTTGCATCAGGTCGTGGCACAAAAAGCCTCGGACTTACATTTCATGGCCAGCGATCCACCGCGCCTGCGAATCTATGGCGAATTGCATCCCATGAGTGAGGAACGTCTCTCCAGAGATTTCGTGCGCGAGGCTTTGGAAGAAATCATGCCGCCTAAAGCCAAAGCACGATTAGCAGAACGAGACGGCGCAGACTTTGCGTATTCGGTACCCGACTTAGCCCGCTTTCGTGTCAATGTGATGCGCCACCTCGGCGGTCTGGGTGCGGTCTTTCGCGTGATTCCAGCCAAAGCCATGACCTTAGATGAACTGAATATCCCGCCAGCGGTGCGTGCTTTGTGCAAACACACCAACGGTCTGGTTTTAGTCACGGGAAAAACAGGCAGCGGCAAGTCCACCACCCTGGCGGCGATGATCGATGACATCAACCGCAACATGCAAGGGCATATACTGACCATCGAAGACCCCATCGAATTCGTGCACACCCGCAAACAAAGTTTGATCAGTCAGCGCGAGGTCGGAGTACACGCACCCTCCTTCGCGGCAGCTATCCATTCGGCACTGCGTGAGGATCCAGACGTCATCTTAGTCGGTGAGTTACGCGACTTAGAGACTATCGGCATTGCCGTGTCAGCGGCAGAAATGGGTGTACTGGTCATGGGTACGCTACACACCAACGGTGCAGCAGCAACCATAGACCGCGTGGTCAACGCGTTTCCGGCGGATAAGCAAGGCCACGTACGAACGATGCTCTCCACCAGTATCCGCGGCATTATTTCCCAGCAACTCATCCCTCGCGTGGGAGGCAAAGGGCGTGTCGCGGCCTTAGAGGTGTTAATTAACACACCCGCGGTGGCCAACCTGATTCGCCAGGGAAAAATAGACCAGCTCGAAAGCACCATGCAGTCAGGTGCGGCATCGGGCATGCGCACGATGGACGCGGCCATTCAGGCTTTGCTGGAAGCCGGGCAAATCAGCGGCCAGGATGCCTTCCGCAAAGCCATTAACAAGGCGCGGTTTGAGCAATTTCGAGACCAGACCTAATCTTTAAGGGGCTACGGTGGGCGCTGGGCCCACCGCGGTGGCATAATTGCCGACCTTTTCCTTACCTGTGAAATCCCGATGCGTCGCATCTTAGTCACCAGTGCCCTGCCTTACGCCAATGGTCCCTTACATCTGGGGCATCTGTTGGAGGCCATTCAGACCGACATCTGGGTGCGCTACCAGCGCCTAAGCGGGCATGAAGCCTATTATTTTTGTGCCGAGGATACGCACGGCACGCCGATCATGCTTAAGGCCCAAGCCGAAGGTCTGACACCGGAGGCACTCATCGAGCGTACGGCGTCTGAGCACAAAGCGGACTATCAGGGCTTTTTTATTAGCCACGATAATTTCCACTCCACGCATTCGCCTGAGAACAAGCATCGTACGGAGACTATTTTCAAGGCACTGGATGCTGCAGGGCATATCAAGCGCCGCGCTGTGCGCCAGGCCTATGATGAAAAGGCGGGCATGTTTCTCCCCGACCGCTACGTCAAAGGCACCTGCCCGGTTTGTAAAACGATCGACCAGTACGGCGATAGCTGCGAGTCCTGCGGCAGCACCTACAGCCCTTCAGAACTTCTCAATCCGGTATCCGTAGTCACCGGCACCACGCCTGTGGAGCGCGAATCAGAGCATTTGTTTTTCTCGCTGACGTCTTTTGAAGGCATGTTGCGTGACTGGACGCGCTCTGGGGCTCTTCAGGAAGGAGTTGCTAATAAACTCGACGAGTGGTTTAAGGCCGGACTAAAAGACTGGGATATTTCCAGAGAGTCACCGTACTTTGGTTTTGAGATCCCGGGCGCGCCTGGCAAGTACTTCTACGTCTGGCTGGATGCACCCATTGGCTATATCGCCAGCTTTGAGCATTACGCTTTGGGCCATGGTCTGTCGTTAAGCGATTGGTGGGATGAAAACAGTCCAACCGAATTGCACCACTTCATTGGCAAAGACATCCTGTACTTTCACACGCTGTTCTGGCCAGCGGTTCTCACCGGAGCGCATCTACGTCGCCCGACCGGCGTGCACGTGCACGGCTTTTTAACCGTCAACGGACAGAAAATGTCCAAGTCACGCGGCACCTTCATTCTCGCCCGTGATTATCTACAGCACCTGCCTGCCGAAGCCTTGCGCTACTACTACGCCGCCAAACTAGGTTCTGGCGTAGATGACTTGGATCTGTCGCTGGATGATTTTGTCGCGCGCGTAAACTCTGATCTAGTTGGCAAGGTCGTTAACATCGCCAGTCGCTGCGCCGGGTTCATCGCCAAAAGCGGTGGCGTGCTGGCCGGTGCATTAGCAGACCCCGCGCTGTACGCGGAGTTCTTGAAGTTGCAAGACCCTCTGCGTTTGCACTACGAGCAGCGCGATTACTCCAGCGCTATGCGCGAGATCATGCTGCTGGCCGACAAAGCCAACCAGTACATTGATGCTCACAAGCCATGGAATTTAGCGAAGGATCCGCAAAAAGCGGCAGACGTCATAGCCGTATGTAGCCAGGGTCTAAACCTGTTTAGAGTGTTAATGGCCTATTTAAAGCCCGTACTGCCAGACACCGCTACGCGCGCTGAGGCATTCTTAGGCGCGCCGCTCAAGCATTGGGATGAGTTACAAACCCCGCTGCTCAATACCCATTTGGCGCCGTATGAGCCGCTGTTCATGCGCTTAGACCCGGTCGTTGTTCGTCAATTAGTAGCCAGTCCAGCAGTAGCCAGTCCAGCCACAGCGACTGCGCCAAGCCCGGCTGTGAACGCGGCGGCCGCTAAAAAATCCCCGCCCGCTGCGGCAGAACCGCCGGCAGAAATCACCGTTGAGGATATCGCCAAACTCGATCTTCGAGTCGCTCGCATTGTCAGTGCAGAGTTCGTCGAGGGTGCGGACAAACTCCTGCGCTTAACGGTGTCTACCGGTGAGGCGCAACGCACGGTCTTTGCCGGTATTCGCGCCGCCTACGATCCGGCCAGCCTGATTGATCGACACGTGGTACTGGTCGCCAATCTGAAGCCTCGCCAAATGAAGTTTGGCCTGTCTGAGGGCATGATCTTAGCCGCCGGCCCTGGCGGTACCGATGTGTTTCTGGTGACACCCGATCCCGGCGCGCAAGCCGGCATGCGGGTTAAATAGGCAGCCGCATGGCGGTAGATACGACCCAGTTAGCGCGTGATCTGGACGCGCTGCTACCGCAGACTCAATGCAGACGTTGCGGCTTTGAGGGCTGCCAACCCTACGCGCGCGCCATGGCCTCCGGCGCGGCAAAGCCCAATCGCTGTCCGCCCGGAGGCGAATCGACCCTTACCGCTTTAAGTGCGGCGTTAGGCCGCGCGACCGAACCGTTAGACCCGGCGACCGGAACTTTCGGCCCGCTGTACGCTGCTGTGATCAATGAAGATATCTGCATAGGATGCGCCAAATGCCTGCCGGCCTGCCCGGTGGACGCGATCGTTGGCGCCAGACGCTACATGCACACGGTGATCACCCAGGAATGCAGCGGCTGCGAACTGTGCATAGCCCCCTGCCCGGTTGACTGCATTGTGATGGTGCCGGTAACCGAGCAATCGTTAAGCGTAGTCGAACTGCAGCGACGCGCCCAACACTATCGGCGCCGAATCGATTCGCGTAGCCAACGCATAGAAAACCTTCTGAAAGAGCGCGAACTGCAACTCAAAAGCCTCGGCGAAAGTTCCCTATGAAGCGCGAGAACGTCATTGAATTTTTTACGCGGCTGCGAGCCTTAAATCCCAACCCGACCACGGAGCTGGAATACTCCTCGCCCTTCGAGCTTTTGATAGCGGTGATTCTCTCAGCTCAGTCCACCGACAAAGCCGTCAACCGGGCAACGGGCCCCTTGTTTAAAGTAGCTAACACGGCAAAAAGGATTCGGGCACTGGGCTTAGCGGGTTTAATTCCCTACATACAGACCATTGGCCTATTCAATGCCAAGGCTAAAAACATTATCAGCACCGTCACGATCATCGACGAACAGTACGGCGGTGAGATACCCCGCACGCGCGTAGAGCTCGAAGCTTTACCCGGTGTGGGGCGAAAGACAGCCAATGTCGTCTTAAATACCGCCTACGGAGTGCCGGTCATCGCGGTGGATACACACCTGTTTCGAGTAGCCAATAGAACCGGCTTGGCGGCAGGTAAAACCGTACGGGCCGTAGAGGATCGGCTTGTTAAAGTCATCCCTGCTGAGTTTGCCCAAGATGCCCATCACTGGTTGATCCTACACGGCCGTTACCTGTGCAAAGCCCGCAGTCCCGAGTGCTGGCGCTGCCCGGTGCGTGAGGTGTGCGCGTGGCGATCTAAAACCAAAGATCCCCAGAGCGTACCGTTGAAACTGGCCCAGACTCCACGCGCGGCGGCTAAGCCTGCTTCTAAGAAGGCTAAAACCAGCCGCCGAGCTTGAGAACACCCAATTCTGTGCGTGATGTAAGCGTGGTGGTGAGCGCGAGACTCCACCGGAAGGGTTAAGAGTCGTTAAGATTGATCCTAGACGGTGCCTAACCGTTAGATGATGTCTAAGGCATCAGCCCACTGTTGAGGATGCACCATGAAAATCCTACTCGTCGAAGACGATCGCCGCGCCGCGGAGTATCTGGCCCGGGGCCTGACTGACCTAGGCCATGTAATTACACACGCCTACGACGGCGAGGCCGGTTTGACGCTGGCGATGGCCGGTGGCTTTGATGCCATTGTGCTGGATCGTATGCTGCCTAAACTCGACGGCTTAGAAATCGTCAAACGCTTGCGCGCCGATGGCGCTAGCGTGCCGGTCCTGATTCTATCGGCGCTGGATGAGGTTGATGAGCGTATTCAAGGACTACGAGCTGGTGGTGATGACTACCTGACCAAGCCCTACCACCTAGAAGAACTCACCGCTCGCCTGGAAGCACTGGCACGCCGTCACGGTGAAGTTGCACCCAGTAGCAGAGTCGTCATCGCTGATCTGGAGCTAGACACGCGCAACCGACGCGTATCCCGCGCGGGACGAAAAATTGAGCTCACAGCACGTGAGTTTCAGTTGCTGGAATTTTTAATGCGTCATGCTCATCAGGTCGTGACCCGCACCATGATTCTGGAAGGCGT
Organism: uncultured Pseudomonadota bacterium; assembly: GCA_903828595.1. Taxonomy (GTDB): domain Bacteria; phylum Pseudomonadota; class Gammaproteobacteria; order Steroidobacterales; family Steroidobacteraceae; genus CAIKMS01. The sequence goes on along the minus strand of CAIKMS010000008.1, from coordinate 267,503 downwards.
ATGGGACTATCACTTTGATCCTAAGACGAACGTTATCGATGTACACATCAGCCGATTAAGGCAGGCCATTGATAAGGGCTTTGAGAAACCCTTGCTGCATACGGTGCGCGGCGCCGGTTATACGATTTCCGAAGACCCTTAATGAATCGCGTCAGCCTTGCGCGCTCCTCTATTGCACGATTAGCGCTGCTCTACACGCTGGTGTTGGCAGCATCGATGGTCGCTGTGCTGGGTACGGCCTATGTGCTGACATCACGGATCATTGAGCGGGGAACGGAGCAATTAATTGGCGCTGAGGCACAGGGTTTAGCCGAAGACTTCCAAAAAAATGACCTGGATTCCTTCGTCAACCTGATTGTGCAACGGGCTGACGACCCTTGGGTTCGAGGCGGCGTGTATGAACTGCGCGGGCCCAGCGGCGATTTTTTAGCTGGCAACGTAGTTGCCATGCCCGATGCCAAAAAGTCGTCGAATGGCTGGATCGAATTCGAGGTCACTACCTCCAGACACGATGAAAATATTGGCCGACGTATACGCGCGAAAATTACCGATCTATCGAACGGCTTTCATTTACTGGTAGGTCGTGACGTTCAAGATAGACAGACCTTTAGACACGTCATGCTCCAGAGTCTGGGCTGGGCCATAGCGGCGACGCTAGTGTTCGGTCTTATCGGTGGCTTCTGGTTAAGTCGACGGATATCACGCACGGCGGCAGCGATCTCGGCTAATGCCGCGCGCATCGCCTCGGGTGCGCCGGGCGAGCGGTTACCCACCACCGGTAGTGGCGATGAGATAGATGGCTTGATTGGGCGGTTCAACGAACTTTTAGAGCGCGTTGATACGCTAACGGCGACCTTAAGAGCGGTGATTGACTCTACCGCGCATGATTTACGCGGCCACCTTAATCGAATTCGTGGTGCAGCCCAGGATACCGCGCGGCTGCTGACCACCGAGGCGCAGACTCAGGCACAAACGCAGGTTCTTACCGAAATCGACCGCTTAGGTGCCACCTTGCAGGGTTTGCTGCGCATCGCTTTAGCAGAGTCGGGCACGGCGCCCTTGGAGTCCGTGGATTTCTCCAGTGTGGTTCAAGATCTCTATGAACTTTATGAGCCCACAGCACCGGGCCGATTGAGCGCATCTATCGCGCCCCATCTGCTGGTGCGCGGGCATCGCCAGTTGCTAGCCCAGGCCGTGGCTAATCTCATCGACAATGCCTTGAAGTACGGACTTGACCAACCCGTACAGCTGCAACTAACTCAGGTCGATCAGCAGGCCCGTTTGGAAGTCCACGATGGTGGACCGGGCATTCCCGAGGAGAGTCGCGAGTTAGCCCTGCATCGCTTTCGACGCCTACCCGGCGCATCGGGTTTGCCGGGCTCCGGGTTAGGCCTATCGCTGGTGGCCGCCGTGGCACGTTTACACCAAGCCGAGCTGCGCTTTGCCGATAACGACCCTGGGCTGACCGTTATCTTAAACATACCTTTGCAGCAGGAAACTACGGCTGCGCCAGAGCCGGGGCATTAACCTCACATCGGCCATAGCCCGATGTGAGGGGAAAGCCCACCTTAGCTTTTCTTGGGGATATACAGATCGGTCAGTGTGCCTTCGAAGGCCTCTGCGGCAAAGGCAACCGTCTCAGACAAGGTCGGATGCGGATGGATGGTCAAACCAATATCCGCAGCATCTGCGCCCATCTCTATTGCCAGGCACAACTCGCTAATTAAATCACCGGCACTGGTGCCGACTATCCCGGCGCCCAGCAGTCGGTGCGTCTGCGGATCAAACAGCAACTTGGTAAAGCCTTCCTCGCGACCTAACGCTAACGCACGCCCGGAGGCCGCCCAAGGGAACACGCCCTTACCCACAGCAATACCTTGTGCCTTAGCCTCAGTTTCAGTCAGTCCGACCCAAGCCACCTCAGGATCGGTATAGGCCACCGATGGGATGACTCGCGCGTCATTGGCCCGCTTCAAACCGGATGCCACTTCAGCAGCCAGCTTGCCTTCGTGGCTGGCCTTATGGGCCAGCATAGGCTGCCCCACCACATCACCGATCGCAAAAATATGCGCCACGTTCGTGCGCATCTGATGATCCACGGCAATAAAGCCGCGATCACTCACATGAACGCCCGCCGCCTGTGCGCCCAGAGCCGCACCGTTAGGGCGCCGGCCTACCGCGACTAACACGCGATCGTAACGCTCCTCTTTAGGTGCTCTGTCGCCCTCAAAACGCACAATCAGACCCATAGGCGTGGCGGTGATGGCCGATACCTTCGTGTTCAGCAGTATGGTTTCCAGCTGCGAGGACAAGCGCTTTTCCAGGGGCTTGACCAGATCGCGGTCACATCCGGGCATGAGCCCTGAGCCTAATTCAACGACCGTGACTCGTGAGCCTAATCCGGCATACACCGTGGCCATTTCCAGTCCAATGATGCCACCACCAATCACCAGCAGGCGTGGTGGAATCTCGCGCAATTCCAGCGCACCGGTTGAATCCATGATGCGCGGGTCTACCGGCAAATTCGGTAATACGATCGGCTCGGAGCCCGCCGCGATAATGCATTGATCAAATTCAATCTGCATCGCCCCGCTATCGCCCATCACCGTTAACTGATGACTACCACTGAAGGTGGCTTCACCACGTATCACTTCGACATGGCGCGCCCGGGCTAAACCGGCAAGCCCGGTGGTTAATTTGCCCACGACCTTATTCTTCCAGGCCCGCAAGGCCCCCAGATCAATCGAAGGCGGCTCGAAACGTACGCCAACATCGGCCATAGCGGCCGCATCCTCAATCACCTTAGCGGTATGAAGTAGTGCCTTAGACGGTATGCAACCGACATTTAAGCAGACACCGCCTAAGGTCGGGCCGCGTTCAATTAAGGCTACGTTCATTCCCAAATCCGCTGCACGAAACGCCGCGGTATATCCACCAGGACCGGCACCCAGCACCACCAGGCCATATCGTTTGCGATCTGCCGGTGACGCTGCAGACAACGTCCTTAAACGCTGGGTGTCACTAGGATCATTGACAGGTGCTGTGACGCTGGCCACCCCGGTGGGAGTCGCCGGTGGCTTGATGTTCAAGGTCTGCTCGCCAAGATCGACTAACGTCGACCCACCGATCTCCAGCCTTGCGATCAACGTGCCTTCATTGACGCGATCGCCAACGCTCACGAGGATCTCGCGCACTACACCGGCCGATGGACTCGGTACGTCGAGGGTGGCCTTATCGCTTTCCAGTGTCAGCAAGGATTGCTCGACGTGCACCTCGTCGCCAACCCGCACCAAAATCTCGATCACCGGAACGTCTTGAAAATCTCCCAGCGCCGGCACACGGATTTCACTCAGATCGCTCATGGGACGGCCTCAAGCAGACCCGGTACGTCCTGCAGCATCTGCGCCAGATGGGTGGTAAAGCGTGCGCCATCGGCACCATCAATCACCCGATGATCGTAGGATAGCGACAGCGGCAACATCAGTCGTGGCACAAACGCATTGTCTTTCCAAACCGGCTGCATAGCCGAACGGGACAGACCCAAGATAGCGACCTCGGGTGCGTTGATGATCGGCGTGAAGTAGGTTCCGCCGATACCGCCTAAGCTTGAGACGGTGAAACATCCACCCGTCATTTCCGCGCCACTGAGTTTGCCGTCGCGCGCCTTCTCTGAAAGGCTGGCCAAATCCGCGGCGATCTCGTAGACGTCTTTACGATCTACATCACGAATGACAGGCACCATGAGTCCTTGCGGCGTGTCTGCAGCAAAGCCAATGTGCATGTACTTTTTAACGACCAGGTTTTCACCGCTGGCATCCAGTGAGGCACAAAACCTCGGGAAAGCCGCAAGCGACTTGGCCAGCGCACGCAACACAAACGCTAAGGGCGTGAGCTTCACTCCCCGACTTTGGGCTGAGGATTTCAGGCGGTTACGCGTTTCTTCAAGCAACGTGATATCAGCAACATCAAACTGAGTAACGTGCGGCAGATTCACCCAGCTGGCATGCAAGCGTTGCCCACTGATGCGTTGAATGCGACCCAGCGGCACGGTTTCAACCGGCCCGAACTTGGTGAAGTCCACCGTAGGCACGCGCGGTAGGGCTGCACCCACCGCCGTTGCCGCCACCGCCGGACCTTGGCTCAGCAGTTTTTTCACGTAGGCCTTAACGTCCTCGTGAGTGATTCGGCTTTTTAAACCCGTGCCGTTAACCCGGCCCAGATCAACCCCTAATTCACGGGCCAGACGGCGCACGCTGGGGCCGGCATAGGCGCGTGCGAACCCAACTGACTCAGCTACCGGATTTGCTGGCGCGGCAACAGACGCCGGTGCAGGCATCTGAGCTGCCGCAGAGTTGACAGGCGCAGCGGCCGTTACCGGCGCACTGCGGTCAATGGCTGCGGGTGGCGCTGCCGGCGGCATGGCAGGCGTCGCAGGTTCGGCCGTTGACGATACACGCGGTGCGGACGCAGCCTCTATGGTTGCCACCAGCGTACCGCTTGCGACACGACCGCCCGCACTCACGTGCAAAGCCACGATACGGCCCGCCACCGGTGAAGGCACATCCATGGCCGCTTTTTCAGATTCTAGCGTCAGCAGCGTGCTATCCACTTCGACGTGGTCACCCACGTGCACCGGGATATCGATGATGGCAACGTCCTTGAAATCTCCTAAGTCAGGAACGTGCACATCCACGCTCGCCTGGCCGGCCACGCCGTGGGTAGCCGCCTGTGGTGGGGCAGTCGACACCGGCTCATGCATCGCCGGCGCTGTGGCAGCGGGTGCCTCAGGCGGTGCAGTCACCGCAGGCTCAGGCGGGCTTGAGCTGCCGGCAACCTCCAGCAGCAGCACTAACGATCCAGTAGAAATGCGGTCGCCCTTTGCCACGGCCAAAGCCGTTACCACCCCAGCGATAGGCGCTGGAACATCCATCGTGGCCTTCTCGGTCTCTAAAGTAATGAGCGAGGTGTCGGCCTGTACCGAATCGCCCACTTTCACCAAGACGTCAATGACTTCAACATCGTTGAAGTCGCCCAGATCAGGTACCGTAACCGGAATTCGATTTGTCATAGTTTAGACCGTCGCTGGATTCGGTTTAGCCGGATCGATGCCAAGCTTCTGCATTGCCTGAGCCACTGTCGCGCGATCTAACTCACCATCGTCAGCCAGGGCTTTGAGCGTGGCGACAACGATATAGCGGTGATCAACTTCGAAGTGGTGTCGCAGTTGAGCGCGTGAGTCCGAGCGACCAAATCCATCCGTGCCCAGCGCCACGTAGCGACCAGGTACCCATTCACGAATCTGATCGGGAACCAGTTTCATGTAGTCGGTAGCCGCAATGAACGGGCCGGCGCAGTCTTCAAGCACACCCGCCACATAAGACTGCCGCGGAGCGTCCTCCGGGTGCATCAAATTCGCACGTTCCGTATCCAGCGCTTCGCGTCGTAACTCCGAGAAACTGGTTACGCTATAAACGTCAGCGCTGACGCTGTAGTCTGCGCTAAGCACCTCAGCAGCTTTGATTACCTCACGAAGAATCGTGCCAGACCCGAGCAACGTGGCACGCAATAACCCGCCGGTATTTTGTGAGTAACGGTAGATGCCCTTTAAAATACCCTGCTCAGACCCTGGGATCAGCGCTGGCTGCACGTAATTTTCATTCATCACGGTCAGGTAGTAATAAATACTTTCCTGATCTTGGTACATACGCCGCAACCCATCATGCACGATCACCGCAAGCTCGTAGGCAAAGCACGGATCGTAGGCCACGCAATTAGGAATCATGCTCATGGCAAGATGACTATGCCCGTCTTGATGCTGCAAGCCCTCGCCGGCCAGCGTCGTGCGACCGGCGGTTCCGCCAAGTAAGAAGCCGCGCGCACGCATGTCGCCAGCAGCCCACATAAAATCACCGACTCGCTGGAAACCAAACATGGAGTAGTAGATGTAAAACGGAATCATGGGAATACCGTGGTTGGCATAAGCCGTACCCGCGGCAATCCACGAACTCATGGCACCGCCCTCGTTAATTCCCTCTTCTATAATTTGCCCTTTCTTGTCCTCGCGGTAGTAGAGCAACTGATCAGCATCCTGCGGCGTGTACAACTGACCGGCCGAGGAGTAGATGCCGATCTGGCGGAACAACCCTTCCATACCAAAGGTCCGCGCCTCATCGGGAACGATAGGCACAATATGCGGCCCGATGTCCTTATCTTTTAACAACACACCCAGCAAGCGTACAAAGGCCATGGTGGTTGAGATTTCACGCTCGCCCGACGATTCTAAAAGTGCGGACAGTGCCGATAACGGCGGCACGTGCAACGATGTCGTGGACGGTTCTCGGCGAGGCAAATAGCCGCCTAGCGTTTTTCGTTTTTCATGCAAATAACGGGACTCGGCGCTTTCGCTATCCGGGCGCCGGAAAGGTAGACCGCCAATTTCCGCATCCGTTACGGGAATATTGAAACGGTCGCGGAAAACACGCAGCGCCTCGTCATCAAGTTTCTTCTGCTGATGCGCGGCATTTTGTCCTTCACCCGACTTACCCAAACCAAAACCTTTAACCGTCTTAGCCAGAATGACGGTGGGCTTACCGGTGGTGGCCATAGCTTGCGCATAAGCGTTCCACACCTTGGCCGAATCATGGCCACCGCGGTTCAGCGCCCAGATTTCCTCATCCGACATGTTGGCTACCATCGCCTTCAGTTCAGGATACGCGCCGAAAAAGTGCTCGCGGGTGTAGGCGCCACCCTTGGCTTTGAAGTTCTGATACTCGCCATCCACCGCCTCTTCCATGCGCTTACGCAACAGACCGGCTGAATCGCGGGCCAAAAGCGGATCCCAACGTGAGCCCCACAGGACTTTGATCACGTTCCAGCCAGCCCCTAAGAAGGCTGCCTCGAGTTCCTGCACAATCTTTCCGTTGCCTCGCACCGGACCGTCCAGACGCTGCAAGTTACAGTTGACGACAAACACCAGGTTGTCGAGTTTCTCGCGCACGGGCATTGTGATCGCGCCCATCGACTCAGGCTCGTCCATCTCACCATCGCCCAGGAAAGCCCAGATCTTGCGATCCGACGGTGCGACCAGCCCACGATGCTCCATGTAGCGCGTGAAGCGGGCCTGATAGATCGCCATCATCGGCCCCAGACCCATCGATACGGTGGGGAATTGCCAAAAATTGGGCATCAACCACGGGTGGGGATACGACGAAAGGCCTTTGCCGCCGACTTCGCGTCGGAAATTCTGCAGCTGTTCTTCGGTCAGCCGGCCTTCCAGGTAGGCGCGCGCGTAAATACCGGGGCTGGAGTGCCCCTGAATAAACACTAAGTCGCCCGGATGGTCATTTGAAGCCGCACGCCAGAAATGATTGAACCCCACCTCGTACAAGGTGGCTGAGGAGGCGTAAGTCGCTAAATGCCCGCCGTACTCCGAACTCTCGCGATTGGCAGCAACAACCATCGCCAGAGCATTCCAGCGGATGTAAGCCTCCAGTCGACGCTCCAAAGCCCGGTCACCGGGATACGGCTTTTCCTGGGCAACGCCAATGCTGTTCACGTAGGCCGTATTGGGTTTGAACGGCAGATAAGCCCCGGATCGGCGCGCATGGTCGATCATCCGGTCCAGCAAGTAATGAGCACGCTCCGGCCCGTGTGCTTTCAGCACCGAATCTATCGATTCCAGCCATTCCTGGCTTTCTAAGGGATCCAGATCCTCAATCTTTGGCATTTCGCTCATGCTTAACTGTGCTCACGCTGAAGGCTTTCGAAAGCCGCCCGGTGCGGGTCGAAGGCCAGAAAAAAGAATCGAACTTGGCTGCGAGTAGGACAGGACATCTGCCGACCCGTCGCGAAGCGGTTATCATCGGGAATTAGTAAAAGTGGGTCAAGGCAACAAGACATGTTATTTCTTCCAACGGCGCGCAAAGATCTGCTGACACAACACCCCGATAAGCTGACGGCAAAATTGCTGAAAGGCCTTGACGTTCTGCTGGTCATGGTGGCGCAAGCTGACGCATCGCGCCTGCTTAAAACGATGCCTGAGTTTGCGGCAACTGGGCGCAATTTTCTGGCCACAGATCGCAAAGTCGGCGATATCTTCGAGGCAACCGCTGATTTTGAATCCCAACTCAGAATCATCGTCGGACTTTTGCCCGAAAACGCCAGCGAATTTCAGCGCCTGACGCTAGCCGCCCGTCTGGTAAAACGGGCCGGCCAGCTCAGCCCGACCCATCTGGGCTTGTGGGCGGGTCCTAACGGTAGCCAAGACTGTGGCGCGTTGCTGGCCGCCGTACTGGCTGCCACCGAAAGCCAGCCCAGCGCCAAATCCAAGCCAAGTCCTGCATGGGTCCCCACTGAAGTTCGGGTATTTGCCGCCGGCAGCCTGATAACTCGGGTCGCAGCCATGGAATCCGGCGCCCACTTGGCCCGCTTTCTTACCGCGCTGCCAGCCAATGCCCTAACACCTAAAAGTTACACCAAACGAATCCAGAAACTGGCCGCCGAGCACGGTTGGAAGGTCAAGGTTTATTCGGAGGCGGACCTGGCCAAGTTAGGCGCCGGCGCGTTTTTAGCGGTCTGCCGCGGCTCAGATACCCGCGATGCGGCCATTGTAGAAGTCCAGTACAAACCCAAGCGTAAAGGGGCGAGGCAAAAACCCATCGCTCTGGTTGGCAAAGGCATCTGTTTCGATACCGGGGGTTCAAACCTGAAGTCGGCCGGATCCATGCAGGACATGCACACCGATATGGCAGGCAGTGCCGTGGCACTGGGTGTGCTCACGGCACTGACCGAGCTGCAATACGAGCACCCGGTGACCCTGTGGCTCGCCTTGTCTGAAAACCGCATCAGTGCGCGGTCCTATCTGCAGTCAGAGGTCGTCACCGCCAGCAATGGCGTGACTATACAAGTAGCGCATACCGATGCCGAGGGCCGCATGGTGCTGGCGGATACCCTAGCCCTGGCCGCACGCGCCCAACCCGCGGCTATCATCGACTTCGCGACGCTGACCGGCGCCTGCGTCAGTGCGCTCACCGAGCGAATGTCGGGGTTATTTACTAATCGGCCGGCGCTGCGCGACACGCTAGAACGAGCCGGACACCGTAGCGGTGAACGGGTACATGTCTTCCCTAGCCCTACAGACTTTGATGAGGACTTAGACAGTCCTGTCGCCGATGTGACGCAGTGTTTGATTCACGGCAAGGGCGATCATATCTACGCCGCGCGCTTTCTCAATCACTTCGTACCAGACACGATCCCGTGGGCGCATCTGGATCTGTCCAGCGCAACACGCAAGGGCGGACTCGCGCACGCCCCTCATGAAATTACCGGCTTTGGCGTGCGCTACTGCACGACCTTATTGCTGGATGATCACACCGCTCTACGTGGCGGGGAGTCTTTATAATGTTAACGCTAGCGACTCCGGATGATTGGCACGTTCACCTGCGCGATGGTGAGGCGTTAAGGCACGTTGTGGCGCATACCGCTGCAGGCTTTGCCCGAGCCATGGTCATGCCCAACCTGAAACCGCCGGTAAGAACCACTCAGGAGGCCATCCAATATCGCTCACGAATTCTGGCCGCCCTGCCCGCCGGCAGCCAGTTCCAACCACTGATGACGATCTATCTGACCGACAGCACCGAGCCCGATGAGATCAACCGCGCAAAAGCATCAGACGTTGTCTTTGGCGTGAAGTACTACCCCGCGGGTGCGACTTACAATTCAGACGCGGGCGTGCGTCGTCTCAACGCAGACATGAAAGTGCTGGCGCGGATGGAAGAAGTCGGCATGACTCTGCAGGTTCACGGCGAGGTCACCGATTCCAGCGTGGACCCGTTTGACCGGGAAGCCGTTTTTATCGACACGGTTTTAAGCGACATCGTGCGTCGATTCCCCAGCCTGCGAATTGTGTTCGAGCACGCCACAACCCGTGAGGCGGTGCAGTTTGTCCAAGATCATCCGCAGTTAGCTGCCACATTAACCCCGCAGCACTTGCTACTCAGTCGAAGCGCCATGTTTGATCGTGGTATCCGCCCGCACCTGTACTGCCTGCCGATTTTGAAGCGTGAGAGCCATCGTCAAGCGTTGTTAGCCGCGGCCACTAGCGGCAGCCCGCAGTTTTTTCTGGGTACAGACAGTGCTCCTCATGCCCAGTCTGCTAAGGAGTCCGCTTGCGGTTGCGCTGGCGTGTACAGTGCGCATGCCGCTCTACCGTTGTACGCCGAGGCCTTTGCCAGCGTAGGGCGTCTGGATCGACTGGAAGGATTTGCCAGTCATTTTGGTGCCGACTATTACGGCCTGCCGCGAAACACCGGCACCGTGACGTTGACCCAAGAAGATTGGATCGTACCCGAGCATTACTCATTAGGCACTCAACCCCTAGTGCCATTTCGTGCCGGTGAAACATTAGCCTGGCGCGTGACTTCGGTAGGAGAGACGGTTTGAACGGTGAACTGCAATTGATCAAAGATCGCTTCCGGGGATTTTTGCCGGTGGTGATTGACTGCGAAACGGGCGGATTCATCAGCGCCACCGATGGATTACTGGAGATTGCGGCGGTCATCCTGCATCTGGATCCGGATGGCATGCTGCAGCGAGGTGAAACCTTGCGCTATCACGTGCAACCTTTTCCAGGCGCGCGCCTGGATCCGGCGTCCTTAGCGATTAACGGCATTGACCCGTTTCACCCCTTACGCCCGGCCTTGCCGGAGAAGGATGCGCTGGGCAGGATCTTTAAGGAAATCCGCACGTCGATTAAAGAAACCGGTTGCACGCGCGCCGTCTTGGTAGGGCACAACGCGTCTTTTGACTTAGGCTTTCTCAACGCGGCGATCGCGCGCACCGGGATAAAACGTAACCCGTTTCATCCCTTTAGTTGTTTTGATACCGCGACACTAGCCGGCGTTGCACTCGGTCAGACCGTTTTATCTCGAGCCGTACTCGCGGCCGGGCTGGAATGGGATCAAAGTAATGCCCATTCCGCCGCCTACGATGCGGAGCGTACCGCGGATCTGTTTTGCAGCATCTGCAACCAGTTTCAGCCGATTTTTAACGCCGGCTCAAAACGGCTGCGCAACCTAGGCAGCTTACCCGCCGAGCCGCTTAACCCCATGGTTGAACCCACACCCATGGAGGATGAGGAGAGTTAAAGCGGCTTGGGCCTGAAAAGTTTAGCCAACGGCTCCGACTTCACCCAACAAGGTCTTTAGTTCGCCGCTGTGGAACATCTGCAGAGCAATATCGCAACCGCCGATTAATTCGCCGTTGACGTACAACTGCGGGAAGGTCGGCCAGTTCGAATAGCCTTTGATGGCTTCGCGCAGCTCGGGATCCTCAAAAATATTGATGTGGGCGAACTGAGCCCCGCATTGCTTGAGCGCTGCCACGGTTTGTGCGGAAAAACCGCACTGTGGGAAGTCGGGGGTACCCTTCATAAACAGCACAACCGGTGCGGCTGCCAAATGGGTTTTGATACGTTCAATTGTGTCTGTCTGGCTCATGTGCAATCGTCCTTAAACTTAAAAAAATAAGAGCTAAAAAGTCGCTAAACCCCATCGACTTACGCCAGCGCCTTGCCCCGGGGACAACGCAGGCTGCGATGGCATCAAGCCTAACCGCACGTGCCAAAGGCGGCGATCAACCACGGCCTGGACTTCTCAACCAGAGGCACGCAAACCGGTCTGCGAGCCGCCTCATCAAGGAATCTCAGTTTTACACAGGCACCAGTCTTACACAGGCACAGCAGGTCGCGTGGCCCATCGCAGCTGCCAACAGGAACCAGCGCGATGGTGTAAACTACAAGTGCTTGAAATTATGGTGCCTGCCCGCCTATTCTTCAAGGCAACAGCCACCAATTTAGGCCGTCCAGTGCACTTGCACCTTAAAGGTGTCAGATCCTGACTGCGCGCACGTTCATCGACCCTTTTTAAGACAACCGAGGAAATTTCATGCATCCGATTAATACCGTCAAAGGCGCGATTACCACGGGCTTCGTGCTCGCCGTCGTGCTTAGCGTCGTCGTATCTTCAATGAGTGGCACGGGCCTGCATGTAGATCTCGCTCACATCGGTCGTTGGCTGCACATCGTGGTCGGCGTGATGTGGATCGGCCTGCTCTACTATTTCAACGTCGTGCAGGTTCCCGGATTAGCGGCCGCCGCAGCCGATAAGGGCGGTCCGGGCGGCGCCGGCGTGGCCAAGTACATCGCACCACGGGCATTGCTGTGGTTTCGCTGGGCGGCAGCCGCCACCTGGGTGACCGGCGCCTATTACCTGGTGGCTTTCTACGGGGTCGATGGCGCAATTAACGCATTTACCTTGCAGGGCGGTACTCGCACGATCGGTGTGGGTATCTGGCTAGGCACCATCATGCTATTCAACGTGTGGGTGCTGATCTGGCCGAACCAACAGAAGATTCTGGGCATGGTTCCTGCCACGGACGAAGAGAAGGCTGCCGCACGTAAGACGGCACTGATGGCTTCGCGCATCAACTTCATCCTGTCGGTACCTATGCTGATGTTCATGGGTGCACAGAGCCACGGCTTACCGTTCTAAAGCCGTTGAGCGGCCAAAGGTGCGGTCAACGACCGCATCTTTGGCAAGCCTCTACCTTTAATCTCTAAGCGAGCCTCTGGCTGTGAGTCTTCCCATGTCATTTACGGCGCCAGCCTGTGTAGCCGATGATGTTGCACGAGCCTTAGCCGAAGACATAGGGACAGGCGACTTAACCGCCGCTCTCGTGCCGGCCAGTGCTAAAGCCCACGCCCGAGTCATTACTCGTGAACGCGCCGTCATCTGTGGCAAGCCCTGGGTTGATGCGGTATTTGCCGCGTTGAACCCTGCCATCGTGGTGAACTGGGCAGTTCACGAGGGAGCTGTCGTTGCGGCTGATAGTCTGTTATTCGAGGTCTGTGGACCCGCCCGTGACATCCTTTCTGGGGAACGCACCGCACTCAATTTTCTGCAAACTTTGTCAGGCACCGCGACGCTTACGCAACGTTACGTGGCCCAACTAGAAGGCACTGCCTGTAAAATTTTAGACACGCGAAAGACAGTGCCTGGGTTACGGCTGGCACAAAAATACGCTGTCAAAGTCGGCGGCGGGACGAATCATCGAATAGGCCTGTACGATGCCATTCTCATCAAAGAAAACCATATCGCGGCCGCAGGCTCGATCGCCGCTGCGGTAGCCGCCTCACGACAGCAATCAAACCACGTGTTAGTTGAAGTCGAGGTGGAGACGCTGGATGAACTGGAAGAAGTCTTTGCCGCCAATGCCGATAGCGTCTTGCTCGATGAGTTCTCACTGTCCGAAATGAAAGAAGCGGTTCGACGTAACCGAAACCGAAGTCACCCACTCAAGTTGGAAGCATCCGGTGGCGTTACGCTGGACACACTCAAAAGCATCGCCGAAACCGGCGTAGATTATATTTCAGCCGGCTCTTTAACGAAGAACGTGCAGGCTATCGACTTATCCATGCGGCTTTTTTTGGTGTAACCCCGGCCCGCAACACCGCATTACCAGCCCCTGCTGATGCGCCTGCTAACAAGCCTAGCGCGCGCCCGTCACCCGCACAACCGCAGGACTCATCACGCTCGCCGGCATAGACACGGCATAACCCTGCGCATAGTCCACGCCTAAGACTTTCAGCATGGCTATGATTTCGTCATTCTCGGCAAACTCAGCGATGGTGCGCTTACCGGTCAGATGGCCGATCTCATTAATCGATCGCACCATCTCACGATCAATTGGATCCTTCATGATTTCTTTAACGAAGCTTCCGTCAATCTTTAAGTAATCAACCGGAAAGTGCTTCAAGTAACCAAACGACGACATGCCGGTACCGAAGTCGTCTAATGAGAACTTGCAGCCCAATTCCTTCAAGGCGCGAATAAAGCGGCTTGCCTGACTAAAACTCTTAATAGCAGCCGTTTCTGTTATCTCGAAACAGATCTTCGAGGCATCCAGGCCACTGCTATGGAATTCCTCGATAACGTACGGCAGGAACTTATCATCCCCTAAGCTTTGCCCTGACAGGTTGATGGCACACAGCGCCAGCTTTTGTCGCTCGTCTGCACAAGATACCAACCAACGGAACGTATTTTGAATAACCCAGCGATCAATAGCAGGCATCAGACCGTAGCGCTCAGCGGCGGCAATAAAGCTCTCGGGGGATATGATTTTTCCGGCTTCATCGCGCATTCGCAGCAAGATCTCATAGTGCAGTCCCTGCTCCTCGGCCTGCAAGGGACAAATAATTTGTCGGTAAAGATCGAACCTGCCCTCTTCCAAGGCCGCATTGATTCGCGATGCCCACTGCATTTCCCGTCGCCTGCGCATCAAGTCAATGTCATTCTCTTCAAAAGAATGAACGCGATTGCGACCCGCCTCTTTAGCGGCCTGGCAGGCACTCTCAGCAGCCGACATTAACGAAGCCACATCCTCTGTTTGAGGATTAATTGGCACGACACCAAGAGATGCGGTGAGGCGGAAACTGCGGTCTTCCCAAGAGAAACGGAAACTATTTACCGCCTCACGTAATACCTCAGCGGTACGCAAGCCCTCTTCTAAGGCACAGCCTTCCAAAAGGATGGCGAACTCATCACCACCTAAGCGTGAAAGACTGTCACGCCACCGCACTTTTGATTTTAATAAAGCACCGACCTGACTGAGAACGGCATCACCCGCCGCGTGGCCGCAACTATCATTGATGATCTTGAATTGATCGATATCGATATAGCAGATGACATAGGCCATCTCGTTGGATGCGCTGCTTTTGATTGCACGCTCAAGCCTCAGTTCAAAATCACTACGGTTAATAAGGCCCGTGAGAATGTCATGACTGGCATGATAGGAAAGCCGACGGTTGAGTTCGCGTGACTCGGTGACATCGTGGAATACCAGAACACCACCGGTCACTACCGCGCTGCCATCTTGAATAGGTGAGGCAGTGCTTTGCACGTACAGCTCATTACCGTCACGGCGAATCAGCAAGGTCGGGCGTGACGACTTGATCGCACGCTCACGCTTTATCGCCTGTTGGAGCGGATTTTCTAACGGCTCGCAGGTTTCTTCGTGAAAAGCCTTAAATACTTCACCGATGGGGCGACCCATCGCATCCTCAACTCGCCATCCTGTCAACTCTTCCGCGACCGGGTTGAGATATTCAATGCGTGACTGTTGATCCGTGGTTATGACCGCATCACCGATAGCGCGCAAAGTGATCTGCGCGCTTTCTTTTTCACGAAAGAGTGCTTCCTCGTAAAGCTTGCGCTCCGTAATGTCGTGTTCGACACCCGTCAACCGTCGTAAGCGGCCATTTTCATCCAAAAATGCCCGAGCGCGACTAACCACCCACAGCCATTCACCGTCTCGGCGCAGCATACGATGAGTGCTCTCAAATAATTCGCTCTTACCCGCCACATGATCGCGAATCATTTGCGAGACACGACCGCGGTCATCCGGGTGCACCAACTTATTCCAGTCGATACCACCCTCAAGAGACTCCGCGTCATAGCCCAGCATTTCCCGCCAGCGCGGTGAGAACCAAGTCTGATTGGTTATCGCATCGTAATCCCAGAGACCGTCATTGGCGCAACTTAAGGCTAGCGACTCCCGCTCTTTTAAGTGCGCCAGATCACGCTCTAATGACAAGCGCTCTAGACCCGCGCTTAGACTTGCCCCAATCAACTTCATCGTCAGATGGGAATGCACATCAAAGCCGCTGGAGGGCCTGGCGGTCACTAAGGCTAAAAATCCTTTAGGGCGTCCGCGAACACTGATACCCACCAAAAGTGCACCACTGACACCGCGCGCAGCAAAAAACGCAGCAATTGCCGCGAACTCGGGTCGCGCTTGCGCGACGTTACGCAATTCTAAGATTCGGCTGTGACCCAATCGTTCGGCCAGACCGGGAAGTTCGGTTAGCGGCATAGCCCGAAATTCGTCAGGGTGGCACTGACAAAACGGCACCTGAGCGCTCTCGATGCATTCAATAAATTCGCTGGACTGGTCGTAGAACGCCACAAACGCACAATCCACAGCCGTTTCTGTGCGCAGGATTTCCAGATTCTCGGTCAGTACGCGCCGAAAGTTACCTGGCGTAAGGGATTGAAAATCAACAGCAATTTTGATTGCGGCCACATCTAAACCGGCCGCAGCTCCAAAGCGCGGACGCGACCACGTATCCGGCGCGAGAATGTCGGAGGCCGTGAAATTATCGTTGCTATCGCCAGTCAAACTAGCCATTGCCGCCGCTTGTCCCCCATGAAACACGACAGTGTCGCGCTTCATTACCGATTGGATCTGGAACTGATGCTCAGTTCTCACTCTTCGGTTTATCTTCTACTTACAGGCAGTATCACTATTTGCTCTCAGGAAAGCAAGCTAACTAACTGTATCTATTAGGCATCATGCAAATTGACTTTGGCTTTATGCCCCATTGCAGAGCCGGGCACAGCCCCCTAAAGTGCGTGCTGTCTCCTCGCTTACAGGCCCGAACTGCATGAGTCACGACCACCCCCCTCCCACGACCCAGGCGTCATCGCACAACCATGACCATGGGCACGGGCATAACCATGACCACGGACACGGACATGGGCACAGTCACGGTCACTCCCACCATCATCATGGAAGCACCGGCAACAAGTTAGGTGTCGCCTTCTGGCTGATCGTCGCCGTCATGATTGCCGAGGGATTCGGGGGTTTCTGGTCAGGTTCATTGACGCTGACGGCCGATGCTGGCCACATGTTTGTGGATGCGGCCTCACTGGCCCTGGCATGGTTTGCACACCGCCTGTCGGCTAGACCGCGAAATGACACGCGGTCTTTCGGGTATGCCCGAGTCCAGGTATTGGCCGCCTTCGTTAACTCGCTGCTGCTGCTGATTATTGTTGCCGGCATCGTGGTGGAGGCAGTCAACCGCATGATGACGCCCCATCCGGTCGAAACCACGATCGCCGCGGCCGTGGCGATGCTTGGAGTCTTGGTCAACCTTGGTGCTGCAGCATTGCTGCACGGGGCGCACGAGCATGACATGAACACTCGTGCGGCCTACCTGCACGTCCTGTCCGACTTGATCGGCTCGGTGGCGGCCGTGGCCTCAGCCGTCGTGATCCGCTACACCGGCTGGTTGCCGGCTGATGCCTGGCTGTCTTTGTTTGTCGCCGCGCTCATCGCGCGAGGCGCCTGGAGGCTACTGCTCGATTCGGCTCACGTCCTCCAAGAAGGCGTTCCGGTCGGCCTGGATTTAGGCCGCCTGGTATCGCGACTCAAGGGAGCGTCTCCGGAGATTCTCGATGTGCATCACGTCCACGCCTGGTCACTGACACCGGCCGATACCTTGCTCACGGCTCACGCACGCATCGGGGCCACGGCGAACGTGCAAGACGCGCTTGCGCAACTCAAACGCGTGCTAATCGAAGACTTTTCGATACATCACTCAACTATTCAGATTGAAATTGATGCGTGCACCGACACCGAACATGCCTGCGCTGGTGAAGTTGCACACGCCCATCATCACTAAGGCTCAGGCTTTACGTAGACTCAGACGTGCCTGATTTTCCAGCTCAAGCAGCGTCTGGGTCATTTGAATCTGCCACTGCTCACGTTCGGCATTGCTGGCATTTTTAGGGATCAGGATGGCAGGTCCAATAGCCAACGCGACCCTAGAGCCCGGATAAGGCAGTAAAAAGCGATCCCAACTGCGGAAATAAAAACCACGGCTGGCCGCCATAGCCATCGGCAACATGGGCCGGCCAGACAGCTGCGATAATAGAATAGCGCCCTGCTTAAACTCCTCACGCGGTCCGGCCGGGCCATCCGGAGTAATCCCCGGTGACACGCCCTCGCTCAACGTTTGCAGATAGTCACGCAGTGCCCGCGCGCCGGTGTTGGACGCAGAGCCGCGGATCACCGCCGCACCGGACTGAGCCGCGATCATGGCCGGCAGCTCGCCATCGACCGAAGGGCTGATCAGAAATCCCAGACGCAGGCCGTGGGCTTGCTGTCCTAATAAATGCTTGACGCAAAATAACTGTTGCCCGTGCCAGTAGACCGGAATTATGGGTCCGTCAGCTAAGGCTTTAGATAACCAGTCCGCGCCGCTCACCGCTACTAGCCGGCAGCTACCCCACCAAAAACGCACCAAGGCCCGAGCCAGTGGCGCCGCGCAGCGATACAGCAGCCGCCTGCCCCGCGTCAGCTTTCGCGTGGAAGACGTCTGTTGGGTGTATATGGTGTTTCGCGGTGCTCGACCTCGATTCTGATTCACGAACAACCTACTTTTAGCTTTTGCGGCATTCTAGCCGCTTGCCAGAAAACGTTTCAGGAGTTGCGTTGGCTCCCAGTACACGGGTTGAAGGGCTGGGCATGACTCACTCAAAGCCAACGCCGCCACATAACCGGCACCTAGATCAGGGTACTGCAACCAGTAACCCACCTCTGCAAAACAACCCATCTCAGTGCCTAAAGACACCTGCTTTAACTGCGTGTAGCGACCTCCAGCGGCTTTCAGCACCGCTTCTTTAGCCACGGCCAAGCGTGTGGCGGAGCCCCCACCGGCCGCCACCCGCGCGAGCTCCTCCTGAGTGGCAATTAAGCGCAACGCAGGCTCTAGTAAGCGCCCTTCCGGCTCGACGTCCAAGCCCACCGATCCGTGCAGCACCACCGCACAGGCTACGCGTCCGCCTCCGTGGCTAATACTGAAGTCCTCTCGAGTGGACAGTCGAGGCTTTTGCATGAACGGGAACTCCAGAGCCTCCCAAGCCATGGGTCTGGACAGCGCCTTCATCGCCGACCAGAGCAGCAACAAACCCAATAAAGAGCCGTTGCGGTCAGCCGCCAGCCTCAGCCGACTCACCGATTCCGCCTTCGCCGGCGAAATTTTCGACAACAAACAGGCCTCTAACTGTGGCCATGGCTGCTCGGGGATGTCGCTGTAATGTAAAATCTCGGTATGCAAGACGATTCGAACCCGCTACGGCCGCAAGGCCAGATGAACTTAGCGCCCGCCCCGGGCGCCCTCCCACCACTGGCCACCGAGGCCTTTGACGTGGGTGAAACCCCGGACTCCTTGTCGCGGCTTGAAGACTGTGCCGCACAATACGGAGACATCTTCAGGATCTACGCGCCAGGCCGCAAGTCCGAAACCTGGGTAATCAATAATCCCGCCGACGTTAAACGCGTCTTGGTTACCAGCCACCGCAACTACATCAAGGGAATCGGCCTAGACCGGGTCAAGATCCTCTTAGGCGATGGCATCATGGTCAGCGAGGGCGAGCGCTGGCGGCGCCAACGTCGCATGATTCAGCCGATGTTTCATCGGCGAATGATCGAATCTTACGCCAACCTCATTGATCGCTGCATCGATGAAAAACTCGCAGCGTTTTCAGCTAAAGCGGCCACGCAAACTCACGTGGATATCACCGATGAAATGAGCGAACTGACGCTCGACATCGTGCTGCGCTCGATTTTTGGCGATGATCTTGAGTGGCTGAGCACCCAGATGGGTGAAAACCCCTTTGACCTACTTACCCAAGATCCTGAGCGCAATCTCCAATTCGCTTACAAGTTCCGCTCATTGCGTGAACTGGTCAGTGAACTGATCGCTGATCGCCGCACCCGGGATCGGGACGAACCCGATCTGCTTGGCTCGCTGCTCATTGCGCGCGATAAAGACAGCAATTTGCCCATGACAGACAGCGATATCATCGATGAGACGCTGACTCTGGTGGTAGCCGGCCATGAAACTACCGCGTCTGCGCTGGGGTTTGTCTGGTACCTGCTGGCGCGCAACCCCGAGGCCCGACAACGCTTATACGACGAGCTCGATGGCAAAGACGAAATACGACCCATGTCGTATCAAGATACCGAAGAGCTGCTGTACACCCGTGCGGTCATTGAAGAGGCCATGAGACTCTACCCGCCGGGCTGGCTTTTGACCCGGCGCAGTTTGGTTGATGAGCAGTTATCCGGGTACACCTTACCGGCCGGCACTGACGTCATGTTGTCTCCGTACCTGTTACAGCGCCACGCCCAACACTGGTCAGATCCTGACGCGTTTCGCCCGGAGCGATTTTTAGGTGAGGCTCATCCCAGAGAAAAATGGGTTTACATCCCTTTTGCTGCTGGCCCCCGCCACTGCGTGGGCGAAAATCTCGCCATGTACGAAATGGTTATCCATGTCGCCCGCATGGCGCGACGCTTCGAATTAGACCTGGTCGATGACAAACCGCTAGATCTTGAGGCAGCCATTAACCTGCGCGCCCGTAACGGCATCAAAATGCGCCTCTCAGCGCGCCCTAACGCACCTGCGCCTACGATTTACCGCCCACCGATTTCTCAACCGCTAGCCGAGTTCCGTATGCAGTATCAAACCCTGATTGAAGCTCTCGAAGGCAATCGCCGTGTTCCCCGAGCTATCCATTATCTGGAAGGTGAACACGATGAACGCGTCGTTGAGTACGCGGAACTCTACGAACGTGCGACCGGAATCTTGTACCACCTGCAGAGCCTAGGCGCTGAGCGTGGCGATAAGATGATTATCTTTCTGAATAATAATGAGCAGTTTCTGGATGGGTTTTGGGCGGCTATAGCCGGTGGCATTATTCCGGTCCCGCTAGCGGTTGGCATCAGCGATGAGCACCGCCACAAACTGCTGCGAATCGCCAGAAAACTGGGCTCGCCTTACCTCTACACGGATCGAAAAAACCTTGATCGCTTAAAGAGCTTTGCCGAGAGCGTTGGCGAATCCGCCGTCTTTGAACAGCTTAACGCGAAGGCCTTTTTGGTCGACGAACTCGACGATATCAGCCGTGCAGGACGCGTAATCCGCGCGAACCCTGATGATGTGGCGTTTATTCAGTTCTCGTCCGGCTCGACCAGCGAACCTAAAGGCGTGGTGCTGACCCATAACAACATCCTAGCCAATGCCCGCAGCGCGGGCGGACTCTCCGGATTTAATGCCGACGACGTGTCACTGAGTTGGATGCCTCTCACCCATGACATGGGGCTCATTGGCTTTCATATTTTTATGTTCTGCTATCGCATGCAGATCTATCACATGCCGACTGACCTGTTTATCCGACGCCCGTTGCTGTGGACCACGTTCGCCAGTCGATATCGCGCCACCATCACCAGCTCCCCGAACTTTGGCTACCGCCATTACCTGAAAGTCTTAGGCGATCGCTCGCTGGAAAACACTGATCTGTCATCCTTACGCCAAATTTATAATGGCGCTGAGCCTATTTCTGTTGAACTGTGTGATGAATTCATGACGCGCATGGCTCCTTATGGCTTGCGTGACACGTCAATGTTTACCGTTTACGGCTTAGCTGAAGCAACGCTGGCTCAATCCTTCCCGCCAATCAACACCCGGTACACGGCGCTAACCTTTGCGCGTCAGACATTAGGCATAGGTCAAGTGGCCGAAGTCGTCGCTCAGAACAGCGCGGATGGGCTTACGCTAGTTAGCGTAGGCAAAGCTATTACCGACAGTGCGGTGCGCATTGCTGATGAGCAACGCCAAGCCGTCGCAGATCACATCGTAGGTCACCTGCTCATTAAAGGACCCAACGTAACCCACGGTTACTATGAGGCGCCTGAGATCAACGCCGAAATGATTAGCGCTGATGGCTGGCTCGATACGGGTGATCTGGGCGTCATCGTTGACGGTAATCTCTACATTACCGGTCGCGCGAAGGAAATCATCTTTGTCAACGGTCAGAACTACTACCCGCACGATATAGAAGGCATTGCACAAACTGCCGCAGGGTTAGAACTCGGCAAAGTCGTTGCGGCGGGCGCCAGGCCACGGGGTGCTGAATCTGACGAACTGACGCTCTTTATTTTGCATCGTGGCAGCATGCCGGACTTTTTACCCGTAGCTATTGAAGTCGCCACGGTAGTCAACGAGCGCATGGGGCTGGAGGTCCAGCACGTCGTGCCTGTTAAACGCATTCCAAAAACGACCAGCGGTAAGGTCCAGCGTCTGGCGCTGGAAAGGGCTTTTGTAGAAGGTGAATTCGACGCCGAAATGGCAGAACTGGTCGCGCTGCGCCAAGTCGATCACTCGCCAAACGCGAGTGCCGCGCCGGCCTCAGCTCTAGCTGAGCGTCTTAAGACGATCTGCGAAAATTCAATGCCGGGTAAACGAGTAGAACTGGACGATAACCTCTTTGAATTAGGCGCAAGCTCACTGACGCTCATTCAAATCCATGAGGAAATCGATCGCGAGTACCCGGGCCTGGTTGAGCTCACCGAGCTGTTTGACTATCCGACCATTACCGCGCTGGCCAAGCATTTAACGCAGAAACTGCCTGCTTAAGCCTGCCCGTCGTGCTCTTATTGCCGATGACTGGGTGTCAAATAGCCGGCAAATGAGCGAGGAATGGCCATCGGCGCTTAGTCTGTAAGCGCCGATGGCAAGGCTTTTTCATCAACCCACTAAAGTACGTATTCGCTGGGTGTTGGACGATTCGCGGGTCTGGCGCATACGTTCCAGGAAGTCCTCTGTTGACTGCACGTTCAGAGGCATACCCAGCAAATAGCCCTGGCCTAAATCGCACTTCTGTTCCTGCAAGAACAACAGCTGTGGCAGCTCTTCAACACCCTCAGCCACCACGCCCAGGCCTAAGGTTTTCGCCATATTAATCATCGCAGAGATGATGGCGTCATCCTCATCCGCTCCGCCCTCGGTGCGGCGAATAAACGAGCGGTCAATCTTCAGACGATCCACCGGAAACTCTTTGAGTCGACTAAAGCTTGAGTATCCCGTACCAAAATCATCAATGGCCAAGTCAACTCCCAGCGTTTTTAGACGCCGCAACACTTGATAGGCCCAAGCCTCATCCTTCATGACCAAGGTCTCAGTCAGCTCTAACTCCAGGCAGGCAGCCGGCAGACCCGTCTCTTCTAGAATACTGGCGACCGTTTCCACAAAATCTTTCTGAGCAAACTGCAGGGCCGAGACGTTCACCGCCATACGCCCGGCCAACAGCCCCTGGTCAGCCCAGCGCTTGGCTTGTGTACAGGCGGTTCGCAGCACCCACTCACCGATTGGAAGAATCAGCCCAGTCGCCTCGGCCATGGGGATAAACTCCATGGGAGGCACACAGCCCAATATAGGATTGGTCCAGCGCAGCAGCGCCTCAACGCTGGAAACGATACCGGTCTCCAGCTCAAACTGCGGCTGATAGCTCAGTGTCATCTCGTTGTTGATCAGCGCCGTACGCAATTGGGTTTCGATCTCCAACTGTCGTGCCGCTGTTGCGTTCATCTGCGCGTCATAAAACGCAAAAGTACCGGGTGCTGCACGCTTCGCCGAGTACATAGCCAGGTCAGCATTTCGCAGTAAGGTTTCCACGTCATCGCCGTCCTGGGGATAAATAGCGATACCGATACTCGGTGAGACCGTAACTTCCTGACCACCAAGGGGTACCGGCTGGGACATTACCTTAACAATGCGGTCAGCAATGATGCTGGCATCGCCCGCTGACATGACCTCAGGCAACAACGCCATGAACTCATCCCCGCCCAATCGCGCGCAATCATTCCCGCGACGGCGAATAGCCGATACGTGAATGACGTCATCGGACTTTCGAATAGCATCGCGCAACCGCTCTGCCATAACCTGCAACAACTCGTCACCGGCCGTGTGGCCTAGCGTATCGTTAATGCGCTTAAAGTTATCTAAGTCGATGTAAAGAAGAGCAACAGGTCGTTGGTTTCGCGATGCGGAGTCTAAGGTCACCCGGAATCGATCGCGAAACTGCTCCCGATTGGGCAAACCAGTCAGCGTGTCGTAATACGCCAACTGCGCAATACGTCGCTCGGCACGCCACTTGTGCCCCAAAGCCAGCGCCATTTGCCGTACTTCCTGAGGATGAAACGGCTTAGCTAAGAAGAAGAATTTGTCTTCAGGCGCAATACGTCGGCTGAGCTCTTCGGTATCCACGTCCGAATAAGCACTGCAAAGAACGATACTCACATTCTCATCCAGCGCTCGAATCTGTTCAGCGGCCCAGGCTCCATCACGGCCGGGTGGCATGCGCATGTCCAAAAAGATCAACGCATAGGGGCTGTTTATCGCCAGCGAGACCTTAACGGCCTCTACGGCGGCCTCCGCGCTGGTCACGGTGTTAATTTCAAAGCGCGACTTAAGCGGCCCTTTCACTACCGGCGCGGGGTCTGCGTTCTTACTAGGGAACAACCTCGCTCGCATACTAGAGACCACACCGCGTGCCGCGTCCTGTGCACTGGTATCCGGTGGGCAGAGAATTTCCCGATACACGTCGAGAACGCCGGTCTCATCGTCAACGATGAGAATACGAATCGGCTCTTCAGTAGTTTGACTCACGATGTTCCTTAAGCAGCATGGGCCGCATGGGTGGAAGTTTCTTTCTTAAATGGCACAACAATATGAAAACAGGCGCCCTTTCCGAGACCCTCGCTGGTCACGTAGATCTCACCACCAAAACCGCGTAGTGCATTGGCACACCAATGCAAACCGATACCGGAGTTGGTGTCGGTGGATTTGGTTGAGAAATGGCGTTGGAATAACTTAGGAAGAACGTCAGCCGCTATCCCCTGACCGTCGTCCTGAAAACGAACATAGAGCTCATGACGGCCACCCACATAGCGCTCTTCGGCCATAATCTTAAGGTGCCCCTTTTGACCTGAATCCGTACGCACCGCTTCGGTAGCATTAACAATCATATTCTGGAAGACCTGGCGCAACACCGTCGTTGGTAGCCGCAACGAGGGTAATTTCGCGATGCCCGGGTCCAGCTCAATGGTCATTCGATCGCGCTTGGCCTGAGATACCAGCTCACTGCTCTGGGCTAGCAAATTAGCGAACGGGATCACCTCAAAGACAGAGCCAGCGCGAGTTTGTCGCACTTGTTCGGTCAAAATACGCTGGATGCCCTGCAACTGACGACTGGCCGAATCCGCATCAGCACGAGCACCTGAGACTCCGGCAGAAAGCTCTTCTCCTACCAGCATCATGAAATGCTGCAGGTCAGCGTTTCGCGCACTATCCGTGCAACCCGCCTTTAGCTCTTCAGTGACCTGTTGCATGTCTTCGACCGGAAGACGCCGCAGGTTTTCATTCAAGCTGTTAACGCGCACCGACAAGGGCGTCAAGGCGTTACCCAGGTTATGCATGGCGCCAGAGGCCATTTCAGCTATACCGGCTACGAAAGACTTCTCAATCAAGTCAGTTCGAGCCTGAGCAAGTCTTTCAACCATTTGATCGAAGGACTGCGCGAATCGGGCAAGCTCGTCTTCTCCGCGATGCCCCAGGCGTCGCGTGAGGTCATCGTGGTTACCAATATCGCGAGCGTGGGTTGCGATCTGCGCTAGCGGTGCTAACAGCAGTCGGTTAATAAAATAAATTAAGCCAACCAAGGCTAATGCAGCCAGTGCCAACAGGATCAGTACATCAAGTGTGATCAGGTGAGCCGCATGCTGAGAGATTTCGCGCGGAAAATCTAAGGAAAGCACGGCCAACGGTTTGCCGTTGATATCCGCCAGAGCATGATAAATCGTTGTTTTATCGGAAGCTTCAGCAGAAAGGTCCGGTGAGGGCTCCGCGCCGCTTAGCTGACCAAGACTCAGAGCTACGGCCTTTGGTGACACAGCCTCGGGCTTAATGATGTTTAGGCGTGAGCCAGCGATCCCGATCTGGGAGGCCAAGCCATCGGTAGACAGAAAGCGACCCAGAATAAGCGATCCGCGCACTGGGCCCTGGCCCGCACCATTGAGTATGGGCGCACTGGAAATCATTAAGGGGCCGTAGGGAGTCTTCAGAAATCCCGATACACCGGCAGGCCAGCCTAAAGTGGCACGCAGCGGATCATCGGCGGCCAGAGTCTCAGCGGCAAACGCATCGATAACCAGTGGCTCATGCGTTTTAGGATCAAACGCTAGGGTGGTCAAAATCTTGCCATCCATAGCGACGATCGCCAGAAAATTGGTGTGCAGCGCCGACATAGAACCGACATCAATATCCTGATGCAATTTCGGCAAATCATGATCCTGGACGTACCCGTAAGTAGCGCTCCAGTTGCCCCAGTCGCGCGTGGTCATGGCAAGACTTTCGCTCTGACGGGCCAGATCGGTGGTGATCGAACGCATCATGGTGCCGGCTGCCTGGCGCTCTAGGTCAGCAAACCCGGGCAGTAAAAATTGGCGCTGCACGACGTACTGCGAGAGGGCCAATAGCAACAAGATGCCGAATACCACCACGGCGATCTGCCGCTTAATGGTTCGTGTCAACTCGCTGCGCAACCTGCTCAACATGGATGATGGCCTTAAACGTGACATAGTTCGAGGGACATAATATGGAACGCAGTGGATGCATTATTGGTAACAACGCACACTTTTAAGGTGCAAGAAGGTGGGTCGCACGATTTGTGGATGAGTTCACATTTGGCCATCGTGGCCACGTACACCGGGCCAGGGCTTAGCGGCCGTAAAGCGGTTTTTTTAATTTCCAGCGGCGGTGCCCCCACAACCACTGCGCGGGATGACTCATTAAATGTTGCTCTAAGCGCTCGACATAGCGCGCGGATATCTCGCGCGCGGCCAGTGATTCATCCCGCGGCCGGGCCAGTCGCTGTACGCGCGCGCGGTAGTGTCCGCGTCTAAGCCGCTCAGCAAAGACGACATAGACCGGTGCACCGGTGGCTCGCGCGAGATCATCCAAGCCCAAATAGAAGGCAGTGTCTTGGTTCAAAAAGCGCGTCCAATATCGATGGGTGGTTGACGCGGGCACCTGATCGGCCACCATCGCCAAAACTCTCGGTGATTCGGAAAAAGGTTTTAAGTGCGCCAAAACATCTTTAGCCGGAATTAACCGAGCGCCAAAGCGACCGCGCAGTTCTTGAAAAAAACGTTCAGCCAAGGGCGACTTCAACGGTTTATAGAGTGCATCCATGGGCACTGGCAACTGTGCTGATAAAGCCAACAGCAGCCATTCCCAATTCGCGCAATGGCCGGTCGCCAACAACACCGAACGGCCCGCGGCCAGATCCGCCTGTAGCTCTTCTAGCCCCTCAAGGACCATACGCTGAGCTAACTGCGCGGGTGTCAGCGACAGACCCTTGATGGTCTCTACGGCAATTTGCACCAGCCCGGTCTGATACTCCCCTAGCAAGCGCGCGCGAGCCGGCGCATCAAGGTGGGGGAAGGAGGCTGCGAGGTTGTCCAGAGCTACCTGGCGGCGATAACCGCCCAGACGTAGCACGCCAAAAAGTACGGCGGCCAGGGCGTACCAAATAAACCAGGGAAGTCGCGCCAGCAGGCGTAAAAACGGCATCATGGGCCTTGCTTACCGTGCGCGTTTGCCGCAACCCAAGCCCTAAACCTGGGATTGGTGCCGGAGGAGGGAATCGAACCCCCGACCTTTCGCTTACGAAGCGACTGCTCTACCAGCTGAGCTACACCGGCGATCTGAGGGCGCGAAGTATACGGGGCCCCGTGCGCGCCGGCAAACACTGTGATTCAGACCGCTTTCTGGCGTATCCGGATCACCAGGTCTATCCCCACACTTTCCGTGCCCGGCGGCAAGTCTAAAAGCGAGGTCAAGGTCAGGCCATCGCACTGCACATCCACGAGCTCACCGCTGTCCACGTGCTGGAAATGAAAATGCGGCTGCGTATTGGAGTCAAACCAGGTCACAGCAGGATCCACGTTTAACTGCCGTAGCACACCCTTTTGTGCAAACAAATTCAGGGTGTTATAGACGGTGGCTTTAGAAACTCGAGCGCCGGCGTCTAACAATCGCTCCCAAACGCGCTCAGCTGTCAGGTGCTGCGGGCAACTCAGCACCAGCCCACCAATCACCAGTCGCGGCTTGGTCACGGCAATTCCATGCTCTTGAAGCGTTGCGCGAACGGCTGCATCCGACATTGCCATAGCTACTCTCTCCTAGCCCGCCTTTGATAGTAACGGCTCCCCGCCGATGCGACCAGCGCCAGGTCACCTCACCGCCGCGGCCAGCCTCACTGACCGGACGGGTCGCTCGCTGAAGGTCGCAGGGCTCGTGGCAGGGCAAAGACCACATGCTCCTCCACGCCGGCGCGCTCCTCCGGTTTAATGCCACCCCAAGACTGCAATCTCGTCACCACCTGCTCAACCAGAACCTCCGGTGCCGAGGCGCCGGCGGTCACACCAACCGCCTGCTTACCCACAAACCAAGCGCGATCCAACTCGTCGGCGCCATCGACCAGATAGCCAGGCACGCCCGACTTCTCACCGATCTCGCGCAAACGATTGGAGTTGGAACTGGTTGCAGAGCCGACCACGATGATGACATCGCACTCCTTGCTTAAGGCTTTCACGGCATCCTGACGGTTCTGCGTGGCGTAGCAAATATCCTCGTGCCGCGGACTCACCAGATTCGGAAAGCGCACCTTCAGTGCCTCAACGATACGCGCCGTATCGTCTACCGACAACGTGGTCTGGGTGACAAAACTTAAGCGGGTGGTATCGCGCACGGTAAGCCTTGCCACATCATCAACGCTTTCTACCAGATGGATCTGGCCACCAAACCGGGTATCGAAACGCCCCATGGTGCCTTCGACCTCAGGATGTCCCGCGTGACCGATCAAAATAACGTCACGACCCTCACGCGCGTACCGCCCCACTTCCATATGCACTTTGGTGACCAGTGGACAGGTCGCATCAAAAACGTTCAGAGACCTTCGCACGGCCTCCTCTTCCACCTGACGCGAAACTCCGTGCGCGCTGAAGATCACGGTCGCATCATCAGGAACTTCACTAAGCTCTTCGACAAACACTGCACCTAAATTGCGCAGTCGCTGCACCACGTACACGTTGTGCACCACTTCGTGTCGCACGTAGATCGGCGCACCAAATAACTCAATCGCCCGCTCTACAATGTCGATAGCTCGATCAACGCCAGCACAGAATCCACGCGGGTTCGCCAAGAGTATTTTCATGCGGCACCGTCATGGTCGTTAGGCAGCGACGGCTGCTTTTTTTCGAGCAAGGCATCAAGCAATAGCAGCGCAGCACCCAGAGTTATCGCGGAATCAGCAATGTTAAATGCCGGAAAATCCCAAACGCCGGGCTGAAAAAAATGGATAAAGTCGATCACATACCCGTATCGCACCCGATCAATCACATTGCCAATGGCACCGCCTGCCACCAAAGCCAAGGCGGCAGCAAGCAGTGCATCCTGACGCGCGCGTAAGCGGGACAACCAAATCACAATGCCGATGGAGACACCGACCGCTAGAGCGGAGAACGCGTAACGTTGCCATCCCGATGCAGTCGCCAGAAAGCTAAAAGCAGCCCCCCGGTTATGCAGGCGCATCAAATCGAAAAAGGGCAATAAATCCACCTTCTCGTATAACTGCAGATGACTTAAGACCAGCGTTTTGGCTAACTGATCCAAAGTGATCACCAACGCCGATAGTGTCAGCCATCGAAGCGCCGTTGAATGAGACCGCTCTGCCCGCGTCTGACTCATGCGTAGCGCCTCGACTCACCATCCCCTTCGACGTTTACCGCGCAGCGTGCGCACAGCGGCGGATGACGCGGATCATGGCCAACGTCAGCGCGCCGCTGCCAGCAGCGGGCGCACTTTTGATCCTGGTTAGGGCTCACTGACAACCAAACACCGCTCGCAGCGGCGGTGGCAGCCGGCACAGCATCGGCTGGTGGGGCGTCCACCTGCGAGACCTGCACGGCTGAACTAATGAGCGCAAAGCGCAATTCATCGCCCAGCGCACTAAAGCGCGGATACTCATCGGCTACGCACCAAACATGTATCGTGGCGTCTAAAGGCGCGCCTATCAGACCTGCCGCTCGTTGCCGCTCCAGCTCCTGCTGAACATCCGTTTTAAGGCGAAGGATGGCATCCCAGTCGATCAGTTCATCCGTCTCAACCACCGGCAACTCATACCAAAGCTCGTGAAAGACTGACTCCTGGCGGGCGCTACCCGGCAGAAACCCGTAGGCCTCCTCCGCAGTAAACGACAAGATCGGCGCTAACCAGCGAATCATCGCTTCCGCCAAATGCCAAACCACCGTTTGTGCCGAGCGACGCGGATGTCCATCCACCTTTGAGGTATACAAACGATCTTTCAGCACATCCAAATAAAAAGCGCCCAAATCCACGACGCAGAAATTATGAATTTTCTGGTAGATCTGATGAAAGCCGTAAGTACGGTAATCGGCAATCAATTCCGTCTGCAAGGCGGCAGCACGACCCAAGGCCCATCGATCCAGGGCGACTAAGTCCGAAACGGCCACAGCATCCGTGGCCGGATTAAAGCCCGACAGATTACCCAACAAAAAGCGCAGCGTATTTCGCATGCGACGGTAAGAGTCCGCCATGCGCTTTAATATCTCATCAGACACACTCATTTCATTCGAGTAGTCCGTGGCAGCCACCCACAGCCTTAAGACGTCAGCGCCGAGTGAATCAATCACTTTTTGCGGGGCTACGGTATTGCCCAACGATTTGGACATCTTGCGGCCCTTCTCGTCCACGGTAAAACCGTGCGTGAGTACCGCGCGATACGGGGCGCGCTCATGAATCGCAGTCGAAGTCAGCAACGAGGAATGAAACCAGCCACGATGCTGGTCGGAACCTTCTAGGTATAAATCCGCCGGGGTAGTGATTTCAGGAAATAAAGCACCGACACACCAATGAGCCATACCCGAGTCGACCCAAACATCCATAACATCCGTGGACTTCTCGTAATACTGGGCTTGATCACCAAGCAATTCGCTCGCCTGCAGATCAAACCAGGCATCAATGCCGTTAACCGCCACCCGTTGCGCGACCTGATCAATCAGCGCAACCGTGTCCGGATGTGGCTCACCGGTCTCTTTGTGCAAGAAAAACGGAATCGGCACGCCCCAAGTGCGCTGTCGAGAGATGCACCAGTCGGGGCGATTCTCGATCATGCTGTAAATACGGTTTTCACCCCAAGCAGGCGTCCATTGCACTTTGCGAATTTCGCTTAACGCTGAAGCGCGCAGACCGCGCTGCTCCATGCTGATAAACCACTGGGGTGTGGCTCGGAAAATCACCGGTTTGTGATGACGCCAGCAATGCGGATAGCTGTGCTGATAGGGCGCATAGGCCAGCAACGTCTGGTGCTCTTTCAGCACTTCGATGACGCGGTCATTCGCCGCAAACACGGCCAACCCGGCAAATAACGGTGTTGAGGCCAAATAGCGGCCATCACCACCTACGGGATTATCTACCGGCAGGCCGTATTTCTGACCCACGTGATAGTCATCGACGCCATGACCAGGGGCGGTATGCACGCCACCGGTACCCTGCTCGAGAGTGACATGCTCACCCAAAACCACGGGCACCTGCCGCTCATAGAACGGATGGTGAAGCTTCAACCCCTCCAGAGCCGCGCCTTTAAAGCGCGCCAGCTCAACCGGTGCCACCAGCCCAATACGAGCCTCCAATGCACTGATCAAATCAGCCGCTACGATCAGCCTGACGTTTCGCTCCTCAAGCGTGGCATCCACCACCGCATAGTCCAGTTCCGGGTGTAGAGCGACAGCCTGACTGGCCGGCAAGGTCCAAGGGGTTGTTGTCCAAATGGCCACGCACACGGCGCGTGTGCCATCCAGACTCACCCCCAGTCGTTTCTGCAGATCCGACTCATCCACGACTTTATAAGCCACATCAATCGATGGGCTGGTTCGGTCCTCGTATTCGACCTCCGCCTCCGCCAGCGAGCTGCGACAGTCCAAACACCAGTAGACCGGCTTAAAGCCCTTTTGAATATGACCACGCGCATAAATTTGGCCAAACGCACGCAGCTGCGCCGCCTCATAGCCTGGCAACATGGTCAGATACGGCCTATCCCAATCACCCCACACGCCCAGTCGCTCGAAGTCCACGCGCTGGCCCTCAACCTGACGTCCCGCATACTCACGACACGCCGCTCTAAAGGCCTTGGCATCAAGCTTTTGCCCGACACGACCCGAGGTCTTCTCAACCTGATGTTCAATGGGTAAGCCGTGACAGTCCCAACCCGGCACGTACGGCGCGTCATGGCCATCAAAGCCACGCGACTTCACCACAATATCTTTCAACACCTTGTTAACCGCATGACCCAAATGGATCACACCGTTAGCGTACGGAGGACCGTCAACCAGAATGTAACTGGGGCGGCCCTTCGCGATGGCGCGTAGCTTGTGATAGGCGCCCTGCGCGCGCCAACGAGCCAGCACTTTAGGCTCGCGTTGGGCCAGATCGGCCTTCATCGGAAAGTCGGTCTGTGGCAGTTGGATAGTGTGCTTATATTCCACTTTAATCTCTTTAGATCTACATCAAGGTGACATCGCCGCCAGAATCGTACGCGCCTTCGCAGCATCCCGGTTCATCTGAACAACCAAAGCATCAAGATCAGAAAAACGCTCTTCATCACGCAGTTTCTCGACAAACTCAATGCTCAGCAGGCGTCCGTAAAGATCGCCAGAAAAATCAAACAGAGTCGTTTCTAACAACGGCGCCACCCCATCCACGGTCGGTCGTGTGCCTAAGCTTGCCACGGCCGGATACACCGCACCGTCTAAATGCGCGCGCACCGCATAGATCCCGCTTAACGGCACTTTACCCCGACCCAGGCGTAAGTTAGCCGTGGGAAAGCCTAGCGTACGGCCCAACTTCTGCCCGTGCACGACGTGACCGCTGATACAAAACGGCCGACCCATCATCGCTTGCGCCTCACGCAACTGGCCAGCTGCCAATGCCTGACGAAGACGTGTGGAGGATACCCGTTGTTGGTCCACACAAACCGGCTCAATGACCTGCAAGCTAAAGCCAGTCTCCTGCCCTGCCTGCCTTAGCCGTTCAACCGTGCCTTCACGCCCTTGGGCATAATGAAATCCTGCACCGACAACGACGTGGCGGGCATTTAAGGTAGTACGCAGCCATGTCTCGAAACGCGCGGCGCTTAAGCTTTGCAGGCGCGCGTCAAAACGAGCCAGATACAGGCGCTTTATACCCAACTGCGCCAAGGTCTGTGCTTTATCGCGCAAGCGCATGACGCGCGCGGGAGCCTCGGCAGGCCGTAAAAATTCCAGCGGCGTAGGCTCAAAGGTCAGCACCGCCGGCACCAACTGCCGCAAAGCTGCCCCAGCAACCACCGCGGACACTAGGGCCTGATGACCGCGATGCACGCCATCAAAATTACCAATGGCTACCGCACAGGCACTGCCACGCGACAGGTCATTGGGGGTTAATCGAAGGATTTGCATAAACTTCAAGCTGCCAGGAATCGCGTAAACGCCTAATGATACTGAAGAAATTAGCGCTTAACGACCGCTTATCTTTAAGTTTAGGAGCATGCCGGCTCAGCCACCCCTTAGGCCATGGTCAGGTTGGCATTAGGCCAGCGAATGAGCCCGCAGATCGCGTAAGCGTAGACCCAAAAGCCAAAGGCTAAAGCCGTATATGCCGATCGCACCCAGCACACAGCAAAGCAACTGTAGGACCTGTCGCCCTGCCGAAAAATGAACCCAGCGACCACCGTCACCGCTCGCCCACCACAAAAACAGCACCATCAAGCCATTGGCTACCGGTAACTGATAGCCCCATAACGCGCGCCAGAGCCCGGACGGCATGTAAACCCCGGATCGAACCAAGCCCCGGTACAGCAACCAGGTGTTGAGATAAGCCCCTAAGCCAGGTGACATCGCTAGCAGCGCGTGCGGGGCGACAAAGCCCCAGGACTGCGCGGGTAGTACCACCACCAGATTGAACACCATGGTCACAGCCAGCGCGATCATGCCTACTCGCACGGGCGTTTTAGTGTCCTGGCGGGCGTAGTAACCCGGCGCTAACACCTTGACCAGGCTATAGCCAAATAACCCGAACGATGCTCCCATCAGCGCATAAGACCCCATGATCACGTCGCGCTCCACGAAACGACCGTGCCCGTAAATGGTCGCGGTCAGAGGAGCTGCCAGAAACATCAAACCCAACATGGCCGGGATAGTCACCAGCGAAGTCAGTCTTAAGGCCCAGTCCAGGGTCTGGCTAAAACGCTCGGCCGAGCGCTCCACGTGATGAGCCGACAGACCCGGCAGTATGACCGTAGCCAAAGCAATGGAAAAAACGCCCATCGGAAACTCAACCAAGCGATCCGCGTAGTACATCCAGGAAATGCTGCCGGTCATCAAAAACGAGGCGACCCAAGCACCCAGTAACAACGAAATCTGTGCAACCGATGAGCCGAAAATCCCCGGCAGCATCAGCTGAGTGACTTGAGCAACCCCGGGCTCTGGGCTTTGTAACTGCGGCCACGTTAAAAGCCCCAGGCGACGCAAACCCGCGAACTGCATGACCAACTGCACAACCCCGGCCACAAACACACCCAACGCTAATATCTGGCCCGGCGAGGTTGAATGCGGGGTTAGAAAGGCGGCAAATACGATCATCACCAGGTTGAGCATCACCGGATTAAAAGCCGCGCTGCCAAATCGTCCGTAGGCGTTCAAGACCCCAGCCGCCAGCGCGGTGAGCGAGATAAAAAATATGTAGGGGAAGGTGTAGCGCAGCATGGACACCGTCAGTTCGTAGCGCTCGCTGCCCGGCAGAAAGCCCGGAGCAAACAGGCGAATCACCCAAGGTGCGCCTAAGACACCCACCAAGGTAATCACCAGCAGCACAAAACCCAGCCGACCGGTGACACCGGCAATCAGCGCGCGCACCGCCGAGGCATCACCTTTTAGGCGGTACTGTGCCACCACCGGAACAAAGGCCTGACTAAACGCGCCCTCACCGGTCAGGCGCCGCAAAAAGTTGGGGATTCGAAACGCCATTTGAAAAGCGTCCATAAAAGGACCGGCCCCAAACATGTGCGCATAAACCATGTCGCGGACCAGGCCGCTGATCCGTGAGATCAGGGTCATGGCACCGACAATGCTCGTGTTTTTGAGAAATCCGCCTTTCATGGTCGCGGACTATAACGGTTTTTAGGGCTCTACCTTTACCGCTGATGACCCGGCTTGCCGCATCTTAGCGCCTTGGGGCACCTCACCCGACTTGACTGTAGAGGGCTATCACGGCAGACTGCGCGGCTGTGCTAACCGTGCCGGAGTCTGAGTCCCTTGGCCAATATTAAGTCTGCAATTAAGCGCGCCGAACAGTCGGTTCAGCGCCGCGCCCACAACATGACCCTGCGTTCGAAAATGCGCACGGCCATCAAAAAAGTGCGAGCCGCTGCCGCTACGGGCATCAAAACCGACGCCACCGCTGCCTTTCAGGCGGCTGTACCGGTCATCGATTCGATGGTCAACAAGGGAATCGTGCATAAAAACACGGCTTCTCGGCATAAGAGCCGCCTGTCGGCTCTGGTTAAGGCTCTGGCCTAAACCCTATACGGCGGACCCAGGTCCGCCGTACAACCCGCACCGACTCTTGCATCCACTGTGCTAGGTCAGGGCTAGCAAGCGGTTCGGTGACGGGTGTGGCCTGCGGGTCACCGGCATACACTCAATCCGCGTACTTTGCCGTGCGGACTCATTGTGGGGTCTCAATGAAGTAGCGTGGGCCAGACCTTGGCTAGCGCTAGATCTCCCCGCGTGCGGCTTTAGCCTCCTGCTCCAACAAAGCCTCGCGCTCGGCGCGATGAACCTCTTCCAGTCGGGTCATTAACGCCTCGGACAATTCCTTGGTGCCCTGGCCGGTAGCACCGCTGACCCGGTAGATCGGACCCTTAAAGCGCAGTCGGCGAATGATGGCTTTGGCGGCCTTCTCCGCGTCTTCCGGCAACATCAGATCCATCTTATTCAAGACCAGCCAGCGCTCACGGTCACCTAACCCGCCGCCAAATTTCTTCAGCTCTTTAATGATCGAGCGCGCATCAGCAACCGGATCTTCCTCGGTGTTTAACGGCGCAATATCCACTAAGTGCAGCAAGATGCGGGTACGGGCGAGGTGCTTTAAGAAGCGGATACCCAAACCTGCGCCTTCTGCCGCGCCTTCAATCAAACCCGGGATGTCGGCCATAACAAAGCTGCGGTTATCGCCCACGCTGACAACACCTAAACTTGGGTGCAGAGTAGTAAACGGGTAAGCCCCTACTTTGGGCCTTGCCGCCGAGACCGCCCGAATCAAGGTGCTCTTGCCGGCATTGGGCAACCCCAATAAACCCACATCGGCAATCAAGCGCAACTCAAAGCGCAGGCTGCGTTTCTCACCGGGCAGACCTACGGTGACCTTACGCGGCGCCCGGTTGGTGCTGGATTTAAAGCGCGGGTTTCCCCAACCGCCCTTACCGCCTTGCGCTACTTTCAGCACCTGGCCTGAATGGGTGAGATCGCCTAAAAGCTCTTCGGTTTCCGTATCGATCACGGCCGTACCCACCGGCACGGTGACGTATAAATCCGTGCCGCTTAAACCCGTGCAGTCATTGCCGGAGCCGGCTTGGCCAGAGCCTGCCTTAAAGGTGCGCTGGACGCGAAAATCCGCGAGCGTGTTAACACCCTCTTCCGCACGCAGGTAGACATCGCCCCCGTGACCTCCATCACCGCCATCCGGGCCGCCGTAAGGGATGAACTTCTCACGACGAAAACTTAAACAGCCACGCCCGCCATTGCCGGCTTGCACCCGCACGATCGCTTCGTCGACGAATTTCATGGCTCGCAATCCTTAAAAACTGATGGCTGCATCGATGCTAATCACCGAGCGGCAAAGACGAAAAACCCCGGTCAGGCCGGGGTTTTATCCAAAACGGCGCTGACCAGACACAGCTTTAGGCAGCCATGGACTCCGTGGATGCAACCGCCTCGGCTACTACACTGACGAAGGTACGCTGATCAGCGCCCTTGGTCTCGAAAGCAACCTTACCTTCAACCAGAGCAAACAAGGTGTGGTCGGTGCCTACACCAACGTTACGACCGGCCTTGTAGAGCGTGCCACGCTGGCGAACCAGAATGTTGCCAGCCAGCACATGCTGACCGCCGAAACGCTTTACACCCAACCGCTTGGACTGGGAATCGCGACCGTTCTTAGTACTGCCGCCTGCTTTTTTATGTGCCATTTTCTATCTCTCCTGCAACGAGACGGGCCCTTAGGCCACGATCCCCGTGACTTTCACTTCGGTGTAAAGCTGACGGTGTGTACCGCCGCGCTTGTAATGCTTACGACGACGGAATTTGACGATGACAACCTTGTCACCCTGACCGTGCTTTTCAACGGTAGCAGTTACCTTGGCGCCGGCCAAAAACGGCTTACCCACCTTGATGTCAGCGCCTTCGCCAACCAACAAAACCTCGCCGAACTCAACGGCAGCGCCGGCTTCAGCGTCTAGTTTCTCGATGCGAAGTACCGAACCTTCGCTGACGCGGTATTGCTTACCGCCGGTGTGGATGACCGCAAACATGTGTGCTCCGAAATATCGCAAACCCAGCGCGCCGAAAAAACCGGTCACTGAGGGCGGGTTCAGCCCCGCAGTGAATCGGAGAGTATAGATACCTTAGGGCGTTGCGTCAAAACTGTTTACGGATTGGGCGCCAGACTCAGCGCATATGCTGGGGATACCGCCGTAGAACGGCCAAGCGGTCCGGCAACCGGCCGATTGCGGATCAATTGCGGATCAATTGCGGATCAATCGCGTATCAATCGCGTATCAATCGCGTATCAATCGCGTATCAATCGCCCAGCAGTGCCGCAATGATCCCACAATATGAGCCAGCGTGCCGTTTAAGGCCCCCGCCCGCGGGTCCGGATCGGTTAGCATCCGCACCATGACAGACGATACTTACACCCCGATTGAGCGGATACGCGCCCCGGTCAGCGACGATCTCATCGCCGTGGATGCCACCACACGTGCAGAACTGGCCAGCGATGTGGCGCTGGTGAATCAAGTGGCAGGCTACATCCTGACCGGCGGCGGCAAACGCCTGCGTCCCCTGCTCGTGCTTTTAGCCGCCCGCGCCTGCGGCGCGGCAGCGCTTGGCCCCCAGGTGGCAGCGGCGGTAATTATCGAGTTCATCCACACCGCTACTTTGCTGCACGACGACGTGGTTGACGGCTCCGAGCAGCGCCGCGGCCGCCACACCGCACACACGGTGTTCGGCAACTCGGCGAGCGTTTTGGTAGGGGATTTCCTGTACTCGCGGGCCTTTCAGATTATGGTTCGGCTGAATTCAGTCAAAGTGCTGGAGATCTTGGCGCAAGCCACCAACGTCATTGCCGAAGGTGAAGTCCTACAGCTAATGAACGCCGGTGATCCGGACACCACCGAGGAGCGCTACCTCGCGGTGATCTACCGAAAAACCGCCAAACTTTTTGAAGCCGGTGCTCAGGTTGCTGCTGTAGTCAGTGGTGCACCTGAAGCGCTGGAGTCTGCCTTGGCCAGCTACGGTCGGCACGTGGGTAATGCCTTTCAACTGGTCGATGATGCGCTGGATTATCAGGGCAGTTTCGCTGAACGCGGTAAGAATGTGGGAGATGACCTGGCCGAGGGCAAGCCCACACTACCCTTGATCCATGCACTCAAGCACACCAGCGGGGCCGAGAACCTGCTGCTACGCGAAGCGATTCAGCAGGGAGGTTTAGACAGCTTGCCGCGCGTGCTGGCCGCCATTGAATCGACCGGGGGCCTTAATTACACTTTAAAGCTCGCTCAACGCGAGACGGATCTGGCACTGGCGGCACTTGAGCCTATTCCCGAATCGGTTCATAAAGACGCGCTGAAAAAGCTAGCAATGTTCGCCGTCGCGCGAACATTCTAAAATCCGCCCGATCCGTACGAAGGTACCGCTGCTCTGCAGCAGCGAAAATCCTCGCGGGGTGTAGCTCAGCCTGGTAGAGCGCTACGTTCGGGACGTAGAAGTCGCAGGTTCAAATCCTGTCACCCCGACCATTACGCCCTCACGGTTTTCACCGTGAATTCCCGGGGAAAATCCGTGCTTCGAGATCAACGCCTAAAGCCTATACTCGCCTGTGATAGGACGATCAGGCGCTAGACGCCTTACGTTTAACAACGCAACAAAAGAGCCGACGCATCGCTGGGAGCAACCTAATGAACCGAATTGGTTCCGACATGATTTCCGCCCTAATTCTTGCAGCTGGAATGGTGGGCTTCTGCGTTGCGGCGGAGCCTGCGGTCCCGGGATCTCCCGCTCAGATCATCGTGTCCGGCCACTCTGAAGTTTCGCTGCCTCCGACAACGGCAGCATTCTCGATTGGGATCAATACCCGCGGGCAGAGTGCGGCCGCGGCGAGTGAAAACAACGCACGTCTGTCGAAAGACGTGCTCGCGACGCTAGAAAGAGTCGGGCTTACCCGGTCGGAAATAAAGGGGTCTCACCTGTCGGTCAATCGACGATGGGAATACGGATCCAACGGTCAGCGCGCAAAATCTTTTTCATTCGAGGCGACCAACACCATTGAGATCCAGATGCATCAGCTAGCCACGGTCGGCGAGCTCATAGACGAAGCTCTTTCAGCGGGCGCGACGAGCGCCTCCGATGTTACGTTTAGCGCGGATCATATCGACGAAGCGCGGCACCAGGCCTTAGCTCAGGCCGTTGCAGCGGCCTTCGGCGATGCTCAAGCACTGGCCCGAGCCGGCGGGGGAATGCTAGGCGAGTTATTGTTGTTGAGCACGGAGCGGACAGGCGAAACGTTCAACGGCGGCGTGCAAGAAGTCGTTGTAACAGCGGCGCGGGCAATGCAAGCAGCACCACCACCGGTACCGACTCAGATCCTCCCGAACGCGATCACGGTGACGGCCAATGTCATTGGTCGGTGGAGGTTTATCTCGTCATCGGTAGTCCCTAGGTGAATACGTTTTGGACCGAGGAATTCGCAGATTTCTGCGCCGTGCGGCAGGTAATGCGGACCTTTACCCTTCAAACCTCCGTTTAATTGATCTGCCAATAACTGGCGGATCGGCGTGTTCTAGAGATGACCATCCAGCTGTTACCGGCCCCAGAGCGGACGTCGACCAAGGACCGCTAGGGGTCAAAACCGGGCTTTCGCGGGCCATCCGATAAATGCTCCCAGTGCAATCCGGCCAGACCGACTAGCCGTCTAAAATCCGTCCGGAGTGGTACGCCACTGGCGCATATCCGCCAGAGGCGTATACTCACCAAATGATCTTCTTGGAAACGCCGGTATTCACCCGTCAGATCAAGGACTTGGTCGACGATTAAGAGTACCGGCTTGTGCAGGCGCGGCTGCTGGCCAATCCCGATGCCGGCGACCTCATTCCTCGAAGCGGGGGCCTTCGGAAGAACCGAGTCGGCGTCGCGGGTCGCGCTAAGCGAGGCGGCGCCAGGGTCATCTACTATTGGGTTACGGCGAAATCACAGATTTACATGCTCGTCGCGTACGCGAAGAACGTCAGGAAGACCTGACGGAAGACCAACTTCGTGTGATGCGAACCCTCGTAAAGCAGGAGTTCGGCTGATGGAACGAAAGTTGTTCAATGAGCTCGCGAAGAGCGTGAAGCAGGCAGGAGCAATCGCGCGTGGGGAAAAGAAGCCGTCCCGAAAGTACATCTACTCACCTTCCAGGGTGCAGGCCGTGCGGGAGAAGGCACAGCTTTCACAGGCGCAGTTCGCTCGGCTTCTTAACGTTAGTGTCAGAACGCTTCAGAACTGGGAGCAGGCGCGACGTGAGCCCACCGGCCCGGCGAAGGCGCTGCTGAGGATCGTAGAGAGAGAGCCAGCGATAGCATTGCAGGCACTGATGCAGTCTGATGCGGCGTGACTCGCCGCCGCGAAGCAGCTCAATCTCGGGGAGCACCCCGCTCGCCCTTAGCCTACGTTGCCGAAGAGGAAGTCCTACAGCTAATAAACGCCGGGTGTAGCTCAGGTCTGTTAGACCGCTATGTTCGGGACGTAGAAGTCGCAGGTTCAAATCCTGTCACTCCGACCAATAAAAAGAGTCTCGCGAGCGCTATGGCTACGCTTTGAGTTAAATCAACTTTCCTGTAAGAGCGTCGGTAAGTGCGCCAGGAGCGGATTACAGCTCAAACCAATCAGTATCTTGCCCGATCAGCCTAGCGGTAAGCCGGCTCCCAACGTACCGCTCGGTGTCTTGGCTCAGGAAATATTTTTCGGGTGGGCCGGTCTCTGATTGGCCTGGCGATCTGCATCAAGCTCAAACCACATAGCGTTCAGTATTGCAAAAGCACAGGCCAAGCCTAATCCCAGGACCCAACTGAAGTACCACATAACTACTCCTTAATAACTCGAATCGGTATTGGCTTCGATATAAGCGCTGGTCACCGGTCCACGCAACACGCGGTAGACCCAGGCCGTGTACGCAAGAACGATAGGCAGGAAGATCGCTACTGCCACCAGCATAATCCCCAACGTACGCTGACTGCTCGACGCGTCCCATACCGTCAGACTGCTGCTCGGATCGGATGACGAGGGCAAAAGAAACGGAAAAAGGCTTGCGCCCATGGAGCCGATGACTCCCGCGATGCCCAGACTGCTGATAACAAAAACCACAAGCCGTCGTTGCGTACCACTCCATGCCGCCACCAACAGTGGCGCGAGCAGTCCCAGCCCCGGCACCAGCATCAGCACCGGCCAGCGCGCGTAGTGAACTAACCATGCACCGCTGGAAAGTACCGCGCTTTTCGCGCGAGGATCCGGCGAGGCCCCGGCCAGCGCACCGTGTTGAATTTCCAGTCCATAACCACTTTGCGATAACCAAAGACCGGCCAGCGCAAACAAGGCAAACCAGATCAATGCGGCTAGTTTAGAAATGTGCCGGGCGCGGGCGGCGATCACCCCGTCAGTTTTCATGGCTAAATACACAGCACCGTGAGTGGTCAGCATCGCCACGCTGACTAACCCACAGAATACCGAAAAAGGATTCAACAGATCGAAAAGCCCGAATGCATACGTAGCGCGTAATTCATCGTCATAGCTAAAGGGGACGCCCCGCAACAAATTGCCCATCGCCACGCCAAATACCAAGGTCGGCACAGCACCTCCTGCGAACAGGGCCCAATCCCAGCTGGCACGCCAGCGCGCGTTGGAAAGCTTGCTGCGAAACTTAAAGGCGACGGGCCTTAAGATGAGCGCGGCCAGTACTAACATCATGGCCAGATAGAAGCCGGAGAAACTCGCCGCATACAAGGCCGGCCACGCCGCGAAGATGGCACCGCCTCCTAAGATTAACCACACCTGATTACCTTCCCAGACAGGTCCTATGGTGTTAATCACAACGCGGCGTTCCGTATCGGTGCGGGCGATAAACGGCAATAAGATACCGGCCCCTAAGTCAAAGCCGTCCATGATGGCAAACCCTATGAGCAGGATGCCTAATAGCAGCCACCAAATCACTTTCAGTGTCGCAAAGTCCAACATCATCGCCCCTTAATGAGTTTAGTTAGCCGCCGTATCGCGAGGACCGATCAGGATGTACTTACGCAACAACATCACATCAAATACCGCGAGCACGCTGTAAAAAACCACAAATCCCAACAGGCTCAGCGCGACGTTCGCAGCAGGAATCGGTGAAACAGCCAAAAAGGTTGGCAACACGCCCTCAATGGCCCACGGCTGGCGACCGTGTTCGGCGACAAACCAGCCCAGTTCAGCAGCAATCCACGGGGTGGGAAGCATCCATAACGCTACCCTCAAGAATTGGGGACTGTGTACCAGCTGCCGGCGAGCGGCCTGATAAAAACCCACTGCAAACAGCGCAATAAAACCAAAACCCAGCGCGACCATCACGCGAAACGACCAGAATATGGGGGCTACTGAAGGCACCGTATCCCAAGCCGCCCGCTCGATCTGGGCCGGGGTCGCGGACGCGGGCTCATTGGTGTAACGACGCAACAACAAGGCATAACCCAGATCGTCAGCATGCGCGGTCAGCACACGGC
Source organism: uncultured Pseudomonadota bacterium (assembly GCA_903828595.1). Taxonomy (GTDB): domain Bacteria; phylum Pseudomonadota; class Gammaproteobacteria; order Steroidobacterales; family Steroidobacteraceae; genus CAIKMS01. The sequence goes on along the minus strand of CAIKMS010000008.1, from coordinate 224,640 downwards.
GTGCCTCCTCATCCTCAGGGTGCTTACGCAACGTGTGGAGGGCGTCATAGGCCGGTAAGCCGTCCTGGATTCGCGTCTTAGCACGATCCACGAGCTCGAATATTCCAGGCACCTCAGTATCGATGGAGCGAGTGGCGATCAACCCCAGCAGCCAAGGAATCTGTAGTTGCGCGTGAGTCGAGCGACTGGCCATATCCGGAAGACCAAACAGGGTGAATCCAGCCGGCGCAGGCTCGGTGTGCCACAGACTCTCAATGGCCGCGATTTTCATTTTCTGATGTTCGGTTAGGGTGTAACCACTCTCATCACCGAGCACCACCACCGACAAGGAGGCGGCCAGGCCAAAGCTGATAGCCACCGTTGCCGATCGCTGGGCAAACTCCACATGGCGACCTTTGAGCAAATACCACGCTGAAATTGCTAGCACAAAAACTGCACCGGTCACGTATCCCGCACTCACCGTATGAACAAATTTGGATTGCGCTACGGGGTTAAAAAACACCGCGCTGAGTGAATCCAGCTCCATACGCATGGTGTCGGGATTAAAATGCGCACCGGTCGGATTTTGCATCCAGGCGTTGGCAATCAAGATCCACAGCGCCGACAAATTGCTGCCGATGGCCACCAGCCAGGTGACGATCAAATGCTGCAACCGAGTTAACCGGTCCCAGCCCAGGAAAAATAAACCAATGAAAGTGCCTTCTAAAAAGAAAGCCATCAGTCCTTCAATGGCCAGTGGAACACCGAAAATGTCACCGACATAGTGGGAGTAGTACGCCCAGTTGGTTCCAAATTGGAACTCCATGGTAATACCGGTGGCCACACCCATCGCAAAATTGATGCCAAAAAGTACGCCCCAGAACCGAGTCATTTCACGCCAAATAGCGCGTCCCGTCATGACATAGACGCTCTCCATGATGGCTATCAAAATCGATAAGCCCAGAGTCAGTGGCACAAACAAAAAGTGATAAATCGCCGTAACGGCAAACTGCAATCGGGATAGATCCACCAAACTCATTAAACTCATTTAGCCTGCTCCGATTCCGGTATTCCCAACAGCGCCGCGCCGGTGACAGAAGCATTCGCTGGCGGCTTGTGGGATGGACTGAAAAAAAGTCCGTAGAGCGCCGTGAGCAGCACCATTTTTATAGCCAACGCGATCCCGACGTCACGCCCCGGCCGACTGGACCTTGCGCATTGAGAATGGTTGAACAGTAATTTCACGATGGCAGCTCTCCCGCGACCCTGTCACCGTACCCAAGACGCGGTTATTGCGCAGTACGCGAAAATACGGACTTCCCACCGGCGCTTAGGCTGGGTCGGCTTTTTTAAAGACGCTGCGTTAAAATGTACTTACTACCTCATCAATAGCAGCACCTTGAGCCAATAAGTCGCTGCGGTAATCAGTAATGGATCGCGCTTGAGTAAAACAACTGCGTATGGCCGGCGCTGCTTACGGGTTAATTCCTCGCTTGGCAAAGTCCGCCTCCACTTCCGGCAACATGACCTTCGCCTGAGCGATATCCTCATCTCCTGCGGCAGTCAGACCCTTGCGACGTTTGCAGATCCCTCGCCCGTATAACACCGGCGCGTTTTGCGACTTAAGCTTAAGAGATCCATCGTAGTCAGCGATGGCTTTATCGCAGTCACTTTTCAGTAAATAAACGAGGCCGCGCGTGCCAGAAGCCCTGGCGAATACGGCAGACGAATGATCCACACGTCGGATCGCCGAATTGCAATCACTTAGGGCCAGGTCAAGGTTTTTTCCCTCAACGGCACGAATCCAGCACCTGTCTGCTAGTGCAGCACCCAGCCGGGCATCGACCGGATGAGCGTCAATCCATTGGGTCATTTGCGCCGTCGCGTTGCTCGACTGACCGGCGCGCTGATACAGGTCTGCAAGCTCATAGCGCTCATTAGCCTGCGCGGCTAGTGTGGTATCCAGCGCCGACATATCCAGAATTGCCGCCTCGGTATTGCCTTTGTCGATCTGAAGTCTGGCTCGCGCGAGGCGCGCGCGAACCACTTGTGGATCCAGCTCTAGGGCCTTATCAAAATCCGCTATCGCGGCTTCGCGCTGACCCATCTGCAAATACACCGCACCACGCTGAGAGCGATACTCGGAATTATCGGGCGCTAATTCGCAGGCGCGATTAAGCGCCGCAAGTGCTAAGTCGAACTCGCGCCTAGCCGCATAGGCGTTGCCACGTCGGCTCAGATCCCCGGCGTCTGTGTTTGTGAACTGCGCCGTGCCCGGCGCGGCTGCACCGACAGCTGGCGCTTCGCTCGGTGAGGTGGGATTCTCCAACTTAAAGACCGGCCCCCCGTTATAGGTGATAAAAATTTTGCGCTGGGAGTTGGCAACATAGAGCCGATGCGACAGAAAAAAATCTGCGCCCAGCAACATGTCATATTCGGTAGACATATCGCCAAACCGAAGTCGCGTGTTTTTGATCTCCTCATCGCCAATCTTGAAGCTGGCCACTGGCGAAACGTAGGTGGTATAACTGCCACCACCGATGCCGCTGCTCTGGCCTGCACTGACCACGCCCGGGGAGGCGACCGTGATGCCCGCTGCGGCGGCGCCTTTGAGTGACAGGATAGACAAAGGTGCGCCAGTGTCGAATAAAGCACGAAGTCGTACCCCGTTCACGAATACCGGTCCGATCGTTACGGCCAACTTTTGAGATAACCCGTGTGCCGTAGGGTCGGATAACAGCTCAATCACCTGCACCGGTCTTGTCGCTTGTGCCCAATAGGCGAGGTTGTCTTGGTCACAGTCATCGGCACGGATCAGCCGAATGGCGCCTTGTCCAAGGTCATACTCGACGTCGTGCAGATGAAGAAAATTTTGGCCCAGCAGCCCCGGGCTACCCGCCCCGATGTCGCTGCCTCCCACCAAAAACTGAATGTCATGCAGAGCCGTATTGGCAAGCGTAAAGGTCTTCACGGTGGCAATGGAGACCTCTGCCGAGCCGTTGGTGCCGCGCACCGAAAGACCGAAAGGAGCGGGTCCCAACTTTAGCTTCAGTGCCTTAGCACTGGCTGGGTTAAGCATGCTGTAGAACGCACCGCTGTCGACGATCATCTGCACATCGGTGTCATTCATCTTCGCGGACACGAGCGCGCGCAGGCCCTGCATCGTGACTGGAAACTCCATGGTGTGCATCGTGCAGCTGGCCGCTGCCGAGCAAGCAGCGCCGATAACGCCGGCAAGGCAAAATAGAACCGTGACACCGAGGCGCCATGATCGGGCGGGCTTAACCGGCGTGCGTTCCTGCGCACAGTGCAAGGTTTTAAGCCAGCGGTTTAGTCGATTGAGACAGTACTTAGGACGCGTCCTCATTTAGACCCCCTACTCCGCCGCGATGTGTCCGAACACGCGCCGAGTCAAATCGGGAGCGCTTTTCAGACCACATTATAAAGACCGTGCCGCAAAAAGCGCTGACCGTCGACCCCTTACGAAAACCGGTTAGCCTCCGTCCTCACCTTGCGAATGGCGACGACTCGTGAGGTTGCGCATGAAAACGTCACGTTGAGCTTGGCTACCAAATTCGCATTAATCGGCGGCGAGCCGAATTAATTTGCCAATATCAGCACGCCAGGTTTTGATCTTGAATATTGCACCGCACATTTTTTCGCGTTTGCAAAAACCGGCCATCTGGCACAAAGTCGGCGACCGTACCCGTAGGGCATGACCTCGATTGATAAGTCCCGATGACGATCAACCGCGGGTGTCGCCTACCGTTTGGCCGGTCTGTCTCCTACTCGAGGAACCATGATGTCGTCAGTCAGTGCGCCTTCAGCCGATTCGTCACGCTACCAGATCCTGCTGGTCGCGCTGCTGAGCTTCAGTTTTGGCATCTTGTTCTTCGATCGTAATTCGCTGGCATTTCTGATGCCTTTCGTTCAGCCTGAATTAAGCCTCAACAATACCGAAGTGGGCATTCTCGCCAGCGCGTTGTCGTTTACCTGGGCCTTAGCCGCGCTGGCGATAGGCTACATTTCTGATAAAACGGGGAGCCGAAAAGGTTTGTTAATCGCCGCGACGCTCATGTTCTCGGCATGCTCCTTCCTTTCGGGTATGGCGCAAACCTTCACCGCGATGCTCGGTGCGCGTCTGCTCATGGGCATCGCGGAAGGCGGGTTTATGCCCATCTGTCAGGCCATGATCTTTTCGGAAGTTAAGCCGCAGTATCGCGGCCTTGCCATGGGTATCACGCAAAACTTAGGCTCTAATTTATTAGGCTCAACCGCAGCTCCTTTGATACTGATCGGTTTTGCGCAGAGCTTCGGCTGGCGCAACGCGTTTTATTTGGCCGGCGCACCCGGCCTACTCTCAGCAGTACTAATGTGGTGGCTGATCCGCAAACCCACCTCCACCGCCCCTATCTCCACCCACGGATCGCCAGCCTCAGGCCGGTCGTTATGGGCTGCATTAGCTGAGCGCAACGTGATTCTTTGTTCGGCACTAAGCATCCTCATGGTGTCTTATCTGGTTATCTGCTGGACGTTTATGCCGTTGTATCTCACCAAGATTAAACATTATGAGCCCACGACCATGAGTTGGCTGATGGCAACCCTTGGAATTTCCGCCGGAGTCGGCTCCGTGCTCATTTCCGGTCTTTCCGATTATGTCGGTCGAAAGCCGCTCATGGTTTTGCTGCCGTTAATCGGTATGGCGCTGCCTTTGGGCGCGATTTATTTCAACGGCTCGCCGGTCATCATGGCCTCCATGTTCTTCATCGGATGGAGTGTCTGCAGCATATTCCCTATGTTCATGGCCACGATTCCCTCCGAAAGCGTAGACAGCGCGCACGTGGCCACCGCGCTGGGCCTTTGTATGGGTTTAGGTGAAATCATTGGCGGTGTTGCCGGCCCAGCCCTGGCAGGAATTGCAGCCGATCATCAGGGTCTTGAGTCGCCGCTCTGGATCATGACGGGGCTAACCCTTCTTTCCGGTCTGCTGGCCATGGGCTTACGAGAAACGGCCCCTCGCATTCTGGCGCGCCGTCAGGCCTGAACGGATTGGATCAGGCGTTAAAGGCTAACTTCAACCCGGGCCGTGGCCAGCGAACCCGGTAGAGCCTTCCGGTACTGGAGCAGGTCACCCAGGCATCCTGCATGTCAGTCCCACCGAAACAAATGTTCGTGGTCACCGCATCAGGAAAGGCGTAGTGCTCGTAAGCCCCATTGGGTTCAAAGGCCGTGATACCGCCATTCCAAATGGTGGCCACGCACACCCGACCGTCAGCCTCCACTGCAAGGCTATCCAACCACTGCCAGCCTGGCAGTGTGGCAATTACTCGCCCGCCGGATAAGTTATCCGCCGGTTTCATCACACCCGGCGAAGCTAAGTCAAAAGCCAACAATTGACCCTTCATACAGTCGGCCATGTAGACCACTGACTCATCCGGCGACAATCCAATACCGTTCGGCGAAAACAACTCATGGCGCCAGCGGATGATAGAACTACCGTCAATCCGCGCGTAGTAAACCGCACCCAGTCGGCGGACTTCGCCGTCAGACTGACCCAAACAGGTAAACCAAAAACCACCCGTCCGATCAAATACGAGGTCGTTCGGACTATTCAGAGGCTTACCGTCGCAGGAATCGTAAAGGGTGGTGAACTTTCCCGTCTTTAGGTCAACGCGCTGAATTGAACCACCGTGGTACTGCGCTGGTGGCGCTCCGGGCAAATGCAAGTCACCCTCCGCCCAGCCCCACGCGGCACCGTTATTGCAGACGTACATAGCCCCATCCGGGCCAATCGCTGCACCGTTCGGTCCTTGACCAAGTTCAGCAATGATTTCATGGGTTCCATCGGGCCGCACGCGCGTCAGCGTACCCCGCTTCATTTCAACGACGATCACCGAACCGTCCGCCATGACCACAGGTCCCTCAGGAAACTGCAGTCCATCCGTAACTAAGTGGGGTTTAATATCCATGGCGCGAAGTACACTGGACAATGGCACCAGCCGTCAAGCGTCAACAGCGGCAGATTTCGTGGTGCACCACGGTCTATTTCGCCCTCGGTCGAGAAGCAGCGACGAGCGATGTAATACTTATCGTTGGTTGAACAGGTTTAAGGTCTAGAGCGCCGGAGTTTATTAAATGGCCACTATCATCGGCGGCATCGCCACCTCGCATACGCCGACCATCGGTTTTGCTTTGGATACCCATAAGCAAAAAGATCCCGTATGGGCGCCCATCTTTGAAGGCTTTAAGCCCATTGCCGAGTGGCTGGCTGAAAAAAAGCCCGACGTTCTCATCTACATCTACAACGATCATGTGACCTCCTTTTCGCTGGATCACTATTCGCAGTTTGCTTTGGGCATCGGCGATAAATTCTGGCCAGCAGATGAGGGCGGTGGACCGCGTGCGTTGCCCGCCATTAGCGGGCATCCTAAGCTGGCACAACACATTGCCACCGGCTTAGTCGCCGATGAATTTGACCTATCTTATTTTCAGGGCAAAGGCCTTGATCACGGCTGTTTTTCGCCACTGTCCGTACTCTGGCCACATGAACCCTCGTGGCCAGGCGCGATCATTCCGCTACAAGTTGGCGTACTACAGTTTCCGATTCCGAATGCCAAACGCTGCTTCAAATTAGGGCAAGCGTTGCGCAAGGCCATCGAAAGCTACCCCGAGGATCTGAAAGTAGCCATCGTCGGCACGGGCGGAATGTCCCATCAGGTTCATGGGGAGCGCTGCGGATTTAATAACACCCCTTGGGATCAGGAGTTCCTCGAGCTATTCGAGAAAGACCCTGAGGCGCTGACCCATATCACCATAGCCCAATATGCCGAGCGTGGCGGCGTGGAAGGCGCTGAGATCATTATGTGGTTAATCATGCGCGGGACCCTGTCGCGCCAAGTGCGTAAACTGCATTCGTTCTACTACCTGCCTTCCATGACGGCCATCACAGCGGCCATTTACGAGAGTGATTCGACCGATCCTCGCGACGAATCGAACAAAGAGTACTTGACGCGCATTGGTGCTGAATGGGCTGGCATAGAAAAACTCGCCGGTTCGTATCCGTTTACGCTGGATCGCAGCGTCAAAGGCTTTCGGCTAAACAGTTTTCTCTATCAATTAATTGAGTCTACTTTTCGCGCTCAGTTTTTAAGTGATCCTGAGCCCTTATTTGATAAAGCAAGGCTAACTGAGCAGGAACGACAGATGGTTAAAGCACGCGACTGGCGTGCACTCATTCAATACGGGGCGATATTTTTCTTGTTGGAAAAACTCGGCGCCACCGTAGGCACCAGCAACTTGCATATATACGCTGCGATGCGCGGCCAAACGCTTGAAGAGTTCCAAAAAACCCGCAACGCTCAAGTGCTGTACTCGGTTGCCGGCCAAGATCAAGGCAAGACCAACTGGGACACAGCCAGCGCCAAGTCACCGACGCAAAAAGGTTAAGGACACCATGAACTCCGACAAGCCCTCATCCGTTCGAGCCGATACACGATCTGAGGATGGACACGTGACGGTACGTAACGCGGTATTTGAGCTACTGCGAGGGTTCGGTATGACGACCGTGTTTGGCAACCCCGGCTCTACAGAGTTGCCGATGTTTCGCGACTTTCCGGCAGACTTTCGCTATGTTCTGGGATTGCAGGAATCTATTGTTGTGGGCATGGCGGATGGATTTGCTGAGGCCACTGGCAACGCGGCGTTCATCAACTTACATTCAGCGATCGGCGTCGGCCACGCCTTGGGAAACATATTTACCGCCTATAAAAACCAAACACCGCTGGTGATTACGGCTGGTCAACAGGCGCGTTCCATCTTGCCCTTTGAACCGTTTTTATACTCCGAACAGGCAGCGAATTTACCGAAGCCGTACGTAAAGTGGAGTTGTGAACCCGCGCGTGCCGAGGATGTGCCACAAGCCATAGCCCGTGCGTATTACACTGCCATGCAACCGCCGCGTGGCCCGACCCTGGTATCAGTGCCGGTAGACGACTGGGATCGACTTTGCCTGCCGATTACCCCGCGCCAAGTTAGTCGTGTGATCCAAGGTGATCCGGCCTTGTTGGCGCAATGTGCGCAGACGATGAATGCGGCCAAGAGTCCGGTAATTGTTGTGGGAGCTGGCGTTGCACGCGACAACGCGTGGGCTGAGACGATCGCCTTAGCCGAACGGCATGAAGCGCGTGTTTGGGTGAGTCCATTGTCGGCCCGCAACAGCTTCCCCGAACAGCACCGCTTATTTGCAGGTTTTCTGCCGGCCCATCGCACACCGCTGGTTAAGTGCCTTGAGGGTGCCGATTTTGTGTTAGCCCTCGGCGCTCCGGTATTTACTTACCATTCCGAAGGTCATGGCGCGCACTTACCCCTAGGGGCCAGCCTGATGCAGTTGGTCGATGAACCGGGAATGGCTGCTTGGGCACCGGTGGGTACGGCCATCGTAACCAGCTTAAAACTCGGCATTCAATCGTTGCTTGATGCCGCACCGCCATTTCCACGAGTAGCGCCGCCCGCCCCCGCTGCCAAAGCTACGCTTCCTTCCACTCGACTCACCGATGAGTACCTGTGCCAGCAAATCGCCGCCTTACGCCCCAATAACAGCATCATCGTTGAAGAGGCACCTAGCACGCGCACGCCGATGCACGACTACCTGCCCATACTCGAGCAGGACACTTTCTTCACCTGCGCGAGTGGCGGCTTAGGCCATGGATTACCGGCAGCAGTTGGCGTCGCGCTGGCACGCCAGGATCGCAAGGTGATCGCGTTGTTGGGCGACGGATCGAGCATGTACTCGATTCAAGGCTTATGGTCAGCAGCTGAACTGAAGACCCCGATCGCCTTCATCATTGTGAAAAATGGCCTCTATGAAGCGTTGAATGAATTTGGTAAGCACTTCGGGTTAGAGAAATTGCCGGGGTTGCACCTGCCGCATTTAGACTTCTGTGCCCTGGCCGAGTCGCAAGGCGTGAGGAGTCGTCGAGTTGATCGATGCACGGATCTGGATGACGCTCTGCGCGAGGCCTTCAGTGCTACCGTACCCGTGTTGATTGAGGTCTGTGTAGAGCGCTGACGATCGTCGAACCGTTGCGATAGGTCAGCGCCATTTTCTCTCGCTGTTGCGTCATAGCAACGCGCACTGCCGCGGCTAGCTCTGTCTAGAGAATCACTAAGCGGATTAAGCTTAGACGCCAGTTTGGCTTCATAACGCCGCACTGCAGCAGTGCAAAAACGCGACGATCCATGTGCAAATGCACATCAAAACCGTGCGTTCTCATCGGTGTATTCTCTGTGAGTTGATAACTTTGCACTGCTGATCGTGCTAGCGCCCACAAGGGCAGAGTACGTTCTTTTGGGGTCTTGAATGAGCTTCTACAGGGAGTCTTTATGAAGTTTAGTTTCAATCGTACAACGTTGAGGCGAGCCATCGTTTTGGCTCTTGGTAGCGGGTTCGCGGTATCCGTGGGTGCTGCGTTAGCGGCAGAAGCCAGCGGCAGTCTGGAGGAAATTGTAGTTACCGCACAGAAGCGCACGCAAAACGTGCAAGACGTGCCAATTTCGATCTCGGCATTCACGTCTGAAGCCTTACAAAGCAAGGGTCTGGTAGACCTTCGCTCGATGAGCAACCTGATTCCGAACGTCAACCTCGACGGTGGCGCACCGTTTTCCGGTGACAGCTCGGTTCTCTCAGCATCTATTCGTGGCGTCGGCCAAGATGACTTCGCCTTCAACCTAGACCCAGGCGTTGGCGTCTATGTGGATGGCGTATATCTGGCCCGTACCATTGGTGCTAACCAGAGCCTGCTCGATGTGGATCGTATGGAAATCCTCAAGGGACCGCAGGGTACCTTGTTCGGTCGAAACACCATCGGTGGCGCGATCAACATCGTGACGCACACGCCAGGCACTGAAGCCAAAGTGGCCGCCTCAGTCACCACCGGCAGCTTCAATCGCCTAGACGTGCAGGTCATGGCCGACATGCCGATCAGCGATAAGATCCTGACCAGCATCACCGCCTCCTCGCAGACTAAGCAGGGCTGGCAGACCGTTGTTCCCTACCCAGCCGGGTCGCCAATGGCGAGCACGCCGTATCAGGTGATGGGCAACGGCGCCCTTCCGCAGGCTCCGGGATCATCGGAGTCGAATAACGGCGGCGGCAAGAACGTGCAGTCGCTGCGCGGTAAAGTGCTGATTCATGCCAATGATGACTTAGACGTCACGCTGGCCGGCGACTGGACCCACGAAAACCAACCTGGACTGGCTAACACCGTGTTGAGCGTAACCACGGCTAACCAGTCTCAGTACATCAATGCGGGTGTAGGCGGCTTAGCGGACGGGTCTGCGTTCTCGCTATTCTCGACCAACATCTTTGGCAACTTGTACAACGCCTGTATCACGACGCCGTCGAGTGCGCTGGCGGGTCCATTCAACACGACTAATGGCTTGTGCGGACCTCTGGGTCAGGGCACTTGGAACTCGCAGACCAACTCATTCCGCGGTAACGGTCTGGGCTATCCTGGCACCGGTGCGTTGGGTGGCAATGGCGCAGTTGGCGTACCGAACAGCGTGCTGCAAGGCTTGCTGGCTGCGTACCCGGACCAATCGCAGTACATCCACTTGGGTGCTAACGGCGTGGGCAGCGTAGTCTACCCAGGCCAGACACCGCGTCTGTACTGGAGCTATGCCAACAGCAACACCGGCAACATCGATACCACCTACTCCAACGGCTCAAGCTTTGCTAAGTACACCGCATGGGGCACTTCGGTAACCTTCGACTGGAACGTGTCGGACAACATGAAGCTCAAGTCGATTTCAGCGTTCCGTGAAATTGGCTGGAACATCGGTACTGACTTAGACGGCAACCCCGAGCAGAACCAGGCCGTTTCCGACGAGCAGAAACAGCATCAGTTCTCGCAGGAGTTCCAGTTAACCGGCAAAGCTCTGTCTAACACGCTGGAGTACGCCGTTGGTCTGTACTACTTCACGGAAGGCGGTTTCGTGCACGACTACGTGCCGTTCGATACCGCTTACCTGTACGTGTACGACTTTGCGAACGACGTAAAGACGGATTCGTACGCCGCTTACGCTCACTTGGACTGGAAGCCGACCGAGCAGTGGGGCTTCACGGCGGGTGCTCGTATTTCGGATGAAAAGAAATCCTTCACGGGTGGTCAGGGCGACTTGAACGGCTTCTCGTACAAGATCTCCGGCTGCTTGGATCCTGCTGCGGTATGGAGCACGCAACCCGGCTTTGTGGCGAGCTTAGGTGGCAAAGGGGGACCTCCGGCTGGTCTGACTTGCCAACAAGTGCTGGGTTTCCCCGACAAGAACAATCCTCTGATTTACTTCCCACCCGGTTTGGATAATCAGAGCTGGACGGTGTTCACGCCGACCTTGGGTGCACAGTTTCATGTCGATAAGGACATGATGCTCTATGCCACCTACTCAAAGGGCTTTAAGTCGGGCGGCTGGACCACACGCTTGTCGCAACCTATTCCTAGTTCAGCGGGTGCTCGCTTCGATCCCGAGTACAACCAGTCCTATGAGTTAGGTATCAAGTCCGAGTGGTTTAATCGGCACTTGCAAGCCAACGCCGCGGTGTTCTACAACAAGTACACCAACATCCAGCTGAACGTTCAGGAAGGCCCTTCACCGGTCTATCAGAACGCAGGCGACGCATCCATCAAGGGCGCAGAAATCGAGCTGCAGTCGATCTTCGACAACGGCCTCGGCTTGGCCTTCACCGGCGGCTACATGGATGCCTACTACACGTACCTGAACCCTTGCTTGCAGTATGTTAACTGCCAAGCCTCGCAGGGTCCGGCGTATGCAGGCGGTGCTCCAGGTACGGGTAGCTTCAGCTACAACAACGAACTGCCGAAGACCCCGAAGTACAAGGTTTCTTTCAGTCCTTCGTACGAGACGGTTCTGCCAAACGGTTCGAAGTTGAAGGGGTTGGTTGACTACACGATGATTGCGCACATCTTCAATGACGGCCCGAACACGCTGTTATTGGAGCGTCCTGCCACTCAGAACCTGTCGGCTAGCGTCCACTGGTCGCCAGCAAGCAGTAAGTTTGAGTTCATCGTTGGTGGCACTAACCTGACCAACAAGCGGTACATCACCGTCGGTTCGGTCAACTACGCGGCCGGTGAAGTGGTTGGTTCGTACAACCCACCGATCGAGTGGTACGCCACGGTACGTGCAAAGTTCTAAGGATAAGTTAAGGCACCGAACTCCCTCGCGCGATCTCGCGCGAGGGAGTGTAGGTCCCAACCTCGCCTCGGACGGCCCTCCATTGGAGCCCGTCAAAACGGCAAAAGTCCGCGAAAATAATTTATTGCCCGACCGACACACTTGGAGTCGGTTGGCTTCTCAGGTCGAGGAACATCGTGACGACAACGAATTTGCAAAATCTACTGAACCACAGCGGCGACATCGTTTCCCATTTGCGAAACTCGCAGGTCGGCGCTTACGTCTACCCGATCGTACCCAGTGAATTCAGTAATTGGCGCTTGGAGCAGCGTGGCTGGCGTGAAAGCGTGGTGCTGTTTGATCAGACTCATCACATGGCCGAAATCACGGTAAAAGGTCCAGATGCGCTGAAGCTTATGTCAATGCTGACCATCAATAGTTTTGCCGGCTTCACGCCAGGTAAGGCCAAGCAAATGGTTCCCTTAAGCCATGATGGCTACGTAATCGGCGACGGTATTTTGTTTTATACCGAGCAAGACGAGTTGTTGTTCGTAGGTCGAACCCCCACCGTGAACTGGATTCAGTTTCACGCAGAAACCGGTGGTTTCAACGTTGAATTCATTCGCGACGATCGCTCACCCTCTAACCCGAAGGGCAACGCGGTTAACCGCCGCCACTATCGCTTTCAGATCCAAGGGCCCAACGCGGCGAAGGTGCTGGAAAAGGTCAATGGCGGTCCGCTTCCTGATGTGAAGTTCTTTAACTTCGACATGATCAATATCGCTGGCCGCAAAGTTCGCGCGCTCAGGCACGGTATGGCCGGTGCACCCGGACTGGAGATCTGGGGCCCGTATGCCGAGCGAGAAATCATTCGCGAGGCTTTAATTGAAGCCGGTCAGGAGTTTGGTCTCTACCAGGTGGGCGCCCGCGCCTATTCCAGCAACACCCTGGAGTCGGGCTGGATTCCCTCGCCGTTGCCTGCGGTATACTCCGGAGAAGCCATGCGCTCCTACCGTGAGTGGCTGCCGGCTAATGGCTATGAAGGAACCGCCTCCATCGGTGGCAGTTTCGTCGGCAAACGGATCGACGATTACTACCTGTCGCCGCAAGCACTGGGCTACGGTCCATTCATTAAGTATGACCATGACTTCATCGGTCGCGACGCTCTGCAAAAGCTCAGCGAACAACCCCAGCGCAAGAAGGTGACTTTTGCCTGGAACGCCGACGACGTCTTAAAGGTGTTTGCGTCACTGCTGCAGCCCGGTGAGCAGAACGCCAAATACATAGATTTCCCTAATTGCAATTACGCGACCTCGTCGTACGACGCGATCCTGATGGGCGGCAACGTGGTTGGCTTTTCGATGTTTGGTGGCTATAGCTACAACGAACGCAGCTTCCTGTCGCTGGGTGTGGTGGATCAAAACATTGATATCGGCGACGTGGTCACCTTGCTGTGGGGCGAGGAGTCTGGCGGGACGCACAAAACGACCGTCGAGCCGCATCGGCAAGTTGAGATTCGCGTCAAGGTATCGCCAACCCCTTATGCGGTGGATGCCCGCGCCGCCTATCATTCGGCAGGATGGCGCATGCGACAAGTCTGATGACCACCAGCGTCAGGGGGAACTGGGGCGAGACACCTGTCCGCGTCTCGCCCTAAGTTATACCTGATGCGTAGTCATGGTTAATGATCAAAACTTCAGGCGCTCTAACGCCGCGCAGTCACTTTTATTGGATCACGCTCGTGCAATCATCCGCTAAGCCCGCTGACTGGAAGACCTTACTCGCCCAACTGTGGCGCATACGCCTGTTTGAAGGACACGTGCAGCGATTAGCGGCCGGTGGCGAAGTACCTGGCTTTCCGCACCTGTCCACCGGTCAAGAGGCAGTAGCCGTTGGCGTCTGCGCGCACTTAACGCAGAACGACGTGGTCTTTACGGGACATCGCGGCCACGGTCACTCCCTGGCCAAGGGCTGCAATCTGACGGCTACGATGGCTGAGATTTTGGGACGCGACACCGGCCTGTGTCGCGGTCGAGGCGGATCCATGCATTTGGTTGATGCCGGTTGTGGCATGCTCGGAGCAACTGGCGTGGTGGCCGGCAATCTGCCCCTTGCCGCGGGCGCTGCGTGGGCTGCACAAGCTCGTCAAACCGGTGCTATCAGTGTCGTTTTCTTTGGCGATGGCGCTACCGGTGCCGGTGTATTTCATGAAACGCTAAACCTCGCGGGCTTATGGAAGCTGCCTCTGCTGCTAGTGTGCGAGAACAACGGTTACGCCGAGTTCACCAGTCGGGCTGAGCACTCAGATGTGGCGAAAGTCAGCGCGTTTGCGGCGCCCTACTCCATACCCTCGGCGACAATCGATGGTAACGACCTGATCGCCGTCCATCAGTCGGCGGCATCGGCGATTGAACACGTTCGCCGTGGTGACGGTCCCTATTTATTGGAATGCATGACCGTGCGACTGGCAGGTCACTACGTAGGGGACCAACAGCAGTACCGTTCCAAGGAGGAGTTGGCAGAGGCCCTGAAGAAGTGCCCAATCGAACGGCTGAAAAGCTATCTGCTTAGCCAAGGGGTGACGGACGATGAACTGATGGCGATTGCTGACCAAATCAAGCAGGAAGTGCAACGCGATGTCGACGCCGCGCGCGCGGCAGCGGCCCCGGATCCGGCGAGCTTTGCCGAAGGCGTCTACGCCTCACCTCTACTGGCAGCAGGTTGTTAGGACATGGCACAGACATTTATCGAAATTTTGCGCCGCGCGCTGGATGAAGAGATGGCCCGCGATGCGGCTGTGTATTTATTAGGTGAAGACGTCGCTGAGGGTGGCGCCTTCGGCGTAACCAAAGGTCTAGCGGCTAAGCACGGCGCGACCCGCGTTAAGAACACACCGATTAGTGAAGCGGCCATCACGGGCATGGCAACGGGCGCAGCGTTGTGCGGCTTGAAGCCCATATTGGAAATCATGTTCATCGACTTTGCGACCTTGGCCCTCGACTGCCTGGTCAATCAGGCCGCCAAGTACCGCTATATGTCGGGCGGACAGTTGGCTGTTCCGATGGTGGTGCGCACGCAATCAGGCGCTGCAGGTGGCGCCGCCGCTCAACACTCGCAAAGTCTGGAATCGTGGTTTATTCACGTTCCCGGACTGGTGGTCGTAGCTCCGTCCTCACCGATGGAGGCTTATGGACTACTTAAGAGCGCAATCCGCTTAGGTGATCCGGTGCTGTTTATCGAACATAAACGGCTGTACGCGATGAAAGAAGATTTCGTTGACTCCGCGGAGCTGCCGACTATTGGCAAGGCGCGCGTGGCGCGCGAAGGGTCGGACGTAACCATCATCGCTTACTCGGCGATGGTCCGTACCGCACTGGAAGCCGCCGAAACGCTGGCTGGCAGAGGTATCTCAGCTGAGGTCATCGATCTGCGCACGTTGTTGCCGCTGGACATGGCAACCATCAGCGCCTCGGTGAGTAAAACGCACCGTGCGATTGTGGCTCATGAAGCGGTGATGAGCGGTGGCGTAGGTGCTGAAATTGCGGCGCGTATTGCCGACGAACTTTTCGATGAATTAGATGCCCCGGTAAAGCGTGTGGGCTGTCCGTTTGTGCCGATTCCTTTCGCCCCGGAGCTGGAAAAAGCTCTGTTGCCCAACGCCCTTAGTATCGTGCAGGCTGCACAAGAGCTGGTGCGTTGATGTGTCACGCGAAGGAGTAATGGGCATGTCGCGCGCTGCGCTCACACTGCCGAAAGTCGGCTTAGTCATGGAGAACGTGAAGATCGTGCGCTGGTTGAAAACCAGCGGCGAGTTAATCCAGCAAGGGGAACCGCTGCTGGAGATCGAGACCGAAAAATCCATTATCGAAATTGAAGCACCTTCGACGGGTAGGTTACTCGAGATAGTGCGCTTAGAGGGTTCCGAAGCACAGGTGGGTGACACGATTGCCTGGCTGGAAAGTGAGCCAAGTCTCGTAGCTGACGGTGCTACAGCCGCGATACTCAGTGCTCAGAGCAAGAATCCAGCGGCCGCTGCAGACAGTCGGCCCTTATCCATCGAACCGGCCATCCAGCAGAACATCCAACCGGCTGCCACCCGCCCGATCATTCGATCACCCGGATCACGAATCCGCAGCTCACCAGTAGCCCGACGCCTGGCTCGTGAGCACGGCTTAGATCTGTCGACGGTAACCGGGGGCGGTCCTCGCGGGCTGATTCAGTTAACCGATGTACGTGCAGCCCTTTCCCGACGCCCAGCGGCCGACTCGAAGGCTTCGCTATCCACTGCTAACGGCGGCTTATCGCCCATGCGTCGAGCGCTGGCCCGCGCGATGTCATTAAGCAATGCGACCGTTCCACAGTTTTCGCTGGAACGTGACATAGACTGGACGCGGGTGCAGTCCATTCGGACGCGTTTGCTGGCGGCTCTTCCTGCGGGCGCATCGCGACCTTCCGTTAACGACTTTCTGATGCAGGCCATTGCCCGCACGCTCATGGCATTCCCCGACTTAAATGCCACCTTCAGCGGCGAGGTCGATGCCCCTGATGCGACTCTTACTGCTCGCGATGGCGCTCACGTGGGCCTGGTCATTGCCGCTAATCAGGGCGTTTTGGTAGCCGTGCTCGCCCATGCCCATCGCTATAGTCTGGATGAGTTAGCCACCCGTCGCGAGGATCTGGTTCAGCGAGCGCTGGCCGGCAAATTGCGACGTGATGAATTGGAGGGAGCCACCTTCAGCCTGTCCAACTTAGGCGCCAAGGGCCCGGATCGTTTCACTGCGATGATCAATCCACCGCATTCGGCGATTCTTGCTGTGGGCCGGCAGCGAGAAGCGCCCGTGGTGATTAACGGTGGCCTGCATATTCGGCCGATCTCGACCTTAACACTGACTGTCGATCATCGTGTCGCTGACGGACGCTTGGCGGCGGACTACTTAGCGGCTTTAGTGGAATTCCTCGAAGGCGATCGCTGGCACACCATCTGATGCGGAGGCATAAATGACCGTCGAATTGTTGGGTTCTTACTGGACGCTTGGCGCAGCAGCAGGTCCGGCTGGTGAGCAACGTTGCTTACACGATCTGCGCACTCGTATTGAGTTAGCAGCCCGCGTCGGTTACACCGGAATGGGTTTCTGGCACGCAGATCTGGCCCACATTAAAAGCACCGTGGGCTTTAAGGTGATGAGGCAGCTACTGCAAGACAACGGCATTCGGCATATTGAAGTTGAGTGGTTGTTAGATTGGTATACCTCAGACCATCGCCGAGTCGCGTCCGATCAAACCCGCGCCTTACTGCTCGAGGCAGCCGAAGCCATCGGTGCCCGGCATATCAAAATCGGTGATCTGCATAACGACTGTGCCGAAGTTCCCAAATTGACAGAAGAGTTTGCCCTGCTTTGCGCGCAAGCAGCGCAACGCGGGACCATGGTGCTGTTTGAAATGCTACCCGCGCAGTTCTCTAAAGCCCCGTCACTGGATGCCGTAGTGGCAATCTGTGAAGGATCTGGTGCCAAGAACGGCGGCATCATGCTCGACAATCTGCACCTGCAGCGTACCGCGACACCACCATCGGATATCGTGCGAAAAATTGGTAAGCACATCCCGCTGGGCATTGAAATCAATGACGGCGTGCTAAGTTTACCCGTGAAATTCGAAGACTCGGTGATTAACAAACGCCTGTTACCCGGTGACGGAGAGTTTGATATTGCCGCGTTTTTGCACGCGGTCTGGGATCAAGGCTATGAAGGACCGATCGGCGTTGAGGTACTCAATGAGTACATGCGCCACTGGACTTTAGATACCTGCGCCACAGTATCCTTCGCAAAAACCTCTGCCGTGGTTTTTGCCGCGCGAAATCAATGGCTGAAGCAGCGCGGTTCTGCCGAGTGAACCGCCCTGCTCTATTACTTCGATATTCTGGTGAGCGCCTTGGGTCGCTTGCCATACCCGTGTTCATCGTCAAAAAAACCTTCCCGCGGCACGTCCGCACCTTGCGTGGAGTTATGCCATGAGTGTTAACACCCCCAATGCTGAACGTCAGATCTGGATTTATACCCAGATGCTGCGTATCCGCACCTTTGAGGAGCGCGTCAAACGCACCTTTACTGACCATCCTGGAGTGATCCGCGGTCATACCCATCTGGCTGATGGCGCGGAGGCGTCCATCGTCGGCTCCCTAAGCGGCTTCAAGAAAGGTGATGCCGCACTCGCCACCTATCGCTGCCACGGTTATCCGCTGGTATTAGGTTCTGATCCCAAAGCCGCCATGGCTGAGATCTACGGACGCGTCGACGGACTGTGCAAAGGTCTTGGCGGCTCCATGCATTTAACCGATGTAGCCCATGGATTTCTGGGCACTTCGGGCATTGTCGGCGCGGGCATACCGCATGCCGCCGGTGCGGCTTGGGCCGCGCAAATTCGCGGCAAGGAGGAAGTGGTGTTGTGCTTCTTCGGCGATGGTGCCTCCAAGCAAGGTGCGTTTGCGGAGACCCTCAACATTGCGTCGTTGTGGAAACTGCCTTGCGTCTTCGTAATGGAGAACAACGGGTACAACGTGGTGACAACTTCAGCGCAAGAAGATGCCAACGCGGCCGCCGGCGAACCGCTCTCAATCAAAGCCAAAGCCTTTGCCATGCCCGGTGTGACGGTCGATGGCACCGATCCACTGGCCGTGCATGCCGTGGTCAGTGAGGCTGTAGCACGGGCCCGTGCCGGTCACGGTCCGACCCTAGTTGAATCGAAGGTTTATCGCCTGTCTGCGCACGGCAACATTATTGCTCCACCCGGCGTGCCACTTCACTACCCTGAGCATGAGGCCATTACCGTATTTGGCAACAGCGCCGAGTATGAAGCCGCTCTGCGCGGCGACCCAGTGCCACGATTCCGCGGCATCTTGGTACAAAACGGCATCCTCACCCCCGAGCATGCGGCCAAAATTACTTCCGAGGTGGACGCCGAGATGCAGGCGGCAGTCGATTTTGCTCTGAAGAGTCCATTCCCGACGCTTGAGTCGGCGCTCCAATACAACTACGCGTAAGGCCCAGGAGAATTACGATGGCCAACATGCCCTATATTGCTGCGATCGACGCTGGTATCCATCAGGAAATGCGCCGTGATCCCAGTGTTCTTTATTTCGGCCAGAATCTGGCCACTACCGAAAACCACGAGTTCGTTAAGGAGTACGGTCACAATCGTGTACGGGTAACTCCCATCTCCGAGACGGCCGAAATTGGCATTGCCGTTGGCGCGGCGATGGCCGGTTTTCGTCCGGTCGTGGAGCTCTACATGGCCGAGTTCATGCTCGTTGCCATGGATCAGGTGACCAACGAAGCACCGCGTTTTCGTTACATGTCTGGCGGGCAAGTCAAAGTACCGCTGGTGCTGAAAGCCGGTTACGGCTTTGCCTGCGGTTGGGCCGGCCAACACACCGGCACATTGACCAATTTGTTTGCTGGTGTTCCCGGACTCAAAGTAGTTATTCCCTCAACAGCAGCCGATGCTAAGGGCCTGATGGCCACCTCCATCCGCGATGACAACCCGGTGGTCTACCTGCACCATTACCTTTTAACGCTCGAACACGGCGAAGTACCGGACGGCGAGCACTTAGTGCCGTTTGGCAAAGCGGCCATTCGACGTGCCGGCGGTGACGTCACGATCGTTGCTACTGGTTGGACCGTGGGACTCGCGCTGGCGGCGGCCGAGACATTGGCGGCTGAGGGGATTCACGCTGAAGTCATCGACCCTCGCACGATTGCACCGTTAGATCTCGAGACGATATTAAGCTCGGTGGAAAAAACCGGTCGAGTCGTACTCGTCGATCAAGCCACGCGTCATGCCTCGGTTTCGCAGATCATTGCGGCAGACATCGTCGAGCATCGCTTCTCGTCATTGAAGGCACCCATCCTTCAGGTAACAGCCGCGAACACGACGATTCCCTACAGCGAACCGTTGGAAGCCTCGGTGCTGCCAACCGCTGCCGGGATTTGTGCGGCTGTTCGAAAGGTCTGCGCTTAAGCGGTCTTACGCTGGCTCGTTAGACTAAAAGCCTAACGAGCCAGCGGCGCAGGGCCGAGGCGACTGCGTGAGGCTGCTCGACCGGTGCCATATGTCCTGCATTGCTGATCGGCTCTAAGATCGAACCGACGATCTGCTCACGCATGAGCTCGTGTTGAGCCAGTGGTGACCATGTATCACGGTCACCACTGGCTAATAAGGTCGGCACTTGAATGCGCGCAAGCACCGCCTGCGCGTCCGGACGAGTCAATAAGGCCCTGATTTGCGCCACGAAACTGGCCGGCGTCGATCGCTCAACCATGGCCTGCAACCGCGGCAACACTTCCGCTATCCGATCTTCTGTGGCGCCCATCATAGGCGGCAGCCAGGCATTAGCCAGAGCGCGCATGCCGGACTGATTCGCCAGATCCACCAAGCGCTGACGATTCTCGGCCTCACCGGCTCGCACCGGATGAACCCCGGTATTCAATAGCGCCAGACCCATGATTCGTTCTGGCTGCAAACGAAACATTTCCAGAGCGACACGTCCACCCATCGAGTGACCGGCCAGCGCCAACGCTCCCGAGTGACACTCCAGTGCGTGTTTGGCCATGGTCGTGATGCTGTCAAAATCAGGAAACGCCAGTACCGCAATCTCGGCACTATCACGCAATTCGTCAGCGACCTCCTGCCAGACCGTGTCATCGCACAACAATCCCGATAAACACAGTAGCGTTGTCATGAGCTAACCGTCCGCGCCGGAATGTGGATTCCGGATAAGCACACAGCCGCCAACAGCGAACCGATACCGATCGTAATCGCCACACCTTGCAGACCATAACCGGCCTGAAACAATAGACCAGCCGCCATGGGCGCGAACATCGCGCCACCGCGTCCGGATCCCACAACAAAGCCCGTGCCAGAGGCCCGCAAGTCGGTGGGGAACGCCCGCGCCAGGATCGCGAAAATCCCTACCACCGCACCGTTTGCACAAAACCCGCAAAACGCGCACACCAGTGACAACCTGTTTAAGTCCGATTGTCCGTGACCGAATATCGTCAGGCTTATCAGCGAGCCCATCAACAAGACGACCGTCAGTCGGCGTACCTCGTAGCGATGACTTAAAAATCCCAATAGCGCGCCACCCAAGGCACCGCCCACGTTGGTCCAGACCAAGACACCAGCAGCCCGGTAAGCCGGGAATCCCATATCCACCACAATTTTAGGCACCCATTTCACGATGAAGTAAAACGTCGTGATCGCCAAAAAATACGTCAGGCTGGTTAACACCGTGGTGCGTAGAAACGCCGGACGAAATAACTCAAAGAATCCAGCCTTCGCCGTCTCATTAATTACGGGCGTTGGTAGCGCCTCAACAACTGGATAGCCGAGCCGCAATAAGGCGCGATTAACGCGGCTTGTTGCCTGGGCCGGCCGCGCACGCACCAGCCACGACACAGACTCAGGCACCCACCAGTAAGCGATGGGAATCAGCGCACAGGTCACCAGAGCGCCAAACGAAAAAATGTCACGCCAGCCGCCTTGCTTGAGCAAGAGCACAACAACCGCACCACCAAACAGCGCTCCCAACGGAAAGCCCACTGCCATTAAGGCTACGCATAAGTCACGACGCTTTACGCTGGCGAATTCGGCCGCTACCGCACTGGTGGATGAAATAAGCCCACCGATACCAATACCGGTGAATACGCGCCACAACTCCAGATCCTGCAACCCGGTGATGCGTGAGGCCATGAACATACCGATTGCCATCATGGTGGTGCACCCGAGGACAATCGGACGACGACCGACAATATCGGCTAAGGCACCACCGACCATGGATCCGATGGCCATGCCCAGCAGTTCCATCGATAAGACCACACCGAGCGCGGCTCTATTAATCCCCCACTCAGTAGCGATGCCCGGGGCGGCGAAACTGATCGCCTGCACATCAAAACCATCCAGCGCAGTCAGCACGATGCAGATAGCTACCACCACCATCTGCATCGGTCGCATAGGTCCACGATGCAATAACTCGAGCGGATCTATCGTTTCAGCCGACCGTGACATAAGTGCATCCCATGAGTAATGAGGCTCGTGCGTTAACCCTTTGATGCTACGCGAGAGTGTCAGTCACTACCAAGGGTTGAGCGGACCTTATAAACAGTCTGCCAGCCGCTTTAGTGGCCCAATTTAGGAGTGACCATCAACGCCTTCAAGCAGATGAACCCAGCCTAAAGCCCTCGGCATACGGCAACTACGTCATTCATGATGCAATGCGGCGCGCGAAAGGAACTCCACAGTGAGGGATATGGGAATTCAACCAACAATGAGCAGCTCAATTGTTGCGTCGCAATACATCCAGCGGCTGCACATTTCTGGCGTTAAAACATTGAGTTGCGTCTCAATTCGGTGAACAGATAGCTCTCATCTGCATAACGCATTAGTGCGGTATTTTTTTTATATCTTATAAAAGAGGAAGCGATCACCGCGAGACGACTGGATAAGGATACCTATGGCTGTCAACGAATCGGTCCTGACCTCGGGTCTGTATCAACAACACAAGCTACCCCCTCTGTCCGATTTCAAACCAGAAAGAAGCGCGAGCTCGCCAGAGTACGTGGATTTTCGTGCTCTCAAAGGCACGCTGGCGAGTGCTATGGTCGGCGATATCTCGCTGACGGAGCTGTATTCGGATGACCGCGTGGTACGTCAGTGCCGCGGCTTGGTCTCACGAGCCACCGATGCTTATTTCTTCCTGCACCTGCAGTTGGACGGCGACAGCACCAACCGTCAGGGTGGCCGTGAAGCGCTCTTAAAAACTGGCGACTACACCCTGTTAGATAACACCAAGCCCTATGAGGTCGTTTACCGCGGCCCCAATCGAACGCTGGTCGTGGGCATTCCACATAGCAAATTACGCCGTCAAATCGCCTGTCCGGAAGGCCTGGTCGCCGTACCGATGAAAGGAACGCAGGGCACCAGCGGATTGCTGTCACGATTACTGATTAACTACTGGACCGAGTGCCGTCATGGGCTGGAACCAGCCGCGGCGGAACGCGCGTCGGTAGCTGTGATCGATATGCTCAGTGCCGCGTACGCCGATATTCCACGCGTACAGTCTGATCATTCCTCACTGGGCATGCTACATCGTACCCGCATCGTCAATTACATCGAAGTCCACCTTCACGACCCCGATCTAACCCCCACGCGGGTGGCGGTAGCCTGCAAGATCACACCGCGCTACTTA
This sequence comes from uncultured Pseudomonadota bacterium, assembly GCA_903828595.1. Taxonomy (GTDB): domain Bacteria; phylum Pseudomonadota; class Gammaproteobacteria; order Steroidobacterales; family Steroidobacteraceae; genus CAIKMS01. The sequence continues at coordinate 201,233 of CAIKMS010000008.1, read as the reverse complement.
CACCATTTGTTCGCAGGTGAAGATGAGACGGTGGCTCGCTATATCCTACGACGTCGACTCGACGCGTGTGCTGCAGCACTGATTTCCTCGAGTCAACGCGGTCGGAGCGTAACGGCCATCGCCTTTGATCACGGCTTCAATAGCCCCACGCATTTTGGCCGGGTATTTCGCGCTAAGTTTGGCGCAACCCCGCGAGAGTATCGTCAAGCGCGGGGTCAGGCGGCCTGGGATCAAGCTGACGCCGTGGGCGCTCCCAGCGAGTAGTCGTTTTGGGTGCGCGCGTAGTTAATATAGAAAGCTAACGACTCCACGTTAGCCATGGCGGCTCCGTTCGCGGCCTTTTCAGGTGCCATGCCCATGAGAATACGCCGCACAGGCACTTCCATTTTTTTACCGGTCAACGTGTAAGGTATCGCCGGCACTGTAAAGATCTTGTCGGGCACATGCCGCGGTGAATAGTCTTTGCGCATCTGAGCACGAATCCGATCCTGCAATGACTCGGTCATGAGGTGCTCGCCGCGCAACTTCACAAACAGCGGCATGAAGAAATGCCCACCCGGCAAATCCAGATTAACGATTAAGGCATCCTCCACCTCAGGCACGTTCAGCAACGACCTATAGACCTCGGCCGTCCCTATACGAATGCCAAAGCGATTCAACGTAGCATCCGAGCGTCCCAGAACAAAACATCCCCCGCGTTCATTGACCCGGAAGAAATCACCGTGTCGCCAGACGCCTGGGTATTGGTCAAAGTACGAGGACAGATAGCGGCTACCGTCCGGGTCATTCCAAAAACCGACCGGCATGGAGGGCATGGGCTGCGTCAACACCAACTCACCGACTTCGCCGATGATCTCGTTGCCCTGCTCATCAAAAGCGTGTGCCGCAACGCCTAACTGCCGCGCCTGAATTTCTCCGGCATACACCGGCTGGGTCACCGCACCACCGACCATCCCAGTACACACGTCCGTGCCGCCACTGCCGGAAGAGGCCCAAATGTGCTCACCGACGTTTTTATAGACCCAGGCCATACACTCAGCGGTCACGGGCGACCCGGCGAGCACCAGAGAACGCAATGATTTCAGCGCATATCGCTCACGAGGGACGATACCGGCCTTCTCGAGAATGTTGATGTATGTCGGACTTGCGCCAAAATAACTCGCCCCTGTTTCATCCGCCATACGCCACAGCACGTCCGGCTCCGGATAGGCCGGATTACCGTCATACAGGACCGGAACCACATCAACTAATAACGCACTTACCAAAAAGTTCCACATCATCCAACCAGTGGTGGTGTAGAAGAACATGCGCTGTCTGGCATGCATATCCATCTGCAGAGTAATGGCTTTAAGCTGTTCAACCACCATTCCACCATGACAATGGATGATCGCCTTTGGCAAGCCCGTCGTACCTGAGGAAAATAGAATCCATAACGGATGCGCAAAAGGCACCTGTTCATATACAAAACTAGCCGCAGGCACCTCAGCACCCGCTAAAGCCTCGTCCCAACTGATGGCGCAAGGCGAAGGGACGGTCGAATCATCCGGCGCGATATGACGTAAAAAGACCACCTTTTCTAGGGTCGGCAACTCCGACAAAATGGTTTTAAGTTCGCCGCGGCGGTCATAGATTTTGCCGCCGTACTGATACCCATCCACACAAAACATAAACTTTGGCTCAAGCTGCGCGAAGCGATCAACCACTCCACGAGGTCCAAAATCCGGACCACAACTCGACCAAATTGCACCCAGGCTGGTCGTGGCCAGCATGGCTATCGCTGCCTCGGGCGTATTGGGTAAATAGGCCACCACGCGATCACCGCGCTGCAGTCCCATTTCCCGCAAATTAGTGGCCAAGCGACGTACCTTGGCGCCCAGTTCAGTCCACGAGACCGTCTTCAGCGCATGTCGCTCACTCAGATAAACCAGTGCATCCACACCCGGCCGCTCATGCCGCAGGGCATGCTCGGCGTAGTTGAGCATCGAGCCCGGAAACCATTGCGCGCCTGGCATCTCACGCCGACCAAGAACGCGCTCGTAGGGCTTTGAGGTTTTAACATCAAAGTATTCCCAAATGGACCCCCAAAAACCCTCGAGGTCATTGACCGACCACTCCCAAAGATTCTTATAAGAGTCAAAGTGCCGGCCCTTACCCTCTAACCAAGCCAAATACGCCGTCAGATTGGCGGACGACAGCCGCTCGGGGCTTGGCGTCCAGAGTAATTCACCCTCTTTAACCGAAATCATAGGGGTGAGCTCGCCAGATGGGTTGTTTGCAATACTGTGTCACCGCGCGCGATGACGGCGCGGTGCCACGGCCTTAGCTTATTCATGCGCATAAATCTCAGATGAAGGATCGAATCGGATCCCGACCATCCCAGTTTATGCTGGCTTGATGGAAGCGTCCAAAAATCTCCTCGAAATCTCCACCCAGCTCAATAAACTCCACGTAACCCGGCAGGACGGCGGTGGTGTCCATATAGCCCACGCGTCCGCCACTTGGCACCTTCGCAAGGAACGCGAGCTCGTGGCCCTCCGCCTGATAGCGAGCCACGTCGGCGTCAAAGTTCCAGGTGGCAACGCCCCAGTGATGGAACCCGAAGCCACGTCGCTCTGCATGCTCTTTATAAACCGATGGAGCATCGTTATTCATTGAGATCAATTCGATATTCATATGCCCAGAGAACGACATCGCAATCGTAATTTCCGCCTCGGATGCTGCGCCGCGATAAAGCGGATCCACACCGGTAAACTGCGGGATGATGAACCACGGACCCACCTTGAGCTTTTTAATCCAGTGCTCAATGGCTTTATGCATATCAGGAACAATGTACGAGGTCTGAATAATTCCGTCATCGGGTTGGCCAAAAATTACTTGTCCCATGGGTGTCTCCTTAGTCGATTGACCGTTAACGCTAGCGACACTGAGTTCGCTCATTCAACCGACAGAGAAATTGCACTGCGATAATCCGTGCAGCAAAGTAGGTATTGTCAATAAATCCTGTGAATTCCTGAATAAAACACTCGTTAACCCAAACATCGCGCACCCTTGGTATAGCCGTGCCCTACACTCCTTGTTAGGATCAAGTCGCTCTCAGTCTGATGCGACCAGCGAGGAATTCTATCCCTATGCGAGTGATGCAAACCTTAGTGATGATCAGCGGTGTGTTAGCTACAAGCCTTGCATTGGCTGCTGCAGGCGAAGTTAAAGAAACCGCGGCAATGAGCAGTAAGCCTGGTAATTGGGCGGTAACTGGGCACGGTGCGGACGATACCCGCTTTAGTCCGCTGTCCAACATCAATGCCAACAATGTAAAAAATCTCCGACTCGCGTGGTCGTACGACTTTGACACCCATCGAGGCCAAGAAGCCACTCCGGTGGTCGTAGATGGCGTGATGTACACCACCAGTGCGTGGAGCAAAGTGCAAGCGCTGCGCGCCGATAGCGGTAAATTGTTATGGCAATTTGATCCGAAAGTCCCGGGTGAGGTTGCCGCTCACGTGTGCTGTGACGTGGTTAATCGCGGTGTTGCCGTTACCACCGATCGAGTGTTTGTCGGCACTTTGGACGGGCGATTGATAGCGCTGAATCGCCATAACGGCAAGCTGCTTTGGTCAGCCGCTACCGGCGAAGGTAAAAGGCCTTATGCCATTACCGGTGCACCGTTGGTCGCTGGCAATCGAGTCATCATCGGCAATGCAGGCGGTGAATTTGGGGTACGAGGTTATGTAAGTGCCTATGACACGCGCTCGGGTAAGCGGCTGTGGCGGTTTTACACGGTTCCAGACAACCCCGCCAAACCCTTTGAAAATGACGCGATGCGACGCGCTGCCACAACCTGGACGGGGCAGTGGTGGAAAGACGGCGGTGGCGGCACGGTCTGGAACTCGCTGTCCTACGATCCGCAATTAGGATTGGTGTACTTTGGTACCGGTAACGCGGCACCTTGGTCCGGGCCACTGGAGGGTGGCGAGCGCGGTGATGCGTTATACACCGCTTCCATCATGGCGCTTCACATTAAAGACGGCTCGTATGCCTGGCACTACCAAACGACCCCCAGCGACGTCTGGGATTACGATGCCGATCAGAATCTGTCGCTGACGAATTTAAAAATCAATGGGCAGGATCGGAAGGTCATTCTACAAGCCAACAAGAACGGCTACTTTTATGTCCTCGATCGCACAAACGGTCAGCTGTTATCGGCCAATGCCTTCGTGCCCGTTAACTGGTCAACCGGTATCGACCTAAAGACCGGCCGACCACAAGTCAATCCAGAGGCGCGCTATGACCAATCCGGCAAGCTGTTTGTGGCTCAACCCGGCGGATTAGGGGCGCATAACTGGCAGCCGATGTCCTACAGTCCGCAGACCGGACTGGTCTATATTCCCGAGCAGCAAGCACCCTTCCCCTATTTGAAGGACAAAGATTTTAAAGAAGAGCCCGTCGGCCTCAATATGGGCGTGGATCTGGCCACCACCTCGCTGCCGCAAGACCCTAATATCAAAGCCGCGATTATCGGCAGCTTAAAAGGTGCACTGATCGCTTGGGATCCTGTCGCCGGACGAGAGGTGTGGCGGGCGGATCATCCCGGTCCATGGAACGGCGGCTCGCTGGCTACCGCCGGTGATCTGGTCTTTCAGGGGACAGCAAACGGTGAGTTTTTAGCCTATCAAGCCAGCAATGGCCAACCGCTTTGGTCATTTGCCGCCCAGACTGGCATTATCGCCGCGCCGATGGCGTACTCCGTCAATGGCAAACAATACGTGACGATATTGGCGGGTTGGGGCGGCGTATTTCCGTTGGTCGGCGGTGAACTGGCGTTCAAATCCGGACGTCTGCCGAACCGTAGCCGGATCCTGACTTTTGCCTTAGACGGCACAGCGTCGCTGCCGGCCGTTGAAATGGCTTCCGTTAAACCGCTACCCGCGCCTCCTACCGAAATTCCAGCCGCAGACTTAGTGGCGCAAGGCGCGGTCACCTACGCTCGTTACTGTGGTGGTTGCCACGGAGACGGCGCTTACGGCGGCAGTTTGTTGCCCGACTTACGCGCCAGTGCTGCCTTAAAAGACGACGCGCTATGGGACGCCATCGTCAACAAAGGCGCGCTGAAAAACCAAGGCATGATCGCATGGGGCGATAGCCTGGGAGTCACCCGAACTCAGGCCGTGCGCGCCTTTGTGATTTCGCGAGCGCAACAAGGCTATGCGGCGCAAACCGCCGCCGCAGCGAATCACTAAGTTAAGGAGTATTCGTGATTTCAAGCGCATCAGCCGCCACCTTCGATCTGTCCGGCAAATCGGTGCTCATCACGGGTGCGGGAAGAGGCCTCGGCCGCGCCTTGGCGTTAGGCGCACAAGCCAGTGGCGCGCACGTGACGGCTTTTGATCGGGATGAGGCCTTACTGGCTGAACTGCATACGCTGAGCCCTGCCATCCAAACCGCCCACGTCGACGTGGCAGATCGCCACGCCTTTGCCAGCGCTGCCTCGCGCATTGGTCGCATAGATGCCGTGGTCAACAATGCCATGTTGATACGCTACGATCCCATTGACAGCGTTGACGACGCCCTACTGGATCAAATGCTGTCGATCGGTATCAAAGGCTCGATCTGGGGAGTGCAAGCGCTCCTCAAACACATGGATCCGCAAGTAGGTGGAGTCATACTGAACATGGCCTCCCCAACCGGCGAGCGCGGTTTTGCCGGCACTGCTGTTTACAGTCTCGTCAAGGGAGCCATAGCGACCCTGACACGCACGCTGGCCGCTGAACTAGGCCCGCGTCGGGTCCGGGTCAACGCACTGGCTCCCGGCTCAATTCCAACGCCGGGCGCGGTAGCCATCACACCCATCGAAGAGTACGAGCGTCGCACCGGACGCATTCCACTGCGGCGCTTAGGCCATCAGGATGATGCCACCCACGCATCACTATTTTTACTCAGCGATGCCGCCTCGTTCATTAGCGGAGAAATCCTGCATGTGGATGGAGGATTTCTTGCCTCGGCTTAGAACGCCTCAGGACCGACCGACCACCCCGTTCACCGACCTTTTGTCATCTCTTGGAGCATCTGCCATGTCGAGCGAACTGTTTAAGAAGGGTTTAAAAATTCGCACCGAAGTACTAGGCGAAGCCTATGTAAAAAAAGCGCTCGACAGCATGGACGATTTCAACCAACCACTACAGGAACTGGTGACTGAGTACTGCTGGGGTGCTGTTTGGGGACGAGAAGGATTGGAGCGCTCGGAGCGTAGCCTTATCAATTTGGCCATGATCAGTGCGCTGAACCGGCCACACGAACTCAAAGCCCACATTCGCGGCGCTCTGAACAATGGCGTGTCTCGCGAAAAAATTCGTGAGGTGCTGCTTCAGGTAGGAATCTATGTCGGTATCCCGGCAGCTGTCGATAGTTTTCGAATAGCGCGCGAGACTTTTGCCGAAATTGACGCGGCCTGAGCCGTGATGATTCCTCGCGACACATTACCAACGACCGTTCTTGTGCTTTTCTAAAAGAGGTTAATACACCATGACTGCCCATTCAGGTTTTGACTCCAAGGCCCTAGATCATCTTACTGCCGCGGTGGAGCGTGACATCGCAGCCGGACTTTATTTCGGCGGCATCATTTCGATCCGGCGCGGCGGCGAACAGGCCTATCACAAGGTGTTTGGTCACAGCAGCGAGGCGGCAGATCGCGCGGTTCAAAATAACTCAGTGTTCAGTCTTTTCTCAGTCACGAAAGCCTTCACCAATATCTTGGTGTTCCAGGCGATCGAACGCGGACTAATTACGCTGACAAGCCCCGTCGCCAGTGTTATCCCCGAATTTGGTGGTGGCCTGCGCGAGCGCATCACCGTGTTCCACCTGCTCACCCACAGCGCAGGCCTGCCCAGCATGTTTGAAGCGCGTCCTGGCATGTACATCGACCGCTTAGACGAGACGATCGAGGCCATTTGCAAAGCTGCACTGCCGATTGAGGCTGCAGGCAATCGAGTCGACTACGCGCCTTTATTTAATCACGCCCTGTTGGGTGAGATGGTGCGGCGGCTGGATCCCAAAAAGCGCGCTTACCGCGACATTATGCGCGAAGACTTATTTGAGCCTTTAGGCATGATCGATACCTCTATGGGCGTTCGACGTGATCTGAAAGAGCGCCACCTGATCCCTGAGTTCCGTGGCAATTACCCTATTAAGCACCTAGGCCATAGCGATCTCGGACCGAACGGGGCGTTCGAGGAAGAGCACGCGGAAATGCCTTGGGTAGGCTGCGTGTCGACGGCCCACGACATGATGCGTTTTGCCGAAATGCTGCGACTGGGCGGAACCTTGGATGGGGCACGCTTGATTTCTTCAGCGATGGTCAAATGCGCACGCACGATATGGACCGGTGATAAGCCCAACGAGTTCTATGCCAATGCTATTCGCGCTGTGGGCGGCATCGCTCCTCCAGGCAATCTTGGCCTAGGCTTCTCCATTCGTGGACCGCAAATGGGCACCTCCATGTTTGGCACCCTGGCTTCGGCAAGCACATTCGGCGCACACGGTGCCGGCACGACGATTTTCTGGGTGGATCCGGAGCGCGATATTAGCTTTGTCGGCCTAATGACAGGCCTGATGAAGACCATTGATAATATTTATCGCTGGCAACGACTCTCGGATATCGTCCTGGCGGCTTCGCTGTAGCCATGAACGCGCCCATCCCCACGTATGACTACCTCGTTGTTGGTGCCGGCACCGCCGGCTGCGTGCTGGCTGGGCGTCTGTCCGAGGACTCCCAGACGACCGTCTGTATCTTTGAAGCCGGCGGTCGCGACAACCATCCGTTCATCCACGTGCCGTCTATGGTGGGCCCGGCCATTGCGACCCCTCGACTGAACTGGCGCTTTCAGACGGTACCGCAAGAACACCTGAATCAACGCTGTATCCCGCAACCTCGCGGGCGTGTGTTGGGAGGATCAGGGTCAATCAACGGAATGGTGTACTCGCGTGGTAACCCGTTGGACTATGACGATTGGGCGCGAGACGGTGCAACCGGATGGGATTACGCCAGCGTGTTGCCGTATTTTGTTCGCTCAGAGAATAACGAAGACTACCCGGCCTCGACCTATCACGGTCGCGGTGGCCCTATCAATGTGCGCCGACCCGGACGGCCGAACCGGCTGAATTTTGCTTTTATCCACAGCCTGGAGGCCATGGGCTTCCCCCCGGCCACAGACTTTGCGGGACCCAATCCCGAGGGTGTAGGCCTTCGCCAGGGTCTGATTCGCCGAGGTCGACGAGTCACCACAGCCGGCACCTACCTCCACCCGGCGATTTCGCGGGGCAACGTCGATCTAAAGACTGATGCTCGCGTACTGAAGATTTTAGTGGCCGATGGACGAGCCTACGGCCTGCTCTATGAGTGCAATGGGATTCAGGCTGAAGTCCATGCCCGCAAGGAAATTATCCTTAGCGCCGGGGCACTTCAATCACCGCAACTGTTACTGCTTTCCGGCATTGGACCGGCTAACGAGCTTCAAGCTGCGGGCATCCAACCGGTTTATGAACTGCCGAATGTCGGCCGTAACCTTCATGACCATCTGGCTTGTCCGGTACTGATGTCGTCTAAAAACTCCACTTCGTATGGCATATCCGCGCGTGCCCTGCCGCGAAACATAGCCAACTTCTTCGAATATCTAATTCGCCGTAGCGGCCCACTGGCCAGTAACGTGTTTGAGTCGGTGGCTTTCTTAAAGACTGCGCCGGGCCTGGACAGACCCGATGTACAGTTTGTGTTTCAACCGGCGATGCGACCTTCGCCGAAGTTTCCATTGCCGGTCGGCCACGGTCACGCCATCAGCCCGGTCGTTCTCTATCCCAAGAGTCGCGGAAAAGTGACGCTGGCTGGCCCCGACCCACATGCAGCACCACTCATTGACCCGGCATTACTGAGTGCGCCAGAAGATATCGAGCCGATGATTCGGGCCATCAAGTTGGCGCGGCGTATTTTGGCCAGCGATGAATTCAAGCCGTATGAAGCGACAGAAATCGCTCCAGGCGTGAACATCCAAAATGATCTTGAAATTGATCATTTCATTCGCTCTACCGCGTACACCGTACACCACCAGGTGGGCACCTGTCGCATGGGCTCCGACGCCGAATCGGTAGTCGACACTTCATTGAAATTACGCGGTGTAGACGGCGTGCGGATCGCAGATGCCTCCGTTATACCCAGCGTCGTCGGCGGAAACACCAATGCCGTCGCTATCATGATTGCGGAAAAAGCAGCCGACCTGATCCGCAACAAGCCGCTGCTACCTGCCGCTTCGCTCTCGTCCGCAAACTAATAATCATCGAACCGAGGAAAGACTATGGCGATCGAACATCTTCGAACATGGAAAATCGGTCAAGTCGAAATCACACGACTCGTGGAACTATGGAACTGGGAAGACGATATCTGGATGTGTTTGCAGGACGCCAAACCGGATATTGTCCATACTCAACCGTGGTTACTGCCCCACCATGCCACTCCTGATGGACGCATGTTTATCAATTTTCAGGCGTTCGTTCTAAAAATCGGTGATCGACGAATCATGATCGACACGTGCGTCGGCGCCGACCGCGAGCGTGATTTTGATATCTTCACGCACATGCGGACCAGCTTTCTGAACGATCTCGCCCATGTCGGTATCCAAACATCGGACATTGACACCGTGCTGTGCACCCATTTGCATTTTGATCACGTTGGCTGGAACACGCAGCTTGTTAATGGCGAGTGGGTGCCGACCTTCCCTAATGCGCGTTATTTATTTGACCGCAAAGAATACGATCACTGGATGGTGCTGCGCGAGACCGATACCAGCCACTCGTATACTCACCTTATTGACGCGGTGGATCCCATCATCAAGGCAGGGCTGGTTGACTTTATCGACGCCAGTCACAAGATCTGTCCCGAAGTCGAGCTGCTGGCCACTCCGGGCCACACACCAGGCCATGTTAGCGTCCTGATCCATTCCGAGGGTCAGAGTGCGGTGATCACCGGTGATCTGATGCACAACCCTATTCAGCTCGCGTTCCCTACGCATCCGGCAACCTTCGATATGGACAAAGTGGCCGGTGCCAAAACCCGGCTAGACTTTGTAAAACGTTTTGCCGAAACCCCTGTATTGGTGATCGGCAGTCACTTTGCAGATCCTAGTGCCGGTTACATCGTCCCCAACGGAGACAGTTGGAAGCTTGAGCACGCCAAATAGCGAGGGCCATACGATGGATCGTGAAATTCCGCTCTATCCGATCGACTTATTCAGTCACGAATCGGTACGCCACGCCAACCAGGTCGATGATGCCGTGCGTGAATTTTCACCCGTGGTACGCCTAGCCGATGGCACGGTACTGATTACGCGCCATGCTGACGTGTTAGCCGGTCTGCAAGACTGGCAAACATTTTCCTCGCGCTCGCGCCCTTGGCACGATCCGGCCTCCTTACGGCCGGAAATACTGCTCACAGACGATCCACCACGACATACCCACGTTCGTGGAGTGATCGCGCAGACTTTATCAGGTACTGCGATGGCGGCCTTACGATCCGGCTTTGAACGCGATGCCACCCAAATGGTTGATTGGCTGCTTGATCATCAACATCAGGTCATCGATGCCGTCGGCGATTTTACCCAGCGGTTTGTTTACAAGGCTCTGCCAGACGCCATCGGGATGAAGGTTGAAGGCCGCGAGCACATGTACTCGTTTAGCCACATGGTGTGGGCCACTATGGGACCCGAGAATGAATTATTCAAAGAGGCCATGGTCGGTATCGAACCGGTTTTGGAATGGCTGGAACAGTGTTGTAACCGGGAGAACTTGAGCGAGGGCGGAATCGGCATGACGTTGTATCGTCTGGCCGACGCCGGACAAGTCACTCAAGCAGAAGCTAAGTTATTACTGCAGATCGTGCTGTCGGCCGGCGCCGATACCACGATTTTGACGATGGCCAACGCAATGCGGGCTTTCGCCCTCTTCCCTTCCGAGTATCAAAAGCTACGCGCTAACCCCTCCCTCATCAAGCAAGCGTTTGATGAAAGCCTGCGCTGGGATTCTCCCTCGCGCATGGCTGGGCGCATCGCCACGCGCGATGTGTCTATCGGGGACTACACCGTTGCGGCCGGACAACGAGTTGGCCTAATGTTTGGAACGGCCAACCGTGACCCGCGCGCATGGAACGATCCACAAAAATACGACCTGAGTCGGGACCTTAAAAAACAAGTCGGCTGGGGCTATGGCGTACACGCCTGTGTCGGCCGGGTGCTGGCGCAATTAGAGGCTCAGGTGCTGTTATCGGAGTTGGTCCGACGCGTCGAGCGCATCGAACTTGCCGGCGAGCCAGAGCCTTGGATGACGACCATCGGCCACGGACCGGCACGATTGCCGATCCGTGTTATTGCGGCTTGAGGGGCGCTGTAGTGCACCCGTTGAAAAGTTTATTAACGATTAGCCCGGCGCGAACAGCCGAACGATGTAATAACTATCAAGGTACTCACGAATCTCCGCAATATGACCATCGCGAATTTCGAACGCCCAAGCGTAACGATTATCGTAGGGCCGGCCATCCTGCAGGTGTCCGGTACCGTGCGTTTCAGTGAGGACTAAGGTGTCCGTCGCAGCCATCGAGACAATTTGGTTGCTGGGACTACCGTCAGCAAACAACGCGCGGATGGGGCGCAAGAACCCGTCCACTATGACATCGCGGCCACGATACTCACCGGCACCTGGCATATCTCGCGCCATAGGTATCCAGGCGGCATCCTCAGTCAACAAGCTACGCACGGCCTCTAAGTCCTCAGCGTTGAGGCTCGCAAAAAACTGCTCAATCAGGTTTTGGTTTTTCGTCTGGATTTCAGTCATAGCAATCACCTCGTAAGATCAACGGAAGCTTTATGTTTAAAAAAACATCAACGGTTCAATCGGCTGGCGAGCATGAATATGACATCGTAGCCATCGGCAGCGGCCACAATGGCCTGGTAGCCGCGGGCTATCTTGCCAAGAGCGGCAAGCGCGTACTGGTCCTAGAACGAAATGCGTGGTTAGGGGGCGGCGTCGTCTCGCGTGAACTGACCCTCCCGGGCTTTCGCCACGATCAGCATTCGATGGCGCACATCTTTATTCAGGCCAATCCTCTGCTGCAGCGCGATGAATTAGGCCTCAAAAGTCGTTACGGATTGCGTTACTTATTCCCTGACTCGCCAATGACCTCGGTTTTTGAGGATGGCTCCACCTTATCCATGTATCGCGATCCGCAGAAAACAGCAGCCCAGATTGCCAAATACTCGCGTAGGGATGCCGATGCTTTTTTAAGGCTCTCAGCGCAAGCGGCCGCATGGCTTCCCATGCTGGTATCGACTCTCTATACCCCGCCGATGCCCAACGGCGCCTCTAACGCACTTCTGGATCAAAGTCGGGAAGGCCAGGCTCTATGGCGAACGATTCAAATGAGCTGCCATGATGTGCTCGCCAGTTACTTTGAGAACGATAAAGTACGCGCTCACTTTGCCCGGATTGCCGGCGAAAACCTGGTCTCACCAGACGAAAAATCCACCGGCATCGGTGTCTTCGTGTTTGTAGGATTTCTCGAAGCGTATGGCTTTGGCGTGCCAGTGGGTGGCAGTGGTCAACTCACGGATGCGTTGAAGCGCTGTATCGAAGACCACGGCGGTACCGTTTTAATTTCGCAAGAAGTCAAGGAAGTCACGGTAAGCCACGGCCGTGCCTCGGGCGTGATCACGGCGGATGGGAAACGGTATACGGCTAAAGAAGCGGTGATCGGCGCCATCCATCCCCATCAGCTGGGAACCTTAGTCCCTAGCGTCGATGCCGAGGTGCGTCGTCATGCCGAAGCGACACACATCACTGATGCCGCCTGCATCACGGTGCACGCGGCTCTGTCAGGGCCACTGAAATTTAAGACGACGCAGCCGGTTGAATCGGTGATGATTGAACTGCTGCCGGATTCATACAAAGAACTTCGTCAGTGTTTTGATGACTTGCGCTATGGCGGCTTTATGCGCGAGTCACTGCTCGGACTGGGATCATTGACTATGTTCGATCCGAGTCGAGTACCCGAAGGTAAGGCAATCGCCCACCTGTGGGATTACGTACCCTACTGTCATCCTGAAGGCCTGAGCTGGGATCAGGCAAAGTCGGCTTATGCCGAGCGCATGCTGCAGCGACTAAAGCGCTACGTCAGCAATGTAGATGACGTGCTGTTGTCCTTTCATTGCGACAGTCCGCTCGACATGGAGCGCACCTCGCCGAGTTTCCTTCGTGGCGATCTGCACGGCGTTGCAACCACCAGCTATCAGAGCGGTGCTCATCGACCCACGCCGGATCTTGGACAGTATCGCGTACCTAGCGTGGATAGACTTTATTTAGTCGGGCCGTTTCAGTATCCGGGCGGTGGCGTGTTTGGCGCCGGGCGCGCAACAGCTCAAGTCATCTGCGAGGATCTGGCCGTTGACTTTTCCCGGCTGGAACAACCGCTATGAAACTTTATGGCGGTGATAAGCGCGAATTAATGTCGGTCAGCCGAATTGAGCGAAACCAGAGTGAACTCGTTATTCGTGGCAAGGTCTTTGGCACGATGCCCATTACAGCCACCTTAACGCCGCAGGCAGTTCGTGATGGAATTCGCCTATTAGGATGGTCTGGTGTGCTGTTTTTGTTGACGATGCCCTTTCGTCGCACCCGCTCTTAACCCGAAAAGGAAATCTCATGACGTCCTCAATCAAAGGCAAAGTGGCCATTGTTACCGGCGGCGCCGGCATGATTGGTTACGCGACCGCTGTCGCTCTGGCTCAGTGTGGAGCACACGTCATGCTCGTGGACATTCATGAGCAACGCCTTAGGGAACGCCATACCTCTCTGGAAAGTCTAGGCGGACGGGTAGCCAGCTATGTGGCTGATGTCAGTCGATCCGCCGAGGTGGAGGGCTACGTGGCCAAGACGCTGGAAGTCTTTGGGCGTATCGATCTGTTTTTTAATAATGCCGGAACGGAGGGCAAGATTGGCCCCACGCATGAATACCTGGAAAGCGAGTTCGACAAGATCATCGCGGTCAACCTAAAAGGTATTTTCCTGGGCTTACGTCATGTAATTCCTGTCATGCTCAAGCAAGGCGGCGGAGCCATTGTGAACACCGGCTCCATCGCCAGCGAGCGTGGACTGGCCGGAGCGTGCGCCTATAACGCTTCCAAGCACGGCGTCATTGGCCTTACCCGGACCGCTGCCAGCGAAGTTGGCAACCAGGGTATTCGCATCAATGCCGTCATGCCCGGTGTTATCGACACGCCCTTACTGGAAGAGATGCTGAAAATGTTGTTCAACGGTCAGGTTGCCGAGGGCAAAAAAGTCGTCGGCAAAGTGGCCACCCAAGATCGCTTGGGAACGGCTGATGAAGTCGCCCAGGTGGTGACGTTCTTATTGTCTGACTCCGCCAGTTTCGTTAACGGAGCTGCGTGGGAAGTGGATGGCGGGGCACTATCAACGATCCGTCATTAAGACACGGTGTTCACTGATAAGCGAGGAGCGGCTCCCTGTCAGTCGATAGCGGCAATTCGGCGTGTCTATGCTCTAGGTGGCGGGCAGTCTCTAACTGCTCCAAGGACTAACAAGGGGGTTTTGTGACTCACACCATGGATAATTCCCGGCGCGAATTTCTGGCAGTTAGTGGCGTACTGACGGGACTCTTAGTCGCCGGCGGCCCTCTGGCGCTTCTGGCACCGAGCCGAGCGTGGTCGATCGAGTTACGTACGCTTTCGAGCTCGGAAGGTGCCACGTTGCAAAGCATGACGCGCACCATCGCGCCCCACGATCGCCTGGATAATGCCGCTTACGCTTTGGTGGTCAAAGCCATTGATGAATCGCTGCAGGCGGATCAGCACTTGGCGGACGTCATCCAATCCGGCCTCGGCAAGCTCGGCAGCAACTTCGCCACCTCACCCGAAGAAGTACGGGTGAATATGCTTAAAAACATCGAGGCCACAGAGTTTTTCCAAACGGTGCGCGCTAAGACGCTTGCTACCTTATATGCCTCACCCTTGGCCTACGCCTTTTTCGGTTACGAGGGTGAAGCCTTTTCGAAGGGTGGCTACCTGGGTCGAGGCTTTAACGATCTGAAGTGGCTACCTGAGGTTCCCCTAGAAGATAGCGGACCCGTGCCGAACTAGACTTCAGTCAAGCGACATCCGGAAAACGCTCCACGGAGAGACCTCATGGCTCAGATTGCTCACGACGATTCCAATGCAGTGGTAATTATCGGTTCGGGTGCCGGCGGCGGCACGCTGGCCCATGAACTCACTAGACGCGGTATTCAAGTGGTACTGCTCGAGGCCGGTGCGCGGCAGAGTATGGCCAGTTTCTCGCAAAACCCAGGTGAAGCCTTTGGCCAGCTCACTTGGTTAGATCCGCGAACCACCTCCGGCAACTGGAGCGTACGAGAGGACTATCCGGGGCTGCCCTCCTGGACGGCGAAAACCGTCGGTGGAACTACCGTGCACTGGACCGGAGCGACACCTCGCATCAGTCCTTGGGAGGTACGCTCACGCACGACCTATGGGGCTGTAGACGGCACGTCGCTAATCGATTGGCCGATCGAGTACTCCGAACTTCTTCATTATTACGAACTCGCCGAAAAGCGTATGTTCGTGACCCGACGACACGGTTTACCGGGTTTGCCGGCATCGAATCACTTTAAAGTGATGTACAACGGTGCCAAGCGAATCGGCTACAAACGAGTGCACACCGGCCATCTGGCCGTGAACACCTCGCCCATGGACGACCGGGGCATGTGCATTCAACAAGGCTTTTGCGTCCAAGGCTGCAAGACTGGCGCTAAATGGAGCACCTTATACACGGAAATTCCGCGTGCGGAGGCGACGGGAAACCTCGATCTTCGAGTGCAATGCCATGCCACGCGTATTGAGCACGGCCCTGATGGGCGAGCCAACGCCGTCATTTACCGCGATGCTCAAGGTAACGAGCATCGTCAGAAAGCACGCCTTGTCTGCGTGGCCTGTAACAGCGTGGAGACAGCACGACTGTTACTGTTATCCGAATCCGCCCAGTTCCCACACGGCTTGGCCAACTCCACGGATCAAGTGGGTCGTCATTATTGCCGCCATACGGCCGGCTTTATCTGGGGACTATTCGATAAGCCCATCCACATGTGGCGTGGCACGACTTTATCCGGAATCATTGAAGACGAGACGAAGCACGACCCTAAGCGCGGTTTTGCCGGCGGCTACCATTTGGAGTTAGCGGCACTGGATCTGCCTAGCTTGCCGCTCGCGGGTATACCGCATACGGTCTGGGGACGTGATCTGGGCTTCTTTATGGAGCATTACGATCGAATGGCGGGCATGTTGATTAATGGCGAAGACATGCCGCGATCGACCAATCGCGTCACGCTGAATCGTGATGTGAAGGATCGCAACGGGTTGCCTGTAGCCCATATTCATATCGACGAGCACAGCAACGACACCGCAATGCGCGCTCATGCTCAGCGTCAGGGCCGGGCCGTGTATGAAGCGGTGGGTGCGATTAAGACAATGGTGTCCCGACAAACACCAGCAACCCATAACATGGGAACGGCGCGTATGAGCAAAGACCCCCGCGATGGCGTCTGCAACGCCCACGGACGTGCTCATGATGTACCGAATCTCTACATCTCGGATGGTAGTACGCTGAGCACCCCAGGTTCAGCTAACCCAACCCTGACTATCGTGGCGTTGGCGCTGCGCCAAGCCGAACACATCAGCAAAGAGTTAAAAGCTCAAAATATCTAAACTCCCACTCTCGAGCACCCTGGTCTTACACTGGACCAGGGTCAACTTCCGGCACCTCGAAACGTCATCTGAATAGAGCCGCGACGCTCCAGAAATCGCCACTGACCCTCTTCCAGGATAAAACGGTCATGCATCTGGCCAAAGTACACCGGACCCTGAGACATAAAAGGCGGTGCACAGTCGCCCGGGGTCGTGGAGATCATCGTCAGGTAGGACAGACCGGTAGCCAAGCTGGGACTATCCACGTCGATCATCACGTTGGTTACCAAATGCTTGGTTAGTAAAGTCTTAGGCCGGGTGAGTAGCGAGCTTCGAACATTCTCGCGACCCTCAATCAATACATCCGGCATCATCGGTCGCGCCATAGAACCTTGGACAGCAAAAAGATCAGCCGCCCCGCTGACATCGCCAGTGTCAAGCAAGCGCGCGTACTCATACACCAGACGCTCACAGGCACGCTCGATTTCCCCACGTAAGTTTGGGCTGACGGTCTGCATCACACTCTGGCTCCCGGTTAAAAAAACTCCAGTGTACCGATCAGGCGGGATCTGCACCATGCGGTCCCGGCGACCATATCGCTGTCAAAGCACAGTCTGTTAGCATGCATTTTTAACCGCAGCGCTCGGTTTTACTATGCAGCTCAACCGATTTGATTTGAACCTGCTGATCTCTCTAGACGTGCTACTGCGTGAGAAGAACGTGACACGCGCGGCCGAGCGAGTTCATCTGTCACAGCCGGCCATGAGTGCGGCATTGCACAAGATGCGAGAGTACTTTGACGACCCCTTGCTGATTCGCGTCGGTCGGGATATGGAATTGACCCCACGCGGACTCGCACTCATTGAGCCCGTTCGTGAAGCTCTGTTTCATATACAAGCGGCACTAGGCACAGAAGTGCAATTCAATCCGAGTAGCGCACAACGCGCTTTCACGATCATCGTATCCGAGGCGGCGGTGCCGGGTTTTCTACCAGCGCTCTCACGGCGAGTCGCTCAGGAAGCGCCCGGGGTGGAGCTGCACATTGAACTCATCTCACAAACTGCACTCGCCCGCCTTGAATACGGTGAAGCAGATTTGTGTCTGTGTTTAGATCACCTGGGACTCTACAACCTGCGCGAATACCCTGATACTTTGCGGGTTGAGCGACTACGCCCGGTCCGTTGGGTATGCGCCGTGGATCGAAACCACCCAACCGTTAAAGACACCTTATCCGTCGAACAATATAAGTCCCTGCCGCACGCCTTCGAGCGTCCCAGTGGATTTAGCATCTCCGGCAGTGAACTGGTTCGCCGGCTATTTGATATTGACCTCACGGTGCACTTGACGGTCCCCAGCCTGCTGCATCTGCCGTACGTACTGGAGGGGACTAACTACGTCGCTGCGATACCTGAGCGCTTAGCGCAACTCGGTCCCGCGGCAGGTCAACTCAAAACTTTCCCTTTTCCATTCGAAGTGCCAGAGCATCACGAGATCTTGCTCTGGCATAAGCGACTAGAACCCGATCCAGGTCATGCATGGATACGTGAGCTGATTATCTCCATCGCTCACGAACTTTGAAAAACCGTTAGCGCCGCCGGGCTCAATCCACAGCCCCCAATGTCCAGCCACCGTCGATGGCAATCTGCTGTCCGGTTAAGTAGGCCGATGCCGGCGAGGCGAGAAACAAAGCCAGCCCCTTAATATCATCAGGGAATCCCACACGATGCATGGGCAGCACCTTGGCTACGGCCTCCTGGGTTGCAGGATTTTTTGCGTGACCGCCACCAATATTAGTGACAAAGAACCCCGGGGCAATCGAATTCACCGTGATGTTGTAGGCAGCCAACTCTTGGGCCACGCATCGAGTCAGATGCGTCACACCGGCTTTAGCGGCCATGTACGCTGATCCGATAGCAGGCTCACACTGGAAGGAGGCGACCGAGGAAGTCACGATCAGTCGCCCTGATCGCTGCGGCTTCATGATGCGCGTCGCGCTGCGCAGGGTGGCGAAGATTCCGGTGAGGTTAATGTCAATGACGCGGTTCCAACGCTCGTCAGTGTAGTTTTCCAAGGCGCCCTGCGGATTACGCGGCCGCTCAGTGCCGACCCAGTTACCGATAAATCCCGGCCCGGAGTCGATGCCGGCATTAGCAAACACCACATCAAGACGTCCATGGGCCTTATAGGCATTGTCGATTGCCCGATCCAGCGCCGGATGATCGCTGACATCCGCCACATCACCGCGTACCTGAAGACCTCGCGACTTCAAACGCTGGACCTCCTGCTCAATACGTGGCCCGTCGATGTCCAGAATGGTCACCGCCGCGCCGTTCTCCGCCATCGCCTCCGCGTAAGCCAATCCCAGCCCGCTGGCCCCTCCAGTCACCACGACACCGTAACCTTCGACACTAAAGAGTTGCGAGATTTTCATTTGCGTTACCTGACTGACGTTAAGCGTTAAGTGATCACCAAAAAATAACCCAGACCAATCCCATTAAGCCGTCCCGACATCGACGAGAATTTTCATGCCTTCTTGGCGGCGCAGCCTCTCAAAGCCTTGATCCAGGATGCCGTCAAATGGGATGGTCTCAACCCAGCCATCCAGCGGATAACTGCCCTTGGCCATCTCGTCGATCACGCTCGGAAAGGCGTCTACCGATAAAGCCACGCCGGTAACAAACACCTCCGGCATCAACAAATCAAACGGCGGAATGGTCACGGGGTGGTGGTGAATAGCGACAACCACGGCCGTCCCATCAACACGGGTTCCATGCAGCATGGCGTTAAACGACTTGGCATTGCCCGCGGCATCGACTGATGCATGGGCTCCCCGTCCGGCGGTCAAATCACGAATCGCATCCACCGCATTAATTGCGCTAGGATCCAATAGGGTTTTAGCTCCCAGACGGGCTAAAGCCTGCCGTCGACTCGGCGAAGGGTCAACAATAATTGCCTCCACGCCACGGCGCTTTAGGGTTAAAAAGACGCCCACACCAATGGGGCCTGCGCCATGGATGACGACCGTCTGTCCGGCCTCAACGCGACAACGATTAGCCGTATGCCAGGCAATGGCCAACGGCTCAATGAGCGCGCCCTGCATACCGCTCAGACCTTTATGCAACCGGTGCGCCATGCGCCGTTTGACGACCGTGAACTGTGCTAACCCACCGCCTCCGCGGTTGTAGCCATGAAACGCCAACAGCGGACAGTGATTGTATTGGCCTAAACCGCAATAAAGGCAATGCCCGCAGGTCTCTACCGGCTCAACCGCAACCAGATCGCCAATCTCCAGATCGGAAACACCCTCGCCTAAGCCAACGACCTCGCCGGACATCTCGTGACCAAAAATCACCGGATTCTTCACACCGGTCAACGGATGCGGTGTCGTACGGGTTGTCATGGGTCCGTCGTAGTATTCGTGCAGGTCACTGCCGCAGATTCCGTTATAAAGAATCCGCAACTTCACATCGCCAGGCCCTGGCTCGGGCTCAGCAACCTGCTCAAGCCGCAAATCTTGGTTGCCGTGAAAAACCGCTGCTCGCATAACACTCTCCCGTATCGACCTATCGGGCCCGAAGGCGTCCGTGACGACTCGATTAGTCAGGCAATAAGAATCAACTGACAGAGCGATGCGTAACGGCTGAAGTCACCCTAGACCCAGAGACCGGCGTAGTTTTCCGCCACCACTTTGGATGCAGCAGGCGATTGCGCGATGTAATCGAGTTCCGCAAGCTGTAATCGACGCGCCATCGGCTCATCGGACAGGCGGTGAGTCATTTGCGTCAGCCACCAGGAAAAACGCGTAGCCTTCCAAATTCGAGCCAGTGCACGGCTGGAGTATTGGTCCAATAAATCATCTCGTTGGCTTTGGTAATGCTCGGTAAGTGCCTGAAACAACAGTCGAACGTCAGCCACAGCCAGATTCAGTCCTTTGGCCCCCGTCGGTGGTACCACATGAGCGGCATCACCGACGAGAAATAGCTGACCAAAACGCATTGGCTCGGCAACAAAACTACGCAACGGTACGATCCGCTTCTCAATGGAGGGTGCCGTCTGTAATCGGCTGGAAATGGCATCGGGCAGGCGGGACTTTAGCTCTTGCCAGAAG
This sequence comes from uncultured Pseudomonadota bacterium, assembly GCA_903828595.1. GTDB lineage: Bacteria > Pseudomonadota > Gammaproteobacteria > Steroidobacterales > Steroidobacteraceae > CAIKMS01. The sequence goes on along the minus strand of CAIKMS010000008.1, from coordinate 180,344 downwards.
CGCTCATCTGACCATTGTTCGATGCTATCGGTAGTCGGGCACTGAACGTAATAACGACTGCGCGTCGGCGATCGCATACTGCACAGAGCAAAACCTCGCTCGTGATTGGCATAAACCACCTCGTGACTGACCGGCGGGGCATCAGCCAAGACGCCCAACCAGCCTACCGGCAGTAACCGCTCGTACACGGTGATGTCAGCTGGCGAGACGCTGGCGCGACTGATGCCGTGATAACCATCGCAGCCAATAATAAAGTCACAATCCACGCGCCGAGTGACTCCGTCAAATTCAAAGGTCACGGCAGGGTGGTCTGTATAAAAGTCATGCAGCGCTACATCGTGAGCCTCCCAAACCACCTGACCTTGAGTTGCCGCAATCAGGTCCTTCTGAATCTCGGTTTGGCCGTAGGCGAGCACCTGACTACCGGTCAAGCCTTTCACATCAATACGGTGTTGTTGCTGTCCGTAGGTCAATACCAGTCCGTCATGGAAAAGGCCTTCTTTTAAGGCCCGCTGCGCAACGCCAGCGAGTTGCAGCATATCCACCGTGCCCGACTCCAATATCCCCGCCCGCACACGTTCAGCCACATACGATTGGGACTGGCGCTCGAGCACCAGGCAGTCAATACCATGCAGGTGCAATAAGCGCGCTAACAGCAAGCCCGAAGGCCCGCCGCCGACAATGATGACTTGTGTCTTGTTAATCAAAGCGCACTCCTGACGGTAGCAGACTACGGCTCGTATGATGCCCGTTACAATTCCAATGACTCAACCGAGGAGGCTCGCAGCCCACTTAATAGCTCGGTTTGTGCCTGCGTAGGCCGCCAGTTACGACGAGTAGTGAGTCCGATCGCTCGACTAACCCGACCAAACGGGTGTGGCAGAGCCAGCAACTGGCCGGCATCTAACTCAAAGCGTACCTGGTGCGCGGACAACAGCATCACCCGGTCGCTCCCCAAGAGCAGCCCACGAGCCGCGACCAAAGAATTACATTCAATAGGCTGGATGGCGCAGCGCGGACTTAAGCTCTCCTGCAATCGTTCAAAGTGCCTGCGCAGCGGCGCGTCCGCACGCGCGGCAATCCAAGGAAATCGCGCCAGATCCGATAACTTAGGCGGCTTTACTCCCCCGTCCGTCAGCGCCGCCAGAGGATGTCCGGTTCGCACAATTAAGGCGAGCGGATCATCAAACAGGCGCTCCTGAACCACATCGGCCGGTGCGCTTTCACGCAAAGCGCCAATCAGTATGTCAGCCATACCGCGCTGCAGCGCCCTCAATAAGCTTTCGTACGCTCCGTCCATTAAGGAAAGCACATGCCCGGGACGGTTTTCGCTAAACCGCAGCAAGGCGCGCGGAACAATGAGACTGCGTGCGAGCGGCATCGCACCAATCACCGTTTTGCCGCGATCGACGCCGGATAAGGCTGCCAGTTCGGCCTGGGCTTGGGAGAGTTCCGCGGCCGCGAGGCGCGTGGCACGAGCAAGCCGCTGAGCATCGCGGGTTGGCTGCAGGCCGTTGCTGGTCTTTTCAAATAGACTTATGCCCGTGGATAGCTCTAAGGTTCTCACGCCCGCGTGCACGGCACCCCGGCTTAAGCCCTTGGCCCGCGCCGCGACACCGAACCCGCCCTCGTCCATCACCGTCAACAACGCGTGTAATTGAGTCGCAGTGACCAAGCGTAGGGCGGAATCATCCGTGGCGCCTTTAAGGGTTTCGCTCATCCCCTCCTTTAAATGCTGCATTGCACGATTTATCCGCTCAATGCAGAGGTGGCCTGCCGCCGTAGCGATAGCCCCTTGAGCCGATCGTTCAAACAGACTGGCCGCAAAATAACGCTCCAGCGCCGTCACTGCTTGAGTGACAGCCGGCTGCGAAAGGTGAAGCGCACGCGCCGCCGCACTGAACCCGCCTTCGCGGGCCACCGCCTGTAGGGCTCTTAAGTGGCGAAGATTCACGAGCAAGTTGTCCATGACACAGTCCAGAGCCAGTACTGTCTATAATTTCTTATAGCTGGGTGGGAATTGCAATTGGCGTCCACTCGACCACCGGCCCACAATGCCTAGGTTGTTTAAGCCGCAAGGAAGCCCACATGAATGTCGTTTACACCAACATACGCCGAGCCGACCCCACCACCGTCGACGCCCTCGCCGCCTTTGGTGTTGCAACGGTTCACGAGGCGCAGGGCCGCACCGGTTTAATGGCGCCCAACATGCGCCCCATCTATAGCGGCGCGCGAATTGCCGGCACGGCCGTTACGGTTTCGGCTGCGCCCTGCGATAACTGGATGGTGCACGTGGCCATCGAACAGTGTAAGCCCGGCGATATTTTGGTCATCGCACCGACCTCTTACTCAGATGCCGGTTATTTTGGCGACCTTTTAGCATCCTCCTGTATGGCGCGTGGAGTGCGCGGCTTAATATTGGATGCCGGCATACGTGATACACAGGAACTGACGCAGATGGGATTTCCTGTTTGGTCTAAAGCCGTTTATGCACAAGGCACCGTCAAAGAAACCTTGGGTAGCGTAAACATTCCGGTGGTTTGTGCCGGCGCCTTAGTTCACCCTGGCGACGTTATCGTTGCCGATGACGATGGGGTTTGCATTGTCCCGCGTCGTCAAGCAGCCAGCGTGCTAACCGCCAGTCAAAACCGTGAAGCCAAAGAGGCTCAGACCCGTGCCCGGCTTCAAGCAGGCGAACTCGGGTTAGACATCTACAAGATGCGCGAGCGATTAGCGCAAGCAGGTTTGGTTTACCTCGAACAACCGGCCGAGGATTAATCTGATGCTGCGTGCTATTCCGGCCACGCTCATGCGCGGCGGCACCTCCAAAGGTCTCTACTTTCACGCAAAAGATCTACCCACGGATCGTTCTAGCCGTGACAGGGTCTTGCTCGCTGCCATGGGCTCGCCCGATAGTCGGCAAATTGACGGAGTGGGCGGTGCACACCCACTGACCAGCAAAGTCGCGGTTATCAATCCCTCCATTCGCGACGACGCGGACGTGGATTATCTGTTCCTGCAGGTTGTAGTGGATCAAGCGCAAGTTTCCGATGCGCAAAACTGTGGCAACATTTTAGCCGCCGTCGGCCCCTGGGCGATTGAGCATGGTTTGGTAAAAGCCCAACATCCGGTGACCTCGGTACGCATTCACATGGTCAATACCGCTAGTATTGCCGTAGCCCACGTACCAACTCCTCACGGCCTAGTCGAATACGAAGGTGATGCGCGTATTGACGGCGTACCTGGCACAGCTGCCGCCATCGCTATTGATTTTCTCGATGTGGCTGGGTCGTCATGCGGATCACTGTTTCCAACCGGGAACTTGGTTGATCAGATCGACGGCATTGATGTCACCTGCATAGACAACGGAATGCCCGTGGTCATACTGCGGGCAGCGGACTTTGGGAAAACCGGACTTGAATCGCCGGCCGAGCTAGAGGCTGACCCGCAACTTAAAGAGCGAATTGAAAAAATTCGCTTGGCCCTTGGACCGCGGATGAATTTAGGCGACGTGACAAAAAAAACCGTGCCGAAGATGACACTAGTATCACCGCCCGCCGCGAATGGACATCTGAACACCCGAACCTTCATTCCACACCGCGTGCATGAAGCGATTGGCGTACTGGGCGCGGTCAGTGTCGCCACCGCGGTCGCCGCGCCGGGTTCGGTCGCCGCGAGCGTTGCAAGGCCCTCGCTGAATAATCGTTTAGAGATTGAGCATCCCACCGGATTTTTCACGGTGGAAATGGATGTGATCGCTCAGGGGAGCACCATACGCGTACAACGGTCTGCTCTGTTACGCACTGCACGTAAGTTGATGCAAGGCGACGTTTTTGTGCCGGAACATACGTTTAGCGCTCAGGCGCAGTGATTTTTTTAACGATCCCCGGGAACCGACGACGTATTCGCAACCGATTGTCGTTCTGAAGCCTTTAGTTTAGATGGAGTATGGTAATGCTGATCATTGACTGTCATGGGCACTACACGACAGCACCCGCTGCGCTCGAGGCATTTCGCAACCAGCAACTGGCGCGTATTAAAAACCCGTCGCTGACGGAGCCAACAGCGCCATCAATCAGCGATGATGAAATCCGCGAGAGCATTGAAAAAAACCAGCTGAAACTCCAACGTGAGCGGGGTGCTGACATTACGATCTTCTCGCCACGGGCATCAGCAATGGCGCACCACATCGGTGATGAATCAGTTTCCACCGCATGGACGGAAGTCTGTAACAATTTAATTCATCGGGTGGTGGAACTTTATCCAGAGAACTTCGTTGGCGTCTGCCAATTACCGCAATCTCCAGGCGCGTCAATCCAAGGTTCAATAAAAGAACTCGAGCGCTGTGTAAACGAACTGGGATTCATCGGCTGCAACCTCAATCCGGACCCATCCGGCGGCCACTGGACAAGCGCCCCACTTACGGACCGATTTTGGTACCCGTTTTACGAAAAAATGGTCGAACTCGACGTCCCGGCCATGGTGCATGTGTCCTCCTCCTGCAATCCAAACTTTCACGCGACCGGCGCCCATTACATCAACGCCGATACCACTGCCTTCATGCAGTTCATCGAGGGGGATCTGTTCCGTGACTTTCCGACCCTTCGGCTAATCATCCCACACGGTGGTGGTGCCGTACCCTATCACTGGGGTCGTTACCGCGGTTTGGCAGACATGCTTAAGCGGCCGAAGTTACGCGATCATGTCATGAACAACGTCTTCTTCGACACTTGCGTCTACCATCAGCCGGGTATCGATCTACTGGCCAAGGTGATACCGGTAGATAACATTCTATTTGGGTCTGAAATGGTAGGTGCTGTGCGTGGCATAGACCCTGAGACCGGTCATTATTTTGACGATACCAAACGCTATATCGACGCACTGGATGTGCCAGAGGACCATAAAGCGAGAATTTTTGAGCTGAACGCTCGGAGAGTCTTTCCGCGACTGGATGCCAAACTCAAGGCAATGAGCCGATGAGCACCTTCACCATGGATGCCGATTGGCTGGTGTATTGCCAGAACCCTACGAAGCCTCGCTTTACATTACCGGCCGGATCGATAGATGCACATTGTCACGTGTTTGGACCGGGTGACCAGTTCCCGTATGCGCCAGAGCGCAAATACACACCGTGTGATGCGCCGGCTGAAAAGCTTTTTGCGCTGCGCGACTTCCTAGGCTTTGAGCGCAACGTCATCGTGCAGGCCACTTGCCACGGTGCGGATAACCGTGCCGTAGTCGACGCATTGCATAAGGCTCACGGACGCGCTCGGGGAATCGCCACGGTTCGTGCCAACGTGACCGACCAAGAATTGGCCGAACTAGACGCTGCCGGTGTTCGCGGCCTTCGCTTTAACTTCGTCAAACGACTGGTGGATACCACGCCACCAGAGGTTTTGGCACAGCTGGCGGCCCGGATTGCACCAATGGGCTGGCATACGGTGATCTATTTTGAGGCTGCCGATCTGCCTAGCCTCTACGATTTTTTGAAGTCATTACCCACAATCGTCGTGGTAGATCACATGGGACGACCGGACGTCAGCAAGTCGGTGGACGGCCCGGAGTTTGCCCTGTTTGTCCAACTGATGCGCGAGTGCCCAAATATATGGTCCAAAGTCACCTGCCCTGAACGACTAACAAAAACAGGTCCCTCCCAGTACGCGGACGTCGTTCCCTTCGCACGCCATCTGGTAGAGACTTTTCCGGATCGCGTGCTGTGGGGCACCGACTGGCCGCACCCGAATTTAAAAGCACACATGCCGGATGATGGTTATTTGGTGGACTTTATCCCCAGCATTGCGCCAACCGCCGAACTCCAGCACAAACTGCTAGTTGCCAATCCGGACCGACTGTACTTTTCGCGTTAACCCACAACTGATTCACTGATTCGTATCGACAACCATTAAGGTCTTAATCCTATGTCTCTCGACAAACCGTACATGGACATTCCCGGTACCACCATTTTCGATGCCGACCAGGCAAGGCGTGGTTACCATCTCAATCAGTTCTGCATGTCTCTTATGAAGGCGGCAAACCGCGAGCGTTTTCGCGCCGATGAGCGTGCTTACCTCATGGAATGGCCCATGACTGAGGAGCAGCGTGAGGCCGTGCTAGCTCGGGACTGGGGCTTGATGGTCAAGTTAGGCGGCAACGTGTACTTTCTGTCGAAGTTATTTTCGACTGATGGCAAAAGCTTCCAGTACGTCGCGGCACAAATGACTGGCTCCAGCCAAGAGGACTACGCGGCGATGATGCTCGCCGGCGGCCGTTCGCCCGAAGGCAATCGATATATCGGAGAGAAGAAATAATGGCACGCATCACTGCTGGCGTTACAACGTCACACGTTCCTGCGCTCGGCGCGGCTTTAGACAACAACAAACTGGGTGAGCCGTACTGGGCTCGCGTATTCGCCGGCTACGACTTTTCAAAAGAATGGATCAAGAAAAACATGCCTGACGTGGTATTGCTGGTCTACAACGACCACGCATCTGCGTTCAGCCTTGATATCGTCCCTACCTTTGGTATCGGCTGCGCCGATTCCTTCCAGCCCGCTGACGAGGGATGGGGTCCACGACCAGTGCCAGTGGTAAAAGGCCATGCGGAATTTGCCGCACACTTAGCGCAATCAGTCATCCAACAAGATTTTGATCTCACGATCATCAATAAAATGGACGTCGACCACGGTTTGACGGTGCCACTCTCCATGATGTTCGGACAGCCCGATGCCTGGCCGGTACGCGTCATCCCAATTCCCGTAAATGTGGTGCTTTTTCCACCGCCCTCGGGCAGTCGGTGTTTTGCCTTAGGCAAAGCTTTACGCAAGGCCGTGGAATCCTTTGATCAGGATCTCAATGTGCAGATCTGGGGCACAGGCGGCATGAGTCATCAATTGCAAGGCACACGCGCCGGACTAATTAATTCGCCGTGGGACCAGAAGTTTATTGACCGCTTGATTAGCGAACCGGAGGAGTTAGCGAAGGTGCCGCATCTAGAGTACGTGCGCGAAGCCGGCTCGGAGGGCATTGAGCTTGTGATGTGGTTGATCATGCGCGGAGCGTTAAGTAGCAAAGTCAACCTTGTCCATCGCTTCTACCATGTACCAGCCTCTAACACCGCCATTGGTCACCTGATTCTGGAGAACCAACAATGAAAGTCATATTAGCGGGCGCTGGCGCCTTTGGAATTAAACATCTGGATGCCATCCGAACCATTGGCGGGATAGAAGTAGCCTCTCTTGTAGGTCGACGACTCGAGCCGACGCAAGAGATCGCACAGAAGTATCAAATTCCCCATGCCACAACATCGCTGAGCGAGGCTCTAGCCCAGCCCGGCGTCACTGCGGCCATCCTGTGCACACCGACGCAAATGCACGCGACTCAAGCCATCGAATGCATGCAAGCGGGCAAGCATGTGCAGGTAGAAATTCCATTGGCTGACAGCTGGGCAGATTCTCTTCAGGTCGAGCAAGTCGCTAAGAGAACGGGTTTAGTCTGCATGGTCGGTCATACACGCCGGTTCAATCCATCGCACCAGTTTGTGCACCAGAAAATTCAGGCTAAGGAACTGCATATCCACCAGATGGATGTGCAGACCTACTTTTTCAGGCGTACCAACATGAACGCGTTAGGACAGCCACGCTCATGGACCGATCACTTACTCTGGCATCATGCCGCGCATACAGTTGATTTATTTGCCTATCAGACCGGCTCTCCGATCATAAAGGCTCATGCGATTCAAGGGCCCGTTCATCCCGACTTGGGTATTGCGATGGACATGTCTATTCAGCTTAAGGCTGCTAACGGCGCCCTTTGCACCCTGTCACTGTCATTCAATAACGACGGTCCGCTTGGAACATTTTTTCGATACATCGGCGATAACGCGACCTATATCGCCCGTTACGATGACTTATTCGACGGGAAAGAACAAAAAATCGATGTATCACAAGTAGACGTTTCGATGAACGGTATTGAGTTGCAGGATCGCGAGTTCTTCACCGCTATTGCCGAAGGACGCGAGCCTAATGCGAGCGTCGCTAAGGTATTACCGTGTTACCAGATCCTGCATGAACTTGAACAGCAGCTTAGCGCTGCCTAGACTGCGACCATTAATGTCTGACTGATTAGCTTTACTAAAGCCAAGGAGAACCGCGATGTCCACCGCCCCTTCCCATGATGTGAGTTTTACTCAGCCGGAATATTCGGCCCATGCCAAAGCGGCATTAGGTCGCAAACCAGCCTTATTCATCAATAACGAGTGGGTGCAGTCGACCCACGGTGCGACTTTGGCTGTCGAAGATCCTTCAACCGGTCGGGAAATTGCCCGTATCGTCGACGCCTCTGATGCCGATGTCGATCGTGCCGTTAATGCAGCCCGAACGGCCTTTGACGATGGTCGTTGGTCGCATCTTCCACCGATGGCCCGCGAGCGTGCAATTCTGAAACTGGCTGATCTAATCGAAGCGCATACCGCGGAGTTCGCTGAACTGGAAGCGATCGACAACGGTAAGCCTGTAGGTATGGCCACGGTAGTTGACGTACCTGGCGCTGTCCAGCATCTGCGCTATATGGCTGGCTGGACTTCGAAGCTGGGTGGCGATCTGGTTGAGCCACAAGGGCTGCCACGCGGCACGGTGTTTAGCTACGTCTCGCGAGAGCCTGTTGGCGTTGCCGCACAAATCATCCCCTGGAATTTCCCTCTGCTGATGGCCTGCTTAAAAATTGCCCCAGCACTGGCAGCCGGTTGTACGCTGGTGTTAAAGCCTGCCGAGCAAACCTCTATTACGGCTCTGCGCTTAGCGGACTTGGTGTCGCAAGCTGGCTTTCCACCCGGTGTGATCAACATTATCACCGGTAACGGCCATACCGCCGGAGCGGCACTGGTCCGTCACCCAGGCGTTGATAAAATTGCGTTCACCGGTTCAACCGAGGTGGGCAAAATCATCAATCGCGATGCCACCGCAACACTGAAGCGTGTCACGTTGGAATTGGGTGGTAAGTCGCCGGTCGTTGTAATGCCAGACGTTAACCCGGAAGAGGTCGCGGCCGGTGCGGCTGGCGCTATCTTCTTTAACTCCGGACAAGTCTGCATTGCCGGCTCTCGTCTGTTTGCCCACCGATCGGTTTTTGACAAGGTGATTGAGGGCATTTCGCAAGCCACTGCCTTCTGGAAACCACGTCCCTCGCTGGATCCCCAGGGCCACATGGGCCCACTGGTTTCAAAGGAACAGTTGGATCGCGTTATGGGCTACATTGAAGCGGGCAAGCGCGACGGCGCCTCCGTGGCGGTTGGTGGCGACACCGCGGGTTCCTCAGGCTACTACGTAAATCCAACGATTCTCGTGGACGTCAAGCCGTCGATGAGCGTGGTGCAAGAAGAGATCTTTGGACCGGTGGTGGTCGCTCAGCGCTTCGATGATCTGGAGGAAGTGGCCAAAGCAGCGAATGACACGTGTTTTGGTCTGGGTGCGGGCATCTGGACGAGAGACGTCTCAGCGATGCATCGTTTGGCCGCGAAGATCAAGGCAGGTACCGTCTGGGGCAACTGCCACGCCATCATCGACCCTGCATTACCCTTCGGTGGATTTAAGCAGTCCGGCTTCGGTCGGGAACAGGGACGTGCCGGTATTGACGCGTACACTGAGCTTAAGACCGTTATCATCAAGCTCTAGCACAACCCGGTAGAGGGTGCGAGTGGTTATCGCTCGCACCCTCTTACACTGCTTATCGCAAACAAGCCTCGCACCCAATTATTCGTCTTAACCTCAAGGACGATCTCTCATGAACAAATGGACTCTACTCGGCGTGCTCGCCGTGGCTAGCAGCGCGAGTGCGATTGCTGCCGACCTGCCCTCGGTGGTCACCGGCAATCTCCCCTCCCTCGTCGAAACCTACAAAGGCATTCATAGCCACCCTGAGCTCTCGCATCATGAGGAGCAGACGGCCAGCCTACTCGCCGGTGAACTTAGGAAAAGCGGCTTTACGGTCACGGAGCGCGTGGGGCGATACCCGGATGGGTCACAGGCATACGGTGTTGTGGCCATCCTCGAAAACGGCAAAGGGCCGCGACTGTTAATTCGTGCCGATATGGACGCCCTCCCCGTTACGGAAGAGACCGGCCTGTCGTACGCCAGCCATATTCGTGCCAAGAACGCGGCAGGAGCCGAAGTTGGCGTCATGCACGCCTGCGGACATGACGTGCATGTCACCACGCTAATCGGCACGGCGCGTGCGCTGGCGGCAACACGCTCAAGTTGGCATGGGACTATCATGTTAGTGGGCCAACCTTCCGAGGAAACCATTGACGGCGCTAAAGCCATGCTGGCCGATAAACTCTACGAACGGTTTGGTAAGCCCGACTTTGCGATTGCCCTGCACGATACGAACGCCCGTGCGGCCGGTACCGTATCGATTACCAGTGGCCCGGCCTTAGCCAGCTCTACCTCCATCGACGTGATATTGCGCGGAGTGGGTGCGCATGGTTCTCAACCACAGCTATCGATTGATCCGATCGTCATGGCCGGTGAGTTCATCGTGCAGATGCAGAGCATCGTCAGTCGGCAAGAGGATCCTCAAGACCCGTCCGTAGTGACCATTGGCGCCATCCACGGGGGCGCGAAGCGCAATATCATTCCCTATGAAGTCAAAATGGAAATCACTGCGCGAGCTTATAGCGATAAAGCCCGCCAGACATTCATTGACGGTATTAAACGCACCGCCGAAGGGGTCGCCATGGCCGCCGGCGTCGGCGAAGATCGTAAACCTTTAGTTAACGTCCTAGACGATGAGTCAACGCCGGTGATGTATAACGACCCTGCGCTCACCGCACGCGCTCGAGCTGCCTTAGTAACCGCCCTTGGCACGGCCAACGTGTTCGATGAAAAACCCATCATGGGCAGCGAAGATTTTGGTGTCTTTGGTTTGGAAGGTCATAAGATCCCAACCGTCATGTTCTGGCTGGGAGCCATGGATACCGACAAACTGGCTGCGGCAAAAGCCGCTGGCAAGACCTTACCTGGCGAACACACGAGCCGATTTGAACCTTTGCCAGAACCCACCTTACGCACCGGTGTTTTGGCCATGACAACAGTGGCAACTACTTTACTGCAACCGTAGCCGACAGCTATTTTACTCGCCCTTCCACAGGGCGAGTAAAATCGGCATCACCATCGGACGCAGGGCCTTAGGTACCCGTTGCAATAATGCGTGCTCGTAGGTTTTGACCGTTTGTTGAGCCGCCGCCAACTGCCGCTTGCCCGCCGGCGTGAGTACGAGTGCAAACGAGCGCCCATCGACGCGCTCCCGGGCAATTAAGCCGCGCCGCTGTAACCGACCGACAAAAGCCACCATATTGGCGCGCTGTACATCCAACAGCCTGCCTGCCTCACTCTGCGTCAATTTGGGCAGCGCATCCACCAGCATTAAGAGCGCCACATCCGCATGACGCAGACCCAGAGGCGTTAATTGCTCGTTGAGCTCATTCACAGCCGCCAACGCAGCGCGGCGCAACAAATAGCCAGGAAGGGCTTCCAGAGGATCGGTGACAGAGGCAGCTTTTGGAGTTGTCATACCGGCCAATCAGAATTAGAATGCTATATAGTATATCAATCTTCCCCTTCGTCATCGAGCACCACAGTCACCCACAGCTTGCGATGGGAAACTGATAACGCCACTACCACCGGAGACTTTCATGACCGATCGCGCCGAAGTCGACACCGTTTCCTACCAAGTCATCGATGGCATAGCTTGGGTTAAATTCAACCGCCCCGAAAAACGCAATTGCATGAGCCCCAAGCTCAATAGACAGATGCTTAGGGTCCTGAACGAATTAGAGTTTCGCGATGATGTGGGTGTGCTGGTTCTGAGCGGTGAAGGTAGCGCCTGGTCAGCCGGTATGGATTTGAAGGAATACTTTCGTGACACCGAAGCCCTGGGTCTGAAGGGAACGCGCCACGCTCAGCGCGAAGCGTATACTTGGTGGGAGCGCCTGCGCTGGTATCAAAAAGTCACCATTGCCATGGTCAACGGCTGGTGCTTCGGTGGTGGCTACGGTCCGTTATATTCGTGTGATCTGGCCTTTTGTTCAGACGACGCTCAATTTGGCCTGTCGGAAATTAACTGGGGCATTCTGCCTGGCGGCGGTGCAACCAAAGTCGCCGTCGAACTGATGCCGATGCGTCAAGCCATGTACCACGCGCTTCTGGGCGAGAATCTGACGGGCCCCGAAGCCGCAGCCGCAGGCCTTGTCAACGAGTCAGTGCCGGCCGATCAACTACACGGACGAGTCAGTGAGATTGCGCAGAAACTGTTGGCCAAGAACTGGGAAACCCTTAAAGCTACCAAGGATGCGGTACGTCGAGTCGGCGAAATGACCTACACCAATGCCGAAGACTATTTAATTCGGGCCCAAGAGGCCCTGAACTTCCACGACAAGTCCGATGGTCGCCATAAAGGCATGAAGCAGTTCCTAGACGACAAAACTTTCCGCCCAGGCCTTAGCACCTACGACAAGAATCGCGATTAAAGGTACCGGACGCGTCGGCACGCGGTTAATCCGCGTGCCGCACCGTTAGGAACAGTAAAGAAATCGCCGAAATGATCGACCCCATGGCCATGACAACGGCCACCGTCTGAAGGGTGCTGCCGGCCTGAAATAAATAACCGGCAATCACTGGCGCCAACGCCGCCCCACCACGGCCGAGCCCAATCGCAAATCCGGTGCCAAAAGCCCGCAAGTGCGTAGGGAATACAGTGGCAAACAGCATGTACAAACCGACAATCGCCGCGTTATTAAACAAGCCGGCGATGGTGACCATCACCGTTAAGGTGGCGATACTGGCTGACCCGTGTCCAAAGACCATGATCATCGTCGAGGCGAACAGCAGCGTAATGATCAATAGCCGCCTTAAGCCAACGCGCGGCGTAAGTAACCCGAAGATCGCGCCACCGGTCGCACCGCCCACGTTAAGCCACGTCAGAACTCCCGCGGCTGATTTAGCCGCAAAGCCCATATCGACAATGATTTTGGGTACCCACTTCAGGACGAAGTAAAAACTGATGATGTGGGCAAAATACGCAAGCGTTACCAACAGCGTGGTCAGCAGCAGGCCCGGCCGGAAAATATCCAGCACCGAATGACGGCTAACCGGCTCGTTCGCCTCAAAAAAGCAGCTCACCGTGGGATGTCCGAAGCGCCGCAAAGTCGCGTTGATTTTTGCCAGAGCACCCGGGCCTCGCGTTCTGTCCAAGTAGGCGACGGATTCAGGCAAAAGAAACCAGGTCAATGGAATAAACACAGCCGTTGATATAGCACCAAAAACAAAGACGTCACGCCAACTGCCTCCCGATCCAAACAGGTGCTGTACGACCAGGCCGCCGCACACACCGCCTATGGGGTACCCGATCACCATTAAGGACATCGCCAAACTTCGCCACCGGCGATTAGAAAACTCGGCAGCCAAGGCATTGATCGTTGCTAAAACACCGCCTATTCCTAAGCCGGTCATCAGTCGCCAAGCCAGCAAACCGAGCACGCCCACAGCGTGGGCAGCACCCCACATGCCAGCGGTCATGCCGAACAAACAACCCAGCAATGTCGGCCGCCGGCCGAACTTATCGGCAACACCCCCTAAGACAATTGAACCCAGAGCCATGCCCAACAATTCACTCGACAAAACCCAGCCTAGCGTCGCCTTATCTACACCCCACTGTGCCGCAATTCCAGGGGCTGCAAAACTAATCGACAGGACGTCAAAGCCATCCATAGCATTCAAGCCCACGGTCACCAAAATGGCGAACCACTGGAAAATACTCATCAGACCGTCGTCAATAATGGCTCGAGGATGCTTTTGGCTCATGGGGTTTCCTTGAAATTATCTATGCGAGACGTGAGCTACACCACAAATCGTAACCTAACTACTCGTGAATACGTGCCAGCATCTGCACCAACAGGCGCACTTCATCGGCCGTGAATCGAGATTTCAGCCAACTCTCATGCTTGTAAATCGCAACCTTGGCCTTTTTTAATGCGCGACGACCCGGCACCGTCAAGTTTAATGTCTGCTTTCTCGCGTCGGTAGGTGACTTGCCGCGCTGCAGAAAACCCCGTGCTTCGAGATGATTGACTATAGCCATCGTGGTGGCCCGATCTATGCGCATCAGCTGTGCCAAATCCGTTTGTGCCAAAGACGGATGATCATCGACCAGCCATAAGGCGGTTACCTGCTTCTGAGTTAATCCTAGGGTCGAGAACGTTTCACAAAAATGGCGGTAAACCGCCCCATGGGCGAGACGTATGTGGAATCCAACAACGTCGTGCAGTTCGCCAATTTCCGGCTGACCCGCAACCGCTGGCGTGGTAATGACCATCACTTCTTTATTACGCGGCATATTATCACCCTAACCGTCTTGAACTTTGAGGAGTGCCGCGAAAGCTAGCGAGGCGAATGCTACACTGGGTTATTCGTCGTTTACCGAAACGTTCTGTTCTCGATCCCGTAGTTAATAAGCGCGATACGGCGGCGCTATAAGAAAAGGACCTTCCACTATGCGCGTCAATGCTCTTGACCATATCAACATCATAACGGCCGACCTAAACGGTACAGCATGCTTCTACGCGGAGCTCTTTGATCTCGAACGACGTGATGCGCCCGCACCGCTAACGCCAGCCAATGCGCAATGGATGTATGACATCGCGGGCCGCGCTATCGTGCATATCAACAGCCTGGACTGCCCTAGATCTTATGACCGAGAAGTCACGCCCGGTTTAACCGGATCACTACACCATGTCGCTCTGAACTGCACCGGCTACAACTCAATGCTGGACCGAATCACCCAACATGGCTTAGATCACCAATTAAACCTGGTCGCCGCTATCGGTTTGCGACAGATATTCATGCAAGATCCGAACGGGATTCTGCTGGAGCTCAACTTCTTCGGCGATTGACAGACCCGCAATCAACGCGACACCGAAAAAGGGCGTGACGGATAACCGTCACGCCCCTCTGCTCTTAAGGTCAGCAGAACTTAACGCAGACCGTCGGTACGCCAGCCACTCTGATACTGCTCACGGGCCACTCGCCCATAAGGTACCGGGCTCACCACCACACGAACTTCCAACTGCTTGTGAGGCTCAACTGTGGTCTTGCGAGTACCACCGTTCTCTTCACCCCAAACAACCTTCAATTCCGTCCCCACAGGAATACGTGGGTCAATGGTAGCCAAGCTCAACGCCTGCTTTTCGTTGTAGCTGTAACCGGTAAACATCGACAAGCCCACCGTCTTGCCGTCCGCATCAATGACGCGATCGTAGTTAGCCGATGCGTAATTGGCCAACGGTACGTCAAAGAACTTGTACTGCTCTCCATCCGGATTGAACAGCGAGGCCGTGATCTTCGCCATGTCGTCCGGATTCCAGGCCAAGGTGACTTTCTTGCGCTGGATCTCTGGATTGATAGCCTTTAAGGCCTCGTCACCGTGAAATGCGTGATCGTACTTAATAAACGAGCCGTAACCGAGCTCCCACGGATTCAGGTAATAGTCCTCAATATTCTCGGACACAAAGCTGCCACCGATCGAGCCGGTTGCCTCATAGCTGTCCGGACCCAACCACTCACGGTAAGCCTTGAGCTTCTCACCAGTATAGATTGCCGGCAGGGGCGATGGGATCCAGCCCGACTCCAGCGTGTTGGACGGATAGGCTCGGCTACCGCACGGCACCAGACCGAATTCCTTACCCGCTTCCAGAATCGCCGCACGAATTTCCTCTTGCTCGCTGTACGGACCCCAGATCTCCAGACCCGGCGCTCCGGACATTCCGTGGCGCAGCGTGCGCACTTTATGGCCGGCAATATTCATAGTCGACATCTGGAAGAACTTCAGCTTCTCCAGCGACCCGCCGTGTAGCTTTTCAATAACCGCCCATGCGTTAGGACCCTGAATCTGGAAGCGCCAGCACGTACGCGAAACTGGCTTGCCCATGGGACGCATCGGCGAGCGGTCATCTAGTTCGATCTGCACGTCGTAACCGCCGGTAGCGCCATGGAAACGCAGCCAGTTGGAAGCTGGTGCACGGCCGACGTACAAATATTCCTCCTCGTCGAGGCGGAAAATAATGCCGTCACCAATCACATGGCCATAATGCGTCGTCGGAACATACTGCTTCGCCCGATCGACTGCGAAGTTAGACATCGAGTTGATGGCCGTGTCGCTCAACAACTTCAATGCATCCTTGCCGCGCAAATAGAGATTGACCATGTGATGCGTCTGATCAAACAGAACCGCACTGTGGCCCCAAGCCCACTGTTCGCTACGCCAGTTCGAAAACTCGGCCGCAACGACCGGGTAAACATACGCACCGAGCTGCGAGTTGCGCAGCATTGACGCCGTATTTCCGGCACTTGCCAAAATTTCCTCAAGATTCCTTGCGGCCATTAGCCCTCTCCCTCTGGTAATAAAAATCGCATAGCCAAAACGCGGATTGTATGTAGCACAAACGAATCAGCCCAACTCGATTCTCAGCGAAACATCCGCCTAAAAATGCACCACTACCCCTTAAGCAGGGTTTGCAATCACGACCTTGCCAAATAGCTCGCCAGAGCTTTGATAGGCGTAAGCCGCCCGCGCGTCATTAAAGTCAAATACTCGATCAATAACTGGCCGGATCGTGTGCTGCTCCACAAATTCGTTGAGCTCTCGCGCCATCGCCACGCTACCTACGAAAATACCGCGCACTGCAGCACCCTTGACCATTAGTGGCATCGGATTGGCTTCACCTTGTCGGGACAGCACGCCGATCAAGGCAATTTCACCACCGAAGCCCACGGCCTGGATGGATTGAGCCAACGTTCCCAAACCGCCGACCTCCACCACATGGTCGATGCGACCACCGGCCATTTCCGCGGCTTTCGCGCCCCAGTTAGACTCCTCTTTATAATTGAGCGTCAAATCAGCGCCCAATTCCCGGACCCGGGCTAATTTGGCATCGCTGGAGGAGGTCGCGATGACGCGCGCACCCGCAGCCTTGGCAATTCGCAAGGCGAGAAGCGACACACCGCCAGTGCCGATGAGAAGTACCGTGTGACCGGCCTGTACCGGGCGCAGCCCGGCCATCAAGGCATTCCAAACCGTGACACCGGCGCAGGGCAGCGTGGAGGCTTCCTCAAAGCTTAAACTTGGCGCTAAAGCTATGACCCCACTCTCAGGTAGCGCGACATAGTCTGCCAGCATGCCGCGTGCCGGCGGGCAACCGAGCGCTTCACCGAAAACCCCGCGTGGCGGGCCATCCAGCCAGCCCTGAAAAAACGCACCCGCAACCCGATCACCGACGGCAAAACGGGTAACGTTGGCTCCCACCGCTTCGACCACACCGGCGCCATCCGATAGCGGAACACCTGCCGACTTAATCGCACCGCCCAGATACAAGCCGCGCGCGATCGCCTGATCGCGATAATTCAGTGAGTTCGCTTGAACTCGAATCAGCACCTCGTGAGGGCCGGGCGTCGGCACGGGCAACTCCACTAAAGTCAATTGATCTTGCGACGTGCAACCTTCTGGCAATTGCCACGCCCGCATCATTTTTTTCGTACTCATAATAAAGACCCCTTTATGACTCATGCCGTCCTGGATCAGACTGGCCACCAAATTCTTCGGATTCGCGACACTTAAATTTGCCCCTTAAGACACCACTCGGCGCTTATTAAGCCAAGCCCAGTACACGCGCGGCATTGTCTTTGAGAATGGCTGGCATCACCTCATCCTTAAAACCGACCTGCTTGGCTGCCTCAATCCATTTATCCGGATGAATCAATGGAAAGTCCGAGCCGAACATCATCTTGGAACGCAACTGTGTATTCGCATAACGAATAATTTGCGGCGCGAAATACTTCGGACTCCAACCAGACAGATCAATAAACACGTTATCTTTATGCAACGCCATGGACAGACTTTCATCGACCCAGGGCCAACTTGGGTGCGCAAGCACGATCTTCATGTCGGGAAAATCTACCGCGACATCATCAATCAAAATAGGCTGCCCCCATTTCAGACGAACCCCGCCGCCACCGCGCATACCGGTGCCCATGCCGGAGTGTCCCGTATGGAAAATAGCCGGAAGTTTGTGCTCGGCGATGACTTCGTAAATCGGATAGGCAATACGGTCGGCCGGATGTATGTCTTGCATAATCCCATGGAATTTAAAGCCCCGAACACCGTGGTTTTCCACCAAGTCGCGGGCTTCACGCGCGCCCAACTTTCCTTTACGGGGATCGATCGATGCGAAAGGAATGACAACGTCTGAGTTTTTGGCAGCGAAATCGGCAATCTCGTAGTTGCTGACCCGTTTAGCACCGATGCTACTCTCACAATCGACGGTGAAGAGACAAAAGGCAATTTTCTCGCGCCGATAGATCTCGATGATTTCTGGAATCTTGGGACGTTCTCGCGGCGCCTTGAAGTACGCGGAAGCCGCATCAAAAAATCGACCCATGACCGGATCTTCCGGATCATGACAAGAAACTTCGGCGTGAACATGAACATCGATCGCGCGGATGGTGGCCAAATCAATCATGGATGTTCCTTAAAATTGGCAAACGAGCAGTGCTGCGCAGGGCCCGCCATTATGTGCAAGCACGAGCCAACAAGTCAGACTTTTGTAGGTAGCGCGTACGTTCGCCCAAGCGGACACGCCATGCAAGGCGATCAAACTCTAATTCGTGCGACGCAACAAAATATACGGTAAGCCTTAGGTCGTCTCGGTTCGACATTTGTTGAGCATTAACGCTAACTGCCGATAGTTGTTGGTTCCATTCATACGATATGAGAATAAGAACCATCAACCAAACAAATAGAAGACTAGTTTCATGCACACCGGCGTCAGTTTCACGCCGACAGGCCAGAAGACGCTCTTCGATGCACTCGCACTCACGTGATTGCCATCGTCACGCCTTTCCTCTATACAATCCGGAACGCGCTCAGCGCGCATACTCTTCTCGAGTTCTCGCGCAAAGCGGCGGAATCTTCGTCGCTATGAGACGACTCGCTTGGGCTTAACTTAGTTCGCCTTGTTTAAGGAGTTGCCATGGACTCGATGACCAAACCTACGGGCTTTCCATTACCTAGCTCACTGGCTGTGCTGCCGGGCACTGAGGCGGCTCAAGCCGCCTACCCGTATTACATGCAGTTCACGCCAGAGGATGACAAGCGATTCTGGTTCTATAACTCCATGCATTTCCCGGAACCGATGTCTGCATTCGACATGGTGACCGCCGAAGCAGCCTACGTCGCTTTAGGCTCCGTGAATACTCGCGTACATTGCCTGCCGACTACTCTTGGCATTGATTATCGCATCGTCAACGGTCGAGTCTATATCGGTGGCAACGGAGTCACGGATCCTGAGGAAATCAACCGACGCACCCAAGAGTTTTTGCAGCGCGCGTTTTACTACTACGAGAACTGGGAAAAGCTCTACGCGCAGTGGAAAGAGAAGATGATGACGCTGATTGGCGAAGCGCAAGCTCTACCTGCACCGGCGCTGCCTGAGTTTGAGCCCCTTGAGCACGTACACTCCGGCCGGGGCGTCGCGTCTAATCACTATCTTCTCGACACCTATCAGAAAACCCTCGAGGGTTACTATCGGATGTGGCACCACCACTTCGAGTTTCTGCTGCTAGGGTACGGTGCTTATCTGACTTTCTTTGGATTCTGTAAGAAAGCCTTCCCGGAAATCAGCGACCAAACGGTGGCCCGAATGGTTGCGGGAATGGACGCTGAAATATTCCGCCCCGATGAAGAATTACGTCGCCTTGCTCGTTGTGCGGTCGATTTACGCATTGACTCTTATTTCGTAGAAGGTCACTCAGTCGATGAATTGATGGCGCAACTAGCCGCCGCCGGTGAACCAGGCAAAAAGTGGCTGGCGGAACTGGAGATTTCACGTCATCCGTGGTTCAACATCAATGTCGGCGACGGTTTCTATCATTACCACCGCTCCTGGAATGATGACCTGTCAATGCCCTTAGCCAGTTTGCCTGGCTACATCGCGCGAGTGAAAGCCGGTGAGTCGCTGGAGCGCCCGATGGATCAACTGCAAGCCGAGCGCAAGCAGCTGATTGCTGATTACCGGGAGCTACTCAGTTCAGACGAAGAGCGCGCAGCATACGATCAAATGATCACGCTGGCGCACCGCGTGTTTCCTTATGTAGAGGGTCATAAATTCTACTGTGAGCACTGGTACACGAATCTGTTCTTCAACAAGATCCGTGAGTTCGGTGCTTTACTGTCGGAGCACAGATTCTTCGCGGATAAAGAAGATATCTTCCAGCTCACCCACTACGAAGTGGAAAGCGCCATTATTGATTTGATGACTGCGTGGTCGACCGGTTCGCATCCGCGTGGACCCTCGCATTGGCCGAAAATTGTTGCTGAGCGACGTGCAGCTATTGCCGAGTGGGCCAAGCACCCGTCACCGCCCGCATTGGGTCCAGTACCGGACATCATTGATGACCCGGCCATTGTTATGTTGTGGGGCATTACCCGTGAAAGCCTTGATGCGTGGCTGCGCGCGGACTCGGACACCGACAGCCATGAGATTCACGGCTTTGCGGCATCGAACGGCGTTGTCGAAGGAACCGCCCGAGTGGTGCGCTCGGTTGAAGAAATCAGCCGCCTAAAGCAAGGCGATATTTTAGTCTGTCAGGTCACCAACCCAACCTGGGCACCCATCTTCCAGAAGATTGCTGCTGCGGTGTCAGATATCGGTGGCTCAATGAGTCACGCGGCTATTGTCGCGCGCGAGTACGGATTGCCCGCCGTAGTAGGGACAGGCAACGCCACCAGCAAGATTCGTGATGGACAACGACTCCGCGTCGATGGCGGCCGCGGCGTCGTGACACTACTGGATTAACACCGCCATGACGATTCCCTCGCACGTCAGTTGGTTTAAGGACATTGGTCTGCAGGATCGCCCTTACGTAGGCGGCAAAGGCGGCAGCTTGGGGGAGTTGCAACGAGCTGGCATAGCGGTTCCCGCCGGATTTGTGGTGCGCACCGAGGCATTCGAGCGCTTTGTGCTGGCCCTGGAACAGCGCTCTACGATCCGCTCGCGGGTCGAACGTCTTGATCCGAACGATCTGCAGCAGGTCGAAGCCGGTTCGAAAGAGTTGCGGGCACTGGTCGAGGGTGCGTCCTTTCCGGATGACCTCAACGAGGCTTTGTTAGAAGCGCACCGCGAACTGATGGGAAAGAGCCCATTTCCCGTTGCCGTGCGTTCCTCAGCGACCACCGAAGATGCCGCCGATGCGAGCTTTGCCGGACTTCAGGACACGTTTCTTTGGGTCACCAGCGCGAGCGACATGCTGGCACGCATTCGCACCTGCTGGGCCAGTCTGTATTCCGTGGAGTCGATCACCTACCGGAGACGCCGAAACTTCCCCGAAGCCGGCGTGGCCATGGCGGTCGTGGTGCAAACCATGGTCGATGCCCGAAATGCAGGAGTGATGTTCACCCGCAGCCCGTTAACCGGTGACCGATCGGTCATTACCGTGGAGAGCGCGTGGGGATTAGGATCGGCCGTTGTAGGGGGCGAGGTGACACCGGATCGCTGGGTAATTGGCAAAATCACCGGGGAAATATCCGTGCGTACTGTCTCTGACAAAGCCATTGAACACTTGCCGGCTGAGGCGGGTGGCATCCTAGAAAGCCCCGTCAGTGAGGATCGCCGCAATTCTCCCAGCATGAGCGATCCGGAACTTCAAAACTTGCGGCAAATTGCCCGTCAGGTCGAGCGCCACTACGGTTGCGCTCAGGATATTGAATGGGCGGTAGATCGCCGCTCGGGCCAGATTCTCTTACTGCAAAGTCGACCCGAGACGGTTTGGTCGATGAAAGATGCTGCCCCTGTGGCCAGTGCTATTGAAAACCCCTTGTTGCACGTCATGAACGTCTTTGGAGGCCGCCGGTGAGTCTGACAACAAAAGAGATCGACCAGATAAGTCAACTCCTGCAGGACTCGGCATTCGACGAGCTGCATCTGGAGCTTGACGGCATGAAGCTGAGTCTGCGTCGGGCCGGCGCCGGTTTTTCTGAGCAACGCCGCGAGCCGACACCATCAACGCCGGCCGCGCCGATGCTCAGTCCGCCAGCGCCCGCACCAACATCCACGACACCCAACCCGCCGCCCGCTGCAATCACGCTAGACCCGAACCAAGAGCCCGTGACGGCGCCGCTGCTCGGAACCTTCTATCGTGCGCCCAAACCCGGTGCTGCTGCGTTTGTAGAAGTGGGCTCTGAGGTCGATGTGGATACGGTCGTTGGCATTATTGAAGTCATGAAATTGATGAACACCGTGCGCGCCGGGTGCAAAGGGCGGGTTACGGCGATTCACGCCCGCGATGGCGTGTTGGTCGAATACGGCGAGACACTGCTGACTGTCGCACGGATCAGTTAATCGTGGCGATTCGCCGAATACTCATAGCCAATCGCGGTGAGATAGCCCTGCGTATTATGCGCACGTGCCGCCATCTGGGCATTGAGACGGTACTGGCTGTTTCGCTCGCAGATAAAGACTCGGTACCGGCACGGTTTGCCGATCGGGTCGTGTGTATCGGTCCTGCTAAATCAACTGACAGTTATTTACGTGCCGAGACTATCGTGCATGCGGCCCTTGCGGTCGGAGCTGACGCGATTCATCCCGGTTATGGTTTTTTATCCGAGCGAGTACAACTCGCCCGCCTGTGCGAAGACAACCACATCATTTTTATTGGCCCAACAGCGATACAAATCGAAGCCGTGGGCGACAAATTGCGCGCTCGCGCTCAGGCAGAAGCAGCTCAAGTGCCCGTCGTGCCGGGTGGCGCAATCAACACACTGGCTGAAGCACAAGCCTTAGCTGAAATCATCGGTGCGCCGTTGCTCCTAAAAGCCGTTGGCGGAGGTGGTGGCCGCGGTATGAAGCGCGTCGATCGATTAGACGAACTACCCGCCGCCTTAGAACTCGCTTCAGCCGAAGCCGGCGCGGCGTTTGGCGACGCACGAGTTTATTTGGAGCGGTTCGTGGCCCAAGGCCGGCACGTAGAAGTCCAAATACTGGGTGATGGCCGAGGCAAGGTTGTGCATCTGGGCGAGCGCGACTGCTCGGCGCAACGGCGCTATCAAAAACTCATTGAAGAAACGCCCGCCCCGCATTTGTCAGACTCGTTACGCCATGACTTGCACAACGCTGCGGTACGTCTCTCGGAAAGTCTTTCTTATCGGGGCGCCGGCACCGTCGAGTTTTTGGTCGACGTGGAACGGCAGACTTTCTATTTTCTGGAGATGAACGCCCGTATCCAAGTCGAACACCCGGTTACCGAGGCGGTTACCGGTATCGACATCGTCGCCCAACAAATAGCGATCGCGGCCGGTAACGGGCTTAACCTCAACCAATCTGATGTGCACACGCAAGGTTGGTCCATCGAGTGTCGCGTAAACGCCGAAGACCCGGACCGAGACTTCCAGCCCAGCCCAGGCTTGGTGCGCCAAGTGCAGTGGCCGGCAGGACCGGGCATACGCGTTGATACCCATATTGAGAGTGGCTCGAAGGTCTCACCCTACTACGACTCGTTATTGGCCAAGATTATTGTCCATGCCAGCGACCGGAGCGCCGCGCTTGCGCTGATGCAACAAGCGCTGTCGCACACCCATCTGCAAGGTATTACCACCAACATAAGCTTTCAGCAGCGCTTGTTGAGCGATCCAGATTTTGTTGCCGGCGGTGTAGATACCCTCTTCATTACGCGACTGCTAAGTCACACGAACTGACCGACTCGGAGAATGACACCGTGGCCCATGTAGGAATCGTCGACACCTCGTTACGCGATGGCAATCAATGCCTTTGGGCAGCACTCGGGGTAGATACCGCGCGCACCTTGACCATTGCGCCCACCATGGAGCGCGTGGGCTACCGCGCTATCGATTTCACCACCTCCACTCATATGGGTGTGGCGGTACGTTTTAAGCAAGAAGACCCTTGGCAGCGCATTCGCCTGATGGCGCAGGCGACGCCAACCACACCTCTCCAGTTCTTATCCACGGGTTTTCGCTTCATCTCGTGGGAAACGGCTAACCCTGACTTCATGGAACTGGTGTTTGCCACGCTCGCCCGTAACGGAATTCGTCGTTTTTGCTTGGCGGATCCCATGAACGATGCCGATGCTAACGTCGAGGGCGCTCGTATGGTTAAGCGTGCCGGCGGAGAGTACGTTATCGGTGCTCTGGTTTTCACGTTGAGCCCCATCCACGACGATGCGCACTATGCTGAGTGTGCGCGTAAAATGGCCGGAAGCCCCGATGTGGACGCACTTTATATTAAAGATCCCGGTGGTCTTTTGACGCCGAAGCGTTGTGCTACGTTACTGCCGGCTATTAAGGCCGTCATTGGTGACAAGCCTTTAGAGTTACATTCGCACGGCACCATAGGATTGGCCGAACTGTCGTATCTGGAAGCTCCCGACCTAGGCGTCTGCGCCGTTCAATGTGCGGCCGGTGGCTTAGGCGATGGCATTTCCAATCCGCAAGCTGAGCGGGTCGTCGCCAACTTACGGGCCATGGGTCACACGGTTGATGTCGATACTCAAGCACTGCACGAGGTGGGTGCTTATTTCACCCGCTTAGCACAAGCCGAAGGTCTAGCGACCGGTAAGCCGCATGCGTTCGATGCGAACTACCTTCATCATCAGCTACCCGGTGGCATGGTCGGAACCATGCGCCGCCATCTCTCAGAAAGTCGGTTATCCCATCTGGAAGAAGCCGTGATCGAGGAGGTCGGCCGCGTACGTCAGGAGCTCGGTTGGCCGATCGTCATGACGCCTTTTGCGCAGATGGTGATGACACAGGCTGTGATGAACGTCACCGGCAAAGAGCGCTACAGCATCATCCCTGACGAGGTGATCCGCTA
This sequence comes from uncultured Pseudomonadota bacterium, assembly GCA_903828595.1. Classification (GTDB taxonomy): domain Bacteria; phylum Pseudomonadota; class Gammaproteobacteria; order Steroidobacterales; family Steroidobacteraceae; genus CAIKMS01. The sequence goes on along the minus strand of CAIKMS010000008.1, from coordinate 155,420 downwards.
CGCGTTAGGCCGTTTTGGACGTCCTAATGTGCCGATTGATGCGGCGGTGATGGACCGCATTGAGTCCATGCCCCGCGCCAAAGAACTGCGTGCCGAGCCCGCCATGGCTGAGTTATCCGAGCTACGCGCCCGCTTCGGGGCAAAATTGTCCGACGAGGAGTTCTTGTTGCGTGCCACCATGCCAGCAGCCCAGGTTGATGCCATGCGCGCAGTACCTGAATCGGCCCGTCTTTACAGCCCGGAAGGGCAGCCGGCACTATCACTGATCAAGAAACTGTGTGCGGCGAAAGATTTGAGCCACGCGCTGATCGAAAAGCCCGGATTTAAACTCGAATTACGCCGCGACGCGCGCTAAACATACACGGATTTACCATGACTACAACGCCCGCCCACTCTGCTCCGGCATCCGCTGCAACTCATGAAATTCGCGGTTTCATGTTCGACGTCGACGGTACCTTGTTGCTCAGCGACCGTTCTTTAAAGAACTATCAATTATTACCTGGCGCGGCCGAAACCCTGCAAGCGCTCCAAGATCGCGGCATTCCTTATGTCTTACTAACCAACGGCAGCGCTTACCCACCAGCCGAGCAAGCCGCGAAGCTGCGAGCCTCAGGGCTGGCTGTTAGCGATGAGCAAATGTTGACCCCATCCAGCATCACGGCCGAGCACATGGCCAAATCCGGCGTAAAGCGCGTACTGGTTTTAGGAACTCGAGGGGTCGGACACGCGTTGAATGAGCAAGGCATTGAAACAACCTACACCGGCGAGCCACGTGATCATGAAGTGGATGCGGTATATGTTGGTTGGCATCCGGATTGCGGGATGGCTGATTTGGAATCAGCAGCCAAGGCTATTTGGGCCGGCGCGCGACTGTATGCCGCTTCTGATGTCCCGTTCTTTGCTACGCGTCAGGGCCGAACTATCGGCTACACGTACGCCATCTTAGGCGCCCTCAAGCGACTGACGAAAGCCCCGGTGATTCTCACCGGCAAGCCCTCATTGCATGCACTTCGATTCGTGGCAAAACGATTAAAAGTACCCATGCGTCATATCGCTGTGGTTGGCGACGATCCGGTTGTTGAGGTGCTCATGGCTCACCGCGGTGGAGCAACCTCCTTCGCCGTCACCACGGGCACGACCTCACGCGAAGAGTGGCTTAGTCAACCACACACACATCGCCCCATGCACATCATTGACCATCTATCCGACGTACTTAGCCACCTCAAATAGCGGGAATCTGTCGCTGCGCTAGGTTGAATAGAAAAGTACAGCTGCATGTCGATTGTGGCTGGGATCCGTGCATTGGCATCGGTCAACCTCAACCCTTCACCCATTCATGTCATTTGGAGTCAGCACGATGAGTCTACTGAACGGTAAAGTGTGCTTAGTCACTGGCGGTGCCGGAAGCATCGGTCTGGCATCGGCGCGGCGATTTATCGCCGAGGGCGCTCGCGTCGTGCTCGCCGATCGCGAGCAAGCGCGACTCAACGAGGCCATGACAGGGTTGCCAACCGATCGCGTGTCTGGTGTGGTGGTCGACGTGCGCGATGCGCACTCGGTTCAACAGATGATTCAAACAACGGTCGATCGCTTTGGAGCCATCGATGTGTTGTTTAGTAATGCAGGCAATGCAGGAGCTTTTGCCCCTCTGATCAACTACCCAGAAGAAGTTTTGGATGATGTATACAGCGTACACGTGCGCGGCGCCTTACTGGTCTTAAAGCACGGTGTGCCGCACATGAACGATGGCGGCAGCATCATCATTACCTCCAGTGTCGCCGGTCTGCGGGGTGATCCGTGCGTCTATGCCTATATCGCTGCCAAGCATGCCCAGATTGGGCTGATGCGCTGCGCAGCCAAAGAGCTGGCACCACGTCGAATCCGTGTGAACACCATCCATCCCGGACCCACCCGTAATGATTTTCAGGCGGCCCTGGAAAATCAATTAACTGCAGTGATTGGTCATGACGCGACACAAATGTTTGATGAGATGACCCCACTCGGACGCCATGCCGAGCCCGATGAAATTGCCTCATCCGTTTTATATTTGGCCTCACCGCTCAGCAGTCACGTCACCGGCACTCGGCTGGTCGTTGATGGCGGCCTGCAGTGCTGAGAGGCTTTACAAATGCTTCGTCGCACGACTTGAAGATTTCTCTTACAGACGTTGGGCAATTTCCTCTAGCGTCAGCGCGCGCACGAGTTCACGGCAGAGTCAGGGGTTGGTGCTGCCACCGCGCACGATGGGATTTGCGTACTCTCTGGCGTACACTCGATCAATCCGCGATGTCATAAAGGACAGCAGAATGATTAAGCGCTGGCTATTCGTACTTTATGTTTGCACCTTCGTTGCACTATCGAGCAGCCTGGCGGCGGGCAGTGCCGAAAGTCCAGCCAGCCTGATTCTCATCAACGGGAAGATCTACACCGTAAATCCCTCGCAACCTTGGGCCGAGGCTGTGGCAGTTCGCGGTGACCGGGTCGTGGCTGTGGGGGATCAACGCGACGTGCTGCGTCTGAAAGGTTCAGCCACTAAAGTACTGGATTTAAAAAGTGGATTTGTCACACCCGGAATGATCGACAGCCATGTGCATTTTCTAGACGGAGGTCGTTACCTGCGTAATGTAGCGCTCAGAGACGCCGTCACCCTCGCTGAAGTAAAGCAACGCGTAGAAAGGTACGCTTTAGAGCATCCAAACGGTGACTGGATTCAGGGCGAGGGATGGAGCTATGGCTATCCCGACATGCCAGGCGGTGAGTTCCACAAAGAGACACTCGACAGCGTGGTTAAAAATCGCCCTGTGTTTCTTAATTCGGGCATGGCGCACGCCGCTTGGGCAAACAGCGAAGCGTTACGACGCGCGGGCATTACCCGCGACACACCCAATCCAGCCGGCGGGGAGATCGTACACGGACCCGACGGTGAGCCCACCGGTTGGCTGAAGGAAGATGCAGCCATTAACCTAGTCCAAGAAAAAATTCCGCCGCCACCGCGAGCCGAAGTCAACGCTTCACTGCTGGCTGCCATTCATGAAGCTAACCGACTGGGCATCACCCGTGTAGACAGTGCGGGGGCTGATTTTGATCAACTGCCCCTGCTGGCTGCCATCGAAAGGCAGGGAAAGCTGACCCTGAGAATATCGATGGCTGACTGGATCAACCCACCACGATTAACACCGCAGCGTCTGGCGTCTCTTAAGGCGGCGCGTAACCGCTATCACACGGACTATTTATCGTGCTGCGTCGCCAAGTTCATGATGGACGGAGTGATTGAATCGCATACGGCTTATCTACCCGACGGCTATGCGGACAACCCCACTGAGACCGGCATGCGCTTTTTTACACCGCAGGCATATCAAGACTCCGTGCTCACGCTGTACCAAAATAATTTTCAGATCTACACGCATGCCATTGGTGATGGCGCTATCAAACTAGCCTTGGATGCGTACGAGGCTGCGCAGGCCCACCCCGGAACCGGTCGGGATGGCTCCAGAAATCGCATCGAACACATGGAGGCGCTCGATCGCAAAGATATTCCGCGTTTTGCCCAACTTGGCGTCATCGCCAGCATGCAACCGCTGATGATCTATCCGCGAGATGAATGGAAAGGCATGGAAAACCTCTGGAAAGAGTATGCCGGCGAGAAACGTCTGCCCACCGCCTTTGCCATTCGAGATTTGCTCGACGCCCATGCTGTCGTTGCCTTCGGCACGGATTGGCCAATCGTACAGCTGAACCCGTTAATGGGAATTCGTAACGCCATCCTGCGCCAGAGCCAGGATGGCCAGCCGATTGGCGGCTATGTCCCGGCGCAACGCATCAGCGTTGAAGAGGCGATACGTGCGTATACCCTAAGCGCGGCCTACGCGAGCCGAAGAGAGACGCAGGAAGGCAGCATAGAAGTAGGGAAACTAGCGGATATGGTGTTGTTTTCAAAGAACCTGGTGGAAATCGCTGCCGACGAGATTCCCACCACGAAAGTGCTGCTTACCCTGGTCGGTGGAAAAATCGTATACCGCCGCTAGACCCTGCCAACGCGATCAGGCATGGCGCGCGGCGCGCGCCATGCCTACTGTAAACCGGCATGGTCACGCGCCTAGCGCCACCGGTACGCTTACTTTCGGCCAGTCCAAACCTTATCGGCAAAACGCAGTCAATCGGTTCACCACCCGTGCCATAGCCGTGGGGTCACCCTGTGCGGCGCTGTTCGAAGGATTGTGCGCCACTCGGACACCGGTGATACCACCCGGAAACAAGGCGACCAAATTTTCTCCCCAGCCCTCCATTTGAGGAATGTAGAGATGACAGCCTTCGGTTGCGTCATAGCGCATTTCCCAAAAGGCGTTAAAGTAGGTGGTCTCACCAAAGACCGTATGCTCACCGGTGGGTAAGCCACGCGGCGTGACGCCGGCAAGCAGTTGATCAATACGCGGCGCATACAACAGCTGCACGCCCTTGAACTGCCCGCGCGCCTGATACAGGCGAGCCACTTTCACCAGATCAGACAACGTTGCGTAATAGCCATAAGCCATCAACGGATGTCCTGGCGAACCATCAGCCTCGAGGGTCCGATTGATCGGTGCGTAGTGGATGCCCAGCGGCGCATACACTTCGCGCTCTAACATCGACCAAATCGTGGCCTGCGGTCCCTCTTTGGACTTCAGGTAGCGATCCATGGCCTCACCCAACACATACATATCCTGATCGCGATAGCGCACCACTTCACCCGGCCCCCAGGGATAAACACGAGCAATACGCAGCAAGGCCGCCACCTTAGCGGCCCTAGACGGTGCATCAGCCCAGTCATTGTAGGTTTCGTCGATGTAGCCATCGACCGCATCGTTAGGCTCACGCTGCGCACTGCCATTACCCAGCCCGGTAGCCATGTTGATGCAGTCATCAAAACGCACATTCGCCCATGCAGGATAGGCAGCAACCTCCGGTACGTAATCACGAATCTTTAAATCAAAAACGCCAGGCCCGTATTTCTGCGCTAAGCGCAGCAACGCCACCTCATTGGCATAAGCCTTAGTGACCGACCAAATGCCAAAGCGTGTGCGATCACACCAAGGCAATGGCCCGGCCGCGCTCGTACAACCGCGTAAATAAAAGACACCTTGATAATCCAGCCCCGTGAGCACCGTCTGATCAGCAGCCAGTCCATCACTAAACCCGGCAAGCTTAGTGGCTCCCACCCGCTTCTCAAGCTCACTCCAGTCACGCACCACGACCGCGTCACGCTGTGCGCTGCGATAGGTGCGCGCGATGGCGTCCCAGTCCGTTCGCTTTGCCGGCACCCATTGGGCTGCGGCCATGCCCACGGCTGTAAAGTAGCTCTCAATGTGTCCAGGAGTTGTTTGCTGAACAATCTGAAAACGCAGTCCGCTGACTTGACGACCGTTGTACAGAAAGGTCGCCAACCCATGGTGCGTCTCGCCTTCTAGCGTGTGGACCAGTGAAAACGGAAAGGCTGCACGTGACCAAGCACCATCGCCGCGCTGCGACCACACGCGTCCGGGCTGCACAATCACATCCCAATAGCTTTTCGTGCCGGGTACAGAACCTGCGCGAATCACCTCTTGGGTCACCGGCACCAGATCCTGGCCCACCGTCATAAAGGTCAGATCGACTTTAGGAAAATACTGCGCGTCCTTAGCCAACATGTCATGCGCACCCAGATCGGCAGGTGTGGTGGTCATGGCCACCTCGTCTAGGCGCAACGTTCCGCGAAAAGGTACGTGTGCTGGCGCGGCATGGGCATCCGGCACAAAGGCCTGGTTATCAACCAGCATTGCAGGCTGCACCTGCGACTGAAGCTCAACAGCCAACAAATGTTTGGGTAATGCCTGAGCCTGTGCGCTGCTGGCAAAAAATACCAGCGCAGCGCTAGACAGCCACGCCACTACGCAGATTCGCATCGCACCTTGAACGTTGCACTTCATTATGGCTCCAGTGAAAAATTAATCATTTGTAGACAGCTAACCGCCCCACTCGATTGAGCAGCAGCATATGCGGTAGGGTAAGCGCCGCTAAACTCACAAACACCAGCTGCATCACCCGCGCTGACAACGGCTCATCCCTAAACACGTAAACACCCAGCCCCAGCACAACGAAGGTAAGAACCGTAGGCCCAACCGCAAGCCAGACAGCCCGCGTGCGCTCAACAATACTTACCGCTGCCAGCGTACGTAACAAATGCCGTGGGCTGTGCATGAGGCAAAAAAAGACGGTAAAAGCCACCAGCGGCGGGGCCAGTACACTGATCGTCGTCAGTGCGCCTAACTCTAAGGCCGCCGCTGGATGGTGCCATGCTTCCATGACGACCAAGCACAACGTTATCACCAGCCAAATTCCGGCCAGCTGCTGCAGAAGCGGCACAACCCACAACGCGCTCGGGCCGCCTGCGACCCAACCGAGTAACCGAGTCAGCTCGGCAGAATGCAGTAGCGCAGGTAAGACGATGCTCGAGCCACCGTAGGCTAGCCTTGATAAAAAACGCACACCCTGCGGCAGGTCATCAGCAAAATGATAAGCCGACATCAGCAGAAAACCGACCAGAAATACGGTGGGCGCAAGCCACCATAATCCAATGACGGCTAATGCCAAACTGACATACCCCAAAACAAAGAGTGACCAATGACGCCAAGTCTTTAGCACCAGCAACCGCTGCGCATAAACCACATCAAAGGCACCATGCGGCATGCCCAACAAGACCACCAGAGCGCCGATGACCGGTATGTAGCGCTCATCAGCCAGATTCAGTCCCAGCGCCACGCTCACCATAAGCGCAACGGAGACAACGATAAACACGCGTCCCTGGTATTTGATTAAAGCGTTCATGCCCTAGCTTGTCGCGTTGCAGGCAATAAGGCTGTACGCATTAGTTGGCGTAGAAAAACCAGCGGCGGCAGTGCAGCGACCACACAGGCCCGATCACCCAAGGTTGCTCCATCACTGAGAAAACGGATCAGGCGTGGTGTAGGGACTCGCGCAAACAGTCGAACAAACAGATCCGCGGCAAGCTGTGGCTCGGCGCTTAGGACGCGCAAGAAAAGATCATCCATAGCCTGGGTTAGCCAGGAATCGGCCGCATGGCCCACACAACCCTTGCCCTCTCGCAGGGTCATCGCACAGGCGTCAGCCCAGCGCTGGATGCGCTGGAAGGCATACCCGGTTGCCGGACGTGCGGCTCCGCTATAAAGCCCAGCTGCGCAGTATCGCGGCCCACTCAATGGGCGCTTAGCCGACAGGCCCATCGGCAGAATCCCGTGCTCACTACGGATGGTTTCGGCCGAGGCGCCATGCAATTGGCGCGTCAAAGCCCGTTGTTGTCGATCGGCTAAATCAGCCGCTGACCGGGGTTGGGGATCAAACAGCGTGGTCTCAACCAGCGCTCGGTCCACCGCTAACGGCAAAACGTAGGTGAATTCCACGGTATCGGTGCCCGCTCCGGCAAAGTCCATCAACTCCACGCAGTTCGGATCGAACACCGGCCGATCGGTGCGTACTTCATGGCCTAGAAAGGACTGCCAAAGCCGGGCTTCGCCCCGCACGGGTTGTTGGCCAGGGCGCGTGTCTACCAAACAGGCAGCCCGCAGTACGCCTAAGGGTGTCTCCACAAGCCACCCGTCCGAAAGGGGCGTCGGCGCCTGAGTCAGCAGCACGCCACGGTGCAGTTCGATCTGTGGATGATCGTCTAAGACCGCCAGAGCCTTTTGATAGAACGCTCCGGACTCCAGTAACTGGTAGGGCGACTGTGCGCAGGAAACTACGGCGCTGTCGTGGGCTGAACGGACGCGAAGTTGCGTCCAGCGATGGCTTACCAGCGCATCGAAGCGAGCGCAGCTATCCTGCCAAAAACACCAGGTACGATCGTTCTGGTAATGCTGTCGAGCTTCCAGCACCACAACGCGACGGCAACTTCCGGGCTGCTCTGCCAGGCGCATCGCCAGACTCAGGCCAGCGCAGCCACCACCGAGAATCACCAAATCCGCATCAGTCACCATGACCCGACTCTACCGCCGGACGGCCCCGGCAGCTTAAGGAGGAGATCGGCGCCACCTCGCGAGTCTGACCACCCGCGCATCTCAAGACCCCCGGCGTCATCGTCGAACTCAGCGAACGCAGCGTGACGGCGACTTTCCCCACGCCACCCACATATGCTCTGGACGACCAGCAATCGGCGTCACGGCGGCGCAACACCACGCCAATCTCACGATACAAACGTGCGGCAATCAAAATTCCAAAACGCGCACCGCGGGGCAGATACTTAAGCCCTGCCTCACCGCTAGCATAGTAACGATCGGCAAGATCCAGCAGCGTGTGTACCGCGCGCACAGCCACCTCACGCGTCGCGCCGGTTGGGGCGATCAGTTCGCTGGGCTCTAAAGGTCCCACCAGCGTCGCTGGCAGGTAACGCCGACCCTGCAAGGCATCGTCGCGTACATCCCTACAAATGTTGGTGAGCTGCATCGCGATACCTAAATCCACCGCGTGCGGCAAGGCCTTAGGAGTAGTGACATCAAGCGCTGCCGTCATCATAAGCCCCACAGTTCCAGCAACCCGATAGCAGTACTCTTCCAGCGCCTCCATGTCGGCCAGCCGCACATCACTCAGATCACTCTCCACGCCGGTAATTAGGTCCAGCGGAATGGCCGGATCAATGTGGCAGTCACGCATCAGCTCTAACATGTCGATTAGCGGACCCGTCGTGGCGTGCCCCGACTCCAGAGCCGCTCGTACCGAGCTCAGCGCGGATTTAGCCGAGCTTTGGCAGGCATCCTCATCGGCTAGATCATCGACACGACGACAAAATCCGTACAGTCGGGTCGCACGCTCGCCGTGGATGGGATTTAAGAATCGCCGAGCCCAATGAAAACTATTAGCCCTGGAGGTTAATAGAGCATCGGCCGCGGCGTACACGCCCGGCTCCACACGATGGACCGATTCAGCGCTCACGCGGCAGACCCCGAGCGGGCTGTACTGTGGAGATCTTTAACCAGTGCATCGACTACTTTGGCCGAACACAGCACGCCCGGCAAACCCGCTCCCGGGTGCGTACCTGCACCCACGACATACAGATTTTTTACACCCTCGGCACGGTTGTGAAAACGAAACCAGGCTGACTGCCTAAACAAAGGTGCGACAGAAAAACCCGCCCCGTGCACGCTCAGATAATCGCCCTGAAAATCTTTGGGCGTCATATAGAAGTCATCGGTGATCGACTCATCAAGGCCGGGCAAAATCGTGCGACCTAACGCGGCAACGATCTTGTCACGCAACCGCGGCCCCTCCACTGCCCAATCAACGCTGGCCTGTAAGTTAGGCACCGGACACAACACATAAAAGCTATCGCATCCGGGCGGCGCGAAGCTTGGATCCGTCGCCGTAGGCCTGTGCAGGTAGAGCGAAAAATCATCACTCAATACGCGGCGACTAAAAATATCGTGAAGCAGCTCACGGTACTGCTCGCCTAACCAGATCGTATGGTGCGCGACATTGTCGTAGGTGCGCCGCGTGCCAAAATATAATACAAACAATCCCATAGAATAATGAGCCGCCGCCAGCTTGAGCTTAGGCATCAAGGTCTGACCGTGAGGCGGAATCATCGATCGGTGTAGGTGAGCAGTATCGGCGTTAGACACCACGATATCCGCCTGCAGAACCGTGCCATCGGCTAGGCGCACGCCGGTTGCAGTGTGATGGGTGATCTCAATCTGCTCCACCTTTGTACCCAGCTTGATCGTCACGCCCTGACGCTGCATCAGCGCACTCAACGCATCAACAATTGCACCGGTACCACCCATGGCGAAGTAGACGCCATAAGCACGCTCTAGATAATGAATCAAACCGTAAATACTGGTGGTATCAAACGGATTACCGCCCACCAGCAGGGGTTGAATAGAGAACGCACGGCGCAGCTTGTCGTGCTTCAAATACCGGGTCACCAAACCCCAGACCGTTTGATAACAGCGCAACCGAATGAGGCTGGGCACGGCTTTTAGCATCGTTGTGAACCGATGAAACGGCTCATCCGCCAAACGCACAAACCCGGCCTCAAAGATGCGCTTACTCTGCGCCAGCAGGCGCTTATAGCCTTGCTCATCTTCTGGCGAAATGCGCCGGATCTCAGCTAGGGTGTCTTCGAGTGTGCCGCCGTAATCGAAATGATCACCATCGGCAAAATGGAAGCGATACCAGGGCGTCAACGCCACCAGTTGTACATGATCAGCAAACCGTTCACCGAACAGACTGAACAGTTCTTCAAAAAGAAAAGGAGCGGTAATGACCGTAGGCCCCGCATCATGGCGAAAACCGCCACGCTCAAACACTTGCGCTCGGCCGCCAAGTCGCAGACAGCGATCGACAAGCACCACGTCGTAGCCCTTGGCTTTTAGCCGCAATGCCGCGGCCATTCCCCCAAAGCCTCCACCAATGACTACTGCACGCACGTCTTATTCCCGGTTGATGACTCTGCACCACGCGAGCCACAGGTTGTCCACGCGCACCGGCGAACTAACAACGCTAATTCCTCAGTCAACTACTCACCAGTGCCAAGCCACTACTCTACCCTCTCAGCAGGGGTAGCGGATTACTCCAGCTATTCTGCGCTGAAAAAGTTTGAATGGCTCAATCGGTAGGTTAATCACCGGCAGGCGGCGGCGCAAATAAGAAATTAGTAAAGCCCCGTGCCCGTTAACCGCGCCCTCGTTGTCTGCTTCATCGAAACTGGCGTTGGGACACCCGACCGGTCGTCGCCGGCCGGTGGCGTGAGCGCTTAACCCAATCAGGCCAAGCGTACGCTTCACCACGCGGGGGGCCAATGCGGTCGACGCAAGGGGTGGATCTTAATTTTGATCACCCGTCGTGTGGGATTTAGCGGAAAACTGGTGTACAAAAAAATAACTCTCCGGCTTTCACCGGAGAGTTATTCGAATCAAGCCTTAAAGCTTAGTGCTTAGCGGCTTCTGACTCCGAAACGGCTACGTTCCAGATGATCAGACCGAAGGCAATCTTGTTCAACACGTCAGCCAAGTTGTAGACGATGTTGAGCATGCCCATGCTGTCAGCAGGCGAATGACCCGACAGGTAGCCCAGGAAGTACCCGATCGGATAGATCGCCCAACCGATGGTCACAATCCAACGCATCGTGTTGAACGCGGACTGCACCGACGCTGGGGCGCTTGCTGCACTGATCTTGCTGGCCTGACCAGCGAAAATCTCGTACAGAATGTAAGCCCAGCCGAGCATACCGATCACGAATGCAGGCATGACTGCCATGTATCCGGCCTCACCGACGTACCCGCCAATCAACATGACCAAGGTACCGATCATCAGGCGCCAGAAAATGCCACCAGGCACTTTCGCGCAAGCTGACAGGATCAAGAAGAACTCGATCATCAGCAATGGCACGGTGATGAGCCAGTCAATATAGCGGTAAACGGTTGGCGTGGAACCTGTGGTCACCCACACTTCGCGCATGTAGAAGTAATGCACTGCAGCGACCAGAGTCACCAAGCCGGACACCGTCAACGACGTCTTCCACTTAGGCGAAACGCGATCGCGCTCCAAGAAGAAGAATGCCGTGGAGGCAACCAAAGCCATTGAGATCAGCCAAAACGAAATACCAACGAAATCGTCGGGCTTCAGCACCGCAGAGGATGCCTGTGCTGTCGAGATACACATGGACAGAAGGCCACATGCAGCAACAGCCGTCTTGTTGCGTAACCAAATAGATCCGGACTTCATACTATCTCCCTAATTTTTTACGCTGAGCCTTGATGAGCCAACGGCCCGCAAGGGTTCAACTACACTACCAACTGACATCCACCTCATAGTGAGTCAGTCTTCCCCGGCCGGCTATGTATCTATTGAAACGCAAAGACCTTGCTAGCCGACTATAGTCATGGTCGACGCTGACTTGACCCAACTGACAAGCTCCACGCCACATCCAATCATAACAGCATCAAATCCATTAATGTCCAATTCAAGCTTCGACAGGTCGCGTTTGCAATGTTGCAACGCAGCCAAGAATGCAGCACTTCGCCCATTAAAGAGCTGCTTTTCCCCGTGCCGATGAACAGGGGAAGTCTGTCTTGCTTCTATCACCGAACGAATCTGACTTTCGTACAGTGCAAGATACGCTGCGGCAAACGATGAGGGTTTCGTTCAACGCTCAACTCGATTGCTGTAAACCATTAAGAACGCGGTAATGGAAATCACTAATGCAAGGACGCTTGCAGGTTGAGCTTTTCATACAACGCACAACGAGGCTTTACTCTGCGCTCGTTAAACTCACCAGACAGGCCTTGCTGTCTAGGCCTTATTGTATAGGCCCTGTTGTATAGGCCTTGTTGGCAGCAACTTAAGATCCGCAGGAATCTGTCCAGCCGCACGATCGCTGGCGATGCTGCAGCGCATGACGGCGCAATCAACGAAAGTCAGAACCAGCCGTGAAACGCTCGCTCCCGCGAACCATTGGTTCGCCGGTTAAGTTTATCAACGCACGATAGCTGACTCTTTAGCTGCCTGGCCCAATCACCGGAAGACCGGCGGCTTTCCAGGCGGCAATCCCACCCTCCAAATGCGTCGTGGCAACACGACCAGCCGCTAGACAACGCATCGCAGCATCCAGGGATCGTTTTCCGCCGGCGCAATGGAATACGACCATCCGCTCGCCATCGCTGGGAATGGCCTTAGCATCGAAGCTAGACAACGGACAGAGCATGGCACCTGGAATGCGCTCGGCTAAGAACTCAGCCGGCTCACGTACATCAATGAGCACGATACGGCCGGCCTGCATCTGCTGAGCAAGCTCATCGGCTTGCAGGTTTTTTGGAACGGACATGGGACTGTTCATTAGTATTCACCTCGGCACGCAAGGCCACCGACAGCACTGACCTCGGCGGCAACACTTATTAAGTGCGTAAAATTTAGCGCATTGAACGATAGTCAAACAATTGGCTGGACCGATCCCCTCACCTTAGTAGCGCGCTATCAAGGATGTCTGGAGCCAGCCTAACAGCCAAGCCCCGCAACAAACCGAAGTTTAAGCCTCTTTCAGCCATAGATCATCCGCGAAAGACCTGACTGGTCAACTGGCAAATCTTAAACCCTTAAGTTGTCAATGAAGGAAGTAAGACCTGTTAGTAAGCCGTCAGAAAGCCACCTGCCGTGTTGGCTTTGAAGCTGAGTGCGCTTAGAAATTCAAAGATGCAGCCATAGTCACTCATCTACCCATGAATCTGAAAGAACCGGCTGAAAAAACACAAAAGCTTAACGCTGATTGTGCGCAGGACTGATATAAGTACTTATGCCTAGCAGGCTGGGTCAGGGTTAGCTCAAATAACTTTTGCACAACACGGGTGCCGGCTTACCCGATCAGTTACGGCACCTTAAAGAAATGCGCTTATCCACTGTAGGGATAGTGTCAGACATCACAAGGATCACTCATGAAGGCAATTCGTATACCCGCAATAGCGGCAGCTTTACTGGCGTCGGTGAGCTTACCGGCGAACGCACAGGAGGCTGAGGCTTTAGCTACACAGCTAGCTAACCCCGTGGCGGCGTTGATTAGCGTCCCCGTTCAGGTCAATTACGACTCTGGCGGTGGTAGCCGGGGTGATACGTGGGTGACCAACGTACAGCCCGTCATCCCTACCTCACTGAACTCGGACTGGAACGTCGTATCCAGAACCATTCTGCCTATCATCAACCAACAGGGCCTTGCACCGGCCCAAGGCAGTCGTTCTGGACTGGGCGACATCGTCCAGAGTTTCTTCTTTACCCCCAAAGCGCCCACGGCGGGTGGCTGGATCTGGGGTGTGGGTCCGGTGCTCGTACTACCCACCGGCAGTGACGCGTTTAGCGGCCACCAATGGGGCGTAGGTCCCACCGCCGTCGCCCTGCGCCAGGACGGTGCGTGGAGCTACGGACTGCTCACTAACTATGTGCGTGGTGTCTCCAACAGTGGCTTGCTTGCCAATACCAATGCGGCGCTCCTGCAGCCCTTTGTCACCAAAAACCTGGGTAAAGGTGCGAGCGTTAGCGGGGTCCTTGAATCATCCTACGACTGGAATCGAGGCGGCTGGACGGTCCCCGTGACAGTGAGTTACGGACAAGTGCTTAAACTCGGGCCACAACTGATCAGCGTCGGTGCGGGTGCTCGCTATTACTTAGAAAAACCGCTCGGCGGCCACGAGTGGGGTTTAAGAGCCTCCGTTACGCTGCTTTTTCCACGGTGATAGACGGTCTTAAGAATGAAAAGAAGGCCGACACAGCGCGGCGCGCCGAAGCTGTCAACCGACCGGCCAGCGCCACGTTAAGTGTCCGGTAGGGCCTGTGCTGCCTTGCCATCTCACCTGTGCTGCACTGCGGAGGTGAGGTGAGATTTTCAACCTCTTATGGAGCGATTATGAGCAAGACCCGTTTCACCTTATTAGCCACGACCCTGACCGTAAGCTTTCTGGGCGCGGGTAACGTGATGGCCCAAAATGCCACCAGCATCCCCGACCCCGGGCATCCGCGCGTGAATGAAGTACAGCAGCGCGTTGATAATCAACAAAAGCGTATTGATCGCGGCGTATCTGACGGCCAGATCAACGCCACACAAGCGGCCCACGATGACGCAAAGTTAGCTCGCGAGCAGAACAGCCTGAATCAGGATCAAGCCAAGCATGATGGGCACATCACCCGAGCCGAGCAAAAGAACCTGAATAAGCGACTCAACAAGGGCAGCGAGCAGATTCATGATCAGCGCCACCATGTTAAGGTGCCTCACTCAGGCTGAGTCTAAGTAATCCACCTGGTCCGCCGCGGGCAACCACCCCGGCTGGCCAGGCGGCACGGCGCTCGGCTCGCGTCCTTTAATTTCAGGAGCCGTATATGAAACTGCTGCGAGTTGGCGACCCCGGTGCCGAACGACCTGCCCTGCTGGATAAGGACGGTCATCTGCGTGATCTATCCTCGGTGGTTGGCGATATCGCGCAGGAAGTTTTACTACCCGAAGGTCTGGCGAGACTTGCGCGCCTGGATCTGGCGAAGCTTCCTATAATGGACGCTAGCCTGCGTGTCGGAACTTGCGTAGGCCAGATTGGAAAAATCATCGGTGTGGGCTTGAACTACAGCGATCATGCCGCTGAAGCCAATTTGAAGGTGCCTAGCGAGCCCATACTCTTTTTGAAACCCACCAGTTCTATCAGCGGCCCGTATGACCCGGTTGAAATTCCGCTCGGTGCCGAAAAGACTGATTGGGAGGTTGAGTTAGGTGTGGTGATCGGTAAACCCGGCAAATACATCCCCCTAGAGCAAGCCATGCAACACGTGGCCGGTTACTGCGTTGTTAATGACGTCTCAGAACGCGCCTTTCAGACCGAGCGCTGCGGTCAATGGGACAAAGGTAAGGGCTGCGATACGTTCGCGCCCATTGGGCCATGGCTGGTCACTCGCGACGAAGTCGCCGACCCGCAGTGCTTAGATTTGTGGCTAGAAGTCGATGGCCATCGCTTTCAGACCGGTAACACCCGTCACATGGTGTTCGGCGTGGAGCACTTAGTCTCTTACATCAGTCAATTTATGAGCCTACGAACTGGCGATGTCATTGCCACAGGCACCCCACCCGGTGTGGGAATGGGCCAAAAACCTCCGGTCTATTTAAAGACAGGCCAGACCATGCGTTTAGGGATCACCGGCTTAGGGATACAAAGCCAACTCACCATAGCGGCCACGCCACTCTAACCCGCCAGATTACGCTCACGCCGCTAGCACACCCACAGGGCAGTGGCGATTGCCAAACTTAAGAAGGCCTGCGACAGGCAGGTGACCCAGTAGGCTAAAGGTTCGCTCTGGCGACTGACCCAGCCCCGAAAATAAGCCTGCCCGAAGACCAGGGCAATCAGCGTCATGACCCCCATACCCGCGCAAAATAACTGCAAGATCAGGACGTTTTTCGGCTCAATGTGACAAAGCATGAACGATTTTCCTCGCGCGATTACCGCACGGTGTAACTTTATTCAGCTGCGCGCCGTAGCGTTCCTGCCTGCCTTGACTGGCTATCATCTTAGCCGCTGAATCAAAACTGCTGCACAGCGCCAAGCCCAGCGAAGTCCCCCTGCTCCACGCGAATTGGAGGTCACCGCGCTTAAGCGAGTGGTAACCTTACCCCAGTTAAGATCAGGCGGTACGATCCCACGCGGCGTTGACCAGCAACCGGTGAGCCTGCCGATCAACCGACCACGATAGAGCACCACACAACCCTAAAGGACTGACCGGCAATGAATCCAGTGGACTGCATCGATCTGATCCGTTACCCGATTAATCAAGCCGGTCCGGACAGGGCACGAATTATCGAAAGCACGAAACAAGCGATCACCGAGGATGGCTGCGCCGTGCTCAAAGGGTTTATCCGCGCCGAAGCTATCGCCGCCTTGGTTGCTGAGTGCGATCGCGTGGCGCCGTTTGCGCACCGCAACTTCGGTCACACCAACGTCTACTTCTCCAAAGACCAGCCCGAGCTTCCGACTGACCACCCCGCACGTCAGTTTTACCCTCGCTCCAATGCCTTTGTGCCGGCCGATAACCTTAAAGACGACAGTGGGCTGCGGGCCATTTATGAATGGGAGCCCTTCGCGCCGTTTATTCAGGAAGTCTTATCCGAAAGGCTTTTTTATCGCTACGCCGATCCACTGGCCGATGTTGTGGTGAACCTGGCTGAGGCCGGTGGTGGTTTCCCGTGGCACTTTGATACCAACAACTACACGGTCACGTTGGCTCTGCAGAATGCGCAAGAGGGCGGAGTTTTTGAATACAGCCCACACTTGCGCACCAGCACCGATGAAAACTACGCGGGTGTCAGTGCGGTTTTAAACAACGATCGTCGCCTCATCAAAAGTCTGAATCTAGAACCTGGCGATCTACAAATATTTAAAGGTCGCTACGCTTTGCATCGAGTCACGCCCTTAATCGGACCTCGTACCCGGTACGTGGCGATATTTAGTTTTGCCGACATACCCAACATGGTGGGCAGTCCCGAGCGGACACGCCAGCTGTACGGGCGCGTGCTTCCCGTGCATTTAGAACGAGCCGGACGGCGAAACGATCAGCTTAAAGATTAATTTCACCCAAGCCGATCACTCGCCGCCATTGATAACAACCCCCAAGTATGTCCCTGAAGGTAGTCCATGAAAAAGCTCACGCGTAGAGATTTTGGAATAGGCGCTTTGCTGGGCGCACCCGGGGTTGCACTGGCCGGTGCGAAAAGCCGCATGCCCGTTACCCTTGAAGCGGATCTGATCGTCATTAACGGCACGGTTTATACGATGAATGAACAGCAGCCTGAGGTAGGCGGCTTTGCGGTTAAAAACGGAAAGATTGTTGCCTTAGGCGACAGTGATCAAATCCAGGCACTGGCGACTCGCCAGACTCAGACGCTAGACGCTCGCGGCATGACCGTACTCCCAGGTTTTATTGATGCCCACTGCCATCCTGGCGAAGTCGAAGAACTCTACGACATCAATGCCGATGTTCGAACCATAAATGAGATTCAAGCAGCCATACGCGAACGAGCCGCACAGACACCGGCTGGCTTTTGGATTCGCGCCTTCAAGTTTGATGACACCAAACTCTCCGACAAGCGCCCTTTATCGCGCGAAGATTTAGATGCGGTCTCAGGCGATCATCCGGTGCGTGTTGATCATCGCGGCGGACACACCAGCTGGTTTAATTCCAAGGCGTTTGAGTTGGCCGGCATTACTCGCCAAACCCCCGACCCTAAAGATGGCCGCTACTACCGAACCGCTAGCGGCGAACTGCAAGGCGAGGTCGCTGAGAATGCACGGGCCGTTTTTGACACGGTGGGCCGCTTTGAATCGTTCACCGCTGAGCAGATGCGCGACCGGGCCCATCGAGCGATGGCGCACATGTCCAAAAAACTGACCGCCGCGGGGCTGACCTCCGTGCACGATGCTTGGGTCGATGCTCAAAAGCTAAAAGCCTATCAAGACAGTGCCGCTGACGGATCGCTCTTACACCGTGCCTACATGATGCCTGTAGGCATGGGCACCGACTCGGTGTACCAAAAACTGCGTGATGCGGGTGTCCACACGGGTCTGGGCAGCGATCGACTGCAAATCGGTGCGGTTAAATTCGTCGCTGATGGTTCGGCCTCCGAGCGCACCATGCGCATGAGCACACCCTATGCCGGTAAGCCCGATGATTTTGGCATTCTGACTATGGATCAGCAGCAGATTCATGATGCCGTGGAAGCCGCACACCGTAGCGGTTGGCAGGTCGGCATTCATGCCAATGGCGATGTCGCCATTGATATGGTGTTAAACGCTTATGAACGCGTGCAAAAGCTGTGGCCAGCACGCGACCGGCGCCACCGCATTGAGCACTGCTCGCTGATCAATCCGACTCTGATCCAACGCATCAAGGCCACGGGGACCATCCCCACACCGTTTTGGACCTATGTTTACTACCACGGCGAAAAGTGGGCCGCTTACGGCGATGAGAAAATGCGCTCCATGTTCGCGCACCGCTCCTTACTGGAAGCGGGCATTCGAGTACCCGGGGCGTCAGATTACTCACCGGGGCCTTTTGATCCGATGATGGCACTACAAAGCTTGGTCACGCGCACCGACTACGCCGGCCGCGTCTGGGGAGCCAATCAGGCCATCAGTATTGATCAGGCGCTGCACGTAGGCACGATCAACGGCGCCTATGCCTCTCACGAAGAACATATCAAGGGGTCGTTAATGGTGGGGAAACACGCAGACTTTGTCTGCTTAAACCAAAACCCCTACCGGATCGAGCCGAGTCAGCTGAAGGATATTGCGGTGCTTCGCACCGTAGTGGGCGGCCAGACCGTCTATGAAAAGGTCTGAAATCAAAAAAACCAAGCCACGGATCCGTCACGAACTCTGGCTAGGATAGCGTCTATAGAACAGGGCTAGAGCAGGGCTCGCCTGTACTTTAGGCGGTCGCCTAGGATCGATTCATCACTGTAGAAAAAGGTTGATACCACCCGTGATAACTGCATTACGAACTTTAGGTCTTGGCACACTGATCGCGAGCCTATTGCTCAGTTCAGCCGCTGTCGCCGCAAAGCCGGCCAAGGCTCAGCCTTTGGTCTTGATGATCTCTATTGATGGCCTAAAGCCCGAAGCGGTTTTTGATGCCCAAAGCCACGGCCTTAAAGTCCCCAATCTAAAAGCGTTGGTTGCCGATGGTGCGTACGCCACCAGCGTGACCGGGGTGCTACCCACGATCACCTATCCCAGTCACATGACCATGCTCACCGGCGCCTCGCCAGCTAACCACGGCATTATCGCCAACACCACCTTTGATCCCTACAACCGTAACGCTCAGGGCTGGTACTGGTACGCTGAAGACGTCAAAGCCCAAACGCTGTGGGATGCGGCGCACGCCGCTCATCTGACCACCGCTAACATTTATTGGCCCACCAGTGTAGGGGCCACCATCACCTACAACCTGCCGCAGATGTGGCGTACCGGCACGAATGATGACCACAAACTGCAGCGTGCCCTCAATACGTTGGGACTGGAGCAGGAACTTTCTAAGACGGCAGGAACTTTTCCTGGCGGCATGGAAGAAACGGTTGCCGAGGATGAGATCCGGTCACGCTTCGCCATTGCCATGATGAAGGCCAAGCATCCGCAGTTCTTTACGGTCTATCTCACCGGATTGGATACTGAGCAACATAAATCCGGACCATTTAGCGCCGATTCGAACGCTGTTTTAGAGCGCCTCGACGTCTTGGTTGGAAACTTACGCGCGGCGGCTGAAGCCCAAGCCCCAGGTCGCGCCACCATTTGCGTGGTCTCCGACCATGGCTTTGCCAAGGTAGACCACGACGTCAACCTCTACGGTGCCTTCTTAAAGGCCGGCTTATTCAGTATTGATGAGTCGCACAAAATCAATGGCTGGAAAGCCATGCCGTGGCCGGCGGGTGGTAGTGCGGCAATCATGCTTTCAGATCCAGCCGATCAGAGCGTCAAGCAGCAGGTGCAGGCACTGCTGACGCAACTGGCCAGCGATCCGGCAAACGGCATCGAGCGTATTTTGACTCACGATGAGCTGGTCAGCCGTGGCGGATTTCCCGATGCTGCTTTTTTCGTAGCGTTTCGTCTTGGCTATGAACTGGGTTATGAGTTCACCGATCCCTTGGTATCCAAGCCGTCAAATCTAGGTATGCACGGCTATCTGTCGGACTTTCCGGAAATGCGTTCCTCGTTTTTCATGGTAGGTCCAAAGATTGCCGCCCACCAGTCCGTGGGTGACATCGACATGCGACGTATTGCACCGACGGTTGCCGCAGCGCTGCATCTGAAACTGGCCAACGCCGAACAAGAGCCGTTAACGCTGAAGACGCGTTAAGAGACGAGCCAAGCCTGCCGGCCGCGCCTGCCGCCGGCAGTTCATGGCCCGAGCAGCCGTTTAAGTCTTATCGTGATCTAAAATAAGATCAGGTAAGCCCAGCGCGGCGATTCCATGACTCCAATGCCAGAAGGTTTAGTATGACAACTCCTAAAGACTCCTCCTCCCGCCTCGATACACAAGCCGTGTGGTCTGCCGAGGAGGGTCCGTTTCCGTACGGCGCGGCGGTAATGCCCATCGTACAGTCAGCGACTTTCGCCTATCCGGACTTGGATTCATGGTCAGCGGTTGCCACCGGCCAGGCGCCAGGCCACATCTACGCGCGCAACAGCAGTCCTACCCTGGATGTGCTGGAAAAAAAGATCGCCATTTTAGACGGTGCACAATCCGCCGCCGGTTTTTCCACGGGCATGGCGGCGATCAGTTCGACGTTTTTCGCGCTGCTATCCCCGGGCGATAAAGTAGTCAGTGTTAAAGACTCTTACGGGGGCACCAACGTGCTGTTCGAAGAGTTCCTGCCGCGCTTTGGGATCCAAGTCTCTCTCTGCGATACCACCGACTTCGCGGCAATTGAGGCACAGATTGCGAAAGGCTGTACGCTCCTTTACCTGGAAACTCCCACCAATCCGACTCTCAAAGTCATCGATATCGCCCGACTGGCACGCGTCGCGCGCGCCCATGGGGCCATTGTCGTCACGGACAACACCTTCTCCACCCCTATCAATCAACGGCCTATCGAACTGGGTAGCGATCTGGTGATTTACAGTGCAACCAAGTTCCTGTCCGGGCACTCCGATGTGCTGGGTGGCTTGGTAACCGGTCGTGCGGACCTGATTGCTAAGATTTACCATTTTCGGGAGATTGCTGGCGCCACGCTGCACGCGGATGCGGCTTACGCGATCTTGCGCGGCGTGAAAACGCTGGCGCTGCGTATGGCACGACACAACAGCAACGCCCAGCAGATCAGCGAACATTTGGCACGACACCCAAAGGTGGCGGCCGTTTATTACCCGGGACTACCCCAGCATCCGGGTTATGCCATCGCCTGCTCGCAAATGCGCGGCTTTGGCGGCGTTTTGTCGTTTGTGCCTGCCGGTGACTTTTCGTCGGTACGTACGGTTCTTAACGGCTTGCACTACGCCCAGCGGGCAGCCCACCTCGGTGGCGTGGCTACCGCTGCCGGCCCCCCGGCCGTCACCAGCCACGTAGAGCTGACCGCCGAAGAACGCGCCCGGGCGGGCATCCCCGAGGCATTAATTCGTTATTCCGTGGGAATTGAAGATCCGGCCGACCTTATCGCCGACTTGGATCAGGCCCTGGCTGCCCTTTAGGAACTGCAACGGCCGGTGGCGGCCGTTGCAATCTTCGCGCTAGCGCAGATAATGGGTCGTACACCCCCCACGGTAGGCTGATCATGCTGGTGAGCTTTGAGTCTGTCCGTAATCACCACGAGGAAGCGGTCTTTCAGGTCGTTTTGGATCTCTCCAGCCGATATCCGGCTATGGAGTTTGATGCGAACTTACTGGTAGATGTGGCTTGTATCGCGTTGAACCGGTTGCCGGCTCGCTATATCCGCCACCCCATCGATTTGATCTTCTACACCACGGAAGTAGAACAAGCCAAAACCGATAAAGCGATTCATCAGGCGGTCATCGAAGCCTTTGAGTTCATGGCATCACGACTTGGCATTAAGGCCGCTGAAAGTGCCTAGTTCTAGTTTTTAGGACTCTTCAAGCTTCGCGCGATAATCGTCCTTTGAATTTCTGACGACCCTTCATAAATTCGCATGATTCGCAGATCGCGTACGTAGCGCTCCAGCGGTAGCGCACGGGTGAAGCCGTAGCCGCCGTGTAACTGCAAAGCCCGGTCTGCCACTTTACCGGCCACTTCCGAGGCAAATAACTTAGCCATCGAGGCCTCTACCGAGAAGCGAGCGCCGAGTGCTCTCTTAGAAACCGCGTCTTGCGTCAAAAGACGCGCGGCTCTCAACTCGGTTGCCATATCGGCCAGCATCCACTGCAAACCCTGATAATCCAGCAACGCCTGTCCACCGACCTTGCGCTCCTGGACCCAAGCCAGCGCGGCATCCAGCGCAGCCTGACCCATACCTAAGCACATCGCAGCAACCTCTAAGCGACCATTGTCTAAAACTTTCATTGCTGTACGAAAGCCGCTGCCCTCCTCACCCACCCGTTGTGCGACGGGAATCTGACAATCAAAGCTCAACTCAAACACATGACCACCGCGCAGACCCATCGTGGGCTCCGGCGCGCTGGCTTTAAAACCCGGGGTGCCAGCATCCACGACAAAGGCGCTGATCCCTTTATGTCCCGCTGTGGGATCCGTCACCGCGAAGACCACCACAAAATCGGCGACCCCACCGTTGGAGATAAAATGCTTTACCCCGTGCAAGTGATAGCCATCCGCATGGGGCACAGCACGGCAGGTCATATCTGCCGGATTGGATCCGGCTTTAGGTTCAGTCAGCGCAAAGGCCCCCAGTTTTTTTCCGGCGGCGGCCTCAGGCAGATAACGGGCTCGTAACGCATCATCTGCGCCCAACAACAAGGCGTCGGTGGCTAGAAAATGCGCCGTGACCGCTGAGGCTGTTGAACCACAGGCACCGGCCAGGCGCTCCACGCAGCGAGCCAAGGCTAGGGCACTAGAGCCCGGACCACCCCATTGGGCTGGCAGGTTCATGCCCATCACGCCCAACGCCGCCAGTTCTTTTAGCTGAGCGTAGGGAAACTGCGCGCTGGCATCGGTTTGCTTGGCTCTAGGCTCAACGAAATCCTTGACCAGTCTAGACACCGCATCAACGACCGCGTCATCGGTTTCGGCAGTCGCTGAAAAGTTTTCTGAAACGTTCAAAGGCGAGTCTCCTAAAAGACTAAAACAAGTAAGACTAGTTAACTGATTAGACCCCGTCAGCCACTGAGACCTCGTTGGCTGACTAGAATCAGCTGACTAGAATCAGCTGACCAGATCCAGCTGAATACTTTCAACTCATTGGCTACTGGCCTAACCAACGGTTGATCACGTCCTTGCCATGTTCATTAAGGCCCGGAGCCGGTTGCTGCTGGCCCCGGGCTAACCCAGAGAAATGCACCGGTTGCTCCATGGCCGTGATGGAACCTACGATAGGATGCAGCGTTGACGAAAGTAATTGCCTCTCACGCACCTGCTCACCGGCAAATACGTCTGAAGGATTCGCAATGAGTGAAGCCGGGACACCGGCCGCTTGTAACTGCTCGAGTGCCTGGGCAATGCTCAACGATTTCAACCAAGCGCTAATGACAGCCGATAACTCGGGCTCATGTAGCGTGCGTGATTCATCGGTTAAATAACGTGGATCATCAGCCAATGCTGGTTGGTGCATGCAATGAGCTAACGCGCGAAACTGCGCCGTGTTGAGCACGCAAATAACAATGTGACCATCCCGCGCGGGGTAAGCGCCGAACGGCGTCGATAAGGGATGGCGATTGCCGGTGCGCACAGGCCCCTGAGTCCCAAACATCCACTGAGCAACTGCTGTGGGCATTAAGGCAATCAAACAATCCACCATACCCACATCGATCTTGCGACCGACACCCGTACGCGTGCGCTCGTAAAGAGCAGCCAGTATCGCCCAGGAACAAAAAACACCGGCCGCTAAATCACCAATGGATTCACCGACTTTAGTGGGTGGGCCCTCAGCGGTACCGGTCATCGCCATCATGCCTGACAGAGCCTGTGCTACCAGATCAAAGGCCGGCAGCTCACGTGAGCTGCCGGTTTGTCCGAATCCGGAGATACTGGCGTAAATTAATGCCGGATTCACCTTGGCGAGCGCCTCGTAGCCGATCTGTAAGCGCTGGGCGACGCCGGGTCGAAAGTTTTCAACGACCACATCGGCCTTGGCAGCTAAAGCCGCCACTAAGGCTCGCCCTTCAGGGCTTTTCATATCCGCAACAATACTTTGCTTGTTTCTATTAACTAACTGAAACAGCGCGCTCTCACCGTCACGAAACGGACCGATATGGCGATAGTCATCACCCTCCGGTGACTCGACCTTCACCACATCAGCGCCTAAATCTGCCAGCATGGCCGTGCAATAAGGCCCCGACAGTACGCGGGTAAAGTCTAAGACCCTCACGCCTTGCAAAGGGCGTCCGGCAGGCGGCAGCTGCCCTATGGGATCGTTCAATTACTGCTCCGATTCGCGCCAAGCCTACCGTTCACCGCTAGGGTGCGCCGGCTAGTGTTTTAAGCAAGACATACCAATGCGTCAGCCCGGCGTAGAACTCATCGGAACGAATACGCTCATTCAGTCCATGCGCAAACTGCTCCGAATTTTTACTAAAGACCCCCATCACACCGTAGGTGGGAATCCCAGCTGCACGAAACTCAGCGCCATCGGTTGTGTAAGACGCCTGCGTAGGAACGATCTGCGCACCGGGATTGGCCGCCTCTACCGCCAAAGCCACGGCTTTCATCACATCCGGACGTAATGGCGAGGGATCGCTGACGAACACCTCGTACCCGGAGCGAACCTCAACGTTGGCGCCAACCAACTTCTGCAACGTCTCTTGTACAAAGGCCGGTGAGTCGCCGGGGAAGATACGGCAGTTAATCGTCGCGGTGGCCGACTGCGGCAACGCGTTTTCGGCATGCCCTCCCTCCAACATGGTCGCCACGCAAGTGGTACGGACTCGACCCACGTACGCACCCTGTTTGGAAATCTCCGCGGCCGCCTTGGCATCATGTGGGTCTGCGGCAAACTGCTTAAGGGCTGCGCCCAAAGCACCCGGAGTCACCGCACCCGCGGCCTTAAAATCACCGAGGGTCCAGTCATTCCAGCGCACCGGGAATTGATAGGCTTGCACAGCCTTGAGTGCATCAGCCAACTCATAGATTGCGTTATCCGCACGGGGTTGCGAGCTATGACCACCGGGGTTGCGTGTAGTCAGCAAGAACTTCGAGGAACTTTTTTCAGCACCTTGCACGTAATAAACCAGAGGCTTTCCGGTTTTTTCATCGAGAATTCCACCGCCACCATCACCGTTTAGAGCAAACTCCGCATCGATCAAGTCCCGGTGATTCTTCACCAGATCACTGATCGTATCCTGTGAGGTCTCCTCATCACCCGAATAGACCAATAGCAAATCCCGGGTTGGCACAAAGCCTTCGGCTTTCAGGCGTAAGAAGGTGGCGCTCTGCAGAGCGATTTCCTGCTTGATATCCAGCGTGCCACGACCAAAGAAATAACCGTCTTCTTCAGTTAACGTAAACGGATCGCGTTGCCAATCGCTGCGCTTGGCTGCCACCACATCCATATGCGCCATAAGAGCGATCGGCCGGCCACCGGTGCCGTTACCGCGATAACGCACGATAAGAGATGCGGTTTCACCGAAGGGGACAATCGTGATGTCAGATGCCGGAAAACCTGCCTTCACAAAACGCGCTGCCAACGCTTGCGCCAATTTAGGGATATTGTTTTTACCAATGGAGGTTTCCATTCCCACGGCCTCAGCCAAAATGGCGCGCGCCTCAGCGCGCGTTGCCGGTGGCGCAACAGTCGGCGCAGCCCAGGCACTCGCCGCCAGAGTAAGACCCAAACCCATCGCTATCAGACGCTGTTTCATCCGTGCTTCCTTTGCAAAAAAGTGAGCCGCTAACGGCCGCAAGATCCCCGGGTTGAGTCTAGTGCATTCCCGTACGCGGCGCGCTTGCTGTTAAACTGCAGCCCTACGCAGTATCGAAAACGACCAACATCATGCCGCCAGAACCCTTCCCGGCTGTTTTTCGCGAGGAGCTAATCGCTCTAATAGGCTGCGACTCACTGCGTGAGGCCGAGCGATTAAGCGCCATCGACCCGGGCGTCAGCCAGGCTAACCTGGGCGCCACTTTGATGGCGCGACCAAAAACCGCCGCGAAGGTTGCCGCCACCCTCGCGCTCTGCGCGCGATATGCAGTACCCGTAGTACCCCAAGGAGGACGTACCGGTCTGTCCGGTGGTGCTTACAGCTCACCCGGTGAACTGATCCTCTCGACGCAGGCGATGACTGCGATTGAAGACATCGACCCTGTCTCCCGCACCGCAACAGTGCAGGCAGGGGTAACCTTAGAGACATTAGATAACGCCTTAAGTACCTATGGACTGAGCCCCGGTATTGATTTAGGGGCACGCGGTAGCGCGACCATCGGTGGGATGGTGGCAACCAACGCCGGAGGCATTGATGCCTTTCGCTTAGGCACGATGCGCGAGCGCGTCTTAGGGCTGGAAGTTGCCCTGAGCAACGGTCGCGTGATGACCGAGCTATCGCGGGTTCGTAAAGACAACGCCGGACTGCCCTTGAGGCAGTTGTTGATCGGCTCAGAAGGCACACTAGGTATCATCACCCGGGTGGTTTTAAACGTAGTCGCACGACCGGCTGACAAGCAGGCAGCCTTCGCGATAACCCCTGATCTACGCTGCGCCATTCATCTGATGCGCGATCTGGAAAAAGACGCCAGGATCCATTTGCAGGCAGCCGAACTTATGTCGGGCAACCACATAGCGCTTACGGCAAGGGCGCTTTCCATCAGCGCTTGGGCCAACACACCCCCAGAAGCCTACGGCCTGCTACTCACGGTGAATGGGGCTGATCCGAACGAGGCGCAAAGTGCTCTGGAGTCAGCGCTCGCTCGAGCCGATGAGCGCGGTGAATTACTCGATGGGGCACTGCCAAAAAATCTTACGCAAGAGCGGGATCTGTGGCGAATCCGTGAAGACTGGGCGGTGGATCGCGCGCGGCCCGGCGGCCTGTGGTACGACGTATCGGTACCCGTGAGTGCACTGGCTGACTATTTAGCCGCTCTACAGACCCGCATCCAGGAACTGGATCCTCAACTGAGCGTCTTCGTCGTTGGTCACTTAGCGGATGGCAACGTGCACGTAACGGTGAATGCAGAACAACCCCTGACGCCGCGCTATGAGGAAATCGCCGCCATGGTGTATGCCGGCCTACGTGAGCTTGGCGGCAGTTTCTCTGCTGAGCACGGCGTCGGGTTGGAAAAACGCGCGTCGTTAGAAAAATGGGCGGGACCTGAGAACCTTGCACTCATGCAGGCCATCAAGTCCGCCTTTGATCCCGCTGGCATCATGAATCCCGGCAAAGTACTCAGACTTGCCGGGACTGCCACCTAATTCATTAAGGACTGGCGGTGGGGGTTTCCTGCGCTCGCGCCTCCAGCAACTCAAGCCCGGCGGCGTGATTGCGTTGAAATCCCTTCCACACCGTCACCGCTCCCTCACCCGGACTAAACGCGTCGTACGCTAAGCCTGCTGAAGCGGGCCACTGCCCGGCGGCAGCGGCCTGCACAGGCACCTGCAGATAAGCGGCCCGACTCGCGTCACCCTTCACGTAGAGGTCTAAAAACGCGGTAATAAAATGCGTGTTGATACCGATGATTCGATCTTTACGCCACACCGGATCCTCAAACCAATCCTGGTCCCATAGTTTCTGGCGCATCGCATCCGGTACCGAATTCAGCCCGATCGCGTGACCACCACCCTGATAGGTCAACAGGTAGCGGGTCGCCTTAGTCGCTGTATCAAAAATCATGCGCGCGCCGCTGCGATAATCCACGGTCCTATCGTCAGTGCCAGCAATTAGAAGCATCGGTGCGGTTAACTCAGCTAAACCCTCGCCGCCCCACGCAGCCAACTGCCCCCCACCGGCGGGCGCCAAGGCCACGACTGCTTTGAGGTGCGCAACTCGGGTATCGGACTGCCGTGCCCCACCCCGCACGTACGGCGCTAACAGGCTACCGGGGATCAGGGCATTGGCCGGACCTTTAGGATCCAGCGAGGCACCGGCCGCGGTCACCACCCCATAACCGCCCATGGAATAACCAATCAAGGCGACGCGATCCGGGTCAACCAAATGTTCATCGGCCAACTGGCGGGATAAACGATCGGTCACAAACGAGATATCCAAAGGACGTCGCAGCAAAGGACCGGGGAAACCTTTGGGATCGGTGATCGGTGGGTCCTCATGGCGAATGGCAGCCACCACGTAACCTTTCGAGGCCAGGTTCTCGGTCAGCCAACTCATGGCGACCGTGGCATTACTGTACCCATGGGACACCACGATCAACGGGAAGGCGCCAACCGCAGCCTTTGCCCCGCGCATCGCAATGCCCGGGATCGAGAAATGCGCCGGAGCATCCGGCGGATTCCCGGGCAGTTCGGCCTGGTACACCACCCGTTTAGCCGTCGCCGGCACGCTGGCCGGGTACCAGACATCCACCACTAACTTTCGATCCTGCAGCGGCGCTTTACCGGTTTGCGGATCAAAGGCCAGCACAACGACCTGATCCTTCTGTACCAGAGTTAGCGTGCGCACACCCACGCCATAGCTGCCCAGGGCCGCCAGCTGCGGTGCATCAACCCCTGGCTGGCTGGGCGCCTGCATGGCCGCTGCCATTGATTCATCAGTGATCATGCCTGTAGCTCCTACTAGCAGTAACCAACACCCCACCCCTAAGCCGCGAGCGCGGCCACGTCCCTCACCGGGCATGAAAAATTTCAATAGCCAGGCGGCTTGTGTTCTAACGAGGTTCACGGCCGGGTCACTCCTTTATCAAACAGCACCACAAGGCACGTTAGCCGTCGTCGCCCCAGAAGGCAATTGCGATTGAATAAGCAACATAAAACATCCATTCTTGTCGGCTACCCTCCGGCTATTTACGTGCGTGCCCTACATGACCTATAAACTGCTTGAATCCGACTCTGCCGTAGTACTTGACCGCGCGGACGCCGCCGGCTGCGTGATTTGGTTACACGGTTTAGGCGCGGACGGTAGCGATTTCGTGCCTATGGTGCCGCAACTGCAATTGCCCGACTCGCTCAAACTTCGCTTTGTCTTCCCTAATGCCCGAATCCGCCCCGTGACGCTCAACAACGGTCATGCCATGCGTGCTTGGTATGATATTTACTCACTAACCCGCGAAGGTCGCTCAGACGAACCGGGCATGAATGAATCGGTGGCGCAGATTCATGCGCTGATTCAGGCTCAGGTGGATACAGGAATTCAAAGTCAGCGCATCGTTATTGCCGGCTTTTCCCAAGGCGGTGCCGTGGCCTTGCATGCGGCACTGAGCTCGCCCTGGCCCTTGGCAGGCGTGGTCGTCACGTCCACCTACTTGCCGTTAGCAGATCCTTTGGAAAGCCGATTAACCGTCGCCAATAAAGGGCTTTCGATTTTTATGGGCCACGGCGATCACGATGAGATGGTCACCCAAGATCTCGGTAAGGACGCTTGCGAGTGGCTAGAAGAGCATGGCTATCAAGTGGAGTGGGAAAGTTATCCCATGGCACATGAGTTATGCCTTAAAGAAATCCACGATATTGCCCACTGGCTCAAAGCGCGTCTGTCGCCAAGCTAAACCGCCGCCTCGCCAATGTCAGGTCGCGTTAAGCCGCGGCTAGCGCCCGGGCGATGCAGATGAGCACCGTGAACACCACCACCACCGCGGCTGACAGTCGCCACACTTGCAAAGCCAGCAAGCCCAGTAAGACCAATACGCCGTCGCTGATCGTTTGCACCGAGCTCAAAAAGACCGGGTTGTACAACGCATAGGCGAGTACGCCAACCACAGCCGCATTTACCCCGGCCACCAGCGAGCGCACACCGGCTTGAGCACCCAGTCGGGCCCAAAAATACAGAGCGCCGATCAAAAGCAGAAAGCCAGGTAAAAAAATCCCCACCAAACCCAACACGGCACCCCAAAGCCCGTACCCGGCCGGGCTGGTTAGTGCCCCTAAGTAAGCCGCAAAGGTAAACAACGGCCCAGGTACCGCTTGCGCTGCCCCGTAACCGGCAAGAAAAGCGTTATCGGTCACCCACTGACTGCCTACAAAGGCCTCACGCAGTAACGGCAAGACCACATGACCACCGCCAAAGACGAGCGCGCCGCAGTGATAAAACGCATTCCCTATGGCCAGATCACGTGACGAGCTGTGTGCACCAAGAATCGGCAACCCGATTAGCAAGAACACAAAGAGCACTAAGGATCCGACGCCCATGGGCTTTGAAATTGGCATCGTGAGGGGCCGCTGATTCTGCGCAGCGCCGGTAAGACGTGCCCAATAACCGGCCAAACCGCCAGCGCCAATAGCCCACCACACCTGAGCGCCAAAACCAATGAAGGCCATCAACACCAGACTTAAGATCGCGATGAGCTGACGCGGGCGATCCGTACACAAGGTACGCGCCATGCCTATGACCGCGTGTGCGACCACCGCGACCGCTGTGAGCTTAAGCCCGTGCAGCAGGGCCATACCAGCAGCCCCACCGATGAAATGAGCACTATGGGCAAACAGGATCAACATGATCGCTGAGGGCAAGGTAAATCCCAGCCAGGCGGCCAGAGCACCACCCAATCCGGCTCTGAGTAACCCCAGAGCAAAACCAACCTGACTACTGGCCGGACCCGGCAGGAACTGACACAGCGCTACGATCTCAGCAAAGGCCGCTTCATCCAACCACCTACGGCGACGCACAAAGGTCTCTCGAAAATAGCCCAGATGCGCGACCGGCCCACCAAAAGAAGTCAGTCCCAAGCGCAGAAAGACGCCAAAGACGGCCCACAGGGATTCACCAGGGGGCTTACGAACAACGCTTAACGTATCAGATGTCATCAGCTATACGGCCTGCCATGGCATTTACTATCCAGACCTTGTAACGCAACGACGGTTAGCTTCATTCATGCTCATCTAACCCGTTGCCTGACCTGCAAAGATTCCCTAGTCTAGCGAGGAAAACTCATGAACTACTCGCAATTTTAAAAAGTCCTAAGAGCTTCGTTAAGACACTTGTTGCCTGCTGATGCTTGATCACGACAGTAATAATTTCTAGAAACACCAGACCTCACACTTTGCCAATGAAAGCCGCAAAATCAAGGAACCTTGCGCTGGGTGAACCGGTAACAGGCTTTGGTGTCAGCCTTACTGATGTGTCCGTTAAGCTCGGTGAGGTAACGGTGCTTAAGCGCCTGACGTTGAACCTCGCTAGCGGTAGCAAAACGCTGCTGGTAGGCGCTAACGGTGCGGGTAAATCACAACTGCTGAAGCTGTTAGTCGGCGAAATCTGGCCCAGCCCACACGCAAAGACGGCTCGACAATACTTCAGCTCGCCGAATGTGCCGATAGTGCTGCGTGAGGCAAAACCCCGCCTACAACTGGTCAGCCCCGAGCGCCAAGACCGCTACGAACGTTATCAATGGAATTTTTCCACGCAGACCGTGGTGGGTACGGGATGTAAAAACCTCGATGCACCTCTTGGGGCTTTGAGCGCTGGTGAACTCACCACGACGGAACAGTGTTTAAAGCAAGTGGGTGCCTGGGCGCTTAAAGACCGACCATTTCTGTGTCTATCCTACGGTCAGCGCCGTCTGGTCTTACTTGCCCGGGCGCTGGCCGCGAACCCTGCCGTACTCTTGTTGGACGAGGTGTACAACGGTCTGGATAGTGCCCACCGACAGCAGCTGAATCGCGTTTTCGATCAGCTGTGTCAAACCCCGATCACGATCGTCTGTGCCGCCCATCGGGATACCGATGCGCACCCGGCTTTGACCGACGCGTTAGCCATAAGTCGCGGGCAGCTTCAATACCATGGACCTCGCGAACAACTTCCAAAGCCCTGGTCTACCCACATCGACCCGGGTGCTGATGCATACGCGCATGAAATCCTTACGGACTTGCTACCGGCGCAGATATCTCCTAAAGCACAGCCTACAAAACCAAAGGACGCCTTGATTAAGCTGATCAACGCCAGCATCTATCGCGACTACCAACCGGTCATCAGACGCTTGAATTGGACCGTAGCTCATGGACAGAGCTGGGCCATTATTGGCGCTAATGGCGCCGGAAAAACAACTTTATTGCAGGCGCTACACGGCAGGCTTCCTGTAGCCGCGGATGGACATTTCCAACGCCGCGGTCATCAAAAGACAGATCGACTGGAGGATTGGCAGCAACGCGTGCAGTATTTAGGTCCGGACGAGCATATTAAGGCGCAGACTTATTCCACGCTGCTAGAAGTGGTCCTGACCGGAATTCCAACCCTGCGACGTCTGGATGCTAAGCCCACACCCCTGCAGATTCGTCAGGCACGATCATCCCTGCGTCGTGTAGGCCTATGGCATCTGAGTCACCGCAATCCCCGCGAGGTGTCCTACGGGCAGATGCGCCTGGCCCTACTCGCCCGGGTGCTGATCCGGCTGCCCGAAGCTTTATTACTTGATGAGCCGCTGACCGGTCTGGATACCGCCACGCGCCAGCAGGTTAAAGGGTTGCTGCGTGACATCATCCGCTGCGAGACGCAAATTATCGCCGCCGTGCATCACGATGACGATCTGATTCCGGAAATCAGCTATCGCCTGCATCTGCCCTCTGGTCAAATAAAAAGACTCATTCAAGAACAGGCTAGCGAAGCCTAAGCGTTGCACCCCGCGTCAAGCGCGACTAACCTGATCAATTTGAAGCGCCATACCTAAGGAATGATCCAATGAGCCGTCGATGGACAATATTAACAGCCTTAACCGGCACGTTAGTCACTGCGTTGGTTGGCGCCATCGCTAACGCCGCTGATGTTGCACCGGCTGATCTGGTGATTGTTAACGCGAAAATTTACACGTCTGATGTGGCTCACCCTGACGCACAGGCTTTGGCAGTAACGGGCGATAAAATCCGCTATGTCGGCAATAACCGCGAGGCGCGAGCCTATATAGGCTCGCAAACTAAAGTCAGAGACTTGCACGGTCTGCGAGTGCTTCCTGGTCTTATCGACGGACATATTCATCCTATCGATACTTTTAAGGCCAGCCACCTGTGTGATTTGGACAGTCGACCGGTGTCGCTGGCACAACTCACCGTCTTCGTTAAATCCTGCATCGAACGCGAGCATATACCAGCCGGCCAGTGGGTCAGCGTAAGGCAGTGGAGCTATGGCAGTGGCAATCAAGCTGACTCAAAGCACAGCACACTGCGTGCAGCACTGGATGCCGCGTCCGTTGATCATCCGATTCATCTGCTAGGTAACGATGGTCATCACGGCGCCTTCAATAGCCGTGCGCTGGCGATGGCCAGAAATAAAGCACAGCAGGTAGTGGGCTTATCGGCAAAAACACTGGGCACAGATTTTGCCGAATTTGCCACCATGGTAGGCATAGGTCCTGATGGGGAACCCGATGGCGCTGTCAACGAAACCTTGCAATCAGCAATTGATGGGCCTGATGAGTACGCTTCCGATGCACAGGACTACCAAGAAGTCATGCAGGCTCCTTGGAAAGTCACCCACGCACTCAATGCCGCTGGGCTCACGGGTATGTTAGATGCCTCCTTAGTGAGCAAAAGAACGTCTTTTTACGATGCGTTAGTTGAGCAGAACCGACTAACCCTGCGAACTACCATCGCACAATTTTACGAGCCCAATGACTTTAAAGATTTGGCGGGAAAGATCGATTTTTCACGGATGATCACGGCGGCTGAAAGCCAACGCACGCATTTTGCCGGCCAACCACTGATACGCGCTGATGTGGTGAAGTTATTTGCTGATGGCGGCATCGATGGCAATCCCAACCTCTCCCCACCCACACTGCCCAATGGCGCCATGTTAAAGCCTTACCTGCAGCCGCAGTTTCAGCAAGATCAGGCTGGCAATTTGGTACTTGCGGGTTATGTGGATACCGATAGCGCCTTATGTCAGGCCGTTCGCGCACAGCCTGAGTCTTTACCTGACCGGGAGCAGTTTCATAAAGAACACGGATTCTTTCCATCCCAGTGCCAGTTATCGCGCGGCGCTTTATATCAAAGCCAGGCAGATCTCATCGAATTTGTGAAGCAGTTTCATCAGCACGGTTTTTCTTTGCACATACATGTCATTGGCGACCGCGCTGTACGTACTGCCGTCGATGCGATCGAACAAGCGCGGCAGAGTGACGGAGTAACATCCACTCGAGATGGACTTGCCCATTTAGAGCTACCCGCACCGGAGGATGTACGTCGTATAGGGCAGGATCATCTGTACGTCGCCTTCACCTACTCATGGAGCTATATAGACCCCAGCTACGATATCTCCGTCGTACCCTTCATCGATCGTATTGAAGGATCAAACCCCACGGCTTTTTACAGACCTGGCCATTACTATTATGACAACGCGTATCCCACTCGTTCCGTACGAGAGGCCGGCGGCATTGATGTCGGTGGTTCAGATGCGCCGGTTACCACTCGAGATCCGCAGCCCTTTGTGAACCTGGCACGTGCCGTCAGTCGTCGTTTGCCGGGGAAACCCATACTTAATCCGCGTGAGCGTCTAACACTTCGCGAAGCTTTGAACTCTTACACGATAGATTCTGCACGCATGCTGGGCTGGGATACCGAAGCAGGCTCTCTGCAGGCCGGAAAATCGGCGGACTTTGTGATTATTGACCGGGATATCCTGCAGCTAGAGGCGCAGCATCAGATGTCAAAAATCGAGGCAACTCGGGTACTCGAGACCTGGTTTTGCGGCAAAAAAGTTTACGCCCGCGGCCCTCACAAAACCTGATCTAGGCGCATGAAGCTATAGCCACGCTGGCGCAAGGTGGGTATTAGTTCACTGAGAACTTCCAGTGTATGAACTCCCCGCCCATTGATGTGAAAAATCAGCACGTCACCGGCTCGCACCCGCGACAGTGTGTCACTCAATATGCTGGCTGCTGACAGCGCCGGATCCGGGTCGCCACTGGCGAACCGCCAATGCACAACTTTATAGCCCATGGCCTCAACTACCGCTGTCGTGCGCTCATCGGTGCGCCCGGCGGGAAAGCGAAATAGACGCGTGGTGCGCCCTGTGATGCTTTTAATTATCGCCTGGGCACGGTCAACTTCTGCGCGAATCTGCTCGTCAGTGAGCTTTCGCATATCTTGAAGATGGCTAAAGCTGTGGTTTTCAATTTCTACGTTAACGTCGCCGGCCAGTGCGCGTACCGCTTCGGCGTTATCGCGCGCGAATCGACCTCCCATAAAAACCGTGAACGGCACGGCTTGCTCATGCAGATAGCTGACGATCGGATGGTCTAGTGCCGCACGAGTGGGACCCTCACAAGCATCTAAAGTCAGCGCAATCACCCGCGCTTTGCCGGGCAATCGCGTAATCACAGCCGCTTGCGCCGTTGAAGCGAGCGATAGAAAAAGCACTGCCCAACCCATCACCCTTATCACGGGTGTGTCTGCCACTCACCGCGTAGCACCGACATCAGCACCCGGTCAGCCCGCGTGCCGTCGGGAAGCACATAGGCCTGGCGCAAAACACCATCTTCGGTCATGCCTATTTTAAGATAGGCGCGTCTAGCGCGCGTATTGGTAGCAAAGACATCCAACCACCAGCGTTCAGAAGGAGTCTGCGTAAAGACCCAATCTCCGAGCGCTCTAAGAAACCCGTAGCCTAAACCATGGCCCGGGCTATCCATCACAATGCGTTTAAGCTTTACGCCCTGATGACGATCACGTAGCCCATCTAAAATCGCAAAGCCCAGCGCAGTCTGGTCAGGCGACTCTAAAATCCAATAGGCCGTATCTAGGCTCGCCATGGCGCGCCAGTGCTCATCAGCAGACCAGCAGGCCACCAGATGTTCGTAACCGGGAAGTCGCTCTGCCTTTAGGATGTAGGCGATATCCGCACCACTGGCACGCCTAAGCCTAACCTCGCTGTTTGCTAAGCTGCTCATCGCGACTACCCGTACCGATCCAAAATGACTAACGCCTCTTGTACCGTGTCAGCCGTTTCCCAGAGAGTTGGATCACTAGGTGCGATAAAGCGTGCCGCGATAGCGCTAGTAAGCATCGAAAGTAACGGATCGTAAAAACGATCCTGGTTGAGAATAACGATCGGACCGCGGAATAATCCCAACCGTTTATAGGTCAGCGCCTCCAGCAACTCTTCCATGGTTCCGGTTCCACCGGGCAGGGCGACCACCGCGCTGGCACGTGACAGAAACCATGCCTTGCGATGCCTTAGATCGTCCACGATATGCAACTCAGTCAACCGGTCATGGGCGATTTCCAGAGCCTGCAGAAAGCCGGGCAACACACCGATAACGGTACCGTTGAGGCTCAGGGCGCCATCAGCCAGCGCCCCCATCGAGCCTTGCCGACTGCCCCCGTAAATCACCGTACGCTGCCCGCGCGCCAGCTGTTGGCCTAAATCAAAGGCCAAATCGCGGTAGCTGGGCGCACTTAAAGTACTTGAGGCACAATAAACACAGACCGCGCGGGGAATAGGCTCAATCGTCGATTCGTCGTATGAGGTTTCCATCGCCACACCCTAGATCCTGAAGATTAAGACGTCACCTAGTTTAGGCGCCGAGTTTAACGCTGATGATACTTCCAACCTGGGTTCGACAGCTGGCCACACCGCTCACGTTGCCGCTGATTCTGTATACCCTACTCAGCAGTGCGGGACTATGGCTAGCCGTTTACGCGGGCCTGATGGGGCTACCCCTGGGGCTGGGCCTGCTGTTTTCGTTGGCCAGCTATAGCCTCGTCCTGATGGAATCCATCGCCCACGGAAAACCGGCGCCGTTGATGTCCATAGACATGTTCAATCCCGCCCATCATCCGCGGGCTCTGATCGGGCTATCCCTGGTCATCGGCGCGATCAGCCTTCTGGCCTGGGCGCAGTCACTGGCATCACCGACGCTACTGGTTCTCACCGGTGGCGCCGTGATCACGCTATTACCGCTCATGTTGGCACTTTTGGCTCTGGACGACAGCGCGGTGAGCGCCCTGTCACCCGCACGCTGGCTGCATACCTTAGCCGGCCTGCACGGTCACTACCTGGCCTGGCTAGCCACACTGGCCTTGAGTGTCAGTGCACTGACTGTACTGGCCAATCAGCTGGGTTTTTTCCTGTGCCTTTTGTTGGGAATCCTACTGACGTTGATGGTGGCAACCAGCTTAGGCGGCCTGCTCTATCAGTGTCGTGACGGCATCGGTTTAGAGGCCTGGGTGACACCCGAGCGAGGACACCTTCTAGCCCTGCAAGAGGAGAACCGGGCCCGTGAAAATCTGATTCACGAGCTGTACGGCTCACTACGCGCCAAAAACATCGAGTCGGCGTGGAATAGCGCCTTACAGTGGCTTACCCAACGCGGCCTGAAGCCCCAGGATATGGTCTGGTTACGCAGTCGTGTCCAAGACTGGAAGGACCCCAGACTCAGTGAGAGGCTCACCGCCGAACTGATCGCCTATTACCTTCGCGTGGGCAATACCGACGCGGCGCTTGCGGATGTAGAAAGCTGGCTGGATACCGGTCGACGCTATCACGCCACCCATGCCCGGGACCTAGGCCGCCTGATCGGACTATCGCGACTCGATGGTCGCCATGCATTGGCCAATCGATTACTGGATGAGTGCACGCAACCGCATGCAGAGCATGAAGAAATCAAAAATTTGCTGAAGCACCGTACATCCCAAACCTGAACTTATCAGCTCTGGATTTTCCTTACTCACCCCGCCGTGGGCGACTTTAAGGCTGTGTGCCCGATGGCAGAGGTGCGCTCACCGGTCGATGGATTGCCAAATGGTTCGCCTGCTGCAAATCCACACCCAATCCATAGCCGTACACATTGGTGCCACCGTAGTGACCCGTAAGAACGAGCGCTACGCTAAACAGCCAAACACACACCAATAAACTTGCCGACGGCTTGGCCTCAAACGGGCAACCCACTGCACGCAGCAGCGTCATCGACCCAAACACCATGGACGTGACTAAGGCCCAAGCGATATGTCGGGTTAACGAGCCCTCAGCAAGCCCCACCAGAGGCAAGCTGCTGGCAGCCAGCAAGCCGGTTAACAATGCCAGGGCAGCCACAATGCTACCTAGTAAAAGATTAACGGTTCCTACGGTAGCAAACAGACGAGCGCGCTCTGATGAACCGCTCATATAGGCGGCTGTGAATAAAAAAGGCGTCGTCATCCACAAGCCTATAGGCAGATGAACAATCATCGGATGTAACAAAACCAAAGAGAACATAAAAAACCTCAGCCGGTAGCCTGAAGACCCTGACTAATGCCATTGACGCTGGCTAACAGGGCCTCAAATAGATCGTTATCCGCGCAATCGGTCGCGCGCCATCGTTTTAATAAATCAATCTGCATTAGGTGCATTGGATCGGTATATGGGTTACGTAATTGAATGGCCCGCTGCATCGTTGGTTCATTATCCAGTAAAGCCTTCGCGTCGCGCAGTTTCAGAACCTGCTCGCAGGTCAGGTTGAACTCATCACGGATTTCGATGAAGTGTCGCTGGCAACTTAAGCCGGCAAGCTCCGCGTAAAAAGCGGCAACTTCGATGTCGGTCTTTGCCAGTGTCAGCTCCACATCTTTAATCACGGTCGCAAAGAGCGACGAACTAACCACCAGCTCGCGCAAAACTGCCTCACCGTAACGCTCAGCCGCGGCTTCAAGCCCACTGCCTACCCCAAACCAGCCAGGCAACATATGACGATTCTGGCTCCAGGCAAATCCCCAGGGCACCGCACGAACTGCTCCGATACCCTGCTGCCCATCACGCAACACTGGCGCGGTATCGATATTCATCCGTTCAATAACATCAATCGGGGTAGCAGCACGAAAATAATCGTAAAACGCAGGATCTTTGTAAACCAACTCACGATAGACCGCGCGACTGCGAACCGCCAAAGTCTCCATCACGGCCTGCAACTGCAACGGGTCTGCTGTTGAAGTCGAA
Source organism: uncultured Pseudomonadota bacterium (assembly GCA_903828595.1). Lineage (GTDB taxonomy): Bacteria > Pseudomonadota > Gammaproteobacteria > Steroidobacterales > Steroidobacteraceae > CAIKMS01. The sequence goes on along the minus strand of CAIKMS010000008.1, from coordinate 116,268 downwards.
ATACCTGACAGCGACAACGCTATAGCTGACCACGCCTGTTCTAACGTTCGTAGCGCTATGGGTCGCAGCCCATAGGCCAGATCAATGGATTCACCCTGTTCGGTCGCACGCAGCATCCCTCGAAAAGCGCCTGATGGAGAACTGTCGATCAACCCCCCCAAACGTCCACCGCCACGTGTGGCAGTGACACCACGACCGTGAAACACGTTCAGGTCTATACCTTCGGCCAGCAGCACTTTCGCCGTTTGATCCTGCGCCTGATAAACAGCCCAGCGAGCCGAGGCGAAACCACTTTCCTGATTGCTATCCGAATAGCCCATCATGACCGTCTGGCGATTATGGCGAGCCTGCAGATGACGCCGGTACACCGGCGTCTCCAGTAACTGCTTCAATATCTGTGATGAATTCGCCAAAGCCACGGCCGACTCAAACATCGGTGCGATGTCTAAAGGCACTTCGAAGCTCACTTTATCCGGCATCTCTGCCCAGCGCGCCAGTAGCAACACGGCAAGCACATCATCAGCGCCTGAAGCCCCGCTGATAACGTAATCACCAATAGCACGTGCACCGTAGCGGTGGCGACAATGAACGATCGCATCAAAAACAGCCAAGCTTCGCCGGGCAACCGGGTTGCTCAGCTCCGAGGGACCCACGTCTTTTTGCAACAACTCCAGCAAGCGTTGCGTACGATCTTCGGGCAACCGTGAAGTCCACTCGGGATCGGCTAGCCCGTGCGCAATAACCTGATGGTGGATGTCGCTGTGCTGGCGCACGTCCAGTGAAGCCAGATGAAAACCGAAAGTCTGGATCCGGCGCAGCAAGCGCTGTACGTAGAATAAGCCGGCATACTGTCCGCCATTTTGCTGCAGGCTGTGCGCCATGAGCTGCACATCGGCCTCAAATTCCTTGGCGTTGTCGTAGTGCCCGGCTTGTCCAAGAAACGTCGCTCGAACACGCTCGGCAACCTGCGCACAAAACACCCTGTAGGGCATACGGTCATAGCGCGTCGATGAACCGGCAGCCGCCGTTGGCACTAATGCCTCATAATCACGGGAGCGCTCGAGTAGCTGCGCCGAAAGCGTGACTCGGCTGGCACTTTGCGATAAACGCTCGCTTAAGTGCTGTAACTCCAGAAAGTAAGCATTGAGCAGAACCTTCTGCTGACGTTGCAGCGTTTCACGTATGGTCTTGCCGTGTACATCGGGCTTACCATCCATGTCACCACCCACCCAGGAACCGATGCGAACCAACTGTGGCAAGCTCGAGGGTGCTACGGGGGTGTCATAAACCATGCTCAACGCGTCGGCGAGATCTTCGTAAAAGCGCGGCAGCACCCGATAGAGAATCTCAGACACATAAAATAAAACCTGTTCGCGCTCATCAGCGATCGTGCGCCGGGCCCGCGGCTGTTCCTCAGTCTGCCAACCGGAGGTCAGTTCAGTACGAATCTGTTCCCAAATCACGGTGCGTTCACGCCCGTTGGTGCTGACCTCTAAGCGGGCAAGCAGCAGATCGGCAATACGCTGCTGCTTACGCAGCAGCGTACGTCGCACCGATGAGGTGGGATGCGCCATAAATACCGGATGAATGCAGATCTGATCCATGAGCGTCAGAATCGCCGGCAGCGTCAGGCCCTGCTCTTTAAGTGCTGTCATGGCGGCCACGAGGCTGCCAGGCTGAGGTCTACCCTCATCATTTTGATATTGGCGCCGACGCCGGATGCGATGCACCTTCTCGGCGAGATTCACCACCGCAAACCAGGCAGAAAAGGCGCGCACCAGGTCTTGTACCTGAGCCGGTGTACGTCCGGCGATTCGCTCTCGTAACGGTCCGGTTTCTGCTTCCTGGGCGTACAGAGCCACCGAACCGCGGCGGTCAGCCTCGACCATCTCAAAAAGCTGCTCGCCGCACTGGTCGCGAACGATTTCACCGATCAAGCCACCCAACTGGTAGACATCATCCCGCAGCGGGAGGTCTTTAGCCGGGAACTGCAAATGCTGACGAGTCATAGCGAGGTGCCCCTTTGGCCTTGCGGCAGTGCAATGATAGCGCACTCGGCACCCAAAACCGGTAAGGTCGGCGGCGTCGCCCTCGCACACCCGCCCTACAGCCGTCATGGACAAACCTCTCAAACCCCCCGTGATACCGCTGCGTCACCCCGTGACCGGACTGATCATGGCCGCTTTGGGCGCCTGTGGCTTCGCCACCAAAGGGATTTTCGCCAAACTGCTCTACGCCTCGGGCTGGGATTACTTGAGCGTTATCACCTTACGCGCCGTACTAGCGCTGCCTTTACTGTGGCTATGGGCCATTTATCGGATGGGCGCGCGTCCCTGGTGGCGCGCCAGCCCATCGGCGTTGCTGGGTGCCGGAGCCGCCGGCTTATTCTGTTACTACGCCGGTGCGCTGTTGGACTTCAAAGCGCTAATGCTCATCGATGCGAGCATCGAGCGGGTACTGGTATTTGCCTATCCGTCCCTGGTGGTGGTGCTGCACGCGCTGTTTTACCGGCAATGGCCTACCCGCACCGCTTGGCTGTCGTTAGCACTCACCTATGTCGGAATCTTCATGGTGGTATCCGGACTCGACATGCCGATATTCAATGCCAATCTCAAGGGCGCAGGCCTGGTACTGTTCTGCGCGTTCACCTTCGCGGTCTATTATTTGGCCAGTGACCGCTACACCGCAGAACTGGGCAGTGTGGGCTTTACCCTGGCTGCAGTTACCTGTTCAGCTACTGCTTTAAGCCTGCACTACGTGGCCGTACGGGGTCTGCCGGCGGCGGCGTTACTGCCATGGCATGACGTTGCCATTTTATTCGGATTAGTGATCTTTGCGACCACGCTGCCCATGGTCTTTATGGCCGAAGGGGTACGACACTTAGGAGCGCCGCGTGCCGCCGTTGTCTCGACCGTCGGCCCACCCACAACGATTCTTTTAGGTGCCTTTTTACTGGGCGAGGCGTTAAGTAGAGCCCAATGGCTGGGCGTTGCCCTGATCGTGGCGGGCATTTTAGTGCTAGAGCTGCAGCACCAAAAACGATAACGGCCGGCGCCACTTCACGGCGCCGGCCTTCTAAAACGCTATCGAGCGTTGCCGCTCTGTGAACGATTGCTGGTTTGCTGATCTAACCAACGCTCCACCTCAGCGGCCTCCCGAGGAATTCCGTCAGTGAGATAACGCGCGCCTTTGTCGGTGACCAAAACGTCATCCTCAATACGCACGCCTAAGTTACGCTCCGGCATATAAATACCCGGCTCCAGCGTGATCACCATGCCTGCGGCCAACGGCTCTTGATAAGCCCCGACATCGTGCACATCCAATCCCACAAAATGTCCCAGCCCGTGAATAAAGTAGTCACCGTACCCGGCATCGGTAATGACTTTACGCGCCGCACGATCAATATCCTCCATGTAGGCGCCTGGTTTCACCAGCGAGAAGGCGACCTTCTGCGCCGTCAACACGAGGTTATAAATCGCCCGCTGATCGGCATCAAAGTGACCATTGACCGGAAAGGTGCGGGTGATATCAGCAGCGTAATGAGCGAACTCCGCCGCCATGTCCATCACGATCAACTCGCCATCGGCCATCACGCGCTCACTGCGTGGATAATGCAAAATAGTCGAGTTGGGTCCTGACCCTACAATACTGGCGTAAGCGGGACGACGAGCGCCGGCCGACTTCCAGACGCGCTCGGCTTCTGCCTCAATGCGACCCTCAAAGGCACCCGGGCGAATTTCAGCGGCAGCAGCGGCGAAACCGGCCTCGGATATGCGTATCGCGTGTTGCATCAAAGCCAACTCATCCGCACTGTGGCGTGAACGCATACGAGCCAAACTCAAACCTAACGAGCGCACCGATACACCCGGCATACGCGAACTGACCTGAGAGTACAGCTCCAGATCCGCAGGCTTCGCCGATGCCTCAGGGCGCATGACTTGCCAAAGTGTCGATGAACGCGAGGCTAGATCCAACATCAAACCCAGCAAGCGGTCGGTACGAAAGATCTTCTCGAACCCGTAGCGGGCACGCAGCGCGCCACCGATAGACTCACGCGCGCCGGTCCAGCGTTCGGCTTCCGGATCGCGGTTAGGAAGCAGCAAAAACTCGCGGTAGGTACGCTCCTTGGGAGCCAGCACTAAAGCAGCGCCCGGCTCGACCACCCCGGTTAAATAATAAAAGTCAGACCCTTGCCGGTAGCCATCGCCGTCCTCCTCGCCGTTGGCATAGATCACTGCCACGCCATCACCCATTTCCTTCATCAGTGCGGCGCGGCGCGCGGCGTAAACCGCCGGGGCCTCGGTCTGCGCAGGCTCTACCAAAACCGGCAGTGAAGGATAGGAATTCGGGTTAGCCGCCAGGGCAGGACTTGCACCGCAACAAAACAAGCTGACGACCCAAAGGGCTAAATAAAGACGTAGCAATGACATGAGCACCACCGAATGACATAACGTGACGGGGGTGAGTATAGCGCGACCCTAGGCTAGGGTCTAAAAGCGGCAGTCGGTTCAGTCGGCGCACGCGCGCCGACTGAATGTTGCCTTCACACGACGCGCGTAAGCTCGCCGGATCAGCCAACGGATTAAGCGGGGATTAAAACCGCATCAATCACGTGAATCACGCCATTGGTGCACTCGATATCCGTCTTCACCACGTGCACGGTACCGTTTAGGGTAACGCCGTGCTGGGTTGAGATCGCCAGGTCCGCGCCATTCACTGTCTTGGCGTGCTTACCATCCATACCCAACACATCAGCCGCCATCACCTTACCGGCAACCACGTGATAGGTCAGGATGGCAGTGAGCTTATCTTTGTTCTCTGGCGAGACCAACGATTCCACTGTGCCCGCGGGGAGTTTCGCGAATGCAGCATCCGTTGGAGCGAATACGGTGAAAGGACCTGCACCCTTCAAGGTGGAGATCAGACCAGCAGCCGTAACAGCAGCTGCTAAAGTCTTAAAGTCGCCCGCGGCAACCGCGGTGTCGATAATGTCATGCATGAAGTGACCTTTGATATTTTAATAAATTTACCCGTGAAATAAGAACTACGTTACGGGGTCGGTAGGTTGAGATTCGCTAGCGACACAGGGACTGTACTCTTACTGGCACAGTGCAGTTGCGATAGTTTGTCCAGTGCGCTAGACGCTAGTTTTGATGATTGGGCGTGTATAAAACGCGTAGTGCACGGATAACGTTCGTATTTACGGTGTAACCCAACGTCACGCGGTGTCCTCACCGACTCAGCGGTGGCCTGTATAAAGTCGAAAAAGAATCTTTTAGCCGATGAATTTTTTATGACTTACATGAGATCAGGCGTAATGAGTAGGCTCACCGCGAACGGTGAGCCTTTCTCTTTTTTAAAACGCTTAGAAAATTACCGATCTAATGCAGCGTCAAAGGCCAGGGCACCGTGGACAGGCCTCGCTGCGTTTTCATTGCCCGAGTCAGCACGGCAGGTGCTAGCGTTGTTAACGAAGATGGCACCGGGGCTACGATAAAGTTTTGATCACCGGCAAAGAACAACGTGCCGCCGTCTAGACTAATCGCCGCCGAGCCATTGGTATAACAAGTAATGGCATCTAGCGAACTGCAGCTTGGGTAATCGGGCAAATCAAAATAGCCCAGCAAGTTTAAATTGGCGCTAGCGGTTTGCGCGTCATACACAAACACTCGAGGCGTCGAGGCCGGTAACGGATAGGCCAGCACGTAGACTCGAGTAGCGTCCGGTGACACCACCGAACTAATGGCCACGTAAGAATTGCCCGGCAAGACCGCGGAACCGACCAAGTTGAAAGAGTTGTCATAGAGCTGCGCATTGTTTAACAAGATACGCGTACCCTGCTCACTCAAAGCGAAGTGATAAACGATGCTCGATACACCACCGGGTACTACCTGAAAGGTTTCATCCGCCGCGTGTAGCCAAAGCAAGGGCGGCGTTGGAGTCTCCGATGCAGACAACGCCGCCAACAAGGTTTCACCATCACGTGAACCCGCAAACCACGGTCCGTTCAACGCCGATCCGCTGTTGATACCCGGCAGCGAGGGCGTGACGATCGTAGGGGCTAAGTTTGTGGTGGTGATGTAGGTCAGATCACCAAAGTTTTGCCCTGCAGAAGGCAACGTACCCACACCAAACCAGCTGCGACCATCGTTAGTCGGCACCACACCAAAGCCTATACCGTCAAACGTAGGCTGCAAAGGATTGGTGGTTACGGCCGGCCGCTGGACAGTCAGAGTGACGGGGTCTAGTGATGTAAACGAGCCGGTCGTGGACGCACTGCTTGCGATGAATAGCGCGCTGCCATCCGTACTCAAACCCAGGTCATAGACCGACGGTGCGGGAGTCGAGGTTGTGGTCCACTGTAGCCCATCAAAGTGATACGCCGTGACCTTACCTTGGGTGCGATTCGCGATGTACAAACTGTTGCGTTGAGGGTCATAGGCTAAGGCACCCCGCTGCCCGCCTCCGGTGTTAGCAATGGCTTTATACGAATACAAGCTCGTGGGCGGTGAGACCGCTTGCACCGTGCCGGTGGGCGTCTGCATAGTCAGCAAGTTAGACACCGCGGCGGTGTAACTGCCCCCATTGGCCAATGCCGGGAAATAAACAACGGCCTCGGTGTCGTTGACGATAGTCACCTGATCTTTCAGTGCAAGCAGGCCACCCAACGTGAAATGCAGATGGGGGGTGCTGTCTTTGATAAAGCTAAAACCGGATCCCCGCAGAATTACCCGAGTGGATGCTTGGCCGGTAAGTTGCACGTACGGGGCCAAACTCGTGACCTGAGGCAGTTGTTTGTTCAACACCACATTGAATGTCACCGGCGACATACTCGAGCGCGATGGCGTGATCGTGACATGCGCGGTGTAGATCGCGGCATTCGCCAGCCTTGCCACCGTGGGCGCATCAATAGCAAAGCCGATAGTGCCGCCCGTATTGCCACTGCTGGTGGTTAATTGCAGCCAATTAGCGTCGCTGACCGCGCTGAAGCCGACGACCGGACCGGCATTTAAATTGACCGGCACGGTCCCAACTAAGGCGGCGTTGGTGGTTTCAGCGTTGAGGCTGATGGGCAGATCAGCCGGCTGCACCAGCCCGACGCCCACCGTGAAAGCAACAGGAACAACGATATCGGCCTGCGGGTAGGCGCCTGACACTCGCACGTCACCCGTGTAAGTTCCGGCACTTAAGTTCGCGGCATTAGCCGTCACCTGAAAACCGCCGCTAACCGGGCTGACGCTTAACCAACCGCTGGGCCCGGAGGATGCGTACTCAGCGACTGCCGATACCTGCGGATTCCAAGACGGCGGACTGACCGTGAGCAATGCCGGAGCACTCACTGTGTCTTCAACAGCGCTAAGCGTTACGTTGGCTTGCGCCACATTCATAGGTTTATCACCGCCGACCGGAGGCGTGACAGTTGCGTTAACGGCAACCGTGCCGCTGTTAGAGCCCGAGGTGACCACCACGCTGCCGTTCCAGGTCCCTGACGGCAGGGCCGCGACCGCTACGCTAAAGCCGCTGCTGGTAACGTTTTTCACCGTCAGCCACGGTGTATTACTTTGTACCTGAGTCAAAAAGCTGCTCTGGCCAGCCGGTAGTTGCACCGCGATGGACTGACTTGCGGTCGTCCCGCTGACCAAGGATGGGCTAAACGAGCTCGGAGTCACTTGCAAGGTAGGGATCACTTGAATGGTGAACGCCACGCTCAAAGGCGAGTTACCGACCTGATTGTTACAGGCCTGATCCGAACAGGCTAAAAGCTTCAAAGTGCCATTGTAGGTTCCCGCCACGAGACCCGAGGCCGGCTGGACCGGAATGGTGGCGGTGGTGCCATTGATCGAAATGGCAATCGGTGAGGCCAGACCGGGACCCGAGGCTACGGCCGCAATGTACAAGGTGCCGCTAAAGCTGCCGGTCGCATTTACCGTGATGATCTGCGGAGCCGGAACCGTCGCACCCTGGTTAAAGCTGAAACTGACGGAATTAGTGCTGGCCGTAAACACCAAAGGACCGGGTCCGCCGCCACTGGAACCACCCGACGAACTGCCGCCGCCACCGCCACCGCCACCGCCGCAGGCACTGAGCGTGCAAAGTACGGCTAACAGCACCCCGCGTAACAACCGAGCGGTCCACAGGCTTGTATTCATTGGATTTCATCCTAGGTTCGCTTCATCGTGCAGTCGATGCGCGATTTTCCACAAATCCTAACAGATGAGGCAAAACAAGCGCCACGACAATCCCTGCGCTTGTCAGGGAGTTCTTTACCCTAGGGCAACTCGGCTAGGTTGACGTACAGCAAGCCCACGCCAGGTGATTATTGACCGGCCAGAGCCTTAAGAAGGGAAGAAATCAATAGGCTTGGTCGTGGTAATGGGCGCTACGTCGCGGGCATCAAAGCGAAACAATTTGATACGTGCGATCAACTTACGCTCCAGTTCCTCGTCCTTTAGATCACTCGACACGATACGACACGCGGTGACTTCACCCTCCGGTGAAATGGTTAGCTCGACAACCACCTTGCCCTGCAATTGCGCGTTATCGCGCAGAGCACGGTTATACAACGCGAAGATCGCTGACTTGTTGCGATCAAATACCGTCTCGATTTCTTCGCGACTACGGGCAGGCTTAGCACCCGACCCCGTGCGCGAGGCTTCGGGTTTATTTTTGCCGATCTGGTCTGCAAAGGAGGCGACCGACTGAGTCGTCTGATGACCTTTCAACGATCCGGCACCTCCCCCAAAGCCCTGAGCCAGCGTTGCGGTATTAACAGCAGAGCGTGCGCTGGTAGCTTGCGACGTAATCACCGAGCGCTCCGCCTTGGAGGCCCCATCGACCTTCGCTAATAAATCCTTGGTGGGTGCCAGCGTGGATGGATCGAGTGTCTCTCGTAAATCCTTCAACAAATCCTTTTGCGCCAGCAAGCCACTGGCTTGAGCCTTCTGGCGTGCCTGCGAAACACGATCCTGCGTCACAACAGGTTTTTGCACCACTACCGGCGGCGGCTTAACTACCTCTGGCTTTTTAATCTCAGGTGGCTTGATCTTGGGCTTGTCTTCGACCGGCGGGGGCTGCAAGACGAGATTGACCACCTCGCGCGGCAGCGGCGCTGGCACTGGTTTTATCATCGGTGGCAGCAAGGCGACCAATAACATAAAGATCGCAAACAGCGTAAACCCACCGGCTAAAAGCCGTTTAAACAGTCGCTCTTCAGCCGCCGCGGTATTCCACGGCAGGCTAAAGATCCGGTAATCACTCGATAGCGCGTTCAAACGGGATTCGGGCCGCGATAAGCCCGCTCCTTTTCGCTCACGGCCAAAGACACCCGACGATAATCTGCCGCGCTGCAGCTTGCCATGACTTTCTTCAGCAGTTCATACGGCAGATCTTTATCGGCCAACACCGTCACTTCACGCCCGTCAGGACCGACGGGCGCATTGCCCAAAACGCCCACTAATTTTTTTTCCGCCTGCAGCAATAAGGCCTGCTTTAAAGGCTCGATTACTGCTGCCGCGGCATCTAAGTCTTTAATATTTGCCACTGGAGAGGCGTTCACAAAAATCGCGTCTTTGGTCACCGTAACCATCGTCGCCTCATGAGGCTTGGCATCGGACACCGACTGCGGAATGGATATGTTTTTGGTGTTCGGGACGATCTCATAATCGGCCGCATGCACAAGCATGTACACCACGAGTATCGTGAGCATATCAATCATGGGTACCAGCGCCGGCATCGCATGCCCACCGCCACCCCCTGTCGACCGGGCACGCCGGCGATTACGAATTGAGTTCATCACTTCGGTGCATCTCCGAGCGAGACTTGCGGGAAGAGCTCGCCGCGAGCCGTGCTACCAGGCGTTGTCGAGGCAAAAGACCGAACAGAGTCCATCACCTGCACAATGGTGTCGTATGCGGTATCCGGTTCAAATAACAAGGTGGCGTCGCGCTTGTCGGGAAACTTCTGTTTGATCTGCATTAGAAATGCGGTAACCGCCGGCAGATCGTAACCTGCCGAGTTATTCGGGAACGTCGCCAGTGGCCCGGTGTTTCGATCAGCCACGACCACTTGATCCTTATGCACGATCACTTCCAGCGTCAGAGTCTCCGGCAAGGGCGGCAGACTGGCGCTTTGTTGGGCTGGAAGATCCAGTTCCACAATGTTGGTTTTAGAAAACACCGCCGTAAATATCAAAAAGAACACCAGAATGACCATGACATCGAGCATCGGCACGATGTTGATATCGTTGCGACCCCGATAACGCGCATGATTGCGTCGTTGTCGACTGATGCTCTTTACCCCGCTCATGCACGGGCTCCGGCGGCTCCAGCGCGTACGTCGGTCTTAACCGCTTCATTATCCAAACGACGCTCGGTAAGCGAATTTAAAAACTTCATGCTAGCGACTTCTAGGCTATCAATAATGTTCGTGGTCATAGTCTCCAGAAACATATGCGATAACAACAAGGTGATCGCGCAGATCAAACCCAGTGCGGTGTTATTCATTGCCACCGAGATACTTGCCGCCAAAAGGCTGGCCTTTTCAGCCGGATTGGCCGTCGCTACCGCGGCAAACGCATGAATCAAACCAATAATCGTACCCAGCAACCCCATCAACATACCGATGTTGGCGAGCCCCGAGAGAAAGTGAGTGCGTCGCTCTAATCGCGGGATTAACTCGACCAGACTCTCTTCCATGGCTTTTTCTACGTCATCGCGACGCCGCGAAGCCCCCAAACGGGTCAATCCGTACTTCATCACGTGCGCCAGCGCGCTCGATGACTCATTGGCAAGACTGATGGCTTGGGTGTAGTTGCCACTTTCTAGCAACGGCTGCACGCGCGCCCAGAAGCCTCTACTGCCCATGCTCTCTTTAGACAGATACAGCAAACGCTCCACGGCAATGACCACGCCGATGATGAAGACTGCCGCAATCGGGTAGAGAAAGACTCCACCGTCACGAAAGAAGTTAATCACCGTATTAAAACCTTCCATAAACCCTCTCCCTCAAAAAACCGTTGGGCAATAACGCGACACCGGGGTATTGAACCTAGTTAATCATGACCGGACGATGAACCTGACGCCGGGGCCGTCAGGGCAGGCTTAGACCCTGCGTTGTAGTACAAGATTTCACGCCGAAACACTTCCCGATCCAAAGGTGCCACGGCTTCATCCAAAAGACTGTTCGAGGGCTTGCCGTTTAATTCGCCCAGATCGGCTTTTTTCCACGGCACGATGACCAGCACTCGGGGTAACTCACGATTACCCGTGACCACGCTGGCATCCAAATTTAAACGATCCTGACCCGTGACGGGTTTGCCTGCCGCACGCGAAGCCGCCTTGACCGGGTTAGGTGCATCATTAGCCGTCTTACTGGAGGGCGGCACGGCCACCGAGGCTGGGGGCGAGGTCGCCTCCTGAGCAAAACAAAGGCTGACAAGCCAAGGCATGAGAATAAGCCCCGCTAGACGCTGAGTCATGGCGCACTCCCGGTCGACGTATTAGCGCCCGAACTGCGGTATTTGGCATCTGCCCACCACGCCCGTAGCGCACGATCATTACTGCTCAATTTAACGGCTTGCTCGTAATACTCCACAGCCCCCGATGGCTGATTGGCATAAACATCCAGCAAAATCGCAAGATTCCGCGCAGCGTGCGTCTGTTGCTCAGGGGTGCTTAGGGCTGTGCGATAAGCACTTTGCGCCTGCTCCAAATTGCCCTGCGCGCGATAAACCAGACCACGCTGGGCCCAAAGCACCGCTTTTAATGTGCCATCATCCAAAGCCTGGGCCTGATTCAAATCAATCTCCGCCTCATCCCAGTGACCCTGGCGAAAAGCTAGCATTGCCTGATTCAACCGAACCACCGCTACCGTGGGATTTTGCTCGGCTAGCGCGTTAAGAGCGGTTTGGGCCTGATCGTAGTGGCGCGCGCTGGCCTGTGCGACGGCGTCCTTCAACGCGCTTTGAATCTCCTGCGCCGGCGAGTTGACCACAAAATCCTCGCTTTGCTCACTGCGCCGGTATCGGCCAGCGTTTAATTCAGTCAGTGCGCCATAACTGCGTGCAATGGACGCATCGTATAGCCCATCGGCAATACGGTCGATGTTGATCTCGTGTAGGGCAATGGCTTTTTCCTCAAATGGAAAAGCCTGCTCTTCTAGGAGCGTGTCGTATTGTTCTAACTCATCGGCCTTTAAGCCCGCGGGGCGTTCAGAGTGCAGCAGATCTTGCCCTAGCTGCCGGTACAGCTGGGCCATTTCAAAGGTGGCAGCCGTACTGACTTCGGCGACCGCGTAATCGTTAGCGACTTTGTAGGCCTCTAAAGCGCGGGTTAAAGCCACTTTTTTAGCCTCTAAGGACTTTTTCAGCGGCGCGACTAAATGAATCGCAACAAACGCATCACGTGACGGTGCGGCCAACTCTAAGCTGGCTTTAGCCGCCAAATACCGGCTGCGATCCGTGTGCGGTGAATTTGCTGCGCGATCAGCCCTAACAATCCCCGCTAACGCCTCGCTACGCGCTTTCGCATCGTGCAGGCTTAAGGCGATATCGGCCAGGCTTTGCCGAACTTCTAACGCCTCTGCGTACGGCTCAGGGAAGCGACTAAGATAGGTGCTCAGCACGCGGCGCGCTTGCGGCAGGTCCAAGGCTTTCTGATATAGCGAGGCCGCTTCCTGCAAAGCCTCCCGCTGCACAGCCACTGACTGCCCAGAGTCTGAACTTAAACGCTCGAACTCCGGTGCCGCATGCAGTAGATCACCGGCCTGGCGATAAGACACGGCCATCTTGGCTGTGACATCCGCAGCAAGCGCCGCCGCCGGAAAGGCACGGCGATAGGATTCGAGCACCGTAATAGCGCCACTCCAATCTTTGCTGCTCATCAAAAGGTTCGCGGCATCCAGTTGGGCCGGCGCATTGACCGATGAACCGGGCGCTACCTGCCCTACACGCAGAAAATCAGCTACCGCGCCGGCGGAATCCCCCGCCGCTACGCGCGCCTGGGCTTGCTGGTACACCGAGGCTGCTAGACGCTCATTAATAGCATTGATCGTGCTATCACCGGCAGGTAGCAACCCCTGCAAATGCAGGTAATCGCGCTCGGCCGCCGCAAAATCCTGAGTCTCAAAATCCGTGTTGGCCAAGACGGTCCACGCTGTACGTTGTTCCGAAGCATGCCCGGCTAAATCGGCCTGCAAGACCTGCGACGCCGCCTGCCGGGCCTGCGCATAATCTTTCAGATCGTAGTAACCACGCGCGGCTCGAGTCAGCACCGCAATACTCTCGGGGTGGCTGGGAAAGGTATGCGCGAAGCGAACGGCAGAAGCGAGCGCTTGTTGGTGCCAGGTGGCTGCCGGTGCACCGCTAAGCGATGCCTCATGCTTTTCATAGGCCACCAAAGCCGCATAGCCGGCAGGCGCTGACTTCTCTGCGACCGGGTAGTCGTAGGCGGTGTGCTCGTATTCGACTGTGGCCTGTGCGTAGTCGTGATTATCGAACAGCGAATCGGCCAACAAATAGTTAGCCGAAAGCGCGGCGGCATCCTTGGGAAAAGCGTTTAAGAACTCTCGGTACCAGTGCGCCGCCTCAACGTAATCGGCTGACTTTTTCGAATTCTGGGCCTGCTCGTGATAATAAGCCGCCAGATCCTGTAGGTGGCCTTTTAAATTTGACACCACCTGCGGCGCTGAGTCCAACGTACGGTTGGCCCAAAACGGCTGACTTACGCCATAGCGCTCCACGTACTCACGCTTGCCCTGTAAAACCAGGTTGGCAAATCCGCCTTTTTGGTAGGCCTCGATGGAGCGTTGCTCCATGATGGGTGCCTGGCTATCCGACGGTGAGCGCACAGCAAATGCTCGATAGGCTTGCGCCGCATCGGTATAACGGCTCTGCTCAACATACAAATCGCCCAGACTCGAATACAACAAATAATCATACGGGCGTGGGCCGCGTGACTCGCTCATGACATCTACTGATTGCGCGCCCTGATTGTACGAGAAGGTCAACGCCATCACGCGCAGGGTATCGTCTAATAACTCGTGCAGGGGCCTGGAGAGCTTCGTTAAATCAACCATCGTGGCAGGTTGCGCAGGCTTAAGTAATAACCGATCCAGCAGCCGCCCAAAGGTGGCGTTAGCCGTGTCGCCGTCACCGAGCTTAAACTCAGACCAACCCTGCTTATAAAGGGCCTGCTCATAGAATTCCGAGCCGGTTCCGGCCTGTACGATGGCGGCATAGGAGCGCCGTGCTGGCGCATACTGCTTTTGCGAAAAGTAAATTTCGCCCAAACGAAAATTTGCTTCGGCGACATACACGCTGCGCGGATAATCAGTGACCAGCTTATCCAGCGTCTGCAACGCGTTGGCAATCTGCGAGTCAGCCTCTTGCGCGCGTGCTAACTGATACAACACGGCATCACGTCGTGGGTAATCGGCAAACGTCTTTAACAGCGCACTGTATAAAGTAATCGCATCGTGGGTGGCCAAGGGCGAGCCTTGCGCTAACTCCTGCTCAATGCGCTGATACTCGCCGTCTTCGAGTTTCAGATCGCCTAAACGACGCATGGCTTCGGCACGTAACGCGCTGTCGCCGTCGTTGAGACTTAAAAATTGTTCGTAACTATCGCGCAACTGCTGCGCATCCACACTCGGTGGCGTGGAGGGTTTGACGACCAGTGCTTTCTTCTTTAAATCCGCGATGGTGGGTGCGGGTGCCTTTTCAGACGCCCATAGCGCCGGTGCGATCAGCAGTGCCACCGTTAACCAATGCGCGCGCTTCATGGTGAAGCCGCCGTATCGGGGTGGGTTGATGACGGGTTAGTGCTTTGCGCAGGACTAACCGCAGCACGGTCATACAGCGTGGCCAACGCATAACGCGCCTGAACCGAGTAGGCCTGTAAGCGGGTCTTTTGTGAGGCCAGCTCACTGACCGCTAATTGAGCAAGCAACTTTGCATCGCGGGCTTTAAGCACCTCAAGTCGCTCTGCAACAGCACCCAAGCGCGGCGTCAGTGCCGCAACCCGCAGACCCAGGGCCGCATCGCGATCCGGGACCGTGGCCACGGCCTGGCGCAGTTCGCTTACGTTTCTTTCCGCCTCGCGCAGGCTCTGGTTAGTCTCGCGCAGATCTTTCTGGGCAACCCACTCCCGCGCCTTATAGGCCGTCTCCATTTGCCAGGTCACCACGCCTTTCATCAACTTCAACTTGGCACGGGCCTCTTCAGCGTCCTCGTCACCGGACTGTTCAGCCAGTAACTGCAGGGCCTCTATCTGTTGGTAGCGTTCTTGTTCCTGGGCGGTCGCTAAGGCCTCAACGTCGTGACTTCTTTGCGCGGCAGACAGTCGCGACTGCAAGGCTTGAGTACGGGTGCGCAGGCTATCGGTCTGGTTATTCGTCAGGCGACTTTGCACCAGCTCGCTTTGTTGACTGTAACGAGCGCGTCGCGTGCTGATCATGTTCTCATAGGCCTGAAGATTCTCAGTCCAGACCGCCACGTTGTGCGATAAATACTGTAACTGGCGATAGTTCTTGAGTGATTCCTGGAACTCGTGGCTGGCCAACAGGTAATGCAGGTAGCGCGACTGCGGTGAGTCTGGTAACGCATTTAACTGCCAGCCCCCGCTCATATCCCCCTTACCATCGTGTGCCAGCAAGGTTTCGATCAGCGCGCCTGACTTAATAGCTTCGATGGACTGATCGATACGCGCCGATTCCGCAGTGAATTGCGTGACGGCTTCTTGGTAGTAACGCGCCGCTTCGGCTTGAGCCCCTAATTGCGTGTAAGCATAGGGCACTGCCAGGTAGCTCTCCTGAACGGCGGCATCGAGCAGACTGCGGCCGCGCAACTCCAACCACGGCGTCAAGGCGCCCAGACTATCGCCGGTAGCACTTTGGGCCCAACCCGCCCCTAACAGCGCCCGACTGGATAGCGGCCCTTCGAGGCGTACACGCTCCAGATAAGGCAAAGCACGGGCGGGCAAATTAGCCTGAATCAGGGCATAACCGGCCGCTAGATTGGCTTTATCTTTCAAAGCCGCACCCTCTGAGCCACTCAAGCCCGAGCGACCGACCGCGTCGAGCTCTGCTACACCCGCATCGGTCTGACCACTACGGATTAAGGCCACGCCGCGGTTAAAGCGCACGTAAGCCATCCAGGCCGGCGAGCCGGTTAGGTTAGCCAGCGTGCTTACCGCTTGCTCGTTTTGACCCTTAGCCATCAGTGCCTCAGCGAGCACCAAACGTCGCTCTGACTCACGATCAGCAGGCAGGCTATGCCCAGAGGGCTGATTCAGCACCTCAATGGCTTCGTCGAAATAACCTCGCTGGTAGCGCACCTTGCCCAAATAAAAGCGCGCCTGATCACGCACGGCGACCGGAACGTTAGGCTGACCCAACACCTGAGCAAAAATCTCACCGGCTTCGCGATGTTGACCCAACGATAGGTATAGGGCCCCTTCCAGCAGCTGGGCATCCGCCGCGTGATGGGCTAAGCCTGCTCGCAAGGACGCCGCCTGCAGCCGAGTCAAGGCCTCGAAGTAATCCTCCTGATAGAAGTGAAACAGCACATCGCCATACGGCAGGTCTAAGATCTCTACCGGCGCGAGCGCCGGTGCAGCTACCACGGCTGACTGAGCCTGCGCGCAACCCACGGCACTAAACAGTACCGCAGCAGCCAACGCCCACGGCCTAGCCATCTGGCGCACAGCCGGAGCTAGACTCACTCCCACTCCTTAATCACAAACTCGGGCTCTTGTGCCTGTACCCGATCGGAAATCTTTAATTCCAGATACTTGGCACCGACGCCCTTTTCAAAGTTCAACTTCGCAGCGCGCCGATAATCCCTTTCATGCGGTCCTTGACCAACGAACAGCGCCACAATTTCGTGCTTACCTACTTTGAGATTACCCAAGTACAGGCGCTGCACGCCGCCGCGATTAAGCGCATCGACTTCACGCTCGGTATACAAGTAGTTACTGACTTCCTTGTTATCCACTTTCAGCTGCACGGAATCCAACGCGAAGTACGTTCCTACATCCAAAGACAGATAAACCGCCACTTGAGTGTTGGCAGGAAACAGCAACTCTTCTTCGAGGATGAACAGATCACGATTTAAATCAATGACGTCTTTTTTGACGCTTTGTACTTCAGCATCCAGACTTTTAGCCGAGGTTGAAGCCTCTACAGTCGGCTTAGCGTCAGACTGTGCGCAGGCGGTATACCCGCCCGCGCCTAAGACCAAAACGCCCAGTACCCATAGTTTAGAAAGCCATCCACTTAAGCGCATGTCTGTGTCCTTCAAAGCCCAAGGCTCTCTACAATTCCTTCCAGAAGGTCACCGAAGCCAACCTTCATCCAGCACTACTCGTTGAGTAGGCTACGCAGTTTTTTGATCAGCGAATCGTTGTCTAAGCCCAAGGCATCAGACTGCACAAAGCGAGTTACACCATTACGATCGATCAGCACGAAATAAGGCAGGCTGGAGATGCGATAAGCCTCAGCGACAGACTTCTTCACATCCAGCGCCTGGCTATAATCACTGGGATAGCGTTGCGCAAAGGCCTGGGCACGCGCTCGATCTTCATCCAGGTTAACGCCGATCACGCGCAGCCCAGCCGACCGGTAGGTCGTAGCGAGCTCACCACTGCGGGTAAGCGCGGCGCGGCAGCCGCCACACCAGCTGCTCCAAAAACTCAGCAAAACAACCTCGCCGCGCGCCTCCGACAAACGAATGTTGGGTCCATTGAGGGTGGGCAACGCAAAATCAGCCGCCACGCGATCCAACACGGCGTCATCAACCTTTTCGGCTGTCGCTGAACCCGCCAGACACGCCACGATCAGCAAACTTAAGCTTAACCGCCTCAGCCCCAAGGCCGGCGCGCGATGACGACTAGTGCTACAGACCTGAGCCATTCAGCAGACCTCGTGCGATACGCAAACCCTTATCACCGTACGCTGATTGCTACTGGCAACCCTTAACGAAAGCCACGCCGCTCGCCTGCTTACGCGGTGTGACTTTCTGCACGGTATCCGCCAGCCACGCTTAACTTAAGGCGTGACGGACGTCGCTCCAGCTCAGCACGTGACTTCGTTTAGAGCAGCTTTAAGCTCGCACAGGCCCCTAGGGGTGTCAACGCAAAAGACGTTGCCAGTTAGCGACAGGTCAGACGAGACCGGATTTGTTTTAACGCTGAAAGCTGTACTGAATATCCGCGCTGTGCATCAATCCACTTTCGGTGTTCAAGACCCAACTATCCCCTATGGTATAGCGTAGCTTCAACGTGTTAATGGCCTGGGCGAGGCTGATGCCGTAACTCACGTAGAGCCGCGGCGACAAAAACTTGCCCAAGACCAGTGCGGTGCCATTGGTCGCATCAGATTCCACGGTCATCTGGTCTATACCCACCTGCCGAGCGTAATCGCCCACCAGCATGGCACTGCCCTGTGCGGCTAAAAGACTGCCCGCACCGCCCTGTGCATCGGTGGTGGAACCGACAATCAACAGGGAGGCGATTTGACTTTGCGGCAGCGAGGGATCCGAGAAGAACGACAACTGCGGCGCCTGCAGGGTGCCGTGTACGTTGACGCCGGCTTTATAGCCCGGGAGTTTTTTAGAGGCCCGGATATCCAATCCAGCGTCATCTACCGAACCTCCACCAAACAACAGTCGGCCGTGCTCGATATCCAACTCGCGGGCATAGGCTAGATAATGCCCGTCCTTGATTTCTAACTCGCCAGCACCGGTGACCAGTGCGTTGTTTTTAGCACTCATGGCGAGCGTGCCCTGCACTAAACCGCTGACGCCATAGGCCTGCAGTTTCACGTCAGGCCCCAGCGATAACTTAATCTGCGTATCGATATCCCACGGCGTGGTGGCCGCACCGGCCTGGCGTCCAACAAGGACTTGGTCAGGAGAGACGCTCACCGCCTTGGATAGGTCGCGGGGCGCTATGCGCGCCGAGGGCACCTTGACGTCACCGGTGATCTTAAGCCGCGTGCCTTTTAGATCTAATTTCACATCGGGGGAGGCTACCACCCGCAACTCTGGCAGGTCTGCCAACAACAACTGATTACCGGTTACGTGCAAGCTGCCCGATGGTTGACCCTGCGACCATTGCAGCGAACCGTCCGTATCCAGTTGACCGGTGCCAATTTGTGCGTGTGCTTTCAAGTCTAAGGCAGAGTCGTGCAGTGCGACCTCACCGTGGATTTGGCGTAGCTTTAAGTTACTCAGATAAACATCCGCCTCGCCGTGCTCCAAGGATAAAGACCCGCCCAGCAGCGGCGCTTGGATCTGACCACCCAGCGTGAGATCAGCCGTTAACTGTCCGGCCACACGATCCAGTTGCGGAATGAATAGCGGTAAAAAATCCACTTCGTGTGAACGGGCCTGCACATCACCGTGCAAGAGTGCCTCCCCTAAAGCGTGGCCGGGCGTACGATCAGCCACAGCGCTTAACTGCAGCGTGGAGTCCTGCGTAGTCGTCAGGTGGGCGTTAACACGGGCCTCGTTAGCCTCCAGATGGGCGCCCAGATCAGCCGAGCGCACTTCAATTTGCGACGTTCGACCCGCACTCAAAGCGTAGCTGATCTGCACTGCCTCGGAATTAGCCTGCAGGTCAGCCACATGGACATCAGCCCCGACCCCCTGCGCCGACAACCGCCCGGACAGCGACCCTTGCACCTGCATCGTCGCCGGTAAGTGACCCGCAAATAAACTCAACGGCAGCTGCGACCACTGACTGTGCAGCGACCAAGCCGCACCGGCTTCCCAGTTCAGATCCAAACAGGTTTGGGCAGGCGTTGCCTGCAGACAGGTCGATGCCATCACCACCTGGTGTGGACTGATTACCCAAACAGCAGGCGCGACCAACGTGTAAGGCGCGCCGGGTGTCGCTGCCACCGACAACTCAGACACCTGTAACTGTTCAGTTCGCAGCCTCGGGTTATACGATCCGTGTGCCGCGGCAGTCAGGTGCTGCTGCGCGGACTGCACGGCTAACTGCCAATGGTGCAGCTCGGCTAAACCGTCACCCTGCAGCACGAGACGATCGATTTTTTGAGCACCGATCTGAGCGCCCTGTGCCAACAGGTTTAAGTGCGATTCGCCTGGGCCCTGGCTGTCCAGATCCGCCTGCAGGTCCACCGCGTGCAGCCTATTATCTGCCAGTCGCCAGTCACGACCCGTGGCGCGCGCCATGAACTGTTGGGTGCTGGCTGAGGCCCGGTAATGGCCCTGCAGTTTTAAGCTGCCCGCTGCATCGCTGAGAAAATCACTGGCCTTACTAAGCTCGCCTTGGCCAGACCACTCCATCACGCCCGCACCCCATCGACCCTGCCCTGCAGCACTCAACGAGGCCAGCGTCAGATGCGCATTCGACACCTGCCACACGCCGGCCTGCAGACTCACCGTCCCGCCGCCGCTGACCGGCTTACCCTGCACGCTACCGGTTAGCTGAGTCACTTGGGCCTGTAAGGATCGTAGTGGCGTGTAGCCCTGCCCTTGAGCCTGCAGACTCAGCGCCAGTCGCCCGCGTAGTGCGTGATTAAACGGCCCGGGATCGAAATTTTGCAGCGAAACCTGGCCTTGCCATAGCGCCTTATCATCAAAAGCAGCCACACCCTTTAAGGCTAGCTGGCCTTGCGCGGAGCGGGCCGAAAATTGCGTCACATCGATACGATCGCGATAAAGCATCGCCTGTCCGGCCAGTTGCGCGGCCCAAGGCGACGGCCCGGAAAGCTGTGACTGTAGATCGATGGCCCAGGGTTCAGCGCCTTTAAGGCGTATCTGTCCCTGCTCACTGCTTAGCGTCTGCGCGCCGGACAACGGCCAGCGCAGCCTAGCCCAACGCAGCGTAAGATCCGCATCCACTTTAGGGGCCAAGTGCAGGTCACCGACTAAATCGAATGACGGCCCTGAACCGCCGGCCTGCCACGCCACTCGACGCAACATCAGCTGCGGGTAGTCATACCGACCGGCCACCTCCAAGGCTCCGGGCTTTTCCGACAGGGCCGCCGCACGCAGCGGACCGCTGAGCGTAAAGTCATGGAAATTGGTGTGCAGGCTTAATTGCGACTGAATGGCCCCTAAGGCGGACGAGGTGAGCCACGGTGATAAATCGCGCACCTTGATGTTAAACCCACCCCAAAGCACCGGCTCAGCCCGAAGATCCAGCACACCCGCAAAACCCACCTGCTGAAGCTGCTGCAGGTGCGCCTCTAGCTTCAGTTGATTAAGATCACCACCAATCTGACCAGCAAGGGCTACAGGCTGGTCACTCACCCGCAGACGCAAATTAACGTTCGCGCGCACCGTCATCGGTGAGGCCGCCTTCAAAGTACCGGCAGTAGCCAGCTGATACGTACCGGCATCCCATTGGGTTTGCGAAAAGCCAAGCTCGTACGCCGTCACCCGCAGCTTAGCCTGCAGATCCTTGGCATCCATCCAGTGACTCTGGCCACTTTGTACGGATAGCTGCTTAATCATTAATCGATCCACCACGACACGCCAGCCCAGCGGCATAAACTGCGGCGGGCGCGGATCGTGCGGATGGGGCCCGGGCTTAACGATGACCAGGACCGATTGCGCCTGGCTTTGTATCAGGTGAATACCACCGGTCAGCAACGCCATGGGACTGATGCGAGCGTTCAGTTGGTCAATCCGTATCTGCACACGCTCCTGATCGATGATCAGTTCCTGGACCAACAGCCCCTGGGCGGGCGTGCCGGACACTTCAGTAAAGCTCAAGGACACGCCAGGTATGGCC
This sequence comes from uncultured Pseudomonadota bacterium, assembly GCA_903828595.1. GTDB lineage: Bacteria > Pseudomonadota > Gammaproteobacteria > Steroidobacterales > Steroidobacteraceae > CAIKMS01. The sequence continues at coordinate 94,507 of CAIKMS010000008.1, read as the reverse complement.
TTAGTGAGCGTCAACAGATAGCGAAAGCCCACTTCGGTCGATGTAAGGCCGTAAGCCAGTGCTAAAAGCAGCAAGGTCAAGACGGTAAGCCCTACCCCTAACCGTTTCAGCCACCGACGCACCGCTTGATAGGCCATCAGAACACCGGTGAAATATTCAGGTGCAGCCGCGGGCTGCCGCCACCGTTGGATAACGGTTTGGCGATATCCACACCCATGCTCAAAAAGGGCAATCGAAAGCGCACACCCACACCCGCGCCATAAGCTAACGGTTGTCCAAAATGCATGATGGCATTGCCGCCGTCGACAAACACCGCCAGCGCAAACTTTGAGGTGATCTCACGATCCACTTCGGTGGATAACGCCAACAGATCTTTACCGCCGGCCTTTTCGCCGGCTTGATCCACCGGGGACAGCGATTGATAGGCATATCCGCGCACGGACTGATCGCCGCCGGCGAAGAAGCGATAGTTAACGGGTAACTGATCAAAATCCCGCACGATGGTTAGACCCACCTCGCCCCTTAACAGCAGGCGCCAACGCGACGCCAGGGCGTAGCGCCATTCATCACGTACCCGCAACTGCAAAAAACTTAAGTCTGAATGGAAAGCCTCTGCCGAGCCTAAGATCTCTGCATAAAAACCACCACCGACGACGTTTTGGCTGTTACCCGGCAGCGCCAAAGCCCCTGGAGTGGAGCCGATAATGCTGGTCTGACTGGAGGAATTACTCAAAAATCCCTTAGGCACCTGAGCAATCACCAGCCCCGGCACTACCACCGTCTGGGTGATAGGCAGCGGTGCGACATCACTGACCGTATGGGCCACGTCCAACGAGGGCACGTACTGCCAGGCACCACGGACCTGCGTCAGCCCGCTGTGCAAAATCGTTGCGATCGAATGCACGTTGCCAGGCGAGGCATAGGACTGGGTAGCCCCCAGCTCAATTTTTTCCAACACGGGATTGCCTACGGGAATGGTGTAGCTCGCCCCGTAGCTTTGCGCGTTACTGCCCACGGCCGTATCTAAACGAAAGCGATGCCCCGAATCATTGAGGATCCGACTCTCCCAGGTACCGGTAACGCGCCAGCTCTGATCAGTGGAATAGCCCGCGCCAAAGGTGTACTTGTTACGCTTCGGCGCCGTGGCGGTAATGCTTACCGGTACCGTGAGCTGATTGTGATCACGCTCAGCAGGACGCACTTGAACGTCGCCGAAGTAAGCAGAATCATCTAATGCAAACTGGGTCTTTAATAACGCATTGGAATCAAACCAGTCGCCCTTGGAAAAACTGACGTAACGCCGCATCAAGTCAGGCTTAAGCATGGGTTGATCTATGCTCACCTCACCGAATCGATAACGCTCACCGGTTTGCAGGCTCAAATGCGCACGCGCCTCGTGAGCCTGGCTGTCCACGCTCAACTCACTGACCAGCCACTGCGCATCCAGATAACCCCGCGCGTAGGCGCGGCGTAACAACTCGGCTTTGAGTCGCGTATACGCCAAATGATTAAGCGCTGTTCCCGTTGTGAGGGGAGCTGCATTGAGACCTTCGGTGATCACCGGGTCCTGTGCGCCGCTACCGTGCAGGCTGACATCGGCTTGTACCAAGATCACCGGAGCACCCGGGTCAACGGTAAGGCGAGACACCCAGATAGCACCCTCTTTGGTGAGCGTACCGGTCACCTTAGGCTCATAAAACCCAAAGGGCTGCAGCGCCTGACCGATTTCACCTTGCGCCCGGCTTTGCAAGCGGCCTACTAAGCCCTCATCCAGATCCGTTAGGGTCTCGTAGCGACTCAAACTTAAAAAAGCCAAAACGTTCGTTTTAAGCTCAGGCGCCAGGCCCTCCACTTCCACCCGTATCTGCGCCTGGGCACTGGCGCAGGCCAGACATAACCCGATAACCGTCAGCCGTGGCCATAGCCGCCTAAAGCTCACGCCAAAACGTCTCAGCATGCGCGTGCGCTGCGAGATTTTGAGCGTGAAAGACGTTTGAATACGCATAACCTTTAGATCAAGTCGACCACAGGACCCATGCAGGCCCTGATTTTAGCGCACGGTTAGCGTAAGCCTGCGGTCACACCCTGCGTTATTTGCTGCCGACGACGCGCGTGGAATCAAACACCACTCGACCGTCCTTGATGGTTTGCATCACGCGGATCGTCTTAAGATCCATCGCAGCTACCTTCAGCGGATTACGATCCAAAATTACTAAATCGGCTCGCTTGCCCTGGGTCAGCGTTCCTTTACTGTTTTCTTCAAAGTAAAAGTACGCCGCGTTGCTGGTTAGCGTCTGCAAAGCTTGATACGGCGAAATTCGCTCATCCGCGCCCACCACCACGCCCGAACGCGACAGTCGGTTCACCGATGACCAAAGCACCATCATCTGATCAATCGGAGTCACGATATTATCGGTGTGATTGGACGCCTTGATACCCAAGGCCAGTGCGCTACGCAACGGGCTAATAAAGCCGGCTCGCTCGGCACCCAAGTTGGCTAAATGCTGATCACCCCAGTAAAAAGTGTGGTTGCTGAAAAACGTTGGCCACAGACCTTCCTTTTGATAGGTCTGCAACTGATCCGGACGCATGATCTGGGAGTGGATGATCACGGTGCGGCGATCAGCATCACCCAACTCCGCCACGGCCGCCTCATGCCCCTTAATCATCATGTCGATCGCTGCATCACCGTTGCAGTGTGACCAAAGCTGTACGTGATTACGGTAGGTCAGCATGAAAAGTTGATTCACTTCATCCTGGGTCATGTTGGCAAAACCCCGGCAATCCTGATCGCAACCCGGCACGGGTGTCAGATACGGCTGCGTCAAAAAGGCAGTCTTACCCTGCGGCGAACCGTCAACGGCGATTTTTAGTCCACCGTACTTAAGATGATTGTCGTACTGGCCCCAACGAATCTTGCCGGTACCTACCACCTCTTTGGCCATCGTAAAGGCCGGTAACGACACCACGTCCATCTTCAACTCGTGGTGATCGGCTGCAAATTGCAGCACTTGCAAGTTCAACGGCAGAGACAATCCGTCCTGGGCTGTGGTCACACCGTGCTTTAGGTATTCATCCTGAGCCTGGCGTAACAACGCCATCTGGTGCGGCATCGGCTTTTCGGCCATTAAAAAGGGTGCGAACGCCATCATCGCCATTTCCTGCACTAACCCCTCAGGCTCGTTGGTACCTGCCTTACGCACAAAGGTGCCACCGGAAGGATCGGCGGTGGCGGCTGACACACCGGCCGCACGCAAGGCCGCTGTATTAGCAACCAACATGTGTCCAGACGCATGAACAATCACCACCGGCGTGTTAGGAAAGGCCACATCCAAATCAGCCGCCGTCGGATGACGATGCTCGTCTAAAAAGTCCGGATCATAGCCACGACCCTGCAGCCAAGCCGTGGGGGGCAGATGCATCCGAGCCTGCAAGGCGTGCAGCGCATCGGTGATATCCGAAATCTTCTTCACACCACCAATAGGCGGTGGGCTTAAAGCCGCAAACTCTAAGGAACCCTGATAATCCATGATGTGGCTGTGGGTATCGATAAAGGCGGGCAATAACGTTTTACCCTTAAGATCGACCACCTTTGTCTTGGCATTTTTAAAACGCCGGGCACCCGCCTCATCACCCACATAGACGATCACACCATCGCGCTCAACGAGACTCTGCGCGTACTGCGGTTGATCACCTTGCATCGTCAAAATATCGCCGTGCTCGTAAAGTCGGGTAGCGGCGCTCGCCGGTGCGGCTACGGTCGCCGTAAGCATTAAGCCTATGGCCAATGCCAGCGTTTTACTCTTTGACATGATTCCACCTGATAAAAAAGCACGGCCCAGCCGTGGCGACTGCACAAACAAAGCTAAGGTACAGGGCCCGGACTCTAGCCGTTACGGCGAAAGTCCGGGCAAGATCCTCTACCGAGTTGTAGGACCACCGGGCGGACGGCCACCACCGGACGGACCTCCCATCGGCGGGCGTGGGCCACCACCTGAAGAGCCTCCCATCGGCGGCCTGCCGCCTCCCGAAGGCGGACCGAAATGGTTGCCGTTCGATAGCGGTGGTCGTGGCGGCGGCGGTGGCGGCGGACGGTGCCCACCATGCGGCGGTGGCGGTGGCGGACGGTAGCCACCACCGTGTGGTGGTGGTGGTGGTCGGCCGTAATGCGGCGGACGGTGGTAATGCGGCGGCCAGCGCGGCGGCGGTGGCCGATGCGCCCAATGGTTGTAGTAATTGCCGTACCACGGGCGCCCCACGTAATAGCGGTTCCAGTACTCGTTGACGCTGAACGCCAGGATACCGATACCGACAATTGCTCCGACAGTGGCCACCGTTGAGGGACGGCCCTGGTAATCCACGTAAAGATGCGGTGCGAACACCCAACCGCGCACATCACCCCACTGCACGTCACACCACGAATAATCCGTGGTGCACCCAAAGCCCTCGACCTGAGTGCCCGGGTTCATCAGGCCGATGGCCGGGTAATCGGTGCTAGGACCGGCGTGTATACGCGTTTGGGTTTGCACGAGCATGGGTGCAGCCCCGGCCGTGATGGCGCTTAAAGTCAGCGCGAGGCCTGCCAGCCAGGAAAGAGATCGCCGCATAGAAAAACTCCGTAAGGGAATAAAGAAAGCCCCGACAGTCAGTCTAGCCGAAAGTCTAAGTCTGCAAAATGACAGCGCCCGCCCGGGCGTTTTTTATGGCGCACTGCAGCGTGCGCTCTCGTAGACCCGCAACAACAGGCCACGCACCGCGGCTAACGCACTTTCTGGACCCAATAACTGCTGCTCCACCAAAAAGCGCGCCAGATCCGCCGCACAGCGCTGCCCGTCGATCAGGGTAAGCGCAAAGGCCTGCAGCCGACTCGCGGTGGCCGTCAGATCCAGGCTCGCCTGCTTAGGGATGGGAACGGTCGGGTCACGCAACCAGGCTGGCAAAACCTCGGCTGGCAATGGCGCCGCCACGGTGTGCGTCTTTTGCAGACCTAAGGTCCACACCTCCTCCAGGCGGGAGTGCCGACTGGCCGGCGAGCGCATGTAGGGCAGGATCGTGTTTTGATCGTAATCAATCCTAAAACCCTGATCATGCAGCAGCTCGCGCACCTCATCGCTGCCCCAGCGCCACTGCGGTTCATTAGCGGTGAAACTGACCGACCCAAAATTAACCCACCGCCCGCCCTCGCGCAGTAAGCGGTTCATGCGCGCGGCAAACGACGGCAACGGATCGCTGATGATGTCAATCAGCCACGGGGTGATGATTAAATCAAACTGTTGTGCGGCAAAGGGTGCGTCACAGGCATCGGCAAAGACTAATTCCAATCCGTCGCGCGTAGGCCCGGGCGCCTGCAATACCCGCATCCTGGCATGATCGTTCAACTCGCGCGGTGCGATAGGAAACTCACACAGGCTCACCGATTCGCCGTTAAGCACCTTCTGGGCGACCAAAAACAGCAGTGGATTAATATCCAGGGCTATCGTGCGTGACCACGCGCTAGCCTGATGCAAGTCGCGCGCTAGCCGGCAACCCCCCGCACCGAGTATCAACACCCTTAATGTAGGATCGTTTAACTGTGCAGACGGGATGGCCGCAAGCACGGCTGATAAGCTTAATGCCGACTCCTCGTCACCCCACGCCCAATCGCGATGCAGGTTCACGTAGTAAGAATGCAGATCCTGCGAGCGCGGCAGACGTGCGCCAAACGCCTCTAACACCGGCGCTGCCGCGACCGATGGATGAATCGCTAACGGCTCTAATAGCTGGCTCACCGCCTGAATTTGGGTGGCGTAGCCGGTGCTTAAGACAGTCAACCGCGCGCGAGTGGCCGAGTGCAAATCCTGATTTTGCAGCTCAAGGCTCGACTGCGATAGCGCGAAGCGAAACTCCTCTAAATAGCGATGCAATCGGTTTTGCCACTCGCCTAGGTGTAAGGAGGGCTGCGCAAAAAGCCAGGGCATGCCGGCTAGGCGCGGGTAGCGTGTTTGGCAGGCCGGACACGCAAGCTGCGCGTTGAGGTTAACCAGTTTTGCCCGTCGACAGGACGGGCATTCAAAGTCGATCAGACTAGAAGCTATCGTATCCGTCGTGAACCTTCGCAAAGAGCTATACCTTACCGCTCACAATAGGGGGAAACGCAATCAGGCTGCCGTATTGCTCTGTAAATAACCCTGGCGTTGCACCGTTACTGGTCAAGGCGTTGAAGAAGTTATTTTGCTCACCGTGCAGTGCCATGTAATTGAGCATGACCGTTTGCACCAGAAGATTCACAGAGTTTGCGGCCGGACTGGAGCCGGTATCAATGCTGCCCGCGGCAGTCATCGAGCCAATCTGATTGCGAATAGCCTGAGTACGTCCGTTCGGGTTGTAAATTAAAAAGAAGGGCGCGGTGACCTGACCGTTATCGCCCTGCCACATGTATTTACCCCGACCGTTCACGCTGTTGTCGACGGTCATGTTGGCGTTGATGCCACCATCACTAAACACATAGATCATCAAAGGCCGCTTAACCCGCGCGGCATACTCCAAGCAGGCGCCAATGCACACACCCGCATTAAAATTGCGTACTTCGCCGGTCGCTCGACCCTGACCGTGATAATCAAAGCCCGATAACTGCACGGTTCCAGCACCGGCGAAGCCGTTGACCACCAGCTTCATCACAGCAGCTGTTTTTTGCAGGTCGCGACTGGCCTGATACTCATCCTGCCCGAAGATCCCCGAACCGCGTGCCGTACTTTGATCGACGATCAAGGGATCTAAATCCGGATTTAAAACTGACGCGTTAGGAAACTGCTCGGCCAGCGCGGCCGCTTTCACGTAATTGCAGCTCGCCGCTTGCTTAACCGCCGTATCGTTGGCCAGCTGAGTGCTCACCGCACTCATCTTCATCGCTGAAATCCGATACATCGATTCCAAGACAGACACTGCATCCGTAGGGGCAAGTAGCTGAGTGAGCAAGCCGGTGTTAACCAGACCCGCCGAGGAGGCACCGCTGGTGATAACGCTGGGCGTCCAGGCCGCAATGAGCTCATCGGCGGGTGCGGCGGAGTTGCCGCCCGAGGGCGTTGCATCGGTACCAATCAGCCGCAACAACTGGCCGTTAGCACCGGCCATAGCGATGCCATACATGGGGTTATGCGGATTAATCGAGGTGTCGTTCTGCGAGACCGCCGGAATCGCCGCGCCGTTAACACCCGCTTGGGTCGATGCGGCGGCGCGGGTTTTAATACCGCGCAAAATCGCGCCATCCGAATGCCACAGCAACCCTAAGCTGCTATCCACAAAACTCATCGTCGAGCCACTTTGCGGCACCATGCTCGGTGGCAAACCTTGTAAGCCGTAGCCGGCCACCGATAAGAAATTACTTTGCAAGCCGGACTGCCCGACCAGCACTTCAGAACCCACCAGGTTCGCCCCACCGGCTAAATCAAAGGCGATAAACGGAATCTTATCCGCACCCGGGACTACACCGCAGGCGGACTTAAGCGCCGCAATATCCGAATCCAGCGCCAGGGCCGGATTGGCCGCCAGCAATCCAGCCAGCGTGGGTCCCACCACCGTTGCACTACCACCGATCAGACTTTGCGCCAGAAAGTCCCGACGGGTCACTGGCCGTTTGTGGGCGGCTTCATGACGAATGGGCTCATTGAGTTTTAGTTCACGCGGACCACGACGACGTATCCACATAGCGCTACTCCACCGCCGTCGCGGCACTGCCTAGTACGGCAGCACAGACGGCTTTTACAACGACCGCGGTACGACCCGCCGGACAATTTGGACTGCAGGCTGACAGCTTGGTAATCAGGGTACTTAACTCTGCGCTGACCGAGGACTGCATCGGAGCGCTGTTTAAGTTCGATCCCAACACCCGTTGCAGCAACGGACTGATCACGGTGTTAGCACTATTAGCTAAACCCACACTCGGATCGGCAGCAAAGTTCACGCCCGGGAAAAAGGCCGGGCCTGCCACCGAATCACTGACCAAGGCATCGCAATACTCAATGGCCAGCTGTGAGATCGCCACCTGATGGGATGCGGCAAACTCGGTAAAGCTATCGGTAGGCGGTAACGACTGCTGCAGCGAGCTGTACAAGTTCGCCACCGCCGGTGTGGTGGGGTCCACGCCGGTAAGCGTGGCCATCGTGGCGTTAATGCGCGCGTAGTTCTTAATACCAATGTCGGCTGGGGCTGGCACCACCGGCGGCGGTAACGCGGTGTAACTGACCGGCACCCGCACGTTGGTAGCTGAACCTAACTGCTCAAAGGTTAAGAAGAACAAATCCGATCCCGGTCCTTGGGAAATCGGCACGATCGTGCCGATGTTGGATATCGGCAGCCCAAACCCGCTGAGCGCGCCGGCGCCACTGAGCGTGAGGTTGAGCGTGGAATAAGCCTGACCTACCGCCGCTTCCTGGCCGTTTAAGCCCAGGCGCATGCCTTTCAGCGTAAAGGTCGGGGCGGTGGTCGCAGCCGTGGCATTTAAAACCAGAAAACTCGGGTTTTCGAACAAATAGGCGTAGCTGTCGTATTGGCTGACCGTGAACACCACGTAAGCATCCGGCACACCGACCTGATCACTGACGTTAAAGAGCAAGAAATACTTTTCACCGACACCGGCGTTGTAGTTCAGCTGCACTTGCGCCGGTGTCAGAGCGCGGTTGTAGATCGCCACCAAGCGCAGCGTGCCGTTAAAGGTATGGTTATTGGAGATCTCATTGCCCAGCACTAAGGCAAAGGTGTTATCCCAGGCGCTAAAATCGCCGCCTTTTTGCGCATCACCCGACGCGACCAAGTTGCCGTTCACGTAAATCTGCCGACCGTTAATCGCGTCATAGGTCATCACGATGTGCTGCAAGGTGGCTTGGGCCACCATGGCCGCCGTGGCGGTGGACAGCGCCGGGCTACCCATCGCATTGGTCTTAGAGCTTTGTGCCAGAAAATTGTAGTTGTACATACTTTGAGTCATCTCAAAGTTATGGGCCGACGGACCCGCGGAGTAACCCACCAGAACCGCATCAGTTTGTGCCACGTTAGCTGGTGCCGCCCAGGCTTCAATGGTGTACTCGCCGCTGGCGGTGATTTGGTTATACAGCTTCGCGCTGGCCTGGCTGGTGCCTTGCAACTTGCCTCCGGCACCTATAGTGACGCCCCAGCCACCGACCCAATTCACGTTACCCGAGAAGTTCAGATCCACCGAGGGCTCTACACCGCTGGTATCGTAGGCCACCAAACCGGTCCCGGTTTTAAACTCGTATTTAGCGATCAAACTGCCTTCATAACGACCGGCGCCACCGGCTACCGTGCCCTCGTAGAGCGTTAACGCTTTTGAAGTGACCCAACGGGTGGGCAGCGCGGTTGGTGCAATAGACCCCGCCAGGTTCTGCACAGCCGTCAGCATAGACGCGGCATTGTTGGCGCAGTTGTCCCAGCAGTTATGAAACTCATCGCGCAGTCGCACGACTAAGCGCGCATTCGCCGGCGTATTCAGATCAATCTTCGGCTGAGCCGCCAGGTACGCCACACCCACGTTAGGATCAGCAAAAAACGGCGACTGAGGCACCGCAGCGGTCGAGGCATGACAACGCACGCAGTACTGACTGACTATCGGATAGATGGTCGTAGCAAAGGTACTGCTGCTCACCGGGAACTGGCGGCTGCCACCGGCACTGTGAATCGGGGGTGCCTGCAACTTGATAACCGCGGGAGCCGCGGTATGGGTCGCACTCGCCCATAAGGTGATCCATGCGGTAATCTGATCCGCACAGGCGGAGTTAGAAGCCAGCCAACAATGGTGGCCACCGGCTACTTTAGCAACCATCAAAGAGTTGGATGGGTTGGTCAGATCAACAACGGTGTTAGCCGCCTGGTAAGCTAAATTAATGTCATCGGTACGCACAAAGCTCGGAGACTGCTGTGCCTGCACATGACAGTTACCGCAACCCCCGGTGGCCCGTAAGTTAGACCAAAGACTGGTCTGAAAGGCCTGCACGTCGGCACTGGCCGCGGCCGGACCGGAGTACACACTGGCGGTGGGAGTGGTCAGGTTAGGGTTTGTGGTAGGACTCACGCTGCCACCACCACCGCAGGCGGTGAGGACGAATAACAAACCCAGGCTGCATAGCGTGTTAAGGCGGGTAACCAACAGTGTCATGGGATGGTCCTCTTAACTGCCGCTGCAATACGAGGCAGCATCGGCAAAGACGCGCTTTAATTTGTAGCCCTGCTGAAACGTAGCCACGATGCCAGCCACCGCGGACTGATCGGCCGAGGTTGACGGCGGACGCAAACACACCGCGTTAAACACTTTAGTCACCTGACATTGCGCAAAGGCCGTGCTGTTGGCCAGCTCAGCACCTAAAGACTTCGCGCCGGTACCGAAGCCGGGTAAGGTGCTGTTGAAGCCCAGCACCGAATTAGGGCCTGAGCGCCAACGGTTAGCCCAGCTGTCATCGGGCGTTACAAACCCAGACGGAAACGTGGTGTTGTTGTGAAAGTACTTCGCCGCTGGCTTACCGGCGGTGTATTGAAGAGCACCGGTCGCCGGATCCGAGGTGTAAACGAAGTCGTAATAAGCAAAGGCCTGAGCCATGGGGTCCATCCCAGCATGGCAACCAATGCAGTTGTTCAAGAAAACGCGGCTATCGCCGCCCGGACTGCGGCTGACATCCTGGCGGATGCGATCGGGAGGCTGCGCGGTATCCATGACGTCATCGAGGTCATGGCACATATGATTAATAAAGGTGAACCTAAACATCGCCCGGTTTGTACCCAGTACAAAAAATGCCTGTGCGGCTGCGCGGGTCGTCATGACCCCGGCGGTGGCGGCGGCCGGTAGCCCGGTGATGGATGACTGCGTGTGACTGACCAGCACCGCCGGGTCGGATAAACGTGCGCCACTGGCCTCTAAAGCCGCGTAATGGTCATTGCCGCTGTTGGAGTAGGCGGGCAGGCCGAGATTGGCGGCACCGGTGTAGAGTAGGTCCGCCGATAACAGCGTATTGAAGGGTACGTCATCACGCACCATGCCAATGACGGTGGCCACGTAGTCATTCAACGGTGCGAACTGAGTTTGTGCCCGGTTAGTCCAGGGCATGGCGAAGTTTTTTAACACTACCGAGTAAAAGTTATCGTTTTGCATGGCGATGTAGGCCGCGCCCACGAAGTTACCGCTTTGAATATCCGCGGCCATGGCGGACAGAACGGCCTCGGTCGGCGGTACACCCGTCAGGCGAGCGTGCATGCGCGCGGCTTGTTCACGGGGGCCCGCCTCACTAACCCCGGGCAGCGCCATCATCGCCACACAAAGCCCCAGGGCCGGCAGGGCAACGCCCCGCAGACCACGACGCAAGCACACAGCAAATTCGGAGTAAGTCATGGCAGCATCCGCGCTGGTTTAAAACGTGAGTCGACTATAAAGGTCTTTGGTGTCTCGCATAATGTCTCAATGCAGCGACAATCTCCGGGACGAGACCCGAGTCCCAAACCCCTCGTTCGTCGCGAACAGGCGACAGGTTAAGGCGTAGCGCTGTCAGATGGCAGGCTTATAATCGCGGTACGCTTGAGACTGCAATTGAGTTGACAGCAGGGTTTTTCCTACCGGCTTTTGGGGATTGTTCGCACCGGCACGGTGGGATAGTTCGTTTAAAAGCTGTTACGCCGATGTTCGAGACCGCCCTTTATGACCACACTGCAGGATCGCTTGGACTCAACCCGTAGGCGCTATCGGTTTGCCGCGCTGTTTTTGGCCTTAGGCTTTTTGCTTGGCGCCTGCACTGGCGGCAGTTTTAGTGGGGCGACGATCGGCTCGACGACTCAAAACGATCCCGTGGCACCTGACTTTGCCATCGCTTACATCAAAAGAAAGCTGCCAGCCCCGAATGCGAGCTTAACCACGCCATTAACCGATGATCTACGAGTACAGCTGATCTGGAATGGCCCAGCCGACGTGTATTGGCGCAGCAGCGCCAGTCCCAGTGCGCCCGAGGTCAACCTCACTGGCAAGCTGACTCAAGGGCTTTGGGACGCTCGCGATTTGGACGTCTCCTACGACGGCACTAAATTATTGTTCTCGTTGCGCCCGCCGTTGATTGCCAATGCTAAAGACAACGAGCAACCGGTCTGGTCTTTGTACGAGTACGACACCACCCAAAAAACTCTGCGTCGTATCATCAGTAACGATCTGGTAGCGCAAGCCGGTAACGATGTGGGTGGCCATTATTTACCCGATGGACGCATTGTGTTTTCGTCCAGCCGCCAGCACGGAGAGCGGGCGATTTTGATCAACGAGGGCAGCCAGCAATATTCAGCGGGTATCGAGAGTGGCCCTAATTTTCCGGGCGACCGAAACCTGCCGGCGTTTGTGCTGCACGTCATGAATGCCGACGGCTCGCATCTTCATCAGATCGACTACAACCAAAGTCATGATCTGGATCCGTCCGTCCTGCCAAACGGACAGATTGTGTTTAGTCGATGGGACGCGGTCAATGGCTCGGGCATGCAACTGTACAGCGCCAACCCGGATGGCAGTAACGAACAGTTACTGTACGGCCGAAACAGCCACTACACCGGAACACCCAACACCACGCCGGTACAATTCATCCAATCCCGCGCACGCACTGACGGCAAGATCGTTAGCATCATCCGGCCCTTCCCCACCGAAGCGGCGGTCACCGGCATTACCGCCTACAGCGGCATCGCTCCGTTAGGTAACACCGAATTCGGCGGCAACCTGGTGCTCATTGACCAAGCGAACTACGTGGAGTTCTGGCAGGGCAGTAGTGCCAACCTTAACGGCACCGGACCCGGGCAAGGGCTGCTCTCCCAAAACAACGTGATTACAGCACCTGGCGTCTCCCCGGGCGGTCGCTACGCGACAGCCTATCCGCTGGCCGATGGCACAAACCGATTATTGGTAAGTTGGACGCAATGCCGCTTGGTGATTGCTGGCCTCTACCAGCCCTGCTTAAACAGCTCGCTGAATGCCGCAACGCTGACAACCGCACCACCGCTGTACGGCTTATGGATCTATGACCCAACCAAGGGCACCCAACAACCCTTAGTGCAGCCGCAGGAAGGCGTGATGTACAGCGATGCGGTGTCTTTAGAGCCGCGCAAACTGCCCCTACCCGGATTGGTGGATGCAGTGGCCGGTGTGGATTATGACAATTCGCTGGGCCAGGCTTTAGTCGGCATCCTCAATATCAAAAGCGTCTATGACTTTGACGGATTCATGCAAGCCCCGGGTGGCGGTGAAGCCAGCATTCTGGCCTTTAGAGATCCGGGACAAACTACCGCAGCGCAGCGCCCGGCGCGCTTTCTTCGTCTGGAAAAAGCCGTGGGCTTACCCGATGAAATCACGCTCCCCAATCTACCCGGCACGGCCTTCGGCGTTAGTAGCGTAATGCGCCAGATTTTAGGCTACGCGCCTATAGAACCGGACGGCTCGGTGGAAATCGAGGTGCCTGCTAACGTTGCCTTTATGATCTCGATACTCGATGCCAACGGCGCGCGGTTAGGATCCAGTCACAATCACTGGCTGCAGTTGCAGGTCGGCGAGACTAAAACCTGCAACGGCTGCCACGTACAAAATCCTGACGCGCCCGGACTGCAAAACCATGCCCACGGTCGCGCGGGACTGACCGCCATTGCTAACCCCGGCGCGCTAACCGAAGGTCAACCGTTTCCCAACACCAATACCAGTGTTCTTGCACCCAGCGGGCCTAAGCTTCAGGAAACTATGGCCGAAGCCCGCGCCCGCGTGAACTGCGCGTCGGCCACGGTGACCCACGGCTTAGCCGATTGCACCTACTTAAAGCCTTCGGTCAATGTCATTTATACCGACGTATGGACCTCACCCGCCGTACGTGCGCCGGATCCACCGATTCAACTGCTCTACTCAGCGCTCACTACGCCGCCGCCCTTATCGGCAAGCTCCACCGGATGCACCCTGCTATGGTCAGCGCTGTGCCGTATCGTGATTAACTACCCGGCCCATATTCAGCCGCTGTGGTCTGCGCCACGTAAGCTGTCCTCGACTAAGCTAGAGCAGGTCAACGGCGTGCTAACGCCTTCTAATAACGGCCAATGCATAGCCTGTCACAGCACCAAGGACATCACCGGCAAGCCACAAGTACCGGCAGTCTCCTTGGACTTAAGTGCCACGCCTTCCACCCAGCAGGCCGATTGGGCCGTTTCGTTTTGGGACTTACTGTTCTCTAGGCCGCCGCTAGTGCTTAGTATGGGAGTGGTCAGCCCACAAACCTGCCCTGTAACGGATCCCGTGACCCACCTGATCACACAACCGCTTTGCCCTGCACTGCCGCCACCCATGAACGGCGCCGGTGCCCGCGCGTCGGCTGGATTTTTTAGATTGTTCAGCTCGATCGCCGATCCTGTTCATTACCAATTGCTCTCGCCCTCCGAGTTGCGCCTGATCACCGAGTGGCTGGATATTGGCGCTCAGTACTACAACGATCCGTTTGCTATTCCCCTGCCGGGTGCGCAATGACCTTTAGGCTTAACGCGGCGCAACGCTGGCTGCGGCTGACGCTCATTGGCTTGAGCTTTATCAGCACGCCCAGCCTAGCTGACGAAGCGCCCAGAGCACGCAACCTACAGCCTGCGCGCTATGTGGAAGTCAGCGTTGAGGAAGCGTATCTGGAAGTGCACACCGGCCCTGGGCGCGGTTATCCAGTGACGCGCGTGATCGCTCGAGGAGAAAAACTCGACATCCTGATGCGTCGTACCGACTGGTACAAAGTCACCGATGATGCCGGCCATCAGGGCTGGGTGGATAGGGAATCGTTGAGCAAAACGCTGCTGGCCAATGGCGAAAAGATCAAACTCGACGACCCTTTGCACCGGGACTTTGACCAAAGCCCCTGGGAGATCGGTTTTCAGACCGGTAACTTTGGTGGTGGCAACGTGAACTCACTTTTCACGCGTTTTGCCCTTACCGATTCATTAGCGGCAGAGGCGGCCGTCGCCCAGACCTTAGGCAACGCCTCCAGCAGTGTGATGAGTAGCGTGGGGCTGGCTCATCATTTCAGTCCGCACTGGCGTATCAGTCCGTTCGTGGATCTGGGCGTGGGTATGGTTAAGATCACGCCTAAAAGCACCATCGTGCAACCGCGCTCTAGAAGCGAGCAATTCGGCTACTACGGCCTAGGCACAGATCTTTATCTCACGCACCGACTGCTGCTTCGTGCTGACTATCGTAGCTACACATTATTTTCTAAAGACGTGCCGAACGAGGATCGTAACGAATGGAAAGCCGGGTTCGCGTTCTACTTCTAAGTGCGGCCTTAGCGGGCAGCACTTTATTAAGCGGCTGCTCGTTGTGGCCGTTTCATCGTCACCCTGCGCCAGACTCGGTGCCGGTGGAGGTCAGCGATGCCCAAGGCAGCACGCCGCCGGTGGTTGACCCCACCGTGACCCGTCGCCAGGTGAAGGCACCTAAGATTAAGTCCTCAGACTTTGAACTGGGTGGCTTTATTGGCACCTACTCGGCGCAAGACTTTGGCGTCAACCCGGTTTACGGTGCCCGTCTGGCCTATCACGTGTCCGAAGACTATTTTGCCGAAGGCTTGTTCGGTACCACGCAGACCGGGCTCACCAGTTACGAGCAGCTGTCAGGATCTTCTCAGTTGTTAACCCGCAGCCAGCGTCAGCTCACCTATTACGATGTGGGCTTTGGTTACAACTTATTTCCCGGCGAGATCTTCATAGGCCGCGGCCGTGCATTTAACTCAGCGGCTTATCTGGAAGGCGGCGTGGGTGCCACCAAGTTTGCCGGCACCACCCACTTTGGGGTCATGGTAGCGGCCGGCTATCGCGTGCTGTTTTTAGATCACGTAGCCGCGCACTTAGATGTGCGCGAGCACGTTTTTACCTACGACCTTTTAGGCTTTAAAAAAACCTTGCATAACCTTGAGCCCACCTTGGGCGTTTCCGTTTATTTCTAAGGATCACTCATGAATCACCTTAGCCTTCGCTTGAGCCTTTACACGCTTATGGTCACGCTCTTTTGTGCTTCCAGTGCTATTGCCGGGATCAAGGTCGGTGATCCGGCGAGCGACTTTAGCTTAACGACTCGCGGCAGCAACGCACCCACCACCCTTTCCGGGCTGCAGGGACAGGTCGTGCTGGTGAACTTCTGGGCTTCTTGGTGCGGACCCTGCCGTCAGGAGTTTCCACTGCTGGATACCATCTACAAGAAATACAAAAAACTGGGCCTGACTATCGTGGGCTTAAATGTAGAACCCGAGCCCGCGGATGCGGAAGCCTTCTTAAAAACCAATCCCGTGTCTTTCCCCATAGTCTATGACCCTAAAGACGAAGTGTCGCGCCGCTACGGGGTCGTGGGTATGCCCAGTGTGGTCTTAATTGATCGCAAAGGTGTGGTGCGCTGGACGCACAAGTCGTATGTGGCTGGTGATGAGAACGAGTATTTAAATCAGATCCGTGTCCTGTTGGCTGAGAAGTCATGAACCGATGGCTCGCGCTGACGGTGCTCAGTAGCGTTTTAGGCCTAAGCGGCTGCGCGCACGTGGAGCCGTGGGTAAAACCGTATCAACGCGAACACCTGGCCGATCCGCTGATGGCCTGGAATCGCCATGGCCTGGCCAACAGCTACATCTTGCACGTGCATGAAAACCGCGAGGCGACCCGCGGCGGTGAAGGAGCCGCCGGCGGCGGCTGCGGTTGCAACTAGGCGCACTCCCCTCATGACACCTATCCGCCACCGCTCGTTTGCGCTGTTAAGCCTGGGTTTCGCTTTACTCGTGGGTGGCTTGGCCTGTGCTGAGGTTCTGCCGCCGGATGAGGCGGATGTGATGTACAAGCATTACGAGGGCGGCGGCATCAAGGCCGATGGTCCGGCCTATCTGGTGCGCAAGAGCGTCACGGCTAATGCCGCGGTGACAGCCAGCTACGAGGTCGACCAAGTTACCGGTGCCTCCATTGATTCGGTGGTCAGTGGCGCGAGCCCCATCCGTGAAGAGCGCAAGCAAAAATCGCTCAGCGCAGAGTATCTGTCCGATAGAACCACCTACAGCGTGGCGGCCATCTCCAGCGTCGAAAACGACTACGACGCAAGCACCCTCAATGGCTCCATCGCTCAAACCATGTTTGGGGATTTAACGACGGTGACAATGTCTGCCAGCAAAGGCTGGGACATCATCACCCGACGCATTAAGGATCCCACGGCTGGTGTGATTCGTGATCCGACCTTTAGAGCGCGTCTGGATCGTCGTCAGTGGTCGGTGGGCATCTCGCAGGTGATCACCCGCAATCTGATCATGGCGTTGAATTTGGAGCAGAACACCTCGCAAGGCTACGAGCAGAATCCCTATCGCAGCTACCGCTATGTGGATCCTACCAATTTAGGGCTGGGGTACAGTTTTGCAGCCGAGGTCTATCCCACCAGTCGCACCAGCGATGCCGTTGCGCTAAAAGCCAAGTACTACTTGCCCTGGCACGCGGTCATCAGCGGTGGGCTTAAGTATTACACCGACAACTGGGGCATTCGCGGTCAGACACTGGATGCCGGCTACGCTCAACCGTTTTGGCACGATCGGTTTACAGCAGATCTGACCCTGCGCTACTACACGCAGAGCGCGGCCAGTTTTTATGCGGATTTATTTCCGCACAAAGACGCACAGAATTATCTGGCGCGCGATCGAGAGTTGTCCTCGCTGTCGACGCAGTCGGTGTCCGGCATGCTGACCTACGAACTGCCGCCGCTAGCCTGGCGAGTGATCAAGCGCAGCACCCTCTCCTTGAGTCTGGAAGAATTGTTCTACCGCTACCGAAACTTCAGAAACGCGACCTATACGACGCTACCCGCGGATCTGCAGCCCTTGTATAGCAATAACGCGTTCAACGCCTTACTCCTCGCGCAGTTTTATTACTAAAACAAGGCCAGTGCTCGCGTCAGTGCTCAGGGTTTAATCGAAAGTCACTCATAGCCCCCGTACGGCTCTTTAAATGAGATTAAAGATCCGTATCAGAGCTTTTAAATCAAAACCCACCTAAAAACCTCAAAGGCAAGCCTTAACCGGACGAGCCCACCGCTCAACCAAGCCCTGCCCACTACCAAGGCTGCAGTTACCTCAACTCGGCAAACGTTCGCCTCGGGTCTCGATCGCCCAGGGAATCACCAGCAGCCCCAGAACAAAGGCCAGCGCCGTCCATGCCACCGGCACACCCAAGGTGCCGCTGCTTTGTATGGCGTAGGCCAGGATGAAGTTCACGCCCGCGGCAATAAATCGCCCCACCGAGGTGGTGAACGCAAACGCGGTAGCGCGCATGATGGTTGGGTACTGTTCCGGCAACCAGACGGTATACAGCGCAAAGTTGCCGCCAAAAAAGCCCAGAAAGAACAGGCCAACGAGAAAGCCCTGCAGCCCTTCGGGTCGATAAAACGCCCAGCCAAAAGTAACCGCGATACACACAGCCATCCCCAGAAAATAAATAGCCAGTGCGTAACGACGGCCTAGCGCATCGGCAAGCAAGGGAGCTGCCAAACAACCTAAGATCGTACCGACCGACAACAGTGCCGTACCCATCGAGGCCCAATGCGGTAACGCAGACCCGCTAAAACCGGCTTGCTTGGCCAAGGTGATGACAGCGGTCGGCACGTACACCGCGCCAGCCCACAAACCGATGATGGCAATCGTCAGTAACGCCGCGTTCACCACGGTTCGCGTGCGAAAATCACGTGAAAACAGCGCACGCAAAGGCTGGGCTTGGGCTTTCGCGTGGTGCGCGGATTCCCAGCGGGTGGGCTCTTTCACTTGGATGGCGATGTACAGGGCGAGGATGACGGGAGCGAGCCCACACAAAAACATGGCCCGCCAGCCAAAGTGCGCACCGATGGTGGCGTTTAAAGCGGCGGCCAGAAAAAAGCCCGTGTAGTACCCGGTCTGCAAGTACCCGGCCCCCATCACACGACGATCTTCAGGCCAGGATTCGGCCACGTAAGTACCGGCCAATGCCCACTCGCCTCCAATACCAATGCCGGCGAGCAGGCGAAAGATCGCCAGCTGCCATACGTTTTGCGCAAGTGCCGCAGCGCCTGTGAATAACGCATAGACCAACACCGATGCAGCGAGCATGCGCGTGCGGCCGTAACGATCAGCCAGCGGCCCACATAAAAAGGACAAGCCCCAGCCGACTAAAAATAAGGCGAACAACACAGAGCCTGCGTAAGCAACATCCGGCGCCGTAGCGGGCATTCCGGATCGTGGCAACAGCTCGTTCAGTGCCGGGATCAGCACCAGCGCATAGATAAAGGAATCCATCCCATCCAACGTCCAACCCAGCCAGGCTGCCCAAAAACCGGTGCGTTGCGCGGCAGACAAAGGCGTGCGGGTGATCATCATTGTAGTCAACCTTAATACCAAGACCGCTGGCATCCTAACCAAGCGGGCCACTAAACACGACCCAAAGACCCTCGCTGTCTACGGCAGCGCAACACGAGCGTGCCGTAAGAGGCCAACACGCAGGTCTATAATGCGGGTTCGCAATCAGCAGGAATCACCTCGTGGCCAATGACAATCTGTACCTTGCTCTGACTTCGGGCTTTGCTGATTTGCAATCGCACATCGCCATTCAGACGCTCGGGCCCACCGCGATGTCCTATCGCTACGCCGACCTGCTGGGACGTTGTGCCCAAATAGCGAACCTGTTGAGTTCGTTGAACCTGCCGGCCGGCTCTAGAGTCGTGTTGCAAACCGAGAAGTCCGTAGAAGCGTTGATCACGTATCTGGCGGTGTTACGCCAGGGGCACGTGTTTGTGCCACTGAATCCCGCGTATCAGGCCGCAGAGATGGCGTATTTTTTAGCCGATGCTGAGCCGGCCGTCGTCATTTGCAAAAGCGCACAGCAAGCAGCGATTCAACAGTGCTTATCGGCACGAACCGATGTTCATCTTTTCACGCTGGACGACAACCGAACCGGCACACTGTTAGAAGCCGCTGACAGGCAATCGCAAGACCATGCGGTAGTAACGCGTGCCTCCCATGATTTGGCCGCCATTTTATACACCAGCGGCACGACCGGGCGCTCCAAAGGCGCGATGCTCAGTCACGGCAACCTACTGAGTAACGCTAAAACCCTGGTGGACTACTGGCAGTTCACATCGAAGGACGTCTTACTGCACGCGCTGCCCATCTTTCACATCCACGGGCTGTTTGTGGCCTGTCATTGCGCGCTGCTGTCAAAGGCTAAGATGCTGTGGTTCGCCTCCTTTCAGCCGGCCAGTGTTGTCCAAGCGTTACCGGAAGTCACCGTATTTATGGGTGTACCCACCCTGTACGTAAGGTTATTAAACGAGCCTGCCCTATCCACAGACACGGCTAATGGCGTGCGCGTGTTCATCTCAGGCTCAGCACCGCTTCTACCGGAGACGTTCAGCCAATGGGAGTCCCGCACCGGTCAGCGCATTTTGGAGCGCTACGGCATGAGCGAGACGGCGATGCTCACCTCCAACCCGTACTCACCCACCGCAGGAAAAAGGCGCGCCGGCACCGTCGGTAAACCGTTGCCCGGTGTGAGTGTGCGGATTCGCGATGCTAACGGTGAGATTGCCGGTGCCGGGGTCATCGGTGCGGTGGAGGTCACAGGGCCTGGCGTGTTTGCCGGATACTGGCGCAAGCCGGAAATCACACAACGCGAGTTCACCGAGGACGGTTGGTTTAAAACCGGCGATGTAGGTCAGTTTGATGAGGAAGGCTATTTAAAGCTCGTGGGTAGAGCCAAAGACCTGATCATCACCGGGGGCCTTAACGTCTATCCGGCGGAAGTCGAGGACTACTTAAACGCCCTACCCGGCGTGGTGGAAAGCGCGGTGATTGGGGTGCCGCATGCAGACTTTGGCGAAGGCGTGGTCGCGGTGGTGGTGAAAAGCCCGGAAGCCTCGGTAAATCCTGAGGCAATTATTCAGACGATGAAAGCCACGGTGGCTAACTTCAAAGTCCCTAAAGCCGTCTTCGTGGTCAGTGACTTGCCGCGTAACGCCATGGGTAAGGTTCAGAAAAACCTGCTGCGCGAGCGCTATCAGAAGGCACTGACGCCTTAAATACGCCTAGCCTCCAAATCCTGAGGCCCGAGCTTTACCGGCCAGACCAGTATGCATAGATTGTAAATCCGATTTACAATCTATGCATCAGCCGGGGGCGTCTCATGGTAGTTCCACGTAACTTATTGAACAAGCTGTTAAAAACAGCGGGGCTTTAACCCGGTAGTCCTGCTAGATGGACCGCGTCAATCCGGCAAAACCACACTGTCTAAGGCCGCTTTCCCCGCCAAAGCCTACGTCAGCCTCGAACCCATCGATACCCGCGAATATGCCCGCCTCGATCCGCGCGGTTTTCTCGCCCAGTACGGCAACGGGGCCATTATTGATGAAGTCCAGCACGTGCCGGACTTGTTAGGTTACCTGCAGGAGGACATCGATAAAAACCCCGAAGCCGGTCGCTTCATTCTCACTGGCTCGCAAAACCTCGCTATCTCGCAGGCCGTCTCGCAATCGCTGGCAGGCCGCGCGGGCATTTTGCATCTATTGCCATTTAGTCGCGGCGAGCTTAGCGCGCGCTGGCTGCCTGAAGATTTGTACACGCTGTTATGGTCGGGCGGTTACCCGCGTATCTACGATCGCCGGATTCCTGCTCATCAATGGCTGGGGGACTACGTGGCCACGTACGTGCAGCGCGACGTCAGGCAACTGTTGAATGTCACGGATTTGAGCCGATTTACAACCTTTCTGCGATTGTGTGCATCGCGCACGGCTCAGGAACTGAATTTGTCATCGCTGGGAGCGGATGCCGGGGTATCGCACAACACCGCTAATGCCTGGCTGTCTGTTCTGGAATCCAGCTTTTTATGCCATCGCCTACCGGCGTGGCATAAGAATCTCAAGAAACAACTCGTCAAAGCACCCAAGCTGCATTTCTTTGACAGCGGATTGGTTTGCTACTTGTTGGGTATTCAGGCACCCGAGCAACTCCGACATCATCCGTTGCGCGGAGCCATCTTTGAGTCGTGGGTCTTTTCCGAACTTTATAAACAGAAAATCCACCACGGTGACTCGTTCAACGGTTTTCACTTTCGTGAATCGCGCGGCCTTGAAGTGGGCTTTGTTGAAGTCCAAGCTGACAGCTTGTGTTTCACTGAAGCTAAGTCGGGTGAAACACTCAGCTTTGACTCCTTCAAGAATTTGCAGACCTTAGAAAAATGGCTCGGCGAGCACGGAGTGGTCGAAAAAATCCGCAAAGCCCTCGTCTACGGCGGCAACGAAAGCCAAACACGACACGGGATCCATGTCATACCGTGGAACCAGTTGTAAATGGAACCCGTTGTAAATGGAACCCGTTGTGAATAAGTGGTGAGTGACGCGTCAGGCCATGCAGCCTGCTCACCCAGACAACGTGTGAACTAGGGTTCCCAGCAATCTGAACACCCGGAGTCGCCTGCTCAACCGATCTCGGCGCACAACTCCCGCATGCGTCCCATCTGTTGACGCAGCGCTTGCTCCATCTCTTTGATCTGGGTCTGCAAGGTCCAGCGCTCCCAGCTGTCGTGCACCGTATGACGGGCATCGACCATGAACTGCGAACGCACCGACTGCCAGTGGGCGACCACACGCTGGAAGCTTGCGTATTCCTCGCTTAAGCGGGCCTTAAAGTGCGCCAGCGTCTCCCCGTCGGAGACTCGACCTAAGTTCAGTTCGGCTCTGGCAAACTGCGCCTGGACGCGTGCACGCTGAATCTTAAACCACGGCACGCGACGTAAGTTATGTGCCAAACCCACCCAACTCATCAGACGAATAAACCACTTGGAAGGATCCCACTGCCACCAGCGCACACCGTTACGGTAGTCCTGCGCGAACAGGTGATGGAAGTTGTGGTAGCCCTCGCCAAAGGTCAGCACGGCGATCAGTCCGTTATCGCGCGCGGTGTTCTCCACGGTGTAGGGCTGGGTACCGATGTAGTGAGCCGCGGAGTTGATTAAAAACGTCAGGTGATGACTGAGTACCAGACGCAGGAAACCGGCCAGCCAGAATACGCCCCAAAAATCACCGACCGCCCAGCCGATTGCCATGGGCACCAGGAAGTTCATGCTCAGCGTGATGGTCCAGTAGTTTCGATGCTGCCAGGCAACCAACGGGTCTCGCTCTAAGTCGCGCACGTAACTAAAGTCCGGATCACCGGCCGGATAATTGCGCACCATCCAGCCCAGGTGAGAAAACCAAAAACCCCGCTTGGCGCAGTACGGATCGCGATCCACATCGTCGATAAATTTATGGTGCACACGATGACCGGCGGCCCAGACCAATGCGCTGTTCTGAATGGCCATCGCACCAAACAACAAGTACACCAGTCGCAAGGCGCGATGGGCGGTGTAGGCCCCGTGCGCAAACAGACGGTGATAGCCGCAGGTAATAGCCATCTCGTTGGTCGTAAGTACCACCAGCATGGCAATCCAGGCGGCCTTGCTGTAGCCGTAGGTGAGCCCGTACCACGGTACGATCGTTACGCAAATCAAAGCGGTAACCACAAACATGCCGACGGTCGGCCAGTTGATCGGGGCTACAGGGTCGCTCTTAACGTTCATGGGTCTCCGCCGGGCGATACGCCCTACGTTTGGCAAATAGAAATCTTGCAAGGTGTAAGTATAACCGGCTCAGGCGGTTTCCAGCGGGCCCTTCTCTCAGTTTTGTGTGCTGTACAAAACCCAAACTCTGACCCAAATAACTTCCGCCGCTTAGGTAATTATAGCCGTGAACAGACCACTCAAAGCTCAGACGAATCGCCAGTGCTGAACAAAACCTCGACATCCAAACCATCCGCGTGGACACCGCGGTCGTTCTCGACCCCAACCCTTCCTATGGCGACCAAGAAAACACCGATCGGGTCGATTCATCCGCACCCGCGACAACCCGAAGTCCGTGGCACACGCCTCAATCCCCGTCGGACTGCCACCCGAATAAGGTAGTCTTGGGGGCTTAGTTCGTTATTCCTAGGTTGTCTTTCGTGTTTGCTTATTTCGAAAAACTGCTCAAGCCCTATCCGGAGGATGCACCGGCACCTCTACCTAAAACTCTGCTCGCCTTCTTGTGGGCCTGCACCCAGGGGCTGCGCGGTTACATGCTGGCCATGACGGTGGCCACGGCGCTCACCGGCGTGTTTGAGGCCGCATTATTCAGCATGCTGGGGCATGTGGTGGATTGGTTGGCCACCATCCCACCCGCCCAACTATGGGCCACCCAGGGCAAAAATCTCACCCTACTGGCGATCGTGCTCGCAGCCAGCACCCTGCTGGTGGCTATTCAAAGCCTGTACCGGCGTCAGACGCTGGCGGGCAACTTCTCTATGCGGCTGCGCTGGGATTTTCATCGCAACATGCTCGATCAGAGCTTTAGCTTCTACCAGGACGAGTTCGCCGGTCGCGTGGCCACCAAAGTCATGCAGACCGCACTCGCGGTACGCGATACCTGGCTGACCATGACCGACATCCTGGTCTACGTGATCATTTATTTCGTGACGATTTTGCTGGTGGTCAGCGACTTTAGTCTTTGGCTGTTAGGACCTTTTTTGGTGTGGATTAGTTTTTACGCGCTCTCGGTCTGGTATTTCGTCCCCAGGCTCGCCAAAGTCGGCCAGGCTCAGGCCGATGCGCGCTCGATGATGACCGGGCGCATTACCGATGCATATACCAATATCGCTACGGTTAAGCTTTTTTCACACACCGAACGCGAAAGCAGTTACGTGCGTGGTGCGATGAGCGAGTTCTTACACACCGTTTATAACCAAATGCGCATGATCACCGCCTTTGAGCTGGTCAATCACGCCGCCTCCATGGGTCTGGTCATTGGCACCGGGGCGATGGCTTTGTCGCTGTGGACCCACGGACAGTTGGGTGTCGGTGGGGTAGCTGCTGCCATTGCCATGGCCTTACGTCTGAACGGCATGTCGCACTGGGTGATGTGGGAAGTGGCCTCACTGTTTGAGCAGATCGGTACCGTCCAAGACGGCATGGGGATCCTGGCCAATCAACCCAGCATCGTTGATGCGCCTGCCGCAGTGACTTTAAAGGTCACCGACGGTGGCGTGCATTTTGATCAGGTCACGTTTAATTACGGCTCGAAAAAACAAGCCGACCGCGTGATGGTGATCGATCACCTGAACTTACACATCCGCCCCGGTGAAAAAATCGGTCTGGTTGGTCGCAGCGGTGCCGGAAAGAGCACGATTGTGAATCTGCTGCTGCGCTTCTACGACATTCCTTCGGGTGCTATTCGCATTGACGGGCAAAACATTCAGGAAGTCACCCAAACCAGTCTGCGTCGGCAAATCGGCATGGTGACCCAGGACACCGCCCTGTTACACCGCTCCGTGCGCGATAACATTCTCTACGGGCGACCGGAGGCCACCGACGAGGAGATGATCGCCGCCGCCAAGCGTGCTGAGGCCCACGAGTTCATTCTGCAGTTAAAAGACGCGAAGGGTCGTACCGGCTATGACGCTCACGTCGGTGAGCGAGGCGTGAAATTAAGCGGCGGCCAGCGCCAGCGAATTGCAATCGCTCGCGTCATGCTTAAAGACGCGCCCATCCTCCTACTCGATGAGGCCACCTCGGCCCTCGATTCAGAAGTCGAAGCGGCGATCCAACAATCCCTCTACCGCTTAATGGAAGGTAAAACGGTATTAGCGATTGCTCATCGCTTATCCACCATCGCGGCTATGGATAGACTCATCGTCCTGGATAAAGGCGTGATTGTTGAAGAAGGTGATCACGCCAGCCTACTGGCCCAGGGTGGCTTGTACGCGCGCCTCTGGGCACACCAAACCAGCGGTTTCTTAGGCGAGCAGGCCGAAGACTAATACAAGGTAGACAGGCCTTGCCTCATCAGGCCTGCCGCCAGTCCTCCACGAGCGATCCTTCAATGCGAATGAACTCAGTTGCATGGGAAGTGACCATCACCATACCCCAACTCAGAGCGACACCGGCAAGCATCAGATCATACGGCCCGATAGGCCTGCCGCGTTTAGCCGCAGCCGCACGTACCCAGCCACGGCACGTCGCGTCAGCAATCACACAAAGCAGCATCGCTACCTCACCCGGGATCGCACTCATCCTGCATTTAATCGTTGCTTGTGGGATGTTCATCTAGCGTTGTCTGAAGTCCACCGAAGTCGATGACCACAAGATCCACAGATTCCCCTGTTCTAGTGAGATTTCATAGATTTCTGGCGTCATCGGTAACGAGAGTCTTCGCGCTCAATGCCGCTAGTCGTCTTGATACATTGCAGTCAGACGGCCTCGCTTATGAATCTACAAAAATTTCGCTCTCTGGTAGGGTCTAGGGTCATAAATTGAGCCAGTAAAAACATACAGTCATCAACGTCGGCCGACAGACGCTAAAAAAATTAAACACAAGGGGTTGCCAGTTGAAATCACTAATGACGAAACGCCTTATCAGCGCCACTTTACTTTGCGGAGTAACCTTGGGCACGGCCCAGGCAAATCTTTTACAAGACGGTACTTTTCAGCAGCCTATTGGTGGATCAGGTTCTCCCTGGGTTAATTGGACTGGCAATCCGACAGTGACAACCCAATCAGCAAGTGCATTTGGTTTACCGGGCAATTACGTGAATTTGACCTTCACAGGAGGTCGGGGATCCAGTGGAAGCACCAACTTATTTCAGGACTTCAGTTACCCAACGGCCTCTCCCTACACGCTGTCTTTTTACCTGAATAACTTCTCGGCAGCACCGGCGAGTATTACCCTCGGACTCTGGCAAGGAAACACGGTAACTCAATTGCAACATTTTACGTTGGCCGCTAATAGCGGATTTGTCCATGAGACTTACGTATTGAACTTAGGTTCCGGCGCTCCCTTACCTAACGGAGGCCGTGGTTACTACAGTGCGCCAGATGAGATCTATTTCAGCAATTCCTATAACGGCGAACCAGATCCAGTTAACGCGATTGGAACTGTTATTGGCCTAGCGGACGTTAAGTTGACGCGTGCTGACGATGACAATGGCGATCACAAAGAACGTCATGAAGTTCCTGAGCCAGCAACAACGGCATTGCTTGGGTTAGGGCTTGGAGCTACGCTCCTGGCACGTCGTCGAAAATAGACCATTTGCAGAGCTTGGCTAAAGAGCAAACGCCGTCGGCAACGACGGCGTTTTAAAGTCACCACAAACCGAAATCCGCTTGACGATTCCAGTTAGGTGGGTATGCCGTTAAGTTTACGCTGCAATTAATTCGTGATGACGCCTATGCGCCTCACGTCAGTGAGCGGGTGATGGCGGCTCCAGTCCCTTCGAGTAAGTCACCTGCCCGTACTTACATGTCACATCTATAGCTAATGTCTTAATTAACGATTCGCTTCAATCTGCCTTAGCCACTAGCGAACAACCGCGATCGCGGCACAAGATTAGATGACCTCTAGTACAAAGTGGCAGTCCGATCGCTCATGCCCATATCGAGCGTCGACAAAGCAGAAGCGATTTGGAAAAAATTTCTGCGCCCGTTCAAAAATATCAAGCCAATCGTTAAACGAATAATTATGTTTGTGATGCAAAAAACGCTGCTCCTGAGGTATAAGACCTGCAGCAACAGCGGCCCGATATTCGGGCGTAAGTTCAGCTATTTCATTCGTATGCCAAATGCCTGCTCCGGAGCCATTGGTATATAGCTGGTCATGGAGATCCGCATGAATTAATGGGCTTTCATACTCTTCTACATGATGGGCAAATTCAAATCGAGGAAGCCAGTTTTTATCCATCAGAAAATTGATGTCAGGGACCACGATGTAGACAATGCCTCCAGACTTCGTCACCAATAAAAGATGATCCAAAGCCCTCAAAAAACTATCCGCGTGCTCAAGGACGTGACTGGCAACCGCGAAATCAAATCGGTCTAACTTTGATCGAGCAAAATCTGGGTCGTCGATCGAGTACTTTGCATCGATGCGAGATCCACCAAAAGCCAAACCTTCATCGCAGTCAGCCATCTCAACATGAGCATTGCCATAGAGCGGCGTAGGATTAGCCCCTGCACCTACCTCCAAACCACGTCCGCGTAACCAGCGCATAGAGAGATGCTCTACGGTTGAAGCCGTAGAACCATGAAGCCTCCGTTCCTCAGGATGTGCCTGAAAATGCTGTAGCAGCTCAGCATCGGTAAGGTGTTGCAGATCAAGGTTGTAGCGTCGATAAATCGCCGCAGAAAATGAAGTCATAAACTAATCCGCATAGCGATGCTCACATTCCCGAAGGAATCCTTACTGCACCTAATACATCGTAATATAACGCCTAAAATCCGACCTAGAAACTACAATCTCACTATCGAAAAGATGCGCCATTATGTGCGCGAACCGTCGAGCCCTTCTCTTGCACGAAACATTTGCTTTGTTAACACGGCACGCAGGCTTCCTTCAGGCGCGGCCTAGGGCTAATTTCTCGGCTCCAGACCTTGGGAGTAGCTAACATCCCCGTACTTATCAATGATCACGGCATCCAGCCCTGGATTGCGCTCAATCAGCTTTAATCCCTCCACCGGACCCTTCACAAAGACCCCTTTAGAAAACCCTTCCGTATCGGTAGCCGTCGGACCAATGATAGTGACGCTTCGAACCTCCGTCGGACTCTTGCCGGTCTTGGGGTCTAAAATGTGGTGATAGCGCGTCCCGCCCTCGTCAAAAAAATGCTCGTAGTCACCCGAGGTCGAGACCCCCACGTCCGCTAACGGAATCTTAGTCACCACCCGATCCC
Organism: uncultured Pseudomonadota bacterium; assembly: GCA_903828595.1. GTDB lineage: Bacteria > Pseudomonadota > Gammaproteobacteria > Steroidobacterales > Steroidobacteraceae > CAIKMS01. The sequence continues at coordinate 65,723 of CAIKMS010000008.1, read as the reverse complement.
GATTCACCGGATCCCGAATTGCCACCACCCAGGGCTTACCGCGCCGGTCGCCCAAGATGCGCGAGTCACCGCCGGCGGTCACGATGGCATTGGTCGTCCCATAGTCTTTTTGCAGCATCTCGATACACCGATCCGCCGCCCAGCCCTTGGCGATACCCCCCAAATCAATGCGCACCCCGTTCTTGGCGAACCTAACCGAGTGAGCTTTAGGATCTAAAATCAGGCTGCGATAGTTCACCAAGGGCAATGCCGCCTTGATCTGTTCGTCGGTCGGATGCAGATGGCGGCGGTAATCATACAGATAGCCCACGCTGGCATAGGTAATGTCGAAGGCCCCGTCCGTGAGCTCGGAGTAGTGGATTGAGCGCTCGATCACGTCAAACAAATCCGCATCCACCACCACCGGCTCTAATGCTGCACGTGCGTTAATGGCGCTCAACTGGCTGTCGGGCAGGTAATGGCTCATGACGGCATTCACGTGCCGCATAAAAGCCATGACCGCCTCCAATGCCTTGTCAGCCCGAGCTGGGTCCTCATCCCACAGTTCCGCGTAGACCCGGGTGCCCATAATGGCCTCTTCGCGGGAATACCAGGCCGCCTGAGCCGAGGTAGAACCCAAACCCAGCAGTCCAGCCAGCACTCCCAGCAGCACCCAATTAAGCGATTTCAACACCGCATTCTCCCAAGGCTATCTGGGTGTATTATTCCATGACAAAGGCTCAGCTTCAGGCATAGAAGCTGTCGCCAAATGCAGACCGGTAGGGACTGGAACTCCAGACCCCCAATCAGGTCTCATGCCAAAGCACATCGGATACTGTGTCCGGTGTCGCTGGCACTACGTGGGGAGAATTGATGATGTTTATTCGCACCGTGACCGCCCTGATCCTGAGCCTGTTGGCAGCCTCCAGCGCCTTGTCTCAGGTTCCCGCATCCAAAGAGGAGGCTCGTATCATCGAGGCCACCGCGATTCTAAACGAGTGGCAGCAGATGTCCGATCAGGGTATCCCGGATCGATTACTGGACCGCGCCCAAGCCATCGCCATTTTCCCCAGCGTGATTAAAGGCGCGTTTATCTTTGGCGGCCGCTTCGGTCGCGGTGTCGTGCTGGTCAAAGACTTAAATGGTCGCTGGAGCGATCCCAGTTTCCTAACGGTCGCCGGCGGCAGCTGGGGCCTGCAGATCGGTGCTCAGTCATCGGATCTGATTTTGATCTTCACTACTCGCAAAGGCATTGAAGGCTTAAGCGGCGGAAAGGTAACCATCGGTGGTGACATCTCAGGTGCTGTGGGACCGGTCGGTCGTCAATTGTCGGGCTCCACGGATTTAAGCTTCAGTGCCGAGGTGTATTCGTACTCACGGGCTAAAGGGTTATTTGCCGGTATCGCGTTGGACGGCTCATCGATGAGCATCGATTATTCTGCGAACGCCAAGTATTACGGCCAAAGCGATTTGCTGGCATCCGATATATTTGCGGGTAAGGTGAAGTCGGAACCAGCAACTGCACAAGCGTTGATTCAAGCAGTAGGGCGACTAGCGCACACCACGGCGCAAGCTGGTCCATCCATGAAGGGCAATGTCTTAACGCCCCAACCAACACAAAAAAACGTTGAAGAGCGCGGATTAGAGTCAACAAGTACAACAACATTTCCAATAAGCAACCAACGGTAACTAAAATTAAAGGTAGCGCTTTTCATAAATCAAAATTAAGCGACTCTACTGCAAAATTTAAACGATACGGAACGACGAAATGTTACCGCAACACTTTAAAGCCGGAATCAACTCTATTATAAATTTAGGAAGCACAAATCCGTCGGCCATTGAGCGCATAAATCTAAGATGCGGCGACAACTGCACAATTCAAATCGGCGGCATTGAGGTCATTAATACTCAACTCACAATTTATATGAACGATAACGCAACCCTCTTAATGGGAAACAAGCAAAAAATGAATGGACGAGTCGACATTTACATGCACGAACCGTCCACCGTATCGATCGGAGAGGGCTGCCTATTTGCAGCATGCGACACGTGGACAAGCGACATGCACAACATCTATGACGCGACAACGGGACAACGAATAAATTAATCTGCTGATATAACCATTGGCGAGAGAGTATGGATCGGAGAAGGAGCGTTGATACTAAAGGGCGCAACAGTAGCCAACGATTGCGTAGTAGGCGCTCGCTCAGTGATTACAAAATCAACCGAAACGGGAGCAAACTGCTTGGTGTCTGGCAACCCGGCCCGAGTGTCAAAACGAAATATAACCTGGGACCACAACTTAGCAGGCTGTTGAAAAGGTTGATTCTGAACGGATCAGGAAGTTCTTCGTCATCGATTTTTGGATCGGCCGAGCCGCTTGTTTGCCGTTGCGATGGTCATTTCGATGCCTAGATCATGCTTCATGAGGCTCAGTACGCTGATCTACCGGTTTTCGCCGACACAAAGGCTACGCCGGGGCCATTGGCGGCTCGGCTAACAGGTTGGCGAAACGCAGCTGGGCGTAACAACCCACGGTGAGCGTCGCCATGAAGCCGATCTGGGCCTTGCCAGTGACCTTCATCTTGCGCAGCGGCCGCCCATCGTTGCCCCAGCCGAAGCCTTCCTCGATGCGCTGCGGATCCGCTGACTGATTCGGTGTCCGGCGTGTCGCGTTGTGCGCGCATTGAGCGCCGAGCCGCCCGGGCGGTTGTGGTTGCAGGCGACGTGCGGCGTGATGCCGCGCTCACGGCAGCCCTGGACGAAGTCGGCGGTGTCGTAGCCCTTGTCGGCCGCGATCGTGCGCCGCCCGCTGCGCTTGGGCAGGCGGTCCAGCATCTTCAGCGCCGCCTCGCGCTCGGCGAAGCCCGTCGCGGCCGTCACCTCTACATCGACGAGCAACCCGTAGCGGTGGTCCATCAGGACGTGGCCCATGTAGTTCAGCTTTGCCGCCTGACCCTTGCTATTACGGAACAGCATCGCCTCCGGATCGCTCGGAGATACGTGCGTCTCGCTCGTGCGACGCTCGCCGTGAAAGTCCACCCTGGGGTTGCGTCCAGGGCCGGGCGGCTCATCCTTGCCATCGCGCCGGCGCATGCTCTTGACCGCCGCCCACGACTCGATCAGCGTGCCATCCACGCTGAGTTGCTCCTTGGAAAGCAACCTCGCAGCCTTGGCGTTGCGCACGACGCGCCGCAGCAGCTTCCTGGCCACCTTCGCTTCGATCAGCTGCTCCCGGTTCTTGATGAAGGTCGAGTGATCTCAGAACAGCTCATCGATGGAAAGGCCCACGAACCAGCGAAACAGCAGGTTGTACTCGAGCTGCTCGCACAACAGCCGCTCGCTGCGCACCGAGTACAGGATCTGCAGAGTCAGCGCCCAAACGGCGCGCAGCGGGTGAACCGCCGGGACTCGCTCTTCCAGCGACACGTAGCTGAACAATCCGCCTTGCAGAATATCGGCTCCGCGCATCTGATTAGCCTCGCGTTTCCTAGATGCCTTACCCTGCATCAATTGCAGGCTTTTTCAACAGCCTGCTAGAGCGTGGCGATCTCCTCCGCAACGACGAGGGGCACTATAGATCATCGGAACTGATCAGATTATTGCGTTATGCTAGGCTTTACCTTTGGTCGGTGACAGTCCTGAAACTTATGATCGTCAATCACACACACAAGTTCATATTCGTGCACGTCCCGAAGACGGCTGGAAGCTCGGTGACCAGCTTTCTCAGCGAACTTAGCTGCTACTGCGATCAGGAGGTGGGCGGCACTAATCTCGGTGAGGCCGCGCAATCCGAGTACATCCGCCGATTTGGCCTCTCCAAGCACGCCAACGCCGAGGAGATCCGCCGCGTTACCGGCGACGCCGTATGGACTAGATACTTTAAGTTCGGATTCGTACGTAACCCGTACGAGCGTGCTTACAGCGCTTATAAGTTCATGCTTCAGATGTGCGAGCGTGCGCATCCTGCCTACGCTCGCATTGCCGAGTTTCCCACTTTCGAGGCCTTCTTGACCTCGGAGTACTTTCAGACACCGGGCCCGGACCGGATCCTGAATGCGCAGCGCACCTGGTTTCAGGGTTCGGAGGTGCAAGATAATCTCGCGGTCGATTACGTCGGGTATGTCGACGATCTCGATGCCAGCATGCGAACGATCCTCGCACGCATTCGTACCAATGTATGTCTCGACCCAAAGGGCCTGCTCAACATCAATGAGAGTGGCAACGAGCAGAGTTCCGTCTGGCAGGAGATCAACGCGCGGCCACAGCTTGAGGAGATCATCTTTCGCCGCTATGAGGTCGATTTCGTCACCTTTGGGTTCCAGCGGGGCCAGGCTGCTCGGACAGCGCGCGCTACCGTGGCGACACCGGTAACGGCGGCCGACTGGAAACGACGCGCCTCGCAATTGCCGGCTGTCGGCCGGGGCCTTATCGTTTGCGGTGGCCCGTCGGCTGCTACGGCCGCCGTCGCTGAGTGGTTGGGTCGCACAGGCAGCATCGGCACTATCGATGACCTGCAGCTGCCCGCACAATTGGTATTCGTACTTAGGGACCCGTTTGCTGCGGCTCTCGACTATAAGCAGCGCTCGATGGATGATCTGGACGCCAGCGGGGGTACGGAAAATGACGTGGCACAGGCCGCTACCGATTGGAATCGCGCGGCGCACGCTTTTCTGGAGTACGCGGCGCGGTCAGGGGTGGACGGTGCCAGCCTGCAGGACCGGTGCTTTCTCCTATCGCACGAGGAGTTCGTCAGTAATTGCTGCGATCGCTACGGTCTGACAGAGTTTCTGGGCGGGATCGATCTGCCGGAACTGTACGCCGAGGAGTTAGCCGACATGGAGCCGGGCACCCAGCACTTGAGCCCGATCGAGATCGAGATGCTGCGACAGATGCTCGATTGGGACGCGCACGCGGCGCTTCAGGCGGTCTTGCGCCGACAAAAGCGGCGCTTCGCGGCGCGGCGCTTTCGTCGCGAAATGCAAAACCGACGCGAATGGTATCACGGGTCTGATAAGCGCGACGCCGCGATCGACTATGGGGAATTTCAAATTCCGGGCTGCGACTATGTGTTTCGCGGCCGCAGGGCGCCAGGAATCCCCCAAGGACGGTACGGCGCTTGTGTCGGCAGCGCCACGACGTTCGGCCGCTTCGTACGCGAGCCTTTCCCGACACAGATTGAGGCTCACGTCGGCATGCCTTGCCTTAACCTCGGCATCGGCGGGGGCCGACCCGAGAGCTTCCTCATCAACGACGCCATAGTCGGGGTGTTGTCTAAGGCCGAGTTCGTAATCCTGGAGATCATGTCGGCCCGCGGCTGCACATCGCCGATCTTCGAGGCGTTTGATCCTGTGGCCAACGTCGGCTTTTTTAAGGATTTCTTCAGTATCCAACGCACGGCGGCCGACAGCGAGGGGATCAAGGCGCTGATCGACAATGCGCGCGCGCGCAAACCGGTGTTCGTCGATAGAGTGTACGAGTGGGCTGCACGTCACCTGACACCGGCGCAGCGCGACATGGTGCGCGACGCACTGGTGCAGAATTATCTGCGGGACTGCTTAGCACTCGTCGAGGCCGTTGGCCGTCCGGTCATTGCGCTCTACCTGACGCGCAACGCCCCGTTCGCGGCGCGGCTCCGACGCAAACCCAGCGATTATGCTGAATGGTCGGGAGATCACCCGCATTTCGTTGATGAACACTTGGTCGCCGCGCTGGAGCAGCATGGTGTGCCGGTGGTGGTCGCACGCAGCCAGCGTGGTTTCCCCTTCCCGATCGCTAACTGGCACACGGGGGAGCCGGCGTCGGTATTCCCTTGGCAGCCTGACAAGTCGCTGAACACCTATTATCCGTCGCAAGAGATGCACGACGACGCCGCCCGCCTGCTACTCGAGCACCCGCTGATCCGGCGGCTCTCGGCTACCTGAACGGCCTGAGGCCTTATCCAGACTTTCACTCATCGTGGTCCTTACGTGCTCAAGGAACAACTAATTATGATCTTGAAGAGACTAATGCCGGCAGTCCTCGGTGTGGCCGCGGCCGTCGCGGCGGGAGCATCCGGGTATTCGGCCGAGGAAACACTGGCGAATTACTGGCCACTCGGCGCCAATCAGCACAGCTGGGACATGATTGGTCACCGTCAGAAGGACGTATCGTCGCCGTTGACGCTCATGACTGTCACGAACAAAACGCTCGACAAGAAGCAGTTCGAGCTCTGGTTCTCGAATAAAGGAGGGCAGATCGACGGGCAGGCTGACGTGGAGCGCTATTTCTACTGCGCCAATCCTGACGGCAACCCCTGGCTTTTCCTCTCGGAATACATTGACGCCAAAGCGGGCAAGGTGGCTGTCGAGCATCCGGTTATCTCGACGCGTATCTTGTTTACGCCGAAGGGTGGCAAGACCTTCGATTTGATCGAGAATGGGACCTACGCGCGTTGCGGCGCCAAGGGCCAGCCCTACCTGTTTTGGAACGTTCATCTCGAGAGCTATCGTATCCAAGTCTGGGGATATCTCACCGAAAATCCGAAGTTCAAGTGGTTCTGGGACGCTACGGTTACCAAGCCCATGGTCATCAACAACGACTGTCTGAAGGGTAACAATAAACGCAAGGCTATCCGTGTGCAGGAAGCGTGGTGGAGCACCTTCGGCGCTCCAAACGGCAAGTGGGGCTTGGGTTCGGGGGATCGCGATTCCGCCGGTTTGCCAACCGGGTCAAACGTCACCTATGGCCGCTCTGTCTGGCACGCCGAAGGGCAATTGCCGTATTTTCTCACCGGTGCGCCTGACGGCACGGCTATTGATTGGTGTACACGTCAGATCCGCTAGACATCATGGCCCAATTCCCCATAGGGGCCATGATGTTTGGTTGAATCTTCCATCATGTTAGAGGGTTGATTTTCCCGGCGCAGTGTAGATAGCTGACCGGCCTGCATTAACTGATTCATTTCTGATGTCTGTTATGCAACGGTTCGAGTCTCTCTGATTATCTTCCTAATCGTCAAATCCGCCGCACTCGTCTCCGGTGCAGGGGTAATCCCCCCACAAAAGTGGGGCTCTGATAAGTAGAATTTTCTCACTGAGGAGTTCATTTCGCAGTTTGCCGTTAAAGCTCTCGCAGTAACCGTTTTCCCACGGGCTACCCGGCATGATGTAAGCGGTCTTCGTACCCACTCGGCTGAGCCAGTTTCTGAGGACTTTGGCGACCCTTTCTGGGCCGTTATCGCTGCGAATATATTCCGGCACTCCGCGCTCGACCATGACGTCGGCCAAAATGTCGATGACATCTCTGGCCCGGATGCGTCGTGCGACGTGGACGGCCAAGGCCTCCTTGGTGTACTCGTCGATCAGCGTCAGAATCTTCAGGACTCGACCGTCATGCGTCCGGCCCATCACAAAATCCCAGCTCCAGACGTGGTTTTTGCGCTGTGTTCGAAGACGGACACAGGATCTATCGGCCAACCACAGGCGACCCCGTTTCGTCTGCTTCTGCGGCACCCTCAAGCCTTCCTGCTTCCAGATCCGCTCGACCCGTGACCGGCTGATACTCCAACCCGCGGCCCAGAGACGCACCGTCACCTGCCGATAACCGTACCGGACGTACTGAGCCGCAAGGCCTATGATCGCCGCCCTCAGGGGTCCCTCGTCGGATCTCGGCTCCGGCACCTAGCGCGAGCTCGATCTTGAAATGCCCAACGCCCGACAAATTTGTCGTTCGGAATACCGGTGCTGTGAGCGCACTCGATCCAGCGCCTGGCGCCGTCGCGTTGGGCTTAATATTTTCCCTCAGCGACTTCCTTCAGGATGATCTTGTCGATGGTCAGTTCCGCCACTGCCTTCTGCAGCCTCGCGTTCTCCGCCTCCAGATCCTTCATCCGCTTGGCCTGATCAATCCGAAGACCGCCGTGGCTTTTGCACCAGCGAAAGTAGGTATTGTCGGTCACACCCAGCTGCTTGCCGACCTGCGCCACCGTCTGACCTTGCCCGGACAGCACGTCCACCTCACGCAGCTTGTGAATAATCTCTTCCGTCATAACCCGTTGTTTCGGCCTGATTCCAACTCTCCGTTCCACCATTCTAGGGAGCATCAGGCTGGATCAGGAATCGCAGGCCAGGTCAATCGAGGAGAGCGTAATACCCTGTGCCAAGCTGTGACGAGCTTTACCAAAATTTGGATCTCGCCTTACGTGCTTAAGCGCGGAAATTGTCCGTGTGACTGGACCCCGCAATATAGTTAACCTGGGCCTATCTGGGAGTGACGCTGTCATTCCATATCTGAAATAACCTTGTACTAAAGGATAATTATTCAATGAGCGTAAACCAGCCTTGACGCTGTCCCACCCTACGATTGGGCAAATTGAAGCCGCGTCGTATTGGTTTATTAGAAACGTTCTTAGGCTTGTTCCCGCCATCTTGGGTACGTGCATAAAGAAAATCGGTTTGCGCACGATGCCTTTGCTCGAGATTCAAAACTCCGAGATAAAACCCGACATAAACCAGGAAGATGATAAAAAGAACAAGTCACACATTCAAAAAGCCTAAAAAGGAACGGGTTGACTGACGCATAAACCGAAGTGTTCTGAAAACAGGACTTTTCGTGTCAAACGCGTATTGATATTTGCCCAGAAACATACGGTTGAGATTCTTCGGCGAATTTACTATTTGAAAAAAAGCACGCGATCGTCAGGTCCACTAAAGACATCTACCATTTGTAATGCATGCCGCATATGTTTTTGACCGCGCTCAAAACCGTACTCGGATGCTGCAAACTGCCGTGCGGACAATTGCATATCGAACCAAAGTCCGTCGTTGTCATAAAGCTTACCAATTGACTCCGCCCACTCCGCGGGCGTAGCAGCGATAAACGCCTCTCTACCATCCCTAATACCGGTTCCCTCTGCAGCAACTGGAGACAGGACCATTGGAACTCCGTGCGCCAGGGCCCCGATCACTTTCCCCTTAATACCCGCTCCGGACTGTAACGGTGCAACGAAAATCCGACAGCTCTCATAAACCGTTTCTACCGAATCCACCCAACCCTCAACAATTACATCGTCAGCCGCCAAGTCGCGAACCGCCTGAGAGATGTTGCTGCCGTATATACGGAGCCGAATATTCATTCCGCTGTCACGAAGAACCGGCATCACATCCTTTATGAAGTACTCTATTGCCTCTAAATTTGGATGGTGGGAGAAATTTCCCAAAAACGCGATGTCAGATCGCATGCCGAGTCCTCTCGCCATCGTCGGAACAGAAACAACCCAAGGGCAGCGCGCGGTGCGAGTTGCATCAAGATTATGAGACAAAATTACAGCTTCCTCGGTTGAGGTATATGAAAGAACTAAGTCAACCTTGCGCATCAGGGATAATTCATCATCACGCGTTTGCATAGAGCGAGCGATGAGTTCTCGGCTTTCCTTAGCTATACCCGCACGAATTTCCCGAAGAAAATGCAAGTCGGCATTATTGAACAGCACCTTCGCACGCGGTGCAAACTTTCTGATTGATTCGATAAAGTTTTGAGCTACCGCATATCGCGTAACATAGACCACATCAAATTCAGCACCGCGCTTCTTCAACAGGTCGTGCACGCTAAGAATAAACGGAGCGTAGCAAGTCTCGATGCCCTTTCGTTGAAGATCTTCCGAATAACTTCCCAAATACGCGAGATTTTCTGGAACAAACGTGATTTTGAATCCTAAACTTTGGAGCAACAACATCTCTTGAATTGCCGCATAACTCCCTGCGTCTCGATCTGGGCGAGGTGTCGAGTAATCGATAACCAGCGCTCGAAACCTAACGTTACGGTCTTTATTCAGTTCAACGTCTTTCTCATAAACCCCATTATTTCTGTAATCCTCACACCAGCGTTCCTTAAATTTCGGGCGATTAATTTCCTGGAAACGCTTCACTCCACTCTTAACATCGGTACCGTTGCTTTTGCCCTCAAAGTGGATAACTTGACAAAATGGAGTGTACACAGTCTTGAGGCCACAGGCCCTAACCTTAAATGCAAGATCTGTATCCTCAAAATAAGCAGGCACATACCGCTCATCAAACCCCTTGACCTCGACCCACAGAGATTTTCTAAGTAGCAAGCAGGCACCCGACAAATAATCGGTTTGCCGAATATAGTTGAATCGCGGATCATTTGGGTTATTCCCACGCCCATAGAGCCATGGATCACCATTGTTCCATACAATCCCACCGGCATCCTGAAGAGTGCCATCTGGGTAAACAAGTTTGGCACCGACCATACCTACGTTATCGAAGTGATCAAACACATAAATCAACTCGTCAATCCAGCCCGCGGATACCTCTGTGTCGTTATTCAAAAGAAGAACGTATTCACCTCGTGCAAGTGCCGCACCTTTGTTACAACTGCGAATAAATCCTTCGGGGGTACTGTTCCTGACAAATTGAACGCCTTTTACGACAGTCTCGAGCTCAGTTGACTCATCCGTGGAACCGTCGTCAACAACGATTACCTCGAAACTGGCTGAATTAGGAGCAAGCAAGATCGATGCTAAGGAATGGTAGGTTATAAGCACCTTGTTGTGGATAGGGATGACTATTGAAACCCGTGGCTTATCAATTACAGGGAATATTAGAGATGGAAGCGAACCGAATATTCGGTCCTCGCTTTCAAAGCCGATGAGCACCTGCTCATGAGCGGTAACTACGCTCCTCATCTTTGCAATATTTGTCTCTGCCGATTCCTGTGAATGGATCAGTAGCTGTAGTTGCCGCCGTAGAGATTCATAGCGCTGCCTCGATCCGTCAAGGAGTGATGCTTGAGGGAAATTCGCGGAATACTGACGAAGTGCCGCGGTTGGGGTTAGGAACGGCCGAAGAACAAGGACTTTCTCATCAATAACAAAGGAAGGACTGACTGTTCTTACACATACGACGTGGGGAAGACCATCCGAAAACTCTGGTGGAATGCGGAGCGAAAATGCGATACCCACGTCAATATTTTGAGAAGCAAGGGCGGCTCCGCAATCCACGCCATCGATCAACAATTCGACCGAAATAGGGCTCGCAATCTGTTCGTTGCTTATAAGGTGACCCATGATAAAAGCGCCGTCGCACCGTGTAATCTCACCTTCAATAACGTAGTCAAGCTTGTAAGACATCTCGCCCAATAAAATCGGCGCCGCATCCTCGACGTACACATACACAGCCACGGAATATTTTTTCTCGTCTCGGATACGTCTCGACATCGGGACTCTAAAGGCATGATGGCCAGTCCCGATTCCGGAATTAAGCAGGTCATCCCGAAAGATATCCGCCGTGCCCGTGGCGACCAACTCAGCATCCGCATAAACTCGAACCTGCATGGAGGAATCGGGCGAATATGGGGCATACGCCCAACCTTGAACAACCTCTCCATCGAATCCGTCGACGCAACCAATGACTGCCTGGCCCAGTTCTGATGATCCTGACAAGTCTATTGCCAGGGATTCGGAACCTAGGGACTTGTCGCCCCTGTTTTTGTCGTCGGCTATGTTGGCGATTGATTTTGCTAGATCACCTGCAGGCACGTTTTTAGGATTCATTTTTTTCCAATAATTTAATTTCTAAATTGATTTGTATTTCTTTATATAAATCGCAATCTGCAATGATTATCTGGTTACACCTTTTGAATAGGCAGATAGCCAAGAATTAACCTGCATAGTTGCAAAACGGATATGTGAAACACGTGAAACCGTAAAATTACCATCTAAAGCCCAAATAAAATCGCGCTACTCAAATCTATGCTCGAAAAAAAATCTCCAACGTAGCGCGTTTGCAGTTATTTCAAGCATTTCGGCACGAATAGAGGTGGCAGCCTCATTGGTCTGATCCAAATTACGCACATAATTAAGCCTTCCAGATCCTGCCTTCAGTTAAAAACTCTAAAACGCATATACATCCGCCTAATCGTAACTTCTCTCAACAGGATCGCGCTGACAATTCCGTAACTGACGAATCGGCCTTAGATCCTGATTGATATCAGGCGCGCCTCAACGGTTAGCAAATCAACCAATGATTCGTCAGAATGCCCGCCCTAAACACTGAGATCAATCTCTCTGCTTTACATGCTCCAACCACAAGTATTTTCTCAAGAACCACGGAAGCAAAACGCGACTTCTTTAGAAACAAAAAATCTGCGCATTCCATGCTGACTTCCACCTAATGGGGTTTCAAAAAATACATAAAAACGCCCAATTCACCACCGTGGTCGGTAAACGCTGCATACATTTCCAAAATGCCGCGAGTCTGAATCAAATACGCAAGCTGCGACAGCGAATATGCATTCATTTCCATTCGAGGATCTTTACCAGTATCTGATACTGACTGGCTTAGTGAGTCATCATGTGACCCGGCTTCACTATCAATATAGTGCCCAGGAGGCGTTCCGAACGTTTCTGGATATTTAGCCTTACCATAGAGAATCTGAATGGCAGCAATACCCCCAGGGGCCAACAAGTCCACCAATTTTGCGAAAAGAGCACGCCCACGCGGGACGTCTATATGCTGAAACGTTATGCACGAGTGAATGAAATCAAAGGGCCCAGGCAAATCTAAAAGCGTATCACTGGACTTGATCCATCGTATGTTTGACCGGTTATAGTGGCTGGCGTTCTTTTCTGCCTCTTGTAGCATAGCCGTCGATATATCAACGCCAACGACGAACGGAATTCTCTCCGAGAGTGGGATTGTGATTCGACCGGTTCCGCACCCGAAATCAAGCGCTGTCTTTGGTTCAAATGCCCAATTGAGGCGTTGACGAGCCGTCTCCAAAATGTACCCCGCGTGTGCTGATCCACTCGCAAAGAACTCACGTTTGGCGTCCTCGGTGAGGTTTTCTGCCCGATACTTAGGGTCCGTTATTACTGCGAAATACGGATCTCGTTGACCCCACATTTCCCAATCGTCATCTGTACTCATTCTTGTTCAACTCTCGGTTTCGATTTCAACCTGGAAAATATTCGTCCCAATACTGTGGAAGGCTGCGGTGCTCTGTTTGCGTTCTGTGCATCTACAGCCTCCGATAGTCCTTCCAAACTTATTCCTCGCTCGCGTCCTTCTAGCGACATCGATAATTCATTTACGATCTTTAATTTGCTTACGCCATCTGAAAGAGCCGACAAGTAATTGCTCATGCCATTAGCGTCTGCGGGCCTTAATAGGATAGTCTGATAGGCTGACTCGATAAATTGGTCACCGTCGAGCTTGAGAAGGTCTTCCAGACTCATGACCTTTCCTGGGCTTATCGATGACGGAACTTCAGCTGCAACCCTACTCACAGGGATATCAAATTTCGTATCCCACGCATATGCCTTCCGCAAATAGTCTCCGTCATGGATACGTTTTGTCGCCTTGGGCATCGCATGATGAGATCCGACGAGTTCTATCGAAAAATCAATCAGTGCGTCCGACCAAATATCCCAGGTACTCTCATGAGATGTATTTGCTTTACTTACTGAGGCATTTAACGCTTTTGATAGCGCAGACACCAAATCCCCCTGTGAGTTGAAGAGGAAAACACCCTCCACCTCATTCAGTGTCTGCAAGATTTCGATAGTTGCCGGAATCCTTCGTGCCACGATCGGTTTGGCAGCAGCCAACGCATGCATAAAGCCAAACCCAAATCCTTCAATATAAGAAGGAAGAACCACGGCTGCCGCGCTTGCAAATAACTGATCTATCTTATCTGGCGAAACTTGACCGGATTTAAATACCTCAACATTATTTCGCTGGTAGCTGTCGCCACCTAAGCCCACGAATTTCTGCGTAGGATAAGCAGACGCTAGTACCGCCAATGCCTGCTCGCTTCCTTTATGAGGAAACGCATTGCCCAGCACCAGTACATGCTCAGATGATCCCAGAGTCTTTGGCTTGTGATACTCAGATACCTGAGTGGGAAGCAGTCGCGCCAGCGTCTCAACATTCGGTCCCAATGGGTGACGTGTCAGAAACGTCTTTTTGGAGTATTCACTTATAAAAACAAGGCCGTTAGCGTGCTCTGCGACATGATCCCAAAGGGCAGGTGCTGAACTCTCGGCAGCCAGAGGACCGCAATCCTCAACGATGGTGTCCAGCATGGCGAATAGATTGATCGGTGCGATCGACTCCAGCATGCTGATATGGTCGACGTCAAAAGGTTGCCCCAAACGTATCGCAACGGCATGTAATCCGGGAGCGTTGGGTTCCTCGCGAAACAACCCGTCGACCTGGTCCAGGCTATGAAATTTAAACGACTCTTTACTCGCTACGGCTGCTAATCGAATCTTTTTGCTATGACGCCGAGCGATAGATTTAACCACCGCCACAGCTTGTTCATTAGTTCCGTTGTAATGCTGGCCCAGTCCGCGGAGGTCAAAGACCATCTTGATACGGCCCTGCCCATCGGGCAGCAATCCAGTTAACAGCCTCTCCGCCAAATACCGCGGCGACGCTTCGTAGCGGCGCACTAACGGCAAAAACTCCGGATGCAACTCGGTCATTTTGACGAGATTATCGTGCTTATGACTGTTGAGGTTAAAGTCCAACAGCGAAAAGGACGCGGATCCGGCGTGATAGGCGAACGCGTTATTTACCAAAATCGCACGATCGCCGACCTTACCGGCACGCATGACCAGATCGTTTTCCTCTTCGTACCCCACACCAAAACTCTCACTCAATCCGCCATGATTAGCGAGCACCCGGTGTCGGATTAGCATGTAAAAACCAACGGCCGTAGGCGCAAAGTGCCAGGCCGGCATGGATTTGCTGAGCAACAACCATCTCGCGTGAGCTTCGTCCGGCGTCGGTGGAACCGCACCGTAAAAATGAGGCAGTGAAGCGATAGTGGCATTATTGGATCGTGGGCACGCAAATCCAATTTGCGGGTCAGCATTGGCTGCGTCCCACAGGTTCTTCAGGGTATCTTTAAAGGTTAGTGTGTCGGAGTTAACCAAAAGCACATCAGCGCGGTCTTTGAGTGCCAGAGCTAAACCCTTATTGACGGTCTTGATAAAGCCGAGGTTTTTCTCATTACCGTGAATCTCTACAAGGGGTTCCCGGTTGGCGTAACTGGTAAGCAGGGTCGCGACGTCACGATCGTCTGGCGAATCGTTCCAGAGAATGATCCGAGGCTGCAAAAATTCCACTTCGTGGATGTGCAGCAGCAACGAATCCACGCAACCTTTTACCAGTTCGGCATTTTTGTAAATGGGAACAATAATAATGAGGCGGCGTGATGCTTCGTTAGTTTCAATTCTACTCATGGCTCGCACTACCTAAATTGTCGCGGAGGGCTACCAAGGCAAAGGCTTGTACCCAAATCTTTAGGTCTCTCTGGGCTGGGATCGGACACGGAACGCGGTGAATCCGTCTATCCATGGTCCGCCAACCTCGTAGGCAGGCGTGCCAGAAAGTCGTGATACTGTGGTGCAATGTTTGCTACCTCGTAGCGCTGGCTCTGAACCGCGCCGAGTTCGACCCTTTCAGCGCGCCTGGATTCGCCCTCAGGCCTCATCACGCTTTTAATGGCTCCGGCTAGATTTTCAACATCGTATGGGTTTGCATAAATCGCTGCCTCGCCATAGATCTCGCGATGTACGGGGATGTCGGATGCAACGACCACGCCACCCGACATCATGGCCTCTACTCCGGAGTAACCAAAACCCTCACCTACGCTGGGACATACGGTAGCCTTGGCGTGCTTGTATAGAAGTCTGAGTTCACCGGCTGGCACGTTTTCTAAATGCAACAACTCGCCACGGGCCATCCACGGTTCAAACGCACGGGTAATTCTTTGGTGATACCAACCTAATTCTCCCACCAGCACCAGCTTCAAATGGGGGAAGCCGTCGCTACGTAGACGCTCCCATGCGGCAAGTAAAGCGAGGTGATTTTTTCGTGGCTCAACGGTCGATACGCAGAGCAAATACTCAACCTGCTGACTGTCAACCCCACCACTTAAAATCGAAGCAATCGCATTGCTGCGGATACGTTGCATCCTGCGACTCATTCGGGTGCGAATAACATCGCCTACCCACTCGATCCGTGAGTCTTCATTGTAATAATGGTGAGAAACCGTATTTGGAACGGTCACGGCGCGGGAAGCAACCTCGGGGAACAGACCGATAAGGTCCTGACGAGTGGTTTCAGAGACGCACATGAACCAGGCGCCATCCGCTACATTTCGCTTCAAGGCATGAAAATGGGCCGCTTGATGGTAACGACGTTCCTTGATCGTATGCGGCATCAATAGTGGGATCGAATCGTGATATCGGATCACGAGCGTAGTGCCTCTGGACAACCGACCGGGATAAGGCGTCTCAGCGATCAGCACGTCGATACCACGAGTATCAACGCGCCCGTAAAAAGCGCCACCCAGCCAGCGGGTTACAAGACCGGTAATGTGCAGAGCATGCCAAGGCATTCTCTGAACACGATACTTCTGCGACACCACCAACGCTAGATCATCGGCAGGCAAGGACTTAGCGAAAAGACGCCGCCACACAAAGTCTGGGAAACGACTCGCATCAAAGTAACCGAGCTTTTGAGTGCCGCCTATCAATTGACGGATGACCATCAGTAAGGAGTGCATAAACCCCTGGACGTTCACCAGCCACGGTCGCTCTTCAATGGCAATGATGACTTTTCCCAATTGATGGACACTCTCGGCCACATTCGCGCCCACGAACGATCCATCAATCGGATCAGGCAGTCCGGCGGCCAGCACATGGCCGCCGTGTTGAATTAAGCCTTGCACCTCAAAATCCGGCATTCTGGCCAGATTGCGAAATAGTAGCCTAGCAGCCTGTGGGATACCCGAGTGACCGTCCAGGGCGGCACGAAGCTCCACCAAAATTCGCTTCTTCGGTTGGCTCACGCGGCCTCCACATTGCCATCAGGGGATTTATGCTCGGCCATCGTCTCATTATAAAAGTCGTAGGCCGCATCCACATTGGGGAAGGGAAGTAACTTTCCCTCGTGAAGCACCGCCGCATTCTCGCAATACAGTTTAATCACGTCGGCATCGTGACTCACCAAGATGAAGGCTCGATCTTTGCGTTTGTGAAACAGCTCCACATGACATCGCTCATGAAAGCGCACATCACCTACCACCATCGCCTCATCAATCAGAAAGCAATCAAACTCGATAGCCATGGACAAGGCGAAAGCCAGACGCGTCATCATGCCTGCTGAGTAATGAGCCACCGGCTCATGAAAATATTCTCCCAGCTCGGTGAACCTCTCAACAAATGGCACTAAAGGCCGGTAATCCACGCCATAAACGCGACACACGAACTTAAGGTTATCTAGGCCGGTTAGATGCTGGTGAAAAGCTCCACCAAACGCCAATGGCCAGGACACGCTCATACCACGCTTGATGCGTCCGGTATTGGGTTTTTCGGCGCCACTAATCATTCGGATTAACGTGGATTTACCGGCACCGTTACGGCCCAGGATACCCAAGTTGCGCCCTTTGCCTAGCGACAGATTGACGTGCTTTAGAACCTCCCGAGGCCCGTACCGCGTGTGGTAAGTCTTTGATACGTCAATAAGCTCCAGCATCAGTGCTCCAGCCGGTAACTGGCTTCACGGACCAGATAAAGCCCCATCAACGTCATACCTAAGCAGACTTCTGCCATGTAGCCAATGTCGTAATGTGCTTTGACGGCATTCCCAAAGTAACCGGCTCGCAGCAGCTCAATGCCATGAACCATGGGAAAGTAGGTCACGACCGATCGCAAGTTCACGGGCAGCCACTCCACCATGAAAGCCGCTCCGGATAACGGAAACATCAGATAAGCGGCCGGGTGCCATAACCGCTCGACGATTGGCGAATACGCCGAGCCTGCGCCAAGCATCAGCGCCAAGGCCGAACCAAACCAAGCCAACATCAACCAGCCGCCGATCACCATCAGAATATTTTCGGGTGGCTTCATCCACCCAAAAAACCCAAATATGCTAATCAGCACAATGAAGGAGCCCGTAGCGCCCACGAGCTCAACCAGAATTCGCGTCAGTAAGGTGTCTAGCACCAGGACGTTGCGGTGATATAAAAGCTGCTTGTTTTGCTCCACCGCACCACCCGCTCGAGAGGCCGCATTACGCCATAGGAGCACCGAGGAATATCCGGTAATGGCGAAAGTCACAATCGGAATGGCATGCCCGTGATTCATACCCGACATCGACCATAGCGTCACGATGCCCAGAGTGAAAATCATCGGCTCACCCACGAGCCACAACACGCCGATATTTTCACGACCAAAACGCGTAATGATTTCGCGCATCAGTAGCGCGTAGAGCACCCGTCGGTTAATCGCAAAAGCTGAGGCGAGCGACGGCGTGCTTAAAGTGGTCATGCGCGATTAATCCGCGTGCTCACGGACACTGGCGATCAGCAAACTGCCAACCCCCCAAAGAATCAACCCCACCAAAAACACCGACAGCACCGACTTAATGCGCCGTGGCTCCATGGCTTGATCGGGCTTACTTGGCTGGACGATGCGCTCCAGATAAATCTGCTTGCGAATCGATTCGCTGCGTGCCGCTTCCAATCCAGCAAGTGCGGTGGCTAATTGTTTATCGGCAAAGGCTGAATCCAGTGCCAATCGCTCATACAGTGGTGCTTTAGAGCTCAATGACCCGTTATCACTGGCCACCTTAGCGTTTTCCTGATCAATCGCGGCAGCAAGCGCTGCTTGCCTAACCACAAGTGTTTTAAGCTGCGGGTTATCGGGCGAGATCTTTTTTAACTGGGCGATGGCAGCTTTCGTTGCTACCAACTCCTCCTGAATCTTCGCCACCCCTTGTAACTGCAGGGCTGCCTGAGAATCCGGCTGGTAGAGCGCGTGATTACCCCTGAACGCTGAGAGGGCTAAGGAGGCTTCTTTAGCTTTGGCAGCGGCCGTCTCCACATCGTGCTCGGCAAATTTCACTAAATCAGCACGCGAGCGATCATTCAGCGTGTTGACTAACGCCTCACTCATCTCCACCAGTTTTTGGTTAATTTGATGGGCGTCCTCAGCGCTAAAGGCTCGAACGGTGAGTGTGGAAATCGACGAAGAGGCATCGTAATCAACACCTACGTGACCGCCGTAGTACAGATACAACTCTTCAAAACTATCGCTTAAACGCAACCCGGGAAAGCGGTTCAAAAGATCAATGCTAAGAGTGCCAAATCGCTCGCGGACTTTGAGGGTTTTATCCAGCTCGGCTAACGCATCGCGCGACAGGATGTAATCTTTCACCGAATACGTATCGTCCTGCGCGTGGCCTAAGCCGGTGTTTTGCAGCAACTCCCCAACCATACCCATCTGCGCCGGCTTTTGCGGACTACGCACCACAAAGCGAGATTCGGAGATATAGATATCCGAGGCAACCAACCCGTAGTAGAGGATCGCCAGTGAGGTTGGGATAAGGACCGTGACCAGAAGCAGGAAATGTTTTTTAAGCCAAGCCATCACAGACCCACCTGCTTGACGGTCAAAATCGGATAAGCCACCGAGAACAAGACATTTAAAGCCTTTTGGATTTCGGTGACCGGTGCATTAGACACATACAGCACATCACGCGACTCCATCGGAAAACTCTGCATCACAAAAAAACTGTTGGGATCGGTTAAATCCACCCGAAACACCACCGGCACCAACCCGTCCGGCGTGGTTTTGGTCGGCGCATGCGGATAGGTCATCGCATCGGGTTTGGCGAGCCTGAAGATAAATACGCCTTTGGCATTGGAGCGCTGATCGATCAACCCGCCGGCTCGGGCCAACGCCTGACTTAAGCTAATACCCTGAGCCTCGAACGCGATCTCATCATTTTTACCGGTCGCACCCAGTGCCGTGAAGTAAAACGGCTGAAAGTAAGCAGCTACTACATCCCCGGGCTGCAACGGCACATTTTGCTGCGGCTCACGAATCACCCGATCTAAAGATTCGGCAGCAACCACGTTACCTCGAGTCACCTGAATCATGGTTTTACCGACCGGGTTACGTACCCCACCGGCGGCGGCGATGGCATCTAACAAATGCTCATTACCTGGCAGCAATGAAACGCGCGTGTTGGTGGTGACTTCGCCGACCACCGTCACGGTAGAGGCACGGTTCTGGCTTAAGCGCACGATCACCTGCGGCTGGTTAGCCTGACGGCTTAACCGCTCAGCGATCGAAGATTCAATTTGAGCCAGGGTTTTACCGGCAACCGACAAGCGTCCGGCAAAGGGCACCTCTATGGTGCCGTCTTCACTGACGTACTGTTCAGGCAAGGACGTGGCCTGCGGAGGAGCGGCCACGGTTTGCACGCTGGCGCCAATCGCACCAAACAAGGTTGCCGGTGGTGCTTCCCAAATGGACACTTCTAAGGCATCGCCCATACCCACGGTGTGCACCGTACGGCTCTGATGACCTAAAACCTGAGCAAACGATTGGGCTTGGCGGTGGCTCAATAACTCTTGGGTGACCGACTCATTCACATCCACCAACTCAATCGCACCCACATCCGCGGTGACCTGGCTGCTGTGCTCAATGGCTGAGCGCGAGGGGCCGATGGTCGGTAAAAAGGAGGTGCAACCGCTCAGGCTCAACACCAAAAAACTCAAGCCGCAAACGGCTTGCCAGCGGCCTGGGCTTAAAGGCGGTGGTTCAACCATCGATTGAAGTCTCATGAGGCATTCTCAATAGTCGTGGTGGGCATCTGCTCGTCGAGAGTATGCAGCATCCGCTCTACCACCTGAAAATGTTGCGCCCAGGTCGGTGCTGACCACTGGGTTAAGCGTTCCATCTGCGCCTGACGGACTGTAGAGTCCGGTTGCGCGTATTCTAAAATACGCGCCTGCCAAGCCTTGGTATCCAACGGATCGATAAAATCCGGTGCATCCAGCCCAATCTCACGAAACACGGGAATATCACTGCAAATCACCGGAATCCCCGAGCCTAAGGCTTCGGCTAAGGGCATTCCATAGCCTTCGGCCATGGAGGGCATCAATAATGCCCGCGCACCACTTAAGATCTCGGCTAACTCTGGATCCGCCACGTTATTGCGCTCTGTCACCACACGGCGAATGCGCTTGGAGCGCTCCAGCATGTCGATAATCTGTTCGTTCTCCCAGCCCCTGGCGCCAATCACGATTAACCGCGGAACCGGGTGGCTGGGATCGTGCAGCTCAGCCATGCGTGCCCAGAGGTTTAACAGCATCAAATGATTTTTACGCGGCTCTATAGTGCCCAATATCACGAAATACGGGCGGGCCTTCAGATCGGCCGGCACCGGTGTGTGCGGGAATACGCGCGTGCCTAAGGGGGCGACAAACACCGGCGGAGCAGATGCCCCGCCCTGCAGGTAATGATGTTCGCTTAACGATTTAGCGGTGCACTCGGAGTTAACGATGATGGCATCGAACGAGTCACGGCTGTTTTTCGCGATACGCGTAAACCAGCCCGCCCACCAGCGCGGAAAAAACTCCGGGTAATCCACGGCCAACAGATCGTGCACAAAGCACACGGTTTTAAGCCCATAGGAGCGGCACAACCGACGAATGGCCGGTTGGGAGGCGACATGGTGGTGCGAGACCACGATGAATATGGCGTGCTTAGGCCCCCACCAGCGGCGCAGCGCTAGCGGATACATGCCACCCAAGAGCAGACTGCCCAACACCCGCCCGTAAATACTCCAGACCGAGCGCGGTTCAGCGCCGTGACCCATCGCATCTTGGCCTTCCCAGCGCAGGGTGAGATCGTCCACAAAACGTTTAGCGCCTTTAGGGCTTATCACAAACAACAGACCGAACAGGTGTAACACCGCGTAGGTGTATCGCCCGGAGTCCTGACTGGCTAAATAACGCCGTGCATAAGCTAACTCCACCCGGTCAATGCCGGTGGGGGCAGGCCGTCGACCGCGCCACAGCAGGCGGGAAATGTCCAGAATTAAGGGCGAATCGGTTGTCTCAATCCTACGCATCAGACGCTGACTTCCCAAGGTGTCGCATCAACCCGTGATACGGGCTGCACGGCAGGCGCCATCGGCGCACGCATCGCGGCGCAACAAAAAGCGAGGCTTAGCATCATTGGCTTAATAAAAACAGTCACTTACACCCTTTATGAACGAGCACGACGCCCCAACTGTATCGGCTTCGACGTCCAGCGTCTACGCATCACGCGGTCGGCATCTGCCGACACCTCAAACCGGCGCTTGCTGATCTATATTATGTGTAACAGGGATTTGTTACACCACAGGCCGCAACCCTTAAGTCAGGCTACGCCTGAACCTGAACCTTAACTGTTTAAGCCATCGCTCGCCGCTGTCTGACCAGCCTGCCGGTACCGACGGACCGGAAAATGTGGTGTCTGCGCGCCAGACCCCGTCAAAAGCTTCGCACAAACACCCAACGTTAAGCCCCGATAAACCTTTCTTTGCTCAAAACAGCGCGGTGTTCACTTCAGTTACACCCTGTAAAGATAGCCGCGGCCGTCGATTCAATGGGATGATTTATAGATTAAGATCCGCTACGGATTCTCAGCCAGTTACCACCGACAGACCGATCGTAGCGCCCGCCACGACACGGATCTGTCGACGCGAGGTCGTTTCATGAATCGTTACAGGCAGACCCTAGAGCTTGTGCTATCCGGCCTGCTGCTCGCGTTGGCGTTAAGCGCGTGTGGTGGTGGCAGTAGCAGTACCCCGTTACCTACGCCCAATCCAGCGCCCACGCTGGAGGGCCTGACGCCGGCGAGCGCTTTGGCAGGGCAAGGCTCACTCACCCTTAACGCACAGGGCAGCGGTTTTATTGCCAGCTCCGTGTTGAACTGGAACGGCGCGCCGCTGCCAACAACGTTACTCAGCCCCAACCAACTTAGTGCGAGTGTGCCGGCCAGTGACTTGGCTCAACCCGGCATCGTCGCTCTAACGGTCACCAACCCGGCACCGGGTGGTGGCACATCCAGCGCACAAACCTTTCAGGTCATTGCTAATAACCCAGTACCCGGCCTGACCCTGATCTCACCTTCCAGCGTCAACGCCGGTAGCATCGCGCTAAGCGTCACGTTAAGCGGCACCAATTTTCTCTCCGGCTCAACGGTCGCCTGGAACGGGCAGCCTTTAACAACTCAATACGTTAGTGCCACCCAACTCATCGCCACGGTCCCGGCCAGCGATCTGGCCATACCCATCAGCGCGCTGATAACCGTCAGTAACCCCGCACCCGGTGGCGGCACGTCCACGGGCTTAGTGTTCAGCGTGAATGCCGTAAATCCTGCCCCTACGCTGAGCTCCATCGCACCCACAAGCGGCACGGTCGGTAGTCCGGCATTGACCTTAAACTTAAGCGGAAGCAACTTCCTCGCAAGCTCTAAGGTGTACGCGAATAGCACCCTTTTAAGCAGCACGAACATTAACAGCACCGTGCTCACGGCCACCCTTCCGGCCAATTTATTGAACGTTTCAGGAACACTGCAAATCACCGTTCAAAACCCGGGCCCAGGCGGTGGTAGCTCCAGCCCCGCCCTGTTCACGGTAAATCCGGTGAGTACCGCCAGCATCCGCCAGATGGGTCAGTACATCGGCTATCCCGGCTCCGGCAGCACGAACTGGAATGTAACGTTGTCCAACGTGCAAGCCGGCAGCACGCTGTACGTGGTGGGCAACTGGCCTAATTACGCGAGCCTCTACCCGGATATGAACGCCACCGACGGCACGAACACCTACACCCAATTGGATCGCCACGACGATCTGCAGAGCAAAAACTTAGGCGTGCTGGGCACACAGTCTTTGGCTCATTGGTTAACCTCCAACGTGAAGGCAGGCACTTACACCATCAACCTATCACCGACGAGCAAGCCGACCTATGAGGACTGGGTGGCCTTTAGCGTGTTTGAAATCACCGGGGTCTCGGCTAATCCCGTGGACGGTCATAGCCTGAATTTTCAGGGCAGCGTGCCACCCGGCAGCAACACCTTAAACGTCACGGTCACTAACACCCAAAGCACAGGGCTTTATCTGGCCCTGACCTTTAATGATGTGGACTACACCGTACCCACAGCGCCTACCGTGGGCCCAGGCTTTAGCCCTTTGTCTTCTGGACCCATCTGGGACTTTACTGAAGCGGGCAAACCCTCAGCGACCGCCGAATTTCAGACAGTGATCACCAGCGGAGCGCACACGGCAACGTTCAGTCCGGTGGAAGCCACCGTCAATGGGCAAAGTCCAAACTACATGACGACCGGCGTGATCTTTCACTAAAACTAGACCCCCTTAAAAATCATCCACGCCTACGCTTAATTACTCCTCCAAAAGGCTGCGCAACATCCACGCGGTTTTCTCATGGATATCCAGGCGTTGGGTAATGAGATCGCAGGTCGGCTGATCGTTGGCATTAGAGGCCACCGGAAACAACTCGCGCGCCGTGCGCGCGACGGCCTCGTGGCCGGCCACCAAAATCTGCACCATCTCCAGGGCCCGTGGCGGTTCGGTGGGTGCATCGGGTAAGGAAGTCAGCGCCTGAAACTGGCTGTAACTGCCCGGGGCCTTATAGCCTAACGCGCGTATGCGCTCGGCAATCGGATCCACGGCATTCCACAGTTCGGTGTACTGGCCCATAAACATGGTGTGCAGGGTATTGAACATGGGACCGGTCACGTTCCAATGAAAGTTGTGGCTGGTCATGTACAGCGTGTAAGTGTCCGCCAGTAAGCGCGACAAACCCTGCGAGATATTCAGACGATCGGCATCACCTAAACCAATCTGAATCACCGAGGCACCAAAAGACGAGGGATAATGAGACATACAGACTCCTAGCAAACGGCAGGACCCGAACGTGGCCCTGTGATGAAGTTACTTAAGGCTCAAACTGCTCTGCGATCTTGGGTAACAAGCGCTGGCTTGACTTAAGACTACGGGCTTTTTATTAATAGCAAAAGTCTATTTATTCTATTAAAGCGATTATTATTATCTATCGTTGAAACTACCTAGATGGCATGTCCGAGTAAAGGTGCGGCGATCATTTGGGGAATTGAAGTTCTTAGTAAATGAAGGTTCCCAGGGCCGACGTTGTCCGGCACTGAAGTTTCACCGGGTAGCTTATGACTGATCTTTTGTAGCCTTGTGATCGGTGCCTTTAAGCAAACTGCCATTTACCGCCGGCGCCTTGAAAGCCTTTTTGCAAACTTGCCCTATCCTTTAGCCAATGGGTTAAATTTAACGCCGTTTAGATTGGGCAAGCACAGCTTCAAGCTTAAGCCTGAGCGTTTGAACCGCCTTGAAATAGGAGCGATCACAGCCCATGGATTTTAAGCCCGACTCGCCGGCGCGCCACGCCTCCACCCACTTAGAGCCGGAACCAACGGGTTTTTCGCCCCTCTCCCTGCTCTATGGGCTGGCGGCTGCCCTTGCAGTGTGTATCTATTTTTACGGGCTCAGCAGTGAGTACATTCCGAAGAACGGCGATGAAAGCGTCTACATGCAAATCGCACGGGTTACCGCCGCCTCAGGCCACTGGTTACCGCTAGAGACCCAGATCCCCGGCACGCGCAACATCAAACCGCCGATGTTGTTCTGGCAGGGCATCGTCTCAACCACCGTAGCCGGCGAGTGGACACCGTTTAACCTGCGTGCGGTTAACGTGCTGTACACCCTGCTAACCGCCATGCTGGCAGGCTTGTTAGCGCGTAAGTACTCCGGGAGCCGTGGCACCGGGGTCATGGCTGCCCTGACGTATTTGGCGTTTTTTGACACCTACCGCTACGGGCGACCGTTTTTAACCAACGCGCCGGAAACCTTTTGGCTGTTTCTGGTTTGGTTTTTGGTGCTTTATTTTGATCGGGCGGCGCGCCAGTCTCGTTTCATGCCCCTGTTACTGGGCGTCGTTGCCGGCATCGGGCTCTGGTACAAGTCCTTTGCAGTCCTAACCCCGGTATGGATCGCGCTGGCGCTTTGGTTTGCGCGCGAACGGCAATGGAGCCTTAAAGCCTTTGTGCTCAAAGATGCCTACAAGCTGGTCGTGATCGGCGCGGTGGCGGTGGGCCTTTTTGGGTGCTGGTTTGTGCTGGACCCGAACCCGGCCGCCATCTGGTCCGACTTCATTATCAAAGAAAACGCCTCGAAGTTTGATAGCAGCGGCAGCTCGTATGCCATGCGATTTATCTGGGGTGGATCGAGTATCTGGACCATGCTGTTGGGCGCTCCGGTCAACGCCGGATTGTTGTTCTTCCCGATAGCCGCCTTAATGGTCACAGCGCTCAAAGACCGTAACGCCTTAAGCCGTGATCAAAAAACGCTGTGGCTGTGGGTGGTGGTGATGATCGTGTTTTACAGCATCCCCACCCAACGCTCGGTTCGCTACCTGTTAACCGCCATGCCGGCCTTAGCTATTTTGCTTGCCTTAGGCTGGGATCGCTTAGCGCGCGGCTGGTTCATAGCCACGCTGGCTTTAAGCGCGCTGCTGCTGACTTTCCTGGGCTATGAATCCCTGGCGCTGCAGGCCACGCTACAAACGCTGCCCGGAGCGACCACGTATCCGTGGGTGTACTGGTTGATGCTAATTGGCGCGACCGCATTTTGTGTCACGGCCATACGAATTGCCGATTTAACCCGTCCGGGTGCACCTATCGCAGCGCTACTGGTCTTTTTAGGGATGTCTTCCTTTTTGATCCCGCTGGATGGCGCCTCCGGTCACTTTAGCGCGAGCGCCGTACAGGCCAGTGCCGGGCGCTCGGTTTGGGTCCCGGTGCAGGTCGACGGCGAGGACGAGCCCTACCGGTTTTTGTTACCCCAGGCCAAGATACAGCCGTACCGGCAGGCTAACGGCCTGGATGCCGAAGCCCTGGCCCATCACTACGCCCTGTTCACGGTACGTTCTGAGCTTAAGGAGCCGGGTTGCTTTGACTGTCGAGTGCTCGGTGAACGCTTGGTCCTTAAGGGCCGACTCAATCAGCACGATGTCTTAGAAATCCTCAAAGGGCGTATTTTTAAAACGCTGATCTTAAAAGAGTCGCTGGTGGAGTCGCGCATTAAGGATGCCTTAAGAGCGGGTTAAAGGCTGCGCGGCAGCGTCGTCTCGTGCGAAACTTCAGTCTACGTTCTTGCCGCCTAGCCTTTTGAGATGCGCGTATGACTACCCTACCGTCCTCACCACCCAGCCTCAAAATGAGACGCCCGTTACTGTGGATACTGGCGCTACTACTGATCGGGGTCTTTAGCGTTTATGGCTATTGGGTCGTAGCCCAGCACCGCTTAACCGTCATCAGTCCTAACAAGGTTTATCAGTCCGCGGCCATGAGTCCAGCCGCCTTAGAAAAAGTGGTCACCGCCAACGGCATCCAAACCGTGTTTGATTTTCGGGGTGACCCGGATGACAGCCCGGCCATTGTCAATGAGCGGCGTATGCTGGAAAGCCACGGTTTGCATTACCGGCATATTCCTTCGTCAACGCGTCCTGATCCGCAGACCGTTGATCAGTTCCTGAAAGCCTTAGGCCCTGAGGTGGCACAACACCGGGTGTTGCTGCTGCACTGTCACGATGGCGAGGGCCGTGCGGTGTTCTACTCGGCCGTGTACCGCATGGAATATGAAGGCTGGGACCCGCGTAAGGCTTATGAGGGCACCACCCGCCTGCCTCCTTCACTGATGTTCCTGAACCGATTGATTCCTGGTTTAGGTCGGCTGGCGGATACCAACCCTAAAACCCCGTTAATTTTAAATTACCGCCCGCATCACAGCGACTTTCTTGATGCACAATCACCCCTGGTTGCGCCGAACTAACCTCGGGCTGGGATGACCGGGATAAACGCTCAACTATCGATAGGAGTATGACCTCATGCAAGTGATGACCGTCGTGATTTCTAGCGCCTTACTCACCGTGATGGGTATGGGCGCCGCTTTAGGGGCTACGAGTGCTACCGATAGCCGTCAGGCCTGCCGCTCGGACGCGATTCATCTGTGCCCTGACGCGGTGGCCGCCTCGGATCGCAAGGCCATTCGAGCCTGCCTGGCGCAGCACAAAGAACAACTCTCCGAGGGCTGTGTTAATGCCATCAAAGCCAAAAGGCGCGGCGACATCTCCCAGCCGCCCGCCACGAAAAACGAGTAGCCTTAAGCTGTGGCATGGGCACCCGCCCCGGTGATCGTCGCATCCTGCCCTAAGGGTGCCACACGGGCGCTGCGAGCTTTAAAGCGGGTGCCATGAAAGATTCGCTTAAAGCCCGCCCGGACACCGTCCGCTCATCGATTGTGCGACCGGCACCTTTAGACCGTCGATCACGCGGGGCGCTGATCGTACTGTCAGTGTTGTCCATCCTGTGTTTGGGCGTGTCGGGCCTGGATTTAACGGTTGCTCAGTTTTTTCATGCAAAACCCGGTGGGTCGTCGCTGTATCAGGCCGCCTACTGGTTATCGATCGCCGGTGAAGCCGGTTGGTATCTGGGCCCGGCGGCGGTGCTGTGGGCCGTGTGGCGCTATCAGGGCCATGTCATGCATGCACGCCTGGCGGGGTTTTTATTTTGGGGTGTAGGCCTGTCGGCGCTAGTCACCGCAATCCTTAAAGTACTGATCGGCCGTGGCCGGCCGATCACCTGGTTTGAACACCACGAATACGGGTTCGCCCGCTACGGACTCAACGCCGCCCATCAGTCCTTTCCGTCCGGTCATGCCACCACCGCCATGGCCGCTGCGTTCGCGCTGAGCTTTATCTTTCCGCGCTTTCGTTTTCCGATTCTGGTTTTTGGTCTGGCTATTAGCGTGGCACGCACGGTGGTCTATGCGCACTTTGTCAGTGACATCATCGCCGGCACGGTGGTGGCTTGGATCACGGTAAGCGTGCTGAGATCCCGCCTGCTAGCTGACCTACCGACGCGCTAAGGCAAACTTACCGCAGCCTGGGGGGTCGCGCGCAGTGCATCGCCTACCGCCACGTTGAGTCGAATGGCGACCCTACCGCCACGATGAATATCAATGGTCTGAGCTTGTGTCAGGGAGGAAAAGTACGGCATGGCCCGTATCCACCAGTCCTGGCGTCGTGCATTGGCAATGACGAGGGCCCGGGCACCGAGGTAATGCGACGGCGGACGCACGATGCCGTAATGGTGCGGGTCATCGCACAGGCATAGCACCGGCCAAGCACCGCCCATGGCGTAATCCACCTTGCCGGCATCCACAAAACTCTGCACCACCAACACGGTGTTAGGTTGCAACAGGCCCTGGGCCTGCAAAGCACCGGGTAACTCAGCCCAGTTCAACTCCTCGGTGAGCGGATCGTTCTGCGGGAAATGCGGCAAGACCCCATCATAAAGCCCCCACACCGCATCGCTGACGGCCAGGCCGATCAACACCGTAAAAACCAACACGGAACCCTTAAGCCAGGTCGCCAAGGCCGCTGGTGTTTGCAAGGCGCTTTGCGCCGCCCAACGCCCGACTAACGGCAACGCAAACAACCAACCGATCAAAACCCAATGCGGCAACAGGTGGGCGGTCAAACCTAAGCCCGTGAATACCAGTAACGCCGGTAGCGATAAACAGACAAACCACCAGCCTTCCCTATCGCTGGCAGGCTTTGACGAGTGGCGCAGTTGTCGGACGGCTAGGTAGGCGTTGAACGGTCCTAAATACAGCGCTCCTGCCAAAAACAAAGCCAACGCCTGACCCACGTGCCAACCCGAAAAGCGGGCGCGCCCGCCCTGAAAAGCAAACGACGCCCACTGATGCTGTTCGTTCCAAATTAAGACCGGGCTAAACACCACTAAGGCGCACAGCAAGGCCCACCAGGGACGCCACGATCGCAGACGACGTGGCGCCGTGCTGAGTAAAAACACTAAGCAGCCCAACAAGGGGAAGACCATCAGATACTTCGATAAAAGTCCGGCACCGGCAGCCAGCCCACAAACACTCCAGTGATAAAAACGATCGTCATCTAACGCCCGCCGAAAAAACAGCGTCATTAAAAGCGCGCAAAAAATCATCGGTCCGTCCGGCAAAGCCCAGCTCGAACTGCCCATCGAAAAAAAGGGCGCCACGCTAAAGGCCACCAACGTCCACCAGGCCGCCTGTGCGCCAAAGCTGCGTCGTGCCAGCTGATACAGCAGATACGAGGAGGCCACGCCCAGAACAATAAACGGCAGCCTCACCACCCACATAGCCTCGGTGCCGAATAACCGCACGCAGGCGTGTATCAGCCACAGGTGCAAGGGAGGATGATCGTAATAACTCAGCGACCACTCGCGGCTCACCGCGGTGCTGTATGACTCATCCACCGACAAACCTAAACTCATAGCCAGCACTAAACGCACGGCCACGGCAAACCCAATCAGCAGCCACAGTGAAAACCACTGCCCATCAGTTTTGCCGTCGCTAAAAGGCGCCGTCTGATCTTTCATGAGTCAAGCAACGTCATGTACGCCTTCTCCAGTTCCGCCACTAAATAAGGCGTATCGAACAATTGGTGACGATGATCGGCTAATTGCGCTTTAAGCGCAGCTAACTGCGCCGGATCCGAAGCTAAACGTATGGCCAGGTTCTCGTACTGCGACAAATCCGTGGTGATCAGCTCGGACAACCCGGCCGCACTGACTAAACTGGCCGCCACCCGACTGGCAAAAGACTGGCCCCTACGCGTTAAGACCGGCACACCCGCCCACAGCGCATCACGGGCCGTGCTGTGAGCATTGTAGGGGAAGACGTCTAAAAACAAATCCGCATGGGCTTGTCGGGCTAAATGCTCCGACCGCTCAGCCACGCGGGCGGCAAAGATCAGACGATGAGGATCCACGCCCGCGCGGGCAGCTTCGGCCCGTAACTGCGCGCCGATAGTCGCATTACCCTGCAACCACAACACAGCACCGTCCACCGCCTGCAAGATCCGCATCCAGCTGGCAAAAAGCATCGGTGAAATTCGTGCAGCCGCCACAAACGACGCCAAAATCACGCGCCCCTCGGGCAAGCCGTTAAAGGCCCGGGTTCCGGGATCGGCTAAGCGCTGCGTGGTATCGGTAGGAAAGAAGCTGCGCGACACGCGCAGCACACGCTCGGTATAAAACTCATTGAAAGACTCAGGCACTACCACCTCATCGGCGATCAAAGCATCCATCCAGGGTGCACCGGACGTGCCAGGAAATCCCAGATAACTCAACTGCACGGCGGCAGGACGCTCGGCCAACAGACGGGCACGGGTACCTGCCGTATGGCCGCCTAAATCCACCAGCAGGTCCAGATCCGCGTCGCGCAGCGCCTTTAAGGCCTGGCTATCGTCGCGCCCGCCTAACTCAACAAACTCATCACAGGCGTTAACGATTCGTTGTGCCATCGGCGTGCTGTGCGCGGTCGAAAGGCTTAGCCCGATAATCGTAAACCGATCACGGTTGTGGCGTTCTAACACCTCGACTATGGAGTAACCCACCGGATGCTCACCAAAGTCCGGCGATAAATAGCCTACACGAGGCTTAAGCCCTCGGGGTTTAAGCGCAGGCCTAGCCCGCAGCGGACAATTTAACGCAGCCACGTACGCACACACGGCATCACGGGCTAGGGCCGCATCATCACTGATATTAAATAAGCTAAGTAGCTGGATGGTCGGCGGATTATCGCGCGCCTGGCTAATGACCTGACTGGTTAATGCCTGATCGTGCGTCCACACCGCTAACTGCCGATAGGCGGTGAGCAACTGTGCCGACACCTCCGACAAACTCGGGTCCAAAAGGCGGGCTTTGTCTAAAAAGATCAGCGCCTCTTGCGGTTTTTTATCGCTGACCAGCACGGTGCCTAACTTTAAAGCCGCCTGCGCGTGGGTGGGGTCTATTTCCAGGCAGACGCGGTAAGCTTGCGCGGCCGGTTCGTATTTGCGGCCATCGGCAAACAGCTGCCCCAACGAGAACCACAACAACGCATTATGCGCATCGGTACGCAGCGCGCCTTGCAGCAAATCAAACGCTTTGGCATGCCCGCCACTGGCCATTAACACGTGCGTGTACTCAACGACGGTCTCTACATGTCCGGGCCGTAGACTTAATGACTGATCAAAATGCTGCAGCGCCAGACTGACCTGACCTAAGCTCGCCAGGCTTAACGCAAGGTTGAGTCGTGCCGGTGCGTAACGGCCATCCAGGGCAACGGCTTTTTGCAACGTCGAAACGGCCTGCTCATCACGTTTAAGGCGATGATAGACCGCACCCAAATTACTGGCTGCCAGCACAAAATCTGCTTTTAAGTTCAATGCTTGAGCAAAAGCTAAGCTAGCCTCCTCCAAGCGCTTTAAGGCCACGTAGGCATTGCCTAAGTTGTAGTGCAAGGCGGCGTTATCGGGCCATTGTTCCACCGCAAACCGGCAGACATCCAGCGCATCGGGCTCACCCAAATCGGTTAATAAACTACCCAGCGTGCCTTGGATCTCCAGACTCACGGCTAACGTTGCGGCCGCACGCAGCGCGGATGCAGCAGCCGCTTTATCGGCAAGTTGAAGACAAATTTGCGCCAGCAGCTTCAACGCCGGCAGCTCACGCGGAGATTTTTTAAGTAACTGCTCTAGTGTTTGTCGCGCGCCGGGTAGATCACCGGCTGCCGCTAACTGGCGGGCTTTTACCAACATCGTTATGAAACTCACCACTTAAACCTAAGGACTAACGCATTCTTCAAATCTAAAGGCCGGCGCCTGGCTACCCTCTTACGTTAGAGCCTGTCTGAGCTTGACCTTAAAGCTAGCAAAGCTCACTCAAAGGCCCTGGCTCAGGGCGTTTATCAAGTTAGGTAGCGCTACTTATTTTTTAAGCGCTATCTATTGTCAATAAGACGTATGGGTGGGCTCAACGGTTTAACCTTTTGAGGGATCCTAGCACGCGCTTATTGCACCCTGACTCGCCCTGACTACACGCTACGCGATCGAGTTTACTGGGGCTGGTCAGTCTGAACCTCGTGCCATAACATCGCGGCATGAGACAAAGTGATCCTGCCCTGTCCTTTCACCCGAAGCGCGTGCCTAGGCGTGCGATGACTCGGCTTTTTCTACGAGCAGGCCACGGCATAGGGCCCACGCTTTTTTTATGGCTGTCGCTCGTTTTATGCCTGTCACTCGGTGCGCTTATCGAGCCCCAGGCAGCTTATGCCGATCAGACGCGCGCCTTGCGGGCTGCCCCGCCGTTAACGCCCGCTGATCAAGCACGTCTAGCGCAGTTTGAGGACAACCGCCGACAGGCCCTTCAGCAAGCCCGCAGTTCCGGCGCCAGCGACGATTGGCGTCTGTTAGAGCAAGCCTTGGCGGGGGATGAGCTACCCTTCAAGGCAGCGGACCTGCGAGGTCGCTGGGCGTGTCGTTCCTTCAAACTCGGCGGTACGCTCGCACTAGCCGTCTATCGCCCGTTTCAGTGCGAGATCGTGGCCGACGGCCAGGGCTACAGGCTGGCAAAGATCAACGGCTCGCAGCGCACCGCCGGCCGCTTAGTGATTCAGGATGAGCGCCACGCGATTTACTGGGGCGTGCTGACCGTCACGGGGCAAAAAGCGGTGCCCTACGGGCGCGATGCGCAGCGCGATCAGGTGGCCCGGGTAGTACGCACAAAGCCCGATCATTTAAGGCTTGAGTTTCCGCGGCCGACCTACGAGGCGGACTTTGAAATTTTGGATCTGACTCGCGAGACTGCCCCATGAAAAACCGGTTCATCCTTCCTGTCTGTCTATGGGTAAGCCTCGCCGCCGGCCCTGCAGTTGCCCAGAGCCTGTGTAAGAGCCCGGACACCCAACGCTGGTCCTGCTATTTAAAAAAAAACGGACGCACGCTGACGCTTTGTGAGGGTGAGAGTGGTTTAAAGCTGCGGCTGGGCACGGCGAAGAAACTCGATTGGGAACTGCCCGAAACTCAGGGCGCGGGAACGGTGTCTTTGTACGCGCAGAACTTGCCCAGCGCACAAACCCGGGGCATCGCCTTTACGCGCGGTGATCAAACCTACATCGTCGCTCACTTTGTGGGCGGCCGGCCTGCCGTTGAAAGGCAGTACCTTTGGGTACAGGAAAACGGCCGCCCTTACTCAAACCAGATCTGCGCGGTAGGCGCATCGCCCGATGGGCGTCTGCCCGATCTTTACGAGCGTCTGGCGGCAACCGGGATGAGCATACGGCACGACCCGTAGCCAAAGCCTCAAACGGCTGGGCTTGAATAAGCACGAGCCTTAAGATTCGCGACCTGCCGGTTTACTCTTGCGACGCAACAAAGGCAGCTTACGGCAGCTATGCCTCAATGCGGGGGAGTCTGTGTGCCGTACGGCGTCTAGACCCTGAGCACCGTCTGCCCGTATGCTGCGCCCTCATTCTTGAGACATACAGTAAAAAGGTGCGCGCCCTCATGAAGCAGACGCTGAACAACAAACTTACGCAGCTGGCTCGTGGCTTAGTGCTGTCGGTGATCGCCAGCACGCCTTTAGCCTATGCTCAGACGGCCAGTGATTCGACCCTGCTGTTTTATAACGGGCACGTCTTCACCGCTGAGCCCAGTGCGCCCTACGCCGAGGCCGTTGCCATCCGGGGTGATAAAATTATTGCCGTGGGTTCACAGGCTGAGGTTGAAAAAACCGCCGGAACCGGCGCACGACGCGTGGATCTGGGTGGCCACTTTCTCATGCCGGGAATGATTGATTCGCACGCCCATCCCATCGGCACTCGCAAGGTCTTAGGCGGTGGCGCCGTACTGACCTTAGCCAACTTCACCGACACCAGTGGATCGATTGACAGTCTGGTCCAGTTTGTTGGGCAAACAATGGACGCCAAATCAAGCCTTCTGGGCGATACGGTGATCGTTAACGGTTTGGACTTAAGCTACTGGTCGCATGCGGCACAAATTGATGCTCAGTTAAGCAGCGGTCGCTTTGCCAACGTGCCCGTGGTGCTCTACGGCTCGGATGGACACACCGGTTGGGCTAACAAGAAGGCCCGCAGCCGTGCGGGTATTACGCCGGCGTACTTACGCAAACTCACGCCCGCACAACGGGCTTACTACGGTTTTGATGCCAGCTTCACGCCCAACGGGTTTGTGGTGGACGTGGGCCTTACCCAGGTACGAATCAGCATCCCACCGGCTGCCGATGACACGATGCTTAAGTTCGGGCGCGCCGGCGTGCAGTATCTCAATGCCTTAGGCATCACCGGCTGGTTAGACGCTGCCGTGACCGGTGTGGTGGGCGGCGATATCCCCATCAGCGTGGACGACCCGGGCGCCTTGCCGATCTACCGTGAATTGGCCAAACGCCATGAGCTCAGTGGCCATGTCGTCGCCTACCCGGTGATCAAACCCGCTGACGGCAACCAGCAGTTAGATGTGGTTGAAGCGCTGCAAAAACTCTACTCGGATGTGCCTAACTTAAAGATCCCTGGACCTAAGGTCTTCGCGGACGGCGTGGTCGAGTACCCATCGCAGACGGCCGCGTTAACCAAGCCTTACCTCAACACCGGCAAATCCACGCCGGTGCTTTTTGATGCCGCGCATTTTAACGATCTGGTGGTAGAGGCCGACCGTCGTGGCATGACCGTGCACATTCATGCGATCGGTGATTTAGCCGTCAAGCAGTCCTTGGATGCGTTTGCAGCGGCACGTAATGCCAATCCTTCCGGTCGCGCGCCGCACACCATGACCCATTTGCAGTTCGTAGACGTCGCCGATGTCCCACGCTTTGCGCAGTATCGTGTCAACGCCGCTCTGCAATTATTGTGGGCGACCTCCGACCCCAGCACGAACGAGGAGTTAAAGCCTTACATTGATCCGGCGATCCATGCCCGCCTGTATCCGGCACGCTCTTTATTGGAGTCCGGGGCCACCATCGCCGGTGCCAGCGACTGGCCCGTGTCTACCGCCAATCCGTTTGAGGCGATTGCTCAGGCAGAAACCCGCAGCGGTCCTGAAGGCGTATTGGATGCCTCGCAGCGGATGCCGCGTGAAGCCATGCTGTATGCCTACACGCGAAACTCAGCCCAAGTGTTAGACCAACTCGATCATATCGGCACGATCGCCACCGGCAAGCAGGCCGATTTGGTTCTGGTGGATCGGGATGTCTTAACCGTGCCGGTTGCTGATCTTAAAGACACACGAGTCATTTGGACTTTGTTTGCAGGTAAGGCGGTCCACGGGCCCCAGCCCTAAGACGGGCGCCCTGCCCGGATGGGCTAAGGGCGCTTGGTTTAAGCGGCGCGTTACTACGCGCCGCCGGCTTAGAACCTTAAGCCCTTAGCGGTGCGTCAAACGCTTCGGCGCCGCACGAATAGCAGCAACGGAATAACCGAACCCAGCAGCATGCCCGCCGTAGGCACCGGCACTGGCTGCAATATCAAGGCTCCTGCATAGGCTCCGCCCGCGGAACCTGTCGCGGTACCGGCCACATCCAAGAAGTAAGTGCCGGAGACGGCGTTAGTGAAGGTGGCGGAGTTACTGGTTGTCCAGGCCACCAGTCGACTGGCCGCGGGCACGGCGCCTAAGGTCGCTGGATCCGTCGAGGAGGCCGACTCGTATACCCGGAACTGCAGGTTACTGATATTCAGTAACGATGCGTAGTCGATGGAAACCGTTACCACGCTGCCATTGGCAGGAGTCGGTAGGCTAAATTGGTAGCTGTCTTGAAAGCTGTAGCTGCCCGAACCGGAGGTCCCGGTGAGTGGATAGCTCTGTGACCCAGAAAAAGAGTCAGAAAAGCTGTAGTTTCCAGGGACTTGCAGGGCATCAAGGATGCCAGTTCCGGCAGCCGATAGAACGTTGCCATTGGGCGAACCCAAAAACTGGGTGTTCACCGATAAAGATCCAGACCCGTTTAGGTTAGTGACAGACGAGGCGAAAGCCGACTCGCCGATAAAGACCAGCGCCAAGCCTAGGGCAAGCGCGCCTGGCCCACGGCGAACCGTGAGCGGTGTTTTGTGTTGCATTGTGTGTTCCCCAGCTCAATCGTCGTTATAGTTCAGTCGTGCTCAACGGTAGTGTGTGTGTTCACGCGCTGGCACTTATTTGTCATACAAGACGCTACGCCCGCATTATGTCAGCGCCGTGTACGGGTCATGACGCCGGTGCGCGGATCCGGTTTTTTTCTGACGCTCACCCCGGGTCGCACTACGTCGTTCGGGGTTGGCTGGG
This sequence comes from uncultured Pseudomonadota bacterium, assembly GCA_903828595.1. Classification (GTDB taxonomy): domain Bacteria; phylum Pseudomonadota; class Gammaproteobacteria; order Steroidobacterales; family Steroidobacteraceae; genus CAIKMS01. The sequence goes on along the minus strand of CAIKMS010000008.1, from coordinate 28,691 downwards.
TCGCCTTAGGTCGAGTTAGGTCGAGTTAGGTCGCTACCCAACGGGCCGATGGCGCTTACATAACGTGATAATTTAAAAGCGCCTCGCAAGCCAAGTCCGAGCGCACTTTATTAAGGAGCTCCACCTGATGAACCTCGCCGTCATCCGACGAAATAACCGGCAAGTAAGCTGGGTTGCTATCGCGGCCTTGGCTTTCTTAGCAAGTCCGGTCGCGCAGGCCGCGCTATCACTGGCCGACCTGAAAGGCACGTGGTTAATCGAAGATATCGATCGGCGTGGCGTCATTGATAACGCGCATTTAACCCTTGATTTCACGCAGCCCGGCCGCATCAGCGGTTTCAGCGGCTGCAACCGATACTCCGGGGCGTTTACCGTTACCGGCCAGAAGGTAAAAGTTGGACCGTTGATCAGCACCCGAATGATGTGCACGCCGGCGCTGATGGATCTCGAAGATCGCTTGCTAAAAAGCCTGCAGCAGGCGAAGAAACTTCGCTTCAGCACCGATGAAGCGCTAATCCTCACCGGTGGCAAGACGCATTCATTGACGCTCAGACAACAAACCGTTGCGGCCCCTGAGGCTAGCGACTATCGCGGCATCTCACCGGGTCCGGCTGAAGTCTTTCGCTGTGGTGAAGACACGCTGCACATCGCCTTGGAAGCTGGCGCTGCATACGTGACCTTAAACGATGGCAGTGAACGGGTTCTAAAGCGCCAGTCGCAAGGCCCTCAGACGGCCACCGATACGATCACTTATACGGACGGGCGCTTAACGCTGTTTCAGGACGCCAACCAGCCGTCGCTGCTGCGCCGTGCGTGGGGTCGCATGGCGGCGCAAGAATGCCAGCGCATCCAACCGTAACCGCCAGTGCGGCCGTTTGCCGCAACCGCCGTGCATTGGGCAGCGGGCTAACGCACCGCGCTTTGAGCATCGTTGGGCGCCGATTATCTGGCTTGGATCACCCATCGGCGAAAGCAAAATCGGTATGCGCACCACGCTAGGCTTAACTGACCTGCTCACCCAAGTGCGCGCCTGCCAGTTGTGTGCAGCACACCTGCCTTTAGGGCCGCGGCCGATTGTGCAGGTCGATACGCAGGCCCGCATCTTAATCGCCGGCCAGGCCCCTGGCAGTAAAGTCCACGACAGCGGCGTGCCTTTTCAAGATGCCAGTGGTGCGCGATTGCGTGACTGGATGGGAGTCAGCCAAGCCACCTTTTATGACCCGCGGCAAATAGCGATTCTGCCCATGGGTTTTTGCTTTCCAGGCACCGGTGCGTCGGGCGACAACCCCCCGCGTCCAGAGTGCGCCCCCGCTTGGCGTGCTCGCCTGCTGTCCTTAATGGTGAACGTCAGGCTGACGCTAGTGATCGGTCAATACGCGCAGTCCTGGCACTTAGGCTTACAGCAAAAAACCAACCTCACCGATACCGTGCGCGCCTGGCGCGACTATTGGCCCAGCCAACTGCCGCTGCCTCATCCCAGTCCGCGTAACAACATCTGGTTAAAAAAGAACGCGTGGTTTGAAACCGATGTGCTGCCGCAGCTGCGTCAGCGAACTGACGGACGAGTGACTTCGCAGGTCTCTTACTTAGCGCTGCCCAGATCGTATTCAAAACCCGCGTCTTTGGTCTTCTTCTTAGCACCAAACGTGTAGACCAGACCCAAAAAGCCCACCTGTCCTGTGGCGCGGCGCTGGTAGGTCTGAGTAAGCTCAGGTGTGCTGACTTCTCGTTCGAAGTGCTGTCCGTTGAGCGCATCGGTTAGCGTGGCGACTAAGGCTAACGTCGGTGTCAGCGGACGTTTGTAGCCTAAATTCAGCAGATTGATCGCACGAACCGAGCCTTGCGCCGTGAGTCTTTTGTCGGTACGCACGATCGCGACCTGCAGCGAATCCACGGCCGTTAACTGAAAATCCAATTTGGCTTTTAGGTTCACCCCGTTAGTGGATCGCAAGCCCGGACTGCCCAACTGGGTGGCATCAATCTGTGTGTAGAACGCGTTCCCACTCAGTCCGTACGACAGCCAGCGCTGCACGCGCCCGTTGGCAGAGAACTCCACCCCAGCCGAATCATTGCGCGGCAAGTTAGCCAGCGTGCTCAACGATTCCCCTGAACCCAGATAGGTCACTACGTTGGTCACGCTGTTGGTATTACGCCGATAGTAGCCGGTCAGCTGATAAGTCATTATCGGTTGCTCGACTTCAAAGCCTAAGTCAAAGGACTGGGTAATTTGCGGCTTTAAATAGGGATTGCCTGAATTGAGATTCGGCGCGTATTCATGATCAATATACGGATTTAGCGCCTCGGGCTCCGGACGGGTAATACGCCGACTAGCCCCTAAGGACAGGGTGGTGTGCTGGGTCAGCGCGTAATCCATATGCAGACTCGGGAACACATTGAACTAGCGCTGCTCATTTCGCGTGTTAGTCGTAACTAACAACGCCTCGTTTTGCGTCCACTCGGTACGCAGCCCGCCCAACCAGGTAAACCCACCCGTAACCGCCTGATAACTGCCGTAACCTGAGTGAATTGTTTGTTGATCATGAAAATCGTTGGTGAGTGACGGGTTGATCATTTCATCACCCGTCACAGGATCAACAGTAGCTCCCCGATTGGTGAAGCCGTAATCATCACGCTCTAAGCCGTAGCCGAATTTAACCGTGGCCACTTTGCCCAACGGCAAGACGTAATCCAAACCGGCCTCGACAATCCCATGGTCTTCATTAAAGGCCAGGTTACTTCGCGCATCGGGCGCAGGCGGCAAAAACGACTGATTGGTGTAATCGTAGGTCTCGCGTTGATGTGAGATCGAGCGATGCAGCGAAAACTCTAACGCCTCCCCAGGCCTGGCTAATTTCTGTGCGAATGTACCGGCTATATCGTAGTCATTCTCCGGATCATGCCCACTGGATAATCGGCCCGTTGAACTGACAAGCACGCCATTAGCATCACTGCTTTGGTTTTGTTGCGTGTAGGTACGTAATCCGCCGCGCTTAGTCCAGCTCGCCGAGCCATTGACGGACTGACTCTCGCTTAACGCATAGTCCCCGGACAATCCCACACTGGGCACTTCTCTGCCCAGACGCTCGGTAAATCCGCTATGACTGCTTAGCACCTGACCCGAGCCAGAATCCGGCGCGATAAGGAAGGACTCCACGCGACGCTCGCGCAGATCGTGACGAAAACCGGCGGTGAGCGTGACCGCGCCTTGATCAGCGCCGTAAGTGATCGAAGAACCTGTGGTGTAACGTCCTAAGTTGCCCAGGCTACCTTGAACGCGGCCGGAGACTCCAGCGTTATGGTGCTTACGAGTAACGATATTGATCACGCCGGCCGCACCCTGCGCTTTAAATTGCGGGGGTGGCGTGGTGAGTACCTCGATACGTTCAATGTCAGCTGACGACAGGGCCCGTAGGTTTTCACCGGCCGCCGAACCTTGAAACTGAGTGGATGGCTTGCCGTCAATTAAGATGAGCACATGCCCATCGCCGCGCAACGACACCGCACCGTCAGCATCCACATCCACGGACGGAATGACATTGAGAATATCGCTAGCGGTACCAAAGCTACTTTGCGCATCGTCTGCCACCACGTAGACTTTGCGATCAATTTTTGTCTCAACGCTGAGCTTATTGGCGCGAACTTCGATCGTTTCTGCCGCACCGGACGACACAGGTGCTGCACTTTGCGCGAACGCACCCGTGGTGCCCAGACCTAACTTCAGCAGCAAGACCAGCCGCAGACTCAATGCCATTTTCAACTTTTTCACTAAACCCTCATCGCCGGCTCAATAAAAGACAACCGGACAGGTAAGAAAACACCACCACGCAATAAGCCACTGACCGCTTACCGGGCAGCCGGTATTTATAGGGTAAGTTAGGATAACGGTATCAAAGCCGTTCGGTTGTGCTTTTGATGTTACTTGTCACTGGCTCAGGTAACCGCATTGGCCGTTAAGGCCACTGATGAAATCCCGTGCGGCTTAACGGTGCAAAGCTGCTAAAATGCAGCGTGTATTTTAATCCCGTCGCGGGACGCTATCCGATGAGCTTAAGCCTAACGAGTGCGCAATGACGAATTTTACCGACTTGTCGGTGGTACCGGCCCTCATCACCGCGCTTGAAAAGCAACACATCGTCGAACCCAGTCCTATCCAAATAGCGGCCATTGCACCACTGGCCGCTGGCAAGGACGCCTACCTACGCGCAGAAACCGGCACAGGAAAAACGCTGGCCTATCTGTTACCGCTGTTCGCCGGCATTGACGTAACGAAAGCCGCGACTCAGGTCATCATCGTGGCACCTACGCACGAGTTGGCGATTCAGATTCATCGTCAATGTTGTGAGTTAGCGCAAAATGCCGCTTGGGCCATCCGCACCGTCCTACTGATTGGCGGCACGGCGGCGACCCGACAAATAGACAAGCTGAAAACGCAACCGCACATCGTAGTGGGTTCACCCGGACGCATGGTGGAACTCATGGAGCGTGGCAAACTAAAAACCAAGCACGTGCGGGCCATTGTCCTTGATGAGGCCGATCGACTGCTCAGCGATGAAAGCCTGAGCTGGGTTCAGACCTTGATCGCGGGTGTGCCCTCTAAACCCCAACTGATTTTTGCCTCCGCCACCATCGAACAGCAAACCCGTCGCGTTTTAGAAACGCTAGCGCCGCAGGCTGTGATGCTGCGAGCCGATGCGGCCGCTGTAAATCCCAACATCGAGCACTGGTATCTGATCTGCGAGAATCGGGACAAGCCCGATATCTTGCGTAAGTTGCTGCACGCCTTGGACGTACCTCGCTGCATCGTCTTTGTCCATCGCAACGGGGTCGCCGAAGAAGTCGCCTCCAAGCTCAACCACCATCGACTGCCGGTCGCCGATCTCAACTCGGAACTCTCCAAGATAGAGCGCAAGAAGGCCATGGACGGCATTCGCAGCGGGGCCACGCGCATCATGATCGCCTCAGATCTCGCGGCACGCGGACTGGATTTGCCCGGCATCACGCACGTGTTTAATCTTGACGTGCCTACGCTGAGTAAAGCGTATTTACATCGGGTGGGCCGCACCGCACGTGCCGGCGCTCACGGCACGGCGATCTCACTGGTAACAGAAATCGAAGCCAGACTAATTGCGCGTTATGAGGAAGACTTAGGCATCACGATACAGTGCGTGCGCGTGCAAAACGGCGAGATCAAATCCGCCAGGCCTCGATAGGTCGCCACGGTCCTGCGTGTGCTCTGGCGGCAGTACCGCCCTATCGCGCTCCACCGCGTCCGACCGGGAGGCTATAGGCGATTAGCCTCCTATCGCCAACGTGCGGTTCAACTAAGTGGCGCGCAAAGGCAGATAAAAAATGAGCTCAGCTAAGGCACATCCGTGCGGCAAACTACTTGACTTAAAGCCTGCGCCTTTAGATCTAGGCGGGGTGGCCCAACGGCAGTCACACCCGTGGCTGCCCTCATCTGACATTTAATAAATATGTCACGCTCGGCCACCCATAATGCGACGGCCTGCCCTGCTGTCTGCCTGGGATCTGGGAATGCTAAAGCCGAGTGTTAACCTGCGGGAAAGCGTTTGATGAGCGGTAGCAATCACGATGCTCTTGCCGATGAAGCGGCTGACTCGCTAGACGAGGAGCTGGAACTGGAAATGGATGACCATCGCATCGGCGAGTTAATCCAATTTTCAGGAACAGACGCCGAACACGCCATTCGCCGCCGGTATTTTTCCGAGCTGTTTCGCCTGCAGCACGAACTCATCAAGTTGCAGGACTGGGTAGTCGCCTACAAGCGCAAGGTCGTGGTCTTGTTTGAAGGGCGGGATGCAGCCGGCAAGGGCGGTGCGATTAAGCGCATTACCCAGCGCCTGAACCCGCGTGTCTGTCGCGTCGTGGCGCTAACCGCCCCCTCCGAGCGCGAGCGCACCCAGTGGTACTTCCAGCGCTACATTAGCCACCTACCCTCAGCAGGTGAGATCGTTCTTTTCGACCGCAGCTGGTACAACCGCGCCGGTGTTGAGCGCGTCATGGGCTTTTGCAGCGAGGATGAGGTGGAGGAGTTTTTCCGCACCGTTCCTGAATTTGAGAAGATGCTGGTGCGCACTGGGATCATCCTTCTAAAATACTGGTTTTCAATCACCGATGAAGTACAGCATCTGCGCTTTCAGGTGCGCATCGAGGATCCCCTGAAACAGTGGAAGCTCAGCCCCATGGATTTGGAATCGCGCCGTCGCTGGGAACAGTACACCAAGGCCAAAGAGGCCATGCTGGAGCGAACCCACATCCCCGAGGCGCCCTGGTGGGTGGTAGAGGCCACGGATAAAAAGCGAGCCCGCCTGAATATGATCAGCCACTTACTGGGGCAGATCCCGTACGATGAGGTCGCGCATCCGAGCGTGGTATTGCCCGAGCGTGTGCACAACCCTGAATACCACCGTGCACCCGTGCCTCAAGAAATGTATGTGCCTTCGATTTTTTAAGAAATAAGCCGTGAATCCACTCAATTCGCGCCAATAAACAAGGGACCGATTTTTTATGAGCGTACAAAACAGCAATGCAGCCCTGGATGATGGGTACCAAAGTCCGGTCACCGACGCCATGGCCGGCGGCATTCTCCCGAAGATCGTCTTCCTCGCGGTACTGGTGGGCACTGCCTTTGTGGGCTATCAACTGGTCAGCGACGTGGCGCGCAGCCAGTCCAACGTCAATTGGGTACTGCTAATCGGCGCACTGGTCATTGCGCTGGCATTCGAGTTTGTAAACGGCTTTCACGACACCTCCAATGCGGTGGCCACCGTGATCTACACCCGAACCCTGAAACCTCAGTTGGCGGTGGTTTGGTCGGGTTTTTGGAACTTCCTCGGTGTGATGTTCGCCAGCGGCGCCGTAGCCTGGGGCATCGTTTCGCTGTTACCGGTGGAACTGATTCTGCAGGTAGGCAACGGCTCAGGTACCGCGATGGTGTTTGCGCTGTTGTCGGCCGCCGTGATCTGGAATGCAGGAACCTGGTGGCTGGGACTGCCCGCATCCAGCTCGCACACCCTGATAGGCTCGATTATCGGTGTGGGTCTGGCTAACCAGTTTTTGGCTCAGGCCGGAACCGTTACCAGCGGTGTGGACTGGGGTAAGGCTCAGGACGCCGGCAAAGCGCTTTTGATCTCGCCACTGATTGGTTTTGTGGCCTCGGCACTCTTACTTTTGGTTTTGAAGTTTGTGTTTCGCAACCCGATGCTCTACAAGACGCCCGTTGCTAACCAGCCGCCACCCTGGTGGATTCGCGTGATCCTGATGATTACCTGCACCGGTGTTAGCTTTGCGCACGGCTCTAACGACGGTCAGAAAGGCATGGGGCTGATCATGCTGATTCTGGTGGGTTTAGTCCCTGCAGCTTTTGCTTTAAACCGCGCTCCCAATCCCGAACTGCTGGCCCAATTTCGCAACCACGCGCAGGCTGCTGTGACCGTCTTGGACAGCAAGTTCGCCGGTGTCACCCCGCCTGCTGATGCGCGCGAGGCAGTCAATGAGGCCGTACGGCATAAAAAGTGGGGACCCACCACGGGACCCGCATTGGCCAGCTATATCCGCGAGATTGATGGCAACCTTAAGGGCATGGACTCGTTTGCCGGTGTCGGCCGCGATAACGTCACGCAGATGCGCAACGACCTGTACGTAGTCGGTGAAGCGCTGACGCTCATCGACAAGAAAAAGCAGGTGCCGATGAGCGCTGAGGAACTCAAACCCATCGCGGAGTTTCACAAATCCATCAACACCTCCACCCGCTTTATCCCCGACTGGGTCAAGGAAGCCATTGCGCTGGCTCTGGGCCTGGGCACCATGGTGGGCTGGAAGCGTATCGTGGTGACGGTGGGTGAGAAGATCGGTAAAACGCACCTGTCCTACGGTCAGGGCGCCGCGGCGGAAGCCGTCACGTGGGCGACTATCAGCGGTGCCGACTTATTGGGCCTGCCGGTATCAACCACTCACATTCTGAACTCGGGCATTGCCGGCACGATGGCCGCCAACGGCTCGGGACTGCAGTGGGGCACGGTGCGCAGCATTGTCCTTGCTTGGGTCCTGACACTTCCCTGTGCCGCGGCCTTGTCGGCTCTGCTGTTCTGGCTTTTCAGGATGATGTTCTAACCGTCAGCCAGCCTTAAGACGGAATAAGAAACCCAGCCGCGGCCTTAGCGCCGCGGCTTTTTTTTGCTCAACACTGGCTGGCGGCTAGGTGCCAGCACCCATGATGGCGACTTGCCCGGTCGAGCATGGGCAAGCCGCGCAGTCGGATCGCTTAAACTTTAAAGTGCCAAAAACCCGACAAATGAGTGGCGCTAATTTCCCACCAAAAGCGAACTTGCGATGAGTTTGTTAAGTTTTGTCGGGTTTTCGCAACGAATCTTACGATTAACCATAAACCCATCCTCCTGTCGCTAAAGCGTCAGAAAAACTATTCATAGTCGGCCTTCAGTAACGCACTGCAACATCGCTGTGCGTGTCTAGCGCTAGCGGGTGGTTCTGACTCGTTTTCGCACAGCAACCCATGGAGTCTTCTATGTCCCATTCGTCACTCAAACTGGCCGTGCACTTGGCACTGGCAACGTCCCTGCTCGTCGCCGCACCGCGCCTGATGGCGGCTGATGCCACCGACACCACGACCACCACTGCCGGCACCAAGCGTTCTTTGACGGCTTTAGAGGAAGTCACCGTAGAAGCCCAGCGCACCAGCGAAGGCGTTGCGCGCCAGGCCGAGTTCACGGCTCCTAACTTCGTTAACCTAACCACCGCTGAGGTGATTCGTCGCTTGCCCGACGTAAACGCTGGTGAGGCGGTAGCCCGTATTCCTGGCATCTCCCTGGAAACCGACACCGGTGAAGGCCGCTTCATTAACATCCGCGGTCTGGATGCCGATCTCAACGCCACCACCTTTGGTGGGCAGCGCATGCCGCCATCAAGCCCGGCCTCGCCCTTCTCGGGCGGCCGTGCGGTGGCTTTTGACTCGATTCCCATTGGCTTTGTTGGCGCGGTACTGGTAACCAAGACGCTGCTGCCTGAGCAAGACGCTGAAGCCCTGGGTGGCACCATCGACATCACGCCAAAGACCGTACCGATGAACGGTAAGCCGTTCGGCGAACTGCGTCTGGGAACGGGCCTGCAGGTTCTGCGTCATACCTCGATCGTCGATGTGGCCGGCACCGTGGGCACGCGCTTTGGTGGTGACAACACCTACCAGCCTTTTAGCATTCTGGCCTCCGGCGCGTTCTACTCGGACCGCCGCGGCATCGACGACGTAGAGCCTTCTTACTGGAACGCTGACAACGGCGCGACCACCGGTGTGCCGAACAAGGCGTTTGACGACATCCAGCAGCGCTACTACCGCTACCACCGTGACCGTCGCGCCTTTGGTGGCGAACTCGGCTACGATCCTGATGCGTCGAACCATTTCTACGCGCGCTACTTCAACACCGGCTACACCGAGACCGTCAACCGTCAGATCCTCGACATTCAGCCCACCGTGGTGGACGGCGATGGCAATCTGACGCTGGCTAAGAGCGCCACCGATCCGAACGGTTACACCGACACCTTCACGTCGGCTAAGACCAACCGTTGGGAGCAGGAGACGCTGAACGTTCAGATGACCGCCGTTGGTGGCAAGAACGAGTTTGGCGACAACACGCTGGATTATCAGTTGGGTTACGCTGAAGGCACCTACGACAAGCCTTTTGACTACAACGCCACCTGGTCAACCGATGCTAGCGGAACGTTAGCCTATAACAACACCACCGCTAAGCTTCCCGGTGACTGGAGCTTCTCCGGTTACAATCCTACCGATCCGCACAATTACACGCTAACCGGCATCTATAACTATACCGGCCATAACGACGACAAAGAGTGGTCGGGAAAAATCAACCTCGTGCTGGCGACCCACTGGACGGGCGCTGACAAGGAAAGCTTAAAGATCGGTGCCAGCGCGCGCCTGCGTACCCGCACTCAGACGGCTTCGGCGTTTCGCGCCGATCCTACCGCCATCGGCAACCTGAACCTGTCGCTGGCCGATGCGTCAGATGCCGGTAACGTGAGCTTCTACGACAACCGTTACCAGAACGGCCCGAACGTAGATGCCAGCAAAGTGATCGGTATCTACAACTCGTCCTCGCCTAGCGGTAACCCGCGCTACGCAACCGCTGACGGTTTCGAGCCGAGCTACTACCAGAAGGACAAGGAAGACGTGTACGCGGCCTACGGCCAGTACGCCTGGAACAACGGTCCGCTGGGCTTAGTTGGCGGTCTGCGTGTGGAGCACACCAGTGCCACCTACGAAGGCAACCAGTTCGCACCCACGCGCCCACCATCGAACATCACGCCGGTCAGTGCTTCGCACTCGTACACCAACCTGTTCCCATCGGCACAGGCTCGTTACGAGCTCGACAAAGACCTGATCCTGCGTGCGGCGGTATCAACCTCGATCGCCCGTCCAGGCTTCAATCAGATCAACGCGAACGCTCAGATTGATCCTACCGGGCCGTCGGTCACCACCGGCAATCCAGACTTAAAGCCAGCACAGGCGTTGTCGTTTGATGTGGCGATCGAGAAGTCGATGCCACACGCCGGTGTAGCCTCGTTTGGTCTGTTTGACAAAGAGATCCGCGACTACATCGTTCCCCTATCGACCAAGGGTGCGTTCAACAGTGCGCCTTCCTTCGGTCTGCCGGCGGGTACGGTGTTCTCGGTGAATTCGTTTGCCAACAGCGATCGCTCGTACGCACGAGGCTTCGAGCTCAACTACGTGCAGCGTTTAAAGGATCTGGTTGAGGGTCCGCTCGGTGGCTTTGGCGTCGCGCTGAACTACACGTATGTGAACTCTCAAGTCACGATCAAGTCGCCGGACGGTTCGGTATCGAACTCCAGCAGCTATACGTCAACCTTGCCGTCGACCGCACGTGACACGGCTAACGCGACGTTGATGTACGAGAGCAAGCAGCTGGAGCTGACCTTAGGTGCTATGTACGTGGGTCAGAACCTTTTTGGTTATAACGGCGGACCAGCGACCAACATCTACTCCTCACGCAGGTTGTCGATGGACTTCGGTGGTCAGTACCACATCAATGACACCGTTACGGCGTACGTTAATGTGAAAAACCTGCTGAACACACCGCTTGAATTCACCTACGGCCAGACCGGCGGTTTGGTGATTCAGCGTGAGTTCTACAAGGCGACGTACTTAGCGGGCGTCAACTTGAGCTTCTAAGACCCAACACCTGCCAGCCACGCGCAAGGCGCGTGGCTGGCAGACTTAAAGGTTGCTATCTAGGCGCCTGTCCACCGGTGGGTAGACAGGCGTTTTTTTTTGCCACAGGGCGCTAAGCACATACCTTGCGCACGCTTAAGCTTAAGTGCCCAGGTCAATCCCACGTTGAGCCCTAAACAAACCGTGGGCCGTGCCCACCTCACCTTAGCCTGCCGCCCTTGCCGGCCGACTCCTGCCTGGCGCGCCTTATCCTGCTTAAGATCTGTGTGGGTTGGGGTTGATGCCCTATGATAGGAAATCGTTGTTAAGCAGACTTATAGGGTTAAGAAAGAGCATGAAACCACGCAGCCCATCTCACGGAACCGTTTTCATGGTCAGTCCGATTAACGGGATCATCGAGGGCTTATACGAAGTGCCCATGACGCTGGAAGAACTCAGTACGCACGGCGACTTTGGCATTGGCACCTTCAACGATCTGGACGGCGAATTAATTCGGCTCGACGGACAAACCTTTAGGCTGGATGTCGATGGCGTCGCTCATATCCCCGCCGGCGAGGTGTGCACACCGTTCGCCACGGTGACCGACTTTGCGCCCTATAGTCAGGAACCCATAGGCCTGCAGCAAGATAAGTCTGCCCTGCAGGCGTTTCTGGATAAGTCACTTCCCTCAAAGAACATGCTCTTTGCCATACGTATCGATGGTCATTTTCAGCAAATGCGCACGCGCTCGGTGCCTTTGAGCGCAAACCACACGCCGCTGGTTGAGGCGACGGCTTTGGAAAAGGTGGTGAATCTCGGCGATGTCAGGGGCAGCTTAATCGGGTTTTATACGCCGGCGTTCATGCCGTCGATCAACGTACCCGGCTACCACTTCCACTTCATCACGGACGATCGCTCGCGCGGCGGGCATTTGATCGACTTCACGATCGTTGCTGCACAAATGTCAATCCAGTTATGCCACCGGATGCTGGTCAATCTGCCGATGACCTTGGATTATCTGGGTGCCGATTTCGTACGAGACGCGAGAAGCGATCTACTTAAAGCCGAACACTAAAGCCTGAATCCTACCCATGCTTCAGACATGCCATCTAAAGCACGGTCAGGTCATACGCGAACCGACCCACCGCGTAACGGGGTATGTTTAAAGCTTGATGCGCAAAAAAGCCAAGGTCGATAGCGGCCCACTGCCGTACACCGAGTTTAAGGCCGAAGGGTACCGATAGGCCGTTACAGAGCCACCGACACCGAAGCGCGCGCGATGCCAGCGGCTAAAATCATAGATATAGCCTAGCGATAGGCTATCCACGTTGTAGGCTTGGGTGGAGGCGGAAAGCTCGGGCGTAAACAACTCGTCTTTGGTCACGTGTTCAGCGCGTCCAAACACGGTGTGTACGTCGCTGACCACCACCGCGGACTCCAGCAGCCAGGCGTCACTGGACGTGGCGTGTTCACGCTCGTTACGCCCAAAGGCCGCGGTCGTCTGCCACACCACATCCTTAGCCCTTCGGTTATATAGGACAGACGCCGTGGTTCGGCGAACGGCAACCTCAGGCTGCAGTTGCTCTGGACTGGCCAGCCGTCCGTAACTGACCTGCAAGGACAGATCCGGAGTGGGATTAACCGAAAGTCGGGTGGACCAGGAGTCCAAACCACGCAACTCGACGCGATAACGGTTTTGGTCTGGCTCGCGGCCATTGAATGCCGAGGCCTCAACCTTAACGGCGTTCCACACGTAGCCTGCCGTGATGACGCCGTAGGTTATGTGGGTAGAGTCCAGCCAATGGTGCCCCAAGGGGGCGACGGGATTATCGACTCCGGAAAACCGGTGCATAAACGTGGGCGGGCCCAGCGCCGGCTCACCAGCAAGGCCGGTGTAAACAAACACGCTACTGTCGGGTGCTAACGTCTGGGCGTAGCTGACTGCCGCTTCCATCAAAAAGTTGTGCGGGTGCTGTCTGTCAATCAGCGGGTTGCGCCCATCGGCCGTCTCACCGGTCTGGAAGAGTAGTGGATAGCCGTTACTGCCCATCAAAGGGTCCGCGGATACCATCATCCGCACACCCAGCGCGCCGACTGGAAGCTCACGACGCCCCATAAACATCAGCATGCTGTTAGCGAAAGTCTTGGTGTCGCCCCGTGGACCTCCCTGATCGTCATAAACGAGGTTGGCGATACCATGCCACATCGTCATCCACGACCCACTCATCGTGTGCCGGCCACCCATAGCCGTAGACTCGGGTTGCCAACTGGTTCCTGAGGAGTCCTGAGACATATCGTACGTCCCGTACAGCCCCGACATGGCGCCCATGGCGCCAGAGGCTACTATCGCTGGAGACGAGGAAGAATTTGACTCAGCGTCCTGCATCGCTTGGGTTGCCGCCAAACCTATCGACGGCACCACCGAGGCGAATGTGCCTAGGCTAACAATCCAGAAACAGACTTTTTGTCCAGCCGTCAGCCTATATCTCCTTAAAAGACGTTGGCCAGCCACAAGCGCGCAAACCAACCCGCAAGAAATGTTGATTGGCCTTGCTAACTAACGTGGCCATTGCAATTGCTATTGCCTAGTGCCGCGGGTCGCGCGAACTGGCATGGCATTAAACGTGGGCCTAAAGGCCCTGCAGGCAAAACACCGGCAGGATACCGCCATACACCCTCAGAAAGATTAATAAGCTCCCATGTAATCGCGCTTACCAATAGCCAGCCCGTTATGGCGCAAGATCGCATACACGGTGGTCACATGAAAAAAGAACTGCGGCGAACCGTAGTTAGCCAGATAGACCTGACCGGTGAGTTTCTTTTCTTTAGGCGTGCCGGGGCGCAGGATGATTTCCTTGGATTCACTGCCGTCAAACTGCGCTGGATTGAGGCCCTGCACAAACGCCAATGTGCGATCTAACAGCAAATCTAAATCAGCAAAACTGTGTTCATTGCTCTCATAGGCAGGTACCTCTACACCCGCCAGACGTGCTGAAACGCCCCGAGCGAAATCAGCTGCAATCTGTACCTGCTTGATTAAGGGAAACATGTCCGGATACAGACGCGACTGCAAATAAACCGCAGGAGCAATCGAGTGACTGGTGGCATAGGCTTCGGTCTGTTTGAGAATGGCTTTCATGGCCGTGAGCAATTGCACAAAGACCGGTACGCAGTGGGTATACATAGCGCTGTTCATAGAATGTCCTGGGCTTAAGTGAGTGCCGATCATCGTGCAATGAGTCGGTGGATTTTAAAGAAGGCGCAAGTGAACGCTTGCGTGTTGCTAACAAGTGTAACTATCCGTACCGATTAACGTGTGCGCTTTTCGATGGGAACGTAGGTCGTATCAAGATCAAAATGTGCAGGACCGAATACCGCAAGACCCGCGGGGGTTCGCCAAATGGGCGGAGCTTGAAAACCTATCACGGTGACTCGTTGGCCTGCGGTAAATTCTGGGTTAGCAATTGCGCTGCCGGTTGTAAAATCCACCACCGAAATCAGATCCGGCGGCATTACGTCGAGCTCCTGATCTCGCCAGGCCATTAAATTTTCATTCAAATAATGAATGCGGTAACGGCTGCCACGATAACCCTCGCGTCCCTGAATCACGACCTCGCCGTTTAAAAACCCCGCCTCGTCCTTCCACGGAAACTCAATCACCTCGCCCTCAAACAGACGAACGCCGTTACCCGCCGCCAGCACCGCAGCGATGCGACTCGCCCCATCAGCTCGCGCCCGACGATTAGCGATGCCTAAGCGCTCTGCCAGCGATAAAGAACCGACCACCAGGGCCCCAGCGCGGCGTGCGTCACGGCCTGACAAAGCGGCATCCGTCACACCCAACTCACCTAAGCTCGCCACGGACAACGCGCGAAGTATGTCTTCTACCCGGGATCCGGCGGCTACCGTCTCCAGCACTAAAGAATCACCGAAGCCGGTGACGGCGGCCAATGGAACCGTGGCCAGCCCGGCCGTGGACACTGAATCCTGCGTGGCTTCGGGTGTGGCCCTACCGACTCGGTCAGCATCCAAAGTCGGTATTCCTAATCGTGCGGCAGTCGCCAGTGCCGCAGCCGTGCTCCAAGGACCCAGTTCACCGGGAACTGCTGCGACAAAGGGTCGCTGCAGGTGCTGACTGAGCAGTCGGAACGAGGCTTCCACGGGGTCCGTTTTAGGCTTTACTAATCCGGCGTATTTTTGCTTTTCTTCCTCAGTCACCGGTGCGTTGCTGCCGACCCCGTAAGGCGATGCCACCCACTCGTCGTCGCCTAGGTCAGCCGCCGACAATAAAGAAAAAACCAGGCCTTCCTTAATCGCTTGGGCAAGCTCAGCCCGGCCTTCGGCCAGACTACCGCCGCCGCCACAACCCAGATAGGCACACCCCACCAGAATATCTTCGAGGGCCTGTCCATTAAGGATCCGCGCCCGCGTTGATGAGGACGTTCCGATCAAGGCTTCGGATGCCCCGCTTAGACGGGAGCTGGTTAACGCTGCCACCGTGCCAAGCACGGCACCCGACAAAAAGCGTCGTCGTGAGGCTATCCGCGTCATACGTGCATCCTTAACAAATTAGCAGAATCTAAAAGGGCAAATCGGCGTCAGGCGCTAAGACCACTGTGCCCGTTCACCAGCACGTCACGGCTGGGCTGCGAAGGTCTAGCGTTAGGCTGCAGCGAGCTCGCAGCGGCCTAAGGTTTGACGGGCACCCGGGTGGAATGAAAAAACCGTATGCGCCATGTTTCCTTCTGATACTCAAGGATAGCCGATTCCAACCATTGCGTCGGTACCTTGCCGGTCGCCGTGGCTACAGAACCCCGGTTGGTATAGGTCAGCCAAGCCTGATCACACGTTACATGCACCTCAGGCGTTCCCACATCCCACTCAAAAATCGTGCCTGCAGCATGCGCGTTCTTGATGACTTGGACCAAGGACTCGGCAGTAAAGCGCGCCCCACCGTCGAACGCCACGTAATCCGAGGTTACGGTCGACTCAAAGGCCTGTAAGTCGTCTTTTTGTAAAGCCGCATACATCTGGCGCATTACCGCAGGGATAGCCTGCATGGCACGCGAACTGTCCGGACAGGCGCCAGCATGCGACGGCGGCAAGCTACCGGCAGTGGCTCTAACACCATCCAGAGCCAACAGCGCAAGCACAGCCCATCTCATTTTTATGCCCTTCATGTTGTACCCCATTAGGTTTTTGGACATGGCCCAAGGTTAAGGTTTTAGATGTGGCCCGTAAGAGTTAAGAGCATTTGTCCGCATCATCGACCACGTAAGCTAGGTTGGCAGTCGGGGCAGAAAAATATCGCGCGGCCTGATACGTCCACGCGCGAAATGGTGGCACCGCAGGTCCAGCAGTCTAGACCCTCGCGCGCGAACACGTGGTGACGGTATTGTGAATACGTGTAGCCCTCGGCCTTAAGGCGCGCCACGCGCTCCAGATCATTGGTGACACCGCGGCAGCGATAGGCCTGCAGCGTCACGTCCAGCGCGATGTCCGCCAGTCGGGTTGGCGCTTGCGCATCAAGGTCACGCAGTGTTGCATCGTGCGACAATGCCGCCAGATACAAGATCTCGCTGCGCAGGTAGTTGCCTAACCCGGCAAAAAAAGCCTGGTCGAGCAGCAACGAGGATAACCGTCGGCGCGCAAAGCGCGCGTCCTGCGCCTGCTGGCGCACGATGTCGCGTGTGGTCTGCGGATCCAGCAGATCAGGGCCCAGCTTAGATAGGTAGGGGTGCTGCTGCAGTTGCGCCGCATTCAACACCTCAATGTCCGAAGCGCTATATAAGAATGCTGAGTGATCGCGCATATGGATCGCCACACGCAGACTACGTTGGGTTCGTGGCGCCTTGCCGGCGCGAACCACATACCATCGCCCGTACAGCTGATTGTGCGAATACAGCCAATGGCCTCCGTCAAAATGGATCAACATCGCCTTAGAGCGCGGCTGAACGGATAGGATTCGCTTTCCCTGCAGCTTGGCGGCATGACGCTCAAGTCCGGGCAACAATAAATCAAGCTGCTCAGGGACTCGGCCGCTGAGTACCTTAGCGAGCTTGTCGGCAGCTAATCGGATTTCAGGACCTTCAGGCATCAATAACCACCGCGTCTAACATTTTAAAAGCTGTCATTTTGAATCTAGAGTCTGTGCCCATTTGCCTAGCTTAGCGCGTAGCTCACGCATCCACGAGAGTCAGACTAAGCTAAAGCCAGCCTCACATCACGACGACAAATCGATAACCATCCTGTGGTCGGCGCCTCAATATTAAGACTCCCACAAGCTTTAAAATACGTTGAGTTTAGGTAACTGGTAGGTTGAAAGCTAATTCAACGCTATGATGTCTTAATACAAATCCCAACTAAGCCAGCTATCAAACACAGGGCTGACGTTGACTAATTCAGGAGCCATGATGTCGGGCATCGTTCATCTTGAAACCCTAGTGCGTTCTATGAGCCCGATACTTCTAGAGGGCGAATTCGTCTTTTTAAGCTTTGCTAATAGCAGCTACGGGGCGCATGCTCATCTCGCTCCGATCGGTGGGTTCATAGAGGCTGAGGGACTTACGCTGATCGTTCCGCGCGTACAGGCGGATAGTCATCAACTAAGCTATGACGGTGTCTTCTCCTGCATCAGCCTTCACGTGCATTCCAGTTTGTCAGCGGTAGGTTTAACAGCCGCTGTGGCCGAGGCGCTGACTGTTGAGAACATCAGCGCCAACGTGGTGGCCGCGTACTACCATGATCACGTGTTTGTGCCGGCTCAACGAGCACAGGATGCACTGGCCGCACTGCAGCGTCTTAGTCAAAACCCTCACTAAAGACGCCCAGGCCCACCGGGGCGGGCCTGGGCATTGGGTGTACCTAATCCACGGCCAGTTCGGTGACTTCACGGCGAAATGGCAGCGCATCACCCAGCTCTGGCATGTCCAGTTCGCGTGCGTAACGATGCCCGGCATAAGTAGACCAAGCAATAGGCCCTGGAGCAGCCGCGTCGCCGATCAGTTTTACCGAGCGAATGCCGGCCTCCTGCCATTGCGACTCACGGGCTAGCAGTTCGTGATATAGGCCGTCATTGGATCGCCTGGAGGCAACGATGACCACCGCCTCGCACGGAAACGGTTGACGCGAATCGGTATACGAACAGTTGCTCTCTACCCGATCGCCATGAATTACCGCCACACCACGATTGAGAACAATCTTCACACCCGCCTCGACCAGGCGAATATGGATAGCACGCTGTTCTAAGGTATTACGCGACCAGTCCGATACGAAGGGTGCCGGCGTGATTAGGGTAACGTCACATCCTTTAAGCGCTAGCAACTCAGCGACCACGCCACCCATGTAGTAATGGTCGTCATCGTAAACCACCACACGCCCGCTCGGGCAACGACCGGCCATGATGTCGTCGGGCGTAAAAATGGGCATCGCTGGATTTATTGGCATAGGTACCACGTGCTGACGCGCCACACCGTCTGCTCGCCACACCGAGCCCGTGGCAATACAGATGTGCTGAAAGCCAAATTCAAGCACCTGGTCTGCGTTGAGTTCGGAGTTGAGATAAATCTCTACGTTGGAGCGCTGTGATAACTGGTACTGACGATAGTCGACCACGCGGCCCCAAGCGGCCAGCCCGGGCAACTGACGCTCCAGTGTTACCCGACCACCAATCACTGCTTTAGACTCCGCGATAGCTACGTCGTAGCCACGTACCGCCAGCGCACGAGCGGCCTCTAATCCCGCCGGTCCAGAGCCTACAATCAGCACATTGGTGCTATCGCCCTTCTCGTTCATCCGCTCGGGGTGCCAGCCCTTGCGCCATTCCTCCATGAAGGTAGGGTTCTGCGTACACCGACTGATCGATTGAGTCATGTCGCCGGTAATGCAGATATTGCAACCGATACATTCGCGGATATCGTCGATACGCCCTTCTTCAATCTTTTTAGGCAGGAAAGGATCGGCAATAGACGGTCGCGCACACCCGATAAAATCCAGCGTCCCCAGCTTAATCATTCGAACCATGACATCGGGACTGGTGAATCGGCCCACACCCACTACCGGTTTGTCTGACAGTTCGCGAATACCTCGCACCAAGACTTCTTGCGCTGCCTCTTCTTTAAACCGCGACGGACCCGAGCAATCCTCCCAGGCTCCTTGCGCTAAATCCCACAAATCAGGTAAGTCGCGGTTCATTGCAATAAATTCACGCAACTCGGCATTGGAAAAGCCAAGCTCGCCTATCGTTTCATCCAGCGACACGCGTAGCGTTAATCCTATGGTATCGCCCACTGCGTCGCGCTCAGGCTGAAGAGCCGGAGCAAGACTGAGATCCGCGAATACAGCACCGAGGACTACCTGCTGCTGTACGCCGTACGAAACTCGGTGGTCTATCTGCTTTCGATTCGTCACCATCGGCAGCTTTCGTTTGACTTGCGAGCTCACTGGCTCTAACGCATCCCCTTCCACGCATCACTTTATATCCGATGCTCCTGACTGCGAACAGGATCATGTCGTCAACCCGACAGGCGATGCTCATCGGTCACGCCGCGTCCCTTGCTGCGTTCATCGGTGCCAGGTACTGCCGGTGATAGCCAGCGTTGAAGCTGGATTCATACCGGAACCCAAGGGGTTACGGCGCTGGTGGCAGCTGGTCGGTCGACTTTCGGTAGACGCCGACATCGATCCGCCGGTAGACATGCCGCGGAATGCCCGACTCGGCGCTCAGGCGCGGCGCATCCAGTGACGCGGGTGGCGACTGCCATGCAGGACGCCAACGACCAACACCACGTCATCTTCAAAAGTATAAAACACAGCAAATGGGAAGCGGCGCAGCAGTGCACGGCGAGCAGATCGATAAATTAGTTCGAACGCGAGCGGAGTCTCGCCAAGTCGCATGAAAACAGCGAGAGCTTCGTCGAGAAACTCCTGCCCCAGTCCGCGCTGTTGCTGCTCGTACCAGGATGCCGCCTCGCTCATATCCAGTTCCGCCTCGGGGCGGATGCGGACCTCGAACGTCACAGACGACGGCGGATACTAGTAATTGCGTCTGTCGCCAACTGCCCGCGATTTTTGTCGAACTCATATGCGTCGAGGCGACGGTCTAGCTCATCCCTCTGCTCGGCGGTCAGCGCAAGCGCCTGCTGATCCGACGCGATGCTGTCCCACAGGTCCTCAACGAGCTTGATACGCTCGTTGAACGGAAGCATTTGCAGCTTGGAGTTCATGACTTCAGCCCAGATCGGTTACTTCGATACAGCATACTTCTGAGGCCGTTTCCCCGCCATACCCCATTTCTGTTGTGATTCTGTCAATTCCACTATCACGAGCCGACCTGAGGTCAAGACGCGGAGCACACCCGTCGGTGCGCTGCCTTAGGCCCAACTATGGTTACAACAGGAATCCTTCTGCAGTTTGCGGAATCAAGATCGCTCCACCCCGATCGCCAGTTGAATGTCGAGCAGGCGGAACGGTTGGATTACTTGCGTATGCCTTCCCATCAAAGGGTAGCAGGGCAGTATACCCAGGCTGAATTCCGCCGCCCTGCACCCAGACACTGACAACGTGCCAACCATTTGTTGTGCTCTGCAAAACGCTAATTGGAGACCGCGTTACGGTGGTGGGCGTAATCACCTTAAACGAGTCGCTCTCTTTTCTCAGTATCAACGTTGAGCAACCGCCGCTCCCGCACCACGCGCTGCCCGATACATAGACAACGACCTCAGGCACCTTAGCACCGCTTAATTCAGCAAACGCCGCCGAATACCTCGTTGTCTTATCGAAATCACTGCTTCCAGACTTGAGGTAATCCTGAAGATATGCCCTCAGGTCCCCGTCTGCTGCAGCATCACGAGACACGCGATCTTGGCTAAGAATGGTTGCTGACACCAAAGTCCCTCAAAGCGCAGACATGATGAGCATGCCCGGCAAGCTCCGCGCGTTGAGTCGTTCGATCAGCATCACGGCTCTCAGGAAGCGGAGGAAACCCCTTCCCCAGATATTATTCTAAACACCGACCACCGGTAGGCTTCCGGTAGACGTCAGCGCTGAATCCAGCCCGCCATTTTCTGCAGAAATACTGGGAATCGTTCGGCAGGTCAAAGCTAACCACGCGGTTTTCTGTTGGAACCCGCAGCGTGACGAAAACTACGCCTTCTCACCCACCCGTAACTCCGCGAGTTAGAAGGGAACTCCACAGCCGCCAATCCCGCAGTACCCGTTGGGATTCTTCGCAAGGTACTGCTGGTGATAGTCGGCGCTGAGGTGTTTTCCTGCACGGAAATCACCGAGTTACCTCGGCGCGGGCAGTCGACCGGTAGACTTTTGGTAGACGTTGACGCCGATCCACCGGTAGACCAAACCTCAGTCCAATCGAGGCTGCTTACCGGCGGCGAATCTACGCACAAGAAGCCGAATTTAAAGCGCGCTACGTCTGACCACTCGCTTTCGGCCGTGTAATCGAAAACATGGTGTTCGCCGGACCTTGCTCAATGACCAGTTGCACCATGTAACGACCGACGCTTGGCGCGGTCTTGAAGCCGTGACCCGAACCGCCACCCGCGATCCACACATTATTGAAGTCCGGATGGCGGTCCAAAATATAGTTCTCATCCGCAGTCATTTCGTACTGGCATACTCGGCTTTCAACGATAGGTGCCTCGGCGAGCGCCGGGAACCGGTGGCGCACAAACTCACGCATGGCGGCAATATACGGAGCCGTGACCGTCCGATTTCCCGCATCCGGATCCATCGGCCCGACGATCGAATCGACAGCGACCTTGCAGCCGCGCCCGTCCAGACTCGGAAAACCGTACGCTCCGCCGACCCCATAGTCATCCATCCAGGTCGGCATCGCGGGGGGCTCGTAGGCCTGATCCCCGGCAGGGGTGCCGAGGAAGAACACCTCAGCTCGATCGGAACGGATCCTATCCCCAAGAAGATCCGGGAATGCTTTTGGCAGCCACGGGCCGCACGCGAAAATATAGTGACCCGCCGCAATACTCTCGCCAGATGACGTGGTGATCTTCGGCAGAGTTCCAGCACCCCGTGGCGCTCGGACGGCCGCGGTCTTATAGGTCACACCCTGGGCGACGAGTTCGTTAACCAGAACCTGGATGGAATTCCTGGCCATCAACGCGCCGCTGTCCGGCTCGAACAGCGCGGACTCTGTTGAATCCAGGTGAAACACAGGGAAGCGGCGCATCGTCTCGTCGGCATTCATACGCTCGTGTCGAATTCCAAGTCGCTGCATGACCATCGCCGACTGATCAAGGTACGGATCGCCTGCCGGGGCAATCGCAAGGACCCCCGTGTTTTCGAAGACTTTAGTTGCACTGCGTTGCTGCAACTGTTTCCAGGCGACCAGTGATTCGACCGCCCATCGCGTGTAGAAATCTTGATTGCCATAAGAACACCGCGTTATTCGCGATTCACCGCCCGAACTCGAACGGCTGTTTGCCGGCCCGTAGGCGTCCACCAGAGTCACGCGATGACCTTGGTGCCGCAGCGCGTACGCGGTCCATGCACCAAACGCGCCGGACCCGACGACCACCACGTCCGGCAGCTTCCTGTCGATTGCCGGAGCGCTACCAAGGAGCGTACTCTGACCTGCGATCGTGGAGGCCAGTAACAATTTCGTGACTTCTCGGCGCTCCATGATTACTGGCTCCCGATTAGCGTGGTCCGTTGGAGGTCAGGACGCCACCGCCCTGGTCTGCGCTGGTACCGCACTCAGCCGTTCAATTGGTAACTGCGCAAAAGGGTACAACAGTCGGGCGCTTGAACCCATCGTTAGTGCGGCAGCCCGTCACCAGAGGGGAGTCAGGGGAGTTCGCACCCCGTAGGGTTTCAATGCAAAACTCCGCGGATTGATTTGATACTGATAGCGCCCGGTACCTGAACTCCCCTCTCTCCCCTCCATCACCCGGACCGACCGATCGAGACGGCGAGTCAGCGGACGTCGATGTGATCGCCTGGACTACGAAGGACTACGGCGTTCTACAACGCAACTGAGTACACAGCGCTCAACCAACCGGCCACGACGTGCAGTGATCGTGAGTCATTGGCCCGGGACCGCGCAGTCACTTCAATTGTGTGCTTCCATAAAGGCCCGCAGCAAAGCATTCATTCGTGACTGATATCCGGCGCCCTGGGCCCTGAACCAATCAATCACGTCGGCATCAATGCGAAGCGAGAGGAGCGCCTTCTTCGGGACTGGCTTCAGCCCTTTTCGCGCCACCGCACGCGCAAACATTGCGGGTGTCCATTCGGGTGCGTCGCCGTCCTTCACCATATTGGCGTCAGTCAGCTGGCGCACGCGTCTCAAGTCAGTTCGCGATTTGCGAGAAGTAGAAGCGCGCTTCATATTTCGTAGCCTTGCGTATTGAAATGATCCGGATTCCGGCACGGCGCTCGGTATGCGCTACCGACACGACCTGGTCTTCCAGCAGCCCCAGTGTCAGGAAGCGGCGTTCACCGTAGGCCTCGCGATCGTCCTCAGCCGTGAACGTAAGCCCCTGAAATATCTTTGGCGCGTCCACGAAATCGATGCCGTGCTTGCGGAGATTTGCCCGTCGCTTGGCCTCATCCCATGTGAACATGGCGCATTGTATCTACACAACGTAGCTACCGCAAGTATGCGGGATGGCCCGGTGGATTCGTCAAGGTAAGCGTCGCGATGGCGATGGAGCGCGATTCCTTGCCCGAGGACTTTCCTGGAGCTGGACCACCGGTAGACTTCCGGTAGACGTCGGCGTCGAAACCAGCCCGCCTTTTCGCAGAAGCACGTGCAAGTTTCGGGCGGACCGACGCTAACCAGGCGACTTCCTGTTGGAACCAGGGGCGTAGCGAAGATCACGCCTTCTCCCCCACTTGTAACTCCGCGAGTTTGAAGGGAACTCCGCACCCTCCAATCCCGCAGTACCCGTTCGGATTCTTCGCGAGGTACTGCTGGTGATAGTCGGCGCTGAAGCGATATTTCGCAAGAAAAACAGCAGTTTATATCGTCATGGTCATGTCGTCGGTAGACTTTTGGTAGACGTTGCTGCTGATCCACCGGTAGACCAGATTGGAATCCAAATTACCGCAGGCTCGCGAGCAAAGCTCTATCTGCGCCAGTGAGCCTGCGATTTCTTCGAATCAGCCACTGCCCAAATGCTGCTGTTACAGCCGCCTGCTACGCCTAATCGGGTACATCGGATGTTGCCGGACATCTGGCACTGGCGGTGGTTCCGTTCGATTCGGCGACTGAGCCAAAGGCCGAGGTTCAGCTTCTGAAGCCGCTCCACGGTATCCGTCCGGGGAACACATCTTCCGATGGCGCGGGGATAGCGTGACGATGGTGTCCACTAACGATGGTGGACACCAATGCATTCTATCGACAAGGCTGGACGACGGTGGCACTCGAAGGAGTTCAAGCGCGAGGCTGTTCTCGCCTGCCGGGTGCCCGGCGTATCGCTGGCCGCGGTTGCGCTTGAGAAGCGGATCAACGCGAACCTGCTTCGGCGGTGGGTGAAGTCGGCCGACTCCAGGGCCTCGGCGGCGAGCCTCGTCCAGACTGTCCCGGCAGCGCCAGTGCCGAAGTTCATCCCGGTGAAGATGTCGGAGCCCGTGAAGCGCGACGATGAGCGACCGATTCGGATCGAAGTCCGCAAGGGGTCGACACAGATCGTGGTCGAGTGGCCGATGACGAACCCGACGGCATGCGCGGCGTGGTTGCGGGACCTGCTGGGTTGATCCGGATCGACGAGGTCTGGATGTCGGTGGAGCCGCTCGACATGCGCGCCGGGATGGATACGGCGCTTGCGCGCGTAGTGAGCGTGTTCGGCTATGCCCGAGCGCATCACGCATATCTGTTCGCGAACAAGCGCGCGAACCGGATGAAGGTGTTGGTACACGATGGCTTCGGGATATGGCTTTGCGCGAGGCGACTGCATCGGGGTCGCTTCTGCTGGTCGACGTCGGATCGCGGCATGAAGCTGTCGATGAGCGCGGAGCAACTGAACGCCCTGGTCGTGGGTCTGCCGTGGCAGCAGCTGGATGATCTGGCGACGATCCGGGTGATCTGATCGGTCGATGAAAGTGCTTTAGATCAAGCACTTTGGCGATTATGTCGCCGATCGCTGCGGTATAATCCATGCCATGGCGAAGCCCGACTTTGACGCGATGAACGCCGACGAACTGCGACAGATCGCGGCGTCGCTGTTCAACGTGGTCGAGGCGAAAGAGACGGAGCTCAAGTGGAAGGATCTCAAGATCTCGCAGCTGTCGCACGAGATGGCGATCCTGAAGCGCTGGCGCTTCGGGCGTGCGACCGAGGCGTTCCACGGCCTGCAGCGCAGCCTGCTCGAGGAGTCGATCGACGAGGACCTCGGGGCGATCGAGATCGAGCTGGATGCGGTCCTCGGCACGCCGAGGCCGAAGAAGGCTCCGGTCCGGACGCGCCTTGAGATCGACCTGCCGCGGGTGGAGATACCGCCGCACGAGCCGGACTCGACGGTGTGCCAGTGCGGCTGCCAGATGAAGCGGATCGGCGAGGACGTCTCCGAGAAGCTGGATTACGTCCCCGGTTACTTCCAGGTGGAGACGCACCGGCGCGGCAAGTGGGTGTGTGAGACCTGCGAGACGATCGTGCAGAAGCCGGTCGCGCCGCATGTGATCGACAAGGGGATCCCGACGGCGGGTCTGCTGGCGCAGGTGCTGATCGCGAAATACGCGGATCACCAGCCGCTGTACCGTCAGGAAGAGATCTACGGCCGGACCGGCGTCCCGATCCCCCGCTCGACGATGGCCGAGTGGGTCGGAGCCTGCGGGGTGAAGCTCCAACCCCTCGGCGACGAACTGCGAAACCTGCTCCTGAAACGAGCCGTCTTGCATGCGGACGAAACCCCGATACCGCCGCCGCGGCGGCGTGTGACCGACGGGCGAATTGTCGCCGGGCGGCGACAGTCGAGCCCTGTCGGCGGTCGTTAGTCGGGTCGGCCAGGCCCGCAGATGCAACAGAACGCAGCAAATCTCCGGTTCGAGCCGAATCTTCGCGTGACGACGTCAACCGAGCGCCTCCGGCTGCGCTCTTACCACCACGGCATCCATCCCCTCGTCACTCGAAGGACACGTCATGAACTCGCCACTTCTGAAGATTTCAATCGGCCTCGCGCTCGCCGCGAGTCTTGCCGCGTGCGGCGGCGGCGGTGGTGCGGCAAGCACGAGCCCGCCGCCGATCGTCACTCCGCAGTCAGTCTCGGTGCCGCTGTTGATCAGCGACGCGTCATCCGAAGACTGGGCGACGATCGGCGTGAAGGTGCTTTCGGTGTCGCTGACGCCCCAGGGTGGCGGCACGCCGGTGACGATCTACACCGCGCCCTCGCCGGCACCAATGGTCAATCTTGTGCAGCTCGACCAGCTGTCGGAACTCCTCGGCAGCGTGTCGATCGCGCCGGGAACGTACTCGACCGCGACCGTGACCGTGAGCGCCAACCCGGGCGATGTGAATCTCGTCGTCGCCGCCGATCCGGAAGCGGGCTTCGGCGCCGCCGCCGGCACCGTAATCCCTGCATCCCAGATCCAGATCCAGAATGCCAAGGGATCGACCGGCAGCCTGACGACTGACATCAGCCTCAAGCTCGACAAGCCACTGACCGTCAGCAGCTCCCAGAGCACGGCGCTTGATCTGGAATTCGATCTCAGCCACCCCGCATTCATCAACGTTCACGTGCCGCCGGGCGCCGGCAGCACGATCTGGGCCGTCAATTTCAATGGCCCGATGCGCCAGCACGGCATCGACCGCATTACGGACCTCGTGCTGCGGCATGCTTACGGCACCGTGTCAGCAATCTCCTCGGATGGCGCGAACATCACGATCGCCAAGGACGTGCCGGCGATCCCGGTGCAGTCTCCGGAAGTGGCGGTCGCGACCGGCCAGTCACTGACGATCCTGGCGGACGCGACGAATGGCACGATCTTCTACGACGTCGATGCCAAGACGGTCGTGACGATCAAGGACTTCAAGTCGGAATCCTCGCTCTCCGGCAAGTACGTGCGCGTCGCCGCCCGCTACCAGCAGGACGGCACGCTGGTCGCGACCCGCATCTGGGCCAGCAGCACGTTCAACTCAGTCTGGGTCGGACCCGAAGGCCACGTCCTCCACGTCGACACGACCAACAACATCGTCACGGTCGCGAACGAGGCCGCCCAGCCGGTCGCGCTCACGGTCGACGCCAACACGCAGTTCTTCTTCCACGCCGGTAGCAATCCGACGGCGACGCCGATCGGCACGGGACCCGCGTTCCTCGCGGCGCATGATCTCGTGCGCGGTTTCAAGGTGCACGCCTCGGTCGTCGACCCGCTCGCGGCCACCCTGGTCGCGCAGACGATCGACATCGAGACGGCGACCTACGACGGCAAGATCAGCGCATCCGACCTCACGGGCCTGACGTATACGCGTCAGTTCGGCAGGGCGTCCGACGACTACACCGTGATGCTCGACTACATCTCGGACAGCACCGCGAACGGCAAGGACGCGAGCGGCAATGCGATTACCGGCTTCAAGTACTGGAATTTCGCCTACCCGTCCAACCTGATCGACGGCAGCACCGCGAAGAGCGATTTCGTCGCGGCCACCTCGACGGGTGTGAATTTTGGGGGCACCGTCGGATCGCTGCTCGCGGCGGGCGTCTCGCACGCCGTGTGGGGTGACGCCGCGAATCCGACTGGCTGGTCGGCGCCGTTCGCGGTCCTGATGCCGATGCGCCTGCCGAGGGCGACGGTCGCGAGCGCGCTCTCGGGCACATCGTTCACGATCTCGGTCGCAGGCGGAACCACGCCCGCGACGGTCGATATCAGCACGACGTCCGGATCGGCGACGCTCGTGTACCAGATCGACCGGACCAACAACATCGTAACGGTGACCCCGGAGGACATCACGACGTCGGCGGGGCTCACGGCCCTGACGAACGGCCTTGCGGTCGGTGCACCGGTGCGGGTGTCCGCGGTGCCGCAGGCCGACGGTACGCTGAAAGCCTACGTGATCACGTACTTTACCGGTGACAAGCCGACCGGCTGAGCCGGGCAGGATCCGCTCCCGGGCGGCGTTGGCGCGGGGCCCTCGAGGGCCCCGCGCTCACTTGAGCATCAGGCCTTCAGCGTGATGTCCGACATCCAGCCACGGAAGGCCCCGGACCAGACGATTTCCTTCGCTGCGGCGATATCCGGCGCGAAGAAGCGGTCACGCGTATAGCGCGGCACCCGAGTGCGCACGAGCGCAATCGCTTCCTCCAGCACCGACGAGCTCTTGAGGGGCCGGTGGAATTCGATGCCCTGGGTAGCCGCGAGGAGCTCGTGACCGACCTGCTTTAACTGGTCCAGTTCTGATGTCTGTTACGCAGCGATCTGAGTCTCGCTTATTTTCTTCACTGTCGTCAAACGCACCACCGTCGTCTCAGGTGCGGGTGGCCTATAGCCCAGTGCGCTATGCGGCCTG
>CAIKMS010000007.1 GCA_903828595.1 uncultured Pseudomonadota bacterium | reverse complement strand
TTTTATGATGGTAAAGCCGCTATTCAAGAAGTTTCTATCGATGTGGATCGCAACTCGGTCATCGCCCTGATTGGGCCGTCCGGCTGTGGGAAATCAACCTTTCTGCGGTGCCTTAACCGCATGAATGACACGATTCGTGGCGCGGCGGTTACCGGTTCCATTTTTCTCGATGGAAAAGACATTTACGGCACGGATCAGGACATTGTGCGTCTGCGGGCACGTGTAGGCATGGTCTTTCAAAAGCCCAATCCCTTTCCAAAGTCGGTTTATGAAAACGTAGCGTATGGACCAAAAATTCATGGACTGGCGCGAAGTCGTGCTGATCTCGATGAGATAGTGCAGACCAGTTTGCGTAAGGCCGGATTATGGGATGAGGTTAAAAACCGCCTGGATGGACCGGGTACGGGTCTATCCGGCGGGCAACAGCAGCGGCTATGTATAGCGCGGGCCATTGCCGTGGATCCCGAGGTAATTCTTATGGACGAGCCTTGTTCAGCTTTGGATCCTATTGCAACCGCCAAGGTCGAAGACTTAATCGATGAGCTACGGCAAAACTATGCCATAGTCATTGTGACTCACAACATGCAGCAGGCGGCCCGTGTTTCCCAGCGTACCGCCTACTTTCATCAGGGCGATCTGGTTGAAGTTGGCCCTACCGATCAAATATTTACTAATCCATTACATAAGCTAACCGAAGATTACATAACGGGTCGCTTTGGTTAATAAATGCGGGCGATGTCTCATTTGTTGAGTCTGTGTAGCAGCAATTGGGTTTTTCGACAACATTCTGTACAAACCTTCCCCTTTCACCTCGAATTAGAGTTAGCGTGTTCGAGCAGAAAAAAATGGCCGCATACTCTTTAGATCTTCTTGATTAAGAAGATTCATGTAGGTTCGCGGCAATCAAACAAACCAATAAATTTGGTGAAGTGGAAGGGGCGTCAATCACCATGCACTCAGATCTGGGAATGCGCAAATTGCGCAGCGTGCGCACGCCTAATTCAGTTGACGATAGCGTGTTGGTGGCTCGCCGTAATCCCAGCGGGGGCGCCGTCAAATTTGATACGACGCATCCTCTTCCGCTTAGCTTGCAGATGCTCCAACAGTTGGATGGTCCCCTGATTGTTTTCGCACTGCTTGTGGCGCTCTTTGCACTAGGGGAGTCAATCAGTGCTGGCTACGCTGTGCTTGCCGTCGTGGCGGCGATGCTGGCGAGTCGTATTGTCACCGGTCCTAGTTTAAATAAAACGTTAGCAAGTGGTGTGATGCCGCCGATTCTTACAGTTCGCTTACTGACGCAATGGGCGCTTGTGGTCGGTATTATTTTAGCGGGCGCTTTCGCGTTTAAAGTCAGTGAGTATTACTCCCGTCGAGTATTGTTTCTGTGGTTCGTTACCGCACCGGTATTTTTGACATTCCTTCATCGTGTCCAGGGTCATTTGGCCTTGTGGCTCGATAAAGAGGGTCGTCTCTCGTCACGATATCTAATTGTTGGCGCTAATTCAGTTGGTCTAGAACTCATTCAGCGGATGCGGTTGAATGGGTTTGTAGGTTTTTTTGATTTCCGCAGCGCTGAGCGAATTTCGACGGATGCTCCAGAAGTTGCGTTAATTGGTGACTGCGCAAATGTCGCAAATTTCGTGAGAGACAATAACGTAGCCTCTGTATATGTCGCCTTGCCGTTGGCGAATGCACCGCGCATAAAGACGCTGCTGAATGATCTTCGTGATACCACCGCTAGCGTCTATTTCGTGCCTGACATTTTTGCATTTGATCTGATACAGGCGCGCATTGTGGACGTTAACGGTATGCCTGCCCTGGCAATCTGTGACACCCCATTTAGGGGAGTGGATGGCGCGTCTAAACGTCTCACAGACCTTGTTCTCGGGACCTTTGGCTTGGTTATGCTGGCCCCGGTCTTTGCAGTGATTGCTTTACTTATTAAGATGGGATCGCCTGGTCCGGTGTTTTTCAAACAGCGGCGCTACGGGCTTGATGGCAGCGAGATTCTTGTTTACAAGTTCCGCACTATGACCGTCTGTGAGGATGGTCCGTCGGTTCGTCAAGCGACCAAAACTGATGATCGCATCACCCCACTGGGGCGTTTCTTGCGACGCTCATCACTCGATGAGTTGCCCCAGTTGCTGAACGTTGTGGAAGGCAAGATGAGTTTAGTGGGTCCAAGGCCGCATGCTGTTGCTCACAACGAGCAATATCGAAAGTTGATTAACGGATACATGTTGCGTCACAAAGTGCGGCCTGGAATCACAGGATGGGCTCAGGTGCACGGTCTGCGCGGTGAGACAGATACCGTCGACAAAATGGAGCAGCGAATCCACTACGATCTAGATTATTTGAGCAATTGGTCCTGGCTGTTGGATATTCGAATTATGGTCAGGACTTTGCGTATTGTTTTTTCGGGTAAAAATGCTCACTAACTGAGGACGCCGTGGCTTGTTGTCGGGCGTCCTAAGCGCGCATCCTTCATCGCCTTAATCCCTTAGAAGTTCGTTTATAGCGGTTTTCGCGCGCGTTTGGGCGTCGACGGTTTTGACGATCACTGCGCAGTACAGTGAGCACTCGCCCTTTTTGTCGGGTAGGGACCCAGGGACAACTACCGATCCCGCTGGCACCCGGCCATAAGTTATCTCGCCGGTCTGTCTGTTGAATATGCGCGTGCTGGCGCCGATGTAGACGCCCATCGATAAGACGGCACCCCTTTCAACGATTACACCTTCAACGATTTCTGATCTTGCGCCGATAAAACAATCGTCTTCAATGATGGTTGGTGCGCCCTGTAGTGGCTCGAGCACGCCACCAATACCGACACCACCTGAGATGTGAACGTTTTTTCCAATCTGTGCACACGATCCAATCGTAGCCCAAGTGTCAATCATCGTCCCAGAATCCACGTAAGCGCCGATATTGACGTAGGAGGGCATCAGTACGACTCCGGCGGCGATGTAAGCACCGTGACGGACGGTGGCCGGCGGCACCACCCGAGCACCGTGTGCTGCAAATTGATCTTCTGTCCAATTCGCATACTTCAACGAAACTTTGTCGTAGTAGTTGCTGGGTCGGCCTGGTAGAACCTCATTGTTGTGTGTACGAAAGTACAGTAGGACGGCCTTTTTGAGCCATTGCTGGACCTGCCACTCTGAGTCTACTTTGGTTGCAACGCGAAGCTCACCCGAGTCGAGTCCTGCAAGTGCACTGTCCAGCGCGGCCAGCAATTCGGTAGGGCAATCTGTCGCTGAGAGCGTGGCTCGCGATTCCCAGTAGTGATCTATGGTCGCCCGCAGTGTTTCAGACATGATAATTATCCTTGATAAAGTTGACGATTCGCTGAGTTGCTATGAGACATTCCTCATGTTCGGCAACTAAAGAGATGCGGATACGGCCCTGACCAGGGTTGCCGTTTGGGCCCGTTCTCGCCATGAATGACCCCGGTAGGACCACCACATTTTGTTGCTCATAGAGTGAGCGTGCAAAGAGGGTGTCATCGCCTTCGACCATGGGCCATAGATAAAACCCGGCATCAGGGCTTGCGATTTCTAGATACGGCGCTAGTAAGGGAAGTACTGTGGCGAACTTAGCCTGGTAGCGCGCTCGATTCTCCAGCACGTGGGCAGTATCTTCCCATGCCAACCGGCTGGCGGCTTGTACGTAGGTTGGCATGGCGCAGCCGTGATAGGTTCTGTAAAGACGGTACTTTGTCAGTAGAGCAGGATCGCCTGCCACGATGCCTGAGCGTAGGCCAGGGACGCTGGAGCGCTTAGACAGACTGTGAAATACAACGACTCGATCAAACCTGGACAGTCCCAAGGATTCAGCAGCAGCCAAGCAGCCGGCCGGTGGCAATGCCTCGTTTTGATAGATATCCGCATAACACTCATCAGCGGCAATGATGAAGTTGTGACGATGGGCAAGCTCTATGACACTTTTAAGCTCATCTAGCGTGTGGACTGCGCCAGTTGGATTGCCCGGACTACACAAGTAAAGAATCTGGCAGCGATCCCAGATCGTTGGGGGTACCTCTTTAAAGTTGGGCTTGAAGCCCGTGCGCTGCCAAGTATCCAGCCTATAGGGCTGTGCGCCCGAGAGTAGCGCGGCCCCCTCATAGATCTGATATCCCGGGTTGGGCATGAGGACAAGGTTCTTGTGAGTCGCGTTGGTGTCGAACATGGCATGTGCGAATGAATACAGTGCTTCACGAGTGCCTGTTACGGGTAAGACCATGTTGTCCGCACTTATCCGACCTTCGGAAATTCCGTAGCGGCGCTCAAGTTGTCGTGCCGCTGCGCTTCGAAGTTCCCAGCTTCCGATCACCGTAGGATAGGTATTAAGACCGGAGAGCTCCTGCTTTAACGCCTCGACAATAAAGGCCGGTGGGCGATGTCTAGGCTCGCCAATGGATAAGCTGATCGGTGATAAATTACTCGGTGGGTTGATGCCGCTGTGCAGCGTCTTGAGCAACTCAAACGGATAGGGCTGCAATGTGTCAATGTAGGGATTCATTGGGTGCCTTTGGGTAGGCTCCGCTCCTGAATAGGATCCAACGCTTCACTTAGCGCACTGGCAAGTCGGGACTGTGATGTTGGATCTAGGGGGGAGCCTTCGATATCCGTTATATAAAAAACGTCCTCTGCTCGTTCGCCGACGGTTGCGATCCTTGCACCATGCAATTCAATCTTCGCTTTGACTAGAGCCTGACCGATGGCCGAAAGCAATCCAGGACGGTCGGCGGCTATGAGATTAAGTACTGTGCGGTGATTCCGCTCATCGTTGCTAAATGCCAGCTGCGTCTTAGTCGTAAACAGACGAGTCTGGCGCGTAGCACGGCGTGTTACCGTTATCGACTGCGCGTTGGCGTTTTCTAGATTTCTTAATAGCGACTTCTCAATGTCATGAATGCGCTCCCGGTCCGTAATCATGCCGCCGGTATCTTCCAGAACTAAATAGGTTTCAAGAGTAAAGTCGTTAACGGTCGGCGTTATCCGTGCATCTAAGATGGTTAGTCCCATTTGATCGAGTACGGCGGTAATGCAGGCGAACGTG
Organism: uncultured Pseudomonadota bacterium; assembly: GCA_903828595.1. GTDB lineage: Bacteria > Pseudomonadota > Gammaproteobacteria > Steroidobacterales > Steroidobacteraceae > CAIKMS01. Next base: position 103,927 of record CAIKMS010000007.1, on the reverse strand, counting down.
TGAAGGCGATGACGGCTGTAGCTGAAGATAGCGGTACCGCCGCGGGCTGTTTCTTGTCGAACCGCGACCAAAGGTGCCTCGTCGAACGGATCCCGGCTAGCCAGCAGCGCGGTGTGCCACGCGATTTCCTCGGCTGTATGCCGCAGGAAGTAAGTTCCATCTAAGGATTTCCATACTTGCTCTAGGGCTGACGGGGCGACACCATCGCGCCCTAAGAGTGCTCGCGCCTCGGTCTGGGTGTCCCCTGCCAATTCGGTCTCATTAAGAGGGCTTTCTAGACCTCTTCTCAGTGCTTTTTGAACCCTGTCGTAACATGTTTCGAACAGCGATGCCTTCCAAGTATTCCAAAGCTTGGGGCTGGTGCCTCTGACATCGGCCACCGTCAGAACATACAAGTAGTTGAGATGGGTCAGATCGCCGCAGCGACGCGCCAGTTCATTGATAACTTCTGGGTCAGAAATGTCCTGCTTTTGTGCGGTTATAGACAATTCCAAATGATGACGCACCAACCACGCTACCAGACGGGCATCATAACGTGACAGTCCCTGTTCTAAGCAGAAGGCCTCCGCGTCAACGGCCCCGAGCTCTGAGTGATCACCACCTCGACCTTTAGCTACGTCGTGAAAAAGACCCGCAAGGTAGGCGATTTCTGGTCTGGGAAGTTCCTTAAATAAGACGTTCATTCGCGGAAATTCATGAGCGAACTGATCCAGAGCGAAGCGGCGAAGGTTGCGCACAACAAAGAGCAAATGAGCATCGACGGTGTAGGCGTGAAACAGATCGTACTGCATCCGGCCGACTATTCGTCCAAAGGCCGGAATGTAGCGACCCAATACACCGTAGAGATTCATACGGCGTAATGCGCGAGTCACTCCTTTAGGTTGGCGAAGGATTTCGAGAAAAAGCCGATGGTGACGCGGGTTTTGTCGGAATTCCTCATCAATTAGCCAAAGACTATCTTGCAAGCTTCGCAAGGTGGCCGCACGAACGCCACGCAGTGACGGTGTTTGCATCAACAAAAGGAACAGTTCAAGGATGGCCGAAGGGTTTCGGACAAACACGTCGTCGCTGGTCGCCTCAATATAATCTGAGACGGATTGGAAGCGGGCGTTGATCGCTACGGGTGCCGCGGGCGTCGGATTGAGTATGGCCTCGCGAAACAGCTGCAAAAGCATTTCATTGAGCAGCGAAATGTCCATGACGGTGCGGTAGTAGCGCTGCATGAACTGCTCAACAGCCAGCGTGTAGCTGGCGTCTTCATAGCCAAATTCACGGGCCAGGCGAATTTGGTTATCAAATAGCAAACGATCTTCGCGACGGCCATTGACTATGTGCAAAGCGAAGCGAATTTTCCACAAGAGAGCTTGTGCCGTTTTGAGCTTATTAAGCTCCGACTTCGTCAGAAATCCATGCTCGAGTAAGCCGTCTAATGAGTCAGCGCCAAAATAACGCTTTGCTACCCACGCGATGGTCTGGATGTCTCTAAGCCCGCCCGGGCTTGCTTTAACATTGGGCTCGAGGTTGTAAGCCGTGTCATGGTAGCGGGCATGACGATTGATCTGCTCTCGCACTTTGCCTTCGTAAAATTCCGAAGCACTCCAAACATGTTGGGGCGCCAGGGCCTCGCCCATGGCAATAAATAGCGATTGGGGACCGATTAAGAGGCGGGCCTCCAGTAAATTGGTGGCAACGCTGATATCTGCCAGGCTTTCTTGTTGGCATTCGCTGATCGTACGAACGCTGTGGCCGACCTCCAGACCAATATCCCACAAAAAGGTCAGGAACAACTCAAGTTGTGCCTGCCATTGAGCCACGTCACTGCCGGGCAGCAGGATCATGACATCGATGTCAGAGTGAGGGTGCAGCTCACCGCGCCCGTAGCCCCCTACCGCGATCAGATCGAGATCATGTGCGCAGCCCGAGGCATGCACGGTCCAGGCCTTCAGAACAATGGCGTCGACGAGTTTGGCTCGATCGCGCACCAACCACTCGATGGGTTCATTTGCCTCGAAGCGACGTTTTAGCTCCGCATCACCCAGAGTAAGCACAGTGCGAAAAGCGCCCTGCGAGGCGGTGACGCCGCCAGCTAGCTGGTCAGCGACCGTGGCCAGATACGGCCATGGCGGTGCGCTGCCTTGGGGCGCCCGCATTAGCACGGTAGCCTGTGCTCACGGCCGAACACGGGGTGCGTGGGCTGGCTCAGGGTAGCTGGCGTCCGCTGGCGCCGAGTGTGAGCACCTCGTAGCCGCTCGCGGTTACCAGCACGGTGTGCTCCCACTGCGCGGATAAGGAGTGATCTTTGGTTACTACCGTCCAGCCATCTGGCATCAATTTCACATGCCGCTTGCCCGCGTTAACCATCGGCTCGATGGTGATCGTCATTCCCTCAACCAGTTCAATGCCTGTGCCCGGACTGCCGTAATGCAGCACCTGAGGGTCTTCATGAAAGACGCGGCCGATACCGTGGCCGCAGTATTCGCGCACGACCGAAAAGCCCTCGGCTTCCACGTAGCTTTGAATATGGTGGCCTACATCACCTAACCGTACACCAGGACGGACCAGGTCGATGCCGCGCCACATTGCGTGAAAAGCCACTTCTACCAGCCGTTTGGCTTGTACAGACGGCGTCCCAACGAAGTACATGCGGCTCGAATCCCCGTGCCAGCCGTCTTTGATCGGTGTGACATCAATATTAATAATGTCCCCATTTTTCAAACGCTTATCGCTGGGTATTCCGTGGCAAATCACGTGATTCACCGAGGTACAAACCGATTTTGGAAAGCCGCGATACCCCAACGGGGCGGGCACAGTTCCTTGTTGCTGAACCTGAAAATCGTGACATATGGCGTTGAGTTCGTCCGTGGTTACACCGGCGACGACGTGGGCGCCGATCATGTCCAACAGCTCACCGGCACAGCGGCCTGCTGCGCGCATGGCCTCTTGTTCTGCCGGGGTTTTGATAGTTATGGTCAAAGGATCCGCCTTTAGAAAATCTTAACTAGCCGGTTCTTGAAGTAGAATCGCGGTTGATTGCCAACGTTCAGTTGCTGCAGCTCATGGTGCCTTGCCCGCCCTATAGGCCACGGCCGCGGACTACAATCTAGGCCATGGTGGGCCTTAACGGGTCAGCCAATGCTTGGGTCCGCCGCAGGGCCGCGCCGGACAATCCCAGTCAGGCGTTGTCCGACCCGCTCGTTCATGGTATAAAGCGCGCGCTTTTTAAGCAATTAAATCCACACGCGCATCGTCACGTGCGGACGGGTGCCTGGGCCTTGTCGAAAGTCATTTCGGCGGGGTCTGGTTTCCGCTCGGGATGCGCGGAGGCCCTAACCCGAGGAGACTACAATTATGACTACCGTATCTATGCGCCAGATGTTGGAAGCAGGCGTGCACTTTGGGCACCAAACCCGCTTCTGGAACCCGAAAATGGCCCCGTACATTTTCGGTGAACGCAACAAAATCCACATCATTAATCTCGAGAAGACCCAGCCGATGTTTAACGACGCGGCTAGCTTCGTTAAGCGCATTGCTGCCGATGGCGGCAAGGTCCTTTTCGTAGGCACCAAGCGCTCGGCGCGCGATGCCGTGGCCAAAGAAGCCATCCGCGCGGGGATGCCCTTTGTTAACCAGCGTTGGCTGGGTGGCATGCTCACTAACTTCAAGACCATTCGGCAGTCCATCAAGCGTCTGACCGATCTGGAAGAACTGCAGGCCAATGGCGGTTTAGACCGCCGTGGCAAGAAAGAAGCTCAAGTCCTGCGTCGTGAGATGGACAAGCTGTTTAAGACCTTAGGCGGCATCAAAGAAATGCACTCGCTGCCTGACGCACTGTTCATTGTGGACGTCGGCAACGAAGTTATTGCCATTCAAGAAGCGCGCACGCTGGGTATTCCCGTGGTCGCAGTAGTTGATACCAATTGCACGCCCGAGGGCGTTGACTACGTCATTCCAGGTAACGACGATGCCATGCGCGCGATTTTGCTCTACACCGGTGCGATCGCTGACGCCGTCCTCGAAGGACGCGCCTCCGGTCCGGAGATGCAGGTGAGCGAGGATGATTTCGTGGAGTTGGACGAGCACGGCAATCCTACACCGCGTAGTGCAAACCGTCGGCGCGCTCCCGCGCAGGCTCCAAGCGGGGCCAAGCGTAAAGGGCCAGCTCCGGCTGGGCGTCGTAAGGCGGCATCAGCTGAGGGCGCGGTCGCTGCGGCCGATGAGGGCGCTGTGGCTGCTGATGAGGCTCCTGCCGCCGACGCGGCTGCCGCGGAGTAACGTCCGTGACAGGCCGGCGAGACTGTCGACTTTGAGCGGCAGTCACGCGGGTCTGGGCCGAATGTGTATGAAATCGGCCGGGAAGTTCCCGGCCGATGTCTAGATGCTAGCCGAGCCGGGATTAGATTCCCGGTCCCAAGAATTCTTAACTTCTCAGGGTTCACCGCATGAATATCACCGCAGATTCAGTAAAGCAGCTTCGCGAGCGCACCGGCGCCGGCATGATGGAGTGCAAGAAGGCACTGGTTGAGACCGGCGGCGATTTAGAGGCCGCAGCAGAGCTCATGCGCAAGACCGGCCTGGCCAAGGCCGATAAAAAAGCCACCCGTATCGCGGCCGAAGGCGCCATCGTGACTGCCACCAGCCCGGATGGCCATACGGCTGTTTTAGTTGAAGTCAACTGTGAAACGGATTTCGTGGCTCGCGAGGCTGACTTCGCCGCGTTTGCCCAAGCTGTTGCTCAGACTGCCTTAGCGGGTGACCCTACCGATGTCGACGCCCTGTTGGCCTTGCCGGGTGCCGATGGAGTGGTTCTGGATGAACGGCGCCGCGCGCTGATTGCTAAGATTGGCGAGAACATTAGCGTACGTCGTTTTGTAAGGCTCAGCGCTCCCGGCAGCTCGATGGGCGTTTATTTGCATGGCTCGCGTATTGGTTCCATTGTTGTGCTTAACGGCGGCGATGTGACGCTTGCACGTGATTTAGCGATGCATGTCGCGGCAATCAATCCGCGCCACCTAGACTCCTCGTCAGTACCTGCCGATGAGTTGGCCAAGGAAAAGGAAATTCTGACGGCGCAGGCAGCGGCTGAGGGTAAGCCTGCAGAAATCATCGCCAAGATGATTGACGGTCGGATTCGCAAGTTCTTGGCTGAAGTGACCTTAGTCGGCCAGCCTTTCGTCAAGGATCCGGATGTAACGGTAGAGGCCCTGTTGAAGAAGGCCGGCGCAACGGCGACGCACTTTGCACGCTTAGAGGTTGGTGCCGGCATTGAGAAGAAACAGGAAAACTTCGCGGATGAAGTGATGGCGCAGGTTAAGAGCGCTCAGAAGTCTTGATTCATTTTTCAGCAGAGGCAGCGCCAACATGACATCTTCGGCCACCCCTCGCTATAAGCGGATTCTCCTTAAGCTGTCCGGTGAGGCACTCATGGGCGGCGGAGATTATGGTATTGATCCGGCGGTCATTCGCCGGATCGCCGGCGAAATTCGCGAGGTGGTGGCGCGTAATATTCAGGTCGCTCTAGTTATCGGCGGCGGCAATATTTTTCGCGGCGCAGGACTCGCCCGGGCCGGTATGGACCGGGTGACGGCCGACCACATGGGGATGCTGGCGACCGTTATGAACTCGCTGGCTATGCAGGATGCCTTGGAGAGTCTAGGAATCTATGCTCGCGTGATGTCCGCGCTGTCGATCAACGATGTATGTGAGGACTATATTCGTCGCCGTGCCATTCGCCATTTGGAAAAGGGCCGCGTGGTCATCTTTGGTGCGGGTACGGGTAACCCCTTTTTTACGACGGATACGGCAGCTAGCCTGCGCGCGATCGAGATCGGTGCGGATATCTTGCTTAAAGCTACCAAGGTCAATGGTGTCTACACCGATGACCCCGTGACAAACCCGCAGGCGACTCGATATACCAGTCTGACCTACGATAAGGTGCTGACTGATAAGCTCAATGTGATGGATGCAACTGCGATCGTTATGTGTCGTGATAACAATTTGCCGTTGCGCGTATTTAATTTACTCAATATCGGCGATTTGCTGCGCATCGTCGATGGAGAGGATGTTGGTACTGAAGTAACCAACGCCTGAGCCCACTGCCGGGAGAGTAAGTATGATTGATGAACTAAAGAAAGACGGCGCCGAACGCATGGCCAAAGCGATTGCTTCATTGAAGCATGAGTTTAAGCGGATGCGCACTGGGCGCGCGAGCACATCGCTACTTGAGCACATCAAGGTGGATTACTACGGTACCCCGACCCCTTTGTCGCAGGTCGCTAACGTAGTAGTCGAAGACTCCCGAACGCTCGCAGTCACTCCTTGGGAAAAAACTTTAGTGCCGGCGATTGAGAAGGCCATTCACAAATCGGACCTGGGGCTGAGTCCCAACACAGCCGGTGCTGTGATTCGCCTGCCGATGCCGCCGCTTACCGAGGAGCGTCGTCGAGACTTTATTAAAGTCGCTAAAGCCGAATCAGAAAATGCCCGTGTCGCGGTTCGAAACGTGCGCAGAGATCTTATGAACGATCTCAAAGAAATGCTGAAAGAAAAGCTGATTTCCCAAGATGACGAAAAGCGTGCACACGATGAGGTGCAGAAGCTGACCGACAAGTTCGTTGCCGAGGTGGATCAGGTTTTCGCCGAGAAGGAGAAAGAGCTCCTTCAGGTATGACCGCAAGGCAATCTGTGCCAGGCGTACCTCAACACGTGGCCATCATCATGGATGGCAACGGTCGTTGGGCGCAGGCCCGATTTCTGCCACGCGCGGCAGGGCATCGAGCCGGTGTTAGCGCCTTACGAGTCACGATCAACGAGTGCCTGACTAAGGGTTGCGGCATCGTTAGTGTTTTCGCGTTCTCCAGTGAAAACTGGCGCCGCCCGCCCAGTGAGGTGGGCTTACTCATGCAGTTATTGCTGGAGGTCCTTGAGCGGGAAATCGATGCGCTTTCCGATAAGGGCGTGCGCGTGCGCTTTATTGGTGACCGAGACTCCCTGGCATTGCCCCTGCGTGAGCGCATGGGCGCCGCCGAGGCACGTACTTCGGCTAACAGCCAACTGACCCTAGTGATTGCTTTAGCCTACGGGGGTCGCTGGGATCTGGTGCAGGCAGCCCGCGTACTGGCGCGTCAATGCCTAGGCGGTGTTTTGTCCCCCGACGCGATTGACGAGCAGAGTCTGGGTGCGGCCTTGGCGCTAGCGCAGCTTCCTGATCCGGACTTGTTCATACGCACCGGTGGCGAAAGGCGCATCAGTAACTTCTTGTTATGGAATCTGGCCTACACCGAGTTGTGGTTCACCGACGTGCTTTGGCCTGATTTTGGCGCACGAGAGCTCGCTGAAGCCTTTGCTTATTTTGCGGGCCGCAATCGGCGCTTTGGTCAGCTCACGGATACGCCGGGCGGTAGCACATGCTGAAGACGCGAGTGTTCACGGCGCTGGTCCTACTCGGGCTGCTCCTGCTGGCTTTGTTTGTCCTGCCTCTAGCCGGAGGGTTGGCTTTTTTCGCCTTGCTGTTGCTGCTGGGTTCCTGGGAGTGGGCCGCTTTTTTGCACTGGGACACAACCGTAGCCCGCCTGGGCTATTGCGCCATAGCGGCCGGCCTTTGCTGTGTCTGCTGGTGGTCGCCCAGTCAGATACCTATGCGATTAGTCTTGGGAGTTGCCATGGTCTGGTGGCTTGCAGCCACGCTGTGGATTTTGTTTTGGCCTAAGCGCGTTGTGCCGTTGCTAGTGGGTGTGGCTGGGTTGCTGGTTTTAGTGCCAACCTGGCTTGCGCTGGCGCATTTGCTCACCGCGGCGGGGCCCAGTTACGTGATGTATCTGTTATTGCTGGTCTGGGGCGCTGATATCGGCGCGTATTTTGCCGGCCGGCGTTTTGGATCGCGAGCGTTGGCACCGAGCTGCAGCCCGAATAAAACCTGGGAGGGTGCGGCGGGTGGGCTGCTGTTGTCCCTGTTGGTGGCGCTGTCTGGTGTTTATTGGTTTCATCTGCGACCAGGTGGCTTTTTGTTGCTCAGCGGGCTTACCTTCGCGGCTAGCGTAGTCGGTGATCTGACCGAAAGCTTATTCAAGCGCCACGCAGGCCTCAAAGATTCTGGGGCGATTCTTCCAGGACACGGTGGGGTGTTGGATCGAATTGACAGCGTGACGGCAGCAGCACCGGTGTTTGCGTTTGGCTTAAGTTATCTGGGCGCTGCCTGGTGAACACGCAGCCTGCAGACTGCCAAGGGCTGGTGATACTGGGTTCTACCGGCAGTATTGGCACCAGCACGTTGGATGTGGTGTCCAGGCATCCTGCGAGGTATCGCGTGGTGGCGCTAGCCGCCATGCAAAACTGGCAACTGCTGCTGGAGCAATGCCTGCGCTTTAAGCCGGCTTATGCGGTACTCATTGATGAGGCGGCCGCAGAACACTTGCGGCACTCGCTGGCCGGATCACCGACTCGGGTGTTGAGTGGAGTGGCGGCCTTGGATGATATCGCGGCCTTGCCCGAGGCGCCGCTGGTCATGGCGGCAATTGTGGGTGCCGCCGGGTTGAGTTCGACCCTGTCGGCGATCCGTGCGGGAAAACGCTTGCTGCTAGCCAACAAAGAATCGTTGGTCATGGCCGGTCCTCTGGTGATGCGTGAGGTGGCTCGCTGTGGGGCGACGCTGTTGCCCATCGACAGTGAGCACAACGCCATTTTCCAGTGCCTTCCTGCATCGGTTGTACCGGGTAGGGCGCCGTTAGGCGTTAAACGGGTTTTGTTGACCGCGTCCGGGGGGCCCTTCCTGCGCCTTGCTAATTCTGAGTTCGCCCACGTTACTCCCGCGCAGGCCTGCGCGCATCCCAAATGGGTGATGGGCCGGAAGATCTCAGTGGATTCTGCCACGCTGATGAACAAGGGTTTGGAGCTGATCGAGGCGCAGTTGTTGTTCGGGCTGGCTACCAGTCAAGTCGAGGTCCTCGTCCACCCGGAGAGCTTGGTGCACTCGTTAGTGGAGTACATTGACGGATCCTTACTCGCGCAGTTGGGCAATCCGGATATGCGGGTGCCGATCGCCCACGCGTTAGCATGGCCGTCTCGCATCGAGTCCGGTGTAGAATCGCTGGATCTGGTGCGGCGTGGAGTGCTGAACTTTGAGGCACCCGATTACGAGCGTTTTCCGTGTTTGCAGCTGGCGATTGACGCCGCGCACTGTGGGGCGACCGCGCCGACGGCCTTGAATGCGGCCAATGAGGTGGCGGTTCAGGCGTTTTTGGAGAATCGGTTGAACTTTAAGGATATCCCTGTGGTCATCTCCGATGTGATGGCGCGACACACGGCCTCGGCAGTAGACGACGTGGATGCCATTTTGGCAGCGGATGCTTGGGCAAGAGGCCAAGCGCAACGAGTGCTGCAAAGTTTGTTGGGAGTAGGCGCTTGATTGCGATCATCACCAGTGTGCTGGCTTTTGTTGTCGCCATCAGTCTGTTGGTGGCGGTGCATGAGTACGGACATTTCGCCGTGGGCCGGGCCTTGGGCTTTAAGGTTCTGCGCTTTTCTATAGGCTTTGGCCGCCCACTTTTGAGCTGGACGGGGCGTACCGGGACCGATTACGTGCTAGCCGGAATTCCGCTGGGTGGGTACGTGAAGTTTGCCGACGAGCGTGAAGCGCCGGTAGCTGTTGGGGATCGGGCCCAGGCGTTTAATCAGCGGCCGGTATGGGCACGCATTGCGGTTTTGGTGGCAGGACCTGCCGCCAACTTCTTTTTTGCCATCGTGGCCTTCTGGATTCTGTTTCAAATCGGGATCCCCGGTTTGCGACCCATCATCGGCGATGTCAGCCCTAACTCGGTCAGCGCTAAGGCGGGCTTCCAAAAAGGGGACGTCCTAGTCGCCGTAAACGATCGGGCGGTAGCCACCGAGGAGAACGCCCTGTTAGCTCTGATGGGGGCCTTCTCCGACACTGCGCCAATTACGGTAACCGTGCGTCGCTCCCAGGAGACTCGCGTGCTGAACCTGCCATTGAGCCTGGCAGAGCGCCATGCCCTGACCGAGCCGGGTGCTTGGTCAGCGGGCTTAGGTTTTAATTTTCAGCCGCCTAAATTGCCTACGTTAGTCGGCGCTTTGGTCCCCAATGGGGCCGCCGCCGCCGCTGGTTTGCAGTTAGGCGATCGAATCACCTCGATTGACGGCATGGCCGTTGATGATTTTTCTTTGTTGGCGGAGCAAATCCGACGCCAGCCGGGTGCGACCGTGAAGTTAGGCATCTTTAGAGAAGGCGTCGAACTGACGCTGCCCGTGGAGGTGCGCGCTGAAAAAGATTCCGCTCATCCGGCACTGGCGCCTGTGGGTCGGATTGGGGTGGCACCCGGAGGCGAGCCTCAGTGGCCTGAGGGGATGCTCACCGAGGAGCGCTACGGCCCGGTGGCAGCGTTGGGCGCTGCCGTAAATGAAACATGGGAAAAAAGTGCGTTTACCGTCAAACTGTTAGGCAGAATGGTGTTTGGTCAGGTTTCGTTGAAAAACGTGAGCGGGCCACTCAGTATTGCCACTTACGCTGGAATTACGGCGCGAGCCGGTGGTGCGGCGTTTTTGAGCTTTTTAGCGCTGATCAGTATCAGTTTGGGCGTCTTAAATTTGATGCCGGTTCCCATCCTGGATGGGGGCCAGATTGTTTATCAGTGTGCAGAGGCTGTTCGAGGTAAGCCGTTGTCAGAACGACTGCAAGCCTTGGGACAGCAACTAGGTGTTGCTATGCTCATCGTATTGATGAGTTTGGCGTTTTATAATGATATTGCGCGGCACTTCGGTTAGCCGTCGCTTTTTCCTGCAAGGAATCGGAACCCGCATGCGATCCCGGCTGGCCCTAGCAGTCGCCCTGGCTTTAGCCACGGGCGCAGCTGTCGCGCAGGACGCGCAGACGACTATCAAACCCGATTTTACGGTCGGCGACGTACGCATTGAAGGCTTGCAGCGTATCGCTGAAGGCACGGTGCTGAATTATTTGCCGGTCGCGGTCGGTGACCGTATGTCGCGCTCCCGAACCGAAGAGGCGCTGCGTGCCCTTTACGGCACTGGCTTTTTTCGTGACGTGGAACTGCGCAGAGACGGCAATACCTTGGTGGTAGCCGTGCGCGAGCGGCCATCGATCGAAAGCTTTGAGTTGAAAGGCAACAAAGACATCAAGACCGAAGACCTGCAAAAGAGTCTACGCAATGTCGGCCTCGCAACGGGTAAAACCTTTGATCGCAGCGTGCTGGAAGACGTTAAGCAGTATTTGACTGATCAGTACTTTAGTCGTGGTAAGTACGCCGTGCGCATCGACGAGAAAGTCGAAGATGTCGCGGGCAATAAGGTCAAGATCACGATTGACATCAAAGAGGGCAAGCGCGCGGTCATTCGGGAAATCAATGTGGTGGGTGCGACCCAGTTTTCCCAAGCCGAAGTCCAGCATGAGATGGAGTTAAAGACTCCCAACTGGTTGTCTTGGTACAAGCAGGATGATCGATATTCCCGTGAGGCACTGCAGGGTGACCTAGAGAAGCTTCGCTCGTTTTATATGGACCGTGGCTATGCCAATTTCCAACTTGAATCGACGCAGGTGGCGCTAGCCCCCGAGAAAGATGACGTCTTCGTCACCATGAACGTTAACGAAGGTGAGGTCTACACAGTCTCAGACGTCAAGCTAGCCGGTACGTTCGTTGTTCCTGAAGAGGAACTCAAAAAGCTGCTGCAGATTCATCCCGGTGAGATCTATTCGCGAAAGTTAATCACAGCATCCCAGGAATTGATGTCTACCCGGATGGGTAATGACGGCTACGCTTTTGCGAAAATCGAGCCCGTTCCCACTACGGATGCGGAGAAGAAGACGGTTTCTTTGACGTTCTTCATTGATCCGGCTAATCGCGTGTATGTGCGTCACATTAACTTTAATAATGTCACAGCCATCAACGACATCACTTTGCGACGTGAAATGCGCCAGCTGGAAGGGGCGTGGCTATCAAACCGTGCCGTAGAGCGCTCTAAAGTACGTCTGCAGCGGATGCCCTACATCGAGAAAGTGGAGTTTGAAAATAAGCCGGTACCCGGCACGCCTGACCTGATGGATGTGAACTTCGATGTTAAAGAAGGTCTGCCAGGGCAATTTGGCGGCGGTATCGGTTATTCGGCCTCGCAAAAGTTCACCCTGAATGCCAATTTCGTTCACTCCAACTTCTTGGGCACGGGTGAACGCGTTGCGGCAGAAATTCAGGCGGGCCGGTACTCTGACAGCTACCAAGTGTCGCAGACCAACCCCTACGTCACCAATGATGGCTTGTATCGTACCGCCTCCTTGACCTACAGGCGGTCGACGCAGTTTGTTGCGGCAGCTTCCCAGTTTAATACCAAGACATTAACGGGCGGTTTGCAGTGGGGCTACCCGATCAGCGAGTTCATGGGCGTACACGGTGGCCTTGCCTTAACGCAATCTACGCTGTTGGCGAGTGAAACCGGTAGCAGTGAGGAGTCGCTGTATTGGGTACGCAACAACGGGCGCCGCTTTATCAGTACGGGCACCAGCCAAGATTATTCAGGCAATACGACCACCGTGAATTTCTACGGAACCAAATTCAACGTAGTCGAAGCGATTGGCGGTTGGAGTTGGGATACGCGTAATCGTGCCTTGTTCGCTGATCGCGGCAATCGCACGAATCTTCAGTTTTCTTATGCAGCACCCGGAAGCAACGTGCAGTTTTACACGGCAGCTTTTGATTTCCTGCAGTTTGTACCATTGCCTAAGCACCTGACGCTGGCCTTCCAGTCGCAGATCGATTTTGGTGAAAAACTGGGCAGTACAACCGCGCTGCCTCCTTACCGGCAGTTTTATGCCGGTGGGCCTGATACGGTGCGCGGCTTTACCGAATCGCGCCTGGGGCCTAAGGACAGCTTCGGTAATCCGTACGGCGGCAACCTTCTGACCGTGTTTCGTGGTGAGTTGCTATTTCCTACACCGGAAAAGTTCAAGGCAAACGTTCGAGCCAGTTGGTTCTACGACGTTGGCAACACGTTCTCCACGTGTTGCGTGAAGTTTGTGGGACAAGACCGACTGACCCCGGTTTCCTATCCTTTCAGTTACAATAATCTGAAGCGGTCGACCGGTCTTTCAGTCCAGTGGCTCGCTCCGTTGGGTATATTCCGCTTTAGTTACGGCATCGCGCTGAATGCGACGAGTAACGATGGAATTCATTATCCTGATCAGAAGGAAGGGTTTCAGTTCTCCATTGGTCAGGCGTTCTAGTTAATTAGAGCCGCGAGTCCGTTTTTCGACATACAGAGGTTGTTTTTTCATGCAAAAGAAGTTGGTAGCCATATTCTGTGCTGGTGCCCTGATGTTGGGGTTTGTTTCCGCTGCGCAAGCTCAAAAAGTGGGTTTCTGCGATTTCCGTCGTCTGGCCTCCGAGGCTCCGCAGTTTAAGGACGCGCAGCAGACGATCGAGGCGGAATTCCAGCCTCGATACAAACAGCTTCAGGCACAGCAGAAAGACTTTGAAGCTAAGGTTCAGAAGTATCAGCGCGATTCGGCCACGATGGCAGAGGCTGAGCGCAGCAAGACTGAGCGAGATTTGCGTGATGTGCAGATCAGCCTAGGCCGCAAGCAAAAAGAACTCGAAGAAGATGCTCAGCTGCGTCAGCAGGAGCTGGGCCACACGGTCGAGGCTCAGATGTTTGCTGAAGTCGAGCGTGTTGCTAAGTCGCAGGGTTATGACTTGATCGTACGCGATGCCGCTTTCCGCAGCGACAACATTGATATCACCGCATCGGTACTGGCTAGCCTGCAGGCAAAAGCGAAGACGTCCGTGGCTCCAGCCACAGCGCCTGCTGCCAAGCCTGCCTCGAAGTAATACCCGAGGCTGCGCATCATGGCAGCCTCGTTGGGTGAACTTGCAGGCCAACTGGGCTTGGAGTTAAAGGGCGACCCCGATGCTCGCGTGCACGGGGTCGCTAGCTTGCAAGATGCAGGCCCGGGTGAGTTAAGCTTTTTGGCGAACCCCCGATATAAGCGATTTTTAAGCAGCACGGCGGCCACCGCAGTTGTCCTTACAGCGCAAGACGCTGAAGCCTGTGCGGCACATGTTTTGATTAGTTCGAATCCTTATGCCAGCTACGCACGCATTGTGGCGCTGCTGTACCCGCAGGCCCAGCGCCCCACAGGGGTGCATCCGAGCGCTGTGGTCGCTGAAGGGGCGCAATTAGGTTCCGGCGTCTTTGTTGGGGCTCAGGCTTATGTAGGCCCGCAGGTGCATCTGGAGTCGGATGTGTATGTTGGCCCTGGATGCGTCCTAGACGGCGACCTGCGAATCGGAACCGGCAGTTCTTTAGTGGCGCGAGTCACGGTAGTTGGCCGAGTGAGGATCGGTAAACGGGCGCTTATCCATCCGGGGGCTGTCATCGGTGCCGATGGCTTTGGCTTGGCGCCTGATCGGGATGGCTGGGTTAAGGTGCCGCAGGTCGGTGGCGTGAGCATCGGTAACGATGTGGAGATCGGCGCGAATACCACTATTGACCGCGGTGCTATCGGCGATACCGTATTACACGATGCCGTGAAGCTAGATAATCAGATTCAGATTGGTCACAACGTCTCTATCGGTGCAGGTACCGCTATTGCGGCACAAGTGGGAATATCAGGCAGCACTGTTGTTGGTCAGGGTTGTCTGATTGCTGGCAAAGTTGGTATCGCGGGTCACTTGCAGATTGCCGATCGCGTCATCATTCTGGGCAACACGTCGGTAACTGGCTCGCTCGAGCAAGCCGGTACGTACGCGTCCATGCTGCCTGCTGAAGAGGCTGGCCGCTGGCGCAGGACGGTGGCGCGTTTGCATCAGCTTGATGAACTGAATAAGCGGGTTCGGCAGTTAGAGCGGACAAACACGTCGGCTGATAATTCGTAAATAATGCGACCTGCAAATCATTTGCAGACAATCGCCTTGAGGAGCAGGTATGAGTGATTCGGTGGCCATGGATATTCACAAGGTAATGGCGTTGCTGCCGCATCGTTATCCGTTTCTTTTGATAGACCGTGTTTTAGAGGCTATTCCGGGAAAAACCGTAAAGGCCCTGAAAAACGTGACAATCAATGAGCCATTTTTTCAAGGGCATTTCCCCGGTCGTCCCGTGATGCCTGGAGTGCTGATGCTCGAAGCGCTCGCCCAAGCCTGTGGCGTGCTTGCCTTCGTTAGCGCCGGCGTCGTGCCCACTGACGATACCCTGTTTTATTTTGTTGGCATCGATGGTGCGCGCTTTCGTAAGCCGGTGGAACCCGGTGACCAGCTGATTTTAAATGCGACCTTTGTGCGTTCTATGCGCGGCATTTGGAAGTTCAGCACTCAGGCAACGGTTAACGGCATCGAGGTCTGCTCAGCCGACATGATGGTTGCCCCGGAAACGAAGGGTTAACCATGGCCATCATTGATGCTCGTGCGATCGTTTCCCCGCAGTCAACCTTGGCTGATGATGTTGAGGTCGGGCCTTTCTCTATAGTTGGGCCGGATGTGGTCGTTGGTGCTGGCACCAAAATTGGCTCGCACGCTGTGGTGCGCGGCCCCACCACGATTGGTGCGAATAACCAGATTTTCCAGTTCGCCTCGATCGGTGAGGCTCCGCAGGATCTGAAGTATCGGGGTGAGCCCACCCGCTTAGAGATCGGCGACAACAATGTTTTTCGCGAGTGCGTGACCGTACACCGGGGGACCGTGACCGGCACTGGTATTACGCGTATCGGCAATAACTGTTTGTTTATGGCTTACAGTCATGTGGCACACGATTGCCTGGTGGGCGATCGCTGCGTTTTATCTAATGCGACCGCGCTGGCTGGGCACGTGGAACTCGGGGACTTTGTAATTTTGTCCGGTTATGCAGCTATTCATCAATTCTGCAAAATTGGCGCACACGCTTTTCTAGCCAATAACGCCGCCGTAACGCGGGACGTGCCGCCCTTTTTGATGGTAGCCGGTTCGCCGGCTGAGCCTAAAGGTATCAACTCCGAGGGTCTAAAGCGCCGAGGGTTTGATTCGAGCCAGATCGCCAATATCAAACAGGCTTACAAAATATTGTATCGTTCCAAGCTCAAGCTGGTCGATGCAACGGCAAGCCTGGTTGAGATGGCACGAAGTGCGCCTGAGGTACAGCCCTTTGTTGATTTCTTGCCGCGCATTACGCGTAGCTTGATTCGCTGACCGGACGGCGGCGATGCCATCAAGCCTGACTGTCGATCCCCAGTTCGACGGGGCTGATACAGCCGCAGCGTTAGTCTTTATCTGCGCGGGTGAGCCGTCTGGTGATTTGCTGGCGGCGGCGTTGATCCGCGAGCTGCGCTTGGTACGACCCCAGACACGATTTGTCGGTGTTACCGGCCCTGCGATGCGTGCCCAAGGCTGTCAGACGCTGGCTGATATTGAAGAGCTTTCGGTGATGGGGCTTTTTGAGGTGTTGCCGCATCTGCCGCGCCTGTGGCGGCTGAAACGACGTCTGGTTAATGAGGCCTTAGCTTTAGGCGCTGATATTTTTGTGGGCGTTGATTTCCCCGGCTTTAACTTACGCTTGGCTGGCGCTTTAAAACGACAGGGACTCCCCACGGTCCATTACGTGAGTCCGCAAGTTTGGGCTTGGCGATCCGGTCGCGTAAAAACGATGGCCCGTGACCTTGATCGGGTGCTGTGCCTGCTGCCTTTTGAATCGGCTTTTTATGCGCAGCGTGGCCTAAGCGCCGATTACGTTGGTCATCCCATGGCCGACCAGATCCCGATGGAGCCTGATCGCCTGCAGGCGCGTGAGCAACTGGGCTTGCCTTTAACGGGTCGCCAGGTAGCGCTGTTGCCTGGCAGTCGTCGCAGTGAGATCGAACGGCTGGGTCCGGACTTTATCGGTGCTGCTGCTTGGCTGCATGAGCGTCGGCCGGATCTGGTTTTTATTCTGCCCGCGGCCAACCTGGCTGCAGAGCAGCGGCTTTTAAGCTGGACGCAAGGTCGTGATTTACCTATCAAGGTACTTCGTGGGCAGGCCCGCGCGGCCTTGATAGCCTCTGACGTGGCTCTGGTAGCCTCGGGCACGGCTACCTTGGAAACGCTGCTGTGTAAGCGCCCCATGGTAGTTGCCTATCGATTAGGAGCGGCAACCGCTTGGCTGCTGCGCCGCTTTAATCTGGTAAAAACCCGGTTTTTTTCGCAGCCCAATTTGTTGGCTAATAAAGCGTTGGTGCCGGAGGTTTTTCAGGAGGAAGTCACTCCCCAGCGCCTAGGCGCTGAGATTTTGAGTTGGTTGGATCACCCGGAGCGGGTCACGGAACTACTAAACTGCTTTAAGACGATTCACCTGACGTTGCGCCAAGACTCAGCCGCTAAGGCGGCGGCGGTGGTGGGGCAGGTGCTGGATCGCGCGCGAGGCCTGCGATGATCTACGTGGCAGGCGTCGATGAAGTGGGACGTGGGCCTCTGGCAGGCCCAGTGGTTGCAGCGGCCGTTATTTTAGACCCGAATAAGCCCATTGCCGGACTCACGGACTCCAAGCTGATAAAAGCCCCGCAACGAACTCGCCTGGCCCGTACCATTGAGCAACAGGCAATAGCGGTGGGTTTGGGGATGGCTGATGTGGCTGAAATCGACTCGCTCAATATCCTGCAAGCTACCTTTTTAGCGATGCGCCGGGCGGTACAAGCACTGGCCGTGCGTCCTGGTCACCTGGAAATTGACGGCAATCGTGCACCCTCGCTGGAGGATCTGGGCTTTAAGGTCACTGCCGAATGTTTTGTTAAAGGTGATCTGACTCGACCGAGTATCAGTGCTGCATCGATAGTGGCTAAAGTTTGGCGTGATCAGTACATGGTAGAGACAGATCAGATCTACCCCGGCTATGGTTTTGCCAGCCATAAAGGCTACGGTACCGCGGTGCATTTGCGCGCGCTTAGAGCTTTAGGTCCTTGTGCCGTGCATCGTCAGTCCTTTGCGCCTGTTAGAGAGTGCCGATGACGCCCTTCGTTCATTTGCGCCTTCACACCGAGTACTCACTGCGCGATAGCGTGGTGCGGGTCGACCAGTTGATGCAAGCCTGCGTAGAGGCTGCCATGCCGGCGGTTGCATTAACCGACCACAGCAACCTTTTTGCCATGGTGAAGTTCTATCGGGCGGCCTTGGCCAGTGGCGTCAAGCCCATTATCGGCGTTGATGCCTTTGTGCGTGAACACGCTGAGCGCGCCGAACCTACGCGGATAACCCTTTTGTGTCAGAACCTAACGGGCTATCGCAATTTGACTCGATTAGTCACGCGTACCTACCTGGAGGGAAACCATAAAGGTCAGCCGTTGTTGGAGCGTGACTGGTTAGATTTAACATCAACCGAGGGACTCATAGCCCTATCAGGCGGGCTTGAGGGCGATGTGGGACGCTCGTTAAAGTCCGGCAAAGTAGCCGAAGCGCGCGCCCAGCTTGATGCGTGGTTGCGGATGTTTGGTGATCGCTACTATCTTGAGGTGAGCCGCACTGGCCGGCCGGGTGAAGAGGACTACATAGACGCGCTCAGGGGCGTTTTGCTCGACTGGTCTGTTCCGGTAGTTGCTACAAACGACGTGCGATTTTTAAATCGCAGTGACTTCGAAGCGCACGAAGCGCGGGTCTGCATTTACGATGGCGCCTTACTAGGAGATGCCAGTCGGCCACGCCGCTACTGTGACGAGCAGTACCTTAAAACCGGCGATGAGATGAGCGAGCTGTTTTTGGATCTGCCGGGTGCGGTAGAGCAGAGTGTGCAAATCGCCAGGCGCTGTTCACTGGAAGTTCGGCTAGGCAAATCGTTTTTGCCCGCCTATCCGGTGCCGCAGGGACAAACCACGGCCGAGTTTTTGAAAATTGAGGCACAACGCGGGCTACAGCAGCGACTCAATGCCACCGAGATTGCCCTGCGAGTGGGACGGCAGCGATTAAAGGAGGTCACTCCGGAGGCTTATGCGACTCGCTTGCAGTTGGAATTGGATTGCATCTGCAGCATGGGTTTTGAGGGGTATTTTTTGATCGTGGCGGATTTTATCCGCTGGGCGCGCGGCAACGGTGTTCCGGTAGGTCCCGGACGAGGTTCTGGCGCGGGCTCCTTAGTCGCCTACTGCCTGGGCATCGTGGACTTGGATCCACTCGAGCACGATTTACTGTTCGAGCGCTTTTTAAATCCAGAGCGTGTCTCCATGCCTGACTTTGACGTGGACTTCTGCATGGCTGGGCGCGACCGCGTTATCGAGTACGTGTCCAGCAAATACGGGCGTGAGCGTGTCTCGCAGATCATTACCTACGGCACCATGGCCGCTAAGGCGGTTGTGCGTGATGTGGGCCGTGTCTTGGGTAAATCGTTTGGCTGGGTGGACCGCATTGCCAAACTCATTCCCTTTGAATTGGGCATAACCTTAGATGATGCCCTCAGTAAGGAGCCGGAGCTCAAAAGACTTTATAAAGATGACGAGGACGTCCGTGAACTGATTGATCTGGCGCGGAGTCTGGAAGGGCTGACTCGCAATGCGGGTATGCATGCGGGCGGCGTGGTCATTGCGCCATCCATGCTCACAGATTTCACGCCCTTGTTTGCGGTGGAGGGTGGCACGGCGGTTGTTACCCAATTTGATAAGGATGACGTTGAAGCTGCTGGTTTAGTGAAGTTTGACTTTCTGGGCTTGCGCACTTTGACGGTGATTGATTGGGCTGTGCGGACTATCGATTCAGTAGCCCCTGCCGGCACGGCACCGCTGGATCTCTCGCAGTTACCTTTAGACGATCCCAAGACTTTTGAGTTGCTTAAATCCGGAAAGACCACGGCAGTATTCCAGCTTGAATCTCGTGGCATGAAGGACCTGATTAGGCGCCTGCAGCCGGATTGTTTCGAAGACATCGTGGCGTTGGTCGCGCTGTTTCGGCCAGGCCCGCTTGAGGCGGGCATGGTCAATGACTTTATTGAGCGTAAGCACGGCCGAACTAAGGAAGCTTTCGACTTCTTGCATCCAGACTTAGAGCCTGTCCTAAAGCCCACTTACGGCGTCATCTTGTATCAAGAGCAGGTCATGCAGATCGCTCAGGTGTTGGCCGGTTACACGCTGGGCGGAGCGGATCTTTTGCGTCGTGCCATGGGCAAGAAAAAGCCCGAGGAAATGGCCAAGCAACGCTCGATTTTCGTCGAGGGCTCTGTCGCCCGCGGTGTCCCCGAAAGCCAGGCGGCTTACATCTTTGACTTGATGGAGAAGTTTGCCGGCTACGGCTTTAACAAGTCTCACTCAGCCGCGTATGCGGTTCTGACTTACCACACGGCATGGTTGAAGGCACATCATCCAGCGGCCTATATGGCGGCTGTTTTGTCTTCGGACATGGATAAGACAGATAAGGTGGTCATTGACATTGACGATGCCAGGTCCGGTGGATTGGAGGTATTACCACCGGATATTAACGAGTCCGTCTATCGTTTTACTGTCGCCGATGACAGAACCATTCGTTATGGGCTGGGGGCCGTCAAAGGAGTGGGTGAGGCTGCGGTGATCGCCTTGTGTGAGGAGCGTGAGCGTGCCGGTCCTTTTGTCAGTCTTGAGGATTTATGCCGCCGCGTGGATTTGTCTCGGGTTAATAAACGATCGTTAGAAGCTCTTCTGAAGGCTGGCTGCTTTGATCGTATCGGCCCGAATCGCGCCACCTTGGCGTCTCGGTTGCCGAGTGCTTTGGCTTTGGGTGAGCAGAACACCCGTGCGCTCACCAACGGGCAGGTGGATCTGTTTGGTTTGAGCAGCGCGCCTGCTACCGATGCGTCGTTGGGTGACGCGCCGATGGCGACCCCCAGTACGTTACTGCCGGAGTGGCCGGAGTCGGTTCGTCTAGCCGGAGAGAGAGATACGTTAGGCTTGTATCTGACCGGGCATCCTATCGAAGAGTATGTTCGTGAGTTAAAGCCCTTAACGTCCGGTCGTATTGTTGATGTCGCCAGTGGGGGTAAACCGGTGGGCGGCGATGACGGCAAATGGTCGCCGGGACGCAGCGTTACCGTTGCTGGTTTAGTTTTGGAGGTGAAAAGGCGCGGCAACAGAACCAGCCTGGTCCTGGATGATCGCAGCGCAAGACTGGAAGTCTCCATGTACGACGAGGTATTTCAGGCGCACCGCGACTTGGTCATGAAGGATGCCATTCTCATTATTGAGGGCGCACTGCGGTTTGATAATTTCATTGAAGACTGGAAACTCGCCGCTAAAAAACTGCAGTCCATTGAGCAGATTCGCGAGACCCAGGCGCGGCGATTGTTGCTGCGCTGGCCAGCAAGCCGCAACGCGGCGGATGTACTGCGCGAGTTGGAGCCTGCGTTACGCGACGCACGCGGTGGTCGCGTATCGGTTGCCGTGTTTTTGGATTCAGCCCAAGCCGCGGCCCAAGGGTTGGTAACTTTGGGGGCAGACTGGACTGTACGGCCCACGCGCGCCTTGTTGGAGGCCGCCGCCCGCGTCTGTGGCTCGGACGGATGGCGATTGGTCTACCAGCCTAAAGATGAGCAGGCCGCTTTGGCCAGTTGGATGCAAACAGCCGCGCCGGTCGCCTCCGGCAGTCTCTAACTGATTGAATTTTAAGGTGGGACTTGACTATAAGTCGCGCCTCTGGAACCTTTGCCAGTTATGGATCTTAACTTTCTGGATTTCGAACAACCGATCGCCGAGTTAGAGGCGAAAATCGAGCAACTCTCCTACGTCGGAAACGATGCTGAGGTGAATATTGCCGAGGAGATCAATCGCCTGCGCATGAAAAGCCGGACGTTGACCAAAAGCATCTTCTCCAATTTAACGTCCTGGCAGATCGCCCAGTTAGCTCGCCATCCGCAGCGCCCCTACACGTTGGATTACGTGCCCTTGCTGTTTACTGAGTTTCAAGAGCTGCACGGTGATCGCATGTACGCTGACGATGCGGCGATCGTAGGCGGGCCGGCACGTTTGGAGGGTCGCCCGGTGATGCTCATCGGTCACCAAAAAGGCCGAGACACCAAAGAACGCGTGCGCCGTAACTACGGAATGCCAAAGCCCGAGGGTTATCGTAAAGCGCTGCGCTTGATGAAACTGGCTGAGCGTTATCGTCTGCCGGTGGTCACGCTCATCGATACACCCGGTGCTTATCCCGGGGTGGGTTCCGAGGAACGCAATCAGTCCGAAGCGATCGCCCGTAATCTTTATGAGATGGCAACGCTAAGCGTGCCTATCGTTTCCTGCGTGATTGGCGAGGGAGGCTCCGGTGGAGCGCTAGCCATCGGTGTTTGCGATCAACTCCTCATGTTGCAGTACAGCGTGTATTCGGTCATCTCCCCTGAGGGCTGCGCCTCCATTCTGTGGAAAAGTGCCGACAAGCGAGAACTGGCAGCCGAGGCGATGGGGATGACCGCCGAGCGTTTGGCGAAGCTATCTCTGGTAGACGAGGTCGTACCTGAACCCTTAGGCGGTGCGCACCGAGAGCCCTTGGTCATGGCGGAACGGCTGCGCAGCGCGCTGTCGCGCCAAGTAGAAGTCCTGTGCAACCAACCTCTGGATACGCTGTTGGCGACAAGGGCTCAGCGCTTACGGTCGTTCGGTGTCTATCGAGACGCCTGATCGTAGCGACGATGCTTTTGGGCCGGAGGTTCTGCTTAAGTCTCTGCAGGCGGCGATTCCCGATGGTTTGACCCGCTCATGGGTTATTGCACTGTCTGGCGGCGGGGACTCGGGCGCACTCTTAGCCGCCGCCGCTTTGCTTGCCAGCCACAACCGTTCGCTGCGCCTGCGCGCACTACACGTCAACCACGCTTTGCAAAGTGCTGCGGCTGAATTTGAAGCCGCCGCGCGGGTCCAAGCACAGACTTGGCAAGTGCCGCTGCAGGTACTGCACGTCCAGGTCGGCGATGCGTCCGGACAAGGCGTAGAGGCCGCAGCACGCGAGGCGCGCTACCGCGCCTTGGCCGAGGCTATCGCGCCGCAGGAGGTCGTGCTGACCGCCCACCATCGGGATGATCAGGCGGAGACTGTTTTGTTGCAGTTACTGCGCGGGGCGGGGGTGGATGGCGTATGCGCTATGCCGCTGTGCGTAGGCTTAGGGCGAGGTCTGCACGTCAGACCCTGTTTGGGCGTGACCCGCGCCGCGTTGCAGAGTTTCGCGCAGGGCTTGGGTCTGGCCTTTGTTGACGACCCCATGAACGGTGATCTTCGCTTTGAACGCGCGTATTTACGACAAGTCCTGAATCTGCCGCTGGAAGCCCGATGGCCGCGCTGGACGCGCACCTTAGCCCGCTCGGCCGGTCATTTTGCGCAAGCTAAAGAGGTTTTAGATGAGGTTGCCAGCGCAGATTGGGCTGCTGCACGTCGCGGCAGCGCGCTTACCGTAAGCGGCTTGGCTACGCTTAGTGCGGCAAGGCAGGCTTTGCTGCTACGCCATTGGCTTAAGCAGCTGGGTTTTAGAGTGCCTAATGCACGGCGTTTGACAAGCTTACGCGCCATGCTGCCGCTGGGTCCCTCAGCGAGTCCGGAAGTGCGCTGGCCGGGCGTGGTGGTCTTTCGTCATGATGGCTGTTTGTGGGCTGCCAGCCCGTGGTCGCCATGGCCGCAGAGCCCGGTGGTAATCCAGCCAGGCCAATCGGTGACTATCCCTGATCTGGGTTGTGTTGCACTTAAGATGGCCGATTCGCCAGCCCAGGCGGGGCAGATTTCTTCTGGTGTCAGCGGATTGACCCTAAAAAGACGAGAAGGAGGGGAGCGTCTGCAGCTGACACGGGCCGGTCAGCGCCGTGCCGTGAAAGATTTGCTGCGTGAGGCGCGCGTGCCAGGGCCTATGCGTGATTGCCTGCCGTTTCTGTGGCTCGATGGGCGATGCGTGGGCGTTTTGCTCCCGCAGGGTCTGTGGCTGGACATCAGTGTCAGGGCCGATGTCCATGAAGCCGGTTGGACCCTGAATTGGCACGATTTGCCGGTGAGTCTCTACACAACCTTCATTGAGGCGGTTAACGCTTTGCCGTAAACTGACATCCCGTCGCATGGCGCACACCGGTGAGCTGGCTCCCAACGAGCCCGCGCGTGGCGCGTCCTTGTCGGGCTTTGTAACTAAAGTCCGCTTCGTGGGGTTTTAGTGGCCTTCAAAGGCTGCTCAAATCCTAAGTTTTTAGTCAGTCCTACCGACGGGTGTATACATGGCGCGCTTTGTTTTTGTTACCGGCGGTGTGGTGTCTTCTTTGGGTAAGGGCATCGCCTCGGCTTCGCTAGGAGCGATTTTGGAGGGCCGCGGGCTGAAGGTCAGCCTGGTCAAATTGGATCCATACATCAACGTGGATCCCGGCACCATGAGCCCTTTCCAGCACGGTGAAGTGTTTGTCACTAACGACGGTGCTGAAACGGATTTAGATCTGGGTCACTACGAGCGATTTGTTCGCACTACCTCCACGCGCAATTCGAATTTCACGACCGGGCGTATTTACGAGAGCGTCATCGCCAAGGAACGTCGCGGCGATTATTTAGGCGCAACGGTTCAGGTGATTCCGCACATCACCGATGAAATTCAGCGATGCATCCATCTAGGCGCGGGTGATGCTGATATCTGCATGGTGGAAGTGGGTGGCACCGTGGGCGATATCGAGTCGCTGCCTTTTCTTGAGGCGATTCGCCAGATGGCCGTAGATCTGGGTCGTAGCAATTACGTATTCATGCATTTGACGTTGGTGCCTGTGGTGGGTGGTGGCGAAATCAAAACCAAGCCGACCCAGCATTCGGTTAAAGAGTTGCGCTCGATCGGTATTCAGCCGGACGTACTGTTGTGCCGTAGCCGAGACCAATTGCCGGAGGAGCAGCGCCGCAAAATCTCCCTGTTCACCAATGTAGAGCCTCGGGCCGTGATCTCGGCCGTGGACGCCGATGACATCTATAAGATCCCGCTGTTGCTGCGTGAACAGAATTTGGATGACATTGTCCTAGAGCGTTTTGGCATCAGCGCACCAACGACCGATCTGTCGGGTTGGGTGGAAGTCGTAGAGGCCAAGTTCAAAACTAACGCCGAAGTCCATATCGCGATGGTCGGCAAATACGTAGCGACGCGCGATGCGTATATTTCGTTGAACGAAGCGCTCATGCACGCGGGCCTAAAGACGGGTACGCGAGTCAAGGTGCACTATGTGGAGTCAACGGATATTGAGCGCGAGGGTACGGGTCGTTTGGCGGGTATGGACGCGATTTTAGTGCCGGGCGGATTTGGTGAGCGCGGCATACAAGGCAAAATTGAGGCTGTCCGATACGCCCGTGAAAACAACATCCCCTACCTAGGCATATGTCTGGGCATGCAGGTTGCTTGCATTGAATTTGCACGTAACCGATTAGGCTTAAGCGATGCCAACTCCACGGAATTCAATTCCTCTACGACGAATCCAATTATCGCTTTAATTACCGAATGGCGTGATTTAAAGGGCGATACGGTCAAGCGCGATGAGCGATCGGATTTAGGTGGAACGATGCGCCTCGGTGCGCAGACAGCGCAGCTAGAGCAAGACAGTGAAGCAGCCCGCACCTACGGTGCGACCGTGATTCGTGAGCGCCACCGCCACCGTTTTGAATTTAACAACACGTATCTGGATCCGATGCGAGCAGCAGGATTGCGCTTCTCAGGCTTTTCTGAAGATGGCCTGGTCGAAGTCATCGAACTGCCTGGACATCCCTGGTTTGTGGCTGTTCAGTTTCATCCGGAGTTCACCTCAACACCGCGTGATAGCCATCCGTTGTTTGTTGGCTTCGTTCGCGCCGCTCGTCACTTTAGTCAGTCGCGGGGCCGATCCGTGTCCGCGCCTGCCTCGGCGAGTTGACTTTACCCGTGCGTCTTTGTGGATTTGAAGTCGGGCTTGATCGGCCGTTATTCCTGATCGCCGGTCCGTGTGTGGTTGAAAGTGAAACGCTGCAGGTTGATGTGGCGGGTCAACTTAAGGCGATGACAGCCAAGTTAGGTATCGGCTTTATCTTCAAGTCGTCTTACGACAAGGCCAATCGCTCCTCACGCAACAGTTTTCGCGGACCGGGCATCGAAGAGGGGCTACGAATTCTTGCTGAGGTTAAGCGGCAAGTGGGTGTGCCGGTACTGACCGATGTGCATGAGGACACGCCATTTGCTGAGGTGGCCTCGGTAGTGGACGCCTTACAGACACCGGCTTTTTTGTGCCGACAGACAAATTTCATCGTCAATGCCTGTTCGCAGGGATTGCCAGTCAACGTAAAAAAAGGCCAGTTCCTTTCGCCGTGGGAAATGACCAACGTCGTTGAAAAAGCGCGCTCTACGGGCAATCAAAATATTCTGGTGTGTGAGCGGGGCTTTAGTTTCGGTTACAACAACTTGGTGTCCGACATGCGCAGCTTAGCGGTGATGCGCTCAAGCGGAGCACCGGTGGTGTTTGATGCGACCCACTCGGTGCAGTTGCCGGGTGCTGCCGGAGCGTCATCCGGTGGCCAGCGAGAGTTTGTGCCGGTGTTGGCGCGTGCTGCGGTTGCGGCCGGCGTTTCCGGTGTGTTCATGGAAACCCATCCCGATCCTGCCAAAGCGTTGTCTGACGGACCCAATGCATGGCCATTAGATCGATTAGAAAGCCTGTTAGAAACCCTGCTCGAGCTGGATCGGGTGGTAAAAGCCCGTCCCTTTCCGGAGGCGAGTTTCGGGCTCTAAGTCAAAGCCCGCACCGCTTAGCTTGGGCGCCGAGCGTAATGTCGACTGCACTGTGTGAGGAGTAACGACGTTGAGTACCATCAAAGATATCGTTGGTCGCGAAATTATGGATTCGCGGGGCAATCCCACGGTTGAATGCGACGTAATTTTGAGTTCCGGTGTACGCGGTCGCGCCGCGGTGCCGTCCGGCGCGTCTACCGGTAGCCGCGAGGCTATTGAGTTACGTGACAATGACCCCAAGCGATACGGTGGCAAGGGTGTTCAAAAAGCCGTGTCGCATGTCAATGGTGAACTTAAAGCCAGCTTGTTGGGCATGGATCCCGCTGATCAATCGGCACTAGACGCTCGCATGATTAGCCTGGACGGCACCGAGTCCAAGTCTCGGTTGGGCGCCAATGCGCTGCTGGCGGTGTCATTAGCTGCGGCACACGCCAGTGCTGCGGATCAGGGTTTGGAGTTGTGGCGGCATCTGGCCGGATCGGCCAGTGAGTTGACCTTGCCGGTGCCTATGATGAACCTCATCAACGGTGGGGCACATGCCAACAACAGTTTAGATATTCAAGAGTTCATGATTTTACCGGTGGGAGCGCCAAGCTTTCACGAGGCTCTGCGCTGCGGTGCGGAGATTTTTCATGCGTTAAAGGCCTTGCTCAATGCCCGAGGTTTATCCACGGCTGTCGGTGATGAGGGTGGTTTTGCGCCGGATTTGCCTTCCAACGCGGCAGCGCTGGAAACCCTAGGTGAGGCGATTCATAAAGCCGGCTACCATCTGGGTCGTGATGTTTACTTAGGCTTGGATGTTGCGAGTACCGAATTATTTGCCGATGGCATCTATACCCTGGAATGTGAGGGACGGCGCTTTACCCCCCCGGAGTTTGTCGGCTATTTCGAGGATCTGGTTCGTCAGTTTCCCATTATCAGCATTGAAGATGGCATGGCGGAGGGCGACTGGGCCGGTTGGGCGGTAATGACCGAGCGGTTGGGCAAGAAAATTCAGCTCGTGGGTGATGATTTGTTCGTCACTAACACTAAGATTTTGGCCGAAGGTATTGCCCGTGGGATCGCCAACTCCATTTTGATCAAGCCCAATCAGATCGGCACGCTGACGGAAACCCTGGCAGCCGTTGCGATGGCGACTCAAGCCGGTTACGCCGCTGTGATGTCACACCGGTCCGGTGAGACCGAAGATGCCACGATTGCGGATCTGGCCGTGGCTTCCTCAGCGACGCAGATTAAGACGGGCTCGTGTTCCAGGTCGGATCGTGTGGCGAAGTACAACCAACTGCTGCGTATCGAAGCGCGCTTAGGCACGGCGGCTCGATATGCCGGCGCCCAGGCATTTTCGATCAAGCCTGTGCAGTGGTAGAAGAGTTCTTAAAGATGAAGGACCGTCTCGCACGATCTGCGAGACGGTGTTAATCTTTTAACTTATGAAGTTTTACGCGGTCGTACTGTCGCTGGTTTTAGTCGCTCTGCAGTACCGACTGTGGCTGGGCGAAGATGGCGAGCGCTCGTTATCCAGGCTTAAGCAGAGCGTTAAAGCACAGACTTCGGAGAATCAGGCTCTCTCGCAACGCAATGATCAGCTGAAAGCGGAAGTTAAGGATCTTAAGGAAGGTCTCTCCGCATTAGAGGAACGTGCTCGCAACGATTTGGGCATGATCGGAAGCAACGAAACGTTTTATGAGGTTGCCGATTCCAGTGCCGGCCCGGCAGCACCCCTCGCGCCGGCTCCCGTCGCGGCGCCTAAGGCGCAACACATCAATCGGTGAGAGTTCCGCCGTATTGGTTGGTGATTCCAGCTGCTGGCAGCGGCCAGCGTTTCGGTGCAACTCTTCCAAAGCAATACCAACGTTTAGCCGGACAAACGGTACTCGAGCATGCGCTGTGTGCATTCCTCGGGGATGACCGCCTGCTCGGTGCGGTGGTGGCGTTACCGGCGGATGATCGCCACTTTGCCACGCTACCGCTGGCCCGTCATGAGCGCCTGCATGTTGTAGTCGGTGGGGCCACGCGCGCCGATTCGGTTCGCTCGGCGCTGAGCCGTGTGGGTGAAATGGCGGTGGGTGATCCCTGGGTGTTGGTGCATGACGCGGCCCGCCCGTTGGTCAGTCACGCCGAAATTGATGCGTTGCTCGCCGCTCTGGTAGACGCCCGCGCGCCGGCGGCCGAGGGCGCGTTGCTGGCCGTGCCGGTGGCGGATACGTTAAAGCGCTGCAATGTTGAAGGTGAGGTCCATGAGACGGTAGATCGCCAGGCCTTATGGCGCGCGATGACGCCGCAAGCCTTTCGTTACTCGAAGCTTCACTTGGCGCTGGACACCGCTTATCGCGAAGGACGCACGGTCACTGATGAGTCATCGGCCATAGAGGCGTTGGGTATTAGGCCTCGGGTGGTTGCCGGGGATCCTTCCAATTTGAAAATCACCGAGGCTTCTGATCTGGGTTTGGCCGAACTTATCCTGCAGGCGCGCCTGGGGTCGGATCAACCGATTAACAAATGAATAGGGCGAGCGTGGAGAAATAAATGGCCAGTCTCAGAGTCGGTTTGGGTATGGACGTTCACGCCTTTGGGTCTGGTGATCACGTCATGTTGGGCGGGGTACGGGTTCCTTACACGCAAGGAGTGGTCGCACACTCAGATGGTGACGTGTTGTTACATGCTTTGTGTGATGCCCTTTTGGGGGCTGCCGCGTTAGGTGATATTGGGCAGCATTTTCCTGATACGGATCCACGCTATCGCGGCATCTGTAGTCTTAGTTTACTCGCCGAGGTCTGGAGTAAGGTTTCGGCGCTGGGTTTTTCTATCCACAACATTGACGTGACTGTGCTGGCCGAGGCGCCTAAGCTTGCGCCGCATCGCGATGCCATTACTCAATCCGTAGCAAACGCGCTACAGCTTCAGAGTGATCAGGTGAATATCAAAGCCACAACGACTGAGAAGTTGGGTTTTGTTGGCCGGCGCGAAGGGCTGGCGGCACAGGTTGTTGTCCTACTGGAACGCGCGTGACTTTACCGACATCAACCCGTTTAGTGCTGGATCCACCGCGTGCTTACGCTGCGCCCTTATCCACGGCGGCGTTTAAGCGCCGACCTGAAGACTTTAGGGTCGAGGAAATACTGGGGTTTGCGGCTGACGGCGGCGAAGGCCATGTCCTGATGCTGGTGGAAAAACGCGGTTTGGATACGCTGGCTGTGCTGCGACGTTTGGCTCGTAGTAGCGGTTCCTCGCCCAGGGATTGGGGTTTTGCGGGTCTTAAAGATCGGTGGGCTTTGACTCGTCAGTGGTACACGGCGCCGGCACGTACCCAAGCCGCCGCCGCGTGGCGTGAGATTAGCGAGGAGCTTTCTGATGGGTCCGGTTATAGGGTGATTGAGTCGTGGCCGCACTCTCGCAAATTGAAGCGAGGCGCGGTTAAGGGCAATCGCTTTCGGATCGTGCTCGGCGGTGTGACAGCCACGGCTGAAGCGTTGGCTGAGCGCTTTGCGCAGATTGCCCAACGCGGTGTGCCCAATTATTTTGGCCCACAACGATTTGGTCACGGCTTGTCGAACCTCGCCCAGGTTGACGCGTGGGTCGCTGGTGCGCCGCTGCCTTCAGAGCGTGAGGCGCGGGCTTTTGTTTTCTCCTCAGCTCGCAGCCTGTTATTTAATGCTGTGCTTGCGCAGCGGGTCTGTGATCAGACCTGGGATCGCCTGCTGCCGGGTGAGTTTGTAAACCTCGATCGTAGTCGCAGCTTCTTTGTGGCTGAGGCAGTTGATGACACGTTGGTAGACCGCCTACACCGTGCTGATATTCATCCTACGGGCCCGCTGTTTGGACGGGGTGAGTCGCCGGCGGGGGAGGCAGGCGTCGCTGAGGCCGGCGTACTGGAGCCGTATTCGGCGATTCGCCAGGCGTTGCTGCAAGCGGGTCTGGAGGCGGCGCGACGCCCCTTGCGCGTGGTGCCACGAGACTGCCGCTGGGCATTGGAGGACCAGGAACTCACCGTTGAGTTCTCGTTATCTGCCGGCGCCTATGCCACGACCGTGCTCGCCGAGGTGGTCGCTTTGGTGGACGGTGACCTGCCCGAGCCTGACGAAGACGGCGGCTAAATCGCTTTAGCGCGATCGCTGCAACAGGACGTACAGGGCGCCGGTTCCGCCATCGACTTGTCTGGCCGAGGCGAAGGCAAGAACCGATTGGGTGTTGCGCAGCCAAACATTGACGGCCGACTTTAAGACCGGTCCACGCGGTCCTGAGCCTAAACCTTTGCCATGGATGACGCGCACGCAGCGCAAGCCGTGCGCCACCGCGCTGTGCAGAAAGGCTCGCACCGCCAAGCGCGCTTCGACCTCCGTGAGGCCGTGTAAGTCGATTTCATCCCGGACGGTGTACTCGCCACGGCGCAGGCGTTCCACGGTCCGCCCGTCTATCTGAGCGCGACGAAAAATCAGTTCATCGCCGGTCTCAACTAACAGCTCCCCGGGCGCCAGCGTTAGGCTTTCTTGTAGAACCTGTTGCTCGTCCAGGCGACGAAATCGAGCGCGTGCGGGTGGTTTGGGCGGCGCAGGCGGTACGGGCGCCTGAGTTAACGGTCGAACATCCTTAATGGCGCTGCGAAACAGCGCCAGACTATCCTCGGTGTCTGTCGTGGGCTCAACACGATTCGTGCCAGGTGCTTCGGACGCTGTGCGAGGCACGGCGGTCTCCTACATGGGGGATGCCAGTTGAAGTATAGTTCCGGCCGTTCACGGTGCGCCATCCCGCCTTTGCGATGGCAGGCAGGGTAGGGGGCTTCGATGCGAATTTTGCTCAGTAATGATGATGGTTATCAGGCGGAAGGCCTGCGCGAGCTTGCGCGATCGGTAGCAACGCTGGGCTCGCTAACGGTTGTCGCGCCGGACCGCAATCGCAGTGGGGCCTCCAACTCGTTGACTCTAGAGACGCCGTTGCGCGTGCACAGCGCGGAGCCTAACTGGTACTACGTTAATGGCACGCCAACCGACTGCGTGCATCTGGCGATCTCTGGGCTGTTAGACCAGCCGCAGGACCTCGTCCTGTCAGGCATTAACGACGGCGCTAATCTGGGTGACGATGTTTTGTACTCCGGCACGGTAGCCGCCGCGGTGGAGGCTCGCCACCTGGGTCTACCCACCATCGCTTTTTCGTTGTGCGTACAGGGCGGGCGACACTTTGCCGCAGCCGGTCGGGTAGCGCGCGAGATAGTTGAGAAGCTATTGATTAAGCCGTTGCCTTCAGCGCTTATCCTCAATGTGAATATTCCCGATCGCCCGTATGAGGATATCGTGGGTTGGGCTGCGACTCGTTTGGGCGCTCGGCATCGTGCGGCACCGACCGTTAAAGCGCACGACCCGCGCGGTCGCCCGGTTTATTGGGTCGGGGCATCCGGTGAGGGCGCTGATGCCGGCACGGGCACGGATTTTGATGCGATTGATAAGGGTTATGTATCGATCACCCCGCTGCAAATTGATATGACGCGGTATCAGGCGCTATCGGCGTTAACCGACTGGATCGGCGGATCTGCACCGCTATGACCGATCGTCGCCTCAGCGGTATTGGCATGACCTCAGCCCGTACGCGCGAGCGACTGATCACCCGGCTTCGGGAGCAGGGTATCCGCGATGAGGCGGTCTTGGAGCGCATCCGAGATGTGCCTCGTCATTTGTTTGTGGATGAAGCACTGGCTACTCGCGCTTATGAAGATACGGCTCTACCTATAGGCTTTGGTCAGACGATCTCGCAGCCTTACATTGTTGCGCGTATGACCGAGGCCTTGTTGCAAAACGTGCGTCTTTATAATGTTTTAGAGATTGGTACCGGTTGCGGCTATCAAACCTCGGTGCTCGCGCCACTGGTTGCGCGAATGGGAACCATCGAGCGCGTAGGGCCGTTATTGGATCGCGCCAAGGAAAGATTGAAAGAACTGGCGATTAATAACGTGCGGTTCCGGCACGGTGATGGGTACTTGGGTTGGAAAGCGCTGGGCCCTTATGACGGGATTTTAGTGGCTGCGGCTCCTGAGGAAATACCCAAACCTTTGCTGGAGCAACTCTCTCCAAACGGCGGTCGACTGGTGGTTCCGGTGGGGCCGGATGGTGCGCAAGAGTTGGTGCGCATCACGCGCCGCGACGAGCATTACAGCCGCGAGCGACTCGGCGGAGTGGCTTTTGTGCCGCTGCTCGGTGGGCTGCTCTGAGCGCGCAGACGACCCGTGTTGACTAAGGTCAGAGGCAATCGACTGGATTTTTGCCGGCCAGCGCTGTGGCTGTGGGCTCTGGGTGGGCTTGCCGGTTGTGCCAGTCACCCCGTTTCATCGCCGGTGCCCGCACCCAGCAGCCTTGCCACTCGTGCTGATTACGTGGTGGTTGCCGGCGATACCCTGTATTCAATAGCGACTCGGCACGGCCTGGATTACCGGGACCTGGCGCGCTGGAATGGGATAGGGCCGGGCTACTCGATTCGCACAGGACAAACCCTGCGTTTGGCGCCTAAGTCCAACACCAACACCAACCCCAACGTTGCCGCGTTAAAAGAACCTGTGCCTAAACCGGCCGCCCCGGATCTCACCGCGCCGTCCTTTGTTTGGCCGGCTCAGGGTTTGGTGGAAGGGGTCGTGGATCGTCCCTCCGGCGGTTTTGGTTTACGTATCGATGGCGCTGTCGGATCGCCGGTTCGCGCTGCGGCGGCGGGGAAGGTGGTGTATCACGGCACGGGCTTACGGGCTTACGGGCTTTTAGTGATCATTCGCCATAACGATCATTTTCTGACGGCGTACGGGCACAACCAGAGTTTGCTGGTCAAAGACGGCCAGGATGTGGATACCGGTGCTGTGATTGGTTCCATGGGCCGCAATGCAGAAGGCGTGCCCATGCTGTATTTTGAGATTCGCCGCGATGGCCGGCCAATCAATCCTTTGTCACTATTGCCGGCTCAAGGTGGTCGCGCACCCTAAAATGGCGTTGATCTGGGCTGGAGGTTAAAGGATAACCGCCAGCGCGACACGCCGGTCTTCAGCCACCAGAACGTTGTAGGTGCGACAGGCAGCCGCACTGGTCATGACCTCCAAGCCAATGCCGCGTGAAGGTAGGTAGGCCATCAAAGCAGGTATCGGAAATCGCTGCTGATCACCGGTGGCCAGCAGCACCAACTCCGGTTGGAGTGCTGCAATCGTGTCGAAGGCCCCCGTGCTAAGGTCTTCAACAGACGTGACGTTCCAGTCGATCAGCTGATCGGCCATGATCACGCTGCTGCGTTGTAGGATTTGTTGTGCCAGCTGAATTTGCCCGGGCGCATAGCTGGTGATGAGGTTTTGTCCTGAATTTGGTGTGGCGGAGAGTTTCATGACCCTAAGATACCTAACCTGCGCCAATTTCTCACGAGGTCTGTTGTGGGTGTTTTAAAAGTGGTGGTCGCGGATTTGCAGCCTCTGGGCTTGTCGGCGCCGGTGGCTCCGCGCCTGCCGACATTGGAGAAACTCTTGGCGCAGGCCGATGTGATGGCCATTGAGCCTAACTGGCGTGCGTTTGCCGCACCGTCCTGGGCGGTTAACGTGGTCGCACCGCTGCCGTTGGCCGCCACCCTGGCTGCCGCCGCGGGCTTAGAGGCCCCGGGTACTTGGTACCTGGCCTCGGCGTTGCATTTAGTGGCAGGTTTAAATCATGTCCGGGTGCATCCGGCCGGCCCCCTAACGTTAAGCCTTGCTCAGCAAACCGCTTTGGTTGAAAGCTTTGAGCGTGATTGGGGCGAGGCGGATATGACGCTTTTGCCTACGCCTAGCGGGCTTTTATGCAAGATGGCGGTGGGGCCCGTGCCAGAAACCTTCGACCCCGATCCTTTTACTGGCCAAGACATTGCCGGTGCGCTACCGCGTGGTGAGGGGGCCTTAGCTCTGCAACGGGTGATGACCGAATTGCAAATGTGGTTGTACCAAGCACCGCTCACGGGCACTGACGATGTCGCAGTCAACGCGTTATGGCTGTGGGGCGGCTCTCATCATCCGGTGACGCGACCCAATGCCTTGCCGGCATGTGAGTCGGATGATGCCTACCTGAACGCCCTGTCCACACTGGCGACTAACCAGGCTCGGGTCAGTGGCGATGAGGTGATTACGGTTAGGGTGAGTGCTCTAGGACGTGAAGGCAATGCGTTTGAGTTGGCCGAAGAGCGTTATTTTCAGCCTTTGCAGCGTCGTATCCTGTCCGGACGGTTTAGTCAGGTTCAGTTGTGGTTTGGGGGTCGTGTTTACCGACTGCAGGCTTGGCAGCGACTGCGTTACTGGCGACGGCCACAGCCCTGGTGGCAGGGAGAGGCCTTGTGATTAGACGACCGGTTAAACGCCGAGTTCTACCGCCGCTGGAGATATCCTCGAATCTCCATCCGGTATTGGCGCGTGCTTATGCCGCTCGCGGTATCCGCGCGGTGGCTGACTTGGAACTGTCTTTGGATCGCCTCATCCCCATCGGCAGTTTAGACAGCGTCGATGAGGCGGCCTCTTTGTTGCTGGCGCATCAGTTGGGTCGAGTGCTTATTATCGGTGACTTTGATGCCGATGGCGCTACCGCCTCCGCACTGATGATTCGTGCTTTGCGTCGATTTGGCTTTTCGCACGTGGACTTTCTGGTTCCGGATCGATTTACGTTGGGCTATGGGCTATCTGTGGGTGTGGTCGAGCTGGCAAAAGAGCGTAAGCCTAGTTTGTTGGTGACGGTTGATAACGGCGTATCGAGCTTTGAAGGGGTGGCGCTGGCTCGCGCTTATGGGATGGATGTGCTGATTACCGACCATCATTTACCCGGCAGTGAGTTACCCGATGCCACGGTGCATGTGAATCCTAACCTTCCGGGTAGTCGGTTTTTGAGTAAGTCTTTGGCCGGAGTGGGCGTGGCTTTTTATGTGCTTGCTGCTTTGTGTCGACGGCTTGGCCTGCCCCTGGCAAGGCTGACGGATTTCTTGGATTTGGTTGCCTTAGGTACCGTGGCCGATGTGGTGCCGTTGGATCACAATAATCGCATACTGGTACACCAAGGACTGCGCCGTGTGCGTGCGGGTCGCGCTGTGCCGGGTATTCGCGCTCTATGCGCGTTAGCCGAACGCGCGCTGATTGACCTTCGTGCTGGCGATTTTGGTTTTGCTATCGCCCCTCGCATCAATGCGGCGGGCCGCATGAGTGATATGTCCATCGGGATTGAGTGTTTGGTCACTGACGATGAAGGCAGGGCGCTTGAGTTAGCTGAGCGGCTGGATTTGCTTAATAAGCAGCGACGCGTCACGGAAGCTAAGATGCAGGAGGAAGCGCTGGCCATCGTGTCTAGATTGAATTTTCACGAACCGGGCGCCCAATTGCCCTATGCGTTGTGCTTGTTTGATCCTGATTGGCATGCCGGTGTCGTAGGCCTTGTCGCAGGACGCGTGAAGGAGCAGATCCACCGGCCAGTGGTTGCCTTTGCGCCGGCCGAAGAGGGCATTGTGCGTGGCTCAGCACGCTCGGTACCGGGTCTGCACGTAAAGGACATTCTCGAAGCCGTGGTAGTGCGCGCACCGGGTTTACTGCATAAATTTGGTGGCCATGCGATGGCAGCGGGGCTAACCCTGTCGGTGGAACGCGTCTCTGAATTTGCCGCGCTGTTTGCCAGTGAGGTGGCACGTGTTGCTGACCCGGAGATGATCTCGGGTGCGTTACTGACCGACGGCTCGCTCACGGCGGCTGAGCTGTCCCTGGAAACTGCTGCAGCGCTGCGCGAGGGTGGCCCCTGGGGCTCGGCTTTCCCTGAGCCGTGCTTTGATGGTCAATTTACGGTCTTAGAGTGTCGCGTCTTGAAGGAGAAGCACTTAAAGCTGACTGTGCGTCCCAGCAAAGAGGCGAAACCCATTGATGCGATTGCCTTCAATTGGTTGGTGGGGGGGCAACGCCAACCGCCACGAATATCGGCGGCAGTTGATTTGGTCTACCGCTTAGATGTGAATGAGTATCAGGGTTTGCGTCGTCCGCAACTGATGATCGAGGATTTAGAGCTGGCGAGTCCCTGATTTTAGTGAACTTGTGGCTGACTTGGTTCGGCTCTACAGGCAGGCATGTTATTCTAAAGTTCTATCGCGGCTGTTGCTGCGCTCCTTGAAAAGACTGAGCATTATGAGCATTGAAGTTACCCCGTTGCGGCGCACTCTTAAGGACCTCCAGGACAGACTGGAATCCCTACGGAGGTATCTTTGAATACCAGGACAAATCCGAACGGCTAATTGAAGTTTCCAGAGAGTTGGAGAACCCAGCCATCTGGTCCCAGCCAGAGCGCGCTGAGGCGCTGGGTCGAGAAAGAGCCAAGCTGGATGCCGTGGTTACCCGGCTAGACTCCGTACGCGATGGGTTGGCGGGTGCTTTAGAGCTTTTAGAACTGGCGGAAGCCGAATCCGATCAGGCAACGTTAATTGAAATTGATGCGGACTGTCAGCGCTTAGAGCGCGACGTTAAAGGCCTGGAATTTCAGCGAATGTTTCCAGGGCAGATGGATCCATCCAACGCGTACCTGGATATACAGGCCGGAGCCGGCGGCACCGAAGCGCAGGACTGGGCCAGCATGTTGATGCGCATGTACCTTAAATGGGCCGATGCTCATGGTTTTAAACACGAAGTCATGGATATTTCGGATGGCGAGGTCGCGGGTATCAAGGGCGTTAACCTGCGCATTGAGGGTGATTATGCCTACGGCTGGTTACGCACAGAGACCGGCGTTCACCGGTTAGTCCGCAAGTCACCTTTTGATTCGGGCAATCGGCGTCATACCTCATTTGCATCGGTCTTCGTATCGCCCGAAGTGGACGATGATATTGCTGTGGATATCAACCCGGCCGACTTAGAGACTGACACCTACCGTTCCAGTGGCGCGGGTGGTCAGCACGTGAATAAAACCGAGTCTGCCGTACGTATACGGCACGTGCCCAGTGGAATCGTCGTCGCGTGTCAAGGCGAACGTAGTCAGCATAAAAATCGCGCAACGGCGATGAAAATGCTGCGCGCGAAGTTGTATGAATTGGAATTTAATAAGCGAAACGCTGCCGCCCGTGTTTTGGAAGACGCCAAGTCTGATGTGAGTTGGGGTAATCAAATTCGGTCGTACGTGTTGGATCAAGCACGAATCAAGGATTTACGGACTCTAGTGGAAGTGGGTAACACCACGGCCGTATTGGATGGCGACTTAGATCAATTTATGGAGGCGAGTCTCAAGCAGGGGCTCTGATAACACCATGACCGACACTACCTCAGAATCCCCAGCAAACGCCGAGTTAGCCCCGGTCGATGAAAATCGGCTCATTCAGGAGCGGCGGCAAAAACTGTCCGACTGGCGTCAGGCTGGTCAGGCTTACCCTAACGATTTTCGTCGCAATGCGCTGGCAGGTGATTTGCAGTTGAGCTTTGCTGAGCGAGATGCTGCCGGGTTTGAAGCGGAAAGTGTCAATGTGGCGGTTAGCGGTCGGATCATGGCTAAGCGAGTTCAGGGTAAAACCAGTTTCGTAGTGCTTGAGGACCGCACCGGCAAGATTCAGTTGTTTTTGCAAAGTGCTCTGTTAGGCGACACCTACGAGGCGCTTAAAAGTTGGGATGTAGGCGATCTCATTGGTGCGCAGGGCACCTTGATGCGCACGAAAACCGGCGAGTTATCGGTGCGTGCCCATTCATTGGTATTGCTCACTAAATCGCTGCGACCTTTGCCGGATAAGTGGCACGGTTTGTCTGATACGGAAGTGCGCTATCGGCAGCGTTATGTGGACCTGATCGTTAACGCGGAGAGTCGCGCGGTATTCGCGCGGCGCACGCAGATCGTGGCCTATTTACGCTCGTATCTGAACGCGTTGAGTTTTATGGAGGTTGAGACTCCCATGCTGCACCCGATTCCCGGCGGTGCGGTAGCGCGGCCTTTTTTGACCCACCACAACGCCTTGGATATGCAAATGTATCTGCGTATCGCGCCGGAGTTGTACTTAAAGCGTTTGGTGGTTGGCGGCTTTGAGCGCGTGTATGAGATTAATCGAAACTTCCGCAACGAGGGGTTGTCCACGCGGCATAACCCGGAATTCACGATGCTGGAGTTGTATCAGGCCTACGCTGATTACATTGACATCATGGATTTGGTCGAGCAGTTGATGCGTGGCATCGCCGACACCATAGTCGGTGAGCGAAGGGTTCCTTATCAGAGCCATGTGTTGGACTTTGGAACCCCCTTCGCACGCATTACGGTTGAGCAAAGTGTTTTGACGATAAATCCGCATCTGGATGCTTCGCGTCTGCGGGATAGGGATTATCTGGTCGAGATTCTTCTCACGCAGGGTGTAAAAGCTGAGGAATCGGCAGGCGCCGGCAAATTGCTAATGGAGTTGTTTGATAAAACGGTAGAGCCAACGCTCATTCAGCCAACTTTTATTTACGGTTATCCGACCGAAGTCTCACCACTGTCACGTTCTAAGGACTCGGATCCGTTTTTGACCGACCGTTTCGAGTTTTTTGTGGCTGGCCGGGAGTTGGCGAATGGCTTTTCAGAACTCAACGACCCCGAAGATCAAGCCCGGCGCTTTCAAGAACAGGTTGATTTGAAAGACTCAGGCGACGCCGAGGCAATGTATTTTGATGCCGATTACATTCGCGCTCTGGAATACGGGTTGCCGCCCACCGGCGGGCTTGGCATCGGTATCGATCGATTGGTGATGTTGTTTACCAACAGCGCTTCTATTCGCGATGTGCTGTTGTTCCCGGCGATGCGGCCTGAGGTTTGATGGGCTCGTGAGCGATGCGCGGGCGATTGGGGTATTTGATTCGGGTGTGGGTGGCCTGACCGTACTGCGCGCGCTAAGGCAGGCCATGCCCTTTGAGCGCTTTGTCTATCTGGGTGATACAGCTCGTCTGCCCTACGGAGCGAAGAGCGCGGATACGGTCAGCCGCTATGCCTTGCAATGCGCCGTGAATTTACGCCGATACGATGTGAAGAGTCTGGTCATCGCTTGTAACACCGCTTCCGCGGTTGCGCTGCCAGCTTTGCGCGAGGCGCTAGGTGGCATGCCGGTGATCGGCGTCTTAGAGCCTGGTGCTCAGGCCGCCGCAGCGACAAGCGCTACGGGGAAGATCGCAGTGCTGGCCACGGAAGGAACCGTCCGGGGTGGCGCTTATGAACGCGCCATAAAGACTTTCAACAGTCACGCGCAAGTGCTAAGCCTTGCTTGTCCTTTGTTGGTCGCGCTAGCCGAAGAGGGGCTA
This sequence comes from uncultured Pseudomonadota bacterium, assembly GCA_903828595.1. Taxonomy (GTDB): domain Bacteria; phylum Pseudomonadota; class Gammaproteobacteria; order Steroidobacterales; family Steroidobacteraceae; genus CAIKMS01. The sequence goes on along the minus strand of CAIKMS010000007.1, from coordinate 64,042 downwards.
GTCAGTGGGCCTATCGTGGAGCTGGTCGCGCGCCGCTATCTAGCCCCCATTGCGGTGACGCCGGTCGATACGGTCGTTTTGGGTTGCACGCATTTTCCGGTTTTCTTGCCCGTGCTGCAGTCGTTGTTGACGCCTGAGCATCGTTGGGTGGACTCGGCGGCTACGACCGCACTGGCTGTCAGGGCGACGTTAGCCTCACTAAGGCTACTTGCCCAAGAGGGCCTTGCCGACCCTCGTGCGGTGCGCTTTCTGGCGACCGATGGAGCTGAGCGCTTCGCGCGAGTGGGTAGTTTGTTTTACGGGGAAGCCATCCCCGAGTCGGCGGTTGAGGTGGTGGACTTGGCCTGAGCGCTAAGCAAGCTTGGTATAGGAGCCTAGGATCGCTCTTAGGTTTTGAACGAAGGCCTGACGCAGCTGTGTGGGCGCTAAAATTTCAACGCCGGCGCCTAGGCTCAATACCTCTTGCTGTATTTGCCAGGCGTCGTCATAGCGCACGTTGAGCAGGACACTTCCGTCATCGAGTATTTCCGTTGTCTGCTGTGGATGACGTTGAGCGCGTTGCAAGGCATGAGCAGCATGGGATGCGGCGAACTTCAAGGTCGCGCATTGCCCGGTGGGGTGCGTGTTGCCGTTTTGAGGGTGGGAGGTTTGCGGCGGATCTGGGGATGCGGGTGGATCAAATAATGATCCGATTGAGTTCGAGAGAGGTCTGAGCGTTGTGGGATCGGGGGAAGTCGTGCCTTGAGAGCGTGCCCTGTGCGTGGCCGGCGGGTCGGTGTTGCGCCGGTGCATGGGGTTTGGATCGGGTGGCCGCAGCAACAGGTAACCGCCGAGATCTCGGTCAAAATAAACGGCAAGTCTTAAATCTTCGCGCAGAAAGCGCAGTAGGCGCTTCACCGTTGCCGGTGCGACTTCCATCTCAGCACATAAACTTTGCAGGCTTACCGGTTCGCGGGAGCGACTCAATAGGGCGCAAATTTCGGTGACTCGTTCATAGCGCGGCATCGGACGCCTTCCTAATGCGGGTGTTTTATAGGTGACTTAGCTGCGCACGTCCCTGTACACCAATCGCTGTGGGCATTTTTGCACACAGCGTGGGCACCGCGCTACTATCGCCACTTATTGTCAAGTGGCGCGCTGAAGCTTGTGTGGGGCTGCACAGTTGCCGCGAGTAAACTGGACGCCGTTGTTGCTGACGTGGCAGTGTGGATCGATGTGCAATTTCTTAAATGGCGGTGGCCGCGTCGGATGGTTCGTAACCGTGGTACCCACTCGCCGATTAAGTGATCCTGCCTATGGAGCCTAAGAAAAAGGCGGTCCTATCGGCGGTACGGCGACTTTCACAGCCGCTAGCTCGATTGCTTTTGGAAGCCGGCATCGGTGCGGGTGAATTTCAGTCGCTGATGAAAGCGTCGTTTGTTCATGCGGCAGACGAGTTAGGCGACACGGCGCGTCCTAATACCTCGCGTATTGCAACGATGACGGGTTTGACGCGCCGAGAGGTAGCCGCTTTGCTACGGACCACCGAGGAGGACGTCCCGGATGGAACGCGGGGGTATCACCGTATTCAGCGGGTGCTGACCGGCTGGTGGACGGATTCAGACTTTCAGGATGACTCCGGTCAGCCAGCGCCATTGTCCATTCGTGGCACCAAGCTTTCCTTCACTAGTCTGGTTAAGCGCTACAGCGTAGAGCCACGCGTGGTAACGATTCTGGATGAGCTGGTGCGGGTCAAAGCGGTCCGTCGTAGAGCTGACGGAAAGTTTGAGGCCATCAGTCGCCATTTCGCCAATGCCGGTTGGGATCCTCAGGGTATCGCGGCTTTAGGCGAGCAGATTCGCGATCACCTCAATACTCTGCATCACAATCTCACATCGCCCACCCAGCCGCGATTTCACCGAGTCATTCAAAACGGGCGACTAAATCCTGCCTATGTGCCGATGCTAACGCGCGACATTGCGGCACAAACCGATGCGCTGGCTGACTCGTTAGAAGACGCGCTGAATGACCCTGGCGCCGCGTCAAACGCAACCGGCACCGCCGTGCGCTTAGGTGTGGGTTTTTATGTCTTTGAGGCGCCCGCCGAAACGGTGATCGCGCCGCGTGTGACCAAACCTAAAAAACGCTCGAGGAAGCACTAGTTATGGTGATGTCACTGCGCAGATCAGCAAGGACTGAGAATGTCGCGCCTAAGACAGGCGCCCATCCTCGTGCGCTGCCTACCGAGGCGTTGTACCAGTCCTTTGTGCAGTGCGTGGCGGTCGTCATACGAACCTTTATCCGTTTGGGACTGGGGTCAAACTGGTTGCAACGCGGTTTTAACGATGCCTTTGAGCGGGCAACGCAAAATCCCTACAGCCCTGACGAAGCACTTCAGTATCACCGGCTGCATCGCATCGGGGATATTTTGGTGACCTGGTATACCGATGCTGATTTTCTTGATGCCAATGGACAACCTATGGCATTGCCGATTGATGCGCTGGGAGAGGGTGAGGTGGGTTTTTCAACCTTGAGTCGTCGCTTTTTTCCTGACGACGAACCTCGGCGAGTCGTTCAAGAGTTGCTGGATAATCAGTTGCTACGCAGTTTGCCCGATGGGCTTTTTAAGCCTTATGGAAAAGGTGCGGTCGTGCCGTACTTTGGGCTTCATCATCTGGATCGATTGCCCGTGCGACTGTACGGCTTGTTCGGCACTATTTTGTACAACCATGTCGATCGGGGTGAAGCGCCGTTACGTATGTACCGCGAAGTAACCGAATTTCATTTGCCAGCGGATTTAATCGTTGAATTTGATGAGATGGCTAAGCGTAAAGCCGAGCTTTTTACTTTCCAAATCAATCAATGGTTAACCGCACGTAGTCGCTCCCGTCGCGTTGGTGAGCCCACGGCAACGGTCAGTGTCTGGTTACATGCATCGGCCGAAGTTAAGGCCCCTGCGGTATCCAAACCGGGTCGGAAAAAGTCTGCGCTACGCCGCTGGACGCGTTCATGACTGCCGCTAAGAAACTCGCCGCACGTGTTGTTCGTCCGGCAGCGCGCAGGCAAGCCTCGAACAGGGACCTGCAGCCCGTTACCCCCAAGCCCGCTTTGGAAGTTCAAGAGCGTCTTTTATCGAATCTGGCGCGGTTTTTACTGGCCTCTGGTTTTACCCAAGATACCTGTCTTAAAGTCTTTGAGAAGGCGCTCGAAAACGCGGGTCAAGCACGCACCGGGCAATCCAAAGTTGCACCGGGGATGGGCGCGACCGATGCGGCTCATCTCATCTCGCACTGGTATACATGCCCGGATTATCTGGATGGAAGCGGTCAGCCATTGAGTTTGCCCTTTGCAGGCAAACAGCGCTCGTTTTCTGGCTTGGTCACCGAGGTGATTCCGGAGATTACTCCACGGGCCGCCTTGGCCTTTTTGTTAAATCTAAAAGCAATTTCACAACGTGGCGGCAAACTGCGGCCAGTGAGCCGCAAGCAAATCGTGGATAGCGCGCAGCCGTATTTTGCGGCGCGTGCGCTGGAATTGGTGGATGGATTGCTTTCAACGTTAGTGCGTAATCAGACGGCATCGACGCCTAAAGAGCGCTACTTTGAGGCCGCAGCAACCAATCATCGTTTTCCGGTGACGGCCATTAAGCCGTTTCGGCATCGACTGGCGAGTCGCGCCGATGAGCTGCTAAAGGACTTAGACAGTGACATGACACGTCTTGAGCGACGCGCTAAACCCGGAGTGCCCACCGTGCGTCTGGCTAGCTGCGTGTTTTTGTATGAATCCGGTGGCCGAAAAGGCGAACGTTGACTCTTTAATGGCTGGGCGCTAGCCCGGCTCTGACGATGGTTCAGGCACTGGGTAGGGCACAGCGCAGGGCGTGAGTATCGCGCCACTTTCAGCGCGTAGCGGTTGGTCTCGCGCCGGCAGATTCACCACCGCCAGACAATGAAGCGATTCGCGCCACAGGTTGCTGTTGACGATCTCACCGACTTTATCCTCGCCTAGGAACACGCCACTGAGTAATGGCAGTTCAGCCGTCGCGGTCTCGACCTGGTAGGCGAAAAGGCGGCGCTTCACGCGCCCTCGGTGTTCGGTGCGCGCAACGATTTCCTGGCCGGTGTAACAACCCTTGGTAAAGCTAATTGCGCCTAGCAAATCCAAATTGAGCATGTGGGCGGTAAACTGATCACTGGTTTGGGGTTCAATGTGGCTGTCTGCAGCCAAAATACAGGCGGTGAACCAGGCAGCCTCGTCCGAGTGGCTGGCTAACCTTATGTCAGGTTGTTGACTGATGGTCATCACTCGACCGTGCCCCCAGTCAAGCTGATGCTGATCGTGTTGGGTCATGACCTGCGCGCCTGAGTACGCCGGGCTCCTGGCGTCATTAACCGCACAGTAAAAATGGTAGTCGTCAGACACGTCGGTCACGCTGACTTTCGCTCGCAACGTGTAGCGCTTCAAGCGCGTTGCGATCTCCTCGGCCATTGCGCGGGCGAGTATCAACATCACGGCATCTGGGGTGGCAAATAGCCGGATAGTTGTCAGCACGCGGCCCTGCGGTGACTGGTAGGCGGCTAACTTCAGCTCATGGTGATTGAGGTCTCGCACGTCTTGAGTCAACTGACCCTGCAGAAAGGTCAGCGCGTCAGGACCGGCCACCGCGATAAGGCCGTAGGCTGAGTTTGAGGTGGTGTGTACACCGTGAGTTGTCATGGAGTTAATCGGCATGGCTGGGACGGGTGTTTGTTGGTCTCATTAAAGCAGGAAGCGGCTATTGGTTGCGAATCGGCACGGCAAACAGTGCACCATGGCACAAAGCGATCGGGACGCTGCGAGACGTTAATGAACAATGAGTCAGTAATTTAGCTGCTCCTGCTAGAATGCTAGTGCTGCACTGCGCGATTGTGGCACCATTGGCGCCATGAAAGAGCCTGATCCGTCATCGTTTTCTCCCGAGTCCGTGGCTGTGCCAGAGGTGACCAGTGGCGTAGCCCCTGCCTTGCCGGCCGGACGGGGTGAGTTGCCGGCTGCGGGGCCGAGCATGCCCGTGGAGATCGGCGGTCGTGGTGGCGCCGAGCCGACCCGTTTCGGTGATTGGGAGAAAGGCGGTCGCTGCATCGATTTTTAGTGGGTCGCCACTACCGAACCCTTGTAGGTAAGTTAAGCAGTTTGTGGTCTATTCAGGCGTTTTACGAACGAGACTCTTGGTTAAGGATGCTGCCTTATGAGTAATACCGGACGACCGTTGTCACCGCACTTGCAGGTGTATCGGTTCATGTACACCATGGCCACCTCTATCGCTCACCGTGTGACGGGTGCCGTTTTGTCGTTGAGCCTGATTTTGTTCATTCTGTGGCTGGTGGCGTTGGCCTCGGGCCCGGTCTACTACCATGCCTTGGTGGTGTTGCTGTCCGGTCCGCTAGGCACCGTCGTCTTAGTGGGGCTGCTGGCCTCTTTTTGGTACCACACCTGCGCGGGCATCCGGCACTTATTCTGGGATAGCGGCATCGGTATCAACAAGGCAGCCGCTCGGCTGTCCGCCTACGCGATCGTTGCCACAACGATTGTATTGACGCTTCTTAGCAGTTACTGGCTGGTCATGCCAAAGGTGCACCCATGAGTCTGCGTAGTCCAATGGGCCGGGTGTTGGGTCTTGGCTCAGCCAAGGATGGTACTTCGCACTGGTGGTCAACCCGCGTTACGTCGTTAGCTTTGGTGCCATTGTGTATCTGGTTTGTTGTCTCACTTTACGGTATCGACGTTAGCGATCATGCCGCTGTCGTTCACTTCGTGCGCCAGCCTATCAACACGATCTTGCTGCTGGTTTTGGTTCCCATCGCCTGCTATCACTCAATGCTCGGTACACAAGAGATTGTTGAGGACTATCAGCATGACAAGGGACGCAAAGTGCTGGCTCTTATCCTTCTGCAGTTCCTACACACGTTGGTGGCGGTGTCGGGTCTTTACGCCGTGCTGAAAGTGGCCTTTGGGAGTTCGCTGTGACTGAATACGCTTTCATAGACCATACCTTTGATGTGATTGTTGTCGGTGCCGGTGGCGCGGGTTTGCGCGCGACTTTCGGTTTGGCTGAGTCTGGTCTGTCGGTAGCCGCGATCAGTAAGGTGTTTCCTACCCGCAGCCATACGGTGGCAGCCCAAGGCGGCATCTCAGCCGCGCTCGGCAATATGGGTAATGATGACTGGCGGTATCACTTCTACGACACGATTAAAGGCTCAGACTGGCTGGGTGATCAAGACGCCATTGAGTACATGTGTAAGGAAGCTCCATCGGCAGTGATTGAACTGGAGCACTACGGTGTGCCTTTCTCACGCACTGAAGATGGGCGCATCTATCAGCGTCCTTTTGGTGGAATGACCACCGAGTACGGTAAGGGCATCGCGCAGCGTACGTGCGCGGCCGCCGACCGTACCGGCCATGCCATGTTGCATACCCTGTATCAGCAATCCCTGAAACACGACGCGACGTTTTTCATCGAATTTTTCGCTATCGATCTGTTGATGGAGGACGGTGCCTGCCGCGGAGTGATTGCGTTGGAACTGGCTACCGGGCGCCTGCATCGTTTCCGTGCTCATCAGACGATCCTAGCAACCGGCGGTTATGGCCGAGCTTACTTCTCCTGCACCTCTGCACATACCTGCACCGGTGACGGTGGCGGAATGGTAGCTAGGGCCGGTTTGCCCCTTCAGGATATGGAGTTTGTGCAATTCCATCCAACCGGCATCTATGGTGCGGGTTGCTTGATCACAGAAGGCTCACGTGGCGAAGGCGGTTATCTCACCAACTCGGCCGGTGAGCGATTCATGGAACGCTATGCGCCGAACGCCAAGGATTTAGCGAGCCGTGATGTGGTTTCACGCTCTATGACCATCGAGATTCGGGAAGGTCGCGGTGTGGGTGCTGAGAAGGATCACATACACCTGCATCTCGAACACTTAGGCGCATCGGTCATTCATGAGCGCCTGCCCGGAATCGCCGAGACGGCGCGAATTTTCTCGGGCGTGGATGTGACCAAGGCGCCCATCCCCGTTCTGCCGACCGTGCACTACAACATGGGTGGCATACCGTGCAATGTTAACGGTGAAGTGGTTGATATGCGCAATGGCAATCCCGATACCGTTGTTCCTGGCCTGATGGCCGTGGGCGAGGCGGCTTGCGTATCGGTGCATGGCGCTAACCGCTTAGGATCCAACTCGCTGTTGGATCTGGTGGTCTTTGGACGCGCCGCGGCACGGCACTGTGCGAAGGCGGTTAAGCCAAACACGCCGCATGCGCCACTGCGTGCTGGCTCGGGTGACTCAGCCGTGGCTCGTTTAGACCGGATTCGTCACTCGAAGGGTTCACGAACCACGGCGAGCTTGCGGCTGGAGATGCAGAAAATCATGCAAAGCGATGCAGCCGTGTTTCGCACCGGCACGTCGTTAGAAGAGGGCTGTAAGCGTATTGCCTCGTCGATGGATTCGTTTGCCGATGTAGGACTCACTGACCGCTCGCTGATTTGGAACACGGATCTGGTAGAGACCCTGGAGCTGGATAACCTGCTGGTTCAAGCTGTAGCCACCATCGAATCTGCCGCACATCGCAAGGAAAGTCGTGGCGCGCATGCCCGTGAGGACTTTAAAGATCGCGATGATGTGAATTGGTTGAAGCATACCTTGTGCTGGGTGGATGAACGGGGTCGCGCTCGTTTTGATTACCGGCCGGTACATTTGAACACCTTGACTGACGAAGTCCAGGCCATACCGCCGAAGGCACGGACTTACTAATTCATTTCAGTCTGACGGATACGTAGAGGGATATACCCATGGTCGAACTGACTCTGCCAAAGAATTCGCGCTACAAGGACGTGCCTGGTCGTGTGCACAAAGCTGCGGTGGGCGCGCGTAACGTAAAAGCGTTTCGCATTTACCGCTTTGATCCATCAATCGGCGAGCGACCGCGCATTGACACCTTCGAAATTGATTTAGACAGTTGCGGTCCTATGGTGTTGGACGCGCTTTTAAAGATCAAAAACGAAGTCGATTCCAGCTTGACCTTCAGGCGCTCGTGTCGTGAGGGAATCTGTGGCAGCTGCGCCATGAATATTTCCGGAAAAAACAGTTTGGCGTGCACAACGGCCATCGGCGAGTGCAAGGGCGATGTCAATATCTTCCCGTTGCCGCACATGGAAGTGATTAAGGATTTGGTTCCAGACTTAACTAATTTTTACGCGCAGTACGCCTCGGTTAAACCGTGGCTACAAACCCGCACTCCGGCGCCCCCGGATAGTGAGCGCCTGCAGTCTAAGGACGATCAGGAGAAAATTGACGGGCCATCGGCCTGTATTTTATGCGCCTGCTGCTCGACCAGTTGCCCCAGTTACTGGTGGAACAGTGATCGTTACCTCGGGCCGGCGGCACTGCTGGCGTCCTACCGCTGGATTGTGGATTCACGTGATGAGGCCACGGGTGAGCGACTGGATATGCTGGAAGATCCTTTCCGCCTGTATCGCTGCCACACGATTATGAATTGCACCGAAGCCTGTCCTAAGGATCTCAACCCGGCGAAGGCAATTGCTGAGATCAAGAAACTCATGGTGGAGCGGCGCCACTAAGGCGCCGGACGTTGGGTACTCAATCTCTGACCTCGTCCGAAGAGTTGCGCCGGCTGCGCTGGCAGTGCCGGCGCGGAACCCGCGAGCTTGATGCCTTGCTGCTGCGTTATTTGGATAGGCTCTATCCAACCGCTTCGCAGGCCCAGCGGGCGGTATTCGAGCGACTCTTGTCGGTGCAAGATCCCCAGTTGGCCGACTGGTTCTACGGACGCGCGAAATCCCCGGATGCCGAGTTGCAGGCCATGGTCGACTCGATTCTCGATGTCCCGGTATAAAAAGCACGGGTTCTCGTTGGTGAGGGCGAACCTTTTGCGCCTATCTAGAGCCCGTATGTGCACTGCCTTGGTGCAGGCAATAGTGGGTAAGCCATGAATCTTTATTGCTACGGTGAACTTTTTTCCAGCGCCCGTGTCTATTCCACGTGTGCCCGGGTGGGCTGTCTTCCGGGATCGTGTTTGTGAGCGTTGAAGTCAGTGATCTTGAGCTGGTTGAGCGTGTGCAAAAGGGGGATAAGGCCTCCTTTGACATTTTGGTTCTTCGCTATCAGCACAAGGTCATTAAGTTGATTCTGCGCTACGTACGTGACGCAGCCGAAGCCCAGGACGTCGCTCAGGAGGCTTTTATTAAGGCTTACCGAGCATTGCCCAATTTTCGTGGCGATAGCGCTTTTTATACGTGGCTTTATCGGATAGCGATTAACACCGCCAAGAATTCGCTGGTTGCGCGCAAGCGACGACCTTTAGATTACGACCTCGATTTACAGGACCCGGAGCAACACGCGATGCAAAGTAAATTGCAAGACACGGATACGCCCGAGGCGTTGCTGTTGAGCGATGAAATTCGCCAAACAGTCAATGAGGCCATGATGGCTTTACCGGAAGACCTACGCGCAGCGATTGTCATGCGTGAGATTGATGGTCTGTCCTATGAGGAAATCGCCAGTGCTATGGAGTGTCCGGTAGGAACCGTGCGCTCACGAATCTTTCGGGCGCGCGAAGCTATTGATGATCGGTTGCGTCCCTTGATTGAGGGCGGGCTAGGCCGACCTGTGGGCTTTTGAGCGTTGGGTTTTTCTTAAGGTGTACGGTTTTACGACTGCCAGGGTGATCAGCCATGAGAGTAACGGATCATGAGTGACGCAGTGAATGAACAGCTATCGGCTTTGTTAGACGGTGAATTGTCGCCGGCCGAGTCGGAATTGGTGCTCAAGCGACTGGAGCGCCAGGGTGACTTAAAAGCCAAGCTGAGTCGCTATGCCTTAATCGGTGAAGCCTTAAGAGCAACCGAACCGGTGGTCGCGGCGAATGCGGCGCTGCTGCAGGGCGTGGCCAGTGCGATTGCGCAGGACGAAGCTCTGCTCGAATCGCATTCTGGCACGCAGCCTACTTCTCATCGCCAGCCGTCAAGGGCGGGCTGGTGGCGTGCGGTATCGGGTTTAGGAATTGCTGCCGCCGTCGGTATTTTAGCTGTAGGGCTGGTGCAGCGTGGTGCGCCAGGGCCTCAGGTCGTCGCGGTTACAGCACCGCCGGTAGCGTCCAGTGTGCTGCCCGCTGCCCCGTCGGTTTCTGCCTCGCCTGTTTCTGCTGCGTCAGTTTCCACCTTGGCGACCAACCTGCACCACGGTGAGCCATTAAGCTACGTGACGCCTCTGCCACATGCTGTTCCCCAGCGACCGGCCAGCGAATTTGCCAATTACGCGGTAGCACACGCTCCCTACAGCTCAGCGTTGGGACGTCAGTCCGTGATGAGCGGGTTGGTGGCTGAGGATGTGTCGGAGCGATCGGTGGAGGTACTGGGTAGGACCGGCCTAGAGCCCTTGTTCCCGACCGCCGTGCCGACGCTGGCTACCGGTGCGGTGGGGCGTGATTCCCATCCATGACAGCCGCGCGTTGGCAATGGTGGGTAAGTGCCCTGGCACTGTTGTTGCCTTTTGTGGTGATTGCCGGGGTAACACGAACCGAGCCTAGCAGTGCTGCCGGATGGTTGCAGCAGATGGGTTCAGCGCTGGTCGAGCGCACCTATGACGGAGAATTTCTGCACCTAGCCGCCGGCCAAGCCGAGCGGCTGCGAATTTTACATGCAGCTGATGTGGCAGAGGGCGCCGAGCGATTGATCAGCCTATCCGGCGTGGGGCGTGAGATTGTTCGTCGAGGTGCCGTGGTTTCGTGCTACCTGCCTGATCAAAAGCGCGTTCTGGTTGAGTCACCTGAAGAGCAAGGCTTGTTACTAGGCACGCTACCTCGCTTTGATGTTCAGTCGCTGCAGGCCAACTATCAGTTGTTGCTGGGTAGCCGCTCTCGCGGACTGTTAGGGCGTCCGACTCAGGTAGTAGAGGTCAGACCACGCGATGCCCATCGCTTTGGCTACCGATTATGGCTTGACGTGGCCACCGGCATGCCCGTGCGCAGCGATCTGTACGATCAAGACGGTCGTGTGCTGGATCAGGTGCTGTTCATACGCCTGGATTTCCCGAGCACCCTAGCCGCCAAACTTCTGAATACCTCCATCGACCCGCGAGGCTATACGGTGGTTAATCAACGGCAGCACCTGCTAGCCGCACCGTCCGCCTTACCGTGGGGCACGCTGCCTCTGCCTCCGGGTTTTAAGCTGATTTCAGCCACCGAGCAGGTAGTGCAATCCGGGCAACCGTCGGCTCGCCATTTGGTGTTATCGGATGGTCTGGCCACGGTTTCGGTATTTGTGGAACCCATAACATCCGGCCAGTCTCCTCGCGAGGGGCAGGGGGCCGTCGGCTCGGCTTATGCGATGTCTTTAATTTTGGGTGCCAACCACGTCACTGCCATCGGTGAGGTGCCCGCCGACACGGTGCGACTGATCGCGCTGTCTATTGAGGCGGCTACGGGGTTATTACGATGAGCGAAACTATAGTTGTTTACACCCGTGAGGACTGCCATTTATGCGAGGAAATGCTCCGGGCCTTAGGGCCGTGGGCCGAGGCTAGAGGCTTGGCGGTAGTCGTTCGAGACGTGGACAGTGATCCGGACAGCCAGCGGCGTTACGGCCTGAAAGTACCGGTCGTTGAGTCCGACGGGCTGCTGGTCTGTTACGGGCAGTTAGACTTGGTGGAGCTGGAGCGCTTGTATCGGCCGGTCCGTCCAGCCCTCTAAAATGGCCAATCGGGGCCTAATCCGCGCTTTGCTACCGTTAAGAGCCTGTCATGGCTGGTATAATCGGCGCATCCGGGCCCGTGCTGCCCGCGGGAGTTTAATCGCGCATGCCGCTGGTCCGTCCGCCTATACGAAATTTTTCCATTATTGCCCACGTTGATCACGGCAAATCGACTCTGGCCGACCGCCTTATCCAGATCTGTGGTGGTCTAGAGAAACGTGAGATGCAAGAACAGGTTCTTGACTCCATGGATTTGGAGCGCGAGCGGGGTATCACGATCAAAGCCCAGAGCGTTACCCTGCGCTACCGCGCGCACGACGGCATTGATTACCAGCTGAATTTTATTGATACCCCTGGCCACGTGGACTTTTCCTACGAGGTGTCGCGATCTTTGGCAGCTTGTGAGGGTGCCTTGTTGGTGGTGGACGCCGCTCAGGGTGTGGAGGCACAGAGCGTAGCGAATTGTTACACCGCGCTGGAGCAGGGTCTCGAAGTGCTCCCAGTGATCAACAAGATCGATTTACCTTCCGCTGACGCGCCGCGAGTCATGAAGGAAATCGAGGAAATCATTGGGATATCGGCTGAACATGCCTTGGGCGTATCGGCTAAGTCCGGCCTTAATGTTGATTTGTTGCTCGAAGAAATTATTAAACGAATTCCCGCCCCCGAAGGTGATCCTGATGCACCCCTGCAGGCACTGATTATTGACTCGTGGTTTGATAACTACGTAGGCGTTGTCTCATTGGTACGAGTGGTTAACGGGCGCCTGAAACGGGGTCAGAAGATTCGTGTTTGGACCACGGGACGGGCCCATGAGTGTTCACGGCTGGGTCGTTTCACGCCAAAGCGAGTAGACGGAACTGACCTTAGTGCCGGAGAGGTGGGTTTTATTATTGCCGGTATCAAGGAAATTGATGGTGCGCCGGTGGGCGACACGATCACCTTGGATAGTGATCCATGCGCAGATGCGCTGCCGGGTTTTAAGAAAATTCAGCCCAGAGTTTTCGCGGGTCTGTTTCCTGTATCCACGGACGACTACGAATCGTTCCGCGATGCATTAGCCAAGCTTAAGCTCAATGACTCCGCGCTTAACTACGAGCCTGAAGTATCAACCGCGCTGGGTTTTGGTTTTCGTATCGGCTTTTTAGGGCTGCTGCACATGGAGATTGTGCAGGAGCGATTAGAGCGCGAGTACAACCTTGACCTAGTGACCAGTGCGCCTACGGTGGTCTACGAGATCTTACAAACGGATGGCAAGGTTATCTATGTGGATAACCCCTCTAAATTGCCTCCCGTGGATCGTATTGATGAAATGCGTGAGCCCATCATTACAGCCAACATTTTGGTACCGCCAGAGCATGTCGGTGCGGTTTTGCAGTTATGTACTGAAAAGCGCGGCGTGCAAAAGAAAATGTTGTATCTCGGCAACCAGGTATCGCTTCAATATGAGCTGCCAATGGCCGATGTGGTGCTCGACTTTTTTGATCGTTTGAAGAGCTCCAGTCGCGGCTATGCGTCCTTTGATTACGAGTTCACGAGATTTCAGACCGCCAACCTGTCCCGTTTGGATATTTTAATTAACGGCGAGCGCGTGGACGCGCTGTCCTTGATCGTTCACCGGGATACCGGCTACCACCGCGGCCGCGATCTGGTCGATAAGATGCAGGAACTTATCCCGAGGCAAATGTTCGAAGTGGCTATCCAAGCCGCGATTGGCGGGCAAGTTGTAGCCCGCGCCACGGTGAAGGCGATACGCAAGAACGTATTGGCGAAGTGTTACGGTGGTGACCTGAGTCGTAAGCGCAAGCTGTTGGAAAAGCAGAAAGAAGGTAAGAAGCGCATGAAACAGGTCGGTACCGTGGAGATCCCACAAGAAGCGTTTCTGGCTGTGCTCCAGATAGGAAAAAAATAATCATGGTTATGGATTTTGCAGCGATCCTGTTACTCCTCGCGATTGTTTCAGGGGTGATTTACGCCTTGGATGTGGTGTTTTGGCGTCGTGAGCGTGTGGCGCGCGGCGGCAAAGAGCCGCTGATGGTTGAGTACGCCCGCTCGTTTTTCCCGATCATTGTCATCGTGCTGGGCGTCCGCTCGTTTCTGTTTGAGCCTTTTCGTATTCCTTCAGACTCGATGATGCCAACCTTGTTAGATGGCGACTTTATTTTCGTTAACAAGTTTGCCTACGGGTTACGACTCCCGGTGTTTAACACCAAGATTGTGCCTATCTCCAACCCCGCGCGCGGCGATGTGATCGTTTTTAGAACTCCGCGTGATCCTTCAATCAATTACATCAAACGATTGGTTGGACTGCCTGGTGATCGGATTGAAGTGCGTGGTGACGCGATCTGGGTCAATGGCAAGCCTATGCAAGCCACTCCGGTAGGCTTGTTTACCGAAGACGCGTGCTATCAGAACTTTCAGGAAGGCCAGGAAGAGTTAGGTGAGCATCATCACCGAATCATGTTCTGTCCTGGCGATATTGGCCGCGGCCGTTGCGGTAAACGCACTCTCAATGCCTGCATGGTCGATCCGGTATCAGCGGGTCCGTTGCATGGTGCGACGCAGGATTTTGAGACTACTGTGCCGGCTGGCTATTACTTTTTCATGGGTGATAACCGCGATAACAGCCAGGATAGCCGATTCACCGCTCTAGGTCTGGTGCCGGAGGCTAACTTAGTCGGTAAGGCCGTGCTGGTTTGGCTCAATATCGGTAATGGCTCGGGCCCCGTATGGAATCGCTTTGGTCATACTATTCAATAACGTCCAGAACTGTAACTAACTGCTAGCCGTCTGATCGGGAGAACGCTATGTATCAACGTCAACGTGGCATGACCTTTCTGGGTGTCGTTTTTATTCTGTGCATACTCGGCATTTTTGCTCTAGCAGCCGTGAAGTTGACGCCGGCCTACTTGGAATACATGAACATTGTTAAGGCATTGGACGGACTCAAATCCAAGGTGGTGGGTGCCGGTCCGGGCGCGATTACCGGTTCACTGGAAAAGTCTTTTGATATTAGTTACATCAAGAGCCTGTCGGCGCGAGATATTGAGATCAAGCGCGATGGTGATGTTTTCGTGGTGCGCGCCGAGTACGACTATGTCACGCCGTTTCTTGGCAACATCTCTTTCTCGCTACATTTCGATAAATCCGTGGAAGTTCCAGTTCAGTGATCGGACCTGGTTGTGTCTGAGTTTAGGACGGTCCAGTCATGGGTTTTGCAGCGCCTCGGGCATCAATGCCGTTCGCCGGAATTGTTTGTCAGCGCGCTAACGCATCGATCTTTTGGCGGAAAGCACAATGAACGACTGGAGTTCCTAGGCGACGTTGTGCTGTCTTTCGTGGTCTCCGAGTGGCTGTACCGAACGTTCCCGGAGGCTGACGAAGGGTTATTGACTCGATACCGCGCGCACTTAGTTAATGGCGAGACGCTGGCGGATTTAGCCGTGCAGGTCGGGCTGGGTGATCGTCTGAATTTGGGCGGTGGCGAGCTCAAATCGGGCGGATTCAGGCGGCGATCGATACTGGCTGACGCGCTCGAGGCGCTCTTTGGTGCCCTTTATCTGGACGGAGGCGTGGAGGCGGCTAAGCGCTGCATCGAACCGCTCTTGCAGTCCAGAGTGCAGGCATTGCCGAGTTTAGTTGCGCTTAAAGATTCAAAAACGCGCCTCCAGGAACGCTTGCAAGGGGTGGGTCTGCCTTTGCCGGTCTACACGGTAGAGGCGGTCAGCGGCGAGCCTCACGAACAGGTCTTTAGGGTGCGCTGCGAGATTGCAGCCCAAGGTTTGGTGACCCAGGGCATAGGGCCGAGCCGGCGTAGGGCGGAACAATTGGCGGCTGAAGAGGCGCTCGGGCGCCTGGCTTGAGAAACTTATTTTTGCGGAATTGGATGAAGGCGCAACACTATGATGACTGAACGTCCTGACGACCGACACGAGGATGTCGAGGATGATGAGATTGAGGTCGGTGAGTTTGAAGAGGCAGAGATCGATGACGGCACGGAGTCGCCGCACGACTATGGCTATTCGGGTCCGCACCATGCGGGGTTTGCGGCTCTGGTTGGCCGCCCCAACGTCGGTAAATCAACCCTTCTCAATGCCTTGCTGGGGACCAAGCTGAGCATTGTTACCCCTAAGCCGCAAACGACGCGGCATCGCATTTTGGGTCTGTTGAACGCCCCTGATTACCAGATCGCCTTTGTTGACACGCCGGGTCTGCATGACAGTCACGGGCGTATGCTGAATCAATACATGAATCGCTCGGCAGCAGCATCATTAGAAGATGCTGATGTGATTGTGTTTGTCATTGAAGCGCTGACCTTTGCTCCTGAAGACGAGTACGTATTAGAGCGTATCAAGCGTGCTGCACGGCCAACCATTGTGGTTATTAATAAGGTCGACCGAGTGCCGGACAAGCGGCGGCTGTTGCCGTTTATCAACGAGCTCAGCAAACGTTATGACTTTAAGGCCATGATTCCGCTGTCTGCATATAAAGAAGACAATATTGCGGCCTTGCCTGGAGTGATTGCCGGACTTTTACCAGAGTCTCCCTTGATGTTTCCGGCTGAGCAACTGACGGATCGTAGTCCGCAGTTTCGTGCCACGGAGATCATTCGTGAGAAGTTGATGCTGCGGTTACAAGAAGAGCTTCCCTATGGTTTGAATGTGGAAATTGAGCGTTGGGAGCCAACTGAAGACGGTCGAATTGAGATCTCGGCGGTTATTTGGGTGGAGCGTCCCGGTCAAAAAGCCATTGTCATCGGTGAGGGCGGCGAGTTGCTCAAGGCGGTAGGACGCGCGGCGCGATTGTCTTTGAACGACGCTCTAGGTCAGCGCACGCATTTAGAACTCTGGGTCAAGGTCAAAGAGAACTGGGCTGATAACGCGAATGCGTTGCGTGCCTTTGGCTACGAGGGGTTGTGAGCAATCGGGTTAGGGTTCAGGGGGAACCAGCGTTTCTCCTGCATCACCGGCCTTTTCGCGACAGCAGTCGTATTCTGGATTTCTATACCCCGGATCAGGGTCGCATCACCGTTTTTGCCCACGGGGCCCGCGGTGGTAAAAGTGGTTGGGCCGCGCTTTTAAGGCCTTTCTCGGAGTTGCTGATCTCTTATACCGGCTCCTCTGACGGTGGAACGCTCAGTGCAGCAGAATCCAAGGGATTGCCCGTTAATTTACCGCCGGAGCGCTTGTTATCAGGTTTTTACCTCAATGAGCTGCTGCTGAAGCTGAGTCCGCGTGCGGATCCGCATCCAGAACTCTACGAGATCTACGCTACCACGATCGCTTCGCTGGCCAGTGCCGATCACGAATCTCGATCACTGCGACTGTTTGAAAAGCGATTGCTCGATGCCCTGGGTTACGGCGTGGATTATTCACGGGTGGAGACAACCGGAGCAACGGTAAGGCCCGAGGCATATTATTATGTGCGGCCAGAGCGCGGTGTGGAGTGTGAAACCACACGCACCGGCCAGCCCCATGTGTACTCGGGTGCACATCTTTTAGCGCTGGCTAGTGAAGTACTCGATGAGCCCGGGTGCTTGGCCGCGGCAAGAGAGCTGCTGGCTCATGCTTTGGCAGGCCCGCTGGAAGGGCGAGCGCTGGGTAGTCGAGCCGTCGCGCGAGAGTTGCGGGCATTAAGGAACGGATCCTAGGAGTTTGTGATGAGTCATCAAGAGTCTGCCGGAGCTATTGCTCTGGGTGTTAACGTGGATCATGTAGCCACTTTGCGGCAGGCCCGCCGCGCCCAGTACCCTGACCCTATCTATGCGGCGTTGTTAGCGGAGCAATCTGGCGCCGACAGCATCACGATTCATTTGCGTGAAGATCGACGGCACATCCAGGACCACGATGTAGAGCGGATGGCTGCTAGTCTGCAGACCCATATGAATCTGGAGTTAGCGGTTGTCCCGGAGATGATTGACATCGGCCTACGCGTAAGACCCAGTGATGTTTGCCTGGTGCCTGAACGCCGTGAAGAAGTGACGACCGAGGGTGGACTCAATGTGCGCGCTCAGCTTGACGGCGTCGCGCGACAAGTGGCTCGGCTGAGTGACGCTGGCATTAGGGTTTCATTGTTCATTGATCCGGATCCTGAGCAAATTCGAGCTGCTGTCGATAGCGGTGCGCCGGTAATCGAGCTACATACGGGTGCCTATGCCGAGCACAGCGGGCTGCGCGCGAAGGAAGAGCTCCATCGTCTGAAGACCGCCACTCAATTAGCCGTTGATCTGGGTTTAGTCGTTAACGCAGGCCACGGTTTGCATTATCACAACGTAAAGCCCGTTGCCGCGATTGCCGGCATTACGGAGTTGAACATTGGTCATGCGATTATTGCCAGATCGGTCTTCACTGGTTTAGGTCCTGCCGTGGCAGAGATGAAACGATTGATGCTCGAGGCACGCAGCCGGTGATCCACGGTATTGGCACCGATATCTTGAGAGTAGAGCGTATTGAGCGTGCCTATAGGCGTTTTGGGCTGCACTTTGTTGACCGGCTATTGCTCGATGAAGAGCGCTTGGTATTTGATCAGCGCGCTGCGCGAAGCGAGTTAAGTGCCGTGCGGTTTTTGGCTCTGCGCTTTGCTGCCAAAGAGGCCATTGTTAAGGCGTTGGGGACGGGCTTCGCGCATGGCATGTGGATTCGTGATTGCGGAGTTGTACAAAACGACTGGGGGCGTCCTGACGTGGTTTGGTCGCTGCGTGGCCTACAGGTGAAGAGCCGTTTAGGTGTGGGGAGTGGGCACGTGACTTTGACCGACGAGGGTGGATTGGTAGTGGCTGTGGCGGTGTTGGAGAAAATGCATTGAAAGCAGCGACACCCCCTGAAACGGCCCTTATTACCGCGCTGGCTCACGATGGACGTGGCATCGCGCGCATGGATGGCAAAGCCGTTTTTGTCGCCGGGGCCTTGCCCGGTGAGACCGTGACCTTACGTCGCAGAGCCCGTCGTTCATCGTTCGATGAAGCGGAGTTAGTGGAGGTTTTAGAGCCTAGTCCGGAGCGTGTCGAGCCATTGTGCAAAGCGTTTGGAGTCTGTGGCGGCTGCTTGATGCAGCATGCCAGTCCCGCCTTACAGCGGCAGGCCAAGCAAGCGGCATTGCTCGACGAACTTCAGCGCATCGGCAAGGTGATACCCGAACAGGTTCTAGAGCCGCTGGCCGGACCCGTTTGGGCTTACCGACGGCGCGCCAGACTAGGCGTCAAGTACGTAGCAAAAAAAGAACGCGTGTTGGTCGGTTTTCGTGAGCGCTCGGCCCCCTACATTGCCGATATTGCAGCCTGTGAAGTGCTAAGCGAGCCCTTAGGCAAGATGGTCCTGCCAATGGCAGAGTTAGTCGGCTCGCTGTCTATACGCGATCAGGTTCCGCAGATCGAGGTGGCCGTTGCCGATGAATCGATAGCCCTGGTGTTTAGGAACTTAAAACCCATCACCGAGGCGGATCGGGAAAAGTTGCTCACCTTTGGAACCCAGCATCGGGTCGATGTTTGGCTGCAACCGGGCGGTATAGCCACCGCTGCACCTTTGTTGCCATCCCAAGCGCTGACTTATCGTATTCCCGACTATCAAGTCGAATTGGAGTTTCAGCCTCTGGATTTTATTCAGGTTAACGGGTCCTTGAACCAACAGATGATTGGTCATGCGCTGACCTGGCTGGAAGCGTCATCCACTGACTCGGTGCTGGATCTGTATTGCGGCCTGGGCAATTTTACGCTGCCTTTAGCGCGTGTTTGCGGTTCGGTACACGGGGTAGAGGGTGATGCCGGACTGATTGATCGAGCACGTGCTAACGCGCAACGCAATGGCATTACCAATGCTACTTTTGCGGTAGCTGATTTGAGTCAGGATATAACGGGCTTGGCCTGGGCCAAGGATCGTTATGATCAGATTTTATTGGATCCGCCTCGCGTGGGAGCCAGGGAAATGCTTCCCCTGATTGCTGCCAAAACGCCTGCCCGAGTGGTGTATATCTCTTGTCATCCCGGAAGTTTGGCGCGTGATGCGGGAATTTTAGTCGAAGAGCACGGCTTTAAGCTGATTGCAGCGGGAATTATGGACATGTTCCCGCATACGGCGCACGTTGAATCCATCGCCGTCTTTGAGCCTCGCTAAGCTTTTAAAGAGCATCGCCCAGACTCGCGGGGTGTTCAGAGGAGTGCTGGTTTAATGGCTGTTGAGATTGAAAGGAAATTTCTGCTGGCCAACGATGACTGGCGTGCCCTTGTGCACCGGTCTGATCGCATTTGTCAGGGCTATCTGGCTAACGTGGCGTTAGCATCGGTGCGTGTGCGTATAAAAGCAGAGCAGGCGTGGCTTAGTGCCAAGTCAATGACTCATCAGCTCGCCCGCTTAGAATTTGAATACCCGATTCCGGTGAGCGACGCGAGCCAAATGCTGGAGCATTTGTGTGAGAAGCCGCTGCTTGATAAGGTCCGTCATCACGTGACAATCGGCAGTCATCTTTGGGAGATCGATGAGTTTTTAGGTGATAACGCGGGTCTGATTGTAGCTGAGATCGAGTTATCTGCGGTCGATGAGGTCTTTGCGCGGCCCGCATGGCTGGGTATAGAGGTCACGCACGAGCAGCGCTACTACAATTTTAGATTGGGCGCTCGGCCGTACAGTTTGTGGAGCACTGACGAGCAACAGGGGTTAAGGGGTAGGTCATGACTTTGGGTCCTTTAATGGTCGATGTGCCCGGTAAGTCACTGCTGCCGGAAGATAGAGATATCCTGGAGCACCCACTGGTTGGGTCTGTCATTTTGTTCAGTCGAAACTACGAAAATGTCGCCCAGGTGACCCAGTTGGTGGATGAGATCCGGGCGCTGCGCCGGCCACCGCTTTTAATCGCGGTAGATCATGAAGGCGGACGCGTTCAACGCTTTCGTGAGGGATTTACGCGCCTGCCGCCGTTGCGTGCTCTGGGTCGTGAATACAACCGTGATAAGCATCAGGTGCGTGATCTGGCCAGACAAGTAGGTTGGCTGCTCGCTGCTGAATTGCGTGTGATCGGTGTGGATATTGCTTTTGCGCCGGTGGTCGATCTGGACTACGGCGTGTCAGAAATCATCGGTGATCGATCAGCGCATAAAAATGCCGAAGCCGTTTGCGTGGTAACCGCTGGCGTAATGGCTGGCATGCGTGAGGCGGGGATGGCTGCTACGGCCAAGCACTTTCCTGGCCATGGAGCGGTGGTCGCTGACAGCCATATTGCATTGCCCACGGATCGCCGCGAATTTGCTGATCTGGACAATGACCTTAAGCCCTATCGATATCTCATCGCGAACGGCCTGCCCTCCATCATGGCCGCGCACGTGGTTTTCCCTGAGGTTGATGAACTTCCCGCTAGTCTGTCGAGGCGCTGGATTACCCAAATTTTGCGTAAAGAGCTCGATTTTCGTGGCGCGGTGTTTGCAGACGATCTGAGTATGGCAGGAGCTGCCGCCTTCGGTGACATCGTACAGCGGGCACGGCTTGCCTATGATGCTGGCTGCGATGTGTTGCCTGTTTGTAATGACCGTGCGTCGGTCATCAAGGTTTTGGACAGCGACGCGGTGCAATTAGAGCCCGTGCGTGCTTTGCGACTGGCGCGCTTACACGGACGGGGTGCCAGTACGGAGCAGGCACGTGCTCAGTTGCGTGATTCAGCTCAGTGGCAGCGCTGCGCTGCGACCGTTGCGGCTTTGATGCAGGCGCCGCCGGATTTGATGCTAACTCGGCCGGATAGCTGAGATGGATCTTTCGCCTGAGTTAGTGCTTGCGTTGCTGGCGTATTTGCCGCGCGGGGTTCTGTTGATTGATTTGAATCAATCAGAGCCTACGGTGTTTTATGCGAACGCGGTGCCTGCAGGCGCGGGGGGAGGGCTGATGGGGCCACGCCCCTTGGCCTCACTATTGGGTTGGCCGCCGGGCGGCGCCCAAATGGCTGATTTTTTGCTACGGGTATCGGCCAAACAACCGGTGACCTTGTCGGTGACGTTGGGTGACCGACCGATCAATATGCAGTTGATGCCCTTGCCCTCTCCGGCGGGCAGTGCCCGCTATCTGATTGGGCTTGAGGCAGTGGTGCCCGAGATCGAGCAGGCGCTACCGGCTATGAGTCGCCCGCTGATCGTGCGCGATGATCGCCTCACCGGTTTGCTGCACGAGGATCTATTCAAAGAATTTTTTATCCGAGACTTCCAGATTGCCGCTCGCGATAAGCATGCTCTACTGCTGTTGATACTGGATATTGATGCCTTGGGTGCTTACAACAATACCTTTGGACGGGATGCCGGAGATGGTCTGATTAAGATGGTCGGGCGTGCGCTTAAAAGCGGCCTGCGACGCGGCAGTGACTTACTGGCCCGCAGCGAGGGAGGAACCTTTATGGCTCTAGGGATCGGACAGACTCCGGCTCAGGCCTTGGTTCATGCAGGGCAATTAGCCGCGCGCGTACGTGATCTGCACATTCATCACCCACGCTCCGGCGTATCGTCAACAGTTAGCCTCAGTATCGGCCTGACACACTGGAGTCCTAAACGCGACGCGGGCGTTAAACGCACACCAGAGCAGATGCTCACTGATGCTAAAGTGGCATTACAGCAAAGCCGTGAGGGTGGCCGTAATCGCGCCAGCTTAGTGTGTTGGCCTGCTGATTAGGTCGGCTGTATAGGCTTAGCGTTTACGACTCGCCGGTTAGCGGGTTAACACTCAAGATGGCACCGATCACCGGGCTATCGAAATAGTGTCGCTCACCGAACTTGACTCGCCGATGCTCGTCAATGTCGTCCGTGGTGCGACAATCTTCGCAGTGGGCGTTGAGCTGGATGGTGAGTAACTGACTGCGTGCTAGCGATAAGCGGCCGACCAGGCCGGCGCCGGGCAGACTCTCCTCCAGCTTTATTACTCCCGTGGCACCGGCGGCAACCGGCAAATGGATAGCTAACTGGCCCAGCAGGGGATAGCCGGCCCGACGCAGACCGGCCAGTAAGGGCGTCAGGGTTGCGTTGGCTGTCGCGTTGGCCACCGGTGCCGTTGGCTTGCCGCTTTTGGGCGTTGCTTGACGAAAGAATACCGCCTCTAACAGCAGATGACCCGAGTCGGGGGAGCCGGCTATAGGGGCAGCCGATTGAGCGACTGCAGGTAACGCCAGCAGGCCCAGAACAAATTCGCGGCGGGCTAACAGCAGAGAGGTGGATCGCTTCACAGGCATCAGTTTACCTCAGGTCATCGGCTAAGGCGTCAGTCCAGTCCCAGGCGCGTGAGCACCTGATCAGCAATGTCGAAACGACTCTCACTGAGCTCAAACTTGCCCGCAAAACGCAATTTGTTGGGTCCATCAAGGCGGTAGGTTTTCGGCTCTTTGCTGACCAGTTGTAGAACTTTGAGCGGGTCTACTTTGTGCTCGGCACTAAATTCGGTGACCCCGCCCAACGGGCCGACTTCCAAGCGCCGTATGCCGATGGGCGCGGCTTTGAGTTTAAGCGCAGTCACTCGAAACAGCGCTTGAGCGGCGGTCGGTAGCGGGCCGAAGCGATCCACCAGTTCGGCTTTCAAGTCGTTGAGTTCTGTCCGGTCGGGGGCGGCACTGATGCGCTTGTAAAGAACCAGACGTAAATGAACATCGGGAATGTAGTCATCCGGCAACAGCGCGGGAATGTTCAAATTGATTTCCGGGCCGGCATGCAAGGGGCTTTCCAGGTCTGGCTCCTGGCCATTTTGTAAGGCCTTTACGGCTCTTTCTAAAAGCTCCAAATACAGCGTAAAGCCAATTTCAGTAATCTGACCGCTCTGCTCGTCGCCCAATAGTTCACCAGCACCACGAATCTCTAAGTCATGCGTGGCCAGAACAAATCCAGCACCCAGCTCG
Organism: uncultured Pseudomonadota bacterium; assembly: GCA_903828595.1. Classification (GTDB taxonomy): domain Bacteria; phylum Pseudomonadota; class Gammaproteobacteria; order Steroidobacterales; family Steroidobacteraceae; genus CAIKMS01. The sequence continues at coordinate 40,473 of CAIKMS010000007.1, read as the reverse complement.
TCGAGCGATTCAATAGCATCAAGACGCTTCTTAGCGTCGTCAGTCAGTGCCTGGATCGGTGGGCGAATAATGTAGCAGTACGCACGATGATGCGAACGCCCGACTCGGCCCCTTAGCTGATGGAGCTGGGCTAACCCAAAGCGATCGCCCCGGTCGATTAAAATAGTGTTCGCCGTAGGTACGTCGATACCGCTTTCAATAATCGTGGTACAGACTAAAAGATTGAAACGCCGATGGTGGAAGTCGAGCATCAATTGCTCGAGATCCCTCTCGCGCATTTGGCCATGGCCCACGCGCACATCGGCTTCAGGCAGCAAACGGCGCAGTTCAGCGGCTTTTTTCTCAATCGTCTCGACGGAGTTATGCAGGAAATAGATCTGGCCACCACGGCGAATTTCACGCAGGCAGGCCTCTCTGACGGCCGCGTCGTTCCATTCCATAACAAAGGTCTGTACTGCAACTCGCTCGGCAGGCGGGGTGGTGATCAGCGATAAATCGCGCAAGCCGCCCAGTGCCATATTCAGCGTACGAGGAATAGGCGTTGCCGTTAAGGTGAGCACGTCGACGTCGGCGCGCAACCTTTTTAGTTTTTCCTTGTCGCGGACGCCAAAACGATGTTCTTCGTCAACGATGATCAGGCCCAGATCTTTGAAGGCGATGTCATTTTGTAAAAGTCGGTGCGTAGCAACAACGATATCAACGGTACCGGCGGTGACACCCTGTAGGATCGCTTGCGATTCTTTACCCGAACGAAAACGGGACAGGCTGGCAACGCGAACTGGCCAGTCCGCAAAGCGATCGGCAAAGGTTTGATAGTGTTGCTCAGCGAGTAAGGTGGTTGGCACTAATACGGCTACTTGCTTGCCGGCTTGTACGGCTACAAAGGCGGCACGCAACGCCACTTCGGTCTTGCCAAAACCCACATCACCACAGACCACTCGGTCCATGGGTTTGTCTAATTTTAGATCATTGAGTACCGCGGCAATGGCGGACTCCTGATCCTCGGTTTCATCAAAGGCAAAGCCTGCCTGAAACGCCGCGTACTCTTGATCCTTGGCCGACAGGCTGACGCCTTGGCGCGCCGCACGCCGCGCGTACAGATCAAGCAACTCGGCAGCTACGTCGCGAATACGTGCAGCGGCCTTTTTTCTGGCCTTTTGCCATTCCTGGCCACCCAATTTATGCAACGGTGCGGCCTCGGGTGCCGCGCCGGTGTAGCGTGCAACCCTAGAAAGGGCTGTAACCGGTACATAAAGCTTGTCGCCGCCTAAGTACTCTAAGACCAAGAACTCAGCGGCCTGCCCATCTATATCCAGCGTTTTCAATCCTTGATAACGCCCGCAGCCGTGATCTTCATGGACCACCGGCGCACCGATGGTCAGATCCTTTAGCTCGCGTAAGATCTGTTCTGGATCACGTTCCGAACGTCGCCTACGCCGCTCCTGGCGGGCACGTTCCCCGTACAGTTGTTCTTCGCCAATGATCGCCAGGTGCGCATCCGGGGCGATGAGACCTGCTACCGTGCCAGCCACGGTGATGCACAGCGTTGCGTCAGTGTTTAAAAACTCCTCCCACGTGTTGACGGCCAGGGGGGAAAGCTTAAATGAGCGCAAAATCTCGAGAATAACTTCACGTCTGCCTAGCGATTCCGCTGCGATCAGAGTGCGGCCCTGAAAATCTCCCAACCAGCGAATAAGGGCTCCGGCCGCTGGCGTTACCCGTGGGTCCACGCGCAAGGCCGGCGCCGGGATCAGGCTGAAGTTGTAAAAGTCATGGCCTTGGCTGGCCGCGCTGAAAGGCTCTACCTTGGCCGCTGAAGCCACAATGGTCGACTTGCTCTGGCTTAAGGCATTGAGTTCATCAACCGTTACGAATATCTCATCGGGTGCCAAGATGGGGCGCTCGATGTCATGACGGCGCTGCTCATAGCGCTCTGCAATGTCGGCCAAAGTCTGCGGCAGGGTTTGGCTCAGCGACGCGGTATCAATTAATAAAGTACTGGCTGGAAGATAATCAAACAGCGTGTATAGACTTGGGAAAAACAGCGGCAGGTAATACTCAATCCCACCCACGGGGTTACCTTCGCTAACGCTCTTATAGACCTGCGAGCGAGTGACGTCACCTTCAAAGCGGGCGCGGTATCGCAGACGAAATTCTTTTATGGCATCTGGTGTGAGTGGGAACTCACGGGCCGGTAGCAAGCGGATCGACGGCTCTTTTTCAAGACTGCGTTGGGTCTCCGGATCAAAGGTGCGGATGCTGTCGATCACATCATCAAAAAGATCAATCCTAAACGGCTGCTCACTGCCCATCGGATAGAGATCCAAAAGCGAGCCGCGTACCGCAAATTCACCGTGGGTTATCACCTGATTGACAGCGGCGTAGCCGGCTTGCACCAGCCGCTCACGCAGCGTTTCCAAATGCAGCTTGTCACCCACATTGAGATTTAGGGTGTGAGCCAGGACGTAGGCGGCGGGCGGCAGGCGGCTGATCAGTGCATCGACACCGGCGATGACGATGCCCCGATGCAGATCAGGCAATCGCGCCAGGGTCGCTAAACGGGTCGACGTGATGTCCGGATGCGGGGAGAAAACGTCGTAGGGCAGCGTCTCGTAATCAGGCAAAGGCACCAGCGGCAGATCCGGCGCGAAGAATGCCAGCTCCGTGGCAAATTTCTCGGCTTCCCGGCTACTGGCAACGGTCACCAGCACGGGACCTACGTGGCTGCGCGCCGCCTCAGCAATAGCCATGGACAGCCCAGCTCCGTAGAGCTGGCCCCAGTCGATTCGGGCGCCGGCCAAGGGTAGGCGAGGGTTAAGGACGGTGTGCACGGTGGGGTTCTGGGTCGTTTTAGGCAGTAAAGGGCCGCGAGGACTGGCCGCGCGGCGCGCAATCATACCCGTAGACGTGTCATCCCAGTAGCCTTGTTGAAAACCTGGGAAACGGCCCGGGGCGTAGGCACCGGCGTGACAGACTGGCCGCTCCTTCTCGCTCGGGCTGTGCTTTAATCCGCGGTCATGATTAAGCCCTTGGAACTGTTTGTAGGCTGGCGTTATGCGCGTTCGCGCGAGGCGGGCTTTTTTGTCTCCTTTATCACCTGGGCCTCGTTGCTTGGGGTGGCCTTAGGCGTTGCCGCCCTGATCGCTATTTTGTCCGTCATGAACGGATTTGAGGCTGAATTGCGCGAGCGACTCGTGAGTTTATCGGCGCACGCCACGGTCAGTCAGGACCAGCCCCTGACGGACTGGCCCTCCCAGCGACGGGCTGCTCTGGCCGTGGCGGGGGTTGTGGGGGTTGCGCCTTATCTGGAGCGTCAAGCGCTGCTTACCCACGGCGACGAGATGACCGGCGGCTTGTTACGGGGCATAGAACCGTCCTTAGAGCCACAAGTGTCGACAATCAGTCAAAGCATGGTCGAAGGATCGCTAGGCGAGCTCAGCCCTGGCAGCCAGCGGATCGTGCTGGGGCGTGGACTGGCCTCCCAGCTCAACGTGGCGGTCGGTGATGAGATTAGCGTGATGATTCCGCAAGTGGATGCGCAGACGGGCGATGTGACGCCCCACATCCGGAGTTTTACCGTTAGCGGAATTTTTGAGGTCGGCCTGCAAGACCATGATGGTGTCTTAGCCTTGGTCTGCTTAGCGGACGCCCAAGCCTTTACGTCAAGTACCGGGCCTGAAGGCCTGCGATTGAAAATGCAGGATTTATACTCAGCGCCGCGCCTAGCGCGTCTGGTAGCGTCGACATTGGGCGGGCAGACGATCGTGCGTGATTGGACGCAGGAGAACGCCACCTACTTTCACGCCATCCGCCTAGAAAAAACCATGATGACCCTTATGCTGTTACTGGTTGTGGGCGTGGCCGCCTTTAACATTGTGGCGTCCTTGGTGATGGTGGTTCGTGCTAAACGCACGGATATTGCCATCCTACGAACGCTGGGATTAAGCGAACAAGGCGTTGTGGGAATCTTCCTGTCGCAAGGCTTGATCATTGGTTGGGCCGGGACAACGCTTGGGATTTTGCTAGGCTTGTTGCTGGCTTACTACGCCGAGCCCATCATGGCTTTCATTCAGAAGCTGCTGCACTTTCAGATTTTCAGTGCAGACGTTTACTACGTGACTAAGATTCCTTCGGTTATTGAATCCTCGGATGTCATATTAATCGCCACTGCGGCCTTTTTGCTGACCCTGCTGGCTACGGTATATCCGGCCCTGCGTGCCGCGCGCACCCAGCCTGCTGAGGCGTTGCGCTATGAGTAACCGCGCTAACTGGCCGTTAGAGTTGCGCTTGGCCTCACGCTATCTGCGAGCCCGTACCGATAACGGTTTTTTGTCCTTTATTGCATTCATCGGCATGTTCGGCATCGCCATTGGTGTGGCCGTTTTAATTATCGTTTTATCCGTGATGAACGGTTTTGAGGATGAGCTTCGCAGTCGTATCCTGGATATGACCGCGCACGCGACGTTGACCGGTCTGGACGGTGGACTGGCGGATTGGCCCAAACTTCAGGACAGCGCCTGTGCACACCCGGGTGTGGCAGCCTGCGCTCCTTTTATCGAGAGCCAATCCTTGTTGGTGGCTGGCACTCAAGTCAGTGGCGCGCAAGTAAAGGGCATTGATCCAGGTGACGAAGGACGCGTATCCAATGTCGCCTCGAAGCTGATTTCGGGTCATTTAGACTCCTTAGAGGCAGGCAGCTACCGGGTGGTTCTGGGGCGGTCGTTGGCGCAGGCACTGGGCGTTAAGCTCGGAGATCGCCTGATGCTTTTTACGCCGCAAGGCACCGCGAGTCCTGCGGGAGTCATTCCGCGTACGCGGCGGTTGGTGGTGAGCGGTATCTTTGACTCGGGGATGTATGAGTATGACCGTCATATTGCCTACATTAATAGAGTAGATGCCAGTCACCTGTATCGTATGGGGGATACGGTGAGTGGCTTACGTTTGCGACTTGATGATCCCTATCAAGCGCCACGTATAGTGCGCGAGGTTGCCGTTGAACTTGGCGGTGGCTATTACGTCAATGACTGGACGCGTGCGCATGCTAATTTTTTCCAGTCTATAGCAACGACGAAATCCATCATGTTTGTGATCTTGTTACTCATCGTTGCGGTTGCTGCTTTTAATATTGTGTCTACCTTAGTGATGCTGGTCCGGGAGAAGCGTCATGACATCGCTATTTTACGCACCTTGGGCTTTTCGCCCAGACGTTTGCTGCTAACGTTTTTCGCGCAAGGCACGGCTATTGGTTTAATGGGCACGGTCCTCGGCGTTGGCTTAGGCTGCCTGGTCTCGGCTCACATCACCGAACTGGTTCATGGGCTAGAACATATTCTTGGGGTGACATTGATTGACGCGCGCGTGTATTTCATTGATGAGTTGCCGGCGCGTATTCGCTTAAGTGATGTTTGGAAAATTGCCGTGATTTCATTTCTTTTGGCTTGTTTGTCTACTCTATTTCCGGCCTGGTGGGCGGCACGCACCTTGCCGGCGGAGGCTTTACGTCATGACGTCTGAGTTGGATGTTCCAACGCTGCATGCGGATTCGGTAACGAAGAGCTTTCAACAGGGTCCTGTTCGGCTGGATGTGCTCACGGGAGTTTCGCTCACCGTCAAGACAGCCGAGCGAATTGCGATAGTCGGTGCCTCCGGGTCGGGTAAGACCACCTTGCTGCAATTGCTAGGCGGGCTGGATTTACCCAGTTCGGGGCGAGTAAAAATTAATGGCCAGGTGATGTCGGATTTGAGTGACTCGGCACGTGGTGAGTTACGCAATCGCGCCGTGGGTTTTGTTTATCAGTTTCACCATCTGCTGCCGGAGTTCAGCGCGCTGGAGAACGTAGCGATGCCACTTCTGGTGCGCCGTATGGGTTCTGGCGAGGCCTTTGCGGCTGCTGAGGATATGCTTTCAAAAGTCGGACTTAGCAGCCGATTGTCTCATCGCCCTGCGCAGTTATCTGGCGGTGAGCGCCAACGCGCCGCGGTAGCCCGTGCTTTGGTTACCCGTCCGGCTTTAGTGTTGGCTGACGAGCCTACGGGCAATCTGGACGGCGGCAATGCCGGACACGTCTTTGAGTTAATGCTCGAGCTTAATAGCCAGCTGGGAACCAGTTTGGTTATCGTGACTCACGACGAACGGCTGGCCGCGCGGATGGGGCGTACCGTCGTACTTCAAGAGGGGCGACTCGTCGAGCGTTAACCTGGGGCGCCGGCGCTGCGGGTGCTTTAGCGGCAGCGCATTTGTGGGTATTGTGGAGAGTATGGCGACGGCAGGCGGCTTACTTTGCGGGGTTTTACAATGTGGGAACTGATTTTGGCAGGCGGTCCGGTCATGTGGCCGATCATTGGCTGTTCGATCGTCTCCTGCGCCATTATTGCGGAGCGACTGTGGAGTTTGCAGCCTTCCAGAGTCGCGCCGGCCGGTGTTTTAGAGCGAGTCTCGCGATTGATTGCGGCTGGCGAGGTTAATGATAAGCATATCGGTGCGCTCGAACAGAACTCCCCGTTAGGGCAAATTTTAGCGGCCGGTTTGGCGCAGCGAAATCGACCGCGCGAGGTGGTCAAGGAAGCCATTGAAGATGCCGGACGGCACGTGGCGCATGAGCTTGAACAGTTTTTAAACATGCTCGGCACAATCGCTTCGGTCTCGCCGTTACTCGGTCTGTTGGGAACGGTGGTGGGAATCATCTCGGCGTTTAACGCGATCACCCACGGTGCGGCGGGCGATCCACGCGTACTCTCCGGGGGGATTGGTCAGGCCCTAATTGCCACAGCGGCGGGCCTGTGTGTGGCTATTCCCTCGTTGGTGGCCTATCGCTATTTGCGCGGGCGCATCGACAGACTCATTATCGCGATGGAGAAAGAAGCGCTGGGATTGATTCAGGCGCTGGACGAGAAACGTACCGAAGCGGAATGGATTGGCGATAAACGGCGACGTGGCTCGCTATGAACTTTCGATCGCGGCGTGAGTTAGAGCCTGAGATCAATGTCACCTCGTTGATTGATGTCATTTTGCTTTTGGTCATGTTTTTTATGGTCTCCACGACCTTCGTCACCGATGGGCGCTTAAAGATCCATCTTCCTCAGGCCACAGATACGGTGGATCACTCGGCCGAGGAGGCGGTTGTGATCAGTGTGCTGGCCGATGGCACGTACCGTATTAATGACCGGCCACTGGTTAATGCGAGTGCAGCGACTCTGCGCACGGCGTTAGAGCGTGTGGCCCCGGAAGCTAAGGGCCGCGCCATTACGCTGCGTGCCGATGCGCGTGCCACGCATCAGGCGGTTGTCACGGCAATGGATGTAGCGGGGCGCGTCGGCTTTAGCCAGGTCAACATCGCAACGGTTAATGAGAGTCAGCCATTACAGGCGCCGGCGGCGCCTGCTGGCGTCACCACAAGCCCATGATCCACTGACTATGACCCTTACGCCGACTTCCTCTGAGGCTACCTCACTGCCTGCCGCCCAGGTCTACAGGCGCTTACTGCGTTATGCGCATCCGTATTGGCCTATGTTTTTGGTCGGCGTCGTTGGCATGATGCTTTTTGCCTCAGCCAGCGTCGTGCAAGCTAAGTTGGTTCAGAGCTTTTTAGACGGGACATTTGTTCGGCAGGATCCCCGGGTGCTCTACGAGGTGCCCTTGCAGTTGATCGCGCTTTTTACCTGGCGCGGGGTGGGTGATTTTCTGTCGGTCTACGCCATGGCCTGGATCGGCCGGCAGATCGTCAAGGCGGTAAGAGCGGATCTGTTTCGTCATTTTCTGGATCTGCCTAGCGCCTTCTACGATCGAAATTCATCCGCTCAATTACTGTCCACCTTGACCTTTAATACCGAGTTGGTCGCCGAAGCGGCGACCAATACCGTGACCTCTATGATTCAGGACAGCCTGACAATCATCGGCTTGCTCGGGTATTTGCTCTATCAGAACTGGCGCTTGACTCTTTTTGTCTTAGCCGTGGCACCACTGATCGCTGGACTGATTCAAGCCGTGAATAAGGCCTTTAGGCGTTATTCGGCGCGTATCCAAAACTCCATGGGCGACCTGACCAAGGTGGCCAAGGAAGCTTTGGATGGGCACCGGCTTATTAAGTTGTTTAATGCTCAGGCCTATGAGGCGCAACGCTTTGAGGCCTCCATCGAAGCGAATCGATTTCAAAACATGAAAATGATTCGCGTGCGCGCGATAGCCAATCCGGTAGTGCAATTATTAGCGGCCATAGCCTTAGCCGCCGTGCTTTATGTAGCGATTGGTACCGTTCTCGCGCACGGCATGACCGTTGGACAGTTCACCGGCTTTATGACCGCGTTGATGACCATGCCGGCACCTCTCAAACGGCTGATCGCTGTGTCGGGTTCGTTGCAGCAAGGACTATCGGCCGGAGAAAGCGTGTTTAAAGTGCTGGATCAACCGGGCGAGCCGGACTTAGGTCAGCGCGCGCTGGTGCGTGCACGAGGGGCTATTCGCTTTGAGGCGGTGTCTTTTGCCTACGCGGATAAAGAGCCAGCCCTGTCTGAGGTCAGCTTTTGGGTAGAACCGGGGCAGAAGGTTGCCATCATCGGGCGTTCGGGCAGTGGTAAGTCGACCCTGGTTGGCTTGGTTGCGCGCTTTTATGATGTTACTAAGGGTCGGGTCTGCGTTGATGAGCATGATGTGCGCGATTACCGGTTGGCAGATTTGCGTGCCAACGTCAGTTTGGTCAGCCAGGACGTGGTTCTGCTCGAGGGGACCATTCGCGAGAACATTATTTTTAACACCCAGCATGTCGCTGAGGCCCGATTACAGGATGCGGCGCGGGCGGCCCATCTTCTCGAGTTTACCGACAGCCTACCGCGGGGCCTGGATACTCCGGTAGGTGACCGCGGCGTGCTGCTTTCCGGAGGCCAACGTCAGCGCATCGCGATCGCCAGAGCTCTGGTGCGTGACGCACCGATTTTGATTTTAGATGAAGCCACCTCGGCACTGGATAATGAATCCGAGCGTATCGTGCGCGATGCGCTAAGTCAGCTGATGGCCAACCGCACCACGCTGGTGGTTGCCCATCGCCTAGCCACCGTGGAGTCCGCTGATCAAATCCTTGTGATCGAGGATGGGCGTTTGGTGGAGTCGGGTCGGCACGAGGCCTTGTTGGCTCAAAAGGGTGCTTATGCGGCACTCTACCAGCGGGAGTTGGCGGGCTGAGCGTGCAGGACTATTTGCAGCGCGTTTGGTACTCCAAAAACCGCCCGGGTCTGGGTTTGATCGGTATGTCGTTGCTCTTTGCCGCACTGGTAGGGCTGCGGCGCCGGCTCTACCGCGCCGGGATTCTCCCCACACGTAAGCTGCCACGGCCGGTGATTGTGGTTGGCAATTTAACTGTCGGAGGCACCGGTAAAACGCCGCTGGTTCTTTGGTTAGCGGCAGCCTTGCGCGCACGTGGATTGCGTCCGGGAATCATTAGCCGAGGCTATGGCGTAAAAGCCAAGCACGCGCGAAGGGTGAGCGCGCTGGACTCGGCCGATCAGGTGGGTGACGAACCCCACCTGTTAGCTCGCCGTAGCCAGGTGCCAGTCGCTGTGGGCGCCGACAGAGTAGCGGCCGCGCGGTTGCTGGTGGGCGAAGTGGATGTTTTGATTAGCGATGATGGGTTACAGCACTATCGTCTGGCACGCGATCTGGAAATTGTTGTGATCGACGGGGCACGCGGGCTGGGCAATGGCTGGTGGTTGCCGGCCGGCCCCTTGCGCGAGGATCGGCGACGGTTAGGGCAGGTCGATTTTGTGGTGAGTAACGGTGCCGGTGGGCCTAGCGGGGCGATTCGCATGGACCTGCGACCTAGCGCGGTGGTGCGACTCAGTGATGGCCGGCGCGAGCCATTAAGCCTGTGGTCGGGGCGTTGTGTGCACGCGGCTGCCGGGATTGGCCACCCGCAGCGTTTTTTTGACGCGCTGAAAGTGGCAGGCCTTAAGATACTGCCGCACGCGCTGGCCGATCATGTGACGTTTAAGGGCGCCGAGCTTTCCTTCGGTGATGGCTTACCGGTGCTAATGACGGAAAAAGATGCCGTAAAATACCAGCGCTGGGCGACCCCTTTGCACTGGTACGTGGAGGTTGAGGCGGAGTTGGCGTCAGCCGACGCCGAGCGACTGCTGGACGCTGTGGATGCGCTGTTTCTGGCGCGACGTAAAGGCCTAAGAACGTTGAATGGGGGGTGACCTTTGGACACGAGATTGCTGGATGTGTTGGCGTGCCCCGCGTGTAAGGGCCCGTTGGTTTATGCGAAGAGTGCCGCTGTGTTGATCTGTCGTGCGGATCGATTGGCCTATCCGATTAAGGATGGGATTCCCATTATGTTAGAGGAGGAGGCGGCAAGCCTTCTGCCTGAAGACCCGTTATTGGCCCGCTAAGCATGTTCAAGGTGGTCATTCCGGCGCGCTTTGGGTCCACCCGACTGCCGGGTAAGCCACTGCGGATGATTGCCGGAAAAACCATGCTGGAGCGTGTTTACCGGCAGGCTGTTAACGCTGCGATTGGCGAAGTCTTGGTGGCTACTGACGATGCACGAATCAGTCAGGCGGCTACTGCCTTTGGTGGCCGAGCGCTGATGACTGACAGCGATCATCCTTCGGGAACCGACCGCTTGGCGCAAGTCGCCACGCGCGAGGGGTGGGACGATAGTTGGATTGTCATTAACGTGCAGGGTGATGAGCCTTTGCTGCCGCCTGAGAACATCGCTCAGGTTGCTCACCTGCTGGCCGCTGCACCGGATTGCGTGATGGCCACCTTGATGACTCCGGTCACCGATTGGCCTGATTTTTTAGATCCTAATGTGGTCAAAGTAGTCAGTGCGGCCGGGCGCGCGTTGTACTTTAGTCGCTCGCCCTTGCCTTGGCATCGGCAGTTGGCATCGGCCGGCCCACAGAGCCTGGATCCTTGGTCGGGTGCCTTTCGGCACCTGGGTATTTATGCGTACCGTGTGAGTACCTTGAAAGCGCTGGCAACCTTAGAGCCAAGTTTGCTGGAGCGCACCGAAAGACTGGAACAGTTACGGGTGTTGGAGCAGGGCTGGTCTATTGCCATTGCCAACGCCGCCGCAGTACCCGGTCCGGGCGTGGATACCGAGGAGGATTTGGCTCGAGTCACCGCGCTCATTGAGGCCTCAGGCGTCTGCGGGCAAGCCGATTAATGCCGCGAGTCTTATTCGTCTGTAAGGGTAATATCTGCCGCTCGCCCACCGCTGAGGCGGTTGTTGCAGATGCCGTTCAACGCCTCGGTCTGCAGGCGCACTGGCAGATAGATTCGGCTGGCACGCATGGCTATCATATCGGTGAGCCACCCGATCATCGGTCGGTGCGTGCGGCAGCGGTGCGCGGCATTGCGATGGCGCACCTGCGGGCACGCTTGATACAGGCGAACGACTTTGACGCTTTTGATCAGATTCTCGTGATGGATCAGCACAACCTTCGTGACGTGCTGGCCATTTGTCCTGACAGGTTCATAAGCAAAGTGCGTTTGTTTTTAAGTGACTCCGACTGCGGCCTTAATGCTGAGGTGCCGGATCCTTATTACGCGGGTGCTGCGGCCTTCGAGACGGTTTTGGATCTGTGTATGCGCGGCGCGCGCGGGTTATTGAGCCGCTACGCGGGCGTTGCAAAAAATTTAATGGCGACGGCCGAGGGATAGCTTTTTAGTCTAGAGTTATCGGCACTTTTTTGTCTGGTGATGAGTGATAACAAGTGGGTTAAGCGCTGGGCTTTAGGTCAAAAGTGCATCAGACCCGGATGGGTAAGATTGGAGTTTGGATGATGTCTAGCGAAATGATCGATACTCTGGTGATTGGCGCAGGGCAAGCCGGTTTGGCCATGAGCGAGCACTTAAGCCTACAGGGTGTGCCGCATTTGGTTTTGGAGCGGCATCGCATTGTTGAGCGTTGGCGCACCGAGCGCTGGGACTCGCTGGTGGCTAATGGCCCGGCCTGGCACGATCGTTTTCCCAACAAGACCTTTGCTCAGACAGATCCAGACGGCTTTGCCAGTCGGGCGCAGATTGTTGAGTATTTTGAGGGCTACGCACAGCAAATCGCCGCCCCGGTCAGATGCGGTGTGGAAGTCCAATCCCTGCAGGTGGGTACTCTTGGCGGCGAGTTCCATGTACAGACCTCCAGCGGCGAGATCGTTGCCAAAAATGTGGTGGTGGCCACGGGACCCTTTCAGCGCCCCCTCATTCCTACTTTGGTACCGGCAGAGACTGGCATCGAACAGATGCATTCCTCCTCCTACCGTAATCCAGAGCAATTAGCGGCCGGTGCCGTGTTGGTGGTCGGTGCAGGTTCCTCGGGTGTACAAATTGCCGATGAGTTGGTTCGTGCCGGCCGGCGCGTTTATCTGTCGGTAGGCCCACACAATCGTCCACCCCGTCGCTATCGGGGAAAAGATTTCTGCTGGTGGTTGGGCGTCCTGGGTGAGTGGGATGCCAAAGTTATGCGGCCGGGAACCGAGCACGTGACCATTGCGGTCAGCGGTGCACGCGGCGGTCACACCGTGGACTTTAGGGCCTTAGCAGCCAGCGGGGTGACTCTCCTGGGGCGCACCGGTCCGTATAAGGACGGTGTTTTAGAGATTCTTCCGGATCTAGGCGACAACATTCGACGCGGTGACGCGGATTATCTGCGGGTGTTGAGGCAGGCAGATGAGTACGCACAAGCGCAAGGCTTGGATTTACCCCTAGAACCGCAAGCGCATCAACTGGCTGCCGATCCGGAGTGTGTGACCCATCCGTTATCGTCGGTGAATTTGTCGGAGTCGCGAATCAAGTCAATCGTCTGGGCGACCGGTTATGCCACCGACTTTAGCTGGTTAAAGGCCGACGCCTTTGATGACAAAGGTCGACCCGCACACGATCAAGGTGTGGCGGCCGTTCCCGGCTTGTACTTTATTGGATTGCCGTGGCTTACGCGTCGCGCATCGCCCTTTATATGGGGCGTCTGGCACGATGCTGCGCATCTGGCTAAGCACATCGTTGCGCGCGCTCACGTTCAGTAGGCGCGCAAGATTTTTGAATCGGTTACAGCGTGAGCACCTGCAGTGACACGCACTTCTTGCCCTCGTCCAGCCATTGGGTGCCTTGCTCGGTAAAGCCAAATTTGCCGTGAAATCGCTGCGACGGCTCATTGGTCGGCACGATATTGTATTCGCAGGTGACGGCGCGAATGGCTCGAGTGCGTGCATAGGCAATCAGGTCTTCGTATAGCCGCGATCCTAACTTTAGGCCGTGGGTTTGGCTGGATACCACAATGCGATCAACGTAGACGAATGACGCATAGCGCTGTTTAAACCAGGCAAAGTTCTCGTTGGGGTAAGCTGAGCGATCGTCCATCGCCAACAAAAAAGCCCGTACCGTGGTGCCGGTGCACGCTACCTTAAAATAGCAGGACCACGCGGCTAACTGCGCTAAACGCGACAAATCCATCGCGCTGGTGTGCTGCACGTGCTGTTCATTGAGGTCACAGATCTGTGGGTAGTCGGTGACTTCAGCGTCTTTAATTACCAGGGCTTGCATCGTCACGATTGGAGACCTTGTCGTCTGGTGAAACAAAAAAGCCTCTGAAGCTGTGGGCTTCAGAGGCTTTTAGGTTACTGCTCTGGCCTTAACCTTGCACGTTAGGCCTGATGCGACGGCTCGTGCGCACTACCTGGGCTGGCGGTGCTCGGGCTGGGCTGTGCGAGGCCATCCGCGGCTAAGGCGACCGTAGCCTGTGGAGTGGGTGACACCACGGGGTGCAGGGCGGTTGAAGACTCGACCGTTACCGCGTCCATCGCTGACGTGGCCACCACGGCTACCGCAGGGGCATCGGCAGCCGGATGCGGTGCGGCCTCTGCCTTGGGATGAACCGTTTCTGCGGGGCTTGCCGCCGCGACGGGTGACTCAACCGCAGGCTCTGGGGTCAGAGACTGAGTTGCTATCGCGGGTGCGGGCGAGTCAAGCGGTGGCTCTACCGTGGTTTGGGCGTGCGCGATTTCGGCTAGCGTTGCAGCTGGCGCATGCGCAGCTGGCTCGTGGACAGCGGGCTCGTGCACCACTGGCTCATGCACAGCGGGCGCTGCTGCTGGCATGGTCGGCGCTGGCGTATGCGCCTGTACAGCAAAAGCGGCGTTGTGCACGACCGGAGTGGCGCGTTGTTCTTGGGCCATTTCACGCTCCCGCTGCGCGTAGGCGGCAGCGATTTCGCGCTCATGTTGCTCGTAGGCATCGACATCCAGCACCGGGAATTTACCCGAATCGCCGATGTCTGGAATGTCCTGGCCTTGCAGGGATTCTGCCAAGGCCGGTGCGCCACCGGCTACGTTATTGCTGCCGGTGCCATCACCGCGGCCACGACGACGGCCACGACGGCGACGGCGACGCGGCTCGGTTCCGTTACGGGCTTGTTCGGCACTTTCAGCCTCAGTGGCCGGTGCCGATGTGGCTGCCGAGGACTGCGTCTCAGCACGTGTCTCGGTGACCGGACCGCTACGGTCCTGTCGTGGGCGATCGTTACGCTCTGAGCGACCGGATTCCGCCGGCCGTGGCCCACGTCCTTCGGCGCGTTGCTCACCACGGTTATCACCACGGTTATCGCCGCGGTTATCGCCGCGGTTATCGCCGCGGTTGTCGTTGCGTTGACGCGTGTCGCCACGCCCCTCGGAACGCTCGTTACGCGGTTTGTTATCGGGTCGGCTCTCGCTGCGGGGTTCGCTACGCGCCTCGCCACGGCCTTCGTTGCGGTTGCGATCACCACCCTGACGGTTGCGATCGCCACCGCGACCGCGCTCCCCGCGAGACCGATCAGAGCCGTCACGTTGGCCGTCACGACCACCGCGCTCTGGGCGACGACCACGACCGTGTTCGGTGCCTTTTTTGGGTGTGGCCTGATCTGGGCTAGTTGACGGGCCCGAACCAAACAGCCAGACCCAAATCCGCTTGAAGATGCCTTCACGATAGACCGGGTTGGCGGCACTGGCGACGGCTACTGGGGTCTCGGCGCTCGGTGCCCACACGTTGGCGACTGGCGGCGGTACGTTTGCGCTGGGGGCGACTGGGCGCACAGCCGCTGTGTCAGCCGCGCTCTTCACCGGTTCACTGGTTTGAACGGGCAGTTCAACGGGGGGTTGTTCTGCCATCTGATAGCTGACCTGGGCATTCTCAACCAGGCCTAACTCATCGTCACGGACGCGACGCAGCGAGTAATTGGGTGTTTGCATGTTCGGATTCGGCACGAGGATGATTTCCACCTCGCTGCGACCCTCCAGCTCACGCAGCCACTGGCGCTTCTCGTTAATCAAGAAGGTAGCCACTTCCACGGGCAGTTGAGCCACGACCTTGGAAGTCCGATCCTTGCGAACTTCCTCACCGATCAGTCGAAGAATAGCCAGCGCTAAGGACTCCACGCCACGGATGATGCCCAGACCATCGCAGCGCGCACAGACCACATGAGTCGACTCACCCAGTGATGGGCGCAGGCGCTGGCGGGACATTTCTAAAAGACCGAAGCGCGAGATCCGGCCAATCTGAATTCGAGCACGATCCATTTTGACGGCGTCACGGATCATGTCCTCGACAGCACGTTGGTTTTTCGTCTGCTCCATGTCGATGAAATCGATCACGATCAAACCGCCCAAATCGCGCAGCCTCAGCTGCCGTGCAATCTCTTCGGCTGCTTCCAAATTGGTATTAGTCGCGGTGGTTTCAATATCGCCACCGCGAGTGGCGCGTGCCGAGTTGATATCGATCGCCACCAAGGCTTCAGTATGGTCGATGACTAAACTGCCGCCCGACGGCAGGTTAACTTTGTGCGAGTAGGCGGACTCGATCTGGCTTTCGATCTGGAAGCGCGTAAACAGCGGCACTTCATCCACGTAGAACTTGAGCTTGCGCTGCGCCTCGACCGGCATGAAACGCGTCATGTACTCCTGACCGCGGCGATAGGCACCCTCGTCGTCACAGAGCACTTCACCGATGTCATCGGTCATGTAGTCGCGCAATGCACGAGCCACGGCATCACTTTCTTGATAGATCAAAAAGGGTGCGACGCGATCTTTAGACGCTTCGATGATGGCGTCCCAATTGGCTTTCAGGTTGTTCAAGTCCCACTGCAGCTCTTCGGTGCTACGGCCGACGCCGGCGGTGCGCACGATGGCACCCATGCCGTCTGGAATCTCCAGAGCTTCCATGGCTTCACGGGTGACCTCGCGGTCTTCGCCCTCAATACGTCGGGAAACGCCGCCGGCTCGGGGGTTGTTTGGCATCAACACCAGGAACCGACCCGCCAGGCTTACAAAGGTGGTTAATGCCGCGCCTTTATTGCCGCGCTCTTCTTTTTCAACCTGGACAATGATTTCCTGCCCTTCACTGAGCAGTTCGCGGATATTCATCCGCCCGTTGGCCGGGTTGCTTTTGAAGTACTCACGCGCCACTTCTTTGAGTGGCAAGAAACCGTGACGATTGCCGCCGTACTCGACAAAGGCAGCCTCAAGACTCGGTTCTACGCGGGCAATGCGGCCTTTATAGACGTTGGCTTTCTTCTGCTCTTTGGACGGTATCTCTATCGCGAGGTCGTATAGTTTTTGGCCATCAACGAGTGCGACACGCAGTTCTTCGGCCTGCGTGGCATTGATTAACATTCTCTTCATGAAATCCTACTTTAAAGTCACTAATGACCATGACTCAGCAGGACGCGCGACGGTGAGTGGAGATTCGGACAATGCGAGGCAGTCGGCGAGTGCCGACAATAAGTGATGCGTACTTTCGTTTGCAGTCATCGTTATTTTCCGAGGCGGCGCGCACATTTTACTTGCTGCGCACCCAGCCTGCCTAAGCCTTGAAGATTCCACGAACCGTGAGCGCGCCTTGCGGTGCCGCGATACGTAAAGACTCCTTAAGGGGTCTTTGACTAGTCCGGCGCGAGCCTTAAAGCTTGCGTCGCCGTGCGTATCGGAGCGAACCTGCGTCTGAGCCAACGGTCGAGCGATGGTCTGGCCGCCCAGAACCAACTACTATGCGGTACACCACACACGGATCGGTTCGGGCGGCTCCTTGGCCGGCATGCGAACTGATCTTAGGACGGGCGCCGCGCTGGCACGACAACCAGAATCCGCTTCGCGGCTTCTGCGTTGTCTGCAATAACGGTCCGAATATACGCTATGAATTCCAGTGAATCAATGTCTTACGAATCCAAGAACAGTGAAGCCGGCGAGGTTTCAGCCACCGGAACGGGGGTCACCTTCGTTCTAGTGGAGGCCTCCGATGCGGGCCAGCGGTTGGATAATTGGCTGCTGCGCACGATGAAAGGTCTGCCGCGCTCGCTGATTTACCGATTGCTGCGTACGGGACAAGTTCGAGTTAATGGCAAGCGCGCCAAGCCCGATCAGCGGGTCGCCGAGGGTGAGCGGATTCGCCTGCCGCCGCGTAAAGACGCGCCACCACCGTCCGAGGCGCCTAGCCCGTTGGTGGTGTCTAAGTCGCTGCGCGAGGTCGTCGAGTCCTCCATCGTCCGGGAAGATAAAGATCTCATCGCGCTGTGCAAGCCGGCGGGGCTGGCGGTGCACGGCGGGAGCGGTTTGTCGTTCGGGGTCATTGAGGCCTTACGCGCCATGCGCCCGGATGAAAGTGAGCTGGAGCTGGTACACCGACTGGATCGCGAGACTAGCGGCTTGTTGCTGGTAGCCCGTAACAAAAAAACACTGCGCGAGTTGCACACACTGTTTCGTGACGGAAAAGTCGAAAAACGCTACCTGGCGCTGGTCAAAGGCCAGTGGAATCTGGGCCGCACCACGGTGGACGTACCGCTGGCCACCCGACAAAAACAGGGGGGCGAACGAATGGTTCGCGTCCATGAGTCGGGTAAGGAGGCGCGGTCGACTTTTGAGGCGGCTGATTTTTTTGGTTCTCGCGCCACCTTGATGCAGGTGGAGATCGACACCGGGCGCACCCACCAGATTCGTGTCCACGCCCAACATGCCGGCCACCCGGTGGCGGGCGATCCCAAATACGGTGATCGAGAGTTCAACGAAGAAATGCGCGATATGGGCTTGGATCGAATGTTCCTACACGCCCAATCGATTTCTTTAGATTGGCCTAACGCCGGACGAACCTACCAGGTCAGCGTACCGTTGCCACCGGAATTGGCTAACGTGATTGATGTGTTGTCCAGCAGTCGGCGTCGGCGGCGGCGCTGATGCCACTGACAAGCGCTTAGGCTTTAAGGGCAGGGGCGGGCTGTTAGGCTGTTCAAACCGCACCGGCGCAAGGCACCGGCGACCCAGATCAGCGGCAGGCCAATCAATCCGGTGGGGTCCTCACATTCCAGATGCTCGAACAAAGTGATGCCTAGGCCTTCCGAGCGAAAGCTGCCAGCACAATCCAGCGGTTGATCCAATTCGACGTAGCGTTCGATTTCTGCTGATTCCAGCACGCGAAACTTGACTCGCGTTAAGTCCACATGGAGTTCAGAAAAACCGGTTGCCTGGCAGGTCACGCGCACCGCCGTATGAAAATTGACGATCCGGCCACTGCAAATAGACAGCTGGGCCCAGGCGGTTTCCACCGTGCCGGGTTTGCCCAGAATTTGATCATCGCACTCGGCCACTTGGTCTGAACCAATGACGCAGGCGTTTGGATGAGCCTGGGCGACCGCCTCGCTCTTGGCTGTCGCCAACCGCTGCGCGAGCGCCCGTGGCGATTCTCCGGCACGTGGCATTTCATCGACCTTAGGACTGGCGGTTGTGAAGGGCAGTTGCAGCCGCTCCAGGAGCAGTTTGCGGTAGGCCGAGGTGGAGGCGAGTACCAGTTCGGGGGTAGGCGAGGACATGATAGCTTTTTAAAATCCCATGGCAGTGTTGCGAAGTGCTAGGCGGCCAAAGATGACCGAGCGCGTGACGGTAATCAACAAGATTTAAGAATCAATCAGCCAAATCAATAATTTGCGGTTAATTTGCTTTTGACAGGAAGCCCTTGGCTGACTATCATACCGGCCCCTATGAAGAGGCCTACAGCCGAGCGGGTTGATGTCAAGCTGCTGGCCCTAGAAAAGGCCACGCTAAGCGAGACTTATCCTATCTTAGCCATGCACCGGTTAACGCCGAGTCTGGCGGATACACAGGGGGAGGCTCGAGCTAGTTTTCGGTTTTACCGTGTCGTTGACCGTTCAGCGTTAGACGGGGAAGTAGAGGCGCAAGTCTCGCTGATCTGCCAGCGTTGCATGACACCTATGACACTCGGGCTTGAAGCTCGACTGGAACTGGTGTTTGTGGAAAGCGAATCGCGCATAACCGCGGATTTGCCTGAGGGCCTAGAGCCTGCGTTGGCGCCTGAGGGGCGTGTCTCGCTGGCGGAATTGGTTGAGGATGAGTTGCTACTGGCGCTACCGCTGGTGGCAAGGCACTCCAACGTCGCGGACTGCGAGCGAGCCGGATTGAACCCCGAGTTGCTGGTCCCCGACGCGGAGGAAGGTCCCGGTGAGGACACAGTTCAGCGCCCGTTTGCGAACCTGCGGGACTGGCTGAAGAAGTGAGGTTCTGGAGAAGACGATGCCTGTACAGAAGAGTCGAAAAACCCCATCGAAGCGCGGCATGCACCGTTCGCACGATCATCTTTCCACGCCGGCGCTGTCGACCGACCCGACGTCGGGTGAGACTCACCTGCGTCACCGAGTGACGCCGGACGGTTTCTATCGCGGTAAGAAGGTCATCGACGTCGTGGAGAAGGATGCCCAGGAATGACCCAACAGGTTGGGTTAATCCCGGCCTGTTTACCCGGCGGCGTTTTATCTTGACGGTACCTTTGCTCATAGCGGTTGACGCGATGAGCGGTGACCACGGTCCCCGGGTCTGTGTGCCCGGGGCCTTGGCTGCGCTGAAGACTCATCCGCACGCCACCATCGCGCTGGTCGGCGATGAGGCGCAAATAGAATCGCATTTAATTGGCGTTGCGGCCGATCTGCGTGCGCGGATCCGGCTGGTAGCGGCCAGTCAGGTCGTGCACATGCACGATGCGGTTCGCGATGCGATACGCCACAAAAAAGATTCCTCGTTACGCAAAGCGATTGATCTAGTCGCCAGTGGCGAAGCCCAGGCGTGTGTCAGCGCCGGTAATACCGGTGCTCTGATGGGCATGGGGCATTTTGTATTAGGCATGATCGAGGGTGTTGAACGACCCGCGATCATCGCGCCGATCCCCTCACAAACCGGGCACACCCTAATGTTGGATTTAGGGGCCAATAGTGAAGTGACGGCCCGCCAGTTGGCACAATTTGCCAGCATGGGTTCGGTTATCGCCCGCGATGTGCACCACATACCCACGCCGCGCGTGGCTCTGTTGAACATCGGAGCCGAAGACCGCAAAGGCAATCCGCTAGTACAAGAGGCGCACCGCCTGTTACAGCAGTTGCCCATCAACTACACCGGTTTTGTGGAAGGCGACGGCATCTTTGCAGGCTCTGTGGATGTGGTGGTGACCGACGGATTTACCGGCAACGTGGCGCTCAAGGCCATGGAGGGCTTAGCACGCTTTATTGGATCGGCGATTCGTGAAGAGTTCTCCATCAGTCCGTTACGTAAACTCACAGCCGCTGCGGCTTATCCGGCATTAAGCGCTATCAAGACTCGCCTGGACCCGCGGCGTTATAACGGCGCAAGCATGGCCGGCCTGGCCGGCGTGGTTGTCAAAAGTCATGGTTCTGCCGATCAAACGGCGTTTGCCAATGCCGTGACCATAGGCATTGTGGAAGCTTTGCAGAGCGTGCCAATGAGAATCAGCAAACAGATTGGCTTGGGTGCTGTGTGAGTCGTTTGTATTCTCGGATCGTCGGTACTGGCCGCTGCGTCCCTGAAAAAATCCTCACCAACGCCGACTTAGAAAAAATGGTGGATACCACCGACGAGTGGATTCGTACTCGTACCGGCATTCATCAGCGTCACATCGCCGGGCCGCACGAGACCACCTCCAGTTTGGCGCTGGGTGCCGCGCGCCAGGCTATGCAAGCGGCCGGTGTTAGCGCGTCGGATATTGATTTTGTGGTGGTGGGCACGACCACACCGGATTTGGTGTTTCCAAACGTTGCCACGCAAGTCAGTGCGGCACTCGGCATAGAGGATCGCCCGGCCTTCTCCTTAGAGACGGCCTGCAGTAGCTTTATGTACAGCCTGTCAATCGCCGATAAGTTCGTGCGCTGCGGTGAGGCCCAGTGCGCGCTGGTGATCGGTGCAGATACGTTGTCACGGATCGTTGACTGGTCTGACCGCAACACCTGCGTGTTGTTTGCCGATGGCGCCGGTGCCGTTATTTTAAAGCCCTCCAGCGAGCCGGGCATCCTGACTACGCACATTTCTGCGGACGGTCAGTACAAGGATTTACTGTATTTTCCGATGGGTGTGTCCAGTGGTTGGGATCGCCTGCGTGCCGGTGATGCCGCCGCTATTCAAATGCGTGGCAATGAGGTGTTCAAGGTAGCAGTAAAGACCTTAAGCGCATTGGCGGAGCAAACCCTGGAGAAGGCCGGGCTCAGCAAGCAGGATTTGGATTGGTTGGTGCCGCATCAGGCTAACCTGCGAATCATTGATGCCGTAGCCAGAAAACTCGATTTGCCGATGGAAAAAGTCGTTGTAACGATTCAGGACTTTGGCAACACCTCTTCGGCGGCGGTGCCGATGGCACTGGATGTGGCCATTCGCGATGGTCGTATGAGGCCCGGTCAGCTGGCCTTACTGGAAGCGTTTGGCGGTGGGTTTACCTGGGGTTCGGCACTGGTTCGACTGTAGGAGCCTGCCACGACAACTCCGGCAACCTCACGACCGTACAGGACGCGTTCTTGCCAGATACGAAACGGATCCCACCCGCAGCTCGGGCGCGGTGATTCGGCCTGGGCATCAGCCGTGGGCATGAGTTCTTCGGCCAGGCGCGGTAGCTGCACGCGATCGCGCCACAGTTGATCGGCATCCCAAGGACGAGGCTCAGGCGTCGGTGAGTCAACCTCGGTCGCCACCGTCGGTGGAGGACGGGAAGTGTGGGAAGAGCCAACGCTCATACGGTGTGTCTCTGGTCATTCTCAAACAATGACATGAGGATAGAATAAGCATCAGTTGAGCGGGTCGTACGGCGTCACAGTTTAGGGTGCCCCAAGCGAACTTGATGATGCCGATTTAAGGTTTTTAAGGACGGTTCATGCACAGCACGACGGTGATTGATAGCGCTAAGAGCTCTTTTAAGCCACAGGGCTTGAGTGTACGGCTGGGTCATCGGTGGGCCATGAGCCTGTCGGTTGTGCTGTTGCTGGGCGTAGGCTGCTCCTGGGTGCAGGCGGCTGTCTTTACGTTGCCAGCGGACAGCGATGTGATTGGTGAGTCTCGGGAGGTATCGGCGACGCGTGACGATACGCTGATCGATATCGCGCATAAGAACGGCCTAGGCTACGAAGAACTGGTGAATGCCAATCCCGGTGTGGACCCTTGGGTGCCGGGCGAGGGTACCCGAGTTTATTTGCCGCTGCGCCGTGTGCTACCGGATACGCCGCGTGAAGGCATCGTGGTCAACCTGCCGGAGCATCGCTTGTATTACTACCCACCGGGCAAAGCCGGTGAGCCTCGGGTGGTTGTTACCTATCCGGTGAGTGTCGGCAAGATGGATTGGCATACCCCTATTGGACTTACTCGCGTGGTGGCCAAAATTAAAGATCCCCCATGGTATCCACCCGAATCGGTACGCAATGAGCATCTGGCTAAAGGCGATCCGCTGCCTAAGGTTGTACCGGCCGGACCGGATAATCCGTTAGGACAATTTGCGATGCGCTTGGGTATTCCGGGTGGGTCCTATCTGATCCATGGAACGAATAAATGGGCGGGTATCGGCATGCAGGTGACCCACGGGTGCATGCGCTTGTATCCGGAGGATATTGAGGCCTTATTCAAAATAGTCGCCACCGACACGCCCGTGCGCATCGTCAATCAGCCGCAGAAGGTCGGTTGGGCTGACGGGCGTTTATACGTGGAAGTGCATCCCCCATTGTCCGATGCCGATGATTCGATCGTGCCCCCGGATCGCACGGATCTGGCACGACTGGTGACGGGTGTGGCGCGTACGCGAGGGCTGAGCGTGCAGTGGTCTGCTGCTGAGGCAGCTTTTGAAACACACAGCGGGATTTTGACTTCGGTTACCCAGGCGGCCACGCACGGTACCTAATTTTCTGACTCTGTTAACGATGCCGAATGCCGGCCAGTGGTGACCCGACTACCAGGGCAGGGTTCGGCCATCCCACTGCAAAAAGGCGCCGCTGTTCGCTAGATTGGCCTTGGCGATCACCTGCCGTAGTCCAGCGACACTGGTTGGTGCATCGAGTGGCGCATTGGCGCCGCCCATTCTCGTGCGCACCCAGCCGGGGTGCAGCGCGAGCACCGTGACGCCGCGGTTCCTTAAATCAATCGCCAGCGACTTTAGAATGGCGTTGGCCGCCGCTTTACTTGCCCGGTAGGCGTAAAGGCCGCCCGAGTCATTCGCCGCCAACGAACCGAGTAGGCTCGACAGCGTCGCGAACTTGCGCTCGGTGCTACGCGCGAGGTGGCCGGCAAAGGCCTCCGCGAGACGCAGCGTGGCATAACTGTTGATCCGAAAATGCGTCTCGAAATCAGCCCACGCGCTGTGACCAAAATCGTGTCGCGTCATGTAGCCCGCGTTATGGATCAGCACGTCTATAGACCGATCCTTGAGCCGCTCTGCCAGTGCATCGATCGCTTTGCCGTCCAGAAGGTCTAGCGGCTCGAGGGTCAGTCTTTGGCCAGTGCGGGCCTGCAAATCTAAAAGGTCATGGGCCTCGGTGGGATTGCGGACCGTGGCCATCACTGTGGCGCCATCCTCAAGATATTGGCGGACCAACTCAAGACCCAGGCCACGATTGGCACCGGTGATCAGAACGTATTGCATGCTCAAGTTGAGTCCCTTCGGAGTATCGCGTCTGCTCTTATGGTATCGCGCCGGCTTGAGCTAAAGAAGGCGCGGGCAGCCCGGTACTTCTGCAGAGGCTGTAATACAATTTAATTAACCAAGTGAGGGGTAGTGGCGATGTGGTGAAGAAGCTTTTTGGCGGAGTTCTTGGATACGTACTGGCGGCTGCTCGGTTGCTGCGTGTCCGCTGAGTGTTTTCGGCTTAGATGGGTTTTTTACGTAACACTGTTTGGTCGATCTGCAGTCTTAGATATCTCTGGTTGCTGGTTAAGGTAAATGCACATCAGGCTGCTCAGGGCAAGATGGTTGCTCAATTACCTGGTAAACCATCATCGAATTTTCCATGTAGTCCAGTCGTCGTTTTACGCTGACATACCGTTGTCTTGCGCAGTCGAATAGCCACCCTCGAAGCGTCTCTGGAATTCCGCCCCTAGAGGCGGAAATTATTATCCAAAGACGATTGGTTTTTTTGTGAGAGTAGATAGCTGCGGTACGGGCGCAGATTTATTCAGTGGGACCACTGGGGAGCAGCAATTGTGCGTGTAATACGAAAAATATCCCGCGGTGTATGTGGTCACAGTGTCACCAGGGCGCCATTGCGAAGCTACAAACTGAGCGGCCCCTCGCTCATCGGCGCGAGATCCGTCAATGAAATAGCTCACCAATGAGGGTAAGCCGGCAACGACCATGAGTGAACCCAAAATTGCCGGCCAGATATATCTTATTGGTGCTAACGAGTTTTTTGACGCACGCGCGATTAAGGTATCAAGAAAAGATGCTGCCAATACGATCGGTCCCAGTGAAAATACGAAGCAATAAGCAACCTGCCATTGCACCACCATTGATAGAACACAGCACGAGCCAAGCCACAGTATGCTCATTCCTAGCCAGAAAATGTCATCGATATGACGTCTTAACAGGGTCAAAAGGCCGCCCGAAAAAGACAAAAAGCACGTGATAAACCCTAGGGACACCACTCCCGATAGGAGTGCTTCGATTGGTGATTCGCCCCAGGATTCACTTCCGTTCCAGTTTTTTATTAATGGCGCTACGTGGCTAATTAAGACAAAAGTCCAAATCAGCATCGCTAGTACACCAATCGCAACATACTGCCGATCAATACGCCGGATGGAAATTAATCTAATTGCAAATACTGAGAATATTAAAATCGGTGCTAGTGCCAAAAGTAATGAGTGCGAGAAAACAGCTAAAACCGCTAGAGTGATACTCAGAAAAAAAGCGACTGGGGAAAAGCATCGTGATGCGCGCCACGCGAACCCCATGCTTAGGAATGCAAGCGTTGCGGCAACTATATAAAAGCGGCATGCGCCACTCCTAAAAACATGGTCGGGCCAGAAGGCAACAGTGCTGGCGGTTATTAAAGCTAGGGTGCGACGGCCCGGAACATCGAGGACTAGAAATAGCGCCACTACGCCTAGTGCCCCGAATAGAGCGTTCAATAGTCTATAGCCACGTTCCGTTTCACCGAAAAACTGGTGGCTCATATGTACAAGAGCATAGCCGACTGGTGCTAGGTGGGGTAGGCGGTAGGCTTGCGACGTTTCGTTGGCAGGTTGTCCGTGGAAGAGAATGCGCTCTTCGGATACCGTTGCCAGTTCGTCACCTGCAAAAGAGTAGACGGACAAACCGACCAGTCGCACCCCTAGCGCAGCGATCAGCAGGACGGCTGCTAGGAGCATTGCCGAGGTGGAGTGTCGTGACAGCGCAATTTTTCGATGAGAAAAAGTTGTTGGGTATGCCCTGTGACTCCAGGAGTACAGCCGTGTGATCGGCAGTAAAGGTATCTTCACCCTGTCTTACAGGGTGTTTGAAGCTAGCCTGTGATCAATTTCAGATAGTACGGTGTATGCGTCGACTGTGTTTTGAGACCCTTAAAAAAAAACGCCGCGAGTAACCGCGGCGTTTTTAAAGCATGGCAGCACCGCTAACGCGGCGTTGCCTAATGCCTTACTTGGACATCGACTTCTTGAACATACGGTCGATCTTCTCGTTGGTCGCGGCGCAGCAATCAGCATTGGCCTTGGTAGCAGCCATTGCGCTATCAGCCGTGCTCTGAGCCTTCTGAGCAGCAGCAGCAGCAGCGGTTGCTGCGCTCTGAGCGCTGGCAATGCTGGACTTCATGCTAGCCTGGTCAGCGCTAACCTTGCCAATCTGGCTCTTCAGATCGTCCACCTGCGCCTGCAAAGGCTTCAAATCGGTGCAACCAGCGGCCATCGCGAAGCACAGGGCAACAGCGCCCACTTTGAGAAACTTGGTCATTTTATTCACTCCTGGAAATTGTCGCTCTGAAATTGTCCACCACAGGCCTCCGGCCAGGCCGGTTCAGATCATGGTGGGGGCGGTGGTGTGCCGCTTACCTAATAAGTCTAACAGATCAGCCGATTCGCTTCCAATCACCTGTAGTGATGAAACCCCAAGGCTTTCGCGTCCCGAAAGACCCCGGCCTGTCTTTTTTTTGTCACACAGCGAACCTTTCTGAGCTTGGCACCGCACGCAATCCCCGACCATCAGGGTTTTCCGAAGCGCGTTAGGTAATTCACCGCATACCGGCGCGCCCTATCACTACTTAACCTGACAGTCGCCGCCTCAACCGGGGCGGATAGTGAATTAGTGGGGGTGACACATGCACCGTATCGGGCGCGCACTGTTTCGGTTAGGGAGTCGGGTAGCTGCCGGCGAGAGTGGTTATGGCTGTGTCGGGCTCGTGGCGATGATGGCCATGCTTTTACCGTGGCAGATAAGCCATGCGGTACCGAGTTTTGCACGACAGACCGGTATGGCTTGTGAGGCCTGCCATACGGTCTGGCCGGAGCTGACTCACTTCGGACGAACGTTTAAAGCCGGTGGCTACGTATTGGATAACCTGCGCCAAGTACGCGGTGTGGACAGTCAGAAAGCGGAGTTTCTGGATCTGGCTACCACGCCCCCGTTATCAATCATGATCCAGGCCGGCTACACCCAGTTGGCTAAGGCGATCCCAGATACCAGCAACCCCGCAGTGAAGGGCAGTAGCCAGAACGGAACCGTGGACTTTCCTCAACAGGTGGGCTTGTTTTACGCCGGCAAAGTGGCGCCGCATTTAGGGGCATTTTTGCAGTTAACGTACGACAACGGCAGTGGAACCTTAGGTATTGATAATACGGACATCCGGCTGGCGGATCTGTTGGTACTGCCTAACGAAAAGACGCTGATTTATGGTTTATCGCTGAACAATAACCCAACGGTTCAGGATCTGTGGAATTCCACTCCAGCCTTTGGCTTTCCTTATGTGGGAAGCTCAGCCGCGGTCGCGCCTGTCGCGGGCACGCAGATTGATGGCGGTTTAGCCCAAAGTGTTGCCGGACTTTCGGCATACGTGTTTTGGCAAGAGGCGGTGTATGCAGAGCTGGGTTTTTACCGCTCTGCCAAACAGGGCTCAAGTAATGCATTGACCGGCGGCACGGGGCCTTTGGATGGAACGTCATCGAACATAGTAAAAGGCTTTGCCCCCTACGGTCGGGTTGCCTATGAGTACAACGCGGACAGGCATTCCCTGGAAGTGGGTATGTACGGAGCTGCTTTTCGGTTATTCCCCGGTGGTACTGCTGCAGCGCCTATGCCTGTCAATGGTCCAGTCAATGAATTTCGTGATATCGCCGAAGATCTGCAATACCAGTACTTTGGTGAGAATAACTCGGTGAGTGTGGTGGCTACTCACATTCATGAAACGATGAATCTCGATGCTAGCTATCGCGCCGGCAGTGTCGCTAATGCACGCGATGACCTAACTACCGAGCGTTTAGCCATCAGCTATTTTTATCAGCACAGGCTGGGTGGCTCTTTTGCTTTGTTCTCCACATCCGGAAGTAGTGATGCGGGTCTGTATGCAGCGATCCCTGCTGACACATCGGGCAATCCCGGTGTAGTTACCAGCCTGAATAATCGACCGGATACCAGTGGTTCTATTGTAGAGCTCGACTATCTGCCGTGGCTCAATACGAAGTTTGGCATTCAATACACCGCCTACAACAAGTTCAATGGTGGTTCGACAAACTACGATGGCGCAGGGCGTAGCGCGCAAAACAACAACAGTCTCTATTTTCTGGTTTGGCTAGCCTACTAAGTGGATAGCAACACCCAACACAGCAAGGTCACAAGCTAAAGCGGGGATTTATGCTTAAGAGTTCTTTGATGATGCTTTCCCTGGGGTGCCTACTGTCTGTGGGCGCAAACGCTGAACCGACAGCGGGCCAAGCCCCGTTATCGGTGGCCAATTTAGTCAACGGTGTGTGCGCAACGTGTCACGGTCCGCGCGGTATTAGTGTGCTGCCGAAATACCCACGGCTAGCTGGCCAAAATGCCAACTATCTGATGGTCCAGTTAATGGCCTTTCGCTCGCGCACCCGTGGTGATGCGGATGCTGTGGGCTTTATGTGGGGTATGGCAGCGCAGCTAGATGATCCGACGATTGAGGCGCTAGCAACCTATTACAGCCAGCAGAAACCTATCGCAGGGCGGTCAGGTGACACGTCTTTAATGGCTCGTGGGAATGAGATTTTCAATAACGGCTTGGAGTCAGAAGGCGTTCCAGCCTGCAGTGCGTGTCATGGAACCCAGGGACAGGGCATGGCCGATTTCCCCCGCCTGGCTGGTCAGCATGAGCAATACCTGCTCAAGCAACTGGGTGCGTTCCAAAACAACATGCGTGACGTTGCGGTCATGCACGGTGTCGCTGCGGGCTTAAAAAGCAAAGACATGCAGGCCGTAGCGGCCTTTTTGCAGGCCCAACCCTAGCCGGGGTGAAATGAGGGGGGGTGGGCTTGCGCGGATTCGTTACCTGTATATAATCACAGTTTGCTGTATAG
Source organism: uncultured Pseudomonadota bacterium (assembly GCA_903828595.1). Classification (GTDB taxonomy): domain Bacteria; phylum Pseudomonadota; class Gammaproteobacteria; order Steroidobacterales; family Steroidobacteraceae; genus CAIKMS01. The sequence continues at coordinate 11,667 of CAIKMS010000007.1, read as the reverse complement.
ACATACAGGTGATTTATGACAGACCTTACTCCCCGTCAACGACAGATTCTGGACTTTATTCGCGATCAGCTCGAAGACAGTGGCATGCCACCTACTCGGGCCGAGATCTCGCAAGCTCTGGGCTTTAAGTCCGCTAACGCGGCCGAGGAACACTTACGTGCTTTGCAGCGTAAGGGCGTTATTGAGCTATTGCCGGGTGCTTCACGGGGCATCCAGTTAAAAGACACGATGCGTGATCAGTTGGGATTACCTCTCATCGGCCGAGTGGCCGCCGGGCGACCTATATTGGCTGAAGAGAATATTGAAGGTCGTTTTCAGGTCGATTCGAAGCTCTTTCATCCTAAGCCGCATTACCTTTTGAAAGTGCATGGAATGTCGATGCGCGACATCGGCATTATGGATGGCGATCTGGTTGCGGTTCACCGCACCCCGGAAGTACGTAACCGCCAAATCGTGGTGGCGCGTATTGAAAATGAAGTCACTGTTAAGCGCTACCGTCAGGAAGGAACCATCGTTTGGTTGCTCCCGGAGAACACCGATTTTGAGCCGATTCGTGTCGATCTTAAAGAACAGTCGATGCTCATTGAAGGGGTGGTTGTGGGTGTGCTCAGGCGCGGTGGTAAGCCCGATCTGTTGCAGTAGGTAAGGTAAGGCGTCGGTGTTATGACCGCGCAAAATGATGCTTGGTTAAAAGACTCGCCGCTGCATGCTTTGACTTGGCGTGCGAGTCGATTAGCTCGACCCGATAGCCTGAGTGTGCCTAGTGGCTGGCCACGGTTAGACGCCGCGTTACCGGATGGCGGCTGGCCATTGGGCACGTTGATTGAGTTGTTATTGCCCGGTCATGGCGTAGGCGAGTTGTCGGTGTTGTTGCCGGCATTACGCCGGCTGTTATCGGACAGCCATAAGGCGCAGTGCTGGGTCACCTGCGTGGCTCCCCCTCATGAGTTACACGCACCGGCCTTGTTACAAGCAGGGTTGCCGCTATCCCAATTGTTGATGGTTAGGGTGTCAGGCTTACGTGAGCGTTTATGGGCCGCCGAACAGGCTTTAAGTTCGTCCAGCTGTGTAGCGGTTTTAGCCTGGCTCGCTGAAGTCGATGATCGTGCCTTGCGGCGACTGAAGTTGGCCGCTGCACAGGGTAAAGGGCTGGGTGTGCTGTTTAGGCCTGAAAAAGCCCGGCATTTGATTTCCCCGGCACCCTTACGTTTGCTGCTGCAGCCGGCATTGGAAGGTTTGTCGATAGAAATTCTGAAAAGACGTGGCGGTGGTGTCTTGCACATTGATGGCGTGATGAACGAGCCCTAAAAATGCGCTTGTCATTCAACGGTTGCAGGCTGTGGATGGCTGCTGGCTCTAGTCTGTTAAAAGGTAATTGAGTAGTTTTTCATGCGCACTAAAAGCCGTACCGGTGACTTGTTTGCTTCACCGTTGCCTAAGCCGCGTTGCGTGGCGGTGCCGGCGTTGCCTGTTAAGCCTCACTTAGTAGCGGCTGGTCGTGAATCGTGCGTGGCTTCTCAGCAGTTATGGATTGCTATTCGGTTAAAAGATTTGGCGTTACCTCTGCATAGCTCCGAGCATCTGCCCGTGGTGGTGGTTGATTTGGCGGGCGCGGTTGCCTCTAGTGTCCTGGCTTGTAATCGACTCGCAACGCGCCGAGGCATTGGTGTCGGCTTAAGTTTGAATGCGGCTATGGCTCTAGCGCCTGAGCTTTGCGTGCAGCCACGAGAGCCCGAACAAGAAAAAAAACGACTGCAACAGCTGGCAGAGTTAGCTACGGCTTTTACGCCATCGGTATGCATAGAGTCAGCTGACGAGGTGCTATTGGAGGTACGTGCTAGTCAACGTTTATTTGGTGGTCTTGATGGGCTTTTGATGAAGCTGCGTGATCAATTATCGGTGCATCATTATCGGTCGGTGGTGGCGGTAGCACCCACGCCAGAAGCGGCTCTGTGGTTTGCGCGCGCGGGTGATGAAGTTCGTATTGTGTCACTCGCCACACTGGTGGGCCGATTGAATGAACTGCCTTTTGAGGTTACTCGTTGGCCCGATACGCTGCAAAAAACTTTGCAGCAGTTGGGATTACGCAAGCTGGGTGATCTGGTTCGCTTGCCCCGCTCTGGAGTTGCTAAAAGATTCACACCACAGATTTTATTGCAGTTGGATCAGGCTTACGGTCGGGCAGCCTCGGTGCGGCGGCACTATATTTTGCCTCAGCGCTTTAAAAGACATCTGGATCTGGAGTCTGAAATAGACAGGCAGGATTTCATTGAGCCTGTTTTGTATCAGTTGCTGGATGAGCTCAGTCTTTTTCTGCAAAGCCGTGTAGCAGGAATCAGTGTTTTCGTGGTTGTTTTGCATCATCGCAAAAGCCTCACCACTCGATTGATACTCAGGCGCAGCCAAGTGGCCGGTGCTGGTGCGGAGTGGCGTCGTTTGTTGTCTGAGCAGCTCAAGAAATTGGTGTTGCCTAGCCCGGTGGTGGCGGTATCGCTGCGCAGTGGAGTCATTACGCCTATTGTTAATCAAAGCGAGTCCTTGCCAGGGGTTACGCCTGCGGTTGGTGAAGCCAATAGCGCGCACCTATTGCTGGATAGGCTACGCAATCGATTGGGGACTTCTGCTATCACCGGCTTAGGTCTTTGCGAGGAGCACCGACCAGAGGCGGCTTCACGGGTTATGCCCCCGTCATTGCCCGGTCGTATGAGCGCACCTGTTGTGCCATCACCGAAGCGACTAGCCGTAGCTCCACGGCCGTTATGGCTTTTTTCACAGGCACGTCCCTTGTTAGAGCGGCAAGGACAGCCTTGGCTGCCAGGTGGTCTTGTGTTGGAAAACGGGCCTGAGCGCATTGAGAGTGGTTGGTGGGATGGCGCGGATATGTGCCGTGATTACTATGTCGCACGTATGGCCAGTGGCGCACGAGTGTGGATTTATCGCGATTTGAAATTGGCAGCCGGGGTCGTCGCTAATCATTGGTATTGGCACGGTGTTTACGCCTAATGGGCGCTCACCATGAATTACGCCGAATTGCATGTCCTGTCGAATTTTACGTTTCTGCGTGGTGCTTCTCGTCCTGAGGAGTTGGTTAAGCGCGCTCATGAGTTGGGTTATCGTGCGTTGGCACTCACGGATGAGTGTTCTTTAGCCGGAGTCGTTCGTGCTTTCACGGCTGCACGAGAGCTTAACTTTCATTTAATTATAGGTAGTGAGATTCAGCTGGCTGATGGTCCGCGTTTGGTCGCCTTGGCCACAACCCGTGATGGCTACCGATTGTTATGCCAGCTTATTACCAAAGCTCGGCGAGCGGCGCCTAAAGGTAACTACCGGTTGACTCGAGAGGACTTAGCCTTTCAGCCGCTGACAGGGTTAGAGATCTTATGGATACCCGGCGCACAGCCGGATCTGGAGGAGGGTGCTTGGCTTTCCAGTATCAGTGCGCATGTCTGGCTGGCAGTTGAGTTACTGGCTACAGGCTTAGATAGGGCTCGGCTAGCGACGTTAACGCAAGCCGGTCTGGCTCTGAATATACCGTTGGTAGCAGCCGGTGATGTGCATATGCACGTGCGTGAGCGACGGCGTCTGCAGGACGTGCTCACCGCTATTCGTATTGGTAAGACCGTTGATAACGCCGGCTTTGAGCTTTATCCCAATGCGGAGCGGTGTCTGCGCTCCTTGCGCCGATTAGACAGGCTCTATCCTGCAGAGCTATTGCAGGCAACCCAGACAATTGCGGATCGCTGTCATTTTAGTCTGGCGGAGTTGCGCTACGAGTATCCCGATGAGATTGTCCCTGCCGGACACACCCCGTCATCGTGGTTGCGCACGCTTAGTCTAGAAGGGGCGCGTCAACGATGGCCTGATGGGATTGATGAGCATGTTAATCAATTGCTGGAGCATGAGCTGGCGCTGATTGCGGAGCTGGGCTATGAGCCGTATTTTTTAACCGTATGGGACATCGTTAACTTTGCTCGTGGTCGTTCCATCCTGTGTCAGGGACGCGGTTCGGCAGCGAACTCTGCAGTGTGCTATTGCTTAGGGATTACCGAAGTTGATCCCGCGCGCATGTCTTTGCTTTTTGAGCGATTCATATCTAAAGAGCGCAACGAGCCACCGGATATTGATATTGATTTTGAGCACGAGCGGCGCGAAGAGGTTATACAGTATGTCTATCAAAAATACGGCCGCCACCGAGCGGCTAATACCGCAGCTGTAATCAGCTATCGCGGTCGCAGCGCTATTCGTGATGTGGGCAAAGCCTTAGGGCTGGATAGCTTGCAGGTTGATAAGCTGGCCCGCACGCAGCAATGGTGGGATGGCAAGACCTTAGATGAGGCGCGTATTCGCGAGGCTGGACTTGACCCACACAGTCCGATTCTTAAGCGCTGCGTGGAGTTAGTACACGAGATAACCGGCTTTCCCCGACATCTTTCGCAGCACGTGGGTGGTTTTGTGATAGCCCGTCACTCATTGGATGAGTGGGTTCCGGTGGAAAATGCCTCGATGGCTGAGCGTACGGTTATACAGTGGGACAAGGATGATCTGGATGAGTTAGGGCTCTTAAAGGTCGATTTGCTGGCTTTGGGTATGTTGACAGCCATATCCAAAGCTTTAGTTCTGGCAAGTGATTTTCGTGGTTATCCACTGACGATGGCGAGCATTCCCGCTGAGGATCCGGCTGTCTATGAAATGGTTTCAAAAGCCGACACGGTAGGCGTCTTTCAGATTGAGTCTCGAGCGCAGATGGCTATGTTGCCGCGCTTAAGGCCGCAGAGTTTTTACGATCTCGTGATTGAGGTAGCTCTGGTGAGGCCTGGGCCTATTCAAGGCGATATGGTGCATCCTTACCTACGCCGCCGTAACGGCGAGGAGCCGGTCAGTTATCCGAGTGCTGAGGTTCGCAGTGTTTTGCAACGCACTTTAGGTGTTCCTATTTTTCAGGAGCAGGTGATGAGCTTAGCCGTCGTGGCCGCCGGGTTTACCCCAGGAGAAGCCGATCGTTTACGACGGGCCATGGCTGCTTGGAAGCGTAAAGGGGGATTGGGCGGATTTGAGGCGCGTCTGTTAGACGGCATGAAGGCGCGAGGTTACCGCGAGGAATTTGCGCAGGCCATCTTTAATCAGATGTCAGGTTTTGGTGAATACGGATTCCCGGAATCCCATGCCGCGAGTTTTGCGCTACTGGTGTATTTATCGGCCTGGTTAAAGTGTCATGAGCCCGCAGCTTTTACCGCGGCGTTATTAAACAGCCAGCCCATGGGGTTTTACGCACCTGCTCAACTGGTGCGTGACGCGCGTACCCATGGAGTTGAGGTGCGTCCGGTAGATATTCGCTATAGCCAGGTGGACTGTACGCTAGAACGCCAGGCAACCGATGCACCGGCCATACGTTTGGGGTTTCGCTTAGTCAACGGCCTGAGTCGCCAGACGGCGTTACGAATGTGTGAGCTAAGAGCGCAGGCGGCTTTCGTGTCGGTTGATGATCTTTCTTTACGAGCCGAGCTTAATCGCCGTGACTTATCCGCTTTAGCGGCAGCCGGCGCGCTGAAAAGTCTGACCGGGCATCGTCATCTGGCGGTGTGGAGCGTGTTGGGTACTGAAAAGCCATTGCCCATGCAGGCCGGCGTGCCGAACTCTATGGCAGTGACAAACCCGTCATCGGACATTAGACCGATGTTGCCTACACCCACCGAGGGTGAGGATTTACTCAGTGATTATCGGTCACTGGGGCTGACTCTAGGTCGTCATCCATTGGCGTTGTTGCGCAGGCGCCTGGATAGTGTGGGCATGGTTAGTGCGCAGCATTTAGATATGCTTGAGCATGGCGCTTGGGTGCGCTGCTGTGGCCTGGTTTTAATGCGCCAGCGTCCAGGCACAGCGGGCGGTGTGACTTTCGTGACGCTGGAGGATGAGACCGGGGTGATTAATCTGATTGTTTGGAAGTCAGTAGCACAGCGTTGGCGGCAACCTTTGTTACGCGCGCGTTTATTGGATGCACAAGGACAGCTACAACGGCAAGGCTCCGTGATGCATCTGATCGTGCGTAAGCTGGTGGATCGAACCGCCTTACTCGGGCGCTTGGCTTTGCGTTCACGGGACTTTCATTGAGCCAAAGTGACTTATGAATATTTGATGACAGCGATGGGGTCGCGCTGCACCGGTCCGGTTGAAGGTTTATTCGTCGTCTAACTCGTAATCTTCAAAGTCCAGCGTCAGCGCTTTGGTTTGCTTGGCTTCACGCAGTTTTTCCAGGCGCCGCCAAGCGGGTTCTTGGCCGCGCGGCGCGTTATTGCGTCGTTTTTGTGACTCCATATCCCGCATCAAACCATCAATGTTGGTGTCCTCGCTATCACCAGCGATCTCATCGTCATCATCGAAGACGTCAGATTCGGGTTGCTCGCTCATCGCCACTCCGTAACCGCAGGAGTAAAAAACGCACAGCCGTTTATCTTTCGCGGCTGACGGGCGATTTATAAGTCAGGAAGTGGTGGGCCTGCAAGAGGGATTTCCCGGCACTGCTGTGACTGATGACGCAGTTTTACGACTAACGCACCAGTTGGTTGAGCTGGAAGATCGGCAGTAACAAAGCCAACACAATGAGTAGCACAAATCCACCCATCATCAGGATCATGGCGGGTCCCAAAATGTTAACCGCGGTGTTAACGATGCCGTCCATTTCTCGTTCCTGGTTGGCGGCGGCTCGCTCCAGCATGCTCTCTAATTCGCCGCTGGTCTCGCCGCTGGCAATCAGGTGTATGAGCATGGGCGGATAGAGTTTGGAAGCGCCTAAGGATTTAGCAATGGGCGAGCCCTCACGCACCTTGATGGCGGCTTCGCGGATCGCATCACGCATCGGTACATTAGCTACCACTTCACCGGCAATGCGCAGTGAATCCAGAACCGGTACCGCACTGGCGGTGAGGATCGACAGGGTGCGCGCAAAACGTGCCGCATTAACGCCACGCACCACACGGCCAATGATAGGCAGGCCTAATAAAATCAAATGCCAGCGTTTGCGCGCCCCGGGTTGCTCCAGCCAGCGTCTAAAGCCCCAGATCGCCGCGATAATGATCAGCAGTAGCAGCCACCAGTAGTTGCGAAAGCCATCCGACAGCCAGATCAGCGCACGCGTGATCATCGGCAATTCTTGTTTTCCGGTGCGAAAGACGTTGACGACCACGGGCACCACATAGGCCAACAACAGCGACACGATGACTACACACACGATGGTCAGCAAGATCGGGTAGACCATGGCATTACGGATTTTTGACTGCAGAATTTGTCGACTCTCGGTGTAGTCCGACAAACGCTCCAACACCGAATCTAAACGTCCGGATTGCTCGCCTGCCGACACCGTGGCCGTATAGATACCCGGAAACGCCTGCGGGAAGGCTCGCAGGCCATCGGCTAAGCTGCGGCCTTCCATGACCCGTGAGCGTACGGCCGCTATGATCGCCGCCGAGCGGGCTTTTTCGGTTTGCTGGGAGACCGCCAGTAAGGCTTCCTCCAGGGGCAATCCCGAGCGTACCAAGGTCGCTAGCTGACGGGTAATCAGTGACAGGTCGGTAGCCGAGAGGCTGCCACGCTTAATCGAAATTCCACCGGAGTTTTCCAGTGGTTTGGCTTCCGTGACTTCGCTGACCGTGAGGGGTAGCAGGCCCTGCTCGCGCAGCATCTGGCGAACCTGGCGCGCCGAGTCACCTTCCATGACGCCGCGCTTTTCACGACCATTAGCTTCCGCAGCGACGTATTCAAAGGCAGCCATGGGTTAGTCTTCGCGAGTTACGCGCAAAACTTCCTCAACGGTCGTGTGACCCTCGAGAATTTTTCGGCGTCCGTCATCACGAATACCCGGCATCAGGGTGCGGGCGTGGCGCTCAAGTTCCTGCTCACCGGCACCATCATGAATCATGGTGCGCATGGCTTCATCCACGACCACCAACTCATAAATTCCAGTACGTCCCTTGTAGCTGCCCTGTTCACCACTGGGTTTGAAGATTAAGGGTGCGGCAGTGCCTTCCGCCAGGTTCAGAAACTTACGTTCGTAGGCAGCAGGTTGATAAGGAACACGAGTCTGCGGGTTTAAAACGCGCACCAGACGCTGCGCAACCACCCCTAACAGCGTGGAGGAGAGCAGGAAGGGCTCAACACCCATATCGCGTAGACGGGTGATTGCACCTACCGCGGTGTTGGTATGCAGGGTGGATAGCACCAAATGTCCGGTCAACGAGGCTTGTACGGCAATCTGCGCGGTTTCAATGTCACGGATTTCACCGACCATGACCACGTCCGGGTCCTGACGCAAAATGGCGCGCAGGCCACGCGCGAAGGTCATGTCGACTTTGGTATTGACCTGAGTCTGGCCTATGCCATCGATGTAGTACTCGATGGGATCTTCCAACGTCATGATGTTGCGGGTGTTGTCGTTTAACCTCTCCAGCGCCGAGTACAGCGTGGTGGTTTTTCCTGAACCGGTAGGGCCGGTAACTAAAATGATGCCGTAGGGCTTATGGATGAGTTCGTCGATGGCACTTTGGGTTTTGGGATCCATGCCCAGCGCGGTGAGTTCCAAGCGTCCGGCCTGCTTGTCGAGCAGACGCAGCACCACCCGCTCACCATGACCGGCGGGAATGGTGGATACGCGAACGTCCACCGGGCGACCGGCGATACGCAGGGAAATTCGACCGTCTTGTGGCAGGCGCTTTTCGGCAATATCCAAGCGCGACATGACCTTGATACGACTGACCACCACGGCGGCTAAGGCCCGCCGGGATTGAAGGACTTCACGCAGCACACCGTCCACACGAAAGCGAACCACTAAGCGATTTTCAAAGGGCTCAACGTGAATATCCGAGGCGTTTTCACGCACTGCCTGAGTGAGTACGGCATTGATCAGTCGAATGATCGGCGCGTCATCCTCGCTCTCCATGAGATCCGAAGGCTCCGGCAGGCCCTCGGCTAGATTGGTCAGATCGGTTTCATCTTCCAGACCTTCAGCCGCTTCGGCGGCGGCATTAGAGCCGCCTTCATAGGCACTTTGCAGCAGCGTCTCGAAGGTTTCCTCGTTGACCTCGTGCAGTGACAGCGGCATGCCTAGGTAGCGACGTACTTCGGCCACGCCTGATGCTAAAGCGCCGGACCGAACGGTTATCTGAGCGCGACCATCAACCACGCCCTGTAACAGCACGCCGTGTCGACGCGCAAAGGCGAAGCTTAAGCGTCGCTCGGTCGTTGCGGGCAGTTCGGGCTGGGCGCTCACGGCGCTGGCGCCTCCGTAACGTTGGGCACGATACCGGTGGCGTCATCGGCCACGGGCACCTGCGCGGGAGCCGCCGACGGGCGACTGGCGGCAGCACCGGCGGGGCTGAGTTGGTTGGACTTATAACCCTTGGCTTTGGGTACCGTCCCCGGTGCACTTGGCGGTTGCAGCACCTTCAGATCCGGTAGGGTCGGTTGGTGTTCGCCGGACAGCAGTTGGGCTTTACCGCGATTACGCGCCAGCTCCACATCACGCACATAGTTGTACTTGGCAGCGGTTTCGGTCGCTACTTGGGCACCATCCAGCAAAATGGTGGGCCGTAAAAACACCATCAGGTTATTTTTGGTTTTTTGCGAATTACGAGTTCTAAATAATTCGCCCAATACCGGGATGCTACCGAGCAAAGGCACTCGCTGTTCGCCTTCGGCTAAGTTGTCTTGAATCAAACCACCTAACACCACGACTTCCCCGTCTTCGGCGAGTACTTTGGTGGAGATCGTTCGCTTGTTGGTGATCACATCCACGGTTTTAATGGCACTTTGCGCCAGACTGGAAACTTCCTGATCGATCTTCATCATGATCGTACCGTCATCGGTGATCTGCGGTGTGATCTTCAGGATGATGCCGACTTCTTGGCGCTGAATCGTTTGAAAGGGGTTCACCACACCGCCCGCACTTTGCGCCGTACCGGATGTGTATTGGCCGGTGACAAAAGGGATTTCCTGCGTCACTTTAATTTGCGCTTCCTGGTTATCCAAGGTGGTAACCGACGGCGTGGAAATAATGTTGGTGTTGGCAACACCCGAGACTGCCCGTAGCAGCGCCGCGAAATTTGCGCCACCGTTGGAGTTATAGCGACCGACCGCGAAGGTCGAGCCTTCAGGCAGCTGTAATGCGCCGGTTGCACCGGTGGTGGTGGTGGCATCGGTCGCACCCGAAGCAATACCGGCAGCGGCTGTGATCAAGCTGCCAATGCCCGTACCGCCGATCGGGGTATTAAACACGGCGGCAGGAACGGTGCCGTTCTTAGCATAGGCTGCCCAGTTGACACCCAGGTCTATACTCTTATCGCCGGTAATCTCAACAATAATGGCCTCAACCTGCACCTGTGCGCGACGGATATCCAGGTGATCTACCACACCCATCAAGGTGCGCATGGTAGGCGCCGGTGCGGTAATGATCAGTGCGTTAGTGGACGGGTCGGACCAGATCACGGTGCGCTGACTGGAACTGGTGCTACTCACACCGCCGGCACCCGGCGCGCCGTTGGCTCCAGCCGAGGAATTCACCCCACTGATTTGTTCTTTGAGTTTGGCGGCGATTTTTTCGGAGTCTGCGTATTTTAAGTAGCGCACTTGGGTCTCGCCACCGGCGGTGAGCGGCGTATCCAAGTGCGTGACCAGAGCACGCAGGCGTAGCCGGGCATTCTTTTCGCCTGAGATTAAAACGCTATTGGTGCGGTCGTCGGCGATGAGCTTGGTCGGTGCTCCGCCTTCGGCACCGGCGGCTTGCCCTGAAGATAAAGAATTGATCACACGCACGGTTTCGGTGGCTGAGGCGTGCTCTAAATGCAGGATATCAATGTCATCGCCGGTGGTCTGATCAATGCGCTCAATGATCTTGAGCATGCGAGCTACGTTATTGGCGTGATCGGAAATGATCAGCACGTTAGAGGTCGGGTAGGCCGCTAAATGGCCGTACTGGGGAATGAGGGGTCGCAGGATGGGTACTAACTGCGCCGCACTGACATTGCGTACCGCAATCACCTGGGTGACTAACTCATCGGAGTTGCCATTAACGTGATTAGGCAGATCAATGGAGGGCATGGTGCGCGCGTTGGCATCGGGCACGATTTTGATCACTTTGCCGGAGGGTGCGGCCACAAAGCCGTGTACTTCCAGCAGCGCTAAAAAGGCCTGATAAAAAGCCTCCGGGCTCATCGGCGAGGCGGACAGCATGGTGACCTGTGCTTTGACGCGCGGGTCTACGATGAAGTTTTTGCCGGTCAGCTGGCTGACGGCCTCAATGATCTGACCTAGATCCGCGTCTTTGTAGTTAGGCGTGATCATGGCGCTGTTGCGAGCCGGACGCGCCGCGCGTGCTTCAGTGTCGCCGGCCGCACTGGGGGTCTCTGGCGTGGGCGCTTGGGCGCTGGCTTGAGCCGCGGCTAACGTGGCGGCTACCGCCAGGCTAAGCAGCCAGCGTCGCGCCACGGGCGTGACGTACGATCGCGTTGGTTCAAGGGACGTGGATTGCATAGTGAAATTTCGCATGTCGATTTCTCTGTCGCGTGACGTGGGTTGCGTCCGCGTGGGTTCTTAATCGGGTGTCGGTGGTGGTGATCCGGGCGCAGTAGGTGCTACCGAGGCCGGACCGGTAGTCGTCGCACTGTTGGGCCCGGCGTTGCT
>CAIKMS010000006.1 GCA_903828595.1 uncultured Pseudomonadota bacterium | reverse complement strand
GGCAGGAGGAAGTACGGTCAACTTCCAAATCACCCACACAGGAAATTGGAGCGGGAAACGAGGCTCGAACTCGCGACCTCAACCTTGGCAAGGTTGCGCTCTACCAACTGAGCTATTCCCGCCCTGTGGGGAGCCCGAGATTCTAACTGCTGTTAGCGATCTGTCAAGAATTCCCGGAACGACTCAGATCAGGCCAAGCCGCCTTAAGGTAAAGAATCATCGACCAGAGCGTTAGCACAGCGGCCAGTGCCGTGAATAAAAGCCCTAAATTATAGGTCGGCACCCCAACCAGGCTCTCGCGATACAACAACAATGCGATACCCACGATCTGCGCCACCGTCTTTATTTTTCCTAGCACGGACACCGCGACTTTCTTGCGCGCGCCGATTTCCGCCATCCATTCGCGCAGCGCCGAAATCGTTATCTCCCGACCGATGATCACGGCGGCGGCTAAAGCCAGATACCACTCGTGATCCCGACTGACGATTAAGACCAGCGCCGTGGCCACTATCAGCTTGTCAGCCACCGGGTCTAAAAAAGTACCCAACCGCGAGACTTGCCCCGTCCGACGCGCCAGCCAGCCGTCCAATGAGTCAGTAGCGCCGGCCAACAGGAAAAGCAGACCGCTGGCTCGATCCGACCAGGGGTTGGGCCAATAAAAAAGCAGCACGATGAGCGGAATGAGCGCAATGCGCAGTCCGGTGAGAATATTGGGCAGCCCGCGTGCGAAGCCGAGCTTAGCTGGAGGGATGGAGGTGTTCGTAAATCGCCTCGGCCAAACGCCGACTGATGCCGCGGACTTGCGTGAGATCCTCCACGCCAGCACCCGCGATCGCCTGTAACCCGCCAAACTGTTTGAGCAGTTCGCGGCGCCGCCTGGGCCCTAGCCCCGGCACTTCTTCTAGCACCGACTCAGTACGCGCCTTCGCGCGCCGGCCGCGGTGTCCGGTGATCGCAAAACGGTGTGCCTCATCGCGCACCCGTTGAATCAGGTGCAACGCGCGCGAGTCGGGAGAAAGTATAGTCGGGCCCTCAGCGCCCAACAAGAACAGACGCTCCTGCCCTGGCCTACGGTCGGCCCCTTTCGCAACGCCGGCTACCTGAGGTATCACCAACCCAATCTCTGCCAGCACCGCCTGAGCCTGCGCTAGCTGACCCAGACCACCGTCGATGAGCAACAAGTCCGGCACCGGCACTTCACCGGCCACCACCCGCCGATAACGACGGGTCAGTGCCTGACGCATGGCGCCGTAATCATCGCCCGGACTCAACCCCTCGATATTAAAGCGCCGGTAATCCGTCTTCATCGGTCCTTCGGGACCAAAGACCACGCACGAAGCCACCGTGGCCTCACCGGAGGTATGGCTGATATCAAAGCACTCAATGCGCGCCGGCGGTTTATCCATGGACAGGGCCACACCCACCGCCTCCATCGCCTGCATCACGCTGGCATGGGTCGCATCACGCATTTTCAAAGCTTGCTGAGCGTTCTCTAAAGTCATCTGCAGCCAGCGAACTTTCACGCCGCGACTGGGACGGTGCAAGCTGACTTTATGGCCTGCCCGCTCGGTAAACGTATCAGCGAGCACCTCGCTATCCTCAATAGCCACCGGAATCACAATCTCCGAGGGCGCCTCGCGACTTAAATAATACTGCGCCAAAAACGCACTGAGCGTTTCTGGCTCCTCGCCTAAGCCAGCCCGCAGAAAAAAGTTGGTCGTGCCTAGATTACGTCCGCCGCGAATGTGCATCACCGCTACGCAGTAATCACCCGGATTGCAGGCAATCGCTACCACATCCAAATCCGAGTCACTGACTGAACTGACAATCTGATTCGCCTGTACCTGCTTAAGTGCCGCTAACTGATCACGCAAAGCAGCCGCTTTCTCGTACTCAAGTTTTTCCGCATGAGCCTCCATGCGCTGGCCCAGATCGCGCGCCACCTCTTCGTTGCGTCCCTCCAGAACGGCGACGGCGGCACCCACATCGGCCGCGTAATCCTCGCGACTGATTAAGCCCACACAAGGCGCTGAGCAACGCTCAATCTGGTGCTGCAGACACGGTCGACTGCGATTTCTGAAATAGCTGTCTTCGCAGTTACGCAGCCTGAACAACTTTTGTAACTGGTGTAGCGTCTCACGGACCGCGTGAGAATTCGGATAAGGGCCAAAAAACCGTCCGGGCAGGCGGCGCGTTCCCCTGTAGAACGCCACACGCGGGTACTCCTGCGTACTGTTGACATACAGATACGGGAAGCTCTTGTCGTCGCGAAGCAGGATGTTGTAGCGAGGCTTGTGCTTCTTGATGAGGTTGTACTCAAGAATCAGCGCCTCGGTATCGGAGTTGGTGATGGTGATTTCACAGCCGCAGACCAGGCGCACCATGGCGACGACTTTAGGGGCAACTACGTCGGCACGAAAATAACTGCTGACGCGGTTTTTTAGATTCTTCGCCTTACCCACATAAATGATCTCGCCGGCCGCATCGAGCATGCGATAGACACCCGGCCGAGTCGGCAAGGAACTGACGAATACCTTAGGATCGAAACCGCCAGCGTTCTGCACGCGGATAATTTCCTCAGTCACCTTGACGCACCGCAAGCTGGTGGGTCTGTAAAACCTCACGCGCCTTGGCAAACACCGTCTGAAACATCTCAACGGTGAGCCTACGCGTTTGGGTGTTGTAGCGGCTGCAATGGTAGGAGTCGATTAAGGTCAGCCGATGAGGCAGTGTGTGCGTGGCGCCATGTGCAAAGCCGTAGGCTCGAGTGGCCAATCCCAGGGTGTTTAATATCGACTCATGTGCCACACGACCCAAAGCAATAATGACCCCGCCTTCTTTAACGGCTAAAAGATCATCCGCCAGGAAGGCTGCGCAGGCGCGAATTTCGGCAGGCAGCGGCTTATTCTGCGGTGGCGCACAGCGCACGGCATTGGTGATACGCGCATCGAGTAAGCGCAACTCGTCATCGGCGCGCAGGCTTTGGGGACCACTAGCAAAGCCGTAGTGGTGCAGCGTTTGATAAAGCAACAGCCCGGCGTGGTCGCCCGTAAATGGCCGCCCCGTAGCGTTAGCGCCATGCAGGCCAGGCGCTAGGCCCACCACCAGCAAGTGCGGCGCGCTCACTCCAAAAGCAGGCACCGGTAGCCCTCGATAGCCGGGATATTTTTCCCGGCTGCCGGCAACGTACTGCGCCAACCTGTCGCACTGGGTACAGGTCGAACAAAACGCACGCGCCACCGGCGCGGTTGTCGTGCGTTTTTCTAAGGCCATGGCGCCGTCATCCCACCATGCGTTTGATGATCGCCTCACCAAAACCAGAGCACGACATCAGCGTAGCGCCAGCAATCAGGTGCTCTGTGCCCTCGCCGGCCGGTTGAACACCAGCCAACTCTCGCTTGGAGCGTCGCACAGGATCGCGAGCACGTGCC
>CAIKMS010000005.1 GCA_903828595.1 uncultured Pseudomonadota bacterium | reverse complement strand
GTATCCCTGGCAGTGGGTGCATTGCCGTAATCGGTATTGAATTTACCCACCAGCCCGACCACGCTCGCAATACCCGCAGCCGCCTGTGCCGGATTTGCCGCCGAAAAGTAACGCCCGCGCCCATTGACAGCGGTGTGCCACATATCATCGGCGTGCCAGTCACCGGTCGTGTATTGGTTCGTGCCCTGGTTGTTATAAGGCCACTGATAGGTCCCTTGCACGATTTTGCAGAAATCATCGCAGTTTGGCCCGGTGAACGTAGGGGCGTTGTCCATGTAATTACTGTTGTAATTCAGGAAACCGGATGTGCCCAGCCCCATGGTGTAGGTCACCATATGCTGCGCGGTTCTCGTGTCATAGAGCTCGGAGGTGCCAATCGGCGCCGGTTGCAGGTCGTTCGGCATATTGGGCCGAAGATCGTTTTCGTAGTAGTACATGGCCACATCGGAGAGCGAACCGGCCCAGCCGTTAGGCGGGTTGGCCACGACCGCCTGCGATCGCGCTGTTGACCGACTATAACTGTAGACGATAGGCGTCCAATTACCGTTGCCATCCTGTGTATGGGTGTAATTCGGCACCCGGAAATAAACCTGCGTCTGACCAGGCAATTGGCTGGAGCAGACTATCTGGTAACTGACACCGGTGGTGTTAGTGCATGTCAGGGACGGGCCACCGTAAACATTCGGGACGAAATAATTACCAGCGCGAGAGAGAAGTGAATATCCAAAGCCGTTTAACTTACCGAGCGCAGAGCCCGCCGGAATCACGTCGACGTAACCGCAAGAAGCATAAGGTGTGACCGTAACCGTCGCGTTTTGACAACTCTCGCCGCTGCAGGTCGTACCGCTCGCGGTCGTCACTGTTGCGTTGCCCCAGAAGCAATCGAACGGGGTGGTAGCGGCGTATGAGTTTCGGGCGCTATTGCCATTGGAACAATTCTGAGATGCATTTACACCGGAAGGCCACCACGTATAATTGGAGGCAAGCGCCCAGCCAAACCCAGCCTGCGATGAACCACCGTACCAATACTCGCCTAGTGTCCCCGGGTAGTACTGCTGCATGAGCGCGCTATATCCAGGCGCCGGCACTTGCAATTGACCGAGCGTGACCTCATTGCCGTTGGCATCCCACAAATAGCTCGAATAGGGCGGCAATGCCCCCCAGTTGGTGCTTCCCGCAGCGGGTACTGAGAAAGTCGCCACGTTCCAGATGCCCTGCCAGACGGATGGGGTACTTAAAAACAGGAAATCAGTGCCATTCCCTCCCACAAGCCCGTGTCCGGTCGTCGATGTCTCACATGACACGGTAAAAGAGCCGTAACTGTCATCAAATGGTTTATAAGCCTGCGGGGATGCGAAAGGCTGAACCCAGTTTGCGTTAGTCGGACCCAGTGACGGTGCGCCGCCATACGTCGGCCCTTGATAGGCTGGCACGCCGGGCGGCGTATCCCAACTCCATGTGCCCAAACTCCCATGATCGCCATAAAAGTAGCTGCCACCCGAGGTGCCCCAGCCAAAGCCATTGCCCTTCG
>CAIKMS010000004.1 GCA_903828595.1 uncultured Pseudomonadota bacterium | reverse complement strand
GCCCGGACAGCACGTCCGCCTCACGCAGCTTGTGAATAATCTCTTCCGTCGTAAACCGTTGTTTCGGCATGATTCCTAACCCTCCGTTCCACCATTCTAGGGAACATCAGGCTGGACCAGGAATCGCAGGTCAGGTCACGGTAAGCGCCCTCGGCGCCGAGAACTCTGGCGGCGACAGCCGCCATGTGCCATCCATCTTCCTGCGTCGCCGGCCATTTCGGGATCGTAAGGGAAGCAAAACCCTCTTTCTCGCCGTACTCCCGGATCGCTATCGCCGATTCACGGATCACGTCAACAAGGCTGAAATTGGCCCAAGCCCAAAGCCAAGTGTTGCTCTTGGTTGAAAGGGAACCAACAAAGGATATGCGGGCGACGACCCCGGGGACGCCGTCGTTCGAAAACACGAGCTCCGCGGTGTCCTGGTTCCAATCCCATCGCTTGTAGGAGCTAAGAGAGAGTCTTTTCCAAAGCTGCTCGTTCTTTTGTTCGAGCTCTTTGCAGCAGTCGGATACGAACGCACTCCACCGTTTGCGTGATGCGGGATCGGCGAAGGCAATGCTCTCGCCCTTTGAGCGCTCATAGCAGGAAGCGCAGAAGAGTTTGATGTTAGCAACGCCCTGGTTCGCGTCATTCCACTCGCCCTGCTTCAGGAACTCGACGTTGCAGCGATCACACCATGCATCTGGCCACGGCGTGTCCTGGCCGGGGTAGTCGCAATGCCAGCGCTGAGCCGGGTTTTCGGCCAAGTGCTCACAGACATAGGTAACGCTTGATTCGCCATGCGTCGAGCACTGCAATGTCTCTGAATCGTTTGGCATTTCTCGGCAGGTGCGATCATGAAAAGGGATTATAGGATAACAGCCGATCCTGCCCCCAGGCGAAGGCCGGTCAGTTTGGTGACGTGCCTTGATCGAGAGTAATTGCCACTTTTGCCCCAAGAAGCCCCGCGACAGGGTTGCTGACCCGGTACAAACTCGCCATTGAGTGACAACTCGTCCCAAAGCGACCGGAACCACACGCGATGAGTAGAGCTAGCCATGCAAGGCAAGTCATCCGGACTTTGGATTTCTTTGGGGACGCGATCGCCTGACGGCGTTAGTCCGTCACTGTCCCCGTGGATCAATGATGAGTTTCCGCGCTGGTCGGACCTGCTGACCACCCACGACGTCGCTAGATTGACGCGGCGACCTGCCTGGGTCGTTTCCGGCCTGGCGCTAATCGGGCGGCTGCCAAAGCGAGTCCGGTTTCACGGCCGCGGGATCGGCTGGAAGCGGCATGAAATTCACAAATGGATGTCGCGACGCGGCCGTTGTGCGGTGACACGCGACCGGCTGTGGTGTGGTCGGCCGGACCGACGAGGTGATCCCGTCAGTCGTCGCCCAATGGAGAACCCGCGATGACCGGCGAAGCTGCCTTGTCGGTTGCGCCTGCATTCCTACGTATCCGCGATGTCCTACGTATTACTTCGCTGAGCCGCCCTACTCTCTACCGGCGAATCGCAGCCCGGCGCTTCCCGCCTCCTGTACATCTGGGCGGTCGGGCGTGCGGTTGGCCTTCGGCGGCACTGCAGGCATGGATCAGTGACCCGGAGGGTTACTGCGCGCCCCCCGCTACCGACACGGATCCCCAGAAGAAGCGCGGCCGCCCGCTCAAGTATCCTGAATTCCGCGGCCGCTGACTGAGACTGAGCTACGCGGCCTTGGCCTGCAGCCGGGCCTCGTAGACCCTCCGTTGCGCATCGATGTGATCCGCCCAAGCCTGCATCATTTCAGCTCTCGGCTTTAGATACAGCGCGTGATTGTAGGCAGCACTGGTCTCGTTCCGTTCCTGGTGCGCAAGTTGCAATTCGATGTGCTCGTGCGGCCAGCCCTGCTCATGGAGGATGGTTGACGCGACACCGCGGAAGCCGTGCCCGGTCATACGGCCACGGTAGCCCATGCGATAGAGAGCGAACAGCAGCGTGTTATTGCTCATCGGCTTCTTGGGATTCACGTCACCTCGGAATACGAGATCCTTGTCGAAGGAGATCTTCCGAAGCTGCTCCAAGAGCCCAAGGGACTGATTGCTGAGTGGCACGACGTGCGGAGTCTTCATCTTCATTCGCGCCGCTGGAATATTCCAGCGCGCGCCCGGAATATCGATTTCCGACCATC
The DNA here is from genome assembly GCA_903828595.1 of uncultured Pseudomonadota bacterium. GTDB lineage: Bacteria > Pseudomonadota > Gammaproteobacteria > Steroidobacterales > Steroidobacteraceae > CAIKMS01. Next base: position 38,708 of record CAIKMS010000004.1, on the reverse strand, counting down.
GCGCGCCAATCAACTCCGACGTACGCACGAAAGTTAGCGCCATGAGCTGTAGTGCGAGCCGGGTATGCTCTGAACCCACGTACGTGTCGATGGCGTGCATGAGGTCCGGCAGCTCGCCCGCCTCGACGCGCGGATAGTTTCGGCGCTTGTGCGGCTTGAGCACGTCAGCCGGCTTGATGCCAGCGACCGGATTGTGCTTCGCGAAATCGTGGGCCATGGCGTAGCGCATCACCTGCCCACAGGTCTGGAGCACGCGCTTGGCGATATCGAGAGCGCCTCGATTCTCGATTTTCCGCACTGCATCTCTGAACGCGGAAGTCGGGATGTCCGAAAGGGGGAGCGCGCCGATCTCCGGGAAAATGTCAGCTTCGAGCCGCTTGAGGACGTAGTGGGCATGGCGCTCGTGCCGGCCGCCTCCCATCCAATGGGCATGCCACTCGCGGGCGACCGTCTCGAACGTCTTGCCGGAATTCTGCTTCTCCGCGGACGGGTCGATTCCTTTTGCCAGCAATTGCCTGGCATTGAAGTGCCGATCACGTACCTGGGTGAGCGACACATCCGGATACGTCCCCAGCGCGAGCGTCTTCTGCTTTCCGAGGAAGCGGTAGCTGTAGCGCCAGTAGCGGCCACCAGTAGTGGCAACCAGCAAATGCAGGCCACCGCTGTCCGACAACTTGCGGGGGCGGACCGAAGGTTTGGCGCTGCGAATCTGCGTATCTGTGAGCATTTGTTGGTATCTCGGTCCAGTTCCGAGCTGATACCAGCAAATATACCAACAGATGCGTGAGGCTGTAAAACGCGGTCTGAGACAAACTGAGAAACAAAAAGCCTTGTTTTTACGAGCTTTTCTACTAATTTCGAGACTATCTGAAACTGCCTGAGAAGCTTAATTGGCGGAGAGAGAGGGATTCGAACCCTCGAGGGGATTTCTCCCCTACGCCCTTAGCAGGGGCGCGCCTTCGACCACTCGGCCATCTCTCCGTTCACCCAGCTTTTCGCCGGGGTAAGAATGGTACTTGCCATCAGCCATGGGGTCAAAAGACTTCTTAAGTATTGTGCCATTTAGGCGTGTTTGACCAAGGCACGCTAGTCCTGAGGCTGCGAATCAGCCCCTTCAGCACGGATCCGCGTCTGGATTTCCTCGCGGTGGACGGCGACATCCCGGGGCGCCTCCACCCCCAAACGAACCTGGTTACCGTTTACCGACAGTACTTTAACGATAACGTTCGAACCAATAACGATGGACTCCCCCACACGGCGGGTCAGGATCAGCGTGCTCATCAAAGCCCCATTAATGACCCCCACCATACCCGGGGAAGCCTGAACTAAACGATGCGCAACGCTAACCTAAAAGTCTTCGAGATTCGTTCCACAGGCTCATTCAACGACCCGCAGTCGGCATTTTCAGCAATTAGATGCCAAGTTCGTTAAGGGATTTCTTTATGCTTGAAGCCGCGCCTCCACATACCCGGGCACCGTTGCTAACGCCGCATCCAGGCCTGCGACATCGGTTCCTCCAGCTTGCGCGAAGTCAGCTCGACCACCGCCTTTTCCACCCAGCTGGGCGGCCAGCACGCCGACTAAGGCACCAGCCTGAACTTTCGCTGTCAGATTTTCCGTGACACCGGCAACTAAGGTGATGCGACCATCTTGCGCCACGCTAGCTAGGACCACTACCGTGCTGACCAACTGCGCTTTCAACTGATCCACGGCCGCGCGCAGCGCTTTGGCATCTGCCCCTTCCAGGCGACTCACCACCACACGCGCCTCGCCTATAACAACCGCGGCGGCGGCCAAGTCCGTGCCTGAGCCCTGGGTGAGTTTCTGGTTCAGCCGCTCAATCTCTTTTTCCAGTTTCCGCGTGCGCTCGATCAGAGCGAGCACCTTCGTCGGCGCATCAGCCCGACCACAGCGTAACTCACGGGCTAGAGCGTCCAGGCTTCGCTCGGTGCTATTCAAATGCTCCAGCGCGGCTTTACCGGTAACCGCTTCAATGCGTCGTACCCCGGCCGACACGCCGCCCTCCGTCACAATCTTAAACATCCCCATATCACCGGTACGACTGACGTGGGTGCCACCGCACAGTTCGGTGGAGTGAGGACCGATGTCTAATACACGTACCTGCGCGCCGTATTTTTCACCAAACAGGCCCGTAGCACCGGCCGCCATCGCTTCATCAAATCCCATCACCCGGGTCTGGGTCGCCACATTGAGTAAAATATCGGTGTTGACCAACGCTTCAATCTCGGCGCGCTGGGCATCGGTGAGCGCTTGGCCGTGCGAGTAATCAAATCGCAACCGCTCAGGCCCTACCAACGAGCCTTTTTGTTGTACGTGCTCACCCAGCGTTCGTTGCAAAGCCGAGTGCAAAAGATGCGTTGCGGAGTGATTGCGAGCCGTGGTCAAACGGCGCTCGGCATCGACGCGGGCACGTAGCGAGTCACCGACCTTTATCGAGCCGCCGCGCAGCACACCGACATGTGCAAAAGCTTCACGAAGCTTCTGGGTATCCTCCACCACAAAGGTGGCATCGACGCCAACCAACTCACCCTGATCACCAACCTGTCCGCCACTCTCGGCATAAAACGGTGTGGCATCCAAAACCACGCGACCGCTGCTGCCTTCCTCCAGCACACCTACCGAGGCACCGTTGGCGTCTAGCAGCGCCATCACCGTTGCCTGCCACTCCAGGTGGGTATAGCCCTCAAAGCGTGTGTTCGCATCAATCTGCGCTGTTTCACGCAAATCCACGCCAAAACGACTGGCAGCACGAGCACGCTCGCGCTGGGCGTTCATTGCCGCTTCAAAACCGGCATGGTCAACGGTAAGTCCCCTCTCGCGGGCGATATCAGCGGTCAGATCCAACGGAAATCCGTAGGTGTCGTACAGCTTAAATGCGGTATCACCGGCAAGCACTGTGCCATCAATGCGCGCAAAAGCCGCTTCCAGTAAGGCCATGCCCTGCACCAACCGTTCAGCAAATCGCTCCTCTTCTTGCAGTAGGACGCCAGCCACGCGTGAGGCCGCTTTAGCCAACTCGGGATAGCTCTCGCCCATTTGCTTCACCAGCGCCGGCACCAACAGGTGCAGGAAAGGCCGGGTGTGCCCTAACTTATGCCCGTGACGAACCGCACGCCGAATGATTCGGCGCAGTACGTAGCCGCGACCGTCATTGGAGGGCACCACACCGTCGACGATCAGAAACGAAGTCGCGCGGATGTGATCGGCAATCACACGTAACGACGGCGATGCTAAATCAGTGGCTTGAGTGACCCGAGCAGCCTCCTCAATCAGCGCTTTAAATAAATCGATATCGTAGTTGGAGTGCACGCCCTGTATGACGGCACTAATGCGCTCCAATCCCATGCCGGTATCCACGGAAGGCTTAGGCAGCGGCGTGAGCGCGCCACTGGCGTCACGCTCGTATTGCATGAACACCAGGTTCCAGATCTCCACGTAGCGATCGCCATCCTCATCAGGCGAACCGGGCGGACCGCCGGCAATCTGTTCACCGTGATCGTAAAAAATCTCCGTGCAGGGACCGCAAGGGCCGGTCTCACCCATGGACCAGAAGTTTGAGGCGGCCCCTAAGCGGGTGATGCGATCCGGACTGACCCCAATCTCGTTAAGCCAGATCGCGTGTGCCTCATCATCCGTCTCGTATACCGTCACCCACAGCCTGGACGCCGGAATTTTTAACTCCGAGGTGATAAAGCCCCAGGCAAAACGAATGGCATCGTGCTTAAAGTAATCGCCAAAACTAAAGTTACCCAGCATCTCAAAGAAGGTGTGGTGACGCGCGGTGTACCCGACGTTTTCCAGGTCATTGTGCTTACCACCGGCGCGTACGCAACGCTGTGAGGTAGCGGCTCGTGTGTAGCTGCGACGATCTTTACCGAGGAACACGTCCTTGAACTGCACCATGCCGGCGTTGGTGAACAGCAACGTGGGATCGTTGCCGGGGACCAAGGAACTCGAGCCTACGACCTCGTGACCGTGGCGACGAAAATAGTCCAAAAATCGGGCGCGCAGTTCGGCGCTGCCCATCGTGAGGGGTTGGGTCATGGTGTTTACGCTTTCACTCAAAGACTATTGGATTAACCAGACGCCGCCGATGGGGGCGACGCGACAGGTTAGGAGTCTACGTCCTCGTCGAGGGTCAGCGTAAGATCCTCATCGGATTCAGTGAAATCCACCTCGTCGGTGGCCACTTTGAGATGGGCAAAGGCCGCGCGCACGTGGTCGCCCCTAAAGCCCCGGTAAAACAAAAATCGCGCTCGACAAGCGCGTTCGGTTGCGTCTGCCGGAGCGGTTGCGCCGAAGCGCCGCTGCAAGACGATGGCCGCCTGCTCACCCCAATCCACGTCAGTCACCTTCATCGCCGCCGCCACAAGGTCGCGCTCTAAACCCGAGCGCTGTAACTCCAGCGCGATGCGCAAAGGCCCGTGCCCGCGGCTGATGCGCCCAGCAATTCTCGTTCCGGCTAGGCGGGCGTCATCGAGTAGACGCTCGTCTTCGAGGGCAACCACCGCCGCTTCTGCAGCCTCGGGCTCGTAGCCACGATCTATGAGACGCTCCCGCAAAGCCCGCCGGGCAAAATCCCGTCGGGCGAGCATCCCGATACCCGAAAGACGGGCCGACTCAGGATCGGCGGGTTTCTCGGGCGCCTTGCGGCGCCCGCCAAATCCGGCACGTCGGCGCCGCTCACCGTTCATGCCGGCAGCGATCAGACCTCGACAGCTTCAGCGCGTGGATCCACGCCCGACTGGCCGCGACGGGCAACCAACAACTTGGTGCGCAGTTGAGCATCAAGTGACTTGGCAATTTCCGGATGGTTTTGCAGGAAGGTGCGGGCATTATCTTTGCCCTGACCAATTCGCTCGCCCTGGTAGGCGTACCACGAACCGGACTTTTCGATCATCCCGTGGGTGACAGCCAGATCAACTAACTCACCTTCGCGCGAAATACCTAAGCCGTAGAGAATCTCAAATTCGGCCTCACGAAATGGCGGCGCGACCTTGTTTTTCACCACTTTCACGCGAGTCTGGTTACCTACAACTTCCTCGCCATTCTTCAAAGCGCCAATGCGGCGAATATCCAATCGCACCGAAGCATAGAATTTAAGAGCGTTACCGCCGGTGGTAGTTTCCGGGCTGCCAAACATCACGCCGATCTTCATACGGATCTGGTTGATGAAGATGACGATCGTGTTGGAACGCTTGATGTTGCCAGTCAGCTTACGCAAAGCTTGGGACATAAGACGGGCGTGCAAACCGACCTGCAACTCACCCATTTCACCCTCAATTTCAGCCTTCGGCGTCAGGGCTGCCACCGAGTCGACCACGACGACGTCCACAGCACCGGAGCGCACCAACATGTCGGTGATTTCTAACGCCTGCTCACCGGTGTCGGGCTGCGACACCAGCAAATCGTCGACTTTCACGCCGAGCTTTTCAGCATACGTCGGATCGAGTGCGTGCTCAGCATCCACAAACGCTGCCGTACCACCGGCCTTCTGGCACTGCGCGATGACTTCTAGAGTCAGCGTCGTTTTACCGGAGGATTCCGGTCCGTAGATCTCAATGATTCGACCGCGAGGTAAACCACCAACCCCTAAAGCCACATCCAAAGCCAGCGAACCGGTTGGGATCACATCAAAATCCATGGCAGCGGAGGCATCGCCAAGCCGCATGACCGAGCCCTTGCCGAACTGTTTTTCAATTTGTCCGAGCGCTGCGCTCAAAGCCTTTTTGCGGTTCTCATCCATTGCGATTCCCCCAGAAAATAAGCCAAAATTATCGCACACAGGCCTTGTTCTGGCCGCTCAGGTTTGCGGTGCGAATCATCGATTTCTCAAATGCTGGGGCACCCCGAGGGCGCCGGACCCAGACTCGTTAAGGTAACTGTACATGCATACAGTAGCGAACTTCAAGGAGTTTTCGCGCTCGCCCCGTGCATATCCAGCAACCCGCGCAGCGCCGCGGCGACTGTTTGACGTCGAACCGACTCACGATCCCCGGAAAATTGGCATGTCAGCGATTTGGAAAATAGTGCGGCGTTATTTTGCATAGCCCAGGCTAGGCAGACCGTACCCACCGCTTTGGTGAGCGTGGCTCCACCGGGGCCTGCAATGCCACTGACAGCAACACAAAGGTGCGCGTTGGTGCGACTCAACGCGCCCTGAGCCATTGCTAGTGCCACCGGTTCACTGACAGCACCAAATCGCTCTAGCAGATCTTCAGGAACACCCAACATCGCAGTCTTGGCGGTGTTGCTATAGCTAATCAGTCCGCCGGCAAACCAGCCGGAGCTACCGGGCAGATCCGTGCACACCTTGCCAATCCAGCCACCGGTACACGACTCCGCGGTCACCACCTGCCAGCCTTGGCGTAGGCAATGCTGTGCCAGCTTTTGGGCGAGTGCCCGCAGTGACTCGTCGCTGCAATCCGTGGTCATCATGAGGACCTGCCCTTATCTCGGGCGCGGCATAAAACCACCTTAGGCGATGCGGCACGCAATGCCTGGCAGTCCAAATCTTCAGGTAAGGGCACGTCAGGCGCGCACCAGGAGGTGTGCATAGTCCATGGCTCGCAGGCCATTAAAAAAGCGACCGGCCGCGGCCGCACGGTTGCCGCTAACTGCGCGAGTGTTTCTCTAAATTGCTGGTCGTCACCAATGAAATCGACCTGCCGAGCTGGCAGGGTCAACTCGGTTCGCAACAGCGCCGCCTGATTGGACACTAAAAAATACTTAGCATCGAGGTCGCTTATTGCGGCCATCAAGCGCGAATCCAAAGCCAGTAGTTGCATCTCCTCCGGCGCCTCAACTTCAGCCTGCGCGGTATCCCATGCACACCAGCCCACCCCACCAACCCATATCCAGGCCAGCACCGGCAACACCGTTTGCCACCAACCTTTTACACAGGCCTGGAGGATGACCACCAGCAGCAACCACAGCGCGAAGGTGTATTGCAGCGCATGGCGGGTGTCGATACTGCCACCCCACTCATAGCGAGAGCGGGCAATAACCACCATCGCTCCGCCGACTAAGACATAGGGAAGCAAAAGACTGCTGGCAAATTTCACGCGTTCATGACGCAGCTTTGCCATCGCATAGCCCACGCCCGCCACGATGAAAAAGATCACGGCAACAGATACCGACAAACTTAAAGCCGGCGCAGCCGGTCCCCGCAGTTGCCAATCATTGATCTGCGCGCTCACCCAGTCGGCAAGGTTCAAAGACCATGCCCGCGTCGATGCGGGCATGGAATAAGGCGACAAAAGCCCGAATACCACCAAACTATAGAGCTTTAGCAGGCCTAGTATGGGAAAGCACCCCAAGCACCAGGCCAGCGCGAACTTCATCGCGCAACGATCCCGCATATAAGCCAGGCACCAATAAAGCAAACCACTCGCCACCACGGCCAAGCCTGCATTACGCACCGCATAGCAAAGACCGGCGAGCATGCCGGCACCGATGGCCCAAAAAACAGCAGAAGGCTCTTTCGCCGCAATACGCCAAGCGGTTTGCCAAAGCGCCCCTAGCGCTGCCACCGCCACAAATAGACCAGGGACATCGCTGTACCCCACGTAATGCCAGTACAGCAGCCCCTGCGTACCCAAAAGGCCAATCCCCAACGGCAGCAATAAGGCATCGTCAATCAGGCGCCTAAACCCCAACATCAGCAGCAACGGCAGCAAAGCCGCGCAGCATCTTGGTAAGTAGGCGACCGCTGCCTTAACGCCGCCCATAAGCGGTGCCAAAGCCGCCGCCAGCATCGTGAAACCCGGCGCGAACAGGGGCTGGGTTACGTGATCATCCGCCGGGCTTTCAACGCCCCAGGGCACCACCGTGGGCCAGTGGCCGTCGCGCAAGGACTGCGCCATTTCAATGTACGAGGCGCTGTCACTGGAATACAGGTAGCGCGCCGAAGCCACCATCTGATCGTAGGTAACCACCAGACCCACACCTATCACTAGCGCTAGCAGCGGCCACACAAAGCCTGGTACTCGTCGCGATGCGTGCCCAGCCACCCAAGACGACTTATCCGGCGATGACGACCCGATAGCCAATGCCTAGTCCTTGCCCGAGAAATCCGGCCGGCGTCGCGCCAGAAACGCATCAAATGCCTCCCGTGCCGCCGGCATACCCAAGCGCGAGATAAATTCTTCAGCCTCTACCTGCATGGCTGCCTGCACGTCAGAAGCCTGATGCGATTTCATCAGTCGCTTTGTCGCGCGCAGGGCACCGGCTGGCAAGGCCACCAATTTGGCCAACTGCACCTGCACGTGCGCCATCAGTTCGTCGTTGGGCAATACCGCGCAAACCAATCCCATCGATAACGCCTCGGAGGCACCAAATCCCTCACCGAGAAGAAGCTTTTCAGCCGCCCTCGGGTAACCGATGAGTCTGGGGAGTAACAGACTGGAGGCCGCCTCAGGAACCAAGCCCAGAGCCGCAAAGGGCAATTGAAAGCGCGCGGACTGCGCCGCGTAGACTAGGTCACAGTGCAAAAGCAAAGTGGTACCTATGCCAACTGCCGGGCCACTCACGGCTGCCACCACCGGCTTTTCGGCTGTACTTAAGGCGCGCAGAAAACGAAACACCGGAGTATCCAAGCCAGCCGGAGATTGACTCAGAAAATCCTCTACGTCGTTGCCGGCCGTATAAATATCCGGCTGACCCTCGATCAAAATGGCACGCACACGCTCATCAACAGCCGCTGCCTCCAGTTCCTCGGCAAGCGTGGTGTACATAGCTGCTGTAAGGGCATTTTTCTTTTGCGGGCGATTGAACTGAAGACGACACACGCCTTCGCTCAACTGACTCAGGATATCCATGATTCGCAAGCCTAAAATTAGGACTAGACGCCATCGCGCAAGGGCCAAAGCATCCGGGCAATTGAAGTGATGCCGCCAATTAGGCCATGGCGGGCACCCAGTTACCAGACTCAGCAAGGCTGATCACCAACCAAACCACCCAGCGCTCAGTGGTTAAGAGCGCTATCGCTGGCAGCCAGAGGCCTAACCTCCTGCTAAAACCGTTGGCGGGCCGTTGCCTGCTGGCACGCGGTGGTGCAAGCGCAACGAAACTACCGGCTTGCCTACGAGCAGCTGGCAACCTTGGTTTATGCTGAGGGGGTTGAATAGCGCGCCTGCTAATCAGCCGGCGATCAGACTGTCCCGTTGACGGATCGAACCGAAAGGCAGCCTGAGTTTTTAAAACTTTCGCACCGAACGGGCTGCCTTACTGCGTAAAGTCACCATTTGTGTCGGCCTTTGAGAAGGACCTATCGCTTGCTTAGCAATGACTTATACCCGCCTAAGCGGTGGCGCACCGTAGCCGAACGCTTCGCCTTACCCAAGGCCGTGCCCGCCGTCGTATTTTTCGGGTGCGCTGCACTTTTGGCGCTGAGTCTGAGTGGTTGCTCTGTTTATCATACCAAGCCGCTGCCCGAAGCCACGCACAGTCCTTATACGGCGATCACGCTACCGGCCAGCACCTGGTTGCCCGGTGGGCTTTCCTCACATCCGTTTGACCCCACAGACGGCCTAGACATGACTGAGACCGCGACCTTAGCCATCGCCCAAAGCCCGCAGCTGAAGAGTTTAAGGGCTCAGGCCGAGGTTACGCGGGCGCAGTCATTTGCCGCCGGGCTGCTGCCCGACCCACAGATCAACTATTCACAGGACAGGCCTGGCTCGGGTCAGAACGGGGCAAGCACAGCCTATAGTCGCGGCCTGTCTTGGGATGTAGGCAATCTGGTTACGCTGTCTGCCCGACGAAGCGCCGGTCGCGATACCGCACGGGCAGTGGATCTATCACTGCTTTGGAATGAGTGGCAAACCGTTTCCGAAGCCAGACTGCGCTTTGTACGGGTACGTTCAGCGCAGGCGCTCGTTACGCGTTTGCGTACCGAGCAAGAGGCCCTCGCACCGTTACAGCCGCGCCTGCGCGATGCCCTAAGCCGTGGCGCACTAACCTTTGACGTCGCCACCACGGGCCTGAGCGCCTTCTCGGACGTGGCACGGCAGTTAGTCGATGCTCAAACAGCCAGTGCAACCGCCACCGAAGACCTCAAAAATCTGTTGGGGCTGGATAGCAAGGAGCCCCTCATCCTGGTCGGCGATAGTGATGTAGAACCAGCCGGCGGTGTGAATGCCGAGCAGGCGCTGAGCGAGATGACACAGCGCCGCCCGGATTTGCTTGCCCTGAAAGCCGGCTACGCCGCGCAGGATTCCCGCTACCGGGCAGCGATTCTCGGTCAATTCCCCGCGATTAATATCGGCATCAATAGGGCGCAGGACAACACGCATGTAGACAGCCGTGGCTTTGCCGTTGGCGTGAGCTTGCCTTTATTCGATGCTAACCGAGGCAACATACGCATTGAGCAGGCAACCCGTGAGCAGCTCTACGCCGAGTATGAGGAGCGGCTCATCAGCGCACGTAACGATGTGGCGCGGCTGGAAGAGGTCTTAACCGTGCTCGAAGCTCGCGAAGCGGTCCTAGGACCGTTTGCCACCGATCTAACTGAACGCGCGCAGCACGCCCATGCAGCCTATACCCACGGTGACTTGGAGTGGACAACCTACCTGGGTCTGCGCCAAAGCACGTTGGCGGCCGACGTTGAGCTGATCAGCCTGCGCGAGACGTTAGCCGAGACTCGCATTGCCCTTGCCACCCTGCTTTCAGGTCGTTGGACCGATAGACAACAGTCCCCGACTGCTGAAGGAGTTCGTCCGTGAAGTCGTTAATTACCGTATTGATCGCCTTGGTCTTCGTGTTGGTCGGTGGGTTCTGGCTCACGCATCGTTCCAGTATCTTCGCCGATGCGACTGCGAGCGCTCAGGCGGCGGGCGAGCCTGCGGATGGGCGCGGTAAAGTCACTGAGAAAACAGCCGCCGACGACAAGTCAGCTGACGGGAAGCCGGCGGGCGCCGAGACAGGCCCCAGTGCTTATCCGGTGGTGTTAACCGCCCCCGTCCTTCGCAAAGTTACCGATGCAGTAGAGGCCTTTGGCTACATACGAGCTGATGCTCGTAGCGCCCGCTCGGTGGCGGTGGCGACCCAAGGAGTTGTCGAGGCAGTGGCCGTTGTGTCCGGCGAGCGAGTCCGTAAAGGACAAGAGTTGCTTAAAGTGGCTGCCGATCCCGCAGCACACCTCGCCTACAGCCAAGCCAAATCCGCCGCCGCCGTTGCACAGCGTGATGTAGTTCGCCTGCGCCGAGCGCTGGCTGATGGTCTGGCAACCGCCGCGGCAGTCGATGCGGCTGAAAAAACTCTCAGCGATGCTCAGGCTGCACTGGAAGCGGCGCGCCAACAAGGGGCAAGCCCGGGTAGTGACGTGCTGCGCTCACCGATTGATGGAATCGTCACGCAACTGACCGCTCAGATCGGCGATCGCCCCGCCGCCGGCGCTACTCTGGTCACGCTCATGCCGGTGGGTGACGTGCAGATCGTGCTGGGTGTAGAACCTGCTGACGCCGCGCGTATTCGCACCGGCGCCGTGGTGCACGTGCAGGCAGTTCAGTCTCCAGCCGTTGAGCGTACGGGTCGCGTTCGCAGCGTTGCCTCCGCTGTTGATCCCGACACCCATCTGGTCACGGTAGTCGCCAGTTTAGATGCTCTGGCGAGTGCACCGGTGTTAGCCGGTGCCGCTGTCAGGGCCAGCATTGAAGCCACCGTACTTAACGCCTACTCGCTGCCGCGAACGGCGCTGGTACGCGATGACAAAGGCACGGTTGTTTTCGAGGCCGTTGACGGCCATGCTCACCGTGTTGCGGTTACGGTCATTGTCGATCAGGGATCACGGGTTGCCGTAACCGGTGATCTGGCGGTTAGCCGCCCGGTAGTAACCACGGGTGCTTATGAGGTTGAGGATGGCGTGGCTTTGGAGGGTAGCGCGCCGTGATGTCCATGCAGTGGCTACGTACTCACCGCCGATCCACCCTGTTTTTAGCCGCGCTACTGGCGGTAGCAGGGCTTGCCTCCATGGCGGATCTCCCCGTGTCACTGTTCCCCATCACGGATTTTCCTCGCGTGGTTGTCAACCTCGATGCCGGCGATCGCAATGCCGAGCAAATGGTTTTACTGATCACCCAACCGATCGAAGAAGCCGTTCGTCGTGTACCGGGCGTGCGTGCCGTACGCTCGCGGACTAGCCGAGGGGCTACCGACGTCTCGATCAGTTTTGAATGGGGCACGGACATGGCCAGCGCGACCCTGGCAATCAACGCCGCGCTCAGCCAAGCCTTACCGAGCCTGCCCAGCGGAGTGCTCGTCACCACTAGACGGATGGATCCCACGGTGTTTCCCGTGGTGGCCTACAGCCTTCGCTCGGACAGTTTAGATTCCTCAGCCCTGCGTGATCTTGCCGCCTATCAGTTGCGTCCGCTGCTGGCCGGAATATCCGGAGTAGCCCATGTCGATGTTCAGGGTGGCACGATGGAGGAATACCACGTGGACGTGGATCCCCATCGCTTACAAGCCCTCGGCCTTGCGTTGGATGATGTAGTCACCGCGGTTAGTGGCTCGACTTCGCTGGACTCGCTGGGTCGTGCTGATGACTTTTATAAGCTCTACCTGATCTTGGCCGATAACCATCCGGCGGATGTTGCCGCGCTATCCAATATTGTTATCAAAACCAGTGCTACCGGCATCGTGCGCGTGCGTGATGTGGCTCACGTCACCATGGGCGCCGTTCCGCAATGGATTCGTGTCACTGCTGACGGCAAAGACGCTGTACTGCTGCAGGTTTACCAACAACGTGACGCGAACACCACGGCCATCGCACAAAACGTCGCCGCCGCACTGACTCAATTTAAGAGCCGTCTGCCCGCGGGCGTGACCGTTGCGGAATGGTACAACCAAGCGGATCTGATTGTGGCTTCTGCCGGCAGCGTTCGTGATGCCCTGATTATCGGTGTGTTACTGGCGGCGGCCATTCTTTATCTGTTTTTACGTAACAGTCGTCTGATCTTAATTGCCCTGCTGGTCGTTCCTGCGGCGCTGGCAACCACGGTGCTCGTGCTTCGGGTACTTGGCCTGACCTTTAACTTGATGACGCTGGGTGGAATGGCGGCGGCCGTGGGTTTGATCATTGATGACGTCATCGTGATGGCCGAACACATCGCGCGCCGGCTGCATGAAACTCAAGGTGCGATTGGCGATCGCGTAAGTCGCGCTGCTGCCGAGTTTACCGCGCCGCTGGCTGGCTCTTCATTAGCGACCATTGTTATCTTTTTTCCGCTGGCATTTCTCAGCGGTGTGACCGGTGCTTTTTTTAAGTCGCTGTCGATCACCATTGCTGGCGCTTTGATCATTTCTTTTTTGCTCGCCTGGCTCGTGGTGCCGTTGCTTGCGAGCAGCCTGCTCAATGACAAACCAACACCCGGCGGGCTGATCCGATCGCTGGGTCTGATTGAGCGTGTCTTTGCACGCGCCAGCCATCGACTGATGGTGCAGCCCTTACTGCTTATCGCCTGCGTGCTGCCTTTACTGGGAATAGGCTATGTCGCCTACTGGCGGGCGGGCACAGGATTTATGCCCTCGATGGACGAGGGCGGTTTCGTTCTTGACTACCGCAGTGCCCCGGGTACGTCGCTGGATGAAACCGACCGATTACTACGTCGTGTTGAAGAAATTATCCGCGCCAATCCCAATGTGGATACCTACTCACGTCGTACCGGCCTGCAGCTTGGCGCTGGGCTTACCGAGGCTAATGAGGGCGACTACTTTGTACGCCTGAAATCCACAGGCCGCGCTCCGGTTGACGATGTCATCAATTCACTCAGACACGACATTGCCGACAAAGTACCGGGCCTGGATGTCGAGTTTGCTCAGTTGATGGAAGACTTGATCGGTGACCTCGTGGCGGTTCCACAACCCATCGAGGTAAAGCTGTTTAGTGACAATCCTGCCGAGTTAGAGCAGGCAGCGATCACAACCGCCGCCGCCATCTCCCGCCTGCCCGGTGTGGTTGATGTTAAGAACGGTCTGAATCCAGCCGGCGACGCTTTGTTAATTAACGTTGACCCGGTCAGGGCGGCACTCGAGGGTATGAACCCGGTTGGCGTTCTGCAACAAGTCGGTGGATTAGCCAACGGTGCCGTGGCCGCGCAGTTGCCGCGCGGACCAAAGACCGTCGGAGTACGTGTGTGGGTTGCCCCTGAAGATCGCCAGCACATTTCACAGGTTAATCGTCTAAAAATCGCCTCACCGGATGGCCATGTATTTTCGCTGGCGCGAGTGGCTAATCTGACTGAGGTTCGCGGCCAGCCTGAAGTCACTCGCGATAACCTCAAGCGCTTGGTCGCTGTGACCGGTCGAACCACCGGAAGGGATCTGGGCCAGGCCATTGCCGCCGTTCGCGCCGCCCTAGACAAGCCGGGTGTACTTCCGGCCGGCGTTTATTACCAACTGGGCGGCCTGTATGAGCAACAGCAGATTGCCTTCAAAGGACTGCTGGGCGTTTTTGCGGCCGCTATTGCGCTGGTTTTTGGGTTGCTGCTGTTTCTCTATGAGCGCGTTCGTATTGCTATGTCGATATTGTTGATGCCCCTGCTGGCGGTTCCTGCGGTGTTTGTTGGCCTGTGGGCCTCCGGCGTTACGCTTAACATCTCCGCCATGATGGGACTGACTATGGTCGTTGGGATCGTGACGGAAATTGCGATCTTTTTCGTCTCTGAATTTATTACCGAGTTACGCCATCACTCGCTCACAGACGCTATCGACCGCGCGCGTCGCGAGCGCCTGCGCCCGATCATCATGTCGGCACTGGCGGCCCTTCTGACCTTGATGCCTATTGCGTTGGGACTAGGCCAAGGCTCTGAAATGCTACAGCCCCTGGCTATCGCTATCGTGGCCGGGCTGATTCTTGCGGTGCCGTTGGTACTTATCGCACTTCCCGCTCTACTGGGCGTTTTATTGCGCAGCGAATCGGCTGCAGAAGTTTAAGTCTTAGCGCCGGACCACCGAGACTCTTAAGGTATCGGTGGTCCGGGAAACCCCGGTCATCTAGGCCAGAAGAAGTCCAGCGGCCGACTCCAAAAGCGCCGTAGCGTAGCGCCCGTTAAACCATCGGTTTGATCAGGCCCTATACCTCGAGAGCGTAACGCCGTGCCCAATGCCAGCCTGAAGCTGACATACAAGTTAACCAGGCCGATTAAGAACACGCCCAGAATCGACTCCAACAACACCCGCCCACTCACATCAAAGTTCAGCGTTGCCAACCCGTAGCCTAAGTTGGCTGAGGCAAAAGCCACATGACGAATATCCAGTGGCAAACCAATCAATTTGCCGACTAACGGCGTTGAGCCGAGCATGCAACCAAATAAAAAATGACCCACCAACGCACCCAGGTGATGCTCTACGTACTGACTGAATTGATTGAGTCGCTCAGCGCCCAACATCCGCCGTAGCCAGCGCGAACGATTCACCCGTTCGGGCACCCGGCGATACAGCGAGAGATTATCGTAGTAGCCAGAGACCAGCCCGCTTAAATAAAGAAAAACTCCAGCGATAGCTGCGTAAATCAACGCCGGACTGAAGATCGGGTTGAGATCTTCAATCAGGTGCGATGCCTTAGACGTCGTCATTGGATGCAAACCCCAAAAACGCCCGGCTACCAGAGTCAGTGAGCAGGCCGTCATGAAACCTACCGAGACGTTACCCGCGATCGACACCCATTGCGTTCGAACGACCTTAGCAGCAACGTCGACCAAGGCGTTGATGCGTTCGGCACGATTGGCATAACCGCCAATGCTTGCCGCCAGCGTCGCCGCGGTCATCGCCGGTTGTTTAGTGGCAATCGTCAAATGCAGCGCATGAATCAGTACAAAACCCAGCCCGTAGTTAAGACTAAAGGCCACAGCCTCCCATAACGGCGGCAGAGCCAGTTTCACCAGAAACAGCTTGATCAAGGCCATAAAGGCGATGATAAAACCCGCGCCCGCGGCGGCTCGATACATGGCCAGCAGTCCGCTACGGGTCTCGGTAATATAGTGCTCACCCGAACGACTGGCGTGCTCAGTAATACGGCGCGCTACCAAGTCAAAGGTGCTCTTCACCAGATCACTGACACTGTTGCGGCGATTCTCCTGACGCACCAGTTGCTGAGCAAAGTGAATCAATCGCGGATGCTCGTCGCCCTTATCGAAGGGCGACGCAATCAACAGGGCAATAAGCACGCGCAGGCGGCCCAGGCATTCATCGACGCGTGCTAGCTGAAACACCAAGCCCACATCCACACCCGCCTGCCTAGAAAGCTTGCGTATGCGAGTGACGCATTGGTCGCACTGAAGCAGCAGCACTTCGAAGTGTCGACGTGCCGCCAGTGGCGGATTGTCAGGGTGCAGCGTATCGGGATTTAGCCGCATGACTTCGTCTGACTGCGCCAGAAACGGTGACTCGTGGACGGCTAGATCTGGCAGGTAGCGAATTAAAACCGGATCCGTTCCCAGTGCCGCGGCGCGCGTTGATAACAACCGCAGGGCCTGATAAATCTCCGAGCGACAGTGTTGACGCAGCGCCACAAAGCGCGGTCCGTCAATGTTCAAGCTGAGCAAAAGGCGCTCCCACAGCGGCAGCGGAATCTGCGCCAGCCACTCGTGATCTGTAGGATGATCAAAAACCTGCTCCAGCAGGTCCGACAAAAACCGGTCGCTGACATTGCGAGGCAGTAGGTGCCCCGCTAATCGCTTAGCGATAGCCCCTAAAAAACCATGGTTTCCAATGGAACTGGTGTGCGCATAGGCTAGGCGGTGCATCCGTAGGCATAGCAACTGACTGAGCAAATCCGCGAAGGCCAAAGCCGCGGCTGGATGCGACTCCAGGGTCTCCACTAACTGTTCAGCGCGCGCAACTACCGCGGCTGTATCAGCCCTGTCCAAAGGGCGAAGTGCGTCCACCCATCGACTCAACCAATCGACAGGATCGACCGGCGCCACCGGTACCAATTCCATCAATAAATCCACGAAGGGATTGTGGGCTGAGTTAGAAGAAGAATTCACGGCGGGCCTACGAAAATGGATACTATCAACATAAAAGTCCGGCACGTAGTGTGCCAGAGGCTAGGCCAGTCGGCTTCATAATTACATGCAAGCCAATGGTTTTATTCAGCAATCTCGCTTTGTAAGGTAATTCATCTGTGACCGCCGCGCACACTCCGATGATGCAGCAGTACCTGCGCATCAAAGCCGAGCATCCGAATATCTTGGTCTTTTATCGGATGGGCGATTTTTACGAGCTGTTTTTTGAGGACGCCCGCCGCGCGGCTCGCTTACTCGACATTACCTTGACGACCCGCGGACAGTCCGCCGGTGAATCCGTGGTCATGGCTGGCGTACCGGTCAGTACGCTGGATAACTACCTGGCAAAGCTCGTGCGCCTGGGTGAGTCCGTGGCGATCTGCGAACAGGTCGGGGAAGTGGGCAAGACCAAAGGTCCGGTCGAGCGACAAGTCGTACGTATCGTCACCCCAGGTACCCTCACCGAAGATAGCCTTTTAGAGGCGCATCGCGATAACTTGTTAGCGGCCTTAGCCTCCTTCGGCGACAAACACGGGCTAGCCTGGCTGGATCTGGCGAGCGGACGGTTTTCGGTCACCCAACTCAATGACGGGGTGGCGTTAAGCGCCGAGCTAGAGCGACTCATGCCGCGTGAACTGCTCATCGCCGAAGGCAATCCCACCGCACTGCGGGTCGCCGCCACCATCCGTGCACCCTGGCATTTTGATGCCCAGACCGGTAAGCGGCTGTTACTACGGCAATTTAAAGTAGCCGACTTAAGTGGCTACGGCTTAGAAGATGCGACGCATCCCCTAGCCTTAAGTGCCGCTGGCGCACTGCTGCAGTATCTGCAAGAAACCCAGCTCAGCGCCCTGCCCCATCTCACCTCCATTCATCTGGAGCGTCGCGAAGACGCCGTGATGATGGATGCGGCCACTCGGCGCAACCTAGAGATTGATCAAAGCCTGAATCATCAGCGCGCTGAAGGCACGCTGATTCATCTGTTTGACCGAACTCAGACGGCCATGGGTGCCAGAGAACTGCGTCGCTGGTTTGCCCGACCGCTAACCGATGATGCCACCGTTCGCGCACGGCAATCGGCGGTAGCGACACTAGTGTCAGGTTTCCGTCCGCTGCGCGAAGCTTTAAAGCTTATTCCGGACATGGAACGCATTCTTTCGCGTATTGCACTGTCTAGCGCCAGACCACGCGATCTTGTGCAACTTAAAAATGCGCTGCTAGCACAACCTGGCATAAGCCAAGCGCTAGGGGCTTTGCACTCGCCCTTACTGAATCAGGCGCGTGACGCGCTGGGAGATCACCAAGCACTGGCGGCGCATTTACAGAAGGCTTTGAATGACGCACCACCCCTGCAAGTGCGCGACGGTGGCGTATTTCGTGAGGGCTTTGATGCCGAACTCGACGAACTGCGCAACTTAGGATCCAACACCGAGCAGTTTATGCTGGAGATGGAACGTACCGAGCGTGAGCGCACCGGATTATCCTCCCTGAAAATTGCCTATAACCGAGTCTCCGGCTTCTACATCGAACTGAGTCGCTCCCAAGCCGAACAGGCCCCGGCCAATTACATCCGACGGCAAACGGTGAAGAGTGCGGAGCGCTTTCTCACTCCTGAACTTAAAAGTTTTGAAGATCGGGTACTCGGTGCACGCGACCGCAGCTTAGCGCGCGAAAAACTGCTTTATGAAACGCTGCTTGGCGAACTTAAGGAACATTTGTTAGCGCTGCAAAACACGGCTCGCGCCATTGCCACTGTGGATGTTTTATCCAACCTGGCCGAGCGTGCGTTCGAACTAAAGCTGACTGCACCTGAGCTGGTGGACAGCCCGACTCTCAAAATTACCGGCGGTCGCCATCCGGTGGTTGAGAACATGCTTAACAACCCGTTTGTGCCCAATGACGTGGATCTGGATGAACACAACCGCATGCTGGTAATCACCGGTCCTAACATGGGTGGTAAATCCACCTACATGCGCCAGACCGCACTGATTGTGATTTTGGCACGTGTCGGCTCGTTCGTGCCCGCCCAGCACGCCATCATCGGCCCTATAGATCGTATCCATACCCGCATTGGGGCCGGCGATGATCTGGCTGGTGGTCGCTCCACTTTTATGGTGGAGATGAGCGAAACAGCCCTGATCTTAAATACGGCCACCTCACAAAGCCTGGTGCTGATGGATGAGATCGGCCGCGGCACCAGCACTTTTGATGGGTTGTCTTTAGCATGGGCGGTAGCCCGACAGATGGCACGCAGCGTGCGTGCCTTTACCTTGTTTGCCACCCACTACTTTGAACTTACGAGCTTAGCTGAGGAGATTCCTGGCGTTGTGAACGTGCATTTAGATGCCACCGAGCACGCTGATGATCTGATCTTTCTGCATGCCGTACGACCCGGCCCCGCCAGTCAAAGTTATGGCCTACAGGTCGCGCGTCTGGCTGGTGTGCCTTCTGATGTGATCCGTAGTGCGCGAGACTACCTGTATGTACTCGAGCAACGCAGCGTCAACGAACGACTAGACCATCCGCAAGCCGAATTAAGCTTAGGCGCACCGTCTAAAGAACCCACGGTTGATATTCTTACCCAAGCACTGCGAGACCTAGACCCGGACGGCTTGTCCCCGCGCGAAGCGCATGAAGCTTTGTATCGATTGAAGAACCTGCTGGGCGATTAGGCCGCTTTGACAAATCGCCCCTGGCTTAAAAAACTCACCGCCGCATCGGCAACCTCACTGGACATCAACATGCCCAGATGCGAGACCGGCAGCACACAGGTCGCTGTCGCATCCATCAATGCAGTTTCCTGCAGGGCTACCGTTCCATCATTGGGTAGAGCAAGCGTACTGATCAGGCGCGATAAACCCACACTGTTCGTACCGGCGATCACGCCAACCTCGCCCGGCCCGCGCCAGCGGCGCTGACCGGTGTACATCAGTTCATCTTCGGCAATGCCGCCGAAAAACCAACTCGCACCCGGCAGGTTCTGAAAGCTACGCGCTGCCTGACTGCCGTTAACTGGGCTACCCAAAAGCAAAGTTCGACGAATCGGCAGATCAGGATATTGATCCAGCAGACGCAAAATGAGCAATCCGCCCAAGCTGTGCCCGAGCATAGAAACGCTATGTGTGGCCGCCAGCGCCAGTACGGTTGCATGCAACCGTTCAACGACCTGACCCGCGGAGGGCTCACCGGCGGTGGAGTGATAATGAAACTGTTCGACCGGAAATCCAGCACGGGCCAGTCGCTGACGCAAAATCAGCGACTCCAGCCCGGTCATCCATAAGCCGTGTACGGACACGACAACGCCAGGCAACTCACTCACGCGACAGTCCAGGCGTCAGGACAAGGTCAATGACGCCGGCGTACGACATGCGGCTTTAGGTGGCCACCGCCGGCGGCAGTCGCAGGCGGATGTGCAGATCTTTCAGCTGCTGTTCACTCACGGCGGTAGGCGCCTCGGTCAGGGGGCAGAACGCAGTCTGCGTCTTCGGGAAGGCGATCACTTCGCGGATGCTATCGGCATGCGACATCAGCATCGCCAATCGATCTAAACCAAAGGCGATACCACCGTGCGGTGGCGCACCGAAACGTAGCGCCTCTAACAGAAACCCAAACTTAGTCTG
Organism: uncultured Pseudomonadota bacterium; assembly: GCA_903828595.1. Taxonomy (GTDB): domain Bacteria; phylum Pseudomonadota; class Gammaproteobacteria; order Steroidobacterales; family Steroidobacteraceae; genus CAIKMS01. Next base: position 18,061 of record CAIKMS010000004.1, on the reverse strand, counting down.
TGCCTCTTCAGCCGAGATACCCAACAGACTAAATACGGTTGACTGCATCTCCTCACGGAAGATTCGTACCGAGCCACCACCGATCTCTGAGCCGTTAAGCACCATGTCATAGGCATTGGCAATGGCCCCACCGGGATTGGCTTGCAGAGCGGCAGGATCGTCGTTAACCGGTGAGGTGAACGGGTGATGCATAGCACTCCAGCGCTTGGAATCCTCGTCATACTCAAACATGGGGAAGTCGACCACCCACATCGGTCTCCAGCCAGCTTCCACCAAGCCACGGTCCTGACCCAGCTTCAGGCGCAACGCCCCCATGCTGTCGTTGACGACTTTGGCGCGATCCGCACCAAAGAAAATCAAATCGCCGGCTTTGGCGTGCGTGCGCTCTAAGATGCCAGCGATGGCGGCATCCGAGAGGAACTTCAGGATAGGACTGCTAAGCCCCTCGCGACCCAGGGTCGGATCGGTCACCTTCACATAGGCCAGACCTTTGGCCTTATAGCGCGCGACAAAAGCCGTGTACTCGTCTATCTGACCGCGGCTTAAGTCTGCTCCACCCGGCAGGCAAAGTGCCGCCACACGCCCGTCCTCGGATGACGCCGGTCCAGCGAACACCTTGAAATCACAGCCGGCCACCAGATCAGCCACATCGACCAGCTCCAGGCTAATACGCAGATCCGGCTTATCCGAGGCATAACGACGCATAGCCTCGGCATAGGTCATACGCACGAACGGATTGGGCAACTTTACATTCAGCACTTGGTCAAAGACCTGGCGAATCAGCTCTTCCATCAGGCCCATGATCTGGTCCTGGGTCATAAAGGAAGTCTCAATATCGACCTGTGTGAAATCCGGCTGACGATCAGCGCGCAGGTCCTCATCACGGAAACAGCGAACAATCTGATAGTAGCGATCAAAACCAGAGACCATTAACAACTGCTTAAAGATCTGCGGTGATTGGGGCAAGGCGAAAAACGCGCCGGCATGAGTACGCGAAGGAACCAGATAATCGCGCGCACCTTCCGGTGTCGCTTTGGTCAACATCGGCGTTTCGATATCAACAAACCGCGCCTCATCCAAGAAGCCGCGAATGGCACGGGTTAGCCGGTGCCTAAGTAACAAGCGCGCCTGCATCACGTCACGCCGCAAATCCAGGTAGCGGTACTTCAGGCGCAGATCCTCGCGCACTTCCTCATCGAGCTGGAAGGGCAAGGGTTCAGAGCGGTTAAGCACCGTCAAACTGTCGGCGAGCAACTCAATCTGGCCGGACTTTAAATTGGCATTGGCGGTGCCGGCCGGTCGGGTCCGTACGGTGCCGGTGACAGACAGCACGTACTCGGAACGCACGCGTTCAACTTCCGCGAAGATATCGGCGCGATCCGGGTCAAACACGATTTGCAGCAAACCATCACGATCGCGCAGATCCACAAAAACCACACCGCCGTGATCGCGCCTTCGGTGTACCCACCCGGCAACCGTCACCGTCTGACCCGTTAGTGTTTCATCGACCTGACCGCAGTAATGGGAGCGCATGACTGTATCCGTTTAAGAGCTAAAAAATAAAGAACACGGCAGGCGGGTGATCACCCGGCCCGCACTAACGATTCGCCTAGCGCCGCTTGGTAGACGTTTTAGCCACAGGCCGTTTAGCCGCTGACTTGCTCGTCTTAGTGGACGCCGTTGCCGAAGTCTTGGTTGAGGTCTTAGTCGTTGTTTTAGTCGGCGCTTTAGCGCGACCACGATCCTTACTGGCGGAAGGGGATGCCGCTGGCGTTGCGGCAGGCTTGTCGGCTTTGCCACTGGTGTCTTTGTCGGCACCGGAGGTCTCAGCCGAAGCTGCCTTAGTAGCGTCAGTGGCGCTGGTCTCTGCCTTAGCCGTTGGATCAACGCCGGCGCTACCGCCGCCTTGATCATTGCCGACCAAATTACGCTTATTCTCGCCGTCGGATTTGAAGTCAGTCTCGTACCAGCCACCGCCCTTTAGACGAAAAGCCACACGGGAGATGACCCGCTCTAGCTTAGAACGGCTACACGACGGACACTTCTTCAGCGGGCCATCGCTGATTTTCTGCAGAACTTCCAACTCATGGCCGCAGTGGCGACACTGGTACTCGTAAAACGGCATCGATAAACCCCGTCCAAAACATCCCGATCCACGGCCGCGAATCATAGCAGTCAGGCGCCACACTCGGGCACCTGACTGCGCTAAAGGCAGGCATCAGCTGCCCTTAAACGGCACCAAACTGCAATTTCCCGGCCACAGCCACCACACCAATGGTGGTACCGGGCACGAATTCGCCGCGTAACAGGCGATTGGCCAGGGGGTTTTCCAGCTGATTTTGAATCGCCCGCTTCAAGGGCCTGGCGCCGTACACCGGGTCAAAGCCGGCTTGCGCGAGTAAATCGCGGGCCGAGTCGTTCAGTGTTAGCTCCAGTTCACGGTCGCGCAGCCGCGCCTGAAGATGGGTCACTTGAATATCCACGATACGCCGGATGTTTTCCCGCGTTAGCGGGTGGAAAACCACGATGTCATCAATGCGGTTGATGAACTCGGGGCGAAAGTGTCCTCCCACAATTTCCAACACGGCGTCTTTCATGCGCTGATAGCCAAGCTCCGTATCCGACTCGCCGGCCATTTCCTGAATGACGTGCGAGCCCAGATTCGAGGTCATCACAATCACGGTGTTTCTAAAGTCGACCGTGCGTCCCTGCCCGTCCGTCAGTCGGCCGTCATCGAGCACCTGCAACAGTACGTTAAATACGTCGGGGTGCGCTTTTTCAACCTCGTCGAGCAAGATCACGCTGTAGGGGCGGCGGCGGATCGCTTCGGTGAGATAGCCGCCCTCCTCGTAGCCTACGTAACCAGGAGGGGCGCCAATTAAGCGGGCGACCGAGTGTTTTTCCATAAACTCCGACATGTCGATACGCAGCATGGCCTGATCGGTATCAAACAAAAACTCTGCCAGAGCCTTGGTGAGTTCAGTTTTACCCACGCCGGTAGGGCCCAAAAACAAGAACGAACCATTGGGGCGGTTGGGGTCTGATAAGCCGGCGCGCGAACGTCGAATGGCATCGGCTACTGCGCTAACGGCCTCACCTTGGCCGACCACACGCTGCGTGAGGGCGGCTTCCATAGCCAGCAACTTCGCCTTCTCACCCTCCAACATTTTCGCCACCGGAATGCCGGTCCACTTCGAGACCACCTCAGCAATCTCAGCTTCCGTAACTCGATTTTTAACCAACGTGGTGTGGTGCTGCTGTTCCTCAGCCTGTGCCGTCTGCAGGCGTTTTTCCAGATCCGGAATCCGTCCGTACTGTAGTTCGGACATGCGCGCTAAATCGCCGGAGCGGCGAGCGCTCTCAAACTCCTGGCGCGCGGCCTCTAAGGATTCCTTGATGTGCGCGGCGCCCTGCAGTTGGGCTTTTTCAGCCCGCCAGACCTCCACCAAATCGGCATGCTCACGCTCTAACTCTTGCAAGGTCTCATTAAGCTGCTCCAGCCGTTTGCGCGAAGCTTCATCGGTTTCTTTCTTTAAGGCCTCTCGCTCCATCTTCAGCTGGATCAATCGCCGCTCCATCCGATCCAACGCTTCGGGCTTGGAATCCATTTCCATCCGAATCCGCGAACCCGCCTCATCAATCAGATCGATGGCCTTATCCGGCAACTGACGATCTGCGATGTAACGGTGCGACAAAGTAGCCGCCGCCACGATCGCCGGATCGGTAATGTCGACCTGATGATGAACCTCGTAGCGCTCCTTCAAACCACGCAGGATCGCGATGGTGTCCTCCACGGACGGCTCATCAACCAGCACTTTCTGAAATCGCCGTTCTAAGGCGGCGTCTTTTTCAATGTACAGTCGATACTCATCCAGCGTCGTGGCGCCCACGCAGTGCAACTCACCGCGCGCCAGTGCGGGTTTAAGCATATTTCCGGCATCCATGGCGCCATCGGCTTTACCGGCGCCGACCATGGTGTGCAACTCATCAATAAATAAGATGATCTGGCCTTCCTGCGCCGATAACTCTTTCAACACGCCTTTTAAGCGCTCTTCAAAGTCACCCCGATACTTAGCACCGGCAATCAATGAGCCCATATCTAAGGCTAAGATCCGCTTACCTTTAAGGCCCTCGGGAACTTCCCCGTTGATAATCCGCAGCGCCAAACCTTCGACGATGGCCGTCTTGCCCACGCCCGGCTCACCGATCAAGACCGGGTTGTTCTTCGTTCGACGCTGCAGAACCTGAATGGTGCGACGGATCTCATCATCGCGCCCAATGACCGGATCCAACTTGCCTTGCTCAGCGCGTTCAGTCAGATCGATGGTGTACTTTTGCAGAGCGCCACGAGTTTCTTCAGCACCGGCGTCATCTACTTTTTCACCGCGACGCATCTGCTCAATCGCCTTATCCAGCAAGGGGCTGGTCGCGCCGCACTCTTTGAGTATCTTCGATACTTCCGAGCTGCCCTGCAGTGCTGCGAGCACAAACAGCTCTGACGAGATGAAGCTGTCGCCTCGATCCTGCGCCAGTTTGTCAGTGAGGTTGAGTAGCCGGGACAGGTCGTTGGAGACGTGCACTTCGCCCGCCGCTGCACCCTGTACCGGTGAGACCCGGTCCAACGCACTGGCTAATCGCAGCCGTAGCTTAGCCACATCAACGGCGGCTTTATCCAGTAATGGCCGCACCGTACCGCCGGTCTGATCCAGCATAGCCAAAAGCAGATGCGCGGGCTCAATGAAGGGATGCTCGCGGCCTACCGCCAGTGACTGAGCATCAGCCAGTGCGGTTTGAAACTTCGTCGTCAGTTTGTCTTGGCGCATGATGAATTCATCCAAAAAAAGCCTGATGAATGTCATTCTGGGGGCGGCCCACGAGATATCAACTCGTAGCAACACCTATAGGGCTTAAAGGTTGGAGCGCCCCCTGCGCGCGGAAGGGCCCTTAACTTGACGTGCCAGCTTGGCCTGCGTCTAGCAGGCCCAAACCTCATCGGGTGATCCGGCGTTGCGGCCACGCTCAACTTGTTCGCCGTTGTAGGTGGCTCCAGCCAGAGCCTGCTGGACCACCAAACCCGTAAACAGCAATCGTGCCGTGTCCACCGGCGCGGCGGGCACGGACGCGACGACAGCGACCTCGTCCTGCGGCCATAGCTTCATTAAGTCCAGATCCGATGCAGTCGCCCAGTATCGGTTACCGGAAGCCGCCTGCAGGGCGACGGGAGTAGTCGTGGGCTGCGCCGCGGCCATAAACGCCTCAGCAATCGCCTGCTCCGTCATCCCACAGCGCAGAAAAAAGTCCCTCACCGACGCGAGCAACGCCTGCGCAATCCGCGCCTCTGGCAGCACCAGCGGGGTGGTCGTGAGGTCCGCAGCGGCGTCGGCGGTTTCTCGGGATGGGGCTACACAATCGCGCTCAGTCATGGCCGCACCCAGCACGTACGAATCGCGCAGACGCGACGGCCCGCGGTTGACCCGAGAAAGGCTGGGAGAATTTGCCATAACGTAAATCTCATCCTATTTTGCGTAATATTGGCAGCCAGGCTCAAAACTTGAGCCAATAGCGCCCTATTTAGGATTTTTTTTCGTCACCTTCCTTAAGCCTACCTGATTAGAAACCTGCCTAGGCAGGCTCATCCTATGAGCTACTGGCCTCGTAACCAGAGTGCATCGGACTACGAAGCGCACCCCAATGACCTTCAACCGAATCCAGTTCTAGCTGGGCATGTCCCTGCCCGAATTCCTTGGCTGTTTTGGCACCGAGGCGCAGTGCGCCCAGGCGTTGAAGGTTGCCCGGTGGCTTCCGCTGCCCCCGCTGCGATAGCGACGCCCACTATGTGGGCGGGAACGGCGCCCGGCGGCTGTTCCAGTGCAATGATTGCCGCCATCAGACCTCGCTGACCGCCGGCAGCTTGATGGGGCACACCCAGTTGCCCTTGACCATCTGGTTCCTGGCCATCTATCTGATCAGTCAGGCCAAGACGGGGCTGTCGGCCCTGGCGCTCAAGCGCCAACTGGGCGTGAGCTACCCCGCCGCCTGGCTGCTGCACCACAAGCTCAACCGGGCCATGGCTGCGCGTGAGAGTTGCCATCGGCTCGAAGGTGCCGTGCAGGTCGATGACGCCTACCTCGGTGGCGAGGGTGCGGGCGGTAAGCCTGGCCGTGGCTCCGAGAACTAAAGTGCCGTTCGTGGCCGCTGTGTCTCTGGACGAGAAAGACAGGCCTCGATTCCTCAAGCTGAGCATGGTCGGCGGCTTCACCTCCGATGCCATCGGCAAGTGGGCCAAGGCCAATCTGGCGCCCGGGTGCGCGGTTATCAGCGACGGACTGGGTTGTTCAGCTGTCACCGCAGCGGGCTGCACCCATCAGCCGGTCGTGGTCGGTGGCCGCAAGCCACGTGACATGCCACAATTCCCGTGGGTCAACACCGTGCTGGGCAACCTCAAGACTACGCTGGCCGGCGCCTACCACTCGCTGAAATACAGGAAATACGCCGCCCACTATCTCGCCGCCTTCGCCTATCGATTCAATCGCCGCTTCGATTTGCGCGGGCTGGTGGCACGCCTGATCGTGGACGTCGCGCGGTGCGCGCCGCTCAAGGAGTCGGTGGTCAGGCGGCATGCTGAGGCAGGTTTCTAATCAGGAATCCAGATGACGAACACCCGAGTTTCCCGACACTGCCCGGTCTGTGATGCACCTCCCACCGGGGCATCGACTTTCGTTGGCGAGACCCTGAACGAAAAACGCCTGACCGGCTTCAGCTTTGCTTCTCGCAAAGACCCGGAATACATGAGTCACCGCATGGTGCAGTGCCCCGCCTGCGATCTTGTGTATGTGGACACGCCACCGCGCCAGGACGAACTGGCCCGCGCGTACCACCAGGCGGACTACGACAGTTCGGAAGAGGCCAATGACGCGGCGCTGGCCTATATCGCAGCGATAGCGCCGACGCTGGGCCGCCTGCGGCAGCGTAGCAGCGCGCTGGAGATCGGTACCGGAACCGGCATCTTCCTCGAACATCTGCAGCGCGCTGGCTTCAAGAGCCTGGTTGGGGTTGAACCCTCGCGGGCCGCGATCGCCGCCGCGCCCCCGAACCGGCGCGCCTGGATACGCGAGACCATCTTCGTCGAGTCCGACCACGCACCAGATTCCTTGGACCTGATCTGCTGCTTCATGACCATGGAGCACGTTCTCGATCCGGGTGCCATTGCTCGCTCGGCGATGCGCCTGCTGCGCCCTGGCGGCGCCTTCGTCACGGTGACCCATGACTACCGCAGCCTCGTCAATCGTATTCTGGGCCGCCGCTCGCCGATCATCGACATCGAACACATGCAACTCTTCAGCTCAGCCAGCGCCACACAACTGTTCCGCAGCTGCGGCTACGCCGACGTCAGCGTGCAGGCCTTTGTGAACCGCTATTCCCTGCGTTACTGGACACGGCTGATGCCACTTCCAGGGCCAGCCAAACGCGGCGCCCTGGCGATCATGGGGCGCACGCATATCGGCGGCGTCAAGCTGGGATTCAATGTCGGCAACATCATCACTGCCGGCTTCAAGCCGGAATGAGGCCGGAAGCCGGGGCTTGCCATCCCCGAAAATGCCGCACATTTCTAATCAGGTAAGCCTATAGCCCAACCGGCTGACCAGCATAGCCGCAACCTTGGCGCTCGCACGGCCGCACCTTTAAGTCAGCGACGCCAAACCAAGGTTGCCATCCTCCCGGCAGCAGGGTCGCGTCGATACGAATACCAGCGCTCAGTGTCTGTGTAGGTGCAACAGTTAGCCGAATACACGGCCGTTACCCCCAACCGCGTCAGCTCTAGTCGTGCAAGGCTAACCAAATCCGCCTGCCAGCGACCCCGGGCATTGGCCGTAAAGCAGCGCCCGTTGGCCGAATCGCGCGTGACAAAGGCCTCGCGGACTTCATCACCCACTTCAAACGCCGTCGGGCCGATACAAGGACCCAGCCACACCTGGATGTCACCGGGCTTCGCCCCGGCATCTGCCATGGACTGCAGCGTGGCCTGCAGGACGCCACCAACCAGGCCGCGCCACCCGGCATGCGCCACACCCAATACGCGTCCGTTATTTGCGCTGAATACAACCGGTAAACAATCGGCAGTCAACACGGCGAGCACCACGCCGCCATGCGAGGTGACCGCGGCATCCGCGGTAGGTGGTTCAGCCTGACTCGGATTAAGGTTTCTCGGTTCGTTGTGGGTCACTGCCTGGTTGACCGTATCTACGCAAGGTGGCCTCGCGACGGCGATCCCATGGACTTGATTCAGCCAGTAGGGCTCTACGGGTAAGGCCAAGGCTTCACGCAAGCGCTGGCGGTTTTGTGCGCATAAGTCGCTCGCCTCGCCCACGTGAGTGGCGAGATTCCAGCAGGCCAGGGCACCGCGACTAACCCCACCGATGCGGGTAGTGGTCAGCGCCCGCACACCCGGTGGCGTGGGCCAATTAGCCTCTATCCAGGCCGGCGCCAGGGGCAAACCCCCGCCCTGACTCATCGCCGTAAGTCAGCCTGAGCGGCGCGCGTCAAAGCCAGATCGGTTTTAAGCACGGTAATTAAGGCCTCAAAATCCGCCGGCACCGGCGCTATGACTTCTATTGGTTTACCGGACTTAGGGTGCGCGAAACCCAGCCTGGCGGCGTGCAAAGCCTGCCGCCTAAAGCCGCGCAACGTGGCGGTGAGCTGCGCAGTCGCTGCCGGCGGCAAACTGCGCCGCTTCAGATACAGCGGATCGCCCACAATCGGGTATCCCACGTGCGCTAAATGAACACGAATCTGGTGGGTGCGACCGGTCTCTAGGTTGACCTGCACGTGGGTATAGCCACGGTATTTACCCAACACCCGGTAGTGGGTGACGGCGGGCCGACCATCGCTGCGCACCGACATGCGCAAGCGATCCGAGGCGTGCCGGCCTATAGGCGCATCAACCCGGCCCCCGCCGGTCATCTCTCCCACACAGATCGCGGTGTACTCGCGGCTCACATCGCGGGCGGCCAACGCCCGGGTGAGCGCGGTGTGGGCCAACAGATCTCGCGCAATAACCAATAACCCGCTGGTGTCTTTATCCAGCCGGTGAATAATTCCCGCGCGAGGCAGGGCATTGAGTGACGGGTCGTAGTGCAGCAGGGCATTTTGCAGGGTGCGATCCGGATTACCGGCACCCGGATGCACCACCAGGCCCGCTGGCTTGTTGACCACCAGCAAGGACTCATCCTCGTAGGCGATTTGCAGGGTGATGGCCTGGGCGGCGGAATGGGTCTGCACGGATTCCAGTTCAGGCTCCAGCCGCACCCGCTCACCCCCCATCACCAGATCGCGGGGTCTTAACACCCGTCCGTCGACGAGCACACGACCCGCCTCGATCCATGTTTTGAGGCGACTGCGCGAGTAGGCAGGGAACAATCCGGCCAAAGCGAGGTCTAGACGCTCACCTCGGCGGGATTCCGGAATAACAATTTCAAGGGTCGCGGTCATGTGCATAAGTTACGCTATACTCTTCGACCCTGCATTGGCTACGGTTCCACGCGTGCAAAAACAGTTCATAAATAATCGTTCTTCCCGGTCACGCTGGCTTTCGGTGTTAGGGATGGCTGTGCTCGCGCTGAGTTTAAGCGCCTGCAACCGCTCGAACAAAAAAGACGCCAATGCCACCGCGCAGGTGATTTACAGCCGCGCGCACTCACAGATCATTGAGGGTAGCTTTGGCAACGCCGCCAAATCCTACGAATCCTTGGAAGCCCGCTTTCCGTTCAGCGATGAAGCCCGGCAGGGCCGGCTAGACATCATGTACGCGTACTACCGTTCACGCCAAAAAGAGCAGGCGGTGGATGCCGCCGACACGTTCATTCGTGAAAACCCAACGCATCCGCGTGTTGATTACGCTTACTACATCAAGGGTTTAGTCTACTTTGAACGTTCGCCGAACATCTTTGAAAACTTTTTCAATGTCGATATGGCGCAACGTCCGCCCAGCGATGCGCGTAAGTCCTTTGAAGCCCTGTTTCGGTTAGTCCAGCTATTTCCGCAAAGTGAGTACGCCCCGGATGCACGGCAGCGCATGATTTATCTGCGCAACCGCCTGGCTGAATACGAGATCCATGTGGCGCGTTATTACGTCAATCGCGGGGCGTACGTGGCGGCGCTAAACCGCTGTAAGACGGTGCTTGAAGAGTACGCCGGCTCGCCTTCACAGAAAGACGCGCTGATTCTCTCCGCGCAGGCCTATCAAAACTTAGGGCTCCCGGATCTGGCTGCCGACACGCAGAAGATCATCGCTGCCAATTACACAGCGCAAGAAGCCAAAGAAACCTACCAACGTCGCTGGTGGCAACGCTGGTAAGGCCGCGGCCTATAGACTGGGCTTTCTCCGCGATTAAAGGGTTTAGCTGGCGTTTTGTGGGCGGTAGCCCGAAGTAATCGGATAGCGCCAGTCACGACCAAAAGCTCGACTGCTGATGCGAATGCCGGGCGGCGACTGTCGGCGTTTATACTCGCAACGCTTGACCATCGCCAAAATGCGTCCGACCGTGGCGCGATCAAAGCCGCGGGCCACAATCTCATCGACCGACAAATCTTCCTCGATGAACGCCTCGAGAATCGGATCTAAGATTTCGTAAGGCGGCAGGGAATCCGTATCGGCCTGGTTATCACGAAGTTCCGCCGAAGGCGGGCGGGTAAGAACCCGCTCGGGGATGACCGGGGAGAGGTTATTGCGATACCGGGCCAATCGATAGACCAGCAGCTTGCTGCAATCCTTGATGGGAGCAAAACCACCCGCCATATCCCCGTAGAGGGTCGCATAGCCGACCGCCATCTCACTCTTGTTGCCGGTGGTCAGCAACATGGCCCCCGTCTTATTCGACACGCCCATCAGCAAGACTCCGCGACAGCGTGACTGAATATTCTCCTCGGTAATATCGGCAGGCCGCCCCTGAAACTCTTCGGCCAGGGTGCCTAAAATCGCCTCTACCATCGGCTCGATGGACAGGATGCGATAACGAATCTTTAGCGCGTCAGCCTGGGCTTTCGCATCCTCCAGACTCATCGTCGAGGTATAGCGCGACGGCATCATGAACACCGACACCCGATCCGCTCCCAGAGCATCCACTGCTACCGCGGCCACCAACGCAGAATCCACGCCACCGGATAAACCCATGAGCACGCCCGGAAAGCCGTGCTTAGCGACGTAGTCGCGCACTCCACAAACCAACGCGCCGTAAACACTTTCCTCCACCGACTGCAAAGGCGCCACCACACCAGGCAGCGGCCGCACACGACCGCCCTGCAGTTCTAGGGTGACCACGCTTAAAGACTCGGTAAAAGCCGGCAGCCGCGTGGTGATCTGAGCTTGGGCATCCATCACAAAGCTTTGGCCGTCAAAGACCAGCTCGTCCTGACCACCCACTAAATTCAGGTACAACAACGGTAATCCGGTGGCTTGTACGCGTTGTGTGGCCAAAGCCTCGCGCTCGCTGGGTTTGCCCAGGTGATAAGGCGAGGCGTTAATCACGAGCAGCACCTGCGCACCGGCGGCTAGCGCCTGTAAAGCGGGCTCGGGCTCCCACAGGTCTTCGCAAATCAGGATGCCAGCGCGCAGGCCTTTAAGATCCACGCAAGTCGCCGACTGGCCAGCACGAAAATAGCGCTTCTCGTCAAAAACCCGGTAGTTGGGCAGGCATTGCTTGCGGTGGCAACCCAGCAGGCTCCCGCCGCTGATGAGAGCCGCCGCGTTATAAATGTCATCACCCTGATAATCGGGATACCCGACGAGCAGATCCACCGGCAAACCGGCCTGCGACAGAGCGGTCATTGAGCGCTCCACCTGGCGACGAAACCCCGAATGGAAGAGTAAATCCTCAGGCGGATAACCGGTCAGCGCGAGCTCAGGGCACATTAAAAGATCCGCGCCTGCCGAAGCGGCGGCTTTAGCCGCCTCCTCGATACGCTGAGCATTGCCGGCAATGTCGCCAACGAAAAAATCGTACTGACAAAGCGCCAACTTCAGGGTCGTGCTCATCACGGACATCCTTACCCGCTCCAGATCGGCGCCGGCTGACCGCCGGCGCGTAATCGTTAACGCACCTTGCGCTTCGATGCCTTGCCCTTAGGCGACGCTACCGGCTTTTTACGCTGGCTGGCCTTTTGAGTTGCGACAGAGGCCTTGCTCTTGGTCGGTGCTTTGCTCTTGGTCGGAGCTTTGCGCTTAGTCGGCGCCTTCACTGGGGCTTTCAACGAAGTCTTCGGCGGAGCTTTAGCTTTCGCAGAGGCCTGGGCTTTAGTCTTCGCCGCCGTCTTCTTCACAGGAACCGACTTCGGCTTAGCTGCTGATTTTTTGACCACGGGCATCAGCGCGGGCTTCTTCGCGGCTTTCTTAGCAGCGGGCTTGGTCGTGGCCGCATTTTTCGTCGGGCTGGCCACTTTGCGCTGAGCCTTCACGGGAACAGGGGCGGCGGCTTTACGCGCCGCGCGTGCCGCACTCTTACGCAGAGCGCCGGCCATCGCCTTACCCAAATCAGCAGGTGAATGCACCACCGTTACGCGAGCACGCTCAAGGGCTGCAAACTTATCAGCCGCGGTCCCTTTGCCACCGCTGATCACCGCACCGGCATGGCCCATGCGCTTACCCGCAGGCGCGGTCACACCGGCGATGTAGGCCACCACCGGCTTGGTCACGTGCTTATGAATGAACTCGGCACCGGCCTCTTCGTCCGCACCGCCGATCTCACCGACCATGATGATGCCTTCCGTGCGCGGGTCTTCCTCGAACAAGGCCAGCACATCCACAAAGTTGAGTCCCCGCACCGGATCACCACCGATACCCACGCAGGTGCTCTGTCCTAAACCTAGGTGCGAGGTCTGAAAGACCGCTTCATAGGTCAGGGTGCCGGAGCGTGAGACGATACCGATCGCGCCGGGCTTATGAATGAAGCCCGGCATGATGCCTACCTTCGCCTCGCCCGGCGTGATCACGCCCGGGCAGTTTGGTCCGACCAGACGGCATGGATACTCTTTTAGGGCTTCTTTGACGCGTACCATGTCGTTAACCGGAATGCCTTCGGTGATGCACACGATCAGACCAATACCCGCGTCGGCTGCCTCTAAGATGGCATCCGCCGCACCGGCGGCCGGTACGTAGATCATGCTGACATCGGCACCGGTTTCGCGCACCGCGTCGCGAGCGGTATCAAACACCGGCAGACCCAAGTGCTTCTGACCACCGCGACCCGGGGTGACACCACCGACCAGACGCGTGCCGTAGGCTAAACACTGCTCGGAGTGGAAGGTGCCCTGCTTGCCCGTGAAACCTTGGCAAATCACACGGCTGTATTTATCGAGAAGAATGCTCATGAGAGGGTTCCGCTAGTAGTTCGTGACGGCGTTAGCCGCGGGTCTGCGCCGCTAGGCGCACCGCTTTGGTTGCAGCATCGGTGAGATCGGCAGCCGGTGTGATGGCAAGGCCTGATTGCGCGAGCGCCGCCCGAGCAACTTCGGCATTAGTGCCTTCCAAGCGCACGATCACCGGTACCTGCACACCGACGTTTTTGACCGCGTTGATAATGCCTTCGGCAATCAGGTCACAGCGCACGATTCCGCCAAAGATATTCACCAGCACTGCCCGCACGTTGGGATTGGACAGGATCAGGCGAAACGCCGCCGTCACCCGCTCCGCGGTCGCACCACCACCCACATCCAGGAAGTTGGCTGGCTCACCGCCGTGCAGCTTGATCAAATCCATGGTGGCCATGGCCAAACCGGCACCGTTGACCATACAGGCGATGTCCCCGCCCAGAGAAACGTAGTTCAGATCGTGCTCGGAGGCCTGACGTTCCATCGGGTCTTCTTGGGTAGGATCACGATACGCCGCCATCGCCTGCTGGCGATAAACCGCATTCGGGTCGATGTTCACTTTCGCATCCAGAGCCAGCAAGCTGCCCTCGTTGGTTACGATCAGCGGGTTGACCTCGATCAGGCTGGCGTCCTTGTCCCAACAGATCTGGTACATCGCACGGGCAATTTTTTCAAACTCACCGATCTGCGCGCCAGACAAGCCCAGCCCGAAGGCCAACTGCCGACACTGGTAGCTTTGTAAGCCAGCCGCGGGATGAATTTCTGCCCGCAGAATCTGCTCTGGGTGATGCGCGGCCACTTCCTCAATGTCCATGCCGCCTGCGCTGGAAGCAATAAAAGAAAGGCGACTGCGGTCCCGGTTTAAAAGCAGAGAGAGGTAGATCTCTCGGGCGATAGCCGACCCGACTTCCACGTAGACCTGACTGACTGGCAAACCTTCCGGACCGGTCTGATGAGTCACTAACTGAATGCCGAACATACTGGCGGCGGCGTCACGCACCTGATCCAGCGTTTTACAGACCTTCACGCCACCGGCCTTACCCCGGCCTCCGGCGTGCACCTGCGCTTTGACGACCCAGACCGACCCGCCCAGCGCACGCGCGGCGGCCACCGCCGCTTCGGGGGTGGAGGCCACGTGTCCGCTGGGTACAGGCAGTGCGTACTGAGCAAATAATTCTTTCGACTGGTATTCGTGCAGATTCATGTGACCGGGCTTAGCGCCCCTCCAAAAACCAAACTGGCGTGTATTCTGAACACGATGCCGCCTAATGGCAAAGAACCGGCTCTCAATCTAATGATAAAGTTCGGTTGTCCCGCCTTATCGGGCCTTCAACATACCACTCGGGGACCCGCTTGCAGAGTTCACGCGTCGACACACCCGAACTGTCTTGGCGCATCCTGCGCCTGTTGAACCTGTTTCGGGTTCTGGTGGCCTTAAGTATCGGCCCGCTCTATCTGTTGGCCAGCGGTCCTTTATCGGTGGGTTCAGCCGACCCCATCTTGATGGGCGAAGCGGCCGTGCTGTATCTCACCGGCGCCGTGCTGTCCATATTAGCGCTGCGTTATCGCTTAGAGCCGGTAGTTCTGACCAAATACTTGCCGATCCTCATGGATATCGTAGCCATCGCGGTGCTCAGCTACAGCAGTGGCGGTTCGCGCAGCGGCTTAGTCCTATTGTTGTTTTTGCCCATAGGCGCGATTTCTCTACTATCTACCCTGCGCGGCGCTTTGATTGTGGCGGCAACCGCTACGATGGTGTTGCTCATTAGCCAGGTCGCTACTTACGCCTATTTAGCCGGCACCTCACCGGGCTTTGCGCAAGTGGGCTATTACTGCGCAGTGTTATTTTTGATCGCTACAGGGGCCTCGGTTTTAGGCTCGCAACTAGCTGAAAGTCAGGCGACCGTGCGCCAGCGGGATATTGATCTGGCGAATTTATCGGAGTTATCGGAGTACATCGTCCAGCACCTGCGGGAAAGTTTAATCGTGGTCGATCCCAACGATCAGATTCGCCTGATCAATGAGTCGGCCCGCGAACTTTTAGGCACTAATGCCATAACCGGCGCCCTACTCGGCGAGATATCGCCCCGACTTTTGGCATTGACCGAGCAGTGGCGACGCGATCTTCAAGCTAGCACCGCCTATCGCCCTTTACTGTTAGCGGCCGACGGCATTCGCGAGATTGAGGCGCATTTCGCTGCCCTGGGATCCACTCGCCCACCGCCCATCGTTATTTTTCTGGAAGACACCGCTGCGCTGGCCGAGCGCGTTCAACAAAGCAAACTCGCTTCCCTGGGTCGGCTATCAGCGAGCCTCGCGCATGAAGTACGCACGCCGGTGGGTGCCATGAGCCATGCCGCCCAGTTACTCAGTGAAAGTCCGGGGATCAGCCACGAGGACCAGCGACTAACCCACATCATCACCAACAATGCCGAGCGCATCAGCAGCATCATTACCAACGTGCAGCAGTTGGGCCGTCGTGAGAACACCAAGCCCGAGCAAGTGCTATTAAACGACTGGCTGCCGGGGTTCATGCAAGAACTGACGGCTACGTTGCAAGTCCCACCCGAGCGCCTCATCACAAACTCTAACGGCATCGCCGTCGAAGCGCGCATAGACCCGTCCCATCTGCGACAAATACTCTGGAACCTGTGCGATAACGCGCTGCGTTTTAGTCAAACAGCAGAGGGTTTCACGCCCGTAGCGCTGACGCTCGGACGGATCAGCGGCTCCGGGCGACCCTATCTTGAAGTGTCTGATCAAGGCCCGGGAATAGAGGCAACACTTCGCGAGCGCATGTTCGAGCCGTTTGTGACCGGTCGTACCGGCGGTACCGGCTTAGGACTGTTCATCGCCCGCGAGCTGGCGCAGAGCAATCGAGCGGTACTCCTCTACGAACCTGGGGTTAAGGGTGGTAGCATTTTCCGTATTGTATTTTCCGATCCAAACCGGTGGGACTGGTGAGTCTTCTATTCACGCTGGCTATTAACTCTCCCTTGTCGGGTAAGAACTCACCTAGTCTTAAGGCCTGCCCATGAACCGTCACCGCGTACTCATCGTTGATGACGAGCCGGATTTGTGTGAGCTTTTAAGTATTACGCTGAGTCGGATGCAGCTGGCTTCCGATTCCGTGTACACCCTGAAAGACGCCAAGTCAGCGTTACAAAAAAATTCCTATCAACTGTGTCTGACGGATATGAACCTGCCCGACGGGGATGGGCTCACCTTAGTGGATTGGTTGCAGACACACACTCAAGACGTGCCGGTCGCTGTTATCACTGCGCACGGCAATGTCGAAACCGCTGTGCGCGCACTGAAAGCCGGCGCCTTTGACTTTGTCTCTAAACCCTTGGACCTTACGGATCTACGCAAATTGGTCGGACAGGCCATGAAGCTGTCGTCGCAGGATTTTGCGACCGACACGGCGTTTATTACGATTCCCCGTCTCTTGGGAAGCTCAGCGGCCATTGATGAGTTGCGAGAACTCATTAGCCGAGTCGGTCGCAGCCAAGCACCGGTGCATATCACCGGGGAATCGGGCACGGGCAAAGAACTCGTGGCGCGCTTAATCCACGACTCCAGCCCGCGTCGGGATGGGCCTTTTGTGCCCGTCAACTGCGGGGCCATTCCGGCAGAGCTCATGGAATCCGAACTGTTCGGCCATAAGCGCGGTAGCTTCACCGGAGCAGTCTCAGACAAGCCGGGCCTGGTGCAAGCCGCCGAGGGCGGTACGCTATTTTTAGACGAGATTGCCGATTTGCCGCTGCACATGCAGGTCAAACTGTTGCGCTTGATTCAAGAGCGTTCCGTTCGCCCGCTGGGCGAACAAAAAGAAATGGCCACCGACGTGCGCATTTTATCGGCCTCGCATAAAGACTTAAGTGTGATGGTCAGCAAAGGGTTGTTTCGTGAGGACCTGTACTACCGGGTCAACGTCATTGAAATCAAAGTCCCTGCCCTGCGTGACCGGCCTGAGGATATTCCTGAACTCACGCGCGCCATCTTGGTCAAACTCTGTAACCGTACTCAAACCCCGCGCCCGGAGATTACGCCCGAGGCCATGCGCGTGCTGCTGACCTATCAATATCCAGGCAACGTGCGAGAACTGGAAAATTTGCTCGAACGCGCCTTAACTTTATGTTCGGGCGATAAAATCACTGAGGTAGATATTCGCCTACGCCAGAGCATCGACGCCACTGGCTCTCTGCCCATTCTTAAAGTCGATGAGCTGGAAGCCAATGATTTGGATGCCGCCGTCGATAGCATTCAACGCGAAACCATCGTCAGGGCACTGGAAAAAGCCCGTTACAACAAGACCGCCGCGGCTAAAGCCCTAGGCATTACCTTCCGCGCCCTACGCTATCGAATCAAAAAACTTGGCATCGAGTAGCTTTGCCACAAAAGCGTAAAGGTTTGACCTACAGCAGTGACGTAACGCGTCACTTTGTGCCCAGCTGACGTCATGAGTCAGCGAACATAAGCACTTTAGAATAATTAAAATAAGAAATTAATTTCATAAAAAACAATATCTTACGAAGATTTTTTTTGATTGGCACGACATTTGCTTTAGATTGGGCAGCACCAGAATTCGCGAATGAGGATGCCTGGAGCGTTTTGAAAGTCGACGTCGATTGTTAACAACTTAAATTTCAAGGATCTTTAAAATGATTAAATCCGCACAGAAGGGCTTCACGCTCAT
>CAIKMS010000003.1 GCA_903828595.1 uncultured Pseudomonadota bacterium | reverse complement strand
TTCTTCCTGCCCGACCAAGAAAGCCACAAGATAAGGCTAAGGTCGAGTCAGGCGTACAAGTCGTAGAGCGCTGGATTCTTGCACGCCTGAGGCATCATCGTTTTTTCTCCATCGCCGAAGTCGATGCTGCTATTGCCCGGCTGCTGCCAGCACTGAACGAGCGGGCATTTAAAAAATTACCAGGCTCTCGTAAAGAAGCCTTTGAGCAGCTTGATCGAGATCATCTACGTGCATTACCCGCCACGCCCTACGTGATTGCGGACTGGAAGCACGCTCGGGTCAACATTGATTATCACGTTGAGCTTGACCAACACTACTACAGCGTGCCCTATAACCTTGTGCGCAAAGAGGTGGATCTGCGGATCACACGCGGCATGCTCGAGGTGTTCATCAATGGGACTCGTGTGGCGAGCCACGCTCGCAATACGCACAAAGGCAACTATTCAACACGCCCCGAACACATGCCAGCCGCACATCAGGCGCATGCCGGATGGACACCAGGAAAGTTATTAGCCTGGGCCTCCAAGATCGGGCCGTGTACAGCAATACTGGTCGAACGGCTCTTGCTAGAGAAGCAGCACCCAGAGCAGGCCTACCGCGCAGGCTTGGGGCTGATGCGTCTAGCGCGCGAGAACGGTTCGGCACGGATGGAAGCGGCCTGTGCACGTGCAACCGTTCTAGGTTCGCATCGCTATAAGTCGGTCGCCTCTATTCTTAAACAAGGGCTGGACCGACAACCATTACCAGCCAAACAAGCTGAACTGCCTTTGCCTCATCACGCCAATGTGCGTGGCCCCATGTATTACCAACCCCAGGAGATCGATCAATGTTGACAGAGCACACACTCAATACACTTAAGGCGTTACGCCTGCCCGGCATGGCCGCAGCCTTTGAAGATCAGCAGATAAATTGCGCCGCCCAAAGCCTCTCGTTCGATGAACGGTTTGGCATGCTCGTCGACTGCGAGCTGACCTGGCGGGAGAACCGTAGACTTAAAAAACTTTTGCGCGAGGCGCGGCTCAAATCCTCGCAAGCATGCGTCGAAGATATTCACTATGGCGCCGGTCGTAAACTGGACAAGTCGTTGATGGCGCAGCTCGCCAACTGTCAATGGATACACAATCACCAAAACCTTATTCTGACCGGGGCGACTGGGTGCGGCAAGACATGGCTGTCCTGCGCTCTGGGCAATGCGGCTTGCCGCCAAGGATTGTCGGTCACTTATGTCAGAACGCCTCGATTATTTGAAGAGCTGCGCATCGCCCACGGTGATGGCAGTTTCGGCAAACGTCTAACCGCGTTGGCAAAGACTGACTTGCTCATTCTTGATGACTGGGGGCTAGCCCCGTTGGATCAAAGCGAACGTAACGATCTGCTCGAGGTTCTCGATGATCGGGTCGCCACGCGCTCAACGCTCATCACTAGCCAACTACCTACTGACCATTGGCACGATTACCTGAACGATCCGACCCTGGCCGATGCCATTCTGGATCGGATACTTCACGCCGCACATAAACTCAGCTTAAGTGGTGAATCCCTACGCAAACAGACCAAAGGCATCACAAAATGATGTTTTTCCAACTCAACGCCGCGCCGAAGCAACGATTTCATATCATCGTGACCGATGATTTCACGAAAGCGTGACCGTTTCGGAT
>CAIKMS010000002.1 GCA_903828595.1 uncultured Pseudomonadota bacterium | reverse complement strand
TTCGCCGATGCGGCCTTCAGACGCTGCTCCAGCGCTTGCTTGAAGGCGAGCGGCGAGGCATATGAACGCACCGTCATCGCCCGATGGCCCCGTGGAGCTTGAAAGTCTTCTCAATATCCTTCAGGTCGGATTTGGCCACGAGCCCGCGGCTGAGCGCCTGCCTGGCGCCCTGGCGAAGCAGATCGGGCGCGATGCCGGCTTCGGTACAGTCATTGAGTGTGCGCAGCGCGGCCGTTATCGGCACGGCGCCGGCCCAGGCGCGCTGTCGGGCTGGGACGTCCGCGAAGTGCAGGGATAGACCTTGGGGCACGCGAAGCCGTCGCGTTCGCCAGCTCGTCGGCAGGGTCAGGTGGATTTGTGCGGGCAGGACATCTGAAAGGTTGTGCAGCGACAGCGCTGTCTGGTGCGAGAAGACACCGGCGGCATCGGCCCAAAGCCACGCGGTGACTAGCTCCTCGTGCTCACCGGGTGGGAAGTGAGTCAGGCGATAGATTCCGCGGCGAACGTGTGCGAGGCGACCCGCCCTCTGGTGGTGTGACAGCAGCGGGGCCGAATAGCCTGCAGCCGCAGCCTGGCGCGTCGTGAAGAACCCCTCCTGGGAGGCCGCAGTGTCGTACAGTGCCTGCCAGACGGGTTCAGTTACGTAGGCTGATGTCATGCACGAACATTAAATATAATTTAATCTTTGTGCAACCGCCAAATCTGCGCTGTCCGCATGAATTCACAGCGGTCGCCGCTGAGGCCACTGCTAAATCTACGGCCAAATCGGTGGGGGTGAGGCGACTGCTAGGAACGAAAGCCTCATTGTGGTCAGTTAGCTACTGATTTTGCTGATGCTTCCGCCAAGTTTGAATCCTTTTGCATACGCCACGAGTTTGGGCAAGCCTGAAATCCAAAGAGTTAAGATTGGTTTTAAAACGATGCCTCGCAGAAATTCTCCGGACCAAATAAAAGACTTAGATGATCTCAGTGATTTAGGTGAGCTGGTCATCGACAAGCGCAGAGATCAACGCGCTAACGCTAAAAAGTCTCGCCGTAATCGACATTACGAAAAGCAATTTATTAAAAATACGATAACGCGCGTCGTCAAAAATGAGCCGCCAGAATAAAAACTAATCTTTTATTCACAATCGGACTAGCACACGCCGCCTGGCCGATGCCGATAGTCGAGCCGTGTGACGCGCTAATTCCACTTAGGCTAAGGCGGACAACTCATCAGCCGGCGCGCATCGGATAAAGCCCGATGCAACTGAGCTGAATTTTTTGACCACATAACTTGTTCAGTTAGTGACGGGCTACCGCCGCGATCAGTTCTGGCTCACCGCTTTCCTGTGCCAGGTCTACGGCACTGCGTCCGCCCTTGTTTCGTAATCTGGTGCTGGCGCCAAAGCCAACTAGCACGGATGCACTATGGGCGTCGCGCGCAATGATCGCTGCCATTAACGCCGTATTGCCCATAGTGTTTTGCGCATCGACCGGGTTACCCGTTTTGATCAGTGTGGGGATGAGGTTCGCTCGACCGGCAGCGGCGGCGAGCAACAAAGGCGTGTTGCCGTTGACCGTTACGGCCTGTGCATTGGCACCGGCGCCTAACAGTTTGCTGGTCATGACCAGATCCCCACGTTGCGCGGCCAATCCCAAAGGCGTGCGGCCACTGCTGTCGGTTACTTCTAGAGCTGGCTGTGACAGCAGCACAGACACTGCTTCTAGATGACCGGCTTCAACAGCGGCCAGAAGTGCTGTGCGACCGGAGCGATCGCGGGTAGCTGCTTTGGCCCCATGACGAAGCAGATCCGCCATGGCCTTCATGTCGTTGCTTGCACTGGCCACCACTAAAGGAAGTTGACCGTTACCGTCCGGTTGTTCAGCTTTGGCGCCGGCTTCTAGTAGCAATCGAGTCAATTCTGGTTGACTCGACGTGATGCTCAAATTGAGTAAAGTTGACCCGTGTGCTTGCAACGCATTGGGGTCAGCGTGGGCGCTGAGTAGGGCGGCGATAGTGTCTGGGTGTTTGCCGTGTAGAGCCAGTGCCAGCGCGGTATCGCCGGCGTGATCGTGTAAATTGGGATCGCCGCCCTTATTCAGCAACACCGAGACGATAGCGGTCTGGCCGGCGCGCGCCGCTACGGCTAACGCGCTGAGTCCATCAGGACCGGTGTCATTGACCGAACCGCCTTGTTCCAAGGCGCGATCTAGCGCCGTCCGATCACCGTGCTCTGCGGCAATCATTAAAGCCGTCCATCCCTGATAAATATCGGATTTGACGGGCGCAGCTGTACTGACTAGTCGCGCGGTCGTGTGTGCGCCGTGCGCACTCAGAAAATCCGCGATTGCCATCCCTGATGGCCCGTTACGTTGCGCGATATCCAAAGGTAGTAGACCCGTGCTGTTGCGGCTGTTTAGATTGCTCCCGGCGGCTACCAGCTGGCGCACGATCGAATCATGGTTAGCAGCGATGGCCAGCAGCAACGCTGTATTGCCCTGATGATCGGTAGCTTCAAGGTTAGGCTTGGCTTTGATCAAAGCGGCCATCAACTCTGGTTCATTCCAGCGGGCGGCCAGTAAGAGTGCACAGTCACCGGCGGCATCTTTATGATTCACATCCGCCTTTTTCTCCAGCAAAGCCTGTGTCGTACGAACCTGACGAGCATCAGTGGCTTCCATCAAAGCGGTGCGACCGGCGTTATCGGGCTCATCAACGGGCACGCGATCCAGCAGTAAGTGCAAAGTGTCTATGTCGCCGTTGCGAGCCGCTCGACGTAAGTTCGCAGCTGCAGTAGGCGCGACAACACTATCCTCGTGTTGCTTTTCTTGAGCCTGGGCATGGCCGTGGCGCGCAGCGATCTCCAGCCATTCCGGCGCTCTTTTTCCTGTGTTGGGGCACTCGGCATTGTCGGTCAACGTGCTCAAGCTGTAGGCGGCTCGTACATGGCCCTGATTGGCAGCGGCCACTAGAGCATTGCAGGCCGCCGGCATGTCGCGCGGTATGCCTTCTGCGGTGCGTAGCAGTTGCGCAAGCTGGTAACTGGCCTCAGCGTTGCCTACTTGGGCTAATGTCTGTAGCTGCACTACAGCCTGCGGGTAGTCGTGATGTCGAATAGCCTCGCGTGCAGGCTCTAGGGGATCTACCTCTGCCATCGCTATAGCCGATATCAGACCTGCATTGAGCGCGACGAAAAGAAAGCCTGCGCGGCCTACCGCAGTCATTAGGCCTCACCCCATTTAGTAACCACTTCAATGCCCATGCTTTTGAGCATGTCGTTAGGAAGGACGCCACCGGCATTAACGATAACGTGGTCGTTCGGCAGTGTTCTTGCGCCACCTGGCGTTATCAGTTGCACGCTGTCGGGCAAGATCTGTTGAACCTGTGATTTAAGCTCAATGCTTAGAATACCTGTGTTTTTCGCTGCCTCAATGCGCAGTCGATTTTTAGGTTTAGCGCGTTGGAAGGTTTCGCCGCGATACGATAAGGTAACCGACTTGGCGCCAGCTTCAGCAATGCTGGCTGCCGCCTCTAAAGCGCTATCACCGCCTCCCACAACGAGGACGTGCGCACCACGGTATTGCTCGGCTTCAATTAATCGATAAACCACTTTGGGAAGTTCCTCACCGGGTACATCGAGTTTACGCGGTGTGCCACGACGACCCACCGCCAGCAACACAGCATCGGCACGGTATTCACTGGAGGTTGTTTTAATCAAAAAGCAATCCGCGCCTCGATTTACCGATTCAACCCGTTCACGATAGCGGATGGTCAGGCCATTATCACTTTCGGCTTTTTTCCAGAACGCCAGGAGTTGTTCTTTGCTGGCTGAACCCATGTTCATTTTGCCGACCAACGCGAGATTGGCAGGCTGGGTCATGACAATTTTGCCGCGGGGATATTGAAAGACGCAGCCACCCAAAGAGTCCTGCTCGATAGTCTCAAAGCGAAGGCCGGCAGCCTTAGCTGCTAGCGTGGCTGAAAATCCTGCAGGCCCGGCACCGACAATGAGTAAATCGAGGTGCGGGCTGTCCTTTCTTCGCTTGGTGACAATCTGATCAACCGCCTGGCGACCCTGTTCAACGGCATTTCGGATCAGTCCCATGCCGCCTAATTCACCGGCGATGAAAATGCCCGGTACATTGGATTCAAAGTATGGAGAGACCCGCGGTAAGTCCACACCACGGGTCGCCGTGCCAAAGACTAACGATATCGCGCCTACCGGACAGGCTGTTCGGCAGGCACCGTGGCCAATGCAGGAACTGGGGCTGACCAGCGCAGCCTTGCCATCGATCAACCCAATGACCGGTGAGACATCGGCCTCGGGACAGGCGGCTACACAGGCGCCACAGCCTATACATTGGCTCTGATCAATAACCGGATGCAAGGAGGGAGGTTCGACTAAGCCTGCCGCTACGGATTCGGCCTGAGTGTGCCGACTTAAGTGTTGCAGCCGTGAGCGACTGAACCAGTAGTACGACAGGATCAACAATCCTGGAACGACGTAGACAAGATATTCCATAGCTCTTTAGTTCCATCGGTACGGCCAGGCCAATAATGGCCGGTGAGCTCGCTCGGTCCTGTCATTGTCTGATGGCCGATAACGATTTTAAGGTTTTCCAGTGTCGTTTTACGGCGACAGCTTTGTGATTCGCTGTGATGTGGAAGACATTTTTTTAATTGTTTGGCGGTTGTCGCCGGTTAGCGACGTAACCGGGTGCAGTCGCGAGCTGACAGGCTGCTTAAAATCCCCATCAAGCGGCGATCTGGGAGGGTTGTGCGCGCCTAGGTGTTTAGTAGCGGTAATGAGTGGCTGAGCACGAACGGTTTTTGCAGGGCGGTGGGGCAACCCTGGGCTTTTTTAAGATCACCCAAGATGCTTGGTGGCTTAACTTATTAATTTAGGGCAGTTGGCAGCACGGAATTTTTTGCATGGTTTTTATAATCGTTGCGCGATAGGGGCCGATCGTGCGGCACCTTGCACTGCTGGTCATTACTCTGAGTGGTTGGATTCTGTCCGGCCCAGCCAGCGGGTCTGTGCTCGAAAAATTACTAATGCCCGGCCAGGTCACTGCGGCCCACGCCAAGTTCGAGAACGATTGCAACCAATGTCACAGTCCAACGGACAGGCACCAACAATCGAATCTATGTCTAGCCTGTCATAAAGAGATCAAGGCCGATATCGACGCGCGGCGGGGCTTCCACGGCAGTTCGGTCAAGAAAATGACGGGTTGTCCGTCGTGTCATTCGGATCATAAGGGCCGAAAAGCTGACATTGTAGGCTTTGATCGCGAGTCTTTTGATCACATGCTGAGTGGTTATGCGCTCACCGGGCGTCATACGACGGTCGCCTGTAATGCATGCCATAGCGCTGGCAGCAAATTGCGTGCGGCTCCCACCACCTGTGTGGGCTGTCATAAAGCGCGAGATGTGCACAACGGCAAGCTGGGTACGGACTGCGCTGCCTGCCACTCGACCAGCACATTTAGCAAAGTGAAATTTGATCATGCGACGACTCACTTCCCGCTTACCGGAGCGCACGGGACGGTAGCCTGCGAAAGCTGCCATCGTGATGCGACATTTAAGGGCGCGCCTACGCAATGTAACGCCTGTCACGTGCGAGATGACGTGCATCGTGGTGGGCGAGGAACTGACTGCGCGACCTGCCACAACACCGCTAGCTGGAAAAAATCGAGCTTTGACCATTTAAAGATGGGTCACTTTGCGCTCAACGGTATTCACGCAACGATCACCTGTGCGGCCTGTCACCGATCGGGTGACACCAAGGTGGCGATACCTAAAACTTGTATTGGTTGTCATAGCGCCGATGACAGACATGCGGGCCGATTTGGTGAGGACTGTGCGGCCTGCCACAACGAGAAGCAGTGGAAGGGCGTGCTTTTTGACCATGCCGCCAGGGCGGAATTTCCGCTGCGCGGGTCGCATGAAAAGCTCGACTGCAACGCCTGTCATAAAGTGCAGGCCCAACAAGTCAAACTGCAGCGAACCTGCGTGGGCTGTCATGCCGCCGATGACGTGCATCGCAAGGCCATGGGTTCTGACTGTGCGTCATGTCATACGGAAAAAACCTGGCGAGATAAGGTGGTATTTGACCATGGTCTGACGCGCTTTCCGCTAGTGGGCCTGCACGTCTCAGTGGCTTGCGAAGAGTGCCATGTGACCCGCGCCTTTCGTGGCACGGCCAAGGACTGCCTGTCCTGCCATAAGGCCCAAGATGTCCATAAAGGCGCGTTCGGTAAGGTGTGTAATGAATGCCATAACCCTAATGGCTGGGCTTTCTGGCAGTTTGATCACGGCGCAAAAACACACTTTGCTCTCATAGGGGCCCATAAACCCCTGGCTTGTGAGGCGTGCCATAAAAAGCCGCCCGAGCAGGTCAAACTGTCTACGGATTGCGCTTCATGCCATGCCCGTGATGACGTGCATCAAGGTCGTTTTGGAAGCGATTGTGCGCGTTGTCATGACAGCCGCAGCTTTAAGTCGCGGGCGCCACGTCCATGAAACGATCTCTCCTGCTTTGGCGCCGCAGTCACTCGATCTTAGGTCTCGTCGCCGTTTTAGCGAGTCTTTTTTCGCTGGCAGCACAGGCGGCTCCGGGCACCAGTTTTGATCACTTCAAAACGGGATTTGAGTTATCCGGACAGCATAAAAACGTCCTTTGTGAGTCGTGTCATGTCGGCGGTGTGTTTAAGGGAACGCCGCATGCGTGCGTGGCCTGTCACACCAATGGCTCGCCGGTAGGCGCAAGCGCCAAGCCAGTTACTCATATACTTTCGAGCAGTAATTGTGATGCTTGTCATACGCCTGCCGGCTGGAAGCCGGTGGCGATGTTTAATCATATCGGAGTGATCGGTAACTGCAGTTCCTGCCATAACAATGTTCAAACCATCGGCAAGCCCAGTACGCACATTCCCACCACCCTGGATTGCGGTAGCTGCCACTTACCGCTGTTGCCCTGGAAGTCCGCGACGTTCTCGCACACCGGTGTAACAGGCAATTGCGCGAGCTGCCATAACGGCACTCAGGCACCAGGCAAACC
Source organism: uncultured Pseudomonadota bacterium (assembly GCA_903828595.1). GTDB lineage: Bacteria > Pseudomonadota > Gammaproteobacteria > Steroidobacterales > Steroidobacteraceae > CAIKMS01. Next base: position 14,670 of record CAIKMS010000002.1, on the reverse strand, counting down.
CTCGACGCACTTTCCCACTGTCAGGGCCTGCGAATCTTGTCACTCGCCGACTAATTTTAAGGCCTGGACTGGCGCGCAGATGTCTCACGCGGGCATTTCCAGTGGCTGTCAGAGCTGCCATGAGACCGGCATGAGCTGGGCGGGCGTGAGCATGGTTAACCGGCCGACGGCGGCTCAGGATACCAACCATCCCACTCTGGCACAGGGTGCTGATTGCGCCGGCTGCCACTCGGTATCTAACTTTGCGGTGGGTGCGTTTAACGCACCGACCGTGCTGCCGGTTAATCACATGCCAGCATCGCTGAGTTGTGCCAACTGCCACACGGCAATTCCGACCTGGTCTACCTATGTAATGGGCACCACGGGCCATAAAGGCATCACGTCAGGCTGCGCTAATTGTCACGCCAGCGGCAAGAGCTTCTTAGGAATTGCCGCCCCGGCTTTAGTGCAGCCCCCCGTAGGTCCGCCAGCGCATTTACCTATTCCCAGCGGTGAGACCTGCGAGACCTGTCACTTAGCCACGAGCTTTGCGACCGGTGGCTTTGGGCCGGCCACGCCAATGAACCACGCGGGCATTACCAGCGGTTGCCAGAGCTGTCATGAGACAGGAATGGCCTGGAAAGGTGTGGCGATGGTTAATCGGCCTACGCCAGCGCAAGACGCCAACCACGTAACGGCAGCTCAGAAGGCGGATTGCTCGTCGTCCGGCTGTCATTCCAATTCAAATTTCGCGGTTGGTGCCTTCAATATTGCGGGTAAGCCACCGGGCCATATCCCAACCTCCGCGAGCTGTTCTCAGTGCCATACCACGGCAGGCAATTACGCTCTTTATACGGCCGGCGCCACCTTACATGCGGGTATGACCACCGGCTGTGCCACTTGTCATGCGGCCGGTACCGGTCCCTGGGCTGGTGTGGGTGGCTTGACGTTTGTGATTAAGCAACCGCCTGCAAATCATATACCCATCGGCTCCGCCGCCTGCGAGGGGTGCCACTCGAAAACCAACTTCACGTCGTTTTCAGGAACGCCGATTAAACATGCGCCGGTGGCCAGCCAAACCTGCATGAGTTGTCATGAGTACGCCATGGGAGCGCCGAGTTACTGGTACGGCATCGCTCTCATCTGGCATCGATCCAGCATAAATCACTTTGCTGGCCAGGATTGCCGCGGTTGTCACAACTCCCGTGATGGAAATATAACTTGCTCCAATGGTAATTGCGGTGACACCGTGGCAGCCGCGGTGGCGGCTGTTGCTAAGAAATCATTGCCGAATTCGGCCAGCATGACTGCAGGAGCTGTATCTGCAACGACTGGGCTCACGGGCCTGGTTAATGCGACAACATCGGGTCGTGTTAATCATAGTGGGTTAGGTGGAGCAACCTGTGTCAGTTGCCACAACGGTGTCGCTGCCGTCGGTAAGGAAATCTCACACCCTTCTACAAGCAACAACTGTAGTGCATGCCACGCAACGATTGCATGGGCTCCGGCGCATGTTGACCATGCCGAGGCTCATGGTACTTGTTCTGCATGTCACAACGGGACGCTGGCTACCACCAAGCCAGTCCATCATGTAACAACACATCTAGATTGTGACGCCTGCCACACCACGTCGCTGTGGAAGCCTGCCGTATTTGATCACGCGGGTGTACTCCATGGAACGTGTCTAAGTTGCCATAGCGCAGCGACTGCGGTGAAGAGCACCAGCCATCCGCCAACCTCGTTATCGTGTGATTCCTGTCACTATACGGTCGCCTGGCTTCCGATTAAGCCGCTGCGACCGGAAGTAAAAACACCGACTGTGATAGTGCCCGGTCAGCCGGTACAAATGCCGGTGCGTCCAGGGTTTGGCCGAAGCCTGCCGCACCTGATCGTTCCATGATGTGCAAGATGATTGAACGTGCTCAAGCGCCGCGCGGCGTGTGCCGGTATCTAAAGGCATTGAGCACTGTCGGATTTATGCTCTGGATCAGTTTGGTTACCCTGCCAGCTTACGCTTTAGACCGACTCATTGATCATGTGGATCTCGGCGCTCGTAATGTGGTTATCCACTTTAGTTGCCCAATGCTTTATCTGTCGCACTTTCCTGCACACACGGGCGATGATCTGCGCATTGAATTTGAGCCGTTACCAGGCTGTGCCGTGAGTAGCGGCTTTTCGGAATCCGTACCTTTTACGAATGGATCGGGCGTGACGCTGCGCGGTTTGCGTTTAGAGCCTACCGTAGGCGCAAAGCGCGCACTGCTGGTCGATTTTGGTCGCCAATCCGATTATGTAGTTCGCCCGTTGTCCGGTTTGATGGGTGTTGAGGTAGTTCTGTCGTTACGCTCTGGTGGAGTTGAAGTGCAGACGGCAACGGCGGCACGCCCCGCGTCACGGCCTGCCTCGCGATTACTGCCACCCCAGTTGGAGTTGGACCAGCTTGAGAAGAATGCGCTGTCTTTGATGTATGCCAAGGACTACGACGGTGCTATTCGTCTTTACACTAAGTTGCTTGAATACCCGGAGCATCCCGGTCGTGCCCGTGCACAGGAGTACTTAGGTCTTGCGCGTGAGCGAAAAGGCCAGTTTGCTCAGGCAAAGCAGGAATACCAGGAGTATCTCAGTCGCTATTCTGAAGGGCCAGATGCACCTGAGGTGGCGCAACGGTTAGCTGCATTGGTAACACTGAACAAAGCCACTAAGCCGCGTTCGGGTGAGTTAGATAAGGTGTGGCAGTCTCAGGCTTCTGTGAGTCAGGAGTTTCGCCATGATCAAAATACGGTAACTCAGGCAGGCGTGACCGGCGTCGGTGTGGGTCAGTCAGTACTGTATAACGACGCCGATTTCGCCGTTCGTAGACGAGGGCAACGATTCGACTTGGCCGCCCGGGTCAGCGCAGGCTATTTAGCTGACTTTCAGAAAACCAACTTCAGCACCTCCAGTGCTGCGCGTATCTCCAGTGCTTATACTGAAGTAACCGATACTGATTACCACGTTCTAGGAAGGCTAGGCAGGCAGAGTGATTTCACGGGAGGCGGATACGGACTGTTTGATGGCGCTTACCTAGGCTGGCGGATCAGCCCACTGGCAAAGCTGAATTTGTCTGTCGGCTCACCACTGCAGATCTACTCGCCAACACTCTCATCCGGGCTGCAATTTGCGAGTACGGGATTGTCATTGACGGGTGTGGCGCCTGGACTGAATCTGGACTTTTTTGTGCGTGAGCAGCGCATAGAGGGCTATCTTGATCAGCGCGAATTCGGTGCGCAGGGCAATTACTACCGGAACGGACAATCATTGGTGGCGCAGCTCAATTATGATGTGAGCTATCGGGTATTAAACGCTGCCACCCTGATCGGTAGTTTGAATTTACCGGATCGCTGGGTAGGAACGTTTGCGCTAGATCGCCGTAAGGCTCCATTTGTCAGCACGTATAACGCCTTAATTGGCCAGCAAGCTTTATCCCTCTCCGCGCTGATTAGCCAGTACGGAGAAAAGCAGGTGCGCTCACTGGCGTTGGATCATGCCGCGCAAAGCGACTCATTCAACATAGGCCTGCAGCGACCGCTAGGAACTCGCCTGCAGTGGTGGAGCAGTCTGGCCTTCAGTCATCTGGGAAGCACTCCGGCCTCGCTTGGCGTGCCAGCCGTACCAAGTATTGGTGGAATGTTTACTGGATCCACGCAAATTTTGAGTAATGGCTTGTGGTTTGACAGTGATACCGAAATTATCGGCGCCGGGTATGGAAGCGGTGCGGGAACGCGTAATTTGTCATTCTTTGTCAGTTCGCGATTTGCTGTTACTGATCACCTGAGACTCGGTCCACGTCTGACTATTGATGACACCAAAACTAACGCCTCCGCTCAGACGGGAGTGATCAACGGATTGAGCGTCAACCCGTCGGTCTTGTTGGAGTGGCAACTCAAGCGGGGCTCTTTACAACTGGAAACAGGGTACGAGCAGACCAATCAGACCCTGCTTGATGCCGGTCTTGCCGGACAAACGGGCACTCCGGGTACTACACTACCTGGGTCGATGACCGGCGGTGCTTCATCGGTAGCTAGCAGCGCACGTCGATATTGGGTGAGTGCGGGCTATCACGTGAGTTTCTGATCCATGAAATTGACAGGTATCTGGATTCTGCTTTCGGGGTTACTGGTGGCGGCCTGTGCGGCATTGCCCACGGATTCTCCTTTGGTGACTTTGCTGGATGAAAAATCCGCGGTGACTATTGAGACGATGAGCGAGCCTTACGTGCTGGCTCACGAGGTAACGACTCTCTCGGCCAACGCTCGTGATTACCTGGATCTTCGACTCGTCGCGGTCGATCGTGCGGGTAACTGGTCATTTCTTTTATCGTTGGTGGCGTTCACTACGGTTGACAGGCGTGGTGTTGCCGACCCCATCACTCGGGAGTTATTTAAAGGCGTTACGGTGTTGGTCGATGGCAAACGCTTCGTGTTGCAGCCCCTGGCTGAGGACAGCGATTTACGTGGGATTTCCCAGCGACTCTTTGCACGCCGAAACGGCGAACTCGCCAGTGCGGAATACGTTTTAACGCCAGAGCTTATCGCTGCACTGGTAACGGGGCAGGATCTCCAGTGCTTAGTAGGCTCTGGCGAGGATTTTTCATATTTATCGTGGATGCCGTCCCTGCCGGGTGTGAATGCCTTCGCTAAGCATTGGGCAGCCTACCGGCATTAGAGAGCTTGTCGTTGGCTGGCGACAGGCTAAGTCGTTTAGCGATTCAGCGGGTTATGCGATAGTGCCTTTGCGACCTTGCCCTTACGGTGCGACCGGTCGGTTTTAAATCTCGCTGTGAGATCAATACATCATGCCTTTAAGTTTAATTTTATCGGTCACGCTGGTTCTTGCCGCAGCGGCAGCCGCGGTTTCCGTGTTAGTCAGCCGGCGATTGAACGGTTACGCGCTGGCCGTTCTGGCGATTGCGCCGTTTGCGGCTGCTCTTGTCTGGCTACTGGTGAGCCCTGTTCGAGTGCCTACTGCTACGCATCCTGAGACGACAGCCGCAGCCGAGCCTGTGACTGAGCCCTCAACACGATCGTCGGCAGCAGAAACGGCCCAGCCTCCAGAGCAGGCCGAGAGCCAAACACTAAGCCAGGCTCCCACTCAGACGGCGTCGATTGCGCCTATGAGCGGCGCTAAACCGTCGGGGCTTGAGCGCGCTCGCGAGCGTTTAGCGGCTGAGCAGCTACGTCTGGCGGGTCGTTATGCGCAAGCCAGAGATGCGTTCAGGAAGTTAGCCTCGCGTTCGCCACAAGATGCCGATGCTTGGGCTGATGCGGCAGATTGTGCAGCCACCGCGGCTGGCGGGAACCTCGATGCGGGCGCTTCTGACGTTGCGCGGGCGTTGAGCTTGCAGCCAAATCATCCCAAGGGGCTCTGGCTGAAAGCCAGCCTGGAGTTGCAGCACCGGCGTTATGACCAGGCAGCGGTGTTGTGGGAAAAGTTGCTGTCGGTGTTGCCGCCGGATTCGGAGGATAGACGGCTGGTGTTAGCTAACCTAGAGGAAGCCAAGGCGCTGGCGGGTAAGTCCGCTAAGGCTGGGCGTTAGAAACTATGTCATCAATGATCAGTCAGGCCGAAGTTACCTCCGCAACCGATGGGCAGGATAGTCCGTGGATTAGCTGGACCCACGTCTGGTTTTTTAGCGTAACGGTAGTATTGGTCGCCGGTTGGTTTTTGCCCTTGGATCGCTACTTGTCGCCTAGACAGGGGGCTGGCTACTGGCTGGGAATTTTAGGCGGCTCAATGATGTTGCTTCTGCTGATATACCCGCTGCGTAAGCGTTTTTCATTCTTAAGTTTGCTGGGATCCCCACGAGCTTGGTTTCAGTTTCATATGGCACTGGGTGTATTGGGTCCGCTGATGATCCTTTATCACTGCCTGTACCGTTTTGGTGCTACCAATAGCAATGTCGCGTTGGTTTGCATGTTGTTAGTATCCGGTAGTGGTGTCATGGGTCGCTATTTGTATGCCCGCATACACCACGGTCTGTACGGTAGCAGGGCCTCCTTCGAGGAGTTCCGTATCGAATCAAATCGTCTGCGACAAGAAGCCGCCGGGATCTCTCGTATTTTGCCAGAGTTGAGTGCGATGCTTGATGCCAGTGAGCATCGCATTGGTTCAAGACTTCTGATCGTTCCTAAAGTTATAAGCGCGTCTGTGCTGTATCGAGTAGAACGTGCGCGGATAAGAAGTTACGTATCAAAATCGCTGACCAAAGCGTCTGCAGCTTCGGGCGTCCTGGAGAAGCACGAGCGTGACCTGCGGGCTTCTGTGCAACGTTACGTCACGCGCCGATTAAGTGCGGCTCGTCGCGTCGCGGAATTTGAGACCTGTGCCAAGCTCTTTGGGCTCTGGCATGTGTTGCACGTACCTTTGTTCTTTATGTTACTGATCGCCGGCATTGTTCACGTGCTCGCGGTCAATATCTACTAGGCGGATAACGTAGACCTAGCCTAACAGCCAGAAGGCGCAGCCTAACGCGCAGTTAAACTCATTGATCAAACACGGTTAAAAGCTACTCAGGCGTTTGTCCGATTTCCTTGCTCATCAATCACGAGCTCGCCATCTTCTTTAGAGAACGGAGCCTTCTGCGCCAGCGGAAGAATATCAAGCACTTGCTCTGAGGGGCGACACAGGCGGGTGCCCCAAGGGGTGACCACGATGGGTCTGTTGATCAGCACGGGATGCTTCAGCATATGATCGATCAGTTGCTCATCTGTCCAGTGCTGTGAAGCGAGGCCGAGTTCAGTGTAAGGCGTACCTTTCTCGCGAAGTAACTCGCGTGGTGTGATATTCATTTGCTGAATGAGTCGACGCAGAGTTTCGGCATCCGGCGGGGTGTTCAGGTACTCAATGACCGTCGGCTCTACGCCGGCGTTTCTGATCATTGCAAGCGTGTTTCGGGATGTTCCACAAGCTGGGTTGTGATAAATGGTTACTGGGATTGGCGTGTCTGCCATGAGAATCTCCGTTAACGGGTTGCGCGAGTTGAGCCCGGGCTAATTGATGGATTGACACTCGGAAATAAGGCTTTGGCAACAAGAAGGGCTATTAGGGCACCGACTAGCTGCGCTTCAATAAAACCTGGAACGTCGAAGGGGCGAATTCCCGAAAACGTAGGGGTCAGTGAACGTGCGATGGTAATCGCCGGGTTTGCAAAAGACGTCGAGGCGGTGAACCAGTACGCAGCACCGATCCAGGACGCTACCATCCACGGGGCATCCTGCTCGCGTCGATGGCCTAAAACCACCAGAAGTAGCCCGAATGTTGCGACCGCTTCGGCCAGCCTTTGGGCTGATCCGGCACGCACATGCGATGAAAACTCGATCAAAGGCAGCTCAAACATGGCATGCGCAAGGATGGTACCCGCGCAACATCCTGCGACTTGCAAAAGCGCATACGCTGCGACCTCCGGCCAGGATAAGTGACGCCGTAACCCCTGTACCAACGACACGGCGGGGTTGAAGTGTGCGCCGCTGATGGGGCCGAGTAGCGCAATCAGCAGGGCCAGCACGGCCACGGTAGCCACAGTGTTAGCCAACAAGGCAACAGCGAGATTTCCGGAGGCTAAATGCTCGGCCATGATGCCTGAGCCGACCACCGTTGCAGTCAGCAAGACAGAACCTAAGCCTTCAGCTAGCAGGCGTCGCGATAAAGAATGCGGGATGTGCGTCATGAGCCGTGGTGTCTCAGGCAGACTTTTTGGGGCGTAGATATTTGCCAGGACTGCAAACCGGATCGCACACCGCCCCTAGACTGCAACAGTTCTGCGTCAGGTACGTCACTAGCTCGTTCATTTGCGAGAAGTTGGCCGCGTAGTAAATGAAACGCGATTCTTTTCGCGCGGTGATCAATTCGGCGTTTGCCAATGCCTTGAGGTGAAACGAAAGCGTAGGCCCAGGGATGGTAAGACGTTCAACGAGTTCGCCAGCGGAGAAGCCCTCCGGTCCGCGGCTTACCAGTAAGCGGTAGATCTCAAGCCGGGTCACTTGGGCGAGCGATGCTAATGCCTGGACGACTTTTGTTGATTCCATATTTCCAGAATAATAAAATTAATTTACGAAGTAAAGAAAACGCGTCGACGGTGTGGCACGACCTGACCTGGTTTTTGCAGGCATTAACGGGCTCATGTTGTCAGCTTTCTGTGCTCTTGCCTTAAAGCTGATTGGGTCGTGAACGTGTCTTTGTGATCAATTTCGGGTTTTGGCGAGCCGTTGGCGAATATCCTTCAGGGCGCTAATGCTCAGTACTTCCAAATCTGCGCTGTTTGGCCTGTCACCACTGTGGAGCTTGACGTGCCGCATGCGAATCCCAGACCCTTCGAGCAGGCCGGACGGATCGTCTAGAAAGGCGCCAAAGAAGAAACCGATATTCGCATGACGCGAATACGTATCCACATAGGCGAAAGCCGTGTCCTCTAAGCAAAAGGTGGGGCGTTGATCGTGCAAGAGTTCACGAATATTGGGATTTAGAGCTCGAATTCGTGCAATCCAAGGTTTTACCAGCATCCGCATGGGATCGTTCTTGGCAATCCATGCATCAACAGCGGGATCGCGCGAAGCCGCGTTAGGGAAGTGAAAAAGAGCGTCAGACACCGATGTGTTCTTCTCCTGTTCAGCCGTGGCGTCTGCCTAATCAAAAACGGTTTTTGACCTTAGCGCAAGTAGCGGCCCGCAAGAGACCCGGGCCATCCTGCGATGGGACGCGTAGTCCGTTGGTAAATCACCTGAAGGTTCAATAAAAAAAGCCCGATGATATTTAATCATCGGGCTTAATTTGAGACTCAGCCGATAAACTAAAAGTTCATCGGCTAAGGGTTACCTTGACTTAGGCTTCCGCCGGCTTGTTCGCCGCCGCAATCACGTCATCAGCGACGTTACGCGGTACCGGATCGTAGTGTGAGAACTCCATCGTGTAGGACGCACGACCGCTGGTCATGCCGCGCAGATGACCGATGTAGCCGAACATCTCCGACAATGGCACGGTGGCCACCACAGCGATATTCGTGCCACGCTCCAGCTGGTCTTGGATTGAACCACGGCGACGGTTGATATCACCGATCACGTCACCCAGGTAGTCGCCAGGCGTTACCGTCTCTACCTTCATCACCGGCTCCAGTAGGATCGGTGCAGCCTTACGGATACCTTCGCGGAAGGCGGCCTTCGCCGCAATTTCGAAGGTCAACGCGTTGGAGTCAACGTCATGGTAGCTACCATCCACCAAGGTGGCGCGGAAGTCGACAGTTGGATAGTGGGCGAGTACGCCATCTTCCTTCTGCATCTTCAGGCCCTTTTCAACGGCTGGCACATACTCGCGAGGCACCGAACCGCCGACCGTTTCGTCCACAAACTCAAAGCCTGAGCCGCGCTCCAGAGGCTCAAACTTGATCCACACTTCAGCAAACTGACCCGAACCACCGGTCTGCTTCTTGTGGGTGTAGTTTTCTTGGACGGTCTTGGTGAAGCACTCACGGTAAGCCACCTGCGGCTGGCCCATCGTGCCTTCAACATTAAACTCGGTACGCATACGGTCCAGCGTAACTTCCAAGTGCAACTCACCCATGCCGCGCAGAATGGTCTGCCCGGTTTCACGATCCGTTTCCAGATGCAGTGATGGATCGGCACGAACCATCTTGCCTAGCGCGGCGTTGAACTTTTCTTGCTCGGTCTTGTTCTTCGCCTTGACCGATACGCTGATCACCGGTTCAGGGAAGCGCATACGCTCCAGAACCACCGGTGAGGCCGAGTCACACAGCGTGTCACCCGTCTCGGTTTCGGCCAGCGAGACCAGCGCGATGATGTCGCCGGCTCGAGCTTCTTCGATGGGGTTAGCGTCCTTAGCGAACATTTCCACCATGCGACCGATTTTCTCACGCTTGCCGCGAGTAGAGTTTAAGACCGAGGCGCCCTTGGTCAGTACACCCGAGTACACGCGCACGAAGGTCAAGGCGCCGTAAGCGTCGTTGATTACCTTGAATGCCAAAGCCGAGAACGGCTCGTCGTCCGAGCAACCGCGCTCGCCGGTCGCGTTACCGTCGGCGTCCACGGTGTTGATAGCAGCAACGTCGGTCGGTGCAGGCAGATAGTCTACAACCGCGTCTAAAACCTGTTGCACACCCTTGTTCTTGTAGGATGAGCCGCACAGCACGGGCGTGAAGGCCGAAGTCAGTGTGCCCTTACGCAGGCAGGCACGAATCACTTCGATTGACGGAGGCGTGCCATCCATCAGATGGGCTTCCATAGCCTCGTCGTCCATCTCAAGGCAGGTATCGACCAATTCAGTGCGGTAGGCCTGCACGCGATCCAAAATCTGGCGATCGCTAGGCACTTCAATGCCTAACTGGTCAGCGAGGTTGTCGGTGATATCCAGAACCTGCCACTCGGCATCCTTGTCATCTGAATCCCAGACCAACGCCTTCATGGTGACCAGGTCGATCATTCCCTTGAAGTTGTCTTCCGAACCGATCGGAATCTGGATCGGCAGCGGACGGGCGCCTAAGCGCTTTTTGATCATGTCCACGCAGCGGGTAAAGCTGGCACCGCTACGGTCCATTTTGTTGACGTAGCAAATACGCGGCACACCGTAGTTGTCGGCCAGACGCCAGTTGGTCTCCGACTGAGGCTCTACGCCGGCTACGCCATCGAACACGACTACGGCGCCGTCGAGTACGCGCAGCGAACGGTTCACTTCGATGGTGAAGTCCACGTGTCCCGGGGTGTCGATAACGTTGATTTTCTTACCGCGCCAGAAGGTCGAGACCGCAGCACTCTGAATCGTGATGCCACGCTTCTGCTCCTGCTCGAGGTAGTCAGTCGTGGTCGACGTCTTCAGATCCTTGGTGTCATGGATGTCGATGATGGTGTGCTTGCGCCCGGTGTAATACAGGATTCGCTCAGTCGTCGTCGTTTTTCCGGCGTCGACGTGGGCGATAATCCCGATGTTTCGGACATCGGCGAGTGCGGTTGTACGCGGCATAGCAAAATTCCGTGACAGGTTTAGGGGGAGAAACTGATCCGATCGTGGTGCCGAAAGGCCCCTAGGCCTCCTGGTCATAGGAGGTCTCAAAGGCGGTAAACACCCGTATCAGTGGGCGCGGATTTTGACACGGGCTAGGGTCTGTGACAAAAACTTCTGCACAAACTGCTCTGCCGTAGCCTTTTTCAGCCAAATTGCCCCGATTTTCGGGGCGTTATGTTGGCCAATTTCACCGAACTGTGACAGTTTGATGTGAGTCTGCGCGGTTTTCGCGCCGTTTTTCGAGTTGCTCCGGTCCTGCTGCCTGCTCGGCTTGCTCAGGGGTTGGCGCTGGGCTCCTTCAGGTAGCGATCAAAATAGCCGACCAGTTTGCGAAAAGCGTAGCGTGTTTGCGCCAACCCTAGGGTGTCCCAGCCGTGAGGGGAATTCGGCAACATCAGAAAATCGATGTCATTTTCCTGCAGGATAAGCCGTTGTTGCAGGGTGACCGAGTCCTTAAAAAGAACCACGTCATCGCGCATGCCGTGAATCAGCATCAGGTGATCTTTTAGTTCTCCGGAGCGCAGGAAGGCGGACGAGTGGGCGTACTGCTCGGCATGATCTTGAGGCGCCATCATCGTGCGCATTTCGCCGGTTTCAGCGTGGAATAAGCTGGTTGCCGGTGCTCCAGCAACCCCGGCCTTGTACACCCCCGGCTTGCGAAATAACGACATGGTGGTCAGCAAACCACCGTAGCTGCTACCCCAGATTCCTACCCGGTGAGGATCTACGTACCCTTGTTGAGTGAGGTAGACCACGCCGCTGTACAGATCGTCGACGTCAACCCCACCGTAGTCCTCCCGGATTCGCTGCCTGAAAGCTTTCCCATGCCCTGAGCTGCCGCTGATATCGACATTCATGATCACATAGCCGGATTGAGCCAAAAATTGATCTAACCCCCAGGTGGGGTGGTAAATGCGACCGCCCCACTCGTTGTGTACGGTGTTGCTGTAGACCGAGCCTAAGATGGCCGGATACTTACGTTGTGGATCAAAGTTGGCAGGCAAGGTCAGTCGGGCGTGCAGGACTGTGCCATCGTTGACGTTGGGGAACTCCACGTAGCGGGCAGCAACCCAGGCGTAATCTTTGAATTCTGGCAAGGGTGAATGGGTCACCTGAATCGCAGGTTGGGATACGCCGATGGGGCGGATATACAAATCCTGAGGGGTGACATCATTGGAGTACAAGTCGGCCAGATACGCGCCGTTTGGCGAGGGTACTGGGTGATGGGCGCCGGGCTCTGGGGTTATTAGGGCTGGCTTACTGCCGGGTTTGGTCACCATCCAGACCTGACGGTTCTCAGGCCTGCTTTGATTGCTGACAAACAGCAAGCTCGAGGACGCGCCGCAGGCTGCGGCGCTAAACACCGCGTAGGGCCCACTGGTCAGACGCTGCGCGGTGGTGCTGTCCAGTGCCTGGTAGTAAAGGTGATAGTCCTCATCGCGGTCTGAAATAAAGTAGATGCCACGTCCGTTCGGTGAAAAGTCAGCCCACCACTCGGCTGTTACGTTTCGAGGATCCACTTCATGGACAAGCACACTCGACTGGCCCGTTTGTGCATCAACGAGTAACAGGCGCCGATCCTTTATATACAGATCACTCTTATCCACCAGTAAATGGCGACTATCCGGTGACCAGGCGATGCTAAAGATAGAGTCCATGGGATCACGGCCTATTTCGGCCCACCGTACCGTTTGACTCTTCAAGTCCAGAATGCCAACGCGGCGTAATTCCGAGGCTTCACCGGGAAACGGCCGTATGACCGTGTTCAGGCGGGTTTCTGTTTCGAGATAGTCAGGTATGGCTCGCGTGCGTACCTGGCTTGAATCGGTTTCAATAAAAGCGATTTTCGTGCCATCCAACGACCAATGAAACTCTTCTACCGTGACCTTCGCGCGTCCCGTCACAAAGACTTTGCGTGCCGCGCTCATACCGATCGGTGGACTCATAACGCACAGATCGTCGCCGCATCGGTAGGCAACTTGTCCGCTACGGGGTGCTACGGCCGGGTCGCTGACTTCGCCCTCGCCGGCATCAAGTTTTTGAGGCGCCTCGCCGGGAAGCACCCGATACAGTGATCCGTGCAGACTCAATAACAGGTGCCTGCCATCCGCCTCCCAAGCAACAGCGTCGACGCCGTGATCGGTTTCGGCACGCTCCGTGGCTCGTAGTAATTCAATGTCTTTGCCCGGATTTTTTTCGAAAGATGGTTGTGGGAACGAGGTCACCCGCACCGGTGTGGGGTGTTTCACATCAGTCACCCAAACATCGTAAAAGTTGGTGCCTTGGTTATTCCAAAGGAAAGCCAGGTGCTCACTGTCTCGCGCCCAGGTAGGCGCCAGCGGTTTGCTACCCGTGACCCAAGGCAAGCTGTAAAGACGCTCAATGGTTAAGGGTTTGGAGGTAGCGACTGCTGTTGAGGGTTTGAGGGTCAGCGAAAGCATAAACGCTATTAGCGCGGCCATCGGTAACACAACATACGTGCGAGGGGCTAAGGTCATATCACCATCTCCACGGCACGGCTTTAGGTGCCACTCTATTCGTCTTAGGGTCGTCTTAGGATTCTTAGTGCGCCGCGCTCGGTGGAAGGGGAAGTATCTTAGGTAGTTGCGATGCATCACCTAGACTCTCCCAGCGCTGCAGAGCGATCGGTACATTGCCATTAATCCAAAGCGAGTCATTGAATTTTTGCATATCAAAGTGTGCGCCTTGCGCTCGCTTGGTATCGGCCAGTAACGCGTTGATCTGGCTTTTGCCGATTTGGTATGAGATTGCCTGTCCGGGTGTGGCTGCAAACATGGCAGCCTCCTCGTGCGCGGTCGTACGGTCCATAGGCACGGTCTGCTCTAGATAATCCGCCGCTTGGTCGAGGGTGAACTCTCCGAGCGCAAGCTTTACATCAACCTCTACCCGCAGAGCTCTTAGCCGCATAAAGCTGTAAAGAGTGGCTCGCGTCTGTGGATTATCATCAAAAAGTCCTGCCTGCAGCATCATCTCCTCGGCATAAAAGCCAATGCCTTCATTGGCTGACGAGTCGTAGTAATGACGCCGTAAAAGATCCGGGTGGGACCAGCTTAAGCACAGTTGGAAGTAATGCCCGGGCACACCTTCATGGACGATGATAGGCCGGGGATCACGGGCCGTGGAAAGGTAAAAAAAGCCAAGATTCGGGCTGGGGTTGCGAATATAGCTGATGCCATCTTCACCAAGGCGTGACGGGCCGGTCAGATCGTCAGTGACGCCTAGGTCTTGCAGTGGCTCTAGGTACGCTGGGAGTAAAAGATTGCGATAGTGGCGCAGGGTCTTGGGAATAGTCAGGATGTGCTGCTGCGTTAAAAAGTCGCGAATTGCTTGCTCCTGTCTGGCTTCGGCTTCAATTTGTTGTTGCGCGTTGGCAAAAATTGGCGGCGTCGGCGCACCTTTTAAGCGCTCCTGCTGATAAGCCTCAAAAGCCACCGACCGTGACCACTCCTGCTGAGCCAGGATTAGCAATTGCTCGGGGGTATAAGGAAGCAGCGCCACGTTGTGCAAAAAATATTCGTAGTTATCGCGACCAATAGCGGATTTGTCATTGGCCCCTTTCACCTGATCAATTAGCCAAGTTTGATAGGACTTTAAAGCCTCTCCGGCTGAATGCGCAGCGGCACT
>CAIKMS010000001.1 GCA_903828595.1 uncultured Pseudomonadota bacterium | reverse complement strand
GGCGGCTCGCTGATCGTTCGCTACGCCAACATCGACTTTCAAACCCCCAGCGGCTCGTTTAAGTCGGTCAATTGGATTGGGCTACCCTTATTCAACGTAGAGACCAGCACCCCGCTCAGCGAGCATTACCGCGTGTTTACCCGCTCAGACTTTTTACCCAGTGTGGATGGCAATACCCTGCTTGATGGCCTGTTTGACGTCTCCGTTGGCCTGCGTCGGCAAATCAACAAGGACTCCTCGCTGGATCTGGGCGTTCGCTTATTTTTCGGTGGATACGACCCCAAGAAAGTCGATGACTACGCTTCGCGTATTTTTTATGACGCGATCGTGCTGCGCTACTCGTTCCGCTAGGGCAGTGGCGCATTTAAGCCGGCTCGAAGCGGTTAACCCCTACGGGCTTCGCCTAAGCACGGCTAAAGCATGCTGGCCTGAACTGCCGGCATGAAATCCCATTATGGATTGCGCCAAGATTCAGTAAGCTTTGTAGGTCACCGCGAACACCGTTGAGCGAGTCACCGCTCGTCAGGTTTTCGCACCCTACCCGCTACCGCCTGCGCGAAGGCTCAGCTTACTCATGGATCCACCGGTCTTAGCCGATTGCCTAAATCCCGACCTGAAAGTCAAAGCCAACGAGCTTTTTCTCAAGGGACGTGAGCAGCACGCGCAAGGCTTAATCGCTGAAGCCTCCGAGCTGTACCGCCGCTCGCTACAGCTGGACCCGCACTTTTTTAAGCCCATCCACCTTCTGGGGGTGATTGCCTTACAACAAGGCGACACCACAGCCGCTTTAGCGCTCATTCGTCAGGCCATTGCCCTGGATGATACTTACGCCTCAGCCCACGACAACCTGGGCAACGCCCTGCGTTTAATCGGTGATGCCAGATCGGCGGTAGCCAGTTATCAACGCGCCATCGCGCTCAACCCGCAGCAGCCGCTGCCCTATCTCAACTTAGGCCTGGCGCATGCGGCATTACACGAGCATGGCACCGCCCTGCGCTGTTACGGGCAGTGCCTGGCCCTACAACCCGACTACCCGCCGGCTTTTAATAACCGCGGCAACAGCCTGCGCAGCTTGCAGCGCTATGAAGAGGCAATAAGCGACTTTGAAAAAGCGGTCGCTTTAAGTCCGTCGTTTGTAGAAGCCCACCTGAACTTAGGCGCCTGCCTGCAGGATGTCGCACGCGATGAGCAGGCTTTAAAGTGCTACGAAACCGCCCTTAACCTTGAGCCTGATAACCCCGTCGCCCGCCGTAACCAGGGCTTAGCGTTATTTAGCCTACGTCGCTTCGACGCCGCGTTAGACAGCTTTAACCAAGCCTTATCGCAACGCCCCAACGAGGCCGAGCTGTATAACGACCGCGGCAACGTCTTCCGGGCTTTAGGTCAGTTAAGCGAGGCACTCAGCGATTACAACCTAGCGATCGTTAAAGCACCCAACGATGCCAAGCTCTATGCCAATCAGGCGGCCATCCACGAAGCGCGCAAAGATTACGGCTTGGCTATTGCCTGTTACAGCCAAGCACTGGCACTAGAACCTGACTATCCGTACCTGCGCGGGGCACGACTTTTCGCGCGCCGCCAGATCGCTGACTGGACCGATGACGAGGCTGAATTGGCGGTTGTCTTAAACGATCTAAAGTCAGCCACCCCCGCAAACCTCTTATGGCCCTTTACCGCCCTGGCGCTCACCGATCGCCTGGATCTGCAAGCCATGGCCGCGCGCCAGTGGTGTGAGGCGCAGGCAGGCACCACCCCTAGAATAATGATTAGCCCGGTTGCGGGCCGGCGGATTCGTCTGGGGTACTTTTCGTGTGATTATTTTAACCATGCCACCTGCCATTTGATGGCAGGCCTGTTTGAGGCGCACGATAAGACGCATTTTGAGCTCTATGCCTTTTCCTATGGCCGGCCGCATCACGATGAGATGCGCGCCCGCGTACAACAAGCCTTTGATCATTTTATCGAGGTTGATGACCTATCGGATGAGGCCATCGCCGCGCTGTCCCGTCAATCAGGTATCGATATCGCGATCGATCTGAAAGGCTATACCAGCGGCCATCGTGCGGGGATCTTCGCGCACGGGGCAGCCCCCGTCCAAGTCAGTTATCTGGGTCACCCCGGACCGCTGGGTAGCCCGAATATCGACTATGTGATCGCCGACAAAATCGTCATACCACCGGATAAAGCTGCGCTTTATCGTGAACGCGTGGCCTACCTACCCGACTGCTATCAGCCCAATGGCGTGTTAACGCCGCTTGCACAGACTCCTCGTACGCGGCGCGACTACGGCCTGCCAGACACCGGCTTTGTTTATTGCTGCTTTAATCACAGCTATAAGATCACGCCTGCGCGTTTTGCAACCTGGATGCGCATCCTAAAGGCCACGCCCGGCAGCGTCTTGTGGCTGCTCACCGATACCCAGTCGCTGATGGATAACCTCAAGGCTCAGGCTAACGCTCATCACATCGATCCTAAGCGACTGATCTTTGCACCGCGCGTCGCGGTAGAAGAGCATTTAGCGCGCCATGCGTATGCCGATTTATTTTTAGACACGCTGCCCTACAACGCACACACCACCGCCAGTGATGCTCTGCGCTGCGGCGTACCCGTACTCACCCTGCCAGGCGACGCTTTTGCCAGTCGGGTAGCGGCCAGCCTTTTGCGCAGTCTTAGGCTGACGGATTTAATCGTCGCCAACGAGGCCGCCTACGAAGCCCTGGCGATCACCTTGGCTGAAGATCCCAAGACACTGTCCGTGCTGCGCGAGCAACTGATCGCTAACTTAAGCACAAGCTCGCTGTATAACCCCATCACACTGACCCGCGCACTGGAGAACCTGTATCAACAAATGATGCAACGCGCGTTGCAAGGCTTACCTGCAAAGACTCTGGGTCTTTAGGCCAGCAACTCTTTAGACGGGAGAGCTTTAGGCTGGAGGGCCTGTAGGCTAGAGGGCCTTTCAACTACACGCCCTATACGATAGCGCTAGCGCCGCGGGGAAAGATCAAGGTATGGGCTTCGCCGTTTTCTAACATCAAGTCCAACCCCTGCTGCTGCAGCTGCAAAACCAAATTGGCGTCAAAGGCGGTGCCCACGGGCAGCGTTTTATCGCCGATAACAAGCTGCGTCGACAGCGTGATCGCAAGCCCCAACGATTGCTGAAGGCCCCATAGCTGACCCAAAAGCTGGTCGTAGGGTACCTCAAAAAGTGGTGTGTAAACCGTTAAAGGTGCCCAGGTGTCCACGCGCCACTGGCGGATATCTTTAAGATGCAAATCGCCAAACACCAGGCGATCAATCACTGCCCCGGTTTTGGCCACGATAAGATCCAGTGCCGCTTCGATGCTTTTCTTATAGTCGGTGTTGGGAAACAACGGCACCAGGCACAACGGAACCTTGAGAAACTGCGATTGCTTGGCGATGTTTTTGATGTGGATATCTTGAATGGATACTCGGTGTGTCAAAGCCCCGAAGCTGGTCAACAAGACAACGCGGCGCTGTTGCTTAACTAGGTGCGACAGCGTTAATAAACTGTCTTTGCCGCCAGACCAAAACAACACATCCACTGGGCCGACTTTGTGATCCGGATGAAGCAAGACCGGCTCACTGATGGGCGCCTGGCTGACACCGGCGCCGGCCACATTAATGTGTCCGTACGGACAGTGTCGGCACGAGTTACCGCAGCAGGCGCCGCGATTGAGTAAAGCACGTCGCGTCAGCACCTGATACCCCGACCCCGGATCCCGGTAGGTGTCCTGCCCGCTGCGTATCGCTAACTCATGTAACTGCTCGATGCTGCTCATAACTGGCCTTACTCGTCATGCTCGTCTAAAAAGGACCGAGCAAGCCGCATTTTAGGCGATACCCTTAAGCCCCAAAAATCTGGCGACATAGTCGCCGGTTAAGGCACTAAAAACCAGTGTCAGCCAACAAAGCCAAGCCCGTAGCTCACCAAAATCTTAAGGGGAATTTAAGTGAGCGTGTGTAGTTACCCAGGCGCTCAGACTCGCTTTGGCCTGAGCGCCTGACCCATAGGCCTGTTAATGCCTGAAGGTTGCCGTCAGACCCACCGTCATGGGCCGGAAGGTGTACTGATTGTACTGCGGTAACGGCACCGAACCCTGATTGGGATTGAAGCTATCCGTAAAGCTACGCTCGTAGTTGGTGATCGGATGTGCGTTGGTCAGGTTGTCGACGAACAGCGCCAACTGCCAGTCGCCTAAGGTCAGACCCGAACGCAACTGCAGAAAGCCGGTCGACGACAGGGACGGCGAGATCTGCGTTCCGGTATTCGAGGTGTACTGTACTGACTGCGGGTCCTGCACCGGGGCCAACCACGGATTGCGGCTGGTGAACTGATAATCCATGCGCACGTACGCATCGTGCTGAGCCCACGTCAGGTTGTATTGAACGCCGGCGGAGATCGTCCATGGTGCACTGGTGCCCGGCGCACCGTTGATGGCCGACTGGCCCGAGATCGCATCGCCCTCAATGGCAATATTGTTCTTGGACGTTTTGACGAAGCGAGCATCGGTGTATCCGATAGCACCTTCGATATTGAAAGAACCCACGATGGCATCAATCTGGGTATCAAAGCCCTTCGCCACCGCGGTGCCCAAGTTATCCGTGAACTGCAGTCCGCAACCCCCGGGCACGTACACACTCTGCTGAATATTGTTCCACTTCGTGTAATACAGGCTCGAGGCGATTCTAAAGCGCCCACCGAGGTTGTTTTTAGAGCCGACTTCAAAGCTTTGCGTGGTGTCTGACTTATAGGCAGATGGCGCGCCGTGAAAATAACCGTCCTGCTCTAAACCCTGCTGACAAAACGGCGGTAACGGCGCATTCGCGCCGCCGGCACGATAGCCATTGGCATAGGTCGCGTAATACAGATCCCGAGGCGTGACCTGCCAGGACAGTCCGGCTTTAGGCGTGAACTTGGATTCGGAAGCCGAAATCGCGATAGGCCCTGGCGCGCTGGCACCCAAAGGCGTGGTCGGACCGTAATTTTCCGGGCCGTCCGCGTAATGATTTAAATCAAACGAGGACCGCGAGTAACGACCGCCCAGTGTCGCTTTAAGCGTATCGGTGAACTTGTAGCCCACTTCACCAAAACCCGCCAACTGACGATCGTGGGATGTGTTCTGGTTATAGTACGCATCGCCGTTAGGCAGCGTATTCACACCAAAGATTTGCTGGGTCGCCGTGTTATCGGGCGTGTTGCTTAAGCCAAAGAGATTGGCCAAAAACGCGTTGCCCAACGGATCGTGGATTTCCTCTAAGCTTGACTCACGCGTTAACTGCCAGAAGGCACCCACGGTGTAGGTGTAGCGACTATCCGGGTCGGTAGACTCCAAACGAAATTCCTGAGTAATGCTTTGCTGGCCGTTTTGAATGGTGGCTGGCGAGCGATAGTTCGTGAATCCGGCCGGCAAATGGATACCTTTAGAATCAATTAACGGATAGCCATTGGGATTGGCGAAACTCAGCGGCGCCGGCGTAAGCACGCTGCCCGCATCAAAGGCTGCAGGCCAACCTAAACCCTGATAAAAACTCAAGTTGTAAACCGTACCCTCGTAACCGGTGGTCTCACTGCGGTTGTAATAGGAGGTGTTAGAGACAAAGCGTGCTTTGCCTATATCCGCATCGACCTTCAGCGCCATCAGGTAAAACTCATCAGGCACGGCGACGCGATCAGGATTGGCATTATTAAAGCGACCCGCCGACGGGTTACTGTAGGCCTCCCAGTAGGTGCTGGTATCGTGCTTGCGATTGTTTTGGTAGAACACACTCGGGCTGATGGTCAGCCTGTCGTTGGGCGCTAAAATGAGCGCTAATCGTGCGGTTAACGCATCGGCACGATTGGCATTGGCATCGACCACATCGCCTGTGGTGGGATCCACTCGGTTGATCCAACCGCCGTCGTGCCGATACCAAAGGCTGGCCCGGTAGCCGAGCACGTCATTGATAATCGGCGCACCGTGCGCTACGCCAATTTCCTCGGAGGGATCACCGTATCGGGTGTACGACAGCTCGCCGCGCGCGTAAGTGCTTTGTTTAGTCAGACTAGGCTGGGTCAGAATGTAGCGAACCGTGCCGCCCTCAGAACCTGAACCAAACAGCGTGCCCTGTGGTCCGCGCAACACCTCAACACGATCCAGGTCAAAGGTTTTAGGCAACGTATCGTCCGGGTTAAAGCCTAAGCTTCGCATCTGAATGGGTGTGTCATCGATATAAATACCGGTGGTGCCAGATCCGCCCGACGAGGAAATTCCACGTATCGAAATATTGTTGGTGCCGGTTTGATCAATCGATAACCCGGGCGTGAAGCGCACGATGTCGGTGAAATCCTTGATGCCTTTCTGGTCCATCGTGTCTTGGGTGTATGCCGAGACGCTGACCGCCACCTTACTCAATTGTTCCTCGTGACGGGTCGCCGTGACCACCACTTCCTGCAGCTGATTGGTTTGTGCGGAGGCCGACTGGGCCTGACTGACCAGTGGCGCACCGGCTAAAATTAAGGCCACGGATAAACGCAAAGACACCGTCGGCTGCAAATCAGGACGAAGCGACTGATAAACGAAACGCATCAATAATCCCCTTTTATTCACATAGGACTCAAATTCAGCAACACGAACTTATCAATACCGGCTTAACCTCACAAAACATTAGTGTTGACACTAGGCCGCATCGCGACAAATTTCTTGCTGGCGGCGCGCAATAAAATCAAGCAGCGATTCTTCTATCGCAGGATCCATGCCCGGATCCTGATAGTCGAGTAAGGTCTGCTGATAAACCTTCGAGGCGCGCTCATCGGCGGTAAGACTGCCCTCTTCGCTCCACTGCTCATAGGAGGAATAATCCGCAATCGTTGATTGATAAAAGGCGGTTTCGTAATGAGCTTGGGTATGGGCACAACCTAAAAAGTGCCCGCCCGGTCCGACTTCCCGAATCGCCTCTAGCGCCTGCGCGGAAGGTGACAGATCCATGCCCCTCATGGTGCTGTGCATGATGGCTAACTGATCGGCGTCCATCACGAACTTCTCGTAACTGGCGACGAGCCCGCCTTCCAACCAACCGGCCGCATGAGTGACCAGATTCACGCCGGCCATGACGGTGGCAAACAACGTCTGCATGCTCTCGTAAGCGGCCTGAGCATCGGAGACCTTAGACGAACACAACGATCCCCCGCTGCGGCACGGCACCTTTAAGCGTCGAGCTAACTGGGCGGTGGCAAAGATCATGTGCGTGGCTTCCGCGGTCCCAAAGGTCGGCGCGCCGGTACGCATCGAGATCGCGCCTACAAAAGAACCTAAGATCACCGGTGTACCCGGACGCACAATCTGCGCCAGTGCCATACCGGCCAGCGTTTCAGCCAGCACCTCGGTCATACAACCCATGGCGGTGACCGGCCCCATGGCACCGGCAAGTACCGCAGGCACCACCAAAACACCCTGCTTGCGTCGCGCAAACTCGCGAAGGCTGCCTGACATGTTCGAATCAAAGGTCAGCGGTGAATTGGAATTGATGTTGCCGATCAGTACGGTGTTGTTCTCCAGATACTCCGGCCCAAACACCAGATCGGCCATGCGACACGCGTCCCTGGCGTTGACGGGGTTTTCGGGCGTGCCTTCGCAGGGCATGTCGCTATAGCGAAAGTGCGAATACTGCATCTGCAGATGGCGAATGTTGGCCGGGATGTCCATCGGCTCACACATCGACCCGCCCTGAAAATGAATGGCTGGCGCGGCGTGTGCTAAGCGAACAAAGTTTTGCAGATCTTCTAAGGTGCCGTAACGGCGGCCTTTGGTGCGATCGTGTACGAACGGCGGTCCACCCACCGAAGAAAATACCGTGTGATTACCCCCGATGGGGACGTGCCGCTCGGGATTGCGCGACTTGATCGTAAATTCTGCAGGGGCGCTTTTGAGCAGGTGACGCGCCAGTCCGCGTGGGATGTGCACCCGATCGCCCTGCACGTCAGCACCCGCACCGGCCCACAGGGCCACCGCTTCGGGATCATCCCGAAAACGAATACCGATTTCTTCCAGCACGGTTTCCGCGTTGTGTTCGATGGCCTCTAGCGCCTCGAGGCTGTGCATCTCGGTCACGGGTATCCCGCGAGCCAGCAGCGGTAACTTCGCCAAGGCATGGCGCGCTCGCGCCACTCGTCGCACCTCGCGGCCTTTTCTCTCACGCTTATCCGGTTCACTCATACGCTTTTGCCCCAGGCTGGACTACGCGTTGTTTTTTGCCAACGCTGAATAGCCTAAACTCCTTACAGTACAGACTTAACCATACCGTCTATCGCAGTGCGGCAACCAGTGGAGATCGGTCAAGCCGCCGACTTTCGAGTCCAGAACGCATAAAAAGGCAGCCCTAGCAAAATCATCAAACAGCCCTGCAGCGCCTGACGCGGTGTGGCGACAAAGGTATTAATCAGTAGCGCCCCGGTGACCAGCAAAAACACGATAGATACCCACGGGTAACCCAAAGCCCGGTAAGGCCGATGAAGCTGCGGTTCACGCACTCTAAATACAAACACGGCCGCCGTGGATAACCCATAAAACAGCCAGGACGCAAAAATCACGCTGTCGGTGAGCGTGTCGTAACTGCCCGACAGCGCCAGCACGCTGCCCCAAATGGCCTGAGCCATGATCGCGCGCACCGGAACGTGATGGTTCGAAAGCTTCGCCAGACCTTTGAAAAACAACCCGTCACGGGCCATGGCATAAGGCACGCGCGAGTTCGCCAGCACGCTGGCGTGCAGTGAGCCTAAGGAGGAGACCATCAAGGCAACAGCCGTCAGGCTCACCGCCAGCGGCCCAAAAAAACGCGTCAGTACCACGGTCGCCACCGACGAGGTGGCCGGTACGCTGGCGACCTCCAGGGGCGTTAAAACATAGAAATAGCCGAGGTTCACCAACAGATACAGCGCCCCGACCACCAACATGCCGCCAATAAAAGTGCGCGAGGCATTGGCTTGAGGGTCTTTGAGTTCACCAATTAAGGGGGCGGCATTGTTCCATCCGTCATAAGCCCACAGCGCACCGAGCATCGCGGCTCCAAACCCCGCTAAGCCACCTCGCGCGGTTGCGGCCACACCTTCACAGCTGCCCGCGGCTCCGGAGTCCATCAAGTGGGAGAAATCCCCTCGCCCCCAAATAAAGGCCACGGCCGCGACACCCGCGACCAGCAACACTTTAATGACGGTGAGCACCAGCGCCATGCGTCCCCCGGTCACCACCGAGGCACAGTTGATTAAGGCGACGACCCAGATAGCGCTTAAGGCCACCACGGTCAGAGCCGTCACATCAAAGCCCACGCCCAGCAGTTGTGCGTGCCAGGAAGAAGCCCCCAAAGCACCGCCCAAGGCGACATTCAAAAAGATTGCCATGCCCACGGCTAACGCAGCTTGAGAGGCGGCCTTAGCCACCATGAAGTTGGTCCAGCCGTACAAAAACGCTACAAATCGCCCATAGGCACGGCGCAGGTACACGTAGTCACCCCCGGCATGGGGAAGCATCGCACCGAGCTCGGAATAGGCAAAGGTACCGGCCAGCGATAACAGCCCGGCCGCCAGCCACACGCTTAAAACGCCATAACCGGTGCCTACGTTACAGGTCATGACCCGGCTTTTAAGAAACACACCGGTGCCGATCATGTTGGCCACGTTGATGGCAATAGCTGCCGATAGGCTTAAGCCGCGCCGTAATTCCACAGGCTTTGACATTGTTCACCTAAGCTTAAAGTCTTAACTGGATGATCGCTGATTTACTGACGAAGGGACAGTAACAAGGGGTTAGATGCCGCTAACCGTTCGTATCAAAGCTTTAAGTGTTAAGGACAAGGAGGGCTTGTCTGACAAGCCCCCTCAGTACACGAGGCTCTTTAGCCTGAATGCGCATCGGCTGAGCGAGCTTCTAATAACTGGCCCAACAATTTTGCGAACGGGTCGCCCAGGGTGGGATGCTTCAGGGCGTATTCAACCGTAGCTTCCAGATACCCAAGCTTGTTACCGCAATCGTAGCGCTTACCTTCAAAGGCGTAGGCATAGACCGCTTGGTCTTTGAGCAGTTGTGCGATGCCATCGGTCAATTGAATCTCACCACCGGCACCTTGGCCGATCGTTGCAAGCTTACTAAAGATCTGCGGGGTGAGGATGTAGCGACCCACCACGGCTAAGTTGGAAGGCGCTTTGTCAGGCTTAGGCTTTTCGACAATCTCACTGACTTTAGACAAACGCGGCTCGATCACGCTCGAAGCAACGATACCGTACTTATCGGTCTCCGACGGGTGCACGGTTTGCACGCCTAGGATGCTGGAATGATGACGTTCAAACTGCGCGGCCATCTGAGCCAGACACGGCACGTTCGCATCAATCAAATCATCGGCTAAATGCACAAAAAACGGCTCATCACCTACCACCGGACGGGCACACAACACCGCATGGCCTAAACCTAAGGGGGCATGCTGGCGAATGTAAATACAGCTGGCTGACGAGGGGATAATCCCGCGCATCGAATCCAACAAATCCTGCTTACCCTGCGCTAAAAGCGCCGCTTCGAGTTCAGGATCGGAGTCAAAGTGATCTTCAATGGCCCGCTTGGAGGCGCCAGTCACAAAGACCAAGCGAGTAGCACCGGCACGCAGCGCTTCTTCAGCAGCGTACTGAATCAGCGGTTTATCCACGATAGGCAACATTTCTTTGGGGCTGGCTTTGGTGGCCGGCAAAAAGCGCGTGCCGCGACCCGCTACAGGAAACACCACCGTACGAATAGGACTCATCGCTGACATACATCAACCTCAACTACCGTGAATGCCCCTGATCATAGCCCAGTCGCATGAAGCGGGCGTGAGCGAGATCACGCTCAAAGATTAAGCTGGGATTAAGGTGACGCGAAGCCCCACCGCCCGTGGGGCAGGCGCAAGATCAGCACTCGCACGATCCGTGCTCTAAAGCCGGCTTGAGGATCCGGGCTTACTCGCGGATCGGGTGTGCCTGGCCGTCATTGACCCGCTCACGCAGATCCTTGCCCGGCTTAAAGTGCGGTACGTGCTTACCCTGCAGGGAGACCGCCTCGCCCGTCTTCGGGTTGCGTCCCTGACGAGGTGGCCGAAAATGCAGCGAGAAACTGCCAAAACCACGAATCTCAATGCGCTCCCCGGTGGCGAGTGCATCACTCATGATCTCCAGCACCTGCTTGACGGCCAGTTCGACGTCTTTAGCCGGCAGGTTCTTCTGCTTAGCGCTGATTAAATCAATCAATTCCGACTTGGTCATGAAGTCGTCCGGAAAGTTAAGAAAAAAAGATCTAACTACCCTAATGGCCTGTCTTAAGCACAGGCTGCCTGCGAATCGGTGATGCCGGAGCCGACTCCGGCATCACCTTCACGCGGGCTTATTCGTCGTCGCCGCCTGACATCTGCTCTTTGAGCAGATCGCCTAAGCTCGTACCTGACGATGCGTCGGTGCGGTAGGCCTGCATGGCCTCCTGCTCCTCGTGCATGTCCTTAGCCTTGATCGACAAGGTGATGGTACGTGCCTTGCGGTCCACGCCGGTAAACTTGGCTTCGACTTCCTCGCCTTCCTTGAGCAGGGTACGCGCGTCTTCAACGCGGTCACGACTCAAATCAGCGGCGCGCAAGTAGCCATCCACGCCGCCACCCAGATCGATGGTTGCGCCCTTCGCGTCCACTTCACGGACGATACCGCGAACAATGGTGCCCTTCGGGTTCTCAGCGATGTAGCCAGAGAACGGATCCTTCGCCAACTGCTTAACGCCTAACGAAATGCGCTCACGCTCCGGATCAATGGCCAACACCATCGCCTCGAGCGTCTGACCCTTCTGGTAGCTGCGTACGGCTTCTTCACCCGGGATATCCCAAGAGATGTCCGACAGGTGCACCAGGCCGTCGATACCACCGGACAGGCCGATGAAGATACCAAAATCGGTAATCGACTTGATCTGACCGGAGACCTGATGGCCACGGTTGTAGTTCTCACCGAACTCTTTCCACGGATTGGGCTGGCACTGCTTCAGACCTAAGCTGATGCGGCGACGATCTTCATCGATGTCAATAACCATGACTTCGACTTCCTGACCGACGTGAACCACCTTGGCCGGATTGACGTTCTTGTTTGTCCAATCCATTTCCGAGACGTGCACCAGACCTTCCACGCCCTCTTCGATCTCCACAAAGCAACCGTAGTCGGCGATGTTAGTGACCTTGCCCCACAAACGGGTGTTGGGCGGGTAACGGCGGTTGATGCTCTGCCAAGGATCGGTGCCCAGCTGCTTGATGCCCAGGCTCACGCGCTGACGCTCACGATCAAACTTCAGGATTCGCACGTCGATCTCGTCACCGACCTTCACGACCTCGGAAGGATGCTTAACGCGCTTCCAGGCCATGTCCGTGATGTGCAACAGACCGTCGATACCGCCCAGGTCAACGAACGCGCCGTAATCGGTGAGGTTCTTAACCGTACCCTTAACGACTGCGCCTTCCTGCAGGTTATCCAACAGAGCCGAACGCTCTACCGAATGTTCCTGTTCGACCACTGCGCGGCGTGAAACCACGACGTTGTTGCGCTTTTGGTCGAGCTTGATGACCTTAAACTCAAGGACCTTACCTTCCAGGTAGGACGGATCGCGCACCGGGCGAACGTCAACCAACGAACCTGGCAAGAAGGCACGGATGTTCTCAATTTCAACCGTGAAGCCGCCCTTAACGCGACCGTTGATGATGCCGGTGACAACCTGCGCTTCGTTGAAGGCGGTCTCCAGACGTGTCCAGGTGCGGGCACGCTTGGCTTTTTCACGCGACAGTCGGGTTTCGCCCGAACCGTCTTCGACGGAGTCGAGGGCGACCTCTACTTCATCACCGACCTTGACCTCCATCTCGCCACGTTCGTTCTTGAACTGTTCGGCGGGGATCACTGCCTCAGACTTGAGGCCGGCACTTACGATTACAAAATCCTGTCCGACTTCGACAATGTAGCCGGTGAGAATCTGACCAGGACGGAAGCGTTGGCTGGCTAAACTCTCTTCGAACAGTTGGGCAAAACTTTCAGTCATTTTAGGTTGCTCATTCCCGGGCTTTAGACCCGGCGTAGGTTATGTCCGCGCCAGCGTGTAAAAAATACAGACACTGACAACGGGTTAAGGTCAAACAACGAATCCCCTTAAAATGAACTGCTTTTGCGGCCCATCTTAAGAAAATCCACCCTGCCGCAAAACGCGGCGACTCACTCAAAAAAACTCTTACGTCTTTCCCGCCGCGTAAAGCGACTGGGCCAGACCCCGACCTTTCAGCCGACCAGCGAGGGGCCCATCAAGCCACGACACTGCGCGACAGTCAGGATCTGCTTGACGATTTGCCCTACATCACGCGAGGTAGAATCGATCAACAGCGCATCGTCACTTTGGCGCAGCGGCGATGCTGCACGCGTGGAATCGCGCTGGTCCCGCTCCTGAATGTCCCGGGAAAGGTCGGCAAGGCTAACATCGAGCCCCTTATCTTTCAACTGCTTATAACGTCGACGGGCCCTTTCCTCGACGCTCGCCGTGAGGAAAATCTTCAAGTTAGCGTCCGGGAACAACGCTGAGCCCATGTCGCGGCCATCGGCCACCAGACCCGGCGGGCGTTTGAAGGCTCGCTGCAGGTCGATGAGCGCCGCGCGCACTAAAGGCCAGGCCGCCACCTGAGAGGCCAGCCTTCCGACCGCTTCATCGCGCAAATCGCCCGCCCAGTTTCGCCCCTCAAACCAAACCTCGTCCTCACCGTCTGGACTCGCCGTAAAACGCACCGATAAACCCTGCGCCAGACGCGCGTGCGCTTGTTCATCGTGGGCGCTTAAGCCTGCCCGTTGTCCGGCCAGGCCCACCAGACGGTATAAAGCGCCCGAGTCCAGCCAGGTCCAGCCTAACTGGCGCGCCACCGCGCGAGCGATGGTGCCTTTACCCGAGCCGCTAGGGCCGTCAATCGTTATGACCGGCGCCGGATCGGGATTCCTGTCTGAATCCGCATCCGAGCCTAAGGCCTTCAAGAGTGTCGCTCCACCTTTAAGCCCACCGCACGCGCTGCTGGCACAAAATCCGGATAGGAAGTGCCGACGTTTTCCACATCTTTGATGGTCAGTGGTCCGCTGGCCCGCAAACTGGCAATGACAAAAGCCATCGCGATGCGATGATCGCCTAAAGAGTCAATCTCCCCGCCGCTCATCGGTCCGCCAACGATGCGCAGACCATCCGGGTAAGGTTCGACCTCCACACCCAGCCGGGTCAGGCCCTCGGCCATGGCGGCAATGCGATCACTTTCCTTCACGCGCAGCTCAGCGGCACCGCGTAACAGCGTTTCACCTTTGGCGGCGGCCGCCGCAACAAACAGCACCGGAAACTCATCAATCGCCAAGGGCACCAGGTGCTCTGGAATCGTGATGCCGCGCAGCTCACTGGCATACACCTCTAAGTCGGCCACCGGCTCACGCCCGGCATCGGGCAACGCATGTACGCGAATGTCAGCGCCCATCGCCCGAAGGATATCCACCACACCGGTGCGCGTGGGATTCATACCCACCCGGCGAATGATCAAACCGTGGGTGGCGGCTAAGGCGCCGGCGACCAGGAAAAAAGCCGCCGAGGAAATATCACCCGGCACTTCGATGCGCGTGGCCCGCAAACGCGACACCGACGATAGCGCTACGCGCCCTGGCGTCACCGCCACCGGGACACCGAAAGCCTGCAACATCCGCTCGGTGTGATCGCGGGTAATGGCGTGTTCGAGCACCGTGGTCGTGCCCTGTGCGTACAAGCCGGCTAATAAAATGGCGGATTTAACTTGAGCACTGGCCACCTGCAAGTCGTGCTCACAGCCGATAAGGCTTTGCCCGCCATAAAGGTGCACGGGCGGGCGCCCGTTCGTGGTGTCAATGCGAGCTTGCATCAGGCGTAGCGGAGCAGCCGCACGCTCCATCGGTCGGCGTGTCAGCGAAGCATCGCCGACCAGCACGCTATCAAAGCCCTGCCCGGCCAGCAGGCCCATGGATAAGCGCATCGCGGTGCCGGCATTACCCATATCCAGCGGCCCTGCAGGGGCCTGTAAACCGTGCAGCCCAACCCCGGTGAGACGCACCCGGCCGGCATCCGACTGCTCAATTGCAACACCCATCTGACGCATCGCATTTAAGGTCGATAGACAATCAGCACTGGCCAGAAAGCCTTCGACCTCGGTGATGCCCTCGGCGATACCGCCTAACATCATGGCCCGATGCGAGACGGACTTATCACCCGGTACGCGTAACTCGCCGTGAATACGATCGTGCGGCTCGACTTGATAAAACGCCGTAGAACCACTCATAACACCGCCCTAGGGTAGGAACCTAAAACACGAAACAGCGAGGCACGGCTTTTTAACTCAGCCAGGGCCTTACCCAACAGCGCGTCTTCGACATGACCGTCCAGATCCAGAAAAAACACGTAGTCCCATTTTTTGCGCTGTGAGGGTCGTGACTCCAGTCGAGTCATGTTCACGGCATGGCGGGCCAACGGTTCGAGTAATCGCACCAACGCACCCGGACCACCCACGTCCGACGCTGAGACCAGAAGCGTGGTTCGATCACGCCCGGACGGGGCCAGTAGCTTGCGACCAATAATCAAAAACCGGGTCGTGTTATCCGGACGATCCTCGATTTGCGGGGCCAGGACTTTGAGACCATAGACCTCACCGGCGGCCTGACCGGCGATCGCCGCGGTGCCCACCTCATCACGGGCGCGGCGCGCCGCCTCGGCATTGGAAGCCACGGCAATGCAAGGAATCTGTGGCAAATGCGCCGCCAGCCACTGCCGGCACTGGGCCAGTGACTGTTGGTGCGAACACACCCGCTTGATGTTTTTCAAGCCCGGCAAGCGCGCGAGTAACTGTTGCTGCACGCGCAATTCCACCTCACCACAAATCTTCAATGGCGAAGTCAAAAACATATCCACGGTGTGGTTAACCGTTCCTTCCGTGGAGTTCTCAATAGGCACTACACCAAAGTCCGCCGCACCGGCCTCAACCTCGGCAAACACCTCGGCAATCGATGCTAACGGTAGCGCACGTACCGAGTGACCAAAGTGCTTCATCACCGCTTGCTGGGTGAACGTGCCCTCCGGGCCTAAAAAGCCAACTTTTAAAGGTTCTTGCTGAGCCAGACACGCGGACATGATCTCGCGAAACAAACGAACCATTTCCTCGTTAGACAGCGGCCCCTGATTACGACGTATCACCGCCGCCAACACTTCCGCCTCGCGCTCGGGCCGATAAAAATCGGCCGTCTGTCCACTCGAACGTTTGGAGGTGCCCACCGCGTGAGCCAGTCCTGCACGTTGTTCGATCAGGCTTTGGATCTGCTCATCAATACTGTCGATGCGCGCACGAATATCGCTGAGCGGCTTAACGGTCGCGGCCTTACTGGGCCGCGCGGCCTGCCGGGGATGTTTGACGGTCTTGGTTTTAAGCCGCGCCATAGCTCACTCCGAATTTCAATTCTTATGGCACCGCGCCTGCGAACGCAGGCCGGGGCTAAAGCCGGCCTTAAGGCCGGCTGCATCCTTTAACTTTCTGGCGCGGTCGGCGGCGCCATGACCACCGGCTCGGCAGTCGCGGCGTTAACGTCTGGCGTCTCCGCCCCTTCAATGCCTTCAACACCCTCGGCGCTGGCATCGCCTTCCATGAAGGGAACACGTGACAAACTCACCATGCTGTTGCCTTCCTCAATACGCATCAGGCGCACGCCTTGGGTGTTACGACTCAACACAGAGATCGTGTTGACGCTGATACGCACCAACTTACCGGCATGGCTGATCATCATCAGGTCGTCCTTCAGATCGACCTGCAGCGCTCCGATCATGCGACCGTTGCGCTCCGACAATTGCAGCGCGATGACGCCCTGACCGCCGCGGCCGTGACGCGGAAACTCTTCCACATCCGTTAATTTACCGTAGCCGTTTGCCGATGCGGTCAACACATAGCCTTCACGCACCACGATCAGCGAGGTCACTTCATGATCCTCGCTTAAGGTGATACCGCGCACACCGGCCGCTTCACGGCCCATGGCGCGCACATCGCTCTCGTTAAAGCGAATGGCCTTACCAGCGGTGCTGCACAAAATCACATCACTGTTACCGTCGGTAAGGTCAACGCCTACTAAGCTGTCGTTATCATCCAAGGACACGGCGATAATGCCGGCTGTGCGTGGGCGTGAGAACGCTTCGAGCGGTGTCTTTTTCACGGTGCCCTGACGGGTCGCCATGAACACACTCTGGTCGGCGGTAAAATCGCGGACGGACAGCAGCGCGGTGATGCGCTCCCCGTCTTCCAACGACAACATGTTGACAATGGGTTTACCGCGCGAACCTCGACCTGCCAGGGGCAGGTTAAAGACCCGTAGCCAGTACACCCGACCACGATCCGAGAAACACAGCAAGGTGTCGTGGGTACGCGCCACAAACACCCGGGAGATGAAATCTTCCTCTTTCATCTCCGCGGCATTCACGCCCTGGCCACCGCGGCGCTGCGCGCGGTATTCGGTGGTCGGCAGGTATTTCACGTACCCGTCACGCGACAGCGTAACCACGACCGACTCATCCTTAATCAGATCTTCGGTAGTCAAATCCGAATGGTCAATGTTGATTTCCGTGCGTCGGTCATCGCCAAACTGATCACGAATTAACTGCAATTCCTGACGAATAACCTGCATCAACCGCTCGGGCCGAGCCAGAATGTCGCTTAAGTCGGCAATCAAAATGAGCAACTCACCGTACTCGGTGACAATCTTATCGCGCTCAAGCCCGGTCAATCGCTGCAGACGCAGCTCCAGAATGGCCTGGGCCTGAACTTCGCTCAGCCGATACACCGGCGCCGCCCCAGCCTCTACCGCCAACAGGCCAAATTCTTCTGACATGCCCTCCGGGCGGGCACTCACATCACCGGCACGAGCCAGCATCTCCGGCACCGCGCCAGCACCCCAGGTGCGACTCATCAACCCAATCTTCGCCTCAGCCGGGTTGGGCGCACTCTTAATGACTTCGATGACATCATCGATATTGCCTAAAGCAACAGCCTGGCCTTCCAACACGTGCGCACGATCGCGGGCGCGCTTAAGCTCAAACACGGTGCGACGCGTGACCACTTCCCGGCGATGCCGAATAAAGCAGTCCAGCAATTCTTTCAGGCCCAGAAGCTTCGGCTGCCCATCGACCAGGGCAACCATGTTGATGCCAAAGACCGACTGCAACGGGGTGTGCTTGTAAAGATTGTTGAGCACAATATCGGGTAGCTCACCGCGCCTAAGCTCAATCACCACGCGCATGCCGTCCTTGTCAGACTCATCACGCAGCTCACTGATGCCTTCGACTTCCTTGTTACGCACCAGATCGGCGATGCGCTCCAACAAGCGCGCTTTGTTCACCTGATACGGCAATTCCGTGAGAATTAAAGCTTGCCGACCCTTATCGAGTTCCTCGACGTGGCTGCGTCCACGCACGTAGATGCGGCCACGGCCACCGGCGTAGGCGGCCCCTAATTCGGCCGCGCCGGTAATGATGCCGGCGGTTGGAAAGTCCGGGCCGGGCACAATTTTCATCAATTCAGTCAGCGTAATCTGCGGGTTCTCGATCAACGCCACACAGGCATCAATCACTTCACGCAGGTTATGCGGCGGGATATTGGTCGCCATACCCACCGCAATACCCGAGGAGCCATTGACCAACAGGTTAGGCACTCGCGCCGGCAGAACCGTAGGCTCATGCTCGGACTCATCGTAGTTGGGCGAGAAGTCGACGGTGTTCTTGTCAATATCGGCCAGTAGCTCGTGGGCCATACGCGACATGCGCAATTCGGTGTAACGCATGGCCGCTGGCGGATCGCCATCTACGCTGCCGAAGTTACCCTGACCATCAACCAACAGATAACGCATTGAAAAAGGCTGGGCCATACGCACGATCGAGTCGTACACCGCCGAGTCGCCGTGAGGATGATATTTACCGATCACATCGCCCACGATACGGGCGGACTTCTTGTACGGCTTATTCCAGTCGTTGGATAACTCGTGCATGGCGTACAGCACGCGCCGATGCACCGGTTTCAAGCCGTCTCTGACATCTGGCAGTGCGCGCCCGACGATAACGCTCATGGCGTAATCGAGATACGACTGACGCATCTCGTCTTCGAGATTTACGTGAAGAATTTCGTGAGCAATTTCAGCCATTCGGTTCGCATCAATCTGCTAGGAATTAGCCCGGGATACTATCACAAATTAAGTAGTTACGCGGTATGACGGGCTCACCGATCAGGCCTGCCTGCCAAAGGCTGGCCACACGTCCGACCGGGCCTCGTTATACTGCAAAGCATCAGGCCTTTGGGGAGAGCTTTGTGCAGCAGGTCGACTGTGTTTTACATGCCCGTTGGATCGCTCCGGTCGAACCGGCCGTGGTCTGGGATCACCATGCACTGGTGCTAAACGGCGGTCGTATCGTTGATTGTTTACCTAGCGAGTTAGCCCGTTCGCGTTACCAGGCGGCTCACACCCTCACCCGCAGTTCGCATCTGGTGATTCCAGGGTTGATCAATACCGAAGTAGATCTTGCCTCTACGCTTTGGCGCAGCCAGATGCTTACCCTAAGCAGCCGTTTTAGCGGCGTTCCACGCGGTATCGACCGTCAGCTACTCACCGATTCGATCGCCTTAGGCCTCATCGAACAGGCTTGCGCGGGTATCACCAGCTGCGTGGATTGGGGTCATTACAGCGCAACGGTAGCGACCTTGGCTGCGGATTTAGGGTTGCGCGTGGTGCTGGGCCTACCGGTAGACGCCAGTGCCAACGACTACGCAGCAACACTCGATGAGTGCCTGGAGCGCTCTTTAGCGCTGCACGATGAATACCGCGAACATCCGCTGATTCATACCGCTTTTGCCCTGCACGCAGTGCCAGAGCTTAGCGACAGCGTGCTGTCGCGCGTGCGCGTGTTGGCAGATCAATTAGAACGCGTTTTATTACTGCAGGCGGATGCCACGCAAATCCGCAGGCTCACCGACCTTGGCCTGTGGAACACGCCTTGCACCCTGCGTGGTTGGACAGACCCTGCAGCCCTGCCCGTGAGTTCGGCGATCAGTCTGGTGCACAGTCCCGCGGCGGACTGGCAGGCCGGTCACCTGCCGGCAGGCATCAGCGCGCCACTGCAGTCAGGAAGCAACGTGACGCTAGGCAGCGGATGCCGGCCGGTGGTTCGCGATCTATTGGAAGCTATGCGTCTGACGGGCCGCCAGAGTCAGCTGCTACCGTCCAGCCCGTTAAGACCGGCACAGTTGTTAACGATGGCCACCCTAAACTGTGCCCGCGCTGTGGGTCTAGAAGACAGTTTGGGCTCTCTAAGCCCGGGCAAGCGTGCCGACTGCGTCTGCGTGGATCTCAACCATCCAGCAACGGCCGCTGTCCTTGACCCGTTGCTTGCGCTCACGGCGTGTGCCGGGCGCGAGGCCGTTACCGATGTCTGGGTGGCCGGCAGACCCATCGTGGTGAATGGACGTTTTCAGGCTTTAGACCGTGACGACTTCAGTGCGCGGGTTCGTCACTCACTGGCCACCGTGCTGGCTAGCAACCCTAACGTCGGGCGATAATAACGCATGAACGAAAACTTACACGCTAGCGCAGCGCTGCCGCCGCCTTTGGCTATGCCAAACCCCGACAATTCTGTGGTGGACTCTACGCTGGGTCACACCCTAGATCATGCGAAGGATTCTTTAGTGAATACGCAAGGTACGGCCAACGTGGATCGTGATGAGGTCGCTAAATTTGACGCGATCGCTGCGCGCTGGTGGGACACCCAAGGAGAGTTCGCTCCTTTGCATCGACTCAATCCGGTGCGCACAGGCTATGTCGCGCAAAGGGTGGCCCTATCAGGGCGCAAGGTGCTGGATGTGGGCTGCGGCGGTGGCTTACTGGCTGAGGCACTCGCCCGCCACGGTGCGTTGGTCACAGCGATTGATATGAGCTCAGCCGCCATTGATGTGGCGGAATTACACGCCTTGTCCGAAGGTCTGACCATCGATTACCGCTGCTGTGCAGTGGAAAGCCTGGTACACGAGCACGAGCAGCGCTATGACGTAGTGACCTGCATGGAAATGCTCGAGCACGTACCCGACCCGACCCTGGTCATTAAGGCGCTGGGCCGGTTGGTCAAGCCCGGCGGTAGCGTGTTTGTCTCCACCTTAAATCGCAACTGGCGCTCATTCGCCACGGCCATTGTGGGCGCCGAATATCTGATTGGGCTGGTTCCGCGCGGCACCCACGACTACGCACGTTTTATTCGACCCTCGGAGCTGGCTCGGACGGCTCGAGAAGCCGACCTAACGCTTTTGGATCTCACCGGCATGCAGCCCATCGGTTTAGGGCAATCGTTTCGTCTGTCGCGCGACGTAGGCGTCAATTACCTCGCGCATTTAAGCCGCCCAGGCACGGTTAGCTTGTGATCTTGCCGCGCGCCCGGGGTCTGCTGCTGGATCTAGACGGCACCTTACTAGACACCGCTCAAGATATGGTCGGCGCGCTCAACGCGCTGCTGGCTGAAGAAGATCGCCCGGCCATTGCCTTTGATAGCGCCCGACCGCAAGTCTCACACGGCGCTAAAGCCTTGGTGCGGCTGGGCTTTGGTGAGGACGACCCGGTAGATTTTGAACGTCGGCGGCTGCGCTTTTTAGCGCTGTATGAACAGAACGTCTGCGTGCATACCTGCCTATTTGACGGGTATGCCCAATTATTCGAGCAACTGCAAAAAGCCCAGATACCCTGGGGCATAGTGACCAACAAACCGACGCACTTAACCCTGCCTTTGGTGCGCGCGTTTGCCTTTGATAAGCAGACTCACTGCGTGGTGTGTGGCGATACCTTCCCGGAACGAAAGCCGCATCCGCGGCCGATGCTGCATGCAGCGCAGCTGTTAGGCCTGCCCCCGCAAGCCATCCTTTATGTCGGCGATGCCAAACGCGATATTGATGCCGGCCGCGCGGCTGGCATGCGCACGGTCGTGGCGAGCTTTGGCTACTTTGGTGCCGATGAAAACCCGCAACACTGGGCCGCAGACGGCATCATTCATCACGCGTTAGATCTGCGCGCCTGGCTGGATTTACCGCAGTGACGGAGTCGGCGACGCGCCGCCTGGTGCGCATCTTTACCCCTGCCGATCTGCGGCCCCTGCTTAGCGTGGCACAGGCTTTAAAAGATCAGCTGCATAACATTCACCGCGCTGATCTGGATCACAAAGTAGCGCACGTCCAACTGCAGTGGTGGTCTGAGGAAATTCAACGGCTGGCTCAGGAAGTGCCGCGCCATCCATTAACCCAGCAACTACTCAGTCTTGGCATCAGCGCACAAACCGCCGCACAGGCTTTAGTAGCCCAATGGGAGAGTGTGGCTCGCAGTTTTGCGGGCTTTGTACCGCCGGACGATAAGGCGCTGGAAGACGAGCTCTACGCGGCAGAAGGATTAAGCGCACAGCTTTTAAGCGCAACTCTTAGCGTTGACCAGCAACGTAGCGCCCGACAGCTGACACTGGTGCGTGCGCTCAGTGAGGTACTCACCCACATCCGCGAAGATGCCAAAGGCCAGCGATTAAGGCTGCCCTTAATCAGTCTGCAAGAAGCCGGCATCACGCCCGCCCAACTGCAGCAGGAGGTACTGCCGGCAGAGGTCTTAAAACTGGCGGTGGCCTTAAGCGCACGCGTCCAGGAGCTTTGGACGCAGTTAGTGCCCGCCCGACGAGCGCCCACGGCTAGCCGATTGCAAGGGCTTTGGGTGGAGGCGGCGTTGTCGCAACGCCGCCTGACTCAAGCCCAGGCTCGCGGCTTTGTGCCCGTGCTCACCCATGACCGCGTGTCGTTACCTGAACTGCTGTTAGCTTGGCGCACCGCGCGCGGCTTGAGCGGTTAAACTCAACATCCTTTAGGCTTTAGCCCGCCCCTATGCACGACTTAAATCCCTCGAACCGTGACCTACTGCCCTGGCATAACCACGCACCGGCTGCGGACTATTTAAATGGCAAAGTCATACTGGTTACCGGCGCCGGTAGCGGTCTGGGTCGCTGTCTGTCGATGAGTTTGGCGTCATTTGGGGCGACCGTGCTGCTCTTAGGCCGTCGCCAGAAACCACTCGAGCAAGTCTATGACGCGATCCTAAAAGCCGGCTACCCACGCCCGGCGCTGCTGCCTTTTGATTTAGAAAATGCTTTAGCCGGTCATTACGATCAACTGGCGGAGGTTATCGGCACTGAGTTTGGTCAGCTGCATGCGCTGATCAACAATGCCGCCATTCTTGGCACTCGCGCACCCATAGAAAACTATGACATGCCTACCTGGTGTCGAGTCTTGCAGGTGAACCTCACAGCGACCTTTGCGCTCACCCAAAGCGTGTTGCCGTTACTGCATGCAGCATTGGATGCGCGTGTTGTGTTTAGTACCTGCGATCAGGGCGTGCGCGGTACGGCCTACTTTGGCGCCTATGCCGTAGCCAAAGCAGGACTTGAGCGATTTGCTGAAGTGCTGGCCGATGAACAAGAAGGTCGACTGGCCGTGCATTGCGTAGACCCTGGACCCATGCACACCAACCTGCGCGCGCTGGTGTTTCCGGCTGAAGGCGGCCGGCTTGCACCGGCCCCGGAAAGCGCCACCCGACCCTACTTGTGGTTACTCGATGCTCAAGCGCATTCAAGCCCCGCGCCGTGGCGGGTGGTTAACGGGTAGACACCGTCGTTGGAGTTCTGGGTCAAGTATCACA
Source organism: uncultured Pseudomonadota bacterium (assembly GCA_903828595.1). Taxonomy (GTDB): domain Bacteria; phylum Pseudomonadota; class Gammaproteobacteria; order Steroidobacterales; family Steroidobacteraceae; genus CAIKMS01. The sequence goes on along the minus strand of CAIKMS010000001.1, from coordinate 25,086 downwards.
ACCGCGTAAGTCTTGTTGTCGATTAGCACACAGCGGCTAGTTGTTAGCGGATCGCGGGGCGATTAGAGCCGCGCGGCTTTTTAGGACGTGCGCTGGTGGGCGAACGCGGCGCTGCTTCCTCAGCGCTAACTGCAGCGGCTAACTTGAGGTCTTGATACAGCAACTCAATCTCTTCATCGGTTAACTCCCGGTGACGTCCGCGAGCCAGCGCTCGGTCCATGCCCAGTGAGCCGTAGTGGGTGCGCATGACCCGACTAACCTCTAACTGCAAAGCGGCAAACAGCGTACGCAAATCCCGCCCACGGGCGCGCTGCACGGTGAGGTTCAACCAAAAATTAGAGCCCTCACCGCCGGCAGCTTCCACGCTATGAATATCAAACGGCGGATCACTGTTTAAAGCCATTTCCGGCAGCGAGTTTAAGACCTCCGGACTCAACTCACCGCGCAGTCGAACCGCATACACGCTATGAATCTCGTGGGCCTGCTTGCCGGCAGCGGCGCGTAGCACCCCATCGGTGGTAAAGACTTCTAAACCCGTATCGATAGGCGCCAGCGGGCTTAACGGCAACCAGCGATGACCTTTGATAGACGGCAGTCGATCGTAACTGGATGGCACCGGTATTTGACCTTCTATCTCCACCGCCAGGGTGGCGCTTAAAGGCTCACCGGGCGGACGGTGGTACAAGATGACGCGTTTTTTAACAGCCTTCTCGCTGTCCACACGCACGCGCCGACCATCAATTAAGATCACATCTTTAGGCCCTACCCGTAAGCCAGGCTGTGCCGCTACACCATTGACCGTGATGCGTCCTGCCTTGACCCAGGCTTCAATCTGACGGCGCGAGGCAATCCCGGCACCGGCCAAGAGTTTCTGCAGTCGCTCGCCATCACCGCCCTCATGGCGCACGCCGCTAGGCGCCGTGGGCTTGGCTTTCGCGCTTGCGCGCGGGCTTGAGGTGCGCAGGCTTGGGGCGCGTTGGCCGGGAGTGCGTGTCAAACCGGTTCCTGAGTGGATTCAGACACAGACTGCACATCGGGCTCTGGCGCGGGCGACTCCACGGACTCAAGGGCTGCGTTCAGCTTTTCACCTTCCTTGGCCTGAACATCGCTACCTTCGTCCTCGTCCCCCTCCCCGTCCTCGTCCTCGTCGTGCTCGGCGTTAGCAGCCAAGGCTTGGGTATCCGCCGGGGTAGTAGCGTGCGCCATGGATGGCACTGGCGCTGACGCCGGTTCGGGCATGCCTGGCCCACCGCCACCGGTCAGGTCCAACTGCACGCCTAAACTCTCCAGATCACGCAACTGCGCCAAGGTCGGCAATTCATCCAGACTTTTTAGATTGAAATGATCCAAAAAGTCGCGCGTGGTACCCAGCAGCTCCGGCCGTCCCGGTACTTCACGATGACCCACGACCCGCACCCAATTTCGCTCACTGAGCGTCTTGATAATGTTGGGGTTTACCGCCACACCGCGAATGTCTTCGATCTCACCGCGTGTGATCGGTTGACGATAGGCAATCAGCGCTAGCGTCTCGAGCAAAGCGCGCGAATATTTTGCGGGCCGTTCCTGCCAAAGCCGGGAAACCGGGGCGGACAAGGCGGCGCGTACCTGTATGCGCCAGCCGCTGGAGACCTCCACCAGCTCAATGCCGCGCGAGGTGTAATCCTCAACCAGAACACCTAAAGCCTTTTCGATATCAGCCATGGCAGGCCGCTCGAACTCGTCGAACAGATCGCGTAACTCTTCCGCCGTTAGCGGTCGACCCGCGGCCAACAATGCCGCCTCACAGACGTTTTGGACCTCGCGCTCATTCATGCAATTTCAATCCTCTTAAAACTCACGCCTTGCCTAACACGACCCATCGCGCGAAACACAAGTTAACTGAAAAGAAACCCGCGCTTAGGACGCAGCCAAGGCACTGTCATCGTTGGCCGCGGTCGCTCCGCGCCCGGCTCTCACGTGTAGCGCCCCGTACACCTCGGCCTGCACCAACTCAATCAGCCCTTCACGGGTTAATTCCAGCACGGCGATAAAGGTCACGGTCACACCCATGCGCCCTTCTTCAACGGTAAACAATTTCAGAAACTCAACAAACTCATCACCGTGAAGCAGGCTCAGTACATCGGTCATGCGTTGCCGCACCGACAGCCTTTCGCGGCTGATCTTGTGGTGCGCAAACATGGAGGCTCGCGACAACACGTCTTTGAACGCCGCCAGCATCTCAGCCAGCGTCAGATCCGGCAGCACCTTGACCACCTGGCGCTCAGAAAAATCCGCACCGGCAATATACAAGTCCCGATCCACACGCGGCATCACGTCAATATCTTCAGCTGCTTTTTTGAAGCGCTCGTATTCCTGCAGGCGACGCACCAGTTCTGCACGAGGATCTTCCTCTTCGCCCATGCCTTCGCCAGCCGGACGCGGAAGCAGCATTCGCGATTTAATCTCCGCCAGCATCGCGGCCATCAACAAATACTCGCCGGCTAACTCCAGCTCCAGGTTTTGCATCAGATCGATGTATTCCATGTATTGCCGGGTAATCTCCGCAATCGGAATATCCAAGACATCGAGATTCTGTCGGCGAATCAAATACAACAGCAGATCCAAAGGCCCTTCAAAGGCCTCCAGAATGACCTTCAGCGCTTGCGGCGGAATGTACAGATCGCGCGGCGGCTCCGTGATGGGCTCACCATCCACCATCGCAAAGGGCATTTCGGCCTGCTCGGGCGAGCTGGGTAAGGCCACGCCAGGCGACGGTTCGAAATTGCGGTTTTGAACTTCAGACACTAAAGCCATCCTTACTGTTAGCGGTACTCAAGACCCATCGCGCTGCGCACCTCGTCTAGAGTCTCACGCGCCACGTCGCGAGCTTTCTCGCAGCCCTCACTGATAATGCCGCGCACTAACTCCGGGTTCTCCTCGTATTCGCGCGCCCGATCACGGATGCCGCGAATTTCAGTCACCACCGCATCAATCACCGGTTTCTTGCATTCTAAGCAACCGATGCCGGCGCTGCGACAACCCTGGGCAGCCCAGGTTTGAGTTTCGGCCGAGGAGTAAATTCGGTGCAGATCAAAGACCGGGCATTTAGCCGGATCACCCGGATCGGTGCGCCGCGCGCGCGCCGGATCGGTCTGCATGGTCTTTAGCTTTTGGGTTACCTCATCGGGATCTTCGCGTAAGCCGATGGTGTTGCCGTAAGACTTCGACATCTTGCGTCCATCCAGACCCGGGACCTTCGGCGTGGCCGTCAGTAACACCTCAGGCTCCGGCAGAATCACCCGTCCGGCGCCATCCAGATAACCGATTAATCGCTCGCGATCCGCCAGTACCAGATGGTGATGACTGTCCACCAAAGCCTGGGCTTGTTTTAAGCTCTCGCCATCACCTTGCTCTTGATAAGCCTTACGCAGGCTTCGATACAGCGCGCCTTGCTTGGAACCCATCTGCTTGATCGCCCGCTCCACCTTGGCTTCAAACTCCGGCTCGCGCCCGTAAAGATGGTTGAAGCGCCGCGCAACTTCGCGGGTGATCTCCACGTGTGCGACCTGATCCTCACCCACCGGCACGAACTTCGGTTGGTACAGCAAAATATCCGCGCTTTGCAGCAGCGGGTACCCTAAAAATCCGTAGGTGGCCAGATCCTTCTCGCGCAGCTGTTCCTGCTGATCTTTATAGGTAGGCACCCGCTCCAGCCAACCCAGCGGCGTCATCATCGACAACAAAAGATGCAGCTCGGCATGCTCGGGCACGCGTGACTGAATAAATAGCGTGCAAGCCCCGGGGTTCAAGCCCGCTCCCAGCCAGTCGATGACCATTTCCCAGACGTGCGCACCGATGCGACTGGTGTCCTCGTAACCGGTGGTTAACGCATGCCAGTCGGCCACAAAAAAGTAGCACTCGTACTGGTACTGCAGATCCACCCAGTTCTTCAACGCACCGTGGTAGTTGCCCAGGTGTAACTGCCCGGTTGGGCGCATCCCGGAAAGGACCCGGGGGTTTTGATTGTTCGATGCCATAAATCAGCCGTGACCCGTGACAAAAGAAACGATGCGAGCAATAACCAGCGCGATGGCCGTGATAGGCACGCGCAGTAAGCCCAAATAGGACAAGCCCAGGACGATGAAAAATCCGTAAGGCTCCAACTTCTCAAAGCTGGTGCGAAAGCTTCCGGCCGGCAATGAGTTAGCCAGCACACGCCCTCCGTCCAGTGGCAACAACGGCAGCAGATTAAAGGCGGCCAGGAAAATGTTGGCCATCACGCCCCATCGCGACATTTCCACTACCCAAAGACTGAACGTCCCACCGATGTGCAATTTAACGGTCACCATGGCAATCACCACCCAAATGACCGCCATCACCACGTTCGCACCAGGCCCTGCCACGGCGACCTTCACCATGTCCCAGCGGGGATCGCGCAACCGGCCCGGATTGACCGGCACGGGTTTAGCCCAGCCAAACAAAAACGGCGAACCCATCAGCAGTAACAGACCCGGCAATACCAGCGTACCGAATGGGTCGATGTGCTTGAGTGGATTCAAACTTAGGCGTCCCAACGCAAAGGCGGTGCGATCACCGCACAGCTTAGCCATCCAGCCATGAGCCACTTCATGCAAGGTCACGGCAAATAAAATGGGGATCGCGCCCACTGATATTGCGTGAAAAAAGTTAGTTGAATCCATGAGTTATCTTTAATTTTTCAAACTGCTGAAGATTAAGCGTGGCCTTCACTGCGCACCGCACGCCTTAAGCTAACCGGTCATTATACGCGCCACGGCGCCGGTGTCCGGTCTGAATCTGGTGCGACCTGTACTTCGTTGACCCAAGCCCACCTATCGCTAACCGCTAACCGATAACCGATAACCGATAACCGCTGGCCGCTGATCACTGGCCTCGAATCGCTAGCCCGGAGCGGCTGTGCATTAACTATTGACTCCAAGGGTCGCTAAATCACCGCGACCCTGGCGAATGAGCTTTAACTCACCACCGGCCAGGTCGACCACGGTCGTGGGTTCCATGCCGCAGTTACCACCATCAACGATGACATCCACCTGACCGTTGAGTCGCTCGGAAATCTCATCGGCATCGGTGAGCGGATACGCGTCATTAGGCAGAATCAGCGTCGAACTCATTAAAGGCTCACCCAACTCTTCTAAAAGCATCAACGGTACCGGATGATCCGGCACCCGCAGCCCAATGGTCAGGCGTTTTTCGTGCATCAACCGGCGCGGCACTTCCTTGCTGGCCTGCAAAATAAAAGTGTAAGGGCCCGGTGTAGCGCCTTTGAGCAGTCGGTACTGCCAGTTATCTACCTTAGCGTAGCGAGCGATCTCTGACAGATCACGACAGATCAGAGTGAAATGGTGATGGCGATCGATTTGGCGAATCTTCGCGATGCGCTCCATCGCTGCTTTATCACCCATCGCACAGCCCAGCGCGTAGCAAGAGTCCGTAGGATAGGCGATCACCGCACCCAAGCGGACGGCAGCCGCCGCCTGAGCCACCAATCGACGTTGCGGATTGATGGGATGCACGGCAATCAATTGGATCATCGTAAAGCCTTAAGGATTGGGAGCCTGCGCCCAATGGGCTATCATACCTTTTTGCGCTTCCCGTAACGCTTAACCCGGATTTTCATGCAAGCACTGTTTGACCTCCTACCGGTTCTGGCCTTCTTCGCCGCTTATAAAGTCTCCGGGCTTTTTGTGGCGGACTCCGAACGTATCTACGTGGCAACAGCGACGCTGATCGTGTGCACCCTTTTGCAAGTGCTGGTGCAGTGGTTACGCACGCGTAAAGTCAGCAAGATGCTCTTGATCTCCGCCGTGCTGGTGATGCTGTTCGGTGGCCTGACCCTGTGGGTACACGACGATCGCTTCATTGTCTGGAAACCCACCCTGGTCTACGTGTTGTTCGCCATCGCTATGCTTTTAAGCCCGTTGGTCTCGGGCAAGCCGTTGGTACAGCACCTTTTAGAGCACCAGATGAGCGCACCGGCACGAGTTTGGTATTTAACAAACCTGCACTACACCGTTTTATGGTTCGTTTTAGCCGGCATTAACGCGGTATTCGTGCTGTACTTTAGTCGCGATGCGTGGGTCATCTGGCACACAGCGACGGCTTTTTTAGTGCCCGCCTTCGGGCTGCTGCAGGGCTTGTGGCTGATGCGACACATCCAACCGGTTACACCCGACTCGCCCGCCCCCTAGGAGTCCTATGCTGTACGCCATCATCGGCAAAGATGCCCCCGGTACCCGTGAAACTCGCATCAGTGCCCGCGCCCGACACGTGGCTCGCGTGGATGCCTTGGTGACCGCGGGACGCTTGATTATTGCCGGTCCGTTTCCGGCCATAGACAGTGCCGATCCTGGCCCTGCCGGGGTTACGGGCAGCCTGATTGTGGCGGAATTTGATTCACTGACCGACGCCAAGGCGTGGATCGCCGCTGACCCTTACGTGACTGAAGGGGTTTTTGACAGCGTCGAAGTACAGCCGTTTATCAAGGTTCGCCCATGAGCGCCGCGCGGCTTAAGGCCATTAGCGAGCACCTGCAAGCCTTAGCCCCGAGCGTGTTGGAACTGACCGACGAGAGCCACTTGCATGCTGGCCATGCCGGTGCTGCCAGCGGCGGCGGGCACTTTCGGCTTTTGATAGTGTCAGAGCAGTTTCGAGGTTTAGCCGTGTTAGCCCGCCATCGGCGCGTGTATGAGTCGCTAGCCGCCATGATTCCACAGGAAATTCATGCGCTTAGCATTGAAGCTCTAACGCCTGAACAGGCTCAACGCTAACGCCCTAAATCCCGTGCTTGAGTTAAATTACCGTTTTTTTTCGCTTACCCCTTAAACTGATCGCCAGCTGACCGGTTTTAGACCGGCGCCGAAAGTCATACATCGCCCCACAGAGGACACTCATGATCACCCGTTCCGTGAAACTGACCGCTGCACTGGCCACCGTGCTTGCCCTGGCCGCCTGCAATCCCGCCGCTAAGCCCAAGTCTGCCGATGCACCGGCCGCTGCTGAGAAGCCTGCCGTAGCCACCGTCAACAACAAGACGATTTCGGCTGCCGAGTTCGCCTTGTTCGTACAGACCCAGACCGGCAAGAAGCCGGAGGATCTGCCGGTTGAGCAGCGCAAGCAGGCGCTAGAGGTGCTAGTTGGGGTAGAAGCAGCCGCTCAGGAAGCGGAAAAGCAAGGCTTGGCCTCCGACCCAGACACCAAGGCTCGCCTGGACTTTGACCGCACGCAGCTGCTGTTCCAGACCCTGGCACAGAAGTTCCTGAAGGATAAGACCCCGACCGATGCCGAGCTTAAGGCCGAGTACGACGCCAAGATCGCCGAAATGCCCAAGACCGAGTACAAGGCTCGTCACATTCTGGTTAAGACCGAGGCAGAAGCCAAAGACGTGCTGGCGAAGCTGGCCAAGGGCGCTAAGTTTGAGGATCTAGCCAAGGCCGTATCGGTCGACGGTTCCAAGACTCAGGGTGGCGAACTGGGCTGGTTCGGTCCTGGCCAGATGGTCAAGCCGTTCTCCGAGGCGGTTGCTAAGCTCAACAAAGGCGAGACCACCAAAGAGCCGGTTCAAAGCGAGTTCGGTTTCCACGTGATTCAGCTGGAAGATACCCGGGCCGTCACGCCTCCTCCGTTTGATCAGGTCAAGGACCGCTTGGCTCCAATGATCCAGCAGAAGAAGGTTAAGGACTACATCGACAGCCTGCGTAAGGCCGCGAAGATTGAGATCAAAGAGGTTTAACCAAAACCCCAATCCCGGCAGGTAACTGGCCGGCGTTGAAAAACCCCGCTTTAAGCGGGGTTTTTTTTGCTCAAAAATCAGTCAGCCAACCTAAGAAGGAGGTCTACCCGCCACTTCAAATAATGTCTTTAATAACTTAAGGTTACTATCGTAAATAATTGAATTTTATGATTATTAAATCAACTGCTGAACCAGAGTCTTGATAGGCCAGCCTTAGGGTTTCGAAGGACTTTTCCAGCTTAAGTACTTGGAATAATTGTGATTCATGGGGCTTAATGACGCCCCTAAAAGATTGGGTTTTACCAGGCGCCGACTGGCCGTGAAGTACACCGGGGTGATCGCGTAGGAAGCCAACAGCGCCTGCTCGGCTTGGGTGTAAAGCGCCAGCCGAGTCTGCGGGTTCGGCTCAGCTAAAGCTTGATCCAGCAGCGCCTCAAAACGGCTGTCATGAAAATTCGGGTCGTTCTGGGGATCGCCATTCCTGAACAACTCTAAAAAATTCCCCGGGTCCGGATAATCCGCGTTCCAACCGGTAAAAAGAATGTCCCACGTTGAGCGATCCGTGCGCCGACTCACGAAGGAACGAAACTCCAAATCATCCAACTCAACCTGGGCCCCGAGCACCTGCGTCCATTGCGCCGCGGCGGCAATACTGAGATTGCGAATGGTTTCTGACTGGGTGTAAAGCAAGCGCACCTTCAACGGGTGACTCGGACTAAAACCCGCCTGCTTGTACAACTGCTGGGCGCGCTGATGTCGCGACTCAACTGATTCGCCAGACCAGCCGTAGGACGCCGCCTCGTAGCCGCCTATACCCGGTGGCACCAACGAATACGCCGGCACCTGTCCGGCCTTGAGCACGTGCTCGGCGAGTAACTCTCGGTCGAGGCTTAAAGCCATGGCCTGCCGCAGAATTGGCTGATCATTAAAGGGCGGGCGCGTCAGATTAAAAGCAAAGTAGAAAACGCCCACCTGAGGTCTAACTTGAAGTTCCTGACCTAAGTGTTCGCGCAACCACAAAAAATCAGCCGCCGGAACGGCGGCGGTCATGTCCAGCCCGCCAGCCCGGTAGCGAGTCAGCTCGGCCTGCGGGTCAGCGGCCGGCACAAATTCCACCTGTTGGATGGCCACATTCGCCGCCGCCCAGTACGCCGCATTTCGCTCCAATCGCACCACTGAGCCTGGTGACTCGAAGGCCAAGCGATAGGCACCGTTAGATACCAGGTGGCCGGCTCGGGCGTATTGAGAGCCAAACTGCGCCAGGGTGGGTCTATGCACCGGGAAGGCGACCGGACCGGCCAGTAGCGCCGTGAGATACGGGGCGGGATGAGTAAGGTCTATCGTGAGAGTCTGCGCATCCAGCGCCCGTACCGCCAGCGCCTCTGCAGGCAGACTTCCGGCAATGATCTGACTGGCATTGCCGATGACCGCCAAAGTACCGGCCATGGGAGCCGCCGTCTTAGGATCCACCGCCCGGCGCAGCCCTGCGACAAAATCCTCAGCCACCAAAGGGTCTCCATTGGACCAGCGCGCCGAGGGGCGCAGGACAAACCGGTAATGCAGGCCGTCCGGGCTCACCGACCAGTCTGAAGCCGCGCCCGGCTCGACCTCACCGTTGGCCGTTTCGCAGGTCAGCCCCTCGCCTAAATCGCGCAATACCTCGTACGAACTGAAGTCTGCCGCCCGTTGTGCATCCAAGGTGGTGACCGGGGCGCTCAACCCCCGACGCAAAACCAGCGAGGCCGGCGCCCGTGAATGACAGGCTGACAAACCCACCAGAAGCACACAGGCAAAGAGCAGACCGAGGGGCGATATTTTTAATTTATTACTATATGGATCAGTGATTTGCGTCATTTATATAAAATCGATTATGAAAATTGAACCGCCGAGCAGACCACCGCTTACGTTAACGCGCCTGAGCGGTTAAGTCCGTGACAGAGTCGAACAATATGAACATAAGCAAAATAGGGAGTTGCCAACTTATGTAGAAAAGTTTGTAATAAGTCGTGAACCAGCCATACAATGTCAAATCGAGAGTTCTCGCCGCCGTGGCCCACATGTTGGTCCCTCTGGTGAGGATTCTGGTGCGCAACGGGGTGTCGTTCTACGAGTTTGCCGAGGTAACCAAAAACACCTACGTGCGGGTTTGTGAGAAGGACTTCGCCCCTACCGACGCGCCGATTACCCAGAGTCGCATTGCGATCATCACGGGTCTGACGCGCACGGATGTGGAACGGTTGATGAGTTCGGAAGCCAAGGTCAGTGACGGTGATGCGTCAGCCAAGTCAGTAGCCCGGGTGCTGCAGGGTTGGCACGAAGATAAGGATTTTCTCGGACCCTACGGGGTGCCCCGAAACCTGCACTTCGAATCGGACCCGGCGAACTCGTCCACCTTTGTGGATTTAGTTAAGCGTTACGGCAGCGATAAGACCCCTCAGGAAGTCCTTGAGGCTCTTTTAAAAGCCGCCGCCGTGACGCAGGCAGACGGTGATTCGTTACTACAAGTCACTCGTCGATATTTTTCGGTGGATTCGCAGGACCCCTCGACGCTGGACACGTACGCCAATGTGATCCGACGTTTTTTGGAGACCAGCGAAACCAATGTGACGACCACCAGCAAAGAAAAGATTTTTCAGCGTTGGGTGTTTCCGGACGATGGGATTTGTGAGGCGGACTGGCCCAGGTTTGTGCGCTTAGTGAAAGACAGGCTGGAACCGGTGGTAACCGACCTGGATGCCCGGTTTGCAGGTCTGCCCTCACCCAGCGTGGCTGGCGAGAAGGGGATCGAGGTGGGTGTCGGTTTGTACATCTACCGCCACGAGGACTCGTCCTCTGAGTAACGAACACGCCTTGGCGGGCATGGCCGCCTAGCCGACTTTGAAGGGTCGCTGTTGAGAGCCTGAAGTTTGAAATTTTCGAAAATTGATAAAACAACTTTTAAGGGGACCAATTTATGAAGACGAAACTGATTTCCAGTGTTTTAGTTGCGGCAGCTCTATCCGTAGTTTCTGCGGCTGCTCCAGCTAGCATCTTGGGCTCTGGCGCTACGGCTCAGAGCATTTTGGGTTCCGGTGCAGCTCCTAAGAGCATTTTGGGTTCCGGTGCAGCTCCTAAGAGCATTCTCGGTTCCGGTGCGGCTCCTAAGAGCATTCTCGGTTCCGGCGCAGCTCCTAAGAGCATTTTGGGCTCCGGGCTGATTGCGCACTAAGCCAAGACAAACTATTCGTTAATTATCGATCATTAGTTCTGGGTTGAGCCGGCAAGTTTCCGGCTCAAAACCGCACATTTAAGGCCGATTCTGTCGGCCTTTTTTTATGTACTTAGATTAACGAAAAGAGGTGGCGCATCCCATTTTTCGAGACGAAAATCATGAGATGTCACACCAATTAGACAAGTCACCTCGAGCCGGAGACGCTGGGCTCTCAGCACCACGATCGATTGCTTCGTCAATCATCTTCCGGATAGCCAGGCTATTTATTAGGCGAGGCCTAGGCTTTGGTGATTTCCAAGAGATCGCACGTGATGCGTTTTGCCGTGCAGCAGAGCAACAAATCATCGAGACCGGATCTCGCGCGACCACTTCCCGTATTGCGATTATTACGGGACTTTCCAGAGCCGACGTGGCTAAAACTCGAAATCGAGAAATCATTCCAGGCAGTCGGAATCACTATAAGCCACGAACCGAACGAGTCGCTCATGGTTGGCGATCAGATCCTGAGTTCACTGATAGATTCGGATCCCCGCTCCCACTTCCTCGACGCGGACACCCATCGATAGAAGATCTATGTCGCCGCTACAGTGGAGACATACCGACGAAAGCAATTATCTCCGAGTTATCCAGCGGTGGACTATTGCGCGAGACATCAATAGGCCTTTACGAACTACTCCCGGAAACGATCACCGCAAAAGCACTGCCGGATATAGAAGCCAGTGAGGTTACTTCAACGCTTGAAACTCTTTTTGATGCGTATACAGAAAAAAACACCTCTGCAAAAGTAACCCGCATTGAAGCCAACTTCCCTTCAACAGAAGTTCCACCTCATGTAATTAAAACTTGTCGACAGAGAATTGCCCGTTTTTCAACAGCACTCCTTAGCTACATAGATGCCGAGTCTGCATTAGCCAGTAAGTCAGGCGAAAAACGAAGTTCATCGATTAGTGCAGTCTTCATGCAGGCTGAAACAACGGTGCCGCTCGCAGAGAGAAGCGAAAACGAGGTCTAGGTATATGGAAAACAAGCTACAGCAGGATGATGAGAAAACAATCGACATCGCTGCGATGGTTTTTTCAGCCGCAATCGAGTTTTTTGAGCGATGTACGATGTCACAAGCCAGCATCGAAAAAGCGTTCCAGATTGCTATTACGGATCCAAAGCCACCTGCACAATTAATTAATACACCTGCATTTGAAATTGCTGAATGCCTTCAAATCTGGCACACCTCTGCCGAATACACAGATAATGAAGGTGGCCCGAAGCCACTTAGCCAAAGAGGATCTCCCTCGCTCGAAAGCCTAGCTAAGCAAGTTGGGATAGCAAACCGCACATTGCTGACGGTTGATGCGGTGAAATTTGGGCTGGTAAAAAAGACCAAAGATAATCTCTACCTGCCGACACAAAGAGAAGCCTTAATTCCTTATGACGGAACACTACCACTTTGGTACACATCGCAGGCTGTATGTAGAGCTTTTCAGACTATGACGAAAAACCTCAAAAATAGTGACCCGGAGATACCAAGACTATTTCACAGAGGAGCTCATCAGCTACGTCTGAGCAAAAAAAATGCTGCGATATTTAGCCGTTTCTTTGCCGAGCAAGGTGGAGAGTTCGTTCAAATGATTGATGATTGGATGGACCAACATAAAGCATCAAGTAAACAGGAGCCAACTACTGAAGTCTCCATTCAAACTTTCGCGTGGATTGCTGAGAGTGAAGATTCAAACAGCGCTGTCAAAAAGCCCTCTAAAACCATCAAGACTAAGAACAGGAACGCCTAACTTTTCAGCTTGGGCGAGTTTGGATCCTGCGTCAGACCCGACCAATAGATAATCAGTTTTTTTGGATACTGATCCCGATACTTTTCCGCCAGCCTTACGAATGAGGTCTGCCGCCTCGTCACGACTCATGCCTTCAAGGGTTCCGGTAATGACGAACGTTTTACCGGCAAGACCACCTTCTTGTGCTATCGGCTCATCGATAACCGCAAAGCTCAGTCCCAAATCACATAAAGCTTGAACAATTTGTTTGTTTTCATGGTCGGCAAAAAACGCATGAATACTTTGGGCAATCACAGGACCCACATCAGGGACCTTTAATATTTCCTCGACGCTTGCGGCTTGGAGTGCGTGTAACTGCCTAAAGTGCATCGCCAATGACAGTGCTGTGGCCTCACCGACATTAGGAATTCCCAGAGCATGTAAAAACTTAGGGAGTGTGGTCTCACGACTTTTGCTAATTGACTGGAACAGGTTCTCGGCGCTTTTTTCGCCCATTCGCTCAAGGGAGCTGATTTTCTCGACGTCCAACCGATACAGATCAGCGGCTGTTCGCACTAAACCAGCATCAACTAACTGATCAATGATCTTAGGACCCAAGCCTTCGATATCCATCGCTCGACGAGATGCAAAATGGCGCAATGACTCCTTACGCTGCGCCAGGCAGTGCAACCCACCACTGCAGCGAGCGACCACCTCGCCCTCCTCCCGTACTACAGCGGATCCACATACCGGGCACTGCCGAGGTAGTCCCTCTACAGGGGAGTTCAATGGGCGCCTGTCAAGGATGACGCTGACAACTTCAGGGATGACATCGCCAGCTCGACGAATAATGACCGTATCACCCACGCGTACGTCTTTACGGCTCAGCTCATCAAAATTATGGAGGGTGGCGTTACTAACGGTCACGCCACCGACAAAAACGGGTTTTAATCGAGCAACGGGGGTCAGAGCACCGGTACGCCCCACCTGCCATTCCACACTGTTAACCACCGTCAACTCTTCCTCGGCCGGGAACTTATGCGCAATGGCGAAACGGGGGGCTCGGGACACAAAACCCAGCCTGTCCTGCAACGCTCGATCGTTGACCTTATAAACCACACCGTCGATCTGGTAGGGTAATTGGCTTCTCTTTGCACCGAGTTGTCGGTAGTACTGAAGTAATCCCCCCACTCCCTGAACACACTGTGACTCGGGGCAAGTACGCAGACCCAGCTTGCGCAACAACTCCAGCGATTTAGCATGAGTCGCTGGCATAGCAGCCCCCTCCAATACCCCGATCTGATAGAAGTACGCTTCTAAGGGGCGCGTGGCGGTAACTCGCGGGTCTAATTGGCGCAAACTACCCGCTGCCGCATTACGTGGATTGACAAAAAGCTTTTCATTTTGAGCCAAGGCCGCTGCGTTCATCTGCTCAAAGCCGGCGATGGGTAGATAGACCTCACCGCGCACCTCAATCAGTTCCGGCACCTGATCACCGAGCAGCCGCAACGGCACGGACTTCACGGTACGTAAGTTTAGCGTTACGTCCTCGCCTCGCAGGCCATCGCCGCGCGTCGCCCCGCAGGTCAGCACACCGTTGACGTAAGTCACCGAGATGGCCAGGCCATCAAACTTAGGTTCGCAGGCATAAGTCAGAGGCTCATCCATCTCAAGCCGATCGTGGATGCGTCGGTCAAAGGCCTCCACGTCCTCATCGCTAAAGGCGTTGTCTAGTGACAACATGGCCAGCCGGTGTTCCACCTCGGCAAATTCTTTTAACGGTGCCGCGCCCACCCGTTGGGTTGGTGAATCGGGGCTGACTAAATCCGGATAGTCGTGCTCGATTTTTTTCAGGCTATTCATTAACCGATCGTATTCGGCGTCCGGCACTTGCGGCTCGGCCAGCACGTAATAGCGGTAATTGTGGGCTTCGATCTGCGCACGCAGCTCGACCAACTGTGCTTTGAGAAAATCTAAGTTAGGCGTAGTCACAAAAATTACTCAGCACCCGCTCAGCCTGAGCTGCGCGCACGAATGTTGTCCACCATGTCTTGAAAGTGCGCGAGCTCCTCGCGTATGGCGAGCATTCGATGGATTCCTAAGGGCTGGCCACGCTCGTCTTGAAGCGTGGCGCCTAGGCGATCCGCCAAGCGCCTGGCCATCGCCAGCATGTCATCAAAAACCAACGGCGCGTGTTCTGGACCCGGAAATACCGCAAACAAACTCACACCCGGGTAGGACGTATCAGGCATTTGCTGCAAATCAAACGAGCCCGGCTCTAACAAACTGGCCACACTAAATAACAGGCGGCCGTCTTCACGGGCTCGATGAAAAATATCGTAGCGGCCAAACTCAAGTCCTTCACTTTTTAGCGCACCGAGTAATTTGTTACCCGAAAACGGCATGGCCAGCGCGGCAATACGTATGGCGGTAATACGCTGATCGATTGGCTCGGAGGCAACCGGCTCACGAGGCCCGCGCAGGCGTACCGTATCGGCAGTCGAGGCGCTGGATGGCGCTACGCTGCTGGCTGAGCCGCCCGCCTCGCTAGACGTTGCGCGCACGGACTGCGTACGCTGCTCACTTAAGTTAGGCTCAGCGGTTCGAGCAACCGACTCGGTGCTCACCGGCTCATCATAGCGGTGCAGCAAAGGCCGCGAATGCTCATCGTGATAATCGGCGAGCTCTACCGACTCGACGTCGTCCGGTAAATCATCGATGGTCACCAGAGGCGGTGTCACACCCGGATCCACCCGCGGCTCTAGCCCCGGCCTGATGGTCATCACCGGCTCATCATCAGGTAACGCAAAAGCCAGACTACCCGTGGTACCTGTACCAGGCTGCCCATCCATACTGGGCTCCTGTCGATCGGTGGGGCGGGTCTGGGTATAGTCACGGGTAACCCGCGCGCTACGCGATTCCCACCACCACAGGCCCAGGATGGTTAGCGCCCCCGCACCCAATAAAATAAACCGTAACTCGTAGATGACTGGCATAGCTCTAATTTACCGCCAGGCGCAAGGCCTCATCCACATCAACAGCCACCAAGCGCGACACGCCCGGTTCGGTCATGGTCACACCCAGCAACTGGCTGGCAAGCTCCATGGTGCTCTTGTTATGCGTGATGAACAGGAACTGAACCCGCTCGGACATCTCGCGCACGATCTCGCAGAAGCGTCCCACGTTGTGCTCATCTAAAGGTGCGTCCACCTCATCGAGCAGACAGAACGGCGCCGGGTTGAGTTCGAAGATGGAAAACACCAAGGCAACCGCGGTAAGCGCTTTCTCGCCACCGGACAACTGACTGATCGTGACGTTGCGCTTACCCGGGGGTCGTGCCATGACCGCCACACCGGCCGACAAGACATCCTCACCGGTCATTTCCAAATACGCCTGACCACCGCCGAACAGGCGGGGGAATTTTTCCTGCAGTCCGGTGTTGACCTTGTCAAAGGTATCCTGGAACCGTGAACGGGTTTCCTTGTCGATCTTTCGAATCGCTTGCTCCAGCGTGTTAAGCGCTTCCATCAGGTCATTGAACTGCTTATCGATGTAGTCCTTACGCTCGGTCTGCTCGCGCAACTCATCGATAGCAGCCAGATTCACGGGGCCTAACTTGTCGATACGCTCAGTGACCGCCGACAGCGAGCCCTCCCAGTCACTGCTCACCGCTTCAGCAGTCAACGTGCCTAAGACGTCCTCAAAGACAAACTGGGTGGCCGCAAATTGCTCTTGTACAGACTCTCGTCGTATACGAATCTCTTGCGCAGCTAATAACGCCGCATTAACACCACTGCGACCGGCTTCCACCGCCGCTTCAGCCAACAGGCGCGCGGAATCGGTGGCCCTAAACTCCTGATCTGCACTCTCCAAAGCCTCGCGCGCTGCGACCAGCTCGCGTTCGACGTCAAGCCGCGCGCTCAATAGACCTTCTTGTTGAGCTTCTAATTGCGCGAGAGGCTCCTCACCCGCTGCTAACTGCGCCATTAATTCATCACGCCGCGTGGTTAATGAACCAATACGTGACTCTACGCGCGTCAAATTATTTTGTAACGACGCCAGCGATGAACGACGCGATTCAACACGGATAGCAACCTCTTGGCTGGCCGCCCGATCGCTTTGCGCTCGCGTGCGTGCGGCAGTTAAGTTCTCGCGTAACGCTTCTCGCTCTTCTTCCAGGCCTGCGCGCTGCGACTCTAAGGCATGCATGCCATCGACGGCTGCCTCTAAACGCGCGCGCGCCGCGCGCGTTTCCTCCTCGACCGTGGTGATTTCAGCGGCCAACTCGGTCGCCTCATTAACCAACCGAGTTAGCCGCTCTTGAGCCTGTTCGCTGCGCATACGCAACGACTCGTAGCTGCCTTGAGTTTCAACGTGAGCGCGGTGCGATCGGTTCACCGACGCTTGTGCCTCATCACGAGCCTGGTCCGACACTTTCAGCTGCGCGCGAATCTGCTCTAAGCTCGCCTGCAATTCATTGAAGTGAGCTTCAGCCTGCGTGAACGCATCACGCAGCGCACGTAACTCTTTCTCACGCTCAATAACACCGGTCCGCGCCTCGGTTGCGCGACTCACGCGCAACCAATGCTCGCCCAACCACACACCATCGCGAGTGATCAGTGACTGGCCTGGCGCAAGCAAAGCGCGCTGCGCTAATGCCTCATCTAGGCTATCAACTGCCATAACACCGTGCAGTAAGCTGGCCACCGCCGAAGGCCCCCGCACGTGCGCGGCTAAAGCGCCAGCGACCATCGGCGTGTCTGCGCTACTGTCACTGACAAAGCTCACGGCACCGCCCGGCAATTGCCCCAACAGCTGCGCGAGGGGCTCAAGCCCGGTAACGGATACCGCTTCCAGATAGCCACCCAGCACCGTTTCAACAGCACGTTCCCAGCCGGCGTCCACGCTTAACTGTTGGGCCAAACGCGGTCGGTCACTTAGGCCCTGGCTAGTCAGCCAACTCACCAACTGACCCTTACTGGTACCCAGAGCGGCCTGCTGCAAGGCCTCAGCCGACAACAGCTGCCCACGTAACTTTTGCATGTCGCTGCGCGCGCGATCGGTATCTGCCTGCAGTCGACGTTCCTCGGCGCGAGCCGCATCGATACCAAAGAGCACCACTTTTAAGGCGTCTTGTGCGGTGCGTAGCTCAGCGGCTTGCGCCTCAACACGCGTTTGCAGAGCGCTGAGTTCAGCGCTGGTATCGCGCGCGGCTAAGGTGTCGCGCTCGACGTGCACGCGCTCTTGCGCGGTCATGCTACGTCGCAGTCGGCCCTCAAGCTGCTCGATGCGCGCGCGCTCCACCATGGCCTTTTGATTAGCCTCAGCCACCTGGCGGCTAAAACCTTCCCAGCCCGACTGCCAGGCTTGCGTAGCCGCACCCGCCTGCTCTAAAGCCTCAGCCGACAATGTCTCCGCGCTCTTTAAACTCACCAACTGCGGCTCAAGCTCGGCTACTGCCTGCTGCAACGTATCGATCTCGGCTTGATCGCGCCCTAACAAAGCGGCCGCCTCTAGCCGTTCGGCCTCGGCTTGATCCAAGTCCGCTCGTGCCCGGGCACGCAGCTCACGCGCATGAGCAATAGCCTGACTACCGCGGGTGACTTCTGCACCGACCTGGTAATGCCGACCCTGTACCTGATTCAGTTCCTCGGTACGTGTGGCATGCAGTTCACGCGCCAGTTCACCGGCCGCCTCGGTAGCACGCAACTGCGCCAGCGTGGCCTGCAGATGCAGTTCTTGCTCGGCGGCCACGGCCTCACGAGTAGCAGCCTCAGCGCTTAAATCACGCAGCTTTAAGGCTAATAATTCAGCACGCAGCTTGCGCTCTTCTTCTTTAAGAGTTTGATATCGACGCGCGGTCTGGGCCTGGCGGGTGAGTCGATTAATCTGTTTTTCCAGCTCCTCGCGCAGATCATTGAGTCGATCCAGATTCTCACGCGTGTGCGCCATGCGATTTTCGGTCTCGCGACGACGCTCCTTGTATTTTGAGATGCCGGCGGCTTCCTCGAGAAAGGCACGCAGGTCATCAGGCTTGGCTTCGATCAGACGCGAGATCATGCCCTGCTCGATAATCGCGTAGGAGCGGCTACCTAAACCGGTGCCCAAAAACAGCTGAGTGATGTCTTTGCGACGGCAACGCGCACCATTGATGTAGTAAGTGGACTGTCCGTCACGCGTGACCACGCGCTTTAACGAGACTTCAGCGTAAGCCGCATAAGGCCCGCTAATCACCCCGTCGGTGTTATCGAAGACCAGCTCCACCGAGGCGGCACTGACAGGCTTACGGCCACCGGAGCCATTGAAAATGACGTCGGCCATTTCCGTACCGCGCAGATGCTTGGCGGAAATCTCACCCATCACCCAACGTACCGCATCAATGATGTTGGATTTACCGCAACCGTTAGGCCCGACCACGCCGGTCAGGTTACTGGGGAAGTGGACTTGGGTGGGGTCCACGAATGACTTAAAACCGGCCAACTTGAGCTTGGAGAGTCGCATCGATTGCCTTGGATTAGGAGTAGCGCCGTACCACGCCCGCGAGGCGTGGTTTTATGGATAAACTTTCAAGGCAACCACTCACGTGGTGCCCGTAGTCCGCGTAGTGTAAAGTACGCAACCCTCAAAAACGACCACTTGACAGATTGGAGTGTTGCCTTCCGTGAGCTTCCCAACCCAGCCGCAAAACCACGTCGACACCTTTCAAAACCCGAATCCAGACACGGACTTCACGATCCGGATCTCGATTCCCGAATTCACCTGCCTGTGCCCTAAAACCGGTCAGCCGGACTTTGCTCAGTTGGAGCTGGAATACGTTCCGGATCAGGCGTGTGTGGAACTTAAATCATTAAAGCTCTACATGTGGTCTTTCCGCGAGCGCGGCGCCTTCCACGAGGCGATTACCAATGAGATCTTAAGAACTCTGGCTCAGGCCACCCAGCCGCGCTTCATGCGTCTAACCGGCAAGTTTAACGTTCGCGGCGGTATCTACACCTCGGTAGTGGTTGAGCACCGTGCCCAGGGCTGGGTTGCTGCACCTGCGGTAGTTCTGCCTTAAAACGTGACTTTATAAATCGTTCGCTAACAGACACAATCGAGCCTTAGATAGATCGCGTGGGCCATTAGCCATCCCTACCCCGGGCTGATGATGTGCCCTCGCCGTTGGAAGCACTCACGCTATAATCGTTGTGTTGAGCCGTGCAACACTGGAGCCGGAAATGCCCACGAAAAAGACTGCCCCTAAAACAAAAAAAACCGCCGCTAAGAGCTCGGCAGTAGCTAAGCCTGCGACCAAGTCCGCGGCCAAGCCTGCTGTAAAAAAGGCACCGATCGTGGCGAAGTCTTCCGTCAAAGCAAAGCCCGCCGCTAAGCCTGCGGCCAAGCCTGCAGCGAAGTCGGCAGGGAAAGGGGCCAGCAAAGCACCCGCTAAAGCAGCCACTAAGTCCGCGCCTAAACCGGCAGCCAAACCCGTAGCCAGCAAGGCCTTAGCCAAAGTAGCCGTCAAGGCTGTGCCCAAAGCCGTTGCCAAAGCACCGGCCAAAGCCGCCGACAAGGCCTCCGCCAAAGTGGCTGCTAAAGCCGCTCCAGCCCCAAAGACTCCAGATCCGGTGAAAGTCCCAGCCGTAGCCAAAGCGCCGCCGGTCGCCGCCGTTGCGCCTAAAAAGGCGCCCAAAGAGACCCCTAACCCCAACGAGTCTGCTATCACCAATAAACCCAGCGCGCCCAAAGCCGCAAAAAATTCACCCGCTCCAGTCAGCACGGAATCGGGCTTAATTATCACCACCCGTATGAGCAAGGAACGCATCGCCGCACCGGCGGTTGATGGCGAAGAGGAAGGCTACGATTCGTTAGGCTTGTTATCCGGACCGCGCAATGTGCAGCCGTATCTGGCCAAGAAAGGCGAGCAGTACATGAGCAAGGAGCAGTCCGAGCACTTTCGCCACATCCTCACGACCTGGAAACACGACCTGATGGAGGAAGTGGATCGCACCGTGACTCATATGAAAGATGAGGCGGCCAATCCACCCGACCCCAACGATCGAGCGACCTTAGAATCGGAGTTCTCCTTAGAGCTGCGTACCCGCGATCGCGAGCGCAAACTCATCCGCAAAATTGATGAGGCCATTAATCGCCTGGATGACGGCTCTTACGGATACTGCCTGGAAACCGGTGAAGAAATCGGCATCAAGCGCTTAGAAGCCCGTCCGGTGGCCACGCTGTCCATTGAAGCTCAGGAGCGCCGTGAACGGCGTGAAAAGCAATACGGCGACCGGGACGACCGGTACCGCTAGTAGTTCGGTCCGTGGGCGATTTGCGCCCTCACCCACGGGCCTACTGCATCAAGGTTCGCTGTACACCGCGCTAGGCTCGTGGTTATCCGCGCGTGCCCAAGGTGGTCAGTGGTTAGTGCGCATTGAGGATATAGACCAAGGTCGGGCTAACCCGGCCTTCAGCGGGCACATTCTGCAGACCTTAGAGGCCTTTGCTCTGCACTGGGATGGGCCGGTGGTCTACCAAAGCCAGCGTCTGGCTCTCTACGAGGCGGCCCTTAACCGTCTGACGATCCGCGGTTTAGTCTATCCCTGCAGCTGCAGCCGCCGAGATCTGCCCGCCGCACACACCCCCTTAGCTGAACCCTTCTACCCAGGCACCTGCCGCGAAGGCCCACAACACCCCGAGCGTGCCTGCGCGCTGCGTGTACGAGTCCCCGACCGACTCCTGCGCGTTTACGATTCCGAGCAGGGCTGGCATAGCGAAAACCTCGCCGAGCGCGGCGGTGACTTCACGCTACGCCGTCGCGACGGGTTCTATGCCTACCCGCTAGCCGTGGTGGTTGATGATGCCGAGCAAGGCATTACCGAGGTGGTTAGAGGTCTGGACCTGTGGCCACAAA
Source organism: uncultured Pseudomonadota bacterium (assembly GCA_903828595.1). Taxonomy (GTDB): domain Bacteria; phylum Pseudomonadota; class Gammaproteobacteria; order Steroidobacterales; family Steroidobacteraceae; genus CAIKMS01. The sequence goes on along the minus strand of CAIKMS010000001.1, from coordinate 3,472 downwards.
CCGTGCGCCAGCGCTGGCTGCAACAGGCTTTAGGATTTAAGGTGCCCCACTACAGCCATCTGCCGCTGGTGGTAGAGCCCGATGGCCAAAAACTCAGTAAAAGCCAGCGATCCATCCCCGTCAATCCGGCCCAAGCCCCCCACCATCTGGCTCAAGCACTGACAGCTTTAGGCCTTAATCCGCCCCACTCGCTGCAGCAATCGTCACCCCATGAAATGCTGCAGTGGGCCTTGGAGCACTGGGCTTTGAGACCCCGACTACCGGCGTCGATCCCCGCCTGGCCAACGCCGCCCTAACCGGCCGTCCCTAGGCTAAGTACCTAGGAGCTTTTGCGGGATGGGATTGCTGCAGGCCACACAAAGCGTATGATGGGACCGTGCGCTGTCAAGGGCAGGGCTTGTTTTATCTACAGTTTCGGGCAAGGACAGACCATGAGCGAAACGCGAATTATCAAGAAATATCCTAATCGACGTCTCTACGACACCGTAGAAAGCCGTTATATCACCCTCCATGACATCCGTAAGTTAGTGATGGATAAGGTGGAATTCACGGTCGTTGATAAGAAGAGTCAAGAGGATATTACCCGCAGCATTTTGCTGCAGGTGATCTCTGAACAAGAACATGACGGCGAGCCGATGATGAGCCAGGACTTTCTGGCCCAGGTCATTCGCTCCTACGGCGGCACGATGCAAACGATGGTAGGCAACTACCTAGAGCAAAGCCTGCGCTTGTTCACCGGCCAACAGGCGCAACTGCGTGACCGTCTGCGCTCCATGGTGACAGCAGACCCCATGACCAACATGGCCACGATGGCGCACGAGAACATGCAGCGCTGGCAGCAGATGCAAGAGACGCTTTTGCAGTCGTTTGTGCAAGCAACCAAACCGCACACGACCAAAGACGGGGAAAGCCCGCCACAAGGCTAAGGATCTTAACAATCTCGGGCAGGTCCGCAAGGCCCGCCCGAGATTGTTGCGGGTTAAAAGTAAGCCTGTCTGACAGATCCTAAGGTCGCAAACCCGCAGGCAACCTAGGGCCCGTGGTCTGTGAGCTTAAAAGTTCGGCAAGCCCGATCACTTACCGCAATCTCCTACCGCAATCTCCTACCGCAATCTCCTACCGCGATCTCCTACCGTAATTCCTTGGGTTTAAGACGCGGCCAGGCGGGAAGCGAACGGTTAGTCCGTCTAAAAAACCGGGCAGCCCGTCGCCTTCATCTATAAAAAAGCAGAGGCCTAAAAAGCACAACGCGCCTTAACGGCGCGTTGGCTAACGTCTTAACTCAAGACAAGCTTACTCGACGTCGCGCATCGACAGTCGAACTCGGCCCTGACGATCCACTTCCAAGACTTTCACGCGAACGGTATCGCCTTCCTTAAGAACGTCGGCGACGCGTTCCACGCGGTCATTGGAAATCTGCGAGATGTGCACCAAACCGTCGCGGCCCGGCAGGATAGTCACAAAGGCGCCGAAGTCCATCAGACGAACCACTTTGCCTTCATAAACCTGACCGACTTCGATATCGGCTGTGATCAGCTCAATACGACGCTGCGCTTCGCGAGCAGCGGCCTGATGTACTGAGGCGATACGTACGGTGCCGTCGTTATCAATATCGATCGTGGTACCGGTCTCTTCGGTGATTGCCCGAATAACAGCGCCACCCTTACCGATGACTTCACGGATCTTCTCCGGATCGATCTTAATTGTGGTGATGGTCGGCGCCCACTCAGACATGGTCTGACGTGGCGAGGACAATACCGCGTTCATCTTCTCCAGAATGTGCAGACGTCCGTCACGGGCCTGGGCCAGTGCTACCTGCATGATTTCCTGGGTAATGCTGGTGATCTTGATGTCCATTTGCAGGGCGGTAATGCCGTCTTTGGTACCGGCTACCTTAAAGTCCATGTCGCCCAGGTGATCTTCATCACCCAAGATATCGGTCAGCACCTGGAAGCGATCGCCTTCCTTAACCAGACCCATAGCCACGCCGGCAACGGGGGCTTTGATCGGAACACCGGCGTCCATCAAAGCCAGACTGGTGCCGCACACCGAAGCCATCGACGAGGAGCCGTTGGACTCAAGGATCTCTGACACCACGCGCAGTACGTACGGGAATTTCTCCAAATCCGGCATCACCGCAGAGATTCCGCGACGAGCTAAGTTGCCGTGGCCGATTTCGCGGCGCTTTGGCGAACCCATCATGCCGGTCTCACCGACACTGAACGGAGGGAAGTTGTAGTGCAGCATGAACGGCTCTTTGCGCTCACCTTCCAACGCATCGATCACCTGTGCATCACGGCCAGTACCTAAGGTGGTCACCACCAAGGCTTGGGTCTCACCGCGAGTGAACAAGGCCGATCCGTGCGTACGGGGCAACACGCCCACTTTGATCGTGATAGGTCGTACCGTCTTGTGATCACGACCGTCGATGCGCGGAGCGCCCGACAAAATCAGGTCACGTACCGTGCGGTACTCCAGATCACCAAACACTTTCTTGACGGCATCAACGCTGTACTTGGCCGACTCACCTTCGGTCAGCGCGCTGATAACACCACTGCGAATGGCTGTAATCTGATCGCGACGCGCCGCTTTTTCCGTAATGTGATACGCCGCTTTAACGCCTTCAGCCGCGTGGCTATGAATCGTTGCTTCCAGCTCGGTGTCAGCCGCGGGGGCTTCCCACTTGAACGCCGGCTTGGCAACGGCTGCTGCCAGCGCGTTGATCGCGTTAATCGCCACCTGCATCTGCGCGTGACCGAAGGCCACCGCACCCAGCATGACTTCTTCTGACAGGCCGTCTGCCTCGGATTCCACCATCAGCACGCCCTGGGCGGTGCCGGCAACGACCAGATTCAACTTCGAGGTCTTCATCTCGCTCGCGGTGGGGTTGAGCAGGTATTGGCCATCGCGATAGCCGACCTTCGCCGCACCCACCGGACCCATGAAAGGCAGGCCCGAAATGGCCAGAGCCGCCGACGCACCAATTAAAGACGGGATATCCGCGTCAATGTCCGGGTTCAAACTCAGTACGGTGGCTACCACCTGCACTTCGTTGGTGAAGGCCTCCGGGAACAGGGGGCGAATCGGACGATCGATTAAACGCGAGGTCAGCGTCTCTTTCTCGGTGGGACGACCTTCGCGCTTAAAGAAGCCACCCGGAATACGACCGGCGGCATAGGTTTTTTCGATGTAATTAACGGTCAGCGGAAAAAAGTCCCGACCAGGAACGGCTTCTTTGCGACCAACGGCGGTCACCAAGACGACGGTGTCGTCCATCTTAACGATCACAGCACCATCGGTCTGACGGGCGATCTCGCCGGTCTCTATGGTGACGGTATGGGCGCCAAACTGAAAAGATTGCTGATGAAAGCTCACGGAATTACCTCACGAATACAGGAGACGGGATCAAAGCCCGACGAAATATGGCGGTGGACGATCGTTACGATCGGCAGCGCTAAAACAGCACGGCCCG